>JAQVCW010000032.1 GCA_028689585.1 Lachnospiraceae bacterium | reverse complement strand
TAATGGCATCCATAATCTGGCCCATTATCTCGTCATTAATTTTTTTGCCGTCCTCATAGTACTGTGTGCATGCTTCTGTGGTAATCGTAAATCCCTGCGGTACCGGAAGTTTCAAACTGGTCATTTCGGCCAAATTTGCCCCCTTGCCTCCTAACAGATTTCTCATACCTGCGTTGCCTTCTGTAAACATGTAAACCCATTTTGCCATGTTTCGCATTCCTCCTAAACATTTTCTACAGTCTATGATCAACTCGTCAGAAGGCAATTCCCCTGAATTGCGCCGTTCTTCTGCTCCCGCTGCCCGATGCAAATACGATTACTTCCGTCTCTTATGCGGAATTGTCTTCTGACGAGTCAATCATAATTCTATTTTACCATAATTATACGTCCCGTCAAGAATTTTGACGAATATTATTGTATTTTATTAAGTTCATTTGTAAAAAAATGTGTGCATTTCATTTTGAAACATTCTTTTTTTGTTTTTATTTTGTATATTATTTACATATAATTTGTTTATTTTTTGTCATTTTTATCTTTTTCGTTCAATATTTTTTCTTTCTTTTTCTATTTTCCCTATATTTTTCTTATTTTGTCATTATTTCCCGTCATTATTTCGTTATTATGTCGTATTGTCATAACATATACTTTTATATTATACATTTTACAGTGTTAAAACGGTATCTGTTCCTTCCCGCCGTTCCTTTTTTCAAATTGTTTTCTTCTCTCCATGATATGAAAATGAGGAAGAAAGAAAATAGGAACATTTTCTTCTTCCTCATGCCTGTTTCAAGTCCCCGGCCAGAAGCTGCTTCGGCCGGAGTACACTATTTTTTAATACCAGAGGTCAGCGAAGCCGCACCTCCCTGCACAAAATGCTTTCCTTCACAGGACACTCTTTCCCATGATATTAAAAATCGAATTTCTCTGAGAAATATGCGGAAAGATCTTCGATTTTAATTCGCTCCTGAGCCATGGAATCACGATCGCGGACAGTCACTGCTCCGTCTGTCTCGGAATCAAAGTCATAAGTGATGCAGAACGGAGTACCGATCTCATCCTGTCTTCTGTAACGTTTTCCGATATTTCCACGGTCATCAAATTCGCAGTTATATTTCTTTGCCAGCATCGCATAAACTTTTTCTGCGCCTTCATTCAGCTTCTTTGACAATGGCAGAATACCGATCTTGACCGGAGCCAGTGCCGGATGGAACCGAAGCACGGTACGTTTGTCGCCGCCTTCCAGTTCTTCTTCATCGTAAGCGTTGCAGAGGAACGCCAGAACCACACGGTCGGCTCCCAGAGAGGGCTCAATTACATATGGAACATATTTTTCTTTCTTCTCATCATCGAAGTAAGACATATCCTCACCGGAAACATTCTGATGCTGGGTAAGGTCATAGTCGGTTCTGTCCGCAATTCCCCACAGCTCTCCCCATCCGAACGGGAACAGATATTCAATGTCTGTGGTGCCTTTGCTGTAGAAGCAAAGCTCTTCCGGATCATGGTCACGAGCGCGCATCTCTTCCTCTTTCATGCCCAGAGATTTCAGCCAGTTGATGCAGAAGCTTCTCCAATACTGGAACCAGTCCATATCGGTACCCGGCTCACAGAAAAATTCCAGCTCCATCTGTTCAAATTCACGGGTGCGGAAAGTGAAGTTTCCCGGAGTGATCTCATTACGGAAAGATTTACCGATCTGGCCAATACCAAACGGAATTTTCTTTCTGGAGGTTCTCTGAACATTTTTAAAATTCACAAAAATACCCTGCGCCGTTTCCGGTCTCAGATAAACCGTATTCTTTGCATCCTCGGTAACGCCCTGGAACGTTTTGAACATCAGGTTGAACTGACGGATATCGGTGAAATTATGCTTGCCGCAGGAAGGACATGGGATGTTGTTCTCTTCGATGAAATTCTTCATCTCTTCCTGTGAAAATGCATCGATCGGTTTTGGAAGCTCAATTCCTTTTTCGCCGCAGAAATCTTCAATCAGCTTATCCGCGCGAAATCTTTCATGACATTCCTTGCAGTCCATCAGGGGATCGGAAAATCCGCCCAGATGACCGGAAGCCACCCAGGTCTGAGGATTCATCAAAATGGCGCAGTCAACCCCCACATTGTACGGGTTTTCCATAACAAACTTCTGCCACCATGCTTTTTTCACATTATTTTTCAGTTCCACACCAAGATTGCCATAATCCCAGGTATTTGCCAGGCCGCCGTAGATCTCGGAACCAGGATATACAAATCCTCTGCCCTTCGCTAATGCAACCACTTTTTCCATTGTCTTTTCCATTTTTTCCTCCTCTTGAACATCAGTCCATCCTAAATTTGTCTTCGACAAATGGGCTGACGCTGTATGTCAGATTTTCATAGTAGCCTGACACCATCAAAGCTCTTATCCGATTAAAATTCATATATAATATAGAGATAAGTCTTTTCCAGATCTGTTGTGCTGACCGCAGCGGTATCTTCCTCCGGCACATATGCCGTATCAGACGGAAGCACCAGCTCGTTTTCTCCATCCTTCGCGGCGCTCTCACCGGAAGGCTTCACTACCCTCTCATCCGCCGGATAGCCATTTTCACTCACGTAAACCACATCTCCCGGCACCTGCACCACATGGAGAAGATCCGTCACCAGCACCTGATACTCTTTATGCTTCAGGGGTTCTTCATTGGATAACTGATCCTTTGTCACGGTTCCCTCATCTACCTGCTTAAAGGTATTATAGAACAAATATCCATCCATCTCGGCTCCCAGCATGGAACCATTATAAAACTTTACATTATTATAATCAGCATAATCCTCTGCGGACTTATAATCCAGCGTAAGATTAACCTGATTATTCTCCAGTGTCAATGCGGTTACCGTAATCGCATCCGCACCATGCTTCTGATTATATTCGCTGACGGAGCTTTTTATCATGCTTTCCAGTTCCTGACTATTGTAATAGGTTTCATCCAGTTGATCAATAACCGTCTCTGTCAGTGTTCCATCCTTCTTTACCTGCAAGGAAGTCTCTTCCGGTTTCCATTCATTTTTTGACGGAAGACTGCATGCACTCAATGTCAGCGTACACATAATCACAGCAGCGAATCTGTATACTCTCCCTGCGTTCATTTGTACCCTCCTAAATTATCCTGTTTATTATATCGTTAAACCCGCACATTTTCAACCAATATTTTCATTTTAGGAAAAACTATGCCAGCATAGTCTCCAGAATTTCCAGCGATTTGAATTTATGATCAATGTAGGTGCGGCGGAAGCGGTCCTGAATGCGGGCGAACTCGTTTAGAACTTCCGGTTTTACCAGAAAGGTGTAGAGCTTCCGGGTGGGAGCCTGGATGATATAGCTGATGGTATACCGGGTGGACTCCAGCAGCGTGGTGTCTTCCACGATGTCCTGCGGATATTCCCCGTTGATCACCATCATTCTGGTTTCAAAAATATAACGGACCAGCCGGTTATCCAGCTTCTGATTTTCCAGAGCGCGCAATGTGGCATACAGCAGATTCAGCATGTCAGAAGCATCCAGATTTTCCCTGCCATAATAATCGGCAAATTCCATGAAATAATATCCATAGCAGGTGCCTTCAAAATCACTTTTCAGCTCCTGAAAATAATTGGAAATATCTGCCTGGACCATGGTGTAGGCCGTCCTGCCTTCATACAGCCGAAAGGTGCCGAAGGAAAACGGGCTGGCTGCCGCCAGCAAAGTGCTGTTCTGCCTTCTGGCCCCTCTGGCGAAGGCGGTTATCTTCCCCCGTTCTTTTGTAAGAAGCACCACGCGCTTATCGTAATCTCCTGCCGGCGCGGCCACCAATACCATTCCGGTCAAAGCAATTCCCTGGCTCATTTAGATTTCCTTCTTATCATAACCAAAATTTTTCATCATGAAATCACTGTCTCTCCAGTCTTTTTTCACTTTTACCCAGAGCTGCAGATTCACTTTCATTTCCAGCATATCCTCTATCTCCCGGCGGGCCTGGCTTCCGATGCGGCGCAGCATGGCGCCGCCTTTGCCAATGATAATGCCCTTATGGGAATCCCGTTCACAGATAATGGTGGCATCAATGTCCATAATCTCACCGTTGGAGCGCTCCTTCATGGAGTCCACAGCCACCGCAATGCCGTGGGGGATCTCCTCTTCCAGGCAGCGCAGGGCTTTCTCCCGGATCAGTTCCGCCACGATCTGCCTTTGGGGCTGGTCTGTGACCGTATCTTCATCATAAAACTGAGGACCGTAAGGCAGATATTTCAAAATACAGTCGATTACCGTCTGAAGATTTTTCGCTTTCAGAGCGGAGACCGGAATCATCTCTGCAAAATCATAAACCTTGCGGTATGCCTCCAAAAACCTGGGCACATCCTCCTTTGCCACGGTATCCACCTTGTTCATGACCAAAATGACCGGTGTCCTGGTTTGCTTCAGTTGTTCTGCAATGTGGCGCTCTCCCTTGCCGATAAAGGTGGAAGGTTCTACCAGCCAGAGGATCACGTCTACCTCTCCCAGCGTCCGCTCTGCCACATTCAGCATATATTCGCCCAGCTTGTTTTTGGCCTGGTGAATTCCCGGAGTGTCCAGAAATATGATCTGCCCTTCTTTACAGGTGTACACCGTCTGGATCCGGTTTCTGGTGGTCTGCGGTTTGTTCGATGTAATGGCAATTTTCTGCCCGATCAGATGATTCATTAAAGTAGATTTCCCCACATTCGGCCTGCCGATCAGTGTGACAAATCCTGATTTAAATTTTGCGTTTTCCTGCATTTATTTCCTCCTTAGGAACGTCAGCCCATTCTAAATTTGTCTTCGACAAATGGGCTGACGCTGCATGTCAGGTTTTCTGCGAAAGCCTGACACAACTCTTAGGAACGTCAGCCCATTCGATGTTTTAAAGTTCCTTCAGTTCCCGGAACATTTCTTTTTCTTCCTTCAGCTTTTCTTCATTTCCCACCACGCAGAGGCAGTTCTGTGACAGCACGGCTTCCATCAGCGGTGCCAGGGCACGGATATCCTCCTGGGTGGCATTTAGCACCTCGTCCCGGTCTTTTTGTATGTTTTCCATGGTCATCTCACTCAGATATGCGTTCAGAGAACGTTTTCCCATGGTTACCGGAGGCAGAGGGGTGTCCATATCTCCCACGGTTCCGATGACATATTTGGTCATATCCCTGTCTTCCACAGTGAAATTCCTCAGATATTCCGGAATGCCCTCGTATACCTCATTGGTTTTTTTCATCTGCGGATCACGGTAGGATGCAAAATAGGTATCGCCATTGTGCCCGAAGCCGCTGCTGCAGCCATAGGCACCGCCGATCACCCGGACATTGCTCCACAGATATTCATAGCTTAAGATTACCTTCAGCACCCGCAGAGCGCCATTGTATTGATAGCCTGCCGTCCTGAAATTTCCACTGCGGGCCACATACTGAATCTTGGCCGGCGTGAGAAAGCCTTCGTTTTTCCGGCTTGTTTCCATCGGCTCAAACCAGGAGAGGCCGTCTTTTGGCATGGCAGCTTCCGCATTCTGAAGCCCTGCCTTCGCCTGCGCCAGCTCCGCTTTCTGAAGCCCTGTCTTTGCCTGCGCCAGCTCCGCATTCTGAAGCCCTGCCTTTGCCTGCGCCAGCTTCTCCTGCAGATGCTCTACCTGGGGCCGGATCTGCTCCAGCGCCCCGGCGGTTCCGGTAAAACTGATCACCAGGCCATTTTTGTCAAGCAGCTTTTCCAGAATACTTCTCAGCTTCTGCTTCAGCAGCTCTTTTTTCTCCTGGAACTGCTTTTCCAGCATTTCCACTGTTTTATAAAATTCCACTCCGCTGACACAGTCGTTAAACAGGCTGGACACGGAGAAATAAGACATGGCCCGCACTGCTGCCGTGGCATTTCCGGAAGAATTCAACTGCGCCGAGGTTCTGGATTTCAGCTTGCGGAGGATTTCTTCCAAACGCTTTTCCTGTTCCAGATTGGAGGTAAAGAGCATCTCCTCTATCATGCGGAAAGAATATTCCATCTTGTCATATAAGGTACGAACCTGAATACCGAAAGCTGCTTTCAGGTGATCCGGCTCCTTCTCATTGGGAAATACGCTGATTCCCGGTGTGATGCCGCCTGTGTTCTGATTGATCTGGTTATAAAGCTCCCCATAACTGTAGTGTTGTGTATCCACCATGCCAATCACATTTTTCAAAATGCCAAGATAGGGCAGATCCTCTCTGGAAACGCCGGAAGCATTCAGTAAAATGGTCATATATGCAATTCCGTTGGTCTGATAATCATGGCGGAGAACCAGATTTCCATTCCAGTTGTGGACTTCATTTTTCAGCGGAGCCGCTTCTTGTTTCAGATCTGCTCTGGAGAGCATGGGAATCATCTGCAGCTCCTCCTGGGTAGACGGAGTTTCCTGAAATGCCCGAAGCTGCTTTGTCTTTTCAATCAGATGCAGCACCTGGGCCTGGGACATCTGTTCCTTTTTCTTTTTCAGACGGTCTGCCACCTCCTGCTCCATTTCTGCGGTAAGCCCCTTTTTAGGTGCGATCACCACGACGGAGGTATGGGGATTTTCCAGAATCCATTTGCGTATCAGGGTTTCATAATAGTCGGTGCCGGCCTGCTGCTTCAGGAAATCAAAATCCGCCAGTTGTCTCAGGTAATCAAATGGCCTGGTATCATCATAGAGCCAACTGTCAAATACATCAATGCCATACATCAGCCCCTTGGGGAAGCCGCCGTAATCCGCTTCTCTGAATTTGAATTCCATGATGTTGACCGCAGCCAGAATGGCATTTTTATCCACTCCCTCGTTTGCCAGACGGCCCAGCTCCTGTCGTATCAGACCGCAGAACCGCTCCTGATCCTCTTCATTTGCATTTTTCGCAATAATAGAGAACACAGGCTGACGGGTTCCGCTGTCGTAGGAGCTCATAATATCCTTGCCGATTCCGGCATCCAGCAGCGCTTCCTTCAGCGGAGCACCCGGCGCTTCCAGCAGAGCGTATTCCAGCACCGCAAATGCACTGGCCAGCCTGGTATCCAGGCTGGTGCCCACCGCCACATTATAAGCCAGAAACGTATTGTCTTCCCGGGTGTCTCCCTGGGTAATGGAATATTCCCGGTGAACCTCCACCGGAGCGTCAAAGGGCTTTTGCAGCCTGATCTCAGAATCCACCGTTTCGTTTTCAAACCTGCCCAGATATTCCTGATCCATCCAGTTCAGATGCCTTTCGGCCTCCATATTTCCATAGAGGTAAATATAGCTGTTGGAAGGATGATAATATTTTTTATGAAATGCCAGAAATTCTTCGTAGCTCAAGTCCGGTATATTTTCCGGATCGCCGCCGGACTCCCAGAAATAAGTGGTATCCGGAAACAGGGAAGACATGATCTGCTGCTCCAGCACATCCTCGGGTGAAGAATAGGCGCCTTTCATTTCATTATAGACTACCCCGTTGTAGACCAGATCATCCTCCGGATTTTCAATCTGATAGCTCCAGCCCTCCTGGCGGAAAATCTCCTCTTTCTGATAAATATTCGGGAAAAATACCGCATCCAGATAGACCTGGATCAAATTGTGAAAATCGACATCATTGCAGCTTGCCACCGGAAACATGGTCTTGTCCGGATAGGTCATGGCATTTAAAAACGTATTCATTGACCCCTTCACCAGTTCCACAAAAGGATCCTTGGAAGGAAATCTGCGGCTTCCGCAAAGTACGCTGTGCTCCATGATATGAGCCACACCGGTGCTGTTGGTGGGAGTAGTTCGAAACGCGATGTTAAACACCTTGTTATCATCGTCATTTTCCAGCACCATCACTCTTGCACCGCTTTTTTTATGTCTCAGCAGATATCCCACAGACTGGATATCCTGAATAGTTTCCTGCTGTATCAATTCATATGCAGGGATTTTTTTCATGTCCATATTTCTAAATCTCCTCGTCTCATTATTGTGCTTCTCTCGGTTCAGGAATGCTTCCGGGAAATCACTGCCAGATGCCCAGCTCTGCTTTCATCGTGAGAATTTTCAGCACAGAAGCATCGATCTGCTCTTCCGTCACCAGTTGTTCGTCCAGCGCTGATAAGATTCCATTGCAGGTGGTGGCTGGACTGGCCGGTGCCGTCAGGATATCCGCTCCTGCCTGCAGGGCATACATGGCAGCCATATCCCCGCCATAATTTTCCGTGGCCGCAGCCATGCTCAGGGAATCCGTCATCACAATTCCGTCAAACTGCAGGTTCTCTTTTAATTCGGCAGTCACCATGCTCTTTGCCATGGAAGCCGGCCTGCCATCATCCAGCGGATTTTTTGCCTTATCATTGGTCACCACCGCAAACGCTGTCCCCTCTCCCGGAGCGAGCAGAGCTGCCAGTCCCAATGCAGTCAGATCTTCTCCGGGTTCCTCTGCCAGAGAATAGGCCCAGACCACATCCGCTCCCGAAGCCAACTGCCCCACCGCCAGCACAGAAGCATCCCCTGCAGCCGGTTTTGCAAATCCTGTCTCCAGTCTTCCGCCGATCCCTGCCGCCAACAGCGCCGGTATCGTATCCGAGTTCTTTTCCAGCGCCGCCGCCAGCGCACTGACCGCCTCCGTGTTTTTCAGGTCCTCATCAAATAAGATAAGCCCGCCGATATGATACTGATTCATATTCTGTACTACCAGATCCGCATTTGCAGTCCAGTCTGCGCCGTCGCATAACTGAGCCGGCGTCACCATCAGCATCTGTCCCACTTTCTCTTCCCTGGACATCGTCTCCATCTGCTGCATTGCCTTTGTCCGGGCATCTGCCGCCCATGTCATACTTCCCATGCCAAGTATACCTGCCGCCGCCAGTGCAGCGGCGGCTGACTTTTTATTCCACATCATGATCCCGCCTTTCTTTTGTTTCTTCTTTCTTTTGTTCCTTCTTATTTTCGTCTGCGTCTCACTGCAGTCCTTCTCTTATTCCTGCGGTATCTCCAGAAGCACAATATGCTTCCGATCAAAATACACAGCAAAATGCCGATGGCACAATGCAGGAAAAAGGCATCCGGCAGAATGAGGATCACCGGATCCTTCGCCGGATCAAATATCCAGTAATTATTTTTAAAAAACAGGTGATGGAAGGCAACAAAAAAATTCTCCCAGTTCAACGCCGCCAGGATTCCAAGAACCACCGGCACCACCAGCGCCAGGATTCCCGCCAGCCGCAGATAGCCAAACTGTCTCTTTCTCCGCTTCCAGATCATTCCGGCCAGTGAAAGCACTCCGCTTCCCATACACAGATACTGAACCGCCGCAAAAATCCGCTTCACTTCCACGAAATGGATCCTCCCCGTCTCCGACATCGCCAGAGTAGGGAGTATCAGACCGCCCTTGTACCAGAACTGATTGTATTGAATCAGCGCATCATAATTTGCCCTGATCACCGCCCGGTCCATTCCTGTCTCTTTCGCCAGTCCCAGCACCTCGATATCTATATAGTATAACCATCTCAAATTTAAAATCAACACAACCGAGGCACTGAATATAAATAAGATCAGCAAAATCGCCGTCAAAATATCCGTTCCCGTTCCGTTTCTTCTGTTTCTGCTCCTGTATGCCATTCTAATCTCCGTCTTCTCCGTATATTGTCCCGATCCGCGTCCCTTTTTCTGCGGTCTGAAAATATCCCTGTCTTCCATATTCTACCTTTTTCTCTGCATTTAATCAACCAGAGAATAGAGCAGATTTCTGTTCACTCCACGGCAGCCGTCCCGTCCAGCAGGGACAGGAAATCCTCCCGGCTCATGCCGCCCAGTTGACCGATGCCGCCGTTGATTACCTGATCCGCCAGATCCCGCTTGGTTTCCTGCAGCTTCAGGATTTTTTCTTCTATGGTATTCTTGGCGATCAGCCGGTATACGGTCACCTTCCTGGTCTGACCGATGCGGTGTGCCCGGTCTGTGGCCTGGTTTTGAGCCGCCAGATTCCACCAGGGATCGTAGTGGATCACCACATCCGCTCCTGTCAGGTTCAGACCTACTCCGCCGGCCTTCAGAGAGATCAAAAATACCGGCACTACGCCCTGGTTGAATCGATTCACCAGTTGTATCCTCTGTTCCTTTGGGGTATCTCCGATAATTTTAAAATAATCAATTTTTTCCTGATCCAGCCGTCTCTGCAATATCTCCAGCATGGAGGTAAACTGAGAGAATAAAAGGATCCTGTGACCGCCGTCAATGGCGCTTTGTACCAGTTCCACACAGGCTTCTACCTTCGCCGCCTCCCCCTTGTAGTCCTCAAAACACAGCATGGGATCGCAGCAGATCTGGCGAAGTCTGGTCAGCTCTGCAAGAAGCTGCAGACGGTTTTTATTGAATTCTTCTGCATTCTGGCTGGCAATATTTTCTTTCATATGCACCAGTTGACCGTCATACAGTCTCTGCTGGGCCTGATCGAATTTCACATAGCGCACTTCCTCCAATTTTGCCGGAAGATCCTTCAGCACCTGCTCCTTGAGCCGGCGCAGAATAAACGGGCCTGTCATTTTCTGCAGCCGTTTCAGCGCATCTGCATCCTCGCTTTTCACAATGGGCTGCTCGATTTCCTTTTTGAATACCTCATAGCTGTACAAAAATCCCGGCATCAGATAGTCAAAAATGCTCCACAGCTCACTGAGGCGGTTTTCAATGGGTGTCCCGGTCAGGGCATAGCGGATCCGGCTCTGTATCACCTTCACTGACTTGGCCGCAGCCGTGGTATGATTTTTAATATACTGGGCTTCATCAATGATCTCGTACAAAAACATTTTATCTTCATAAAGCGCAATGTCCCTTTTGAGCAGGTCATAGGAAGTGACCAGAACCTCCACGCTCCCGCTGTTTTCCAGGATCGCTTTCCGTTCTTCCTGGGTACCGGTGACCAGGGCCACCGCAAGCTGGGGCGCGAACCGGTGCAGCTCCTCTCCCCAGTTGAAGACCAGCGATGCCGGTGCGATCACCAGAGAAGTCCCTTCCTTCTTTTCCAGATGGGCTGCCAACAGCACCGCGATCACCTGCAGTGTCTTTCCCAGTCCCATATCATCCGCCAAAATCCCGCCAAACTTCCAGCTTTCCAGGGTGCGCAGCCACTGATATCCGTTTTTCTGATATTTCCGCATAATTCGGGAAAGGCTTTTGGGCACTTCAAAATCGCCGTCACTGACTGTCTTGAAGCCCTTGACCATACTCCGGAAATGACTGTCCCTGCTGCTGTATACGCTGTCATTTTCTTCCAGAAGCTTATCCAGATACAGGGTACGATAGGCCGGAAGATGGATATTTCCCTTCAGAAATTCTTTGGAGGAAATATGCATGGTCTCCATCATCTCGGAAAGCATTTTCAAAGAATCATCCTCCAGATCCACAAACTCTCCGCTCTTCATCCGGTAGTATTTCTTTTTCATCCGATAGCTTCCAAGGATATCCAGCAGCTCCTCTCTGGAAATATCCTCGGTAGCAATGTCCAGATTCAGCAGACCGCTGGATACCGACACTCCTACGGATACCCTGGCCCGGCGGATCACCTGACGATTGCGGAACCGGTTAGTGCAGCGCACCTCCCCAAGCTCCAGCAGGCTATCCACTCCCTGTTCCATCAGCCGGTAAATATTTTCTTCCTCTTCCCCCGTATGCAGTTGATCTCCCTCCAGATCAATATAAGGGAACCAGCGCATGGCCTGGTACAGCATTTCTTCCTCTCCGGCCCGTTCCCGGAATCCCTCCAGATTTTCTTTTTTCGTGGGATTCGCCAGATCCAGCACGGATACCTCACGGCTGCCATAGCCGGCATGGAGCCTGCAGGTTGCTATTTTCTCATCCGCATCCAGATAAAATGTAAAATTCGCTTCCGGCGGCAGATAAGACTGAAATTTTTCCGGATCGATCTCCGTCACCTCTGCAATTTCCTGCAGTTGTGGAAGTACCTTATGATAAAATTCAGCCAGACCATGACGCCCCACCTGAACCGAAAATCCCCGGTGGTTTCCAAGTCTCATCAGAGGGTCCAGTTTTTTCGTAAATTCACCGTCCACCCTTTTGAGCGCACCATCTTCGACATAATAAGAAGTATTCCCTCCGGCAAAAAGCTCCGGAAGGACACCATCTACCTGAATTCCATGAAATTCTTTCTGTCCCTGTATTTTATTTTCGGAAATCGTGACCTGAAGCTTTGGTTTTCCCTCTCCGCAGCACAGGGTTTCTTTCTTCTTGGCGGGATTTGTCTTATCCTCATATTCCACCAGACCGTCTCCCAGTGTCTCATAGAAACGGTCCAGACGCCAGCCAAACAGATTCAGGGCAGCACCCACGCTGCTTTTCTGATACCCGCTGTAATAGCGGTCCTCCTGCAGCTTCTGCAGAAATTTTTCTTCTTCCTGCACAATGCTGCTGATAAAATGGATCCATTTTCTTCCGTCTTCTGTAAAATTATCTATATCATGGTTGATCTCTGTACTGCTTCCGTAAACATCTACCGCAGAATTATTGACATTTCTGCAGAAATCATCCAGTTTTTTCACCACAAACAATTTTTTCGTTCCAACCTTGAAGGAAACAGCAAGGCCATCCTCTTTTTTCGCCAGCCGCGGAACCAGGGACAGCTTCTCCTGCTGCTCCTTTGTATCCAGCTCTAAACGCAGCGAATTGGTCCTCTTTTCCCTGAAAACAGAAAGCAGCCTGCTGCCTCTCATATCGGTGGCATCGCCAATATTATGCTTTTGCAGATAATTCTCCGTCAGACGCATCAGGGCTGCCACATAGATACAGCTTCCCGTTTTTTCCTGATACCAGCTATAGGACAAACGCCGGCACTTTGGACAGTCGCAGTCTGTATGGAGCACTTCCGTTCTGGAACAGATCAAAGTGACAGAAAACTCACCGTTCACCGCCTCGCCGGTTCCCCTTGCCAGCAGTCTGGGATCTCCGTCAAACCGGTCAAAGCCTTCGGACACTTCCTGCAAAACCATTTTACCCTGTTTGATCAAAGCATCCCCTTTTGTCACATTTGGCATCGGAAGCTGAAGGGAGCCTCTCATCTTGACCGCATCAAAGTAATGATACTGTTCTGCAAGAGCCAGCCTGGCATCCGTATCTTCTTTTTCCATTCCTGCAGCTTCTGTCCCGGCTGTCCCGTTCTCTTCTTCCTGATTATCCTGAGATTCTTCCGCCCCGCCCAGCAATTCATACTTCTGCTTCAGATTTTCCATTTTACGGTCGGCTTCTTCCCGTTCTGCCTCCTGCTGCCTTGCAAGCTCTTCCTGTCTCTTTCGCCCATACATCTATGTTTCCTCCTTATGCATACATCGTCTTATCTTAACACAAAAATCGTTTTAAAAAAAGAAAAGGAACCATTACTTTTAAAGGTTATTCTGATTTCAGAACATTTTCTTCTTTTTGAAATAGATGATCTCCAGCAAAATGATCAAAGCACTGGTCCCGATCATCATCGGATACCCAAACTGTGACTCCAACTCCGGCATATTCAAAAAGTTCATTCCGTACCATCCTGTGATCAGAGTCAATGGAAAAAATATTGTGGTAATAACCGTCAGCAGGCTCATAACGTGGTTCTGCTGCTCCTGAATCCTGGACTGATACATTTCACGGATCTGGATCAAATACTCCCGCAGTGTTTCCACATAATTGTGCAGACGTTCTACCCTGTAGCCATACCGCTGCCATCCAATGCTCTCTGTCTCCGTAGTCTCCCCGCCGATGGTATCCTGCATGGAATCCGCAATATTCACCAACTGCTGATAATACGAATGATAAGCTGACAGCCGCTTGCGAAATCTCATCAAAGTCTCATTAAAGTGATCCGGCACGCTCTTTATCAGTTGTTCTTCCAGATCGAATAGCTGGCCCTCTATTTTCTGAATATTCAGAACATCATCCTCTACGATCGTCTCAAAAATAACCAGAAGCAGTTCCCTCAGACTTCCGGCCTCATAAGAATGCTGCGCTATTTTTCCCAGCAGCTTCTCCACCACTTTTTCTTCTTCAATAAAAACCAGCCGGGTATCATCCGCGTAAAAACCAAAATGGACTTTCCCTTCCTGTTCAATTCCTTCCGGAATCAGCATACTTCCCTGCAGGCATCCCTTCATCCTGTCCAGTTTACAGTATTTCACCTCACCTATACTGCTGATCAAGTTCTTTCTATAGCGAATCGGTGCATCCCAGTCCATCAATTCTGCTTTCGTCATCAACAGAATATTGGCACTTTCTTTCTCCTTTACCTTTGAAAGCGGCCTGGGCCTTCCTTCCGACGGCTCAAACTGATATCCAATCATTCTTTGCCCCTTCCTTATTTGATATAAAAAGCAGGTGCAGACTATGTTTTCGCATAACCTGCACCTGCTCTTATCTGCCTAGATCTGTTTCAACTGATTAGTTCTCTCCGTAAAGAGTGATCAGTTTGTTCAGATATTCGTATCTTTCTTTGTTGTAGCCAGCGTTCTTTTCGAACAGCATCTTAGCTCTTTCCGGATTAGCACGTTTCAGAGAATTGTAACGAACTTCTCCATCCAGGAATTCCATGATATCCTCTGTAGGAGCCTTGGAATCCAGAGTGAATGCAGCTTTTCCTTCTGCCTTGAGAGCAGGATTGAAGCGGAAGCAATGCCAGTATCCTGACTTAACTGCCAGTTCTTCTTCTGTCTGAGCTTTTGCCATACCCTTCTTGATACCATGGTTGATACATGGAGCGTAAGCAATGATCAGAGATGGTCCCGGATAAGCTTCTGCTTCTGCGATTGCTTTTACGGTCTGAGCGTAGTCAGCACCCATAGCGATCTGTGCAACGTATACATAACCGTAGCTCATTGCGATAGAAGCCATATCTTTCTTCTTCACTTCTTTACCGCCAGCAGCGAACTGTGCAACAGCACCCGGCTGTGTAGATTTAGAAGACTGTCCGCCTGTATTGGAATATACCTCAGTATCGAATACCATTACGTTGATATCCTGTCCGGAAGCCAGTACATGGTCAACACCGCCGAAGCCGATATCGTATGCCCATCCGTCACCGCCGAAGATCCACTGAGATTTCTTAGCCAGGTAATCTTTGTTTTTCAGGATTTCCTGAGCTTTATCGCATCCGCAGCTCTCAAGAGCAGCAACCAGCTTGTCCGTAGCAGTTCCGTTGGCAGCGCCTACAGCGAAGGTATCCAGCCATTCCTGACCTGCAGCCTTTACTGCTTCGTTATCGCCATTTGCTACCACATCTTCTACTTTTGCTTTCAGGCCTTCACGGATCGCCTTCTGAGCCAGCAGCATACCATAACCAAACTCTGCGTTATCTTCGAACAGTGAGTTAGACCATGCAGGTCCCTGTCCCTTTGCATTAGCGGTATATGGTGTGGATGGTGAAGAGTTACCCCAGATAGAGGAGCATCCGGTAGCATTTGCAATGTACATTCTGTCACCAAACAACTGTGTAATCAATTTAGCATAAGGAGTCTCGCCACATCCGCCGCAAGCGCCTGAGAACTCAAGCAGAGGCTGTTTGAACTGAGAACCTTTTACGGTATTTTCTTTGAATTTCTCTATTACGTCTGTCTTGATCGGCAGTTCTACTGCGTAATCAAATCCAGCCTGGCATGCAGCGTTTGCTTCCATGTTCTCCATAGCCAGTGCTTTTGCACCCTTCTTGCCCGGGCATACATTAGCACAGGAACCACATCCGGTACAATCCAGAGCGGATACAACGATAGCGAATTTGTAATCAGCCATTCCGGTCATAGGCAGTGTCTTGGTTCCTTCCGGAGCAGCAGCAAGCTCTGCATCGGTCATAGCGATCGGACGGATAACTGCGTGCGGACATACATATGCACAGCGGTTACACTGAATACAGTTCTCCGGATTCCATACCGGGATATCTACTGCGATACCACGTTTTTCGTATGCTGCGGTGCCGGATGGTGTAGTACCATCTACATAATCCTTGAATGCGGATACAGGCAGGGTGTTTCCTTCCTGAGCATTGATCTTGGTCTGGATGTTGTTTACGAAATCAACTGCAGCTTTGTTGCCGTGAGTAGCTGATTTTACATCAAGTCCTTCATCTGCTGCGTTCTTCCAGCTATCCGGAACAGAAATCTCTACCACCTGTTTTGCGCCTGCATCGATTGCATCATAGTTCATCTGTACAATCTTGTCACCCTTACGTCCGTAAGTAGCTTTTGCAGCAGCTTTCATCAGGTCGATTGCCTGTTCTTCCGGAATGATGTTCGCCAGTTTGAAGAATGCTGACTGAAGTACGGTATTGATACGTCCGCCAAGGCCGATCTCTTTACCGATTTTGATACCGTCGATCACGTAGAATTTAATTCCGTGATCAGCGATGAATTTTTTAACCTGTCCCGGCAGATGATGTTCGATGCCTTCCATATCCCACGGGCAGTTCAGCAGGAATGTGCCTCCGTCAACCAGTTCCTGTACCATGTTGTATTTACGAACATAGGAAGGATTGTGGCAGGCTACAAAGTTTGCTTTGTGGATCAGGTAAGTAGATTTAATTGCTTTCTTACCAAATCTCAGATGAGACATGGTAACACCGCCGGATTTCTTTGAGTCATAATCAAAGTAAGCCTGAGCGTACATATCGGTGTTGTCACCAATGATCTTGATGGAGTTCTTGTTAGCACCTACGGTACCGTCTGCGCCAAGTCCCCAGAATTTACAGTTGATGGTTCCTTCCGGAGTGGTTACCAGAGGAGCGCCCAGTTCCAGTGACAGATTGGTTACATCATCAACGATACCGATGGTGAATTTTGCTTTTGTGGTATTGTCATATACTGCTACGATCTGTGCCGGAGTGGTATCTTTGGAACCTAATCCGTAACGGCCTGTGAATACAGGAGTTGCTTCGAATTTGGTGCCCTTCAGAGCTGCTACTACATCCAGATACAGAGGTTCGCCCATAGCGCCCGGCTCTTTGGTTCTGTCAAGAACGGAAATCTGTTTTACAGTAGCAGGGATCGCTTCTACTAATGCTGCTGCTGAGAACGGTCTGTAAAGACGAACTTTCACAACACCGATTTTTTTGCCTGCCGCCATTAAGTAGTCGATAGTCTCTTCGATCGTATCACATACAGAACCCATAGCGATGATGACATGCTCTGCGTCTGCTGCTCCATAATAGTTGAACAGTTTGTAATCTGTTCCGATCTTTGCGTTTACTTTGTCCATGTATTCCTGTACGATAGCCGGCATAGCATCGTAGTACGGGTTACATGCTTCTCTTGCCTGGAAGAAGATATCCGGGTTCTGAGCGGAACCTCTCTGACATGGATGATTCGGATTCAGACACTGATCTCTCCACGCCTGAACTGCATCCAGATCGGTCATTTCTTTCAGATCTTCGTAATCCCACTGTTCGATCTTCTGGATCTCATGGGAAGTACGGAAACCATCAAAGAAGTTGATGAATGGAAGACGTCCTTTGATCGCTGCCAGATGAGCAACCGGAGTCAGATCCATAACTTCCTGTACGCTGGATTCACACAGCATACATGCACCAGTCTGACGACATGCATATACGTCAGAATGATCACCGAAAATTGAAAGTGCATGGCTTGCCAGTGCACGAGCGGATACGTTGAATACACCTGGCAGTCTTTCACCAGCGATTTTGTAAAGGTTCGGAATCATAAGCAGTAAGCCCTGAGATGCTGTATAAGTAGTAGTCAGAGCGCCTGCTGCCAGAGAACCGTGTACTGTACCGGCTGCACCTGCCTCAGACTGCATTTCAGTTACCTGAACTGTCTGTCCAAACATATTCAGTCTTCCCTGTGTTGCCCATTCATCAGTAGCTTCTGCCATAACAGATGAAGGGGTAATCGGATAGATGGCTGCCACATCAGTAAATGCGTATGACGCATGTGCTGCAGCATGATTACCATCCATGGTCTTCATTTTTCTTGCCATTTGTAGTTTTCCTCCTTATAATGAGAACCTCTGCCATAAAGCACATCGGTCCCTTTGTACATGTTTCCATATTGATTTATTGTAGCACAAGATTTGGTCTTTGTCTATTTGATGGAGGACTGTTTTCGTCATTTTTTTGTATTTTTCTACATACAGTTTGTTTTTTCCGGCATTTTCCATGAAATCGGGCAGGAAATAATCGCTTCCCAGTTTTCTACAGCCGACAGGTCTCTGGCCTGCCAGGTTCCTCCCAACTGCTGATACAGCGGGCCTACCGCAAGGCTTGTCATATGACCGGCTTTCGCTGCCTGGATGCCGGCGGCGGAATCTTCGGCCACCAGACACACCTGTGCAGGCAGCCCCAGCTTCCTGGCTGCCACCAGAAACACTTCCGGATCCGGCTTTGATTTGGTGGTGTCCAGCCCGCAGCTCACCTGATCCAGCAGAGGAAGAAGACCGATGCGTTTCAGTATTTCCGGTGCATTTTTGCTGGCGGAGCCCACCGCTGTCCGGATCCCTTTTGACCTCAGATATACCAGTGTCTCCTTCGCTCCCGGCAAAAGGCTGTCCGGTGTCAGGCTTTTTAAAAGTTCCTTATAATAATTGTTTTTCTGTTCTGCCATCTCCTCTTTTTCTTCCGCGGAAAATTTTCTGGTGCTTTTTTCCAGGAGCACCTCCAAAGATGCCATGCGGCTGATGCCCCTCTGGCGCTCATTGTCTTTTTTCGTAAAATTATGGATCCCCAATTCCCCCGCCAGCATTTTCCATGCCTGGTAATGCAGTTCATCCGTGGATACCAGAACCCCGTCCAGATCAAAAATCACTCCTTGAATCATATTTTTCCTCCTTTGAACCTGGCCATCCCAAATTTGCCGGCCGCAAATGGGCTGACGCAATCTCAGTGTTTCTATCTCTCGTTCTTTACAAAAAAACAAATAGTGTGTTATAGTTAATTTAATTATGTTTTACGTTAAACCTGTGCCGTAATCAGAAAGGGAAGTCCGCTCATGGTAACTATTAAAGATCTCGCCAGCTATACCGGTGTCAGCGCCACCACTATTTCCAATGTCATCCACGGCCGTTCCAGCCGGGTTTCTCAGGAAACCATTGAAAAGGTGAATGATGCCATCCGCACGCTAGGCTATACCCCCAATATGTCCGCCCGTGCCCTGGTCTCCAAAAGCTCCAGAGTGGTGGCTTTTATCAACCATGTCATTACCCGGGACAACAGCAATATGATGGAGGATCCGTTTCATTCCGCTTCTATCGGAGTGATCGAGAGCCGCCTCAGAGAACAGGGCTACTATCTGATGCTGCGCACGGTCAAGACTTCCGACGAGCTGATCAGCTTCCTGCAGAACTGGAACGTGGACGGGCTGTTTTTTACCGGTATTTTTCATGACCTTTTTTTTGATGCCCTGGCAGGCTTCCCCACTCCCATGGTCATGATCGACAGCTATGTCCATCAAAAAGATATGTATAATGTCGGGCTGGAGGATTTCAAGGGAAGCTACCTGGCCACCCGTCACCTGATAGAAAAAGGCCACAGACGGATTGGCTTCGCAACACCCCTGCTCAAAGACGGCGGTGTTCTTCAGGAGCGCTTTCTCGGCTACCGCTCCGCACTCACCAAGAGCAGCATTCCCTTTGATCCGTCCATTCTTTTTGAATATGAGATGGACAGTGTGGCCTCCTGTCATGCTGCTGCCAATGCGATTACCGGTCATCTGAAAACAGAAACTGGTCCCGCAGATCAGAAGATCACCGGTCTTGTGGTATCCGCGGATCTGCTGGCGGTGGGCATTCTCAGCGGACTGTACGCAAATCATATCCGGGTACCGGAAGATCTGTCCATTGTGGGCTTTGACGATCTGCCCATGGCTCAGATGGCGATCCCGCCCCTGACTACCATTCATCAGGATATGAAGCAGAAGGCCTGCATCGCCGCAGATTTTATGCTGCAGTTGCTGGATGGGGAAAAACCGGATCCGTCCAATGTCATACTTCCGGTGAGACTGGTGGAACGGGAAAGTGTCAGAGAGCTGTAATAAACGCAGCTCTGAATCCCCTTTTCCCACCCGGACTGCACAGGATCTGTGCCCCGGTCAGATTTTCTGAATTTCTGTCTTTATTTCATCGTTTTCTCTTTTTATTTCCACCCGATAGCCAATACCTCTGCAGCAGACGCAAAACTTCAGCCGCTTCCATTTTTCCGGCAGACATGAATTGACCTGAAGTTTTCCATTCTGAATGGAAACTCCGCCGAATCCCTCTACTGCGGTCATATAGGCACCGCCTGCTGCCGCCGGATGAGTACCGCCAATATAGACCAGCCCTGCCCATTCCTTCCCACCGCCATCCAGATCTGCTCTGGCTGATTTTTCAAAAAACGGACAGGCCTTCTCAGCCATGCCGCATTTGCAGGCAAGCATGGCATACATACAGGAACTCAGAGAGGAACCATGCTCTGTCCGCGGCTCATAATATTCCCAGTTTTTCTTTTTGATTTCATCGGAATATTCGCCGGAGAACAAGTTGAGCATCGTTACCACATCCGCCTGCTTAATCACCTTCGTTTCCGATGCCACGCCGTAAGCTCCGCCCCAGTATTCCCGCGGATTTAAAAGCCTGCTGCGCACCTGTTCCAGTGAAGCATCCTCCAGTTTTTCATAGCCGTCAAACTGAGGGATGATTCCGGCCGCATCCGGTTCCGGTATATAAAGCTTCTCTGCCGCTTCCCGAAACTGTTCCGCCTGCCTTTCTGCCTGTTTTGGATCGTTCCGCCATTCCGGTTCTTGGACCGGCGGTTCCGCCGTCTGTTCTTGGGCAGGCGGTTCTTTCGCAGACGATTCTTTCGCAGGCGCTTCTTTCATTTTTAAGTGAATTTCCCCTTTGCGCACAAATTCGTCCAATAATCCGGCTGCGGCCTCCAGCACGAATTTAGCCATGCGGTTCGTATAGGCATTGTTGTTCACGCGCTCATGATATTCATCCGGACCGATCACATCATGTATTTCATACGCCTCGCTCACCGCCCGTTTCACAAGCAGGCTGTAATAAAATCTGGCGCATTCCACCACCGTTTCCAGGCCGCCCTGGGCCAGCAGGCTTTCATCACCGGTCACCGCCAGATAGCGCAGGATTCCATAGGCTGCCGCCGCTGAAATATGATACTGCTTATCTTTGAAATAAGTCCGCATCGGCCTTCCGGTAAACACATCCGTCACATTGTAATCCGTACAGGCATCAAAGCCCCTTTCCTGGCTCTCCCAGGCATAAAATGCCCCTTCATATCCGTAATCCGCTGCTTTTTTCTGTGCTCCCGCGAGGGTATCCACCCGGTATTTTACCAGGCTCCTGGCCACGTCCGGATCGGTAAACAGGAAAAAATCCAGCATAAACATCTCCGTATCCCAGAACACAGCACCTTTATAGGTCTGACCAGACAGTCCTCTGGCAGGTATGGACAGATTGGATCCTGGCGCCGGAGCAATCGACATCAGATGATAAATGGAATAATTCAGCGCTTCCATTGCAGAATCATCCCCTTCTATCTCCACCTGACTCATGCTCCACTTTTCTTCCCAGGCTTGAATCTGCAGTTTCTTTTCTTCCTCATACCCGTTTTTCATAAATTGAAGCAGTGTCTGCACTTCTTTTGACCGGAGAAGCTCCGATATTTTTTCAGCCCTGCGGGATGATTTTCCCCAAAGTGCCGGATCTTCCGGCATAGTTTCCACATCCCTGGAGGTATACACTGCAATTCCTTTTTCCAGAGAATATTCCCGGCCGATTTCCGATACAAAGGAAAAGCAGCGCAGGATCTGCTTTTCTTTTCGCATCACCTTAACATCACAGGGAAAATCTCTGCAAATGCATTCCGCCACTGCTGCCGCATCTTTTTTTTCATGGGTAATCCCTTCCAGGCGCAGGCAATCCTTTTCCCACCGCCATCCATCCGGTCTGTTCTGCAGTTCTTCCTTTTCCATTGAAATGCTTTCGCTGCAGATCTGATCATAATGAGGGCCATGAATATCCCATACATCTCCGTCAATTCCCTCGCATAGTTCAATTTCACCATGAAAATCCGCACTGACTGCATAGCGCATGGCAATCAAATGTACGTCCTTCCTTCCTGCGAACCGTTCTGAGCGCACCGTCACAATGCCTCTCCTGGTTTTCCAGCTCGTTTTCCGGTATAAAATGCCATGTCGGTAGTCCAGCTCCAGCTCATGCTGCAGCGGCTCCTGTTCCGGCAGACCGTACTCTTCCCCATCCACCCGCAAAAACGTGTACAGCCCATTGGGTGCATTTAACGGTTCTCTCCAGCCTTCTCCCGTCTTATCAAAAATGCCGGCCAGATTGACTGCCGGCATTTCTTCCTTTCCAAATTCTTCCGGTGCTCCGCGAATGCCCAGATACCCATTGCCGCAAAAAAATCGATTTTCCATGGCAGGGATCTGATCTCTGTCAAATCCTTCCGTCCGTATCGTCCAATTCATAGTCCTCCTCCTTATTCCTCTGGAATGCTCCGAATGACCGTTTCCTTCCCCATTCGAATTTTCTCGCCATAAACCAGCAGCTCCACAGGCTTTCCTTCTGCCATTTTCAGCAGCACTTCGTTCTTTTTTACACGAACCGTCAATACATCCTCCTGATAACACAGCCGAAATGCATATTCCTCCCACTGCTTTGGTATGACCGGATTTAGCTCAAGCAGATCGCCGTCGGAACGCAGGCCGCCAAAGCCATACACAATATTGATCCAGGCTGCCGCGATGGAAGTCGTATGAATCCCTTCTCCGCTGTTGCGGTTATAATTATCCAGATCCATGCGGGTTGCAAACCGGAAAAATTCATACGCCTCTTTCCTTTTTCCAAGCTGGCTGGCTAAAATAGAGTGAACGGACGGTGACAGAGAGCTTTCATGAATACACCGCGGCTCATAATATTCATAGTTGCATTTCAGCTCTTCCTTCGTAAAAGAACTGTTGAACAGCAGCATCAGCATCAGTACATCCGGCTGCTTGATCATATCATTCCGATAAATCCTGTCATAGGTCCAATGACTGTACAGCGGAAAATCCTCCACAGGGATCTGATCCACATCAATATGAGGCAATTGGAAGAAGCCCTCCTGCTGTTCGTACAATTTTGTTTCTTCATTCTTTGGTATGTACATGGCATCTGCCATCCGCTTCCATTCTTTTCCTTCTGTTTCCATATAGTTCAGTCTGGCCGCCAGAGCCTCCCATTCATGCTCCGATTCCTGCTGTACCTTTTCGATGCACTCCAGCGTGTAGCGGAATGTAAAACGTCCCATATAATTCGTATAACAGTTATGGTTTACCATCATCTGAAATTCGTCCGGTCCCATAACGCCATAATAGCCATATCGTTTTCCGTCACCGCTAAAATCGCCTCTGTCAGCCAGCATCCGGCTGATCTCGATCAGCATCTCAAGCCCCTGGTTTTTCAGAAATTCCAGATTTCCCGTCATTTTTTCATAAAACCAGATGCCATAGGCCACCGCCGTAGATGCCTGAAGCTGCAGACTGGCATGCTGCCAGAGATTACAGCATTCCCTGCCGCTGATGGTGGCAATTGGATAAAATGCCCCCCCACAGTCCAACTGCGCTGCCCGTTTTCTGGCTTCGTCCAATGTCTGATACCGGAAGTACAGCAGATTTTCCGCTGCCTTTTGATCATGGAACAGATAAAAAGGCAGACAATAAGTCTCTGTATCCCAAAATGCATTCCCGTTGTAAGCTTCTCCAGTCAACCCCTTCGCACCGATATTGCTTCCTTTCACCGCTCCATGATAGGTCTGGAACATTTGAAAAATACAAAATCGGATTCCCTGCTGGTTTGCACTGTCGCCATATATTTCAATATCACATTTCTCCCATATTTCCTGCCACCATTTCCGGTTCTCTTCCAGGATTTCTTCAAAATCTCCGGTCTCCAGAAATTCCCACATCTTATTGCATTTTTCCAGGTACAACTCGGCGAGGGAGGGACCTCCGGCACGCTGTAAGCCTCCGGCGGAATTGCATGAACGCGCAGAGACTTTGTCATGCGAAGCATGCGCGCCTCGCAGCAAGAACGCAGAGGCCTTCTTGAATTGCCCTCCGGCACTCTCACTGCCCACACACTGAGAATGTTCCTCCGGCTTCCAGACCAGGTTGCATACCCGGCGCTGAATTTGAATCGTTTTTCCCGGCCGGAGTTCCAGACGGTAAGATAACACTGCTTTCTTTTCTTCCTTCGAAAAAACGGCCGGGCCTATATGTCCCCTCTGTGTTTCAAAACTCTCCTGCTGTTTTTCCCGCTCCGGATTTTTTTCCTGCTCAAGCTCTTTTCCGGTCACCCTGATCCCGGAGCAAACCCGCTGGCCGGTATGCAGCGTTTCCTGCTCCATCCTCACCTTCCAGTCATCCGCTTTGATATCCAGGGTTTTCCAGAAATTCTGTCCGGCGCTTTCATGGAGACCGGAACCATCCAGCCCCATATCCAAGCACAGCGTTCCCTCATAATCCAGGGAAGTTATGGTAATTCTCTGCGCGGCCCGTTCCACCCGGCTCATGGAGAGAATCCGTTCCAGCGTAATCTGCACTTCCTTTCCACCCGCCAGCCGCCACACAAAGCTTCTGGTCAGCAATCCTGTCTTCATGTCCAGAACTCTTCGAAAACTGCGAAAGTTACTCTTGCCAAGATCCAGCCTTTCGCCATCCGCTTCCAGACGGGTATACAGCCAGTCTACAGAATGAACCATAAATTCCGTGGTATCCACAATGCCTTTATAGGAAGAACCCTCCTGCTTTTTCTGTTCATAGACACCGCCGAAATAGCTTCCCACAAGGCTGTCTCCTGTGATGCCCTCTTCCATGTAGCCGCGGACTCCCATATATTCATTTGCCAGAGAGAATACAGATTCTGAAACTCTGGAATAAGAAGGATCGAACCCTTCTTCCACTATCTGCCAGGGATCCTCCCTGAAATATCCATCTGCTTTCTTTCCCATTTCTCTTTCCTCTCACGTTGAACATCAGCTCATTCCAAATTTGCCTGCGGCAAATGAGCTGACGCTGCATGTCAAGTTTTCAAAGAAAACTTGACACAATTTTTGGAACATCAGCTCATTCCGAATTTGCCTGCGGCAAATGATCTGACGCTGCATGTCAAGTTTTCAAAGAAAACTTGGCACAATTGCTTACGGTATATTTAACCTTTCACTGCTCCGGCTGCCGCTCCATCCGTTATCTGCCGCTGGAAAATAATCAGCAAAATCGTAGGCGGAATGATGGAAAACAGTACCGCACGCAGCATACTCACCGCATTGGTCGGGGTATCTTTAAAGCTGAACAGCTTCACCATCACCGTCTCCTTTCCGGAGCCGTTGAGCACCAGATAAGGCAGCAGGAAATCAGACCAGGCCGCAGTCACCGCGAAGATAGCCACCACCACGATAATCGGTTTGGACAAAGGCAGTATCATCTTCTGAAATACCTGAAGCACACCACACCCATCCAGTCTGGCTGATTCCAGCAGTTCCTTTGGAATATCTTCAAAAAACTCTTTAAACAGCAGTACATAAAAAGCATTTGCTCCGAAAGAAAGCCAGATTGGCAGGAAGCTCTTGCTCATGCCCAGGGTGTTGATATTGCGGAATAATCCGACAATGCTGGTCACGCTTGGGATCAGCAGGCTCCACATCACCAGTCCCTGTACGATTCGATAACCCTTGGGTTTTAAAATCGCCAGGCCGTAAGCCAGCAGGCCATTGAAAATAACGGCACAGACAGTACAGCCTGCAACTGAAATCATGGAATTTGCATAATATTTTCCGAATTTAAGCTGATTCCAGGTCTTTGCCACGCCCGCAAAATCCATCTTCGCAGGAAGCAGCGTCACATTCACAGTAAAATCCTTAATGTCTTTGAAGCTGGCAAGAAATACCCAGACAATCGGAAACAGGCAGATCACCACCATCAGGATGCAGACCAGCATAATTAAGATTGCTCCAATCCTGGCCTTAGGAGAATGCATATCAAATCCACGGATTGCTCCATCTGTTTTTTCTCTGTATTTTCCGAAAAACATTCTGCATCCCTCCTTACTCTTCTTTTTTTCGTGTCATTCTCATATAAACGCCGCTGAGAATGATCAGAACAATACATATCATAACTGACAGGGCCGCTGCCGCCGAGAAATCAAAATCCCGGAACGCATACCGGTATACCAGCATCATCAGCGAGATACTTGCATTGTTCGGTCCGCCGTTTTTCAGCACCATCGGCTCATACAGGATCTGGAAAACGGAAATCACCTGCAAAATCAGCAGTGTTCGTGCCAGTCCCCGAATGCTCGGAAGCAGGATATAACGAATCCTTTTCCAGATACTGGCGCCGTCTATGGTCGCTGCCTCATAAAGATCAGGATTGATTCCGCTGATGTTTGCCATGTAAATCAATGCGGTGGATCCCGCCGCTTTCCAGGTCATGGTAATAATAATCAGCGGTATGGTCCAGCCCGAATGATTCAGCCAGTCAAACGCCGGCAGTCCCAGCTTGCCCAGGATAATATTCAGCACACCGGTTTTCCCCGGATTGAACAGATAGCTCCAGATCCAGATGGTTCCAAGCCCGGGCATAATATTGGGAAAATACACTCCGGTCCGGAACAGTCCTTTCATATGTACGGTCTCGGAAATCAGCACAGCCATCAGGATCGGAACAAAAAAGCCAATCAGCAATGACCAGAATGTATAGAGAAACGTATTGCGAAACGCCGCTCCAAAATCCACATTGTTAATTACTCTCAGGTAATTGCTCAGTCCTGTAAATGCCACCGGTTCATAACGCACTGTCTTGTACAGAGAAAGTCTCACATTTTCCAGCAGCGGTTCCCAGACAAAAAAGGCAAATAAAATCACGCTGGGCAGCATAACCAGCCACTCCATCAGATCTCTCTTTTTGAACCTGTTTTTTTTCTTCATTTTCATCACCTTCCATCTTCTGACAACACTGCCGAATTTCGATATCCCCTTCATGCAAAGCTGGGGCTTCCAAAACGGAACCCCCAGCAATTTTCGGAGCTTCAACGCTGGCAAAATTAATAATGTTTCAAGCCGTCGCGTTGAAAGTCTCCGGCTTTATTCTGCTGCTTCTTCTGGATTGTCCAGAATCTTCTGATAGTTGTCGTTTGCTGTATTCATCAATGAGGTTACATCTGCATTTTCATCTGTCAGAACAGCCTGCAGTACTTTAGTCAGCTCTGCATACATATCCTGTGTCTGTCCAGGCTCTTCTGTGCGGATACCATCGGTAGATACTGCGTCAAAGTAGGACTGATACATAGCCGGGTCAACATTGGTGTTTTCTTCAATTACTTTTGCTTCTGCATCCAGGAAATCCTGATTGATCCAGCACGGGAATCTCTTGATTACCGGGATACCAGCTTCCAGTCTGTACTGAGCGTCTGCTTCCAGACCGGCAATTGCCTCATCCGTTACTTCCGGTGATTTCCCCATCACTTCAACATAATCCAGAGCTGCATTGATCTCTTCAGGTGTGGCATCTTTAGAGAACATATACGGTGTGCCTCCGGACAGAGAATACTGTCCGCCAGGTCCCTCAGGAATTGCACAGAATGCCAGATTTTCCAGCGGCAGTCCATTGCCTGCGGTCGGCTGGTTCACTGCGTCATTCGCTGCGATATACATTGCCGCTCCGCCGGTAGCAAGTTGTGTAAATCCGGTTCCCCAGTCTTCACTGGTGGGATCTGCTGTCAGAACATCATAATCATATTTCAGTGATCTCACATATTCCATAGCTGCGATCGCTTCGTCTGAATTCAGGTTAGCGGTATAAGTTCCATCGCCATTATCGGTTACCAGTGTTGCACCGAATGCCCATGCGATATTGCTGAAATGCCAGCCGCCTGCATTATCTTTTGCCAGCAGGCAAAGTCCTGCGGCACCGGTGGCTTCTTTGATTTTCTTTGCCGACTCCGCCAGTTCATCCCATGTCTTCGGGAAAATCGGAACACCGGCATCATCTACCAGCCCAGCCTGTGTGAACAGATCTGCATTGATCATCAGACCCAGTGCATAAGCATCTCTCGGAATACCGTATACTCTTCCATTTTCATCGGAAAGAAGTGACAGGATAGCCGGGTTCATATCATCAATCCAGCCTCTTTCCTTCAGCTCATCTGTAATATCCGCCACCATGCCCTGTTTAATCAGCTTCTGAGGCTCAGTAAACCAGGTCTCAAAAATAGTAGGTACCGTACCCGCTTCTACCATAGATGCAAAAGTATCTGTAGCATATTTGTAATATGCCGGTTCGAAGGTCACATCCGGATCGATCTCTTTCATCTTCTCCAAAAAGCCTTCATGCATGGTAATCTCATCTGTAAGTGTATCCTCCGGCCAGATGCCCAGTCTGACCGTACTCTCTGCCAGTGCTCCACCTGCCATTCCCATCGTCATAGCCGCTGCCATTGACAGTCCCATCAATCTCATACTTCTTTTCTTCATAACTCTTACCCATCCTTTCCATTTTTAGATATGCTTATTTTTAATCACTGTGTGATTTGTTCCCTTTTTTAATTTGTAGCGGAAATATTTTTCCGGCAGTTATGGCTGCTTTGGCTGACCGGTTCGCTGTCTGCTTGATTCTGTTTTTTCATTTCTCGTTTTTCGTTTCTCGTTTTTCGTTTCTTATTTCTTATTTCTTATTTCTTATTTCTTATTTCTTATTTCTTATTTCTTATTTCTTATTTCTCTTAGTTTAGCGTTAAACCTATTATTATTTCAACTTGTTTATTGGATTTTATTGTTATATTTTGTACCATATTGTCTGTTTTTGTTGTCTATATTATATACTTTTCTTTTTAATAGCAGATATTTTTTATAGGTTTTACGTTAAATCTATCATAGCACCAGGAAGTGCACTTGTCAAGTTTCCTGTGCATGTCATATATTCCAAAATTAAGTTCTTATTTTTAGTATTAATTACCGAAAAATCAAAAAAACTTTGCGGGATATATCGCACACCGTTTTTCAAAACGGGCGGTATGTCCTGCAAAGCTTTCTTATATATCATAGGAAGGCTCATCTTCATGCCTGTACTTCTTTATTTAATGCCTCACGATATTGTTCATAACTGCACAGGCCCGCCTTGTACCACCGGCACTTTCCACAGGATGCGTTAAATATCGTTTCTGTCATATGAAGCTGAATATGCTGCATCAGTACCGGCCAGGTCCAAAGCCGTTTTGTATCCAGCTTCAGGGCACCGATCAGTTTCTGGTCTTTGCTCTTTACTTCATTCCTGTCCAGACTGCAGACTGCCGGGGAGCACTTCCCGCCCTGGCTGTTTGGCCGGTTTTCTTCATTTTTCCATGTCAGATTGGGACAGGCGCGGCAAACCCCATCCGGCCCCTCAACAATCTGAATTCCGGAATCCACTTTTTTCAAGGCCGCTATCATCTGGTCCATATTACTGCAGAACTGAGGGCTGTAGCCCTTGCCCTGATACAGTGGAATGCACAGCAGATGATGCGCTCTAAGCCTGTTTTGCCCGCTCATAACTCAAAATATTAGCAGCATTCAGATATCGGCGGATCACCACCCCCACCAAAAATGCCAGCACCATCGAAATGATATCCTTCACCAGATAAGGAATGGAAACCAGCAGAGCTGACTGGGCAAATCCCATCCCCATAACTCCGCAGAACTGCAAAATACCGGCCAAATGGCAGACCGCCAATCCCAATGCCGAAAAAATCCCGGTCATTACCTTACTCTTCTGCGCTGTTCCCAGTCCGCAAAGCAACACCATCAGAATGAACCCCCATATAAATCCTCCTGTAGTGCCCACCAGCACTCCAATACCACCGTTCAGATTCGCAAAAACCGGAACTCCTACTGCTCCCAGCAGCACATAAATCACCACTGCCATTCCCCCCAGCTTCCATCCAAGCACAAACCCGGTCAATGCTACCGCAAAAGTCTGCAAGGTCACCGGCACTCCGGAAGGCATTGGAATCGATATCTGGGAAAGCACTGCCAGCACTGCGGCAAACATCCCCGCCATAACCATTGACTTCACTGTCATCTTATTTTTCTTTTCCATGTTGTTTACTACTCCTCATTTCTTTTATTGTTAACCTTTTTATATTATTGGTTAACCTTATGTCATTATAAAAAAATATGCAGTGTCTGTCAATCATTTTTTCAAAAATGTTTTTTCCGCTAAAATATTTTCCCACAAAGAGATTTCCGCCGAATGTTTTTTGCAGCATAATAAGAGCTATCTGACTTTCTCGTCATCAGATAGCTCTATCAATGAAATTCCAGAAGTTTCACTATATAACCTCCCTTTTCTTTTACTTTAGATATCCGCTACGGATCTCTGCCTTTCATTGGAATCTCCTCCTTTACCTCCTGTCGGGGAAATAGAATTTAAGAGATTGTTATGTCTGAGCACTCATCCCATTGGACCTTACCTCCTGCGCTGTTGACTTGTTTCATTTCTTTTGTTGATTTAAATATAATATATAATCTCATTTTTGTCAATAGTTTTTTGATATATTAATCTTAATTTTTATATTATCAGTTATTTTGTTGTTTTTTGAGTTATTTTTGTGTATTTGTATCACGCACATGGAACTCACCGGTTACTTATATGTTACTCAGCTTCTCCCCTTCTGTTTATTTATCCATTCTATCTGAAAAAGAGAAGGCCTCCGGCAGATTGCAGAGGGGCACAGATGTTTGGGGCTGCATTCCGGGGAGCGTCCTCATTCCAAAGCTGAACTGTAACTCTTTTTTCTCTTTTCTTCGATTTGCACTTGCTTTTTTTGAAGTTTTCGTTACAATAGAGGGGACGCGCATTTATATGTAGAATTCGGGCGGTCCGACGGCACGCCCTTATATAGGAACCAAAGGAGAATAAAAAATGATCAGTGCAAATAATGTAACCCTCCGGATTGGCAAAAAAGCCTTGTTTGAGGATGTGAATATTAAATTCACGGAAGGCAACTGCTACGGCCTGATTGGTGCCAATGGTGCAGGTAAATCCACCTTTTTGAAAATTCTGTCCGGCAAACTGGACACTACCAATGGCTCCATTGCCATCACCCCCGGACAGCGTCTGTCTGTTCTGGAGCAGGACCACTTCAAATACGATGACTTTGCAGTGCTGGATACCGTTATTATGGGAAATCAGCGCTTGTATGATATTATGAAAGAAAAAGATGCTCTCTATACAAAACCGGATTTCAGCGATGCAGACGGCATTCGTGCCAGTGAGCTGGAAGGTGAATTTGCGGAAATGAATGGCTGGGAAGCAGAATCCGATGCTGCTACTCTGCTGAACGGCCTTGGTATCGAGACAGAACTTCATTATAATCTGATGAAAGACCTCAGCGGCAGCGAAAAAGTAAAGGTACTGTTAGCCCGAGCACTGTTCGGCAGCCCTGATATCCTGCTGCTGGATGAGCCTACCAACCATTTGGACATGGATGCCATTGCCTGGCTGGAAGAATTCCTGATCAATTTTGAAAACACGGTAATCGTAGTTTCTCATGACCGTTACTTTCTGAATAAAGTCTGCACTCATATTGCAGATATTGATTATGGAAAAATTCAGCTTTATGCAGGCAACTATGATTTCTGGTATGAGTCCAGCCAGTTGATGGTAAAGCAGATGAAAGAAGCCAACAAGAAAAAAGAAGAAAAGATCAAAGAGCTGCAGGAATTTATCCAGCGTTTCTCTGCAAATGCCTCCAAATCCAAACAGGCTACCTCCAGAAAACGCGCCCTTGAAAAAATTGAGCTGGATGAAATTCGTCCTTCCAGCCGTAAATATCCTTACATCGACTTTCGTCCTGCCCGTGAGATTGGCAACGAAGTCCTGATGGTAGAAGGTCTTTCCAAGACCATTGATGGTGTGAAAATTCTGGATGACATCACATTCACCCTTGGGCATGATGACAAAGTGGCCTTTGTGGGCGGCAACGAACTGGCAAAGACCGTATTTTTCAAGATTTTGGCTGGAGAAATGGAACCGGATGAGGGCAGCTTTAAATGGGGTGTCACTACTACCCAAGCTTATTTTCCAAAGGATAATACAAAGGAGTTCGATAATGATCTGGTAATTGCAGACTGGCTGACTCAGTATTCTGAGATCAAAGATGCCACCTATGTCCGCGGCTTCCTGGGCCGTATGCTTTTCGCCGGTGATGACGGAGTGAAAAAAGTCCGTATCCTCTCCGGTGGTGAAAAAGTGCGCTGCCTGCTCTCCAAGATGATGATTTCCGCTGCCAATGTACTGATTTTTGACGAGCCTACCAACCATCTGGATATGGAAGCAATCACGGCGCTGAACAACGGCATGATCAAATTTCCGGGAGCTATGCTCTTCGCTTCCCGCGACCATCAGATCGTCCAGACTACTGCAAACCGCATCATGGAAATCCTGCCCGGCGGCAAGCTGATTGATAAAATCACGACCTATGATGAATATCTGGAAAGTGATGAAATGGCAAGAAAACGTCAGGTTTATACTGCTGATATTACGGAAGATGATAATTAAATTCAGCATGACTGCCTCATCAGATCCGGGCTGTCGCGCAAATGGACATGGCATGGCCACCCGTCTGTTTGCGCGGTGGCCTTATTTTTTATTCTGGCTGCTTCTTTTCCCCTTCCGTTTCCATCCAACTAAAAAATCCCCTGCCCACCGCTTCGTGTTCTGTACACGAAAAGCAGGTGGAGAGGGGATATTATTAATAAATTCAGGCTACCTGAGGCGCTGCCGTCTGGTTCGGTTCTGCACTCTGTGCCGCTCTTATGATCTGCTCATCAACCGCCTGGACTTTGAGCTGATAGATGCCGGAGGCTACCTGCAGACAAAGGCAGGTAATATAGCGGGAATCATCTTCCACATTCCGCTCTTTTCCCATGTATTTTTCATGACGCCGTTCAATATAGTCAAACAGTTCGTCCAGTGTAGTAAAATGACGGAACTTTTCTTTATTTTCTTCTGCTTTTCCGCTGAAGATATAATATTTCAGATAATTCTTTAAATATTTTTCATACATGCAATGCTCCCGCAGAGTCCCTGTATATGTATCATTATGGGGAAATGTAAAATAATCTGCCAGGTAATGAATCACTTCTCCTGTTCTGCGCCAGTAGACACGTTCATTGCAGTCCATGTCGCAATCCACCGTCAGCGCCCGGATATTATCCTGCAATTTATCATAGGTGCCTTCGAATTCATGTTTTTTCGTCAGAAATGAAGGCTTACAATCCGGCAGTATTGATCCAAGATAAAATGCTTTTCTATGTTTATCCAATTCTCCCGCATTCATGGATGATACAAGATACTTTGCAAGAGATATATGTGATTTCTTTCGCATTGTCTATCCTCTTCTTTCTTGAACTAAACTATGGTTACACCTTTTATTTTTTTATCGGACTTTGATTACAGCATTTCCGGACATCAATTACAGCCTTCCCTTTCTTAGTTCAGACTAAAATTATATCCTTTTCTATTTTATGCGATAAAACGTAAGATTGCAAGCAGATAATTGTACATTTTTCAAATACATTGCGTAAAATTTCTGGAACTTTTGCTAAATTTTTGTAAAATTCCTAATATTTTCTAAAATAAAAAATAAAGGGACGGTTCTTTTCCTCGTAAAAAATAAGGGGACGGTTCTTTTCCTCGGGGAAAGACCAAGGCAAAAGAACCGTCCCCGCACTCTGGAAAAGGCCGGAGCAAAAGAACCGTCCCCGCCGGACAAGTTCAGGGCAAAAGAACCATCCCCGCGGCTCGCGCAAGGCCAAGCCGAAAGAACCACGCCCTCTGCCCCGCCCGGGGCAAGGCCAAGCCAAAGGAACCGTCCCCGCTCCGCCCTCTAATGTTCCGGCCGGGTTTTCAGTCAAATTCAAACAAGCAAAGGGACGGTTCCTTTCCCTGGGAAAGACCAAGGCAAAAGAACCGTCCCTGCGACCTCCCTGCGGCCCCGCCGGGGCAAGACCAGCCAGAAAAACTGTCCCCGCCGGACAAGGCCAGGGCAAAAGAACCGTCCCCTCTGCCCCGCCAGAGCAAGGCCAAACCGGAAGAACCGTCCCCGTTGGACAAGGCTAGGGCAAAAGAACCATCCCCGCGGCTCGCGCAAGGCCAAGCTGAAAGAACCGCGCCCTCTGCCCTCTTTCTAATGTTCCGGTCGGTTTTTTAGTCAAAGTTCAAACAAACAAAGGGACGGTTCCTTTCCTTGGGAAAGACCAAGGCAAAAGAACCGTCCCCTCTGCCCCGCCTGCGGCAAGGCCAAGCCAAAGGAACCGTCCCCTCAACCCGCCGTCCCCGCTCCGCCCTGAAGAACCGTCCCCACGGCTCGCGCAAGGCTAAGCTGAAAGAACCGTCCCCTCAACCCGGCGCCCTCCCCGCTGCCCCGGAGGAACCGTCCCCGCTGCCCCGGAAAAACCGTCCCCGCCAGACAAGGCCGGGGCAAGGCCAAACCAGAAGAACCGTCCCCGGGTTTCGGTCAGATCTTGGCGATGTCCACCAGCGTCAGCTTATGAATGCTGGTGTTCTCCAGACTGGTAATCAAGGCCTGTGCGGTGTCCAGTGAGGTGAGTACGTTGACTCCGGTCTCTATGGCCGCACGGCGGATAACGAAACCGTCATGGGCATGGCCTACGCCCTGGGACGGGGTGTCGATGACCAGATCGATTTCATGTCCAAGAATCAGGTCCATCAGGTTCGGTGATTCTGCTTCGATCTTGTTGATCCGGCGGGCATTGACGCCATATTCCCGCAGTGCGCGGCAGGTTCCCCTGGTGGAGTAAATGCGGTAGCCGATCTGTTCAAATCGCTTTGCGATGTCCAAAACTTCTACTTTATCGGCATCCTTTACGGTGATGATCATGTTTTTGTACTTCGGCAGATTGATTCCTGCCCCCAGGAAGGCTTTGTACAGTGCTTCATCGAAGGTTTTGGCAATGCCAAGGCACTCACCGGTAGATTTCATTTCCGGCCCCAGGCTGATATCGGCATCCCTGATTTTCTCAAAGGAGAATACCGGCATCTTGATGGCAAAGTAATCTGCTTCCGGCTGAAGCCCCGGAGTATAGCCCAGTTCTTTGATTTTAGCGCCCAGGATCACTCTGGTAGCCAGGGGCACGATTGGGATTCCGGTTACTTTGCTGATATATGGTACGGTACGGCTGGAGCGGGGATTGACCTCGATCACATACACCTCGTCATTGCTGACAATAAACTGAATGTTGATCAGACCGATGACATGCAGTGATCTTGCCAGCCGCTTGGTATATTCTTCAATCACACGCTTGATTTTCATGGACAGGCTCTGTGCCGGATATACGGAAATACTGTCACCGGAATGAATGCCGGCACGTTCGATATGCTCCATAATGCCAGGGATCAGAATATCCTCTCCATCGCAGACCGCATCCACTTCGATTTCTTTTCCTACCAGATATTTATCCACCAGGATCGGATGCTCCTGGGCGATCTGATTGATGATGCCAATGTACTCTTCCACATCCTCGTCATTGATGGCAATCTGCATTCCCTGTCCGCCCAGCACATAGGACGGTCTTACCAGCACCGGATAGCCCAGACGGTTTGCCACCGCTTTGGCCTCCTCAGCCGTATATACCGTATCGCCTGCCGGTCTTGGAATGCTGCACTGCTCCAGGATCTCATCAAACAGCTCCCTGTCCTCGGCCGCATCCACATTTTCCGCTGAGGTTCCCAAAATAGGCACGCCCATTTTCATCAGAGCCTCTGTCAGTTTGATGGCGGTCTGCCCTCCGAACTGAACTACTGCTCCGTCCGGTTTTTCCAAGCGGACAATGTTTTCCACATCCTCCGGAGTCAGGGGCTCGAAATACAGCTTATCTGCAATATCGAAATCCGTGCTGACGGTCTCCGGGTTGTTGTTGATAATAATGGTCTCGTATCCTTCTTTTGCAAATGCCCAGGTACAGTGTACGGAGCAGAAATCAAACTCAATTCCCTGTCCGATACGGATCGGCCCGGAACCCAGCACCAGGACTTTTTTCCGGTCTGAGGTCTCGATCGCTTCATTTTCACTGCCAAACACCGAATAGTAATAAGGAGTCGCAGCCTCAAATTCTGCCGCGCAGGTATCTACCATCTTATAAGCGGCTACAATGCCGTTTGCATAGCGCATCTGCTTGATTTCTTCTTCACTTTTTTTGGTCAGACGGGAAATCACGTTATCCGGGAATTCAATCCGTTTTGCTTCTTTTAACAGCTCCGGTGTCAGCTCCTGCGTCTGCAGCGCCTGCTCCATCTCCACCAGAATGGAAATTTTGTCAATAAACCACACATCGATCTTGGTGATCTCATGGATTTCTTCATAGGAAATGCCTCTGCGCAGCGCTTCCGCGATTACCCAGATCCGGCGGTCATCCACTTTGCAGAGCTGCTTATGCAGCGCCTCATCGCTCAGTCCGGAGAAATCATAGGACATCAGACAGTCCACATGCTGCTCCAGAGAACGGATTGCCTTCATCAGGCCGCCCTCAAAGTTGTCGCAAATGCTCATAACCTCGCCGGTAGCCTTCATCTGAGTCGTCAGGTCACGTTTTGCACTAATAAATTTATCAAAAGGAAGACGCGGCATCTTTACCACACAGTAATCCAGCATCGGCTCAAAGCTGGCATACGTCTTGTGGGTGATGGCATTTTTGATCTCGTCCAGGGTGTAGCCCAGCGCGATCTTCGCCGCCACCTTGGCAATGGGATAACCGGTGGCTTTGGAAGCCAGCGCGGAGGAACGGCTCACACGGGGATTCACCTCGATCACACAGTATTCGAAGCTCTCCGGATGCAGGGCATACTGTACGTTGCAGCCGCCGGTGATGTTCAGTTCACTGATAATATTCAGCGCAGAGGTACGGAGCATCTGATATTCCTTATCTCCCAGTGTCTGAGAAGGAGCTACCACGATACTGTCGCCGGTGTGCACACCCACCGGGTCAATATTTTCCATATTGCAGACCGTAATTACATTGCCAGCGCCGTCACGCATCACTTCGTATTCTATTTCCTTCCAGCCTGCGATGCAGCGCTCTACCAGCACCTGGCCTACACGGGAAAGGCGGAGTCCATTTTCCAGAATTTCCACCAGTTCTTCATAATTGTGAGCGATACCGCCGCCGCTGCCGCCCAGCGTATAGGCCGGACGCAGAACCACCGGATAGCCGATGGTCTTGGTGAATTCCACACCATCTTCCACATTTTCTACCACCAGAGATGCCGCTACCGGCTCTCCGATTTTTTCCATGGTATTCTTAAATTCCTGACGGTCCTCTGCCTTTTTGATGGTCAGAGCCGTAGTACCAATCAGTTTTACATTATGGTCCTTTAAAAAGCCTCTCTCCTCCAGCTCCATCGCCAGATTCAGTCCGGCCTGACCGCCCAGGGTGGGAAGCACGCTGTCCGGCTGTTCTTTCAGGATCAACTGCTCTACCACTTCCACGGTCAGAGGCTCAATATAGACACGGTCCGCAATATCCTTATCCGTCATGATCGTTGCCGGGTTGGAATTGAGCAGCACTACCTCAATGCCCTCCTCCTTCAGAGAACGGCAGGCCTGGGTGCCCGCATAGTCAAATTCTGCCGCCTGTCCGATGATGATCGGACCGGAACCAATTACCAGTACCTTTTTGATTTCGGGATTCTTAGGCATTTTTATTCACCTCCATCATTTTCATAAAACGATCAAACAGATAACCTGAGTCCTGAGGGCCCGGGCAGGCTTCCGGATGGAACTGCACAGTGAAAATATTTTTTCCGGTGTAGGAAAGTCCCTCATTGGTGCCGTCATTTACATTGCAAAATGCCGGTACTGCCACGTTCGGATCCAGCTTGTCCGTATCCACCACATAGCCGTGGTTCTGAGATGAAATGTACACTCTTCCGGTGGACAGATCCTTTACCGGATGATTGCCGCCGCGGTGGCCGTATTTCATCTTATGGGTATCCGCTCCCGTCGCCAGCGCCATCAACTGATGTCCCAGGCAGATGGCAAAGATCGGGATCTCTGTATGATACAGTCTGCGGATCTCTTCTATGATAGAAGTGCACTCCTTGGGATCCCCGGGGCCATTGGAAAGCATAATACCGTCCGGAGCCGCAGCAATGATCTCTTCTGCAGTGGTCAGTGCCGGATAGACGGTCACCTCACAGCCCCGCTTTACCAGATTGCGGGCGATATTCCGCTTCGCACCCAGATCCAGGAGAGCCACCCGGAAATGCCCGTTGACTGCGCTGACCACTTCTGCGCCCTGTGCTGCATCGGCAGCTTCTGCCCCCTGCGCTTTGCCGGCAGTTTCTGCGCCCTGTACTGCATCGGCCGCTTCTGCGCCCTGTGCCGCATCAGCACTCAATGGCTGCATCACATATTTTTCCTGACAGGTCACTTTTTCTACCACTTTTCCGGTAGTGTATTCTTTTAATCTTGGGATGATTTCATCGATCTGATAATTTTCATTGGTGGTGATCATGCCATTCATGGTCCCCTTCTCCCGAAGGATCTTGGTCAGGGCACGGGTATCGATCCCCGCTATTCCCGGAATGTCATGCTGCTCCAAAAAGTTCTGAATAGTATCTTCGCAGCGGAAATTGCTGGGCAGACGGGATAATTCGCGGACAATAAAGCCGTCCGGCCAGGGACGATCCGATTCCATATCTTCATGGCAAATTCCATAATTTCCAATCAACGGATACGTCATGGTCACTGCCTGTCCTGCATAAGAGGGATCTGTCAGTACCTCCAGATATCCGGTCATGGATGTGTTAAATACAATTTCACTGATGACTTCCCGCTCGGAACCTATGCCGGTCCCGGTAAATACCGTTCCGTCCTCCAGTATCAGAAATGCCTTCTTCATACTTTCACCGTATTCCTTTCCTTTATCTTCTTTGTCAGTATTAAATATCAGTATCAATTATCAATATTTATTCACTTTGCTAACCTTTATCCATATCTGCGCAAAAAAAAAGAGTAAAATAGCTCTTTCTTTTTTTGTGAACCGTTACTTAAATTGCAAAAATTATACTATAAAGCTCTCCGGATTGCAAGTATTTCTTTTTTTGAATTTCACTAATGAAAATTGTATAATTAAATCATCAAAAGAAATCAATCAAAAAATTAAAAAGCAAGCAGGAAAGACCGGGTGAAGCGATAGGGCTACACGCAAGTAACATGGCAGTTAAGCTGTAGAAAAAACAGACAGAGCGTGTGAAGAATAACCATGACCCGGCAAAACAGTTGAAGAAAGCAGGAACAAAAGGGCAATAAAGCATAGTTTGGGAAGTAGTTCACGAAAACCATAGGTTGAGCCAATCAGCACTTTACCCCTATACCAAGAATTTGTTAAGCGGAAGTATCAACGAGCGAGAGGACTCAGCACTTTTTGTTTTTGATTGATTGTTAAATCAAGGGAGGATTTAAAGATGGAAAAAATCGATTATAAAAAGATAGTTAAATTATCAGCAACCGAATTAAGGTCTTTATGCATTCAAGGACGGTATTACACCAGTGGTTGCTGTGCTGTTTATGAGCATATGTTTGAGTTGGCAGACAAAGAAAATATTTCAGATCATGACATCCAGCTTATTGCCGAAGACATTAAAAGGCATTCTAAAACGGATGATAGCGTTGCTGTGATTATGACAAGAATTTTAAATGTTTGCTATTTCTATTATATG
>JAQVCW010000031.1 GCA_028689585.1 Lachnospiraceae bacterium | reverse complement strand
TTATGAATATGCCCTGACTTTAGGTCTGTAAAACTTTCCGAACGTTCGGAAATATTTTATTCCTGACCATTTACACATAAAATCTTTCCGAACGTGCGGAAACTTATCCGTAGGTTAGCTTTTTGTACACTTTTACCATAAACCGCCTGATTATCATAACCATCAGGCGGTTTATTTTGTGCATTATGCTGTTTTTTAAGAAAATGATGATTTATACTTGCAATTTACATTTGAATTTCACTAAATCAGGATAAACGCATCATTTCTTTTGTAAAAGCTATTGACTTTTAGCATTGATTTGTTCCATACACTTTTTGGCCGTTTAAATGTATTACATATTATTGAACTTTGACCATTTTTAGTCTATGCAGAGCCAACTGCGCCATATCAGATCCATAACAGTCAACTATATAGCACTAATGTTATTATAAATATTCAATCTATTATTACTTTTTACTTTGAATTATTTCTGGTTTTCGCACAATTACATTGATGCGTTTATCCTATTCACTAAATATACTGCTCCAGCTCTTTCTTATTATTGGAATAAGTATAGGCCAGCTCCGGAGTGATGATGCCGCCGCGCACCAGGCGGGTCAGATCACCATTCAGGGTATGCATGCCATACGCTGCGCCGGACTGCATGATGGTGCTCATCTGATAGCACTTATTTTCCCGTATCAAGTTCAGGGCTGCATCGGTGCCGGTGAGAATCTCGGTAGCGGCGATCCGTCCTTTGCCATTCAGGACCGGAATCAGACACTGCGTAATGACGCCCTTCAGGATTCCGGACATCTGTACCCGGACCTGTCCCTGGGTTTCACCCGGGCAGGCATCAATGATACGGTCAATCGTCTGAGCCGCGCCGGTGGTATGCAGGGTGGACAGTACCAGATGTCCTGTCTCCGCCGCGGAGATGGCTGCGGTGATGGTCTCGTAGTCACGCATCTCTCCCACCAGGATCACATCCGGATCCTCACGCAGAGCAGAGCGAAGCGCCGACGCAAAGCTCTGGACATCTCTCCCCACCTCCCGCTGATGGATCAGGGAACGTTTTGCCTGATAGACATATTCGATCGGGTCTTCAATCGTAATGATGTGCTCAGAACGCCGTTCATTAATATAATCCACCATCGCTGCCAGCGTGGTAGATTTGCCGCTGCCGGTGGGCCCGGTGACCAGAATCAGACCTCTGGGCTCATTGGCCAATTGCTGAAGGATTTTCGGCAGTTTCAGTTCCTCCAGGTTGGGGATATGATCATTCAGCAGACGAATGGTGGCTGCCAGTCTGGTCTGCTGCTTGAATACATTGACACGCTGCCGGTTGCCGTCTGAGGACTGGAGGGCAAAATCCTGATCAATGCCCTTTTCCAGCAGCTCCTCCTGGCCCTCATCCGTCATGGATAAAATCATGGCCCGGGTTTCCTGAGGGCTGAGTGTGACCTGCGAATCCATCAGTTTTCCATTGATACGGAATGCCATCGGAAGCCCTTCTGAGATATGTATATCTGAGCAGCCCTGTTTTCTTGCCTCTAAAATCACCTGATCTATCGTCATATCCCTTTTCCCCCTAATCTGAATAATACGTTACCTTGTGCAGCTCTGAAACCGTGGTAATGCCCTGCTTCACCAGCTCCAGTCCGCTCTGGCGCAGTGTCTTCATCTTCTGTTCTCTGGTGACATATTCTGTGATCTCCGCCATCGACGCCCGATCTGTGATCATCCGGCGGATTTCCTGATCGATCACCACGATCTCATGGATGGCAATACGGCCGGAGTATCCTGTATTATTGCAGTGGGCACAGCCCCTTGCCCGTTTGACCACCTCAATACCCTCACCCAGAAATTCACGCTCCACCTCAGTCACCGGCACATCTTCCGCGCAGTGAAGGCACACCTTTCTCATCAGACGCTGGGCCACCAGCCCCACCAGAGAGTTGGCCAGAAGATAGGGTTCTACCCCCATATCAATCAGACGTACAATCGAAGAGAGCGCGTCATTCGTATGCAGGGTGGACAGCACCAGATGGCCGGTGATCGCGGCACGCACTGAAATCTGCGCAGTCTCGGAATCACGGGTCTCACCCACCATGATAATATCCGGATCCTGACGCAGCAGGGCACGCAGGCCGATTTCAAAGGTCAGCCCCGCCATGTTGTTTACCTGCATCTGATTGACTCTGGGAAGGTTTTTCTCCACCGGGTCCTCGATTGTGGAAATATTTACCTGTCCCTGGGCCAGCTCATCCAATGCCATATACAGCGTGGTGGTCTTACCGGAACCGGTGGGACCGGTGAGATAGATAATCCCATTGGGAGACCGCATGGTTTTCATGAATTTATCATAATTTTCCTGATCCATTCCGAAGGTTCCGCTGTGGTCGATTCTGCTGTTTCCGGCCAGCAGACGGAGCACTGCCTTCTCCCCGAACACGGTAGGGATCACAGACACACGAATATTGATATTCAGCCCTTCCACCTTGACTCTGCAATGGCCGTCCTGCGGGATACGCCGTTCTGCAATATCCAGATCAGAAACAATCTTAATCCTGGCAATCAGAGACATCTGCACACTTTTCTGCAGGGTCACATAATCCACGATTGTTCCGTCAATACGCATCCGGACCAGAGTTTTATCTTCGAATGGCTCAATATGGATATCACTGGCATTGATACTGTAGGCACGTTTGATCAGGCTGTTCAGAAGATTGATGATCGGTGTATCACCGTCTCCATCTTCCACCGCCAGTTCTTCGATCGTCTCCTCTTCCATGCTGACATTGGCCTTTTTCGCAGCTTTCTTTGCAGACACCTCCGTATAATAATACCGGATCGCATTCTGCAGTGTATCCTTCTCCGCCAGCCGGATGACCAGCTCCATACCGGTCAACTGACGGATATCCTCCAGCGCATAAAAATCCAGCGGATCATTCACCGCTACGGTCAGGGTATGCCCCTCCTCCTTCAGCGCCAGAATGGCATATTTCTCCGCCAGAGCCTGGGGAATTTTTTCAACCGCCGACACATTGATCTGAACCGCGCCCAGTTCCACATGTTCCAGATTCAGTCTGGCTCCCAGCGCCTGCAGCATCTGCTTCTCCGTAATAAAGCCCAGAGCAATCAGGGCACCGCCAAGGCGCAGCCCCTTATTTTCTTTCTGATATTCCAGCGCCTGCTGTATCTGTTCTTCTGTAATGTATCCGTAATCCTTCAGTACCTCACCGATACGTACATTTTTATACCCTGCCATTATTCCTTACTCCTGTCCAAACGTTTTATCACACATATATAATTCCAGATTTACTGTCAGGGTGCGTCCCGCCTCCGCGGTCACCGTATTGCCTTCTGCGTCCGTGGTCACCGTTTCCTTCCTGGTCTGATAGGAATATCCGGTCACCCTAAGGGCCGGGTAATCATTGGTTATTTCATCCAGCAGCGTCTGGTACTGGGCTTCTGTTCCATCCGCCGAGATTATCACTTTCGCCCCATAAATCTCTGTATTGCCATTGGCCGCGGCATCCGTGCTGCCGGGATCTTCAGAAGCAGTATCTGTGCCGTCTGCATCTTCCGCACTGTCCCCGGTGCCGGCCCCATCCGTCATGCCGTCCAGCATCGCCCGCCCGGATGCATAAAATGCTTCCAGCTCCGTAGGATCCGCCGGTATCATGATCTGAAGATCGTCTGAACTCAGCCCGTATTTCAATACCATGCCGGTGATTTCCCGATCAATCTCCTGACTGGTCATTACCGGATAATAATCCTGAGCGCTTACAAGATATTTCTGCTTCAGATTTTCAAAATTTCCCTCCAGAATCGGAAGGGACGCTATCTTCACTTCCATCTCTGACTTTTGCAGTTGTGCCGTTTCTATGGAGGCATCCAGTTCATCCGATTCTTTCTTCAATGGAATGAAAAAATAATTAAAAAACACTACCAGTATCACCACAACCGCAAGGAGAGTAATCAGTTTTTTATCTCTTTCTGTCATCTGTTTTTCCTCTCTTATTGAACATCAGCCCATCCTGAATTTGTCTTCGACAAATGGGCTGACGCTGCATGTCAAGTTTCCATACCAAACTTGACACAATCATTGAACATCAGCCCATCCTAAATTTGTCTTCGACAAATGGGCTGACGCTGCATGTCAAGTTTCCATACCAAACTTGACACAATCATTTTCCGGCCATCTCTGCCAGATAGCAACTGACATTAATGGTATACGTCAATTCTTTTTCATCATAGGTATAGCCTTTGTAATCCAGTCTCTCAAACAGGCCCGTCCCCTGCAGCCGGTCGATGAACTGATTAATCTTTGTCACCTCATCGGCTGTGGCCTTCACCGTGAGCAGGCCGCTTTCCGCGTTATAGCTGACCACACTCACCTGCGCGTATCCGGATGCACCCGACTGCAGTGCAGACACCACCTGACTGTTCATCAGCGGGTACGAAGCAATGATACCGTTCATATTTTCCACGGATGAAATTCTTCTCTGCAAAGATGCATTTTCCCCTTCCAGATAATTCGCTCTGGCCACCTGCTCCAGATTGCTTTCATTCGTCAGATATGCATTCAGGTCATCCAGATCCATCTGCTTTACATGGTTCTGCACATACAGAGCGCCTGTAATCGCACTGCAGCCAATCAAAAGGATCAGCGGCAGAGACAGCAGCTTCATAATGCCTGCAGACTCTTTTTTCTTCTTTACCTTCCTTTTGGTAACCGCTGCCAGGTTAATCTCTTTCTTTCCGGGCATCAGACCGCCAATGGGAAACAGATAGCCGGCGCCTTCCTCCGCTCCTCCGGGAAACTTTACATTTTTCTCCAGACACAGAGCGGACACCTGTATGCCATCTCCCAGACTGTGGATGCTTTCCTGACAGGCCTCTACCACACCGTCCTGTACACCCGCCAGATAAACCTCTGTAATCGGATCATTTTTCCCCTGCGTAATCTGAAACTGCTGCAGACTGCTGACCGAACGAACGATCTCGGATGCGACCTGCCCAATCTCCGTGCCTCCAAAAATACGTCTCTGGGTGGAATATTCCACTGACCCGTCGGAGTAGAGAATGCTGGTCATACTGCTGCCGTCCAGAATCTGAAACACCACATTTTTTTTACGAAAACGCTTCATGGACGCCAGCACATGAAAAAGACAGCTTCGGCCCAGCGTAATGCAGCTCAGGGATACTCCGATCTTCGAAAACAACTGTATAAATTCATTCACATAGCTGCGCGGAGTGGCCACCGCCCTGATTTCCGCTTTGTTCCGCTGCTGTGTAAGACTCATATAATCATACACCGTTCCCTGCTGATCTTCTATATCTGTAAACTCATTCGGCAGAATCTCGTATATTTTTTTGTCTTTCAGTTTCGGCATTTCGATCCGTTTGGAAATCAAACGGGAGCTTTCCAGCACCAGTATCACCTTCTTCACCGGTATCTGATTTTCTTTCCAAAACTGCTGAAGCTGCTGTGTCAGTTCTGTATCATTGGTAATGATTCCATTGATGATAAGTCCTTCCGGCAGTTCCAGACGCCATGCCTTCCTGATCCGCGCAGATCTTGGGCCGCCGCTTCCGGTGACCACCATCACATTTCGGTTGGACAGATAAACTGAAGTATTCATAAAGTTCCCTCTTATGTTCTTAATTATATGTTCTTAAATTATATGTTGAAAGTCATCCCCTGCCTGAACGAAGCCTGCCTGGCAGGGGATAAGTCAATGCTCCTTTTTGAAATCAATAGGAATTGCTCAGTGAGTCGTAAGAGCCATAGATCGGCGTAATTACCGAAATCATGATAAAGCCTACGATCACTGCCATAATAACGATCATGATGGGTTCCAGGAACGTCATCATCTTGGAAATGGCCTGCTCTGATTCGTATTCCAGGTTATCTGCTGTGCTCTCCAGCATGTTATCCAGCTTACCGGTCTCTTCCCCGATCATGATCGTAGAAGTAAATTTTTTTGTAAAGCCGTCAATCCTGCCCAGCGCAGCAGACAGATTTTCGCCGCCCCGGATTTTATCAATCGCTTCCGTGAACTGATTCTCAATGTAGGTATTTCCCACTGTCTTCTGCCCGATCTGCAGCGACGGTACAATCGGAAGCCCTGCTGAATACAGAGAACTCAAGGTCCTGGCGAACCTGGCCGTATAGATTACCTTCAGCAGCCCTCCGATCATCGGCAGCTTCAGCATCAGCCGGTCCTTTGCCCTGTGCACCGCCGGAATCTTAAAGAACAGCCGCAGTACATTTACTATGATTATAACACCTAAAATAATTCCAAGCCAGTTCGCAACGATAAAGTCACTGAGCCAAAGCATAAATTCCGTATACCAGGGCAGCGACTCCATCGTAGAAAACAGACTGGTAAACTGCGGCAGCACATAAGTGAAAATAATGATCACTACCGCCACGATCAGCACACCCAGAATAGCCGGATAGGTCATCGCCCCTTTGATCTTGCTGTTCATCCGGTGTTCCTTTTCATAATGGTTCGCCATCCGCAGCGCCGTCTTGTCCAGGCTTCCTCCTGCTTCCGCAGAACGGAACATATTGACCATCATCTCCGGAAATGCTTCTCCCTGCTGGGCCATAGCATCCGACAGAGCCACGCCCTGACGCACAAGCTGCAGCAGCTCGGCATAGATCACCCGGTTCTGAGGCTTTATTCCCTCTTCCTCTATAATAATCGCCAGAGCCCGCACCAGTGAGACACCTGCCTCCAGCAGCGTCCCCAGTTCCCGGCAGAACTCAGCGAGAAACTTCGTCTTGATCTTTTTGGGAGCGAACCTGTTTTTGACCTCCTTCGAAGACATCAAAAACTTATTGTCCTCCCGAAGCTTATTATAAAGCTCCGTCTCGTCATTGGCCTCCAGAATGCCGCCGACCTTTTTTCCCTCTACATCCTTTGCAATGTATTTAAACTTTTTCATTCAGGTTCCTCCAAAATCCACACCGTTTCTTTTGTATTTTCCAACTGCCGTCTTTTATCAGTATACACCCAGCAGCCGCAGATACCAGTCCAGGAGAGCCTGCCCCCACAGCAGCGCCGCCGTCATCCCGATGCACAGAAACGGTCCAAATGCGAAATGATCTTTTCTCCCTTTCTTTTTCCCCGCCAGCAGATAAATTCCATAGCCGCCGCCGGTCAGTACCGCCAGAAACATGGATACCAGAGTCAGCTTCCAGCCCAGCAGCAGACCGGCCGCCGCCATCAGTTTGATGTCTCCGCCGCCAAACGCCCCCGGAATTGCCAGACTCAGCAAAAGCATAGGTACGCTGACCACTGCCAGCCCAATCAGCCGTTGTGCTGCTGAAATCTCCGGAAATACCGGTATGGACACCAGAGCCACCACCAGCATGGCAATCACAAAGCCATTTGGTATCTCCATCGTATCCCAATCCACTAAAGAAATAATAGCACAGATTGCGAAAAAAGCAAAGCCCACCATCATCTGCCAGGAAAGGCCGAACCGTGCCAGACTCAGACAGCCCATTCCCCCGCCCAGCAGCTCTACCCAGAAATACCGGGAAGAAATGGGTTCACCGCAGTAGCGGCACCTTCGTCTCAAAAAAAGCCAGCTAAAAAGGGGGACCAGATCCTTCGCCCTCAGTTCATGATGACAGTTGGGACAGAAGCTGCGCCCCTTCACAAAATCAATGCGGCGCGGAACCCGGTAGATCAGCACATTGAGATAAGAAAAAATGCAACTGCCGATGATAAAAACGTATAAATATAAAAGAAACCGGATCGGATCATCCAGATAAGAAAGCTGCAGCATTGTCTGTCCTCCTGACTGTTACATTTTTATATGTACTGCATTTTCAAAGTTTTCATTGCCGGCAGGCACTTCCCCGGTCAGGTTATAGCAGCGCACTACGCGGCTGGCTGTATAGGTAATGGATGGATCCGTTTCATTCTGCAGCGTCAGGGTGATCTTTACCAGATTTTTGGGAATTGTCTCTGTTGTCCCGCCCTCTGCGAAAAAAGGAGCAAACGTCAATTCTTTTATCGTGTTGTTATTGTATACACCCTGGCCATAGAACCAGTCATACTCCTGATAGGTGGTCTTTTCCCCTGCAGTCCGGAGTACCTGATAGAGGATCTGAAGCTTATTTGTATTCGGATCTATTCTCATCACGATGGAGGTCTGGTCCTGATTCTGATAGTAAATTTCCGTGTAGTCACTGCGGATGGTCACGCCAGACATCTCCTGACCGGCTCCCTCAGTAGTGTCCCCCTTCTGATATTTTCCGGCACCTGCGGATCCCAGTTCATATTCCATCGTATCCAGCAGCATGGCTGCCACCGTCTGCTGATGCCCATATTCTCTGGCATGCGTATAGATACGAAAGTAAGCGCCCAGAACCATCGATGCCGATGTCAGAAAAATACTGATCAGCGCAAAACTGACAATCAGCTCCACCAGTGTGGTGCCGCCCCTGTCGGAAATCCATTTTTTCACTGTCTGTTTCATATTATTTCCTCACTCTCCGGCCGGGCTTTGCGATACACTCTGCGGATGGATGTAATAGTAAAAAGTCTCGTCTTCTTCTGCTTCGGTATCTTTCACTTCTTTTGAAGCCAACTGCCCGTTAATCGCTATGCTGTCCGACCCTCTGGAGAGAGTAATCATCCCCGAATCCGTTCCTGCTGCGTTGCCGGCATAGCTTCCATAAAAGGTTTCCAGAAGTTTTGACGTCTGACGGTCATTTCTCCTAGCTCTGGCCATCAGGTTCATGGATGCCGCCATCGCGGTAGACAGCATGGCAATCGCTATCATCAGAATCGCAAAAGCCACGATCACAGAAACCAGAGAAGAGCCTTTTGTATTCTTTTTTATTCCTCTCATCCCTACTCTCTCCCCTCCGCATCCCAGATCCACTGCATACTGTCTTCCTGTTCTGACACACTCAGGCTGTAAGAAGATCTGGCCTGATAGGTTCCTCCGCCCATACTGCAGACCGCCGTCACATACAATATGGACCCCTTGAAGCTGTCATCCTTATTGTAATTAATGATCGTCTCTTCCTCCGGGCTCCAGTACATGGTAATCCTCACGGTATAGCCGGAAGGAAGCACTGTTCCTGTAGAATCCGTACTTACCTCATATTCCCTGGAAACGGATGCCTTGTCATTATGAAAGGCTTCATCCTCTCTGTAATAACTCCAGCTTCTGTCTTTCATTGCATCATGTACATACTTCTGAAGCGCATTTTCATTCTGCCCTCTCTCCGTGAGAGAGCTGCTGAGCGCATCGCTCAGTGAAACTGCCATTATCTTGCATTTTTCTGCAGCCATCGAACTTTGGGACGAGGAATAGGCCACGGATGCGGTCAGCAGAATTGAAAAAGCCAATGCCAAAAAAATTGCCATGATACAGAGCACTGCAATCATGGCAGCGCCCTTCGTATCCTTTTGCTTTTTTTCTATCAGAGCTGTGATCCGATTCCTGTACTTTTTTATTCCAGAATTAATAAGTCATCACCTTCCGCTCTCTCTGTTTCGTTTTGTGCAGATGCCTTTTCGGTGCCCTCTGACAGAAGAAGCACTGCATCTCCCTCCGTATCTGCCGGTACTTCTTCCTCCAGCAGCGGATCGGAATCCAGAATAATGTCAGGCTCTGTTTCCTGTGGTTTCGTTTCATCCGGCGTCTCTTTCGGGTCATCCCCTTCGAAAATCAATCCGTTGGGGTCGGTCTCCTGCAGCTCCTGTGGGTCATCTGCTTTCACCGTCTCTGTTTCCGTCTCTGTTTCTGTCTCTGTTTCCGGCTCTGTCTCTGCCGGGCCCGCCCCTGTGTTTTCCACAAACGGCAGTCCATCCAGTACATAAGTAAATCCGCTCTCCGGAAATGGGAACTGCGGTTCCGGCATCTCCGGCTGAGTGAGCTTTAAAGAATGCTCTGCTTTGTAATCACCGCCATCTTCCAAATTGCAGGTGTACTTTGACAAAATCCGACCGGTATTTTTATTTAATGCATAAGCGCTCAGCACGTTTACCATACTATACTGGCCCTTCAGATCATCATCCCCTGCGCTCTCATACCACTTCTGTCCCTGTCCCAGGATACGCACATAATCGGTTATTGCATTATCTTTGTTACTGTCCATACGCAGCATCCACTGTCCTCTGTCTGAGGCTTCAAATGCCGTACTGCTCTCCTTCAGCATACCAACACTGTCCTCAGCTAATGCAGGCATACTCTGTACCTCTACTGCGGAAGTAAGCATCATGCGCAGATTGTTTTTGGTCAGATCCGGCAGTACCAGCGTATAGGTGATCTCTTTTGAATTGGCCGGCTGTGTCACTCTCAGAAGCGCATATACATTCATTGCATAGGTAGTCGTAATATCTGCCGTATCAGAAGAATATTTTTCGGAATACTTATACTGATATCCATAGCTGAAGAATGGAATGTATTTTTTGTCATCTATTCCTGAAGTAATCATGTTTCTTGCATTGCTCTGACCATCCAGTATTATGCTGCACAGCCAGCTCTGACTTTGTTCATCCATGGAAGCCTTTTCCGTAATTGGCAATATCCCTATCGTTTCACCGGCATCTGTTTTCAATTCTGCCGACAGGAGCATTCCATTTTCATCCACATTACTGTGAATCTGGAAGCTGATGTCCGGATAGTTCTCCGGATAATCTGTGTAATCATTTGTTTCTCCCTCCTGATCCAGGATGGCATTCTGCTCCTGTTCTCCCTCCACCTGAGATGGATTAAGCGTCACGCGATATCCGCCGCTTTGGCTGTCCGCCTCCTGTGTCCAGGAAATCGTCCGGTTGGTGGCGTTTTCCTTTGCTGTCGTCTGATTATCCTCCAGCAGAGAAACCGACTGATCTGCCCCGGAAGGTGATATCATCTCCACCTCTTCTGCCATTGTCTTTGTCCCGGCCGTCGTATCCTCCTGGACAGAAGCCGTTGTCTCGCCGCTGTTGTTTTCCGCTGCTGCGTCTGCTCCACCGCCGTTGCTTTCCGCTGCCGCATCTGTCCCGCCGCCGTTGTTTTCCACTGCTGCATCTGTCTCGCCGCCGTTGCTTTCCGCTGCTGCATCTGTCTCACCGCCATTGTTTTCCGCTGCCGCATCTGCTCCGCCGCCCGGAATCAATTCCTCCACAGCAGATGCACTGCCGCCGTTTTCCTTTGCCGCATCCTGCCTCGACACTGTATCGATCTTATAGGAAACCTCATACTGTGTATCTATGTCTCCATAATCCAATTCCGGTGTACTCAGTTGAACTCTCGGCAGACGCAGGATAAAGTAATTGGACCATCTGGAGCTGATTGCACTGGTAGATACCGTGCGGAAACGGACGATCAGATACTGTGCCGCATTGGCCGCATTCAGTCCCCCGAGCTGTCCGCTCCGGCCGGATCCCTCCAAAATATCGTACATACTGATTTCATTTGAGCCCGCCGCATAGACCAGGTCGGATGGATATTCCTGTGCAGCTCTCTGGCTGCTCAGATGCACACTTCCGTCGGCCTGCTCCACAAATTCATAGGCTCTGTCCACCGCTGCCGCTTTCTGGCCATCGGTTTCCGGTGCCGCCAGCCCGGTTATTGCCCTGTAAGCATCATCGGTCAGGTCAAATACGGCCGCCTGATAATTGTAAGTCACTCCTGTTTTTATTTCCGGTGAATCCGTCTCGGAAACAGTGCCGTCCTCATCCGTTGTCTTCGTATACGCTTTCAATGTAATTCCGTTTTCTTCAAATACGGCTTCTTTTATGAACTGGTTTACATTGTTCTCCGGGTCTTCCGGATCAATTTTATAATTGTACCCTTCTGACAGTTCCACTTTATTGACCTCCGGCAGACGGCTGGCCACGGTCAGCTCTGTATGCCTTCCCTCAATGGAATTCCGGTACTGCTTGATATTGGATGTCGGATCTGTCTGTGCAATGGCTTTCGCATACAGCTCCACCGTCTGTCCTTCCAGCAGATCCAGATTCACCGTCACTGCCGCCTGATCCCGTATTGCCTCTTTCAGCTTTTGTATGCCCTGTTTTACGGCCTCGCTATCGTCCTCGGCCGCAGTTAATGTAGTATATTCTTTTCCTTCATATACAAACGGATAGTCCGCTGTAGGAAGAGTATAGTCCGCTTTTGCATCCGTTCCCGGGTTCGGCACCAGAAGATGTATCTCATAATTGTCCAGGTACTGTTTTTCCTGCGAGATGCTGTTCCACTGCAGGTCATAGATCAGCTCGTTTTTATCCGGCACGGAACTGGTCAGTGTCGATATCTGATCCAGCGGAAGCTGATAAGTGAAGGTCTTTGGATTGGCTTCGTCATTCTCCGTTGCAAGATTATCCTCAGCCGTACCTGACGGCATCGTTGTCAACGTCTGTTCTGTCACGTCAGCCAGCTTTCCTGTTTTTCCCTGAGCGATCACCTCTGCTTTTACTGTTTTATAATTCCAGGTATCCGTCTCCCCTTTCGGAAGCGTATAGGAGTAGGCAACAATCCCATCCTCTATCTTAGCCGTCCAGTTGTCTGACTGACTGACTGTCTTGCGGAAAATCTCTGCTCCGGTTGACGTACTGTCCAGCTCGGACTGTCCCTGTTCATAACCGGTCAGAACAATTTCAAAGGAATCCGTCTCCGGTTTACTGTCCGCCGCTGATATTTTCCATGACACCGTCACTGACTCTTCCTGCTGCTGAAGCTCCAGATTGTATGGTGTTGTGCGTGTGGCAAGTGTTCTCCAGCCTTCAGCACAATCGTTGGTATACTTCACCTGTGCATCACGGGAATCTTTGTCTGCGAATATAGCGGAACGGATCACATAATACTGATCTTCCCCGGCCTTTTCTATTACAAGGCCGGCTGCTTCCGATGCAATTTCCTGATCGGAATCTGTCTTTATGTTTCCAGTCCCGTCATAGACCAGATCATACAGCGGGCCTTTAGCACCCGCCGTTCCGATCAGTTCCGCCATGGTATAGACTGTTTTCACCGCTACGCCGTTTTCCTCATGGGTATCGTAGGAATGATATACTGCGATACTGTTTTTACCGGCCCAAGGATATACTCTTACCTTGTACTTGTCAAATATTTCCGGCAGACTGTTAAATGCCATGGTCAGATTCTCACTGTTTAAAGACAGATCCAACTCCGCTGAAGCTGCTGCTACAGGGATATAGCCTATCGTCTGGTTCTGATCTGGTAAAATCACCGGCTGCTGAATCAGGAATTCACCTCTCAGGCGATTCTGAAAATTCTTATCCGCATCTATATCTTTAATCGTATAGCTCTGGCCATTTCTGGAAGTGCCGGTAAGTGTTCCCTTTTTGGCCCATGATCCTGAAAGCGGAGTAAGTCCTCCCTGGAACTGTGCCTTTGACGGTGCTGTTGTCTGCACCTGAGTCTTTGCTGACTTTACCTGTTCGGTACTGGTACCGGAAGCCACAATATATACCATAGCTGTAATTGCCTCATTCGTACCATGAGTACAGAACATCTTTCCCAGGCCGCCTCCTGAAGACACAGCTATTGGATCACCTAAATTGACGGTATACTTCCATTCCCGAAGTACAGCTTCTCCTTCAGGCTGTTCTGTAAAGGACAGCTTGAATATTTTTTCAACATTATTTCCATTCCATACCTTCAGATACAGATTATTCTCCGCTCCCAGAGTATCCTCATAATCGCGATAGTTTTCCAGATAAACCTGATACTCTGTATCAGTTCCGGACATAGGAGACAGCAGGAGTGTCACTTTCGGTGCCTGAAGATACGTATCCAAGCGATACCTGACTGTCTGCGTTGTTCCCCCCGCCACGCCTCCATAGCAGGCCGTTACCGTGGCTTCCAGATAATCTGCATCCAGCCAGCCGTTTTGAATTATAATATCCCGGTATTTTTGAGAAACATCGTAACTGATCCCGCTGTACACCTCGTCTGGCGGCGCTTTTTCCGCTCCTTGTTCATCTGTCGTAACATATCCTTTTGACAGAGTTACCCTGTAACTATCCAGAGAAGAAGTTTCCATGTCCGTCCATTTCAGCCGGAAGCCACCCTCAATCGGCGATTGGCTGGCACTGATAATTCCGGTTCCTGGATTCGTACCAGAAGAACGGCTATCATATCCGTCCACAATTGCCTCATCGACCGCCTTCAAAGAACTGCCGGCAATGCCAACACCACTACTGTCTTTTACTACGTTGGTATTCCACTTCTCTTCTCCCTGCAGCTTGGATAATTGTGTAATACAATCATTCGGATTAAAGGTGATCTTCTTTGAAGCGGTTCCAATATACCAGTCTTGTGCCGGCGCTGACCACAACGCCCATTGATAATACCCCTCTTGCTCGAATTTCTTATACTTCAGTTCTGTGCCTGCAGTTTTGCTGGTGCCCGTGCTCGGCGTATACGGTTCATTATCAATATCAGTTAACTTTACTTCCGTAATAGCCATGGCACTATGAGAAAACTCGGAAGGAATGTTTTCAACCTGCGCAAGGTTATAATTTGCAATTTTCACTTCATTCTGATCCCATAATTTCTTTGAATTCTGATATTCCCCATAAATTTCCAGTTTAACTGCCTGAACCTGCTGTTCTCCCGCCCCAAACGTAAAATATGCCGTAGATGATGTGTTGATCGTAGCATCAGTTGCCTGCGGCAGATAGCAACTGAATAATTCATTCTTCGTATCATAAAACAACTGACCATAAGTGTCAAAACTCTCGGTCTTAGAATTGTCCCCTATGTCAGATCCGGTCAGCGGTGTCCATACTCCATCTTTCGATGTTCTGTAAAAAAGCCGGAATGCATACACTCGATATCCAGAATCTCTGCATGTAAAATAAACTTCTATTCCCTTTGTGGTCTGTGGCTTATAATAAGCCAGTTCTATATTCACATAAGGAATCTTTGCCTGAAGCTCCTCTTTTAAAATATTGAAATTTGAACTATCTGCCGAAAAAGACAATCTATCATCATTATTTTCAATTTTTTTGTTTGTATTTAATATTCCGTTATATAAAGATTTTTCGTCATACTGCTTTCCTTTTTGCGTTTTATATCGGGAAACAAAACACTCTTTCACCAGTCCCCGCAGATTCACATCTACGTTTTCTCCCTTTTCTTCGTTTGAAAAATAATAGTTTGATGTCAGTTTCGCTTCCGTAGAAGAAGCCGTTAATGGATTATATGCCATTTCCGCCCCGGCTTCCGATTCACTTCCCGTTCTTTTAAATGGATTCGCAACTCCAAAACAATCCAGCATTGTTATGTTCTTGGAACTTCTCGTTGTAATTCCTGCAAACAATGTATTATAATTACCGGCCGATTTTGTCCAGCTTTGATAACCGTACCCATAATTTCTGCAGCATTCAAAGCTTATGGAGGATATCTTTATAGAACCGCTGCCAATAAACCCTCCTGATGCAGCAGGTCCGGAAAGGCAAATATCACCTGCATTGATACAATTTCTAAAAATAATGGTATAATTGCTTCCTCCATTATAATCCTTGCCAAAGAAACCGCCTGTGGAATCGCCTGCCCTGCTGTAAATATCGCCATAATTCCCGCAATTTTCCAGGAAGAATGTCTGATTTTGCGTCATACCATATACAAGCCCGATAAATCCGCTCCCGCCTGTTTCTTCCACATATATGGTGCCAAAATTGCTGCAGTCCTGCAACTGCAGTCCATTATACTTGATCTGTCCGATCATTCCGCCTCCGCGGACACCGTCCACAGTTCCGTAATTGCTGCAGTTCTGCATGGATGCCGACATACCTTTTTCATTCTCCCAGCGTCCCACAATACCGCCCGCGGAGTTAGATTTATCGTTCTCATATTTTCGGCAGACCGCTGCATAATTTGTCACCTTGGAAATTGTCTCAATGGAGTAACTGTAACCAATAAGACCGCCGCAGGCATTATCATTGGCCTGATTCGTCATCGTCACATACCAGTTTTTCCCGGTTTTGACCTCATGGATGCTGCTGGTATAGCCCTCCTCCTTATTTTGAGGATTTCCCATAACACCGGCGATCCCGCCTGTCTGCCCCTGATAATTAATAATATATACCATGGATTCCGGATCTGGTCGCTTCTCTTTCAGTAATGCATTTTCCGGATCCGTGGACATATAATAAGAAGAACGATTCGGATTATAATAGTCCGCAGAGAAATCCACTACCTTACTATTCGGGCTCAAAGCATCCACAGAATTGTCGGAATCAGAGATTTCTCCCAGATTCATTCCTGCAATACCGCCCAGATAAGAATATCCCATTGTACATTTCAGATTTGTTCCCGCGCGGATCTGCACTCTCTGAATGACTGCGTCTTCCCTGTTGATCCCTGCAATTCCTCCCATACTCGGAATCGCATTGGCATCCCCGACCAGTGACATCTTTGCCTTTGAAATACAGTCCTGAATCGTGCCGCCATTCGTTCCTGCAATTCCTCCATAACCGATCCCGGCACCGCCCAGGAAATTCACAGCAGAATTCATAGTGAAGTTAACATGCTGGATGAATGCGCGCGCTTCATTGATGCCGGCGATGCCTCCCGTATTTCCCTGATGGCCCTTGACATCCAGCGTAATTCCATAAATATCCGTATTTTCTGTAACATCTTTTCCATCTGTATCCAGTGTCACTTTTCCTATGGTTCCGTAGTTGATCCCTGCAATACCGCCAATAGCGCTGCCATCTGACTGCATTCTCACCGTAACATCTGATTGTCCGGCAGTGCCCTCCTCACTGGTGCTGCAGTCTTCAATTGTTCCAGTTCCATTATTAATTCCCACAAAACCACCGGTGTAACTGATTCCGCTCTGAGCAGAACTGGACACCGTGATATTCTGCAAAATCCCGGATTCTATCCTTCCATTGTTCTCTGCGCAGAATCCTCCCGTATTGGTCTGTGCCGTAACGCTTATGAGACTTTTGCTGCTGTCACCGACTTGGCAGTCACTTATTCTTCCATAATTAACTGCTGCAATACCGCCGGCCTTTCCATTTCTGGAAATCACATCTGCAAGATTGATACTGTTGTTAATAACAGAATTCTCTGCCAGCAGCTCTGCCGTGATGCCTCCGGCATTTCCGGACAACTGAGCCTCTACCTTGCCATAATTCCAACAGTTCTCCAAATTCAATGCACCGGCAGCCGTTCCGACAATTCCGCCTGCGTTTCCACGGGTCGCTGTTACTGTGGCACGATTTTCCAGTTGTACTCTGGCAGAAGCATCCAGCAGCAGTACACTTGATATTGCTGACCGCTGATCCTGGTTCGCGGTCTGCATCTGATACCCGATGATGCCGCCCACATCAGCCGTTCCGCTGATCACCGCTCCTGCTTCCGATGAAATATCTGTTATATTAGATATTTCTGACTGGTTTTCACCGGTCACACCGCCTACGCGGGTTCCCGCCACACCGACTACTGCCGAACTCGTAATCTTTACATTTTTTATGGATGCACCTTCATAATTTTTCCCTGCAATTCCACCGATATCATTTCCTGTGCCGGATACGGTACCCGAAAAGGTATTTGGCGTCTTTTGCTCCGCGTATTCTTCGATCGAGCCATAGTTTTTTGCAGCAATTCCGCCGATGTAGCTGGCTCCGCGGATAATACCGTCCACGGTACAGCCCTGAATCTGCGCGTACTTTGTTTCCTTCTCACCATTGTCTGAAGTGGAAACCACTTTTCCATTGATGCCTGCGATACCGCCGGTGTAGCTTACTCCCAGTGTCCCGACCGAGCCTGTCACACAGTTGGAAATAATGTTTTCATTAATTTCCGCAATATTGCCGCGGTAAGTTCCTTTCGTAACCACCGATCCCTGCTGAACATTTCCGCAGTGATCTACTATCGTATGCGCAGATACCAGGCCAATGATGCCTCCGGCAAAGGAATATCCATAATTTACCGGATAACCGGTAAGCGTTCCCGCTTCTGCCGCTGCCGTTTCCATGTTCGCTGTATCCTGATCATAAAGTCTCCACCGGTCTTCATCAATGATTGTTTTCACAGCTTCTACCCTGGTCTGATTTTCAATATATGCCAGCTCCAGTCTGGTCTGACTGCTGTTGAAGCCCATGATACCGCCCACATATACACCACCGGTAATTCCCTTTAAATGGCTGCTCAGCCATGCCTCTTCCGTGCCTGCGATCTGCATTACCTTACCTGTATCGGTATATGATGTAAATCCCTCGGATATCTGCTTTTCATTCATCAGAGCGGTGAGTGTCTTCGTCTTCTGATCCAGACTGGTTTTCTCATCATTTAAAGTGTCCAGAATTGTTTGAGAAAGAGTTCTTGAAAAAGCTTCCGCAGTCTGATTTGCATCTTCGCTGCCTACCGTCTCCGTCTTTTGCAGCAGCATATTGGCTCCGATAAATCCGCCGGTAAATGCTCCATCCACACCACTGTCATCAGCAGTTCTCGTATTCTGGTTGATTTCTCCCAGGAAATTGTTGACCGTACAGCCAAGCTGCAGAGAAGCTTCCTCATCTACCACTGCAAAATTGGCTCCCATCACACCGCCGACGTAATAGTTTCCGGTAATTTCATTTGGGTTGCTGGTAAGCATGGCAGAAGCTGAGAAAACTGCTTCTGAATAATTCACACCGGCGATACCGCCGACAAAATTTGTTCCCTCGATATAACCACCGTCCAGAACGTAGTTGCTCCAGCTTCCCTTTACGTCATTATAACCGGCGATACCGCCAACAAAGTCACCGCCTGTTACGACCGACACCACACGTCCAATGCCGGTATCAGAAGCGCCGGTTCGGTAATCAATGATTCCGTTGTTATATCCTGCCAGACCACCCACATACTGGGATGCGCCGCCTCCCTGTGCAGATGCGATCCGCCGATACTGATTTGTCAGCGAAGTGTTTGCTGTATTTACCTCACAGGTACAGGCCCGCAGCACTCCGGTGTTGAATCCGGCAATGCCTCCGGCATATTTTCCGCTGGCCACCACTACGCCGCTGTTGCTCCAGTTCAAAATCGTCGGCGAATTTGATGTGTCCTGCCCGGCAACCGCATCGGCCGCCAGAGTGTCAATCCATTCCCCGCTATATTTCAGTGTACTATAGAGTCTCTCAGTATCAGAATTTAAATCTGCATTTGCTCCGGAAATTCCCCCTACAAAGTTCTCTCCTATGACACTGGCCTGATTTCCGCTGCTGCCGCCCTGCAAAGTTTTAAAAGTACCATTTGCTTTGCCATCATGGTAGCCGACAATACCTCCTACAAAATTCTGCCCGGTCACATAGCCTTCCCCGGTACTGCACTTGTCAATTTCTGTCAGATTACAACTGTAGCCTGCGATACCGCCCACAAAATTGCCATACAGAGAAAAGATCTGTGCGTCTTCCTCTGTTCCCTTCAGATTATCAATGGCCGTTTGTTCCGCTTCTGTCGGTTTCGGTGAACTGATGCACTCCGTAAGCTTCATATACTGACTAAGTCCGATAATTCCCCCGATGCAGGAGCTGGAATCTGGTACATCTCCGGCTTCCGTCCCTGTTATGCCCTCTGGCGAGAACTCCAGGCCACGCGCCGGGCCCAGGTTTGTGGACTTTTCAATCACATTATAAGAGAATATATTCTCTGCAATCTCTGCAACATATGGATTCGCGTCCGGATTCTTCAAATCCGGAATGCCGCCTGCGATGCCGCCCACATAAGCCCATCCGCTGACCTTTGCTTCATTGGAGCCTTCGCTGACCGCTGCTTTGGACAATTCCCCTCTGGTGCCATTTCCGGATACTGGCGGTACTGACAGGTCGATGCCGCCTGCTAATCCGCCCACATACATCCGGCCCAGAACCGTTCCGCCTGTCACCTTACATTTTATCAACTGGCCGCCGCTCAATTTTCCGCAGACTGCCCCTACATAATCAATCCCCGATTGATATACTTCCGATCCGGTTCCCGTCTTCTCTGTTCCGGTTCCCGTCTCCTCTGAGCCGGTTCCGCCCTCCTGATTTTGTTCCTGTTTTGATGCCCCATATACCAGAGTATCTTTTAACGTCAGGTTCTGAACCACCCCTTCATTATTCCGGATCATTCCCAGCATGGACACAGCCGATGTCGGATCCTCCGGTGATGGCAGGCTGTCTTTGTGGAAAATCAACCCTGTGATCGTTTTATTTTTTCCATTATAGCTTCCGTCATAAATAGTTTCGGAATGCAGGATCTCAAAGCCGTGAAATGCCAGAGACGCATCCCCGGTATCTGCATCTGCCGCAATACTCTTTGGAATATGGTTTCCACTTTCCTCTTCATAATAGGTATAGCCCCCGTTGAGCAGCCCTGCATTTTCCTGGGCCGTGCCCTCTGCTGCGGTATCCGCGGTATACCAGGCCAGGTCATCGGTCTGTACATACTGCATGGTGCGGGATACCTCGGTCGGAGAATCTGCGGTGCCTGATGCTACTGCCTGTGCTTCCTCTTCAAAAGCTGCATTCCACAAATGTCTGGCATTTGCGATATGCACTTCATCAGAGACAGACGGTGTCTGTCCGGGCACACTGTTTTCTTCCGAACTGATACTGTCAAAATATGGATTTTCCGTATTGGAGGTCTTTTCCCTGCTTTCACGGTAAGAGGGATTGGACGCTTTGATGGTAGCATAAATATCTGTTTCGCAGTCCAGGCCCAGTCTCCGGATGCTGTAGCTTTTCTTTAGCAGCTCCATGCCCTCCGTACCGGCAGTCTCCGCAGCGGCAGTCTCCGTATCATCTTCATTGACTGCCTTCCCGTACAATTCTGCCAGCAGAGCATCCGATGTTTTTCTCACCACAGTTTCTTCTGCATTCTTCTCTGTTATGCCAAGACTGGCCATTGTCTGATTCGTCAGTTCCAGATCTACTGCATCCAATATCAAATGACCGGAAGTAATTCCCGTCGTGTCATCATATTCCATATAGCAGTCAAAATTCAGATCCACCGGTTCTCCGATCTGGCTTCCGCTCGAAACATCATAGAAAGTGACCTGAGCCTTAACGGTATTGCCCGTCTCCGGATTTCTTTGTGTGATCTGCCCCCCTGTACCTGCATCACCGCTCCCGCTCTTTATACTAATCTTTGCACGAGGATACACAGCCTCTTCCCGGTTTTCAAACAGACTGATATCATAATCCGACAATCCTGTCGCATCTTCCTGTGTACTCTTAAAATTCCATTTCAGCTCCAGCACTTCATGATTCACCAGTTCCACGCTGCTGACCGACAATCTCCCCTGATCTCCCGGTGCCGCTTCTGATGTATCCGTGCCATAATACCCCAGAGCCTGTTTCCGCCGTGTTTCTGTATCCTTTCTTAAACCGCTGATTTCTTTATAAGAAGAAAACTGCTCCATCCGGTCACAATAAAAAACGCCCTGTACCACTCCGTCTGCCGGATCCAGTTCAATACAAATGGACGCATCATAATGATCCGGATTCAGAATATACGGAGACAGCATATCGTATGCAATGGATGCTGTGTTTTTATCTCCGTTGGCCGCAGAAAGCAGCTCGCCCCGGCTCAGCATCAGGTAATACATCCCGTTCGAGTTATGATTGTCACCTAATACCGTTGCTTTTCCGATCCCGTCGATATTCACATCAACCCTGTCTGCCAGATCCTCCAGAGTACCGGATGCTTTGCTCCGGGCCAGAGAGGCCTGAGCCGCATTAAAAATAGACCGGGCAGCGTCATTATTGCGTTTATAATCCGCATACACCTGGTAATTCATCAGCGCCGCTGCAGAACCGGCAAGCAGAATAACCATCACGATCATCACTACCATCAGTTCTACCAGCGTAAAACCGTCCCTTCTGCTAAGGATGCTGTCATTTTTATTTTGTTTATTATTTTTATGCCTATCGCTCTTGTTGTCATCCCTTACTTTTCTGTCATCATTGAGCCATTTTTCCATATGTAAGCTTCATCCCCTATATTTGAAATCCATCGGTATCTAATTAGCCTATAGTAACTTTATCTTATACTATAAAATAACACAATTTCACATAATATACAAATTTTTTCGTCCATTATTGACGGGATAAGTATGAAAAAAGAGTGAACAATTTTAATTCACTCCTTTTCGCGTTCTTATCCGTTTAATTGTGGCTTTTTACTATAACAGCCGTTCTGATTTTTTAAAATTTCCTCTGGGCCGATTTCCTCTGGCCGATTTCCTCTGGGCCGATTTCACTGCCGGAAATCGGAGGTTCTGTCGGATCTGTGGAACCAGTTCCCGGATTTTCCGGTTTTTATGTTTCTGTGCCATTATCGATATACCACACACCATCCGTTGGCCTTCGGCTTGCAATAATTCCATTAGCATCTTGATAGGAAAACTTGGATCCGCTCAAATTTTCACTTGCAAATTCTATCACTGTCCCCGAAATACCTGCTAAATCTATAATCTCCTCTGATGTTATCGATGATCTTTCCTGATCAAACTGATCAGAGGTCAGCGTCGTTGCTGCCTGATACGCGAGCTGTCCATTTTGTATCGTCTTCTTTTCCTTGGAATGGTCTATGTATCCCAGCAATGCCGGAACGGCTATCCCTGCCAGTATCGCCAATATCACCAGCACTACAATCAGTTCTACCAGCGTAAAACCTTTTTGTTCGTCCCTGCATTTTTTTTGTTTTTTCCCATATCCTGCAAGCTCTGTCTTACCTTTTGTTTTGCCTGACATTGCATGTCCCGCCTTCCCAAGTATTTATTCAACCTTTTCTCTGCTGCTCTGTCTCTATAATTTATTGTTTGTTTTTTTATTTATTGTTTGTTTTTTTATTTATTGTTTGTTTCTTTCTTTATTTATTGTTTCTTTGATTTATCGTTTCTTTATCGGCTGCATGATATATTTGGCTATATTTTTCTGTTATATCAGATTTTTACAGCAAATGATCCAGTCTCCACTGCAAATATACCTTCCACGCATCCCCGTCCGCTCTTTCCGCATCATACTCCGCCATATAATACCCGGAGGTATACGTCATCTTCAACACTGTCCGGCCATCCTTACTGCTTTTGAGCAGATGCAGCTCTCCATCAAAATCATGGAGTTCTTTTACATTCTGAACTACACTGCTGCGAAAACCGGTATCCGATGAGCTGTCCGCCAGAATCTGGCCATTCGCATACAGCTCATACTGCTCCTGTCTGAGCGCAATCAATATAATCCTGGCCTCTCCAAGCACAAGCTGGCCATCGATGTCCACTTTAAAGCTTATGAATTTGCAAAGCCCAACTGCAATTCCCAGTACCAGCACAATTATGATCAGCGGTTTTAATATCCGGGAAAATATCTTCCAATGTTCTTTTCTCATGTTTTCCTTACTCTGGTTTTCTGCCTTCTGCGATCTCCCGCTTTGTGCTTCTTTCTCAGTGTTCTTATTTATCGTTTGCTCTAAATTTCAATACATTTTTCTTATTTCTATTTCTTTTTATCTTATCATAGCAATGCTGAATTATCAAGCTAACGTCACCCCTAATTCGCCTGCTTTGCCAGAATCCGAACCTGGAACACATTCTTCTCCACAGAGTAATCGAAAACCGCATTATTCTTTCGTGCAAAAGCCTGGACGCTCATCATGCCATATCCATGCCCTTCCCCGTTTCTGGAAATTGGAAGTCCGGTCTTTGCGGAAATTTCACGCTCTCCTGCAAAGCTGTTCGAGACTTCTATAATTATTTGTTTCCGTACACAATGTGAGCATACTTTTACATAGCGTTCTTCTTTTTTCTGAACCTGAGCCGCTGCCGCTATTCCGTTTTCCAGAAGATTGGAAATCACTGCTGCCAGTTCGATTTCATTTACATCCACCTGCTTTGGAATCTCCACCTCCGCCAGAAAACGCACCTGTTTTTTCCGGGCAAGATCCTCACAAAACCCCAGCACGCCATTGACCGAGATATTCTCACAATAGCGTTTTGAAACAGTTGCATCCAGCCTCTGATTCACCTGATCTGTCAGCTCATATATTTTTTCCGTTTCTCCATTCGCCAGATAGACCTCCAGCAGCCTGGCATAATGGCGCATATCATGACGGAGCATTGCCGTTTCACCTTCTTTGGCCTGTATAATATCTGCCTCATGCCGGATTCTTTCCGCATAGTTCTCCAGGAATTTATTGCTGCACCGCAATTCGTAATCCATACGTTTCTGAGCAAACATCCGCAATATAATTCCATAAGACAGCACAATCTGAAGCAATACCAGCACAACCGCTCCCAGATTTTCCGGTGAGGTTCTGATATTTTGAGGCCATACCACCAGGAAATAAATGATACCGTAATATAATGAGGGAATCAGCCACAATCCTTTCCAGAACCATCCTTTCTGCTTCATATCCATCATATAATATGGACGGATTTTCCAGTTGAGGACTCCCATAAGTGCTCCGTGTATCAGGACTTGTCCTGCCAGAGCCCACAGATTATTTTCCGTGACCATATAAATCGCAGCGCAGAAGATATTGCCAAACAAAATGTACACCGACGATGTAATTCCGGTAAACAATGTACGGAAATCCCGGTATTCTGAGATCCAGAAAGCACTCAGTTGTATGATAATTATCTCTGCTATCGTAATTTTAAGCTTCATATCATGCCCGCTTGTCTCTCTTAATTCAAAGACATCCAGGATTGCGGTCAAAAAGAAACAACAAACCATGATGGAAATTGTTTTCCGTTTTCCATATCTCCAGGGTATGTATAAAAGCAGAAAAAGCAGCATAAACGCCATCGATATCCGATATTCCACATATGTAGACCAAACACTCATATCATTTTACCCCCGCCCCGGCCATCCAGCGCAAATATGCCTTTTTTATTTCTCCGTATTTTGCCCGGCTGATGGGAATTTTCCAGCCGCCCTCCAGCAAAAAGCTGTCTGCATGCAGTTCGAAAATATAATTCATATTTACAAAAAAGGATTTATGCGGCTGCAGGAAATCCATGTCTTCCATCAGCGGAGCTACCGTCTTCTCAAATGCAGTCCGGTTACTTACTCCCTCCAACTGGGTGCCGTCTCTCAAGTGATATACCGCCGTCCGGGACACATTTTCCACAAATAAAATAGTCCCGATATCCACGCCTGCCATTCCATTTTTTGTATTAATTGTTATTTTACTTCGTTTGCGCATTTTCAGTCTATTCCATGCCTCTTCCAGCACCTCGAAAAGTTCTTTCCGGGACACCGGTTTTTCCAGATAAGCCATCGCCCTGACGCCAAAGGCCTCAAACGCAAATTCCCGGGATGATGTGGTATAGATCACTGGTACACTGCTGTCATAATCCCGAATGATTTTTCCCAGATCTATGCCATCTATTCCAGGCATCATCACATCCAGAAGATATACATCAAACCGATATTCTTTGCTGATGGCAGCCAGGCTCTCAGGATTCGAAAAACACTGTATCTGCCCGCCCCGGTCCGGATGCATGGTGTTAAAAAACTGAACTTTCTCTTCCAGATATTTCAAATCATCTGCATCATTGTCGCAGATTGCTATGCGAAACATGTTTTTTCTCCTCTTGAATAAATTAATGATTTTTTTCTTCGTTTTTTCTGTTACATCAGATTTTCTAATATATTAACCTTTTTCGTTTAGCAAAAAATGAAGCAAACTTTTCTTTCGAATTCCTGCAGACGTGATTTCTTCCTCACCATTCAAAAATATAATTATTTTCTCATACGAGTCCGACAGCCGAAGCAGGTCTTTTTCCATTTTTTCATACGCCGCTTTCTCCTCCGGTTCCTTTTTGATTTTAAGTTCTGATTCTGGTTTCGATGCAGGAAATTTTTCACATACCTGAATATATTTCCGATCTCCCCCCTTAACCGCCATAAAATCAATTGTCTGCTTTACATTCTGAATTCGGTACACCTGCCATCCTCTTGCCAGCAGCTCCATGCACACTATATTTTCCAGCAGTGCTTCTGTATGCCCTGAATAAGTTCCATGCAGACTGTGGTACATCCCCCAGTCCGTGAAATAATACTTCTCCTGAGCCTCCAGTATTTTTCCTGTCCTTAGTTCATATCGGGAAACTTTCTGCAATATCTGGGCCTCTGTCAGCGCCCGCAATATCGTATAGACCGTATCTTTCCCCACCGATTGCCCTTCTTCCTTAAGTTCCTGGGCAATTACCTTGGCCGAAAGAGGTTTCCCCAGATTTTCCGCCACGCAGGCCAGTATCATCCATATCTGGGAAATATCCCGGATTTTCCACTGCCGCACCACGTTTTGGAGAAGCCCCGCCTGGCATACGTCCAGCAGATAAGAAAAGACCGTGTCTTCTTCCCAGAACATTTTATGAATACCCGGCATATTGCCATAGATCATGAAGTCTTGAAGATAGGCTGCCTGCTCCTTTTTCTCCTTCTGCTCCTTCTTCTTCTCCTTCTGCTCCAAATCCCGTTCCTGCTTTGCATGTACGAAATCCAAAAACTGAAATGGATACACCGGTATCTCCAGATAGTGCCCAGCCAGCAGTTCCCTTGTTCGCTCATCCAGAATAGAGGATCTGGTGCCCGACAGATAAATGTCACAATTGCACTGTTCCTGTATCATCAGCACTGCCTTCTCCCAGTCAGGCAGATTGCCAATCTCATCCAGAAGAAGATACACTTTTCCTTTATCCGCAGCCAGATTCCGTACCACAAACAAAAGGGAGCCTCCGTCTCTGATCTCTGAATGCCTGGCCGCCTCAAAGTCAATATAGAGAATATTGCTGTACTTCACTCCTGATTTGCGAAGATCCCGCTGCACGGTTTTCAGCAGTGTACTCTTCCCGCTGCGGTACATCCCCGTCAATATTTTAATTTCCGACTGTTTCATATGCTCTCTTAAAATCATTTCATAACGGCTTCGTTCCAGCATCTTTGCACTGCCTCCAGGTGTTATTTCAATTATCTTCTGATATACCAGATATTATTTTCGCAGTATATAAACTTTTTCCATTATTATATACTTTCATTTGCATTTCAGCAATTAAAACTGATCTTATATTTTTATTATTTTATCAATTTATATTCTGGCGGATCAGGTTTCTTGACACCCGGGGGCACATCTGGTGGATTAGGTCTTTCGTCACCCGGGTTCACTTCCGGCGGATCAGATCTCGCGTCACCTGGGTTCACTTCATAGCCTAACTTCTTTGCTGCCTTATATTTCTCAAATAATAATTTTTAATAGCCATGGAGGATCTGTCCCAACAGATAAAAATCGGACAGATCCTCCATGGCGCAAATATTATTTTATGTATAGTCTTTCCCGTTCATTTTCTTCTTTCCAGCGCTGTTTCTATTTCCTCTCTGCTAAGCTCCGTTATTTCACAGATATATTCAATAGTTTCTCCTCTTTCCAGCATTAACTTCGCAACGGCAAACTTGCCTTCTCGTATTCCTTCTGCACGTTCATCCCTGCGTTCCATTTCCATATGTTTCTTTTCATTATATTCAGTCAAAATCAACTGTCTCACCTCATTTCGGTTCTTTAGAAGAAATTGTTTTAATATATCATTTTCAATACAGTATTGGCTGGCCGCATCAACCGCATCTTCTGTAGAAAGCTTCTGTTCCAGGTAGTCACGTATTTTATCAATAAAGATCGAATATTCCTCCAGCAATCTGCACTGTTCCATCAGTTCGCTGTTATGTCCCAGGTTAATGTTCAGCATTACAGCTCTAAATTCCATACAGCCTCCGGGCTTTTCGAATGCATCTGACAAACGCTGTTCGATTCGATCCGGATAATCTTCTGTACCATTATAAAATACAATATATTGGGGTGTCGGCAATTTAACAAGATATCTGCTGTATATATTAATTTGATTTACAGCCAGATAGCCCTGCAGTGCACTGGCAAAATACAGAAATCCCCGCAGTGGCATATTGGGATTGAATGTAGACTGGTGTTCATACAAATTCAGATGACTTCCAATTAAAAAAGAACAGTCATTTTTCATTCCCATGTAAACCGCATCCTCCAGGGTGGTAATCACCAGTTCCCCTGGATTTTTATAGTTTGATCCATTCACCGCATTATACAATTCTAAAAGTGCTTCCCTATTATCAAAAAGCTTCACAAACAATCGATCTTTGTGTTTCCGATTTGTATGAAATATTTTTAACAAAAAATCTATTATTTTGGACTGCTTGACTTCAAATACCCTTCCATCATAAATAATTTCCATCATCTGTTTCGTTTTCATCTTCTCCTCCATTATAATTGATTTCCAGAGCAAAAACAAGGAAAAAAGGGGACGGTTCCTTGAAGAAACCAAGGGGACGGTTCTTCGCATCCCTTTAAATCGTTACCGTTCAGCCTTGGAAAAAACAAGGGGGACGGTTCTTCAAAAAACAAGGGGACGGTTCTTCGCATCTCTTTAAATCGTTACCGTTCAGCCTTGGAATGAGGGGCTGTGCATCAGGCAAAAGGCTGAACGGTGGCCTTTAATCCACTTTCACTCTGCCAGCCGTCATTTTTGACATCCCACACATTCTGGATATCTGACGTGCAGATAAACCTTTTTCCTGAAACTCTTTTATATAGAAATTACGCCTATCAGGATCAATTTTTTGAAATTCGGATACACTTTCGCATTTTGAAATATCAGATATAATTTGTTTTGCCTGCAAATCTGTCAAACAAAATTCACAATTATTTTCCAAATTTTCTTCCGTTTGCACATTCAAGAAATCTATAATATCTTTTTCAGTTCCGAACATAGGGCGCATTTTCTTTGCATCTGTAATTTTATCATCGTGCCCACAATATGCAGAAAAACTGCTCCAGGGATATTCATTTATGGAACAACATATTTTTGCCTTAATCGGATTCTGATGAATATATCGAAGTACCACCAAAAACTGCCGCTCATCATCAACTGTCACGCTCTGATACCTGTCCTGAAACAAATGGCCTACTCTTTGATACTTTTTGTTAAACCAATGTACATATCTGCAGCCAATTCTTTTCATAACGAGAGCAAGAGGCTCTTTATCCGGTTCTATGAGCATATGCACATGATTACCCATCAGGCAAAATGCATACATATAGTATTCGCTGATAGTCTTTACCTCTCGCAAAATCGCAAGAAATTTACTATAGTCTTCTTTATCCTCAAAAATCTCCTGATAATTAATCCCCCGCAACATCACATGGTAAATATTGGTCGGACTTTGCTTCCGCGCTCTTCTGGGCATAGATATACCTCCTGTCTTTGGACATCAGTTCACCTCTAATTTTCCTGAGGAAAATGGGCTGATGCTGCACATTAAATTTTCATAAAAACTCAGCACACCCCAATTAAAGTTATTTTAAAAATAATAGAAAATGGAAATATATTTCAAAAACAAAATTTTTTTGCACTTGCAATTTATAGCAACAGTACTTAACGCTCCCAAGATTTGAAGAAGAAAGCTTTTCTTTAGGTATAATAACTGGTCGAAATATTTTGGTTTATCCGGGATATATTATAGATTTATCAGATTAAGATTGAGGTGGTTGGATTGGGGAATTGGGAGAATTGGGAGAATTGGGATGATTGGGATGATTGGGATGATTGGGATGATTGGGATGATTGGGATGATTGGGATGATTGGGATGATTGGGATGATTGGGATGATTGGGATGATTGGGATGATTGGGATGATTGGAAGTGCGTTGGCCTGATTTAGATTTTAGTTATTGAATACAATCAAGAGATTATAACAATATATCGTTTTTTTATAACAATTAAAATAATATCAGCGTATAATTCATCTTTAATTATTTATATATAATATCATATCATTTATATCTTTGTCAATCCAATAGATATAACTTTTACCCCAACTTATCTTACACGGTTGTTATTCCCTCGCAACAGGAAGTCCACTGTGCAACGCAATATATAAATATTTTTAAACTCTGGATTTTAAACAAATAAAGTGCCTGATGTACCTCCACTGAATAATGAAAGCTATACGCCTCCCTTTCCTCAAAGTAAAATTGAGGCAGAGGAACCGTTCTTCTTGGTGCGAAGCAGAAGGAACCGTCCCTCTCGAAAACCTCTTAAAAAAAACCGTCCCTCTTTGGCCTTTTTCTTGAAGATGTGAAATTGAGACAAAGGAACCATCCCTCTTGGTGAAGAACCGTCCCTCCCCAACAATTGATGCGAGGCAGAGGAACCGTCCCTCTTTGGCCTTGAGGCAAAGAAATCTTTCTTCTTAGTGCGAAGCAGAAGGAATCGTCCCTCTCGGAAAAGAACCGTCCCTCTCCAACAATTGATGCGAGGTAGAGGAACCGTCCCTCCTGGAGAAGAAAACCTCTCAGGAAGGAACCGTGCCTCTTAGAAAACCTCTCGGAAAAGAACCGTCCCCCCTAAAAAAAAGAGACCCCAACCACCACGGTCAGGATCTCTTTTTTATCTCATTTACAGCATTTCAGTTTTTTAATGGAACGAAGAACCGTCCCCTAAACAACGGGGGCGAAGAACCGTCCCCCTAAAAGAACCGTCCCCTAAACCGGGTAAGCCTTGTTTTTCTCATCTGCAGCCTTGGGATCTACCTTTGTCTGCTGTGCTTCACGATATTTGAAGAAGTCGGTAGCTACCTGTGGGAACAGTGCGTAGGACAGTACATCTTCGTCCTGTTCTTTCCACTGAGCCATTTCTTTCTCCAGTTTGTCCATCTCAGGAGCAATATCATCTGCAGGGCGATGGGTGATTACCGGTTCGTCGCCGATGCATTTCTTCTGTACTTCCGGATTGAACGGCTTTACGGTAGCGCCGTATTTTCCGGAGAGAACAGCTTTGGTCTCTTTGGTTACCATCTTGTAACGCTCGCCCATGATTACGTTAAATACAGCCTGTGTACCTACGATCTGTGAGGACGGAGTAACCAGAGGCGGTTCGCCAAGGTCTTTACGAACACGAGGTACTTCTTCCAGTACTTCGTAGAATTTGTCTTCTGCATGCTGTTCTTTCAACTGAGAGGTCAGGTTGGAGAGCATACCGCCCGGTACCTGATACAGCAGCGTCTTGATGTTGACACCCAGGTTCTTCGGATTGAGCAGACCGGACTCCAGAGCTTCATCACGGATCGGACGGAAGTAATCTGCGATCTCAGCCAGCAGCTTCTGATCAAATCCGGTATCGTATGGAGTACCTTTGAAAGTCTCTACTATAACTTCGGTAGCCGGCTGTGAGGTGCCCAGTGCGAATGGTGACATAGCAGTATCCACTACGTCTACGCCAGCTTCTATTGCCTTCATGTAGGTCATGGAAGCAACACCTGAAGTATAATGGGTATGAAGCTGAATTGGGATGCTGACTGCTTCTTTCAGTGCGCTTACCAGCTCGGTAGCCTTATATGGAAGCAGAAGGCCCGCCATATCTTTGATACAGATGGAGTTTGCACCCATATCTTCTACCTGCTTCGCCATGTTTACCCAGTAGTCCATGGTATAAGCATCGCCCAGAGTATAGGAAAGTGCTACCTGAGCATGTCCTTTTTCTTTATTGGATGCTTTGACCGCGGTCTGAAGGTTTCTCAGGTCGTTTAAGCAGTCAAAAATACGAATAATATCAATACCATTTGCGATGGATTTCTGAACGAAATACTCTACTACATCATCTGCATAAGGACGATATCCCAGGATATTCTGTCCACGGAACAGCATCTGCAGCTTGGTGTTCTTGAAGCCGTCACGGAATTTACGAAGTCTGTCCCACGGATCTTCCTTCAGGAAACGAAGGGAAGCATCGAAGGTAGCTCCGCCCCAGCACTCTACAGAATGATAACCTACTTTATCCATCTTATCCACGATCGGCAGCATCTGCTCTGTTGTCATACGGGTGGCAATCAGAGACTGATGAGCATCACGCAGAATTGTTTCAGTAATCTTAATTGGTTTTTTTACAACTTCTGCCATTTTTATTATTCCTTTCATGAAATATTTGCCGGATTTATTTTATTCCGGCCTCATCATACTAAAATACGATATCCTGCTTTCCCCATCGCAACTGCTTTTGCACTCGTAAAAGCAAAGCAGGACATCAGTCACAAATCTCTATTTCATTATACCACTCCAAAGATAGCCATGAAGGTACCGGCTGCTACTGCAGTACCGATAACACCGGCCACGTTTGGTCCCATTGCATGCATCAGAAGGAAGTTGGTGGGATCTGCGTCTGCACCGACCTTCTGAGATACACGGGCTGCCATAGGCACTGCGGATACACCCGCGGAACCAATCAGAGGATTGATCTTGCCGCCGGAAAATTTACACATCAGCTTGCCAAACAGCACACCGCCTGCAGTACCGAACGCAAATGCGATCAGACCAAGAGCAACGATCTTGATGGTATTCATATTCAGGAATGCTTCTGCGCTGGTGGATGCACCTACGGAGGTACCCAGCAGGATAACTACGATGTACATCAGAGCATTGGAAGCAGTCTCGGTCAACTGTTTTACCACGCCGCACTCACGGAACAGGTTACCCAGCATCAGCATACCAACCAATGGAGCTGTGGTCGGCAGGATCAGGCATACTACAATAGCAATAATGATCGGGAACAGAATTTTTTCCAGCTTGGATACCGGACGAAGCTGTTCCATTTTGATTTTACGTTCTTTTTCTGTGGTCAGCAGCTTCATAATAGGCGGCTGAATGATCGGCACCAGTGACATATAAGAATATGCCGCCACTGCGATCGGTCCCATCAGCTCAGACTGTCCCAGTTTACCAGCCAGGAAGATGGAGGTCGGTCCATCTGCACCGCCGATGATAGAGATCGCTGCTGCTGCTTTTCCGTTGAAGCCAAGAAGGATAGCCAGGAAATAAGCCATATAAATACCAAGCTGAGCTGCTGCGCCCAGAAGGAAGCTCTTCGGATTCGCAATCAGCGGACCAAAGTCGGTCATCGCACCTACGCCCATGAAGATCAGGGACGGCAGGATACTCCATTCATCCAGAATATAGAAATAATGTAACAGACCGCCTGCATGATCTATGCCCATAGCATCGGTATAAGGCAGCGCCATAATATCCGGGTAGATATTAACCAGCAGCATGCCGAATGCGATCGGAACCAGAAGCAGCGGTTCAAATCCTTTTTTAATTGCCAGATACAGGAACACCAGAGCAACGATAATCATGACATAGTTTCCCCATGTCAGATTAAAGAAAGCTGTCTGATACATCAAGTTCGACAATGTATTCGTAACGTAAGACATTTTGTACCTCCCAGTTCATATTTGTTGGGAATTCACAATCAGATGCAAATTCGAAAATGTAATCTATTCACTCAGACTCAAGTTTCATGTGGATTAGTTCATAGTTGCCAGAGCGTCGCCATTCTCTACTGCATCGCCTACTGCTACATCAATACTGGCAATCGTTCCGTCCTGAGGAGCTACTACCGGAATTTCCATCTTCATAGCTTCCAGAATAACGATGTTGTCGCCAGCCTTTACTGCCTGTCCTGCGCTTACTTCTACTTTAAATACTTTGCCCGGTACGGATGCTGTTACTTTCACTGCGCCTGCGCCTGCTGCTGCTTTTGGATCTGCTGCCGGAGCTGCCTTTGGTGCAGCCTTCGGAGCTGCTGCTCTTGCCACAGGAGCTGCGGTGGAACCAGTGCCTTCTTCTACGGTTACATCATATACATTGCCGTTTACTGTGATTGTATAACTTTTCATTTCGATTTCCTCCTGTATTTAGGCGTTCTGCCATTTTCTTCTATTTGATTTCTTAATGGAACGTACTACAAAACCGTCTGCTGAAGTGTTCTCCGATGCTGCGATCGCTGCAGAGATCACTGCAACTAATTCCATATCATCGGTCAGATCTTCTTCTGCTTCAGCCACCGGTGCTGCTACAGGAGCCGGTGCAGGTGCTGCTGCCAGAGCTGCCTGTTTTTCTTTTTCTTTTCTGCCCAGCAAATCCGGAATCCAGTGAAGCTGTGCAATCACAACACTCAGGAACAGAAGCATCAGGAATACAATTCCCAGTCCCATAAGGGTATTCAGCGCCGCCTGTTCCATCAGAACGGACATGGGGTAATCCACATTCCAGTTCAGAGAAGCGGTGTTCGCCTTTACATCATAGGTGTAATCTACTGTAACTGTAGTATTATCTGCAACGCCGTCGTATTTGACCGTATTCACGATCGTGATCTCGTTGTCTTCTTCGGATACCTGCTGATCAGTCACTTCTACAAATTTGCCCAGATCTTCTTTTACATTGGACCAGTTGGCTGCCATAGCCGCTTCCACCGGACTGTCACTGTTGTTGATGTAAGTGTTCAGTTGTTCGTCTGTCATATCTGACAGAGCCTGCAGAGTGCTGGCTACGGATGTCTTCATGGAGTCATAATACTGTGCATAGGCACCTGCTGCTTCTGCGGATGCATCGTCTGCTGCAGTATCACCGGCTGCTTCCGTACCCGCTTCTTCTGCGGCTGCTTCTTTTGCTGCTTCGGTAGCTGCTGCTTCCTCAGTGGCTGCTTCCGCAGTCGTGGCCTCTGTCACAGCTTCCGCAGCAGATACGCTGGTACACAGCATACTGACTGTCAGTCCTGTGGCCAGGATAATTGCTTTTATTCTGTTTTTCATATTATTCACCTCACCTAAACCGTGCCGTGTTTTTTAGCCGGGCGGTTTTCTCTCTTCGTGAACAACATCTCGAATGCGCCGATTACATACTTTCTGGTATCTTCGGCCTCAATAATACTATCTACGTAGCCTCTCTTTGCTGCTGCCAGTGCGCTGGACTGCAGTGCTGCATATTCTGCTGCTTTTTCCGTAATCACAGCGTTGTCAGCATCTGCATACATGATCTTGGCTGCCAGTTTTGCATCCATCATACCGATCTCTGCCTGACTCCATGCAAAGGTCATATCTGCGCCGACAGCTTTGCTGTTCATTACATTATAAGCGCTGCCGAAAGCTTTTCCGATGATTACATTTACCTTCGGTACGCTGGCTTCTGCAAATGCATAGGTCAGTTTTGCCGCAGCTTTTGCAATCTTTCTTTCACTGTGCTTGTCTGCTTTGAAGCCGGTTACATTGGTCAAAGACAGTACTGGAATCTCAAATGCATCACAGAACTGTACAAATTCTGCTGCTTTTACAGCTCCGTTTGCAGTGAGTACGCTGTCATAGGTATCTGCTTTATTTCCTTCTGCATCATAGACCTCGGTGCGGTTCGCCACTGCGCCTACGGTCATGCCGTTCAGTCTCATAAAGCCGGTTACCATTTCTTTTGCATAAGCTCCCTTTACTTCTACGAAATTGTTGTCATCCGCGATCTGGGAAAGGAGAATAGAAGTATCTCCCGCTGCGTTTGCAAGGTCTGCACATACGCGGTTCAGATCATCATTGCACTCTTCGTAAGAAGCGTCATCTTCGTTATTGGACGGAAGCATGCATACCAGCTCACGGATACCGGCCATGATCTCCTCTTCGGTACCGGTAAAGTCCGCCAGTCCGGCTTCTTCACTCTGGAATTTCGCTGCTGCGGTATCACAGACTTCTTCTCTGTTGCCAGCCAGTGCGTTGGGAGTATTCACAAATAATTTTGCTTTCTTCTCTTCCATGAAAGTGAAATCTGTCAGGCCCGGAACTACTGCCAGTCCGCCGCCGCAAGTGCCGAATACTGCACTGATCTGCGGTATCACACCGGATGCCATAGCCTGTTTCTGGTAAATCTCACCGAATGCATTTAATGCATCGGTCGCTTCCTGAAGTCTTAAACCTGCGCAATCCAGCAATCCGATTACCGGTGCACCCATCTTCATTGCCAGATCGTAGATGCCTGCGATTTTCTTTGCGTGCATCTCACCGATGGTTCCTCCTAAAACAGATGCGTCCTGGCTGTATACGTATACCAGGTTGCCATCAATCACACCATAGCCGGTGATTACTCCATCGGACGGAGCCTCTGTCTGCTGCATGTTGAAATCAGTATTTCTGGCAGTTACACATCCGCCGATTTCAACAAAACTGTTCTCATCAAGCAAAGAAGCAATTCTTGTGCCTGCCAAGTTTTGTGCTGTATTACTCATTCTTTCAGCCCTCCATTTTATAATAAATATTTTATCATTTTCTGCCTTTATAATAATAGCTTGTTTTGCATAAAAAGGCAAGCATTTTTGGTCATTTTGTCAAAGTGTGGAAGGGGAAAAAGATGCTGTTCCTTCGTCTGCTGAGAACGCAGGATGGAAATATTCTTTTAAAAAGGATTCTGCAATAGAATACTCTCTGCTATTTGTTCCAGCCACCAGAGAAAGGTAATTTTTTTGACATCGCTTTCAAAAACAAGAGGATATCTGGCATAAATTTCTCCATTTAGGATACAAAGGATATGGCCTGCCCGGGCGCCCTTCGTTATGGGGGCTTCCAGAGATGGCGGAAGATCCGGTTTTAGCTGCAGTTTGTCTTTCGCGGAAAGGAGGAGGGCGAAGGATAATGGTACCGTTTCTTCTATTTTAATGGGTACTTTATCCTGAATGCCGTGAAGCACCGGAATTTCCGGAAGTTTGAGGCCTGTGAGATCCGCGGAATATTTTTCGTAATGAGAGAAACCATATTCCAGAAGCTTTCTGGTGTCTTTCCATTTGTAGGTTTTGTTGCCGGGCCAGCCGCAGGCCAGGAGCGCCACGATCAGGGTTTTTCCATTTTGCTCTGCCGCCCCCACGTAACAGTAGCCTGCATTTCCGGTGAAGCCGGTTTTTCCGGAAATGACGCCGTCCATCATATTCAGAAAAGCGTTGTGATTTGCGCAGTAAAAGGAGCGTTTCCCTGCCGTGTCGGTGAAATTGTGCTGGGGCGTCTGGGTAATGCGGATAAATTCTGATTTTTTCGGGGACTGCATGATGCAGTAGCGCATGACCAGCGCAAGTTCCTCCGCCGTGGTGCTGTGCTCACCGGCCGCATCCTGGCTGTCTAATCCGTTAGGAGTGATATAATAGGTCTGCCGGCATCCGATTTCTTTGGCTTTCCGGTTCATTTTGAGAGCGAATCCCTCTACACTTCCGGATACATGCTCTGCGATGCACACTGCCGTATCATTATGTGACTCCAGCATCAGAGAATAGAGCAGGTCCCCCAGATAATAGGTCTCTCCTGCCTGCATTCCCAGCCGCACCTGGGGCTGGGAGGATGCTTCCCTGGACACCTGGCACAGTTCATTTTCTTCGCACAATTCCAGTGCCAGGATGCAGGTCATGATTTTGGTGGTGCTGGCCATCGGCAGAACTTCCTTTTCTTCTTTTCCAAATAAAACACGCCCGCTGTCACCGTCTATCAATACGGCGCTGCGGGCGTATAATTGCTGAAGTTCTTCCGGAGTGTCCGAAGTCTGAGTGATGTCAGCTTTATCTGATGGTTCCGGACTTGTTTCTGCCCTGCCAATTTCTCCGGGCTGCTGTACCAACAGCAAAAAAACCAGCAGGAACGCCAGTTTCTTCTGTAATCCTTTTATTCTGTATCGTTTCATGATATTGCGGTGAAATATCATCCCGGCCTCCGAAAAATTCATTTCCGCCGAACGTGTGTTTCACTCCGGGGAAAATTTGTTTCTTCTATCTATATGATATCTCAAACACAGTTATTCTCAAAAATTGCCGGGCCGCTTCCGGCCATCACACCTTCAGCTTCATCTCCACCTCTTCTTCTGCCTCTGCCTTAAAGTCTTCCACCTTCACCGGATTTACCACCGGCAGCTCATCCAGAGACTGCACGCCAAAATGACGGAGAAATTCTTCTGTGGTACCAAAGAGAAGCGGTCTGCCCGGCGCGTCCAGACGGCCAAGCTCTTTAATCAGATTATATTCAATCAGTTTATTCACTGCATGGTCGCACTTTACGCCACGGATTTTTTCGATTTCCACACGGGTCACAGGCTGCTTATAGGCAATGATGGAAAGGGTTTCCAGAAGTACATCCGTCAGATTCACTTTCTGGGGCTGCTTTGCGATGCGGATCAGATATTCATAGTATTCCTTTTTGGTACAGAGCTGGTAAGAATGATCCAGCTCAATAATCTGAATCCCTCTGTTTTCTGACTGATATTTATCCATCATCGTATGAAGTATGCTCTCCGCCGTGGGCGTGTCCAGCTCCAGCGCTTTTGCAATTTTTTCCGCCTCCACCGAATCTCCCATCGTAAATAAGATTGCCTCAATGGCTGCCTGTATTTTCTTATTGTCCACCTTTTATCTCCTCAAAATCTTCCGCAAATTCTTCTTCCGCATCCACTTCGTTCCATTCTGACTTATCCTTAGCTGTAATATAAATTTCTGCAAAGGTACTTTCCTGTTCAATGCCCACCTTGCCCATCTTCATCAGCTCCAGAATGGTTAGAAAAGTGACCACCACATACATTTTCCCTTTTCTCAGCATCAAAAGACTGCGAAAGGTGCAGGCACCGCGGTCCATGATATACTGCTCCACGAAGTTCATGGTCTCCCCCAGATCCACCTCGTCCTTTTCGATCTTTCCAAAGGTGCTTCGGATTGGATCCAGCCGGTTTTCCTGACGTTTCAGAATGTCCTTGTATATGGCATGCATCCGGGACAAGGTTACATCCTTTAACAGCTCATCCAGGTCCACCGGTTCCCGGTAAGCTTTCACTTCATTCGGAACATCTGCTTTCCGGTACATGGAACCGGCCGCTTCCTCTTCCTGATCCCTCAGTTCATAGGACATATATTTATACATCTTATATTCCAGCAGCTTTTCTACCAGTTCCGCTCTCGGGTCCTCTTCTTCGCCTTCCTCATTCACTTCCGCCGGCAAAAGCATCTTGGACTTGATATCGATCAGCGTAGCCGCCATCACCAGAAATTCACTCATCACGTCCAGGTTCTGATCCTTCATCAGTGCAATATAGGCCAGATACTGATTGGTAATCTCAATAATTGGAATATCATAGATATTTATTTTATTTTTATCGATCAAATGCAGCAGCAAATCCAGCGGGCCTTCAAATGCCTGCAGCTTTACCGGTATCCCCATATTCGTTTTCTCCTTGTATGCCGTACCCATTGCGTCCTGATATCGCGCCAGCTTATCCTCACAAAAAATCCACGACCACCAGCTCAGGCGGATTATTGATCCTCATATTGATGGTATGAGAAGAAAGTCCTGCGCTGACTATCATTTTTTTTTCCTTTTCCGCATACAGGCCGTGATCATACTTTGGAAACAGCCGTAAATCCGGTCCTATGACGCCTCCCAGTACGGGCAGCCGCATCATGCCGCCATGCAGATGCCCGGCCAGCGTCAGATCTGCGCCCCATTTTGCATATGCCGGAAAATAATTGGGATTGTGCGCCAGCAGGATATGATAGGCATCCTCCGCCGGCTTGCCCAGCGCCTTTTCTATCTCAGACGCCTGCATCGTACGGCCCTTTCCTTTTCCATAATATTTCTCTGGCAGTTCATAACCGTAGATCGCCATTTTCATTCGGTTAATCTCCAGAAAGCTCACGGAATTGCGCAGGAAATGCACTCCCAGACTCTGAATCTCTGCCGCAAATTTTTCATAAATATTGCCGTAGATATCCGTCTCTGCCGCCATTCGGAACTCATGATTTCCATTCACCAGATACACCGGATATCTTCGTGTCAGCTCTCCAAGCAGATCCGTAGCCGCATCCGCACCCATATCCCATTTTTTCGCAGTGACCATATCTCCTGCCGCCAGTACCATCTTAGGCTGTACCTTTCTGATTTCATTCAGCAGGTCTTCATTTTTCTCTCCAAACCAGGTATTGTGCACATCCGCCAGCACAACCGCTGAAAATGGCTGCCGGGGCCGGCGGCCGGGATCGCTTATCCGAATTTTATAGTGAGAAACTTTTATTCCGCTCATGGCAATCCACCGCCTCCTTTTCTTATTCGCGTTTCGTGCACGCGCTTTGCTCCATATACCTTATGCACTTCGTGCATGCGTGCCATACGCTTACTGCGTAAGCTAGGCATAGTATATCATGTAATTGCCCTGCTTTTGGGCAATTACCTACGCAAAGCGCAAACGCGGTTTCTGCGTTTCTCTCACGCGCTTTGCTCCTTAGTATAACCTGTAATTGCCCCGCCCTCGGGCAATTACCTACGCAAAGCGCAAACGCGCTCTTTGCGTTTTCTGCACGCGCTTTGCTCCATATTGTACCAAATCGCTGGCGCGATGGCTAGCGTAGTTTTTGATACAATGCTTTGCCACCTCTTATTTTTTTCAATAAAAAAGTAGCAGTTTTTGCATATATGTTTTATTGTTGTATTACCCCTA
>JAQVCW010000030.1 GCA_028689585.1 Lachnospiraceae bacterium | reverse complement strand
CTTTTACCCATTTTGCTTCTTCTGGGATCGGAGCAGCACCATGATGAACGCCCTGTGCTACTGGGCACATTTCTTCTACTTCGCGTGAATAAATCATTTTAAAACTCCTTTCGATAGTTAATAACATCACTGCGGGCGTGTCAGAAAATCAACATGCCCGTTCGGCATTATTTTCTCATAAATCGACAAAATAGTCCAGTAGTTTTTACCACAAATTTTGTGGATAAAGTCCCTGATTTTTCAAGTTTTGGATAGCCTGAACCACAACTGCCTTATCCGGCTGGTAAGTTACCCCATACCAGCGGTCTTCCGTCTTCAATACCTGAACGGTAGCCCGCCCCTCTTCCAGCAGTTCATCCACCACAAATGGAAGGAAATATTCACATTTCATCGGATTCTTTTTCAGGTTATCCTCCAGGAAATCCGGGAATTTTTCTTTCAGGGCCTGAAGCATACTGACACTAAATCCCCACATGTTCATGGACACAATACTTTCCGGAGATACGTCTGTCCAGGTAGCACCATCATCCTCTGTATAAGCCGCACCCTCTCCCCTGTGTTCAATATGGGTTCTCTCCTGAATGTCGGTCAGGAAACCGTCTGCATCCGTCTGACAGATACCTCTTGCCACATGACCATTTTCTGTCAGCGTATTTTTCAATATGTAGCCCACCATCGTATAACGGTATTTTTCATCGTCCTGATGGGTGGTCAGATAATCATAGATCAACTGAAAAGCCCTGCTCCCATAATAATCATCCGCATTGATCACGGCAAATGGCCCATCCACTTCATCGATGCAGGAGAGAACGGCATGACCGGTGCCCCATGGTTTTACTCTGCCCTCCGGTACCTGATAAGGAGCCGGAATATTCTGAATATCCTGGAACACATAAGATACTTCCATAATCTGTGAAATCCTGTTTCCGATGCTTTCTTTAAATACTGCTTCATTTTCTTTCTTAATTATAAATACAGCTTTTTCAAAACCTGCACGCTTTGCATCATACAGGGAAAAGTCCATAATAATGTGTCCCTGTTCATCAATTGGATCGATCTGTTTGAGTCCTCCATACCGGCTGCCCATACCGGCTGCCATAATTACTAAAACTGGTTTCTTCATCTTCCCTCATCCTCCTTCGGCAATATATATTATAGTATCACGTTCTTTCCACAGATGCAATTTTTTTTAGAGTATGATAAAATCAGTACAGAAGGAGGTACTTTATGATTACAAACAGAAAAAACATAAACTTCTCGGAAGAATACCTGATCTCCCAGCACATAAATCCGGCGGACTGTATCTTTTTTGATATCGAGACTACCGGCTTTAGGGCAGGTACTTCGCATCTGTATCTGATCGGGGCTGCTGTCAGAACTTCTTCAATGCCCAAGCTGCATACGAACACTTCTGCTGACGCAACAGCAGTCATAGGGGAATCATGGACCATCCTGCAGTGGATGGCAGAGCAGCCACAGGAGGAGACGCAGTTATTGCGGACTTTCACTCAATTTATGAAATCTTATCATACCGTCCTGCATTTCAACGGTGACCGGTTTGATATTCCTTATATGAATGAAAAATATACACAGTATCAACTGCCCTCTCCGTTTGCTGACAGGCAGTCCGTAGATCTGTATCATCTGTTCCGGCCGCTGAAGCCGCTGCTTAAGCTGGACCACATGAAGCAGAAATCTCTGGAAGTCTTCCTCGGGCAAAACCGGGATGATCAGTATGACGGCGGAAAGCTGATCCCGGTCTATCGCAGCTTTTGCAAAGATGGCAGTCCTCATTCCTGCTCTCTCCTGCTTCTCCACAATCAGGAGGATGTTTCCGGTATGTTTTCCCTGACTTCTATTTTCAGTTATCTGAATCTGTTTCAGGGGAATTACTCTTTTCAGTCTGCCCAGATTCTGTCTTCTCAGGATGGACACCGGGAACTGCTGATCACACTGGATCTGCCTCTGCCAGTTCCCGTACCCGTTTCCCACATGTTGGACTTCGGCTATTTCACCCTGCGGGATCAGTGCGGCAAGCTGCTGATACCAATACTGGAAGACAATCTGTACTATTTTTTTCCGGATTACAAAAACTATTATTATCTGCCCGCAGAAGATCAGGCCATTCACAAAAGTATCGCCTCCTATGTAGACAGACAGCATCGGACAGCGGCCAGGGCAGAAACCTGCTATATTCGAAAAAACGGTCCTTTTCTCCCTCAGCCCGGGGAGCAGAATACCCCCGCCTTTCGCCGCAGCTACAAGGATGATCTGCGCTGGTTCTCCCTGACGGATGAGTTTCTTCATTCCCGTGAGCAGTTAGAGGCTTATGCCAGACTGCTGATCAGTCATATTGCCTGCCAGGACATCTGACCGTCTGGCACGGGAAAGACCGCAGCCGCACATTTGCAGGAGTTCTAAGCATCTTGCTCTCTGAAATGCTGCGCGGTCTTTTCCTGTGCCAGACGGTCAGATACTCTGGCAGGCATGCCGCGTCTGCCGTGTATATCATAGAACCAGCTTTCCTATAAATAAAAAAAGAAACGGAACGCCTATGTCCATCTCTTTTTTTTAATTTCTATAGCTGTCTCAAAGATAAAGCGATCAGTCAAATATGATCAAAGCCATAAATACCAGATCTGTATCTCCTGTATTTTCCAGTGCATGCCCGCAGCCATTCGGTGTAAAGGTCACATCACCTGCTGCAACCGGACGGGTAGTTCCGTTATCATCGTATTCGCCCTCGCCGGACAGAATATAATAGGTTTCGCTCTCGCCCTGATGCTCATGATATCCCAGTGTACATCCCGGTTCAATCGTGACCTGCGCATACAATCCACATTTTCCATTCAGTTCTTTTTCGCCCAGGATATGTTTAATAATGACATGTCCTTTTCCGCCGCACATATTCTCAATTCGTTCTGTCTTCAATTCCATAAGATGCCTCGCTTTCTTTTGTAAGCTGCTGATAAATTAATTACAGCAGGCAATCTCAATGATTACCTGCTGTTTTGTTTTCTGTGCTGCTGTGATTACTGCTCGTCAGAATATTCTTCTTCGTAAGAATCTTCTGCTGGAGCGCTCTCCAGAGCTTTCATGCTCAGGCTGATCTTCTTGTCAGCTTCATTGAAATCTACTACTTTAGCAGTAATTTCCTGTCCGACTCTCAGTACATCAGATGGCTTGTCTACATGTTCATGTGAAATCTGAGATACATGAAGCAGTGCATCTACGCCCGGCTCTAATTCTACGAATGCACCAAAATCGGTCATACGCGCTACTCTGCCTTCCACGATACTGCCTGCTGCAAATTTCTCTGCTGCGTTCAGCCATGGGTTCTTGTCTGCAAACTTCAGGCTCAGCGCGATCTTCTCGCCGCTGATATCTTTGATCAGAACAGTTAACTGATCGCCAACCTTCAGAACTTTCTTCGGGTTCTCTACATGTCCCCAGGACATCTCAGAGATATGAAGCAGACCATCTGCTCCGCCCAGATCGATAAATGCGCCGAAATCGGTCACATTCTTAACTACACCATCTACGGTATCGCCAACTGCGATACGTGCAAAGAGTTCTTTCTGCATCTCAGCTTTCTTAGCAACCAGAAGCTGTTTGCGGTCGCCGATAATTCTTCTTCTTCTTGGATTGAACTCGGTGATCACGAATTCAATTTCCTGACCTGCGTATTTCTCCAGGTTCTTCTCATAAGTATCTGAAACCAGACTGGCCGGAATAAATACCCGTGCTTCATCCACAACAACACTCAAACCGCCTCCCAGTACCTGAACTACCGGTGCTGTCAGAACTTCCTGATTGTTAAATGCTTCTTCCAGCTTCTTATTTCCTTTTTCTGCTGCAAGTCTTTTGTAAGTCAGAAGGATCTGTCCTTCTCCATCATTTACCTTCAGAACTTTCGCTTCCATAGGATCATCTACATGAACCAGTTCACGAAGATCTACATTTGATTCATTTGTGTATTCATTTCTGGTAATAATTCCGTCAGCCTTACATCCAATATTTAAGATAATCTCATCTTCTTTAACATCGATGACAGTACCTTCGACTACCTCTCCATTATGAATTGTTTTAAATGATTCTTCCAGCATTTGTTCAAAACTCATTTCTGACATGTTTTGAAACCTCCTCAATCAAATTATTTGGGGTCGATGCCCCTGCTGTAATACCTACGCAACCCCTGGATGGCAATAGCCGAATATCCAAATCAACGAGTGTCTGTATATAGTAAGTATTTGCACATTCTTTTTTGCATATTTCAAATAACTTCTGCGTGTTGGAACTGTGCTTTCCACCAATTACAATCATAGCGTCTGCTTTTTTTGCAATCGCCCTGGCTTCCGTCTGTCGTTCTTCCGTTGCATTACATATGGTATTCAAAATATCAGAACTATCATATCGCATTTTTGAAATAATTTCAACTAATTTATCAAATTTCTTGTAATTAAATGTCGTTTGGCTCACAATACACTGTAAATGTCCCTGTTTCGGCCTGTATTTCAGTGCCTCTTCTTCCGTCTCGATCACGGTAACAGAGCCCTTTGCCCATCCGCATATTCCCTCCACCTCCGGATGGGAAGCAGAACCAATGATGATAATATCATATCCTTCTTCACTTTTCTGGTGGACGATTTTATGAATTTTCTTTACAAAAGGACAGGTAGCATCCACCAGACGCAGTCCCTGGCTCCCGATCAGATCATAAATCCGTTTTGGAACTCCATGGGATCGGATGATGACCGTTCCCTCTGTGATTTCTGCCAGTTCCTCTTCGTTCTGTATGATCCGGACGCCCTTTTTCTCCAGATCCTTCACTACCTCTTCATTGTGGATAATTGGTCCATAGGTATAGATCGGTTTGATTCCTGTCTCCACCTGATCGTATACCTTCTCCACTGCCTTGCGGACTCCAAAGCAAAATCCGGCTGTCCTTGCTACGATTACTTCCATTTTCTGTTTCACCTCCCCGGATTGATTGTGTGCTCAGTTCTGATACTTTTCTTCCGCCCGATTGTTTCAGGACTAAGCTTCCCTCCGAAGCTGCACCAGTCCGATGATCTTCTCCACCACCTGATCTATCGTCATATCAGAAGAATCCACCAGCACGGCGTCCCCGGCCTGCTTCAGCGGTGCCGTCTCCCGGTGCATATCCCGGTAATCCCGTTCTTTCATGTCCTTCTCAATCTCTTCCAGACTGCATTCCTGCCCTTTGTCCTTCAGCTCCTGATATCTGCGTCCTGCACGGGCTGCCGTGCTGGCCGTGAGATAAACTTTTAACTGGGCCTCCGGCAGTATCTGGGTTCCAATATCTCTGCCGTCCATCAGCACATCAAATTTTTCTGCCATGGTTCTCTGCAGGTTCAGCAGCTTGGCACGGACTGCTGGACACGCAGAACTCACGCTGGCCATGGTCCCCACCTCTTCCGTGCGGATCTGGTTGCTTACATTTTCACCATTTAAAAATACCTGCTGATTGCCGTCCTCATAGGCAATGGTCACCTCAACCTGATCCAGGGCATGGCTCAGCTCCGTTTCATTTTTACAGTCCACCTTATTCCGAAGCAGACTCAATGCAATAGTCCGGTACATGGCTCCGGTATCCACATAGATAAAATTCAGCTTTTCTGCCACTTTTTTTGCTATAGTACTCTTTCCGGCTCCTGCCGGTCCGTCAATTGCGATATTAAAACTCAAGTTTTTCTCCTCCTCTGATTTCCATTCTGCTGCTCCTGATCCGGACTGCCTTCGCCCCATCCCGTTCAAGCAGTTAAGCATCCCTTTTCCACTGTCAGCCGATGCCTGTCCCGGCTGCATATCCGGTAGACCATGCAATCTGCAGGTTAAAGCCTCCGGTCACCGCATCCAGATCCAGAACTTCTCCCGCAAAGTAAAGCCCCTTTACCTTTTTCGATTCCATCGTAGCAGGCTGTATCTCTTTTACCGATACCCCGCCTCTGGTAATGACTGCTTCATTATAGCCGCGCAGCCCGGTTATCGTCAACCCGAAACCCTTTGCAGCACCTACCAACTGCTGCCGCTGCTCTCTGGAAATATCATGAATCGGCTGTTCCGCCGAAATGCCGCAGCGCTTTACCATAACCGGAATCAACTTGGCAGGAAACAGGGATGGCAGTACATTTTTAAACTGCCGGTTTTTATTTTTTTCAAATTCCCGCAAAATTCTGGCATCCAACTGCTCCTGGCTTAACGCGGGTTTCAGATCAATGCTCATATGCAGCGGATGACTTTTCAATTTTTTCTGAATCTGACTGCTGGCACTTAAAATCAGCGGTCCGGTCACCCCAAAGTGGGTAAACATCATTTCTCCAAAATCTTCATACAGAAGTTTTTTTCCGTCCTGAATGGAAACCTTCACATTTTTCAGTGAAAGTCCCTGCATCTGCGAAGCGTCCTCTTCCAGAATATTTAAGGGAACCAGCGACGGGGAACACTCCTCCACCTTATGTCCGGCACTCTTTGCAAAGCGATAGCCATCTCCGGTAGAGCCTGTGGCCGCATAGGACAGGCCGCCCGTGGCTACAACCACTGCCTCTGCAGCCTTTTTCGTGCCATCCGCAAGAATGATCCCCAGCAGCCGTTCTCCGCCATCCTCTGCCTTTTCCTGAAGCAAATCCTTCTCTTTTTCCATCCACAGCTCTTTCACTTCTGTATTCAGGTGTATCCTCACTCCCTGATTTTTCAGTTCCCGCTGCAGCGCAGCGATCACATCAGAGGAATGATCGGATACCGGAAATACCCGGCTGCCCCGTTCCACCTTTGTCTTCATCCCACACTGCTCAAAAAAATCAATGGTGTCCTGATTGGTAAAACCATAGAATGCGCTGTAGAGAAATTTACGATTCGTGCACACACTTTCAAACAGAGTTTCCATATCGCAGGCATTGGTCAGATTGCATCTTCCCTTTCCTGTAATAAAAATCTTTTTACCCAGTTTTTCATTCTTTTCATACAAATTTACACTGTGCCCACACCTGGCAGCGGATACTGCCGCCAGCATGCCGGCGGCACCTCCGCCGATTACAATAACCTCACTCATATACTTTTTCCCTTTTCCTTTTTTTGACCATAATTCAAATGAAACGGCCTCAGCTCCACTGTTTCCTCTACAAAATCCAGATCGTCATTTCCGAAGCTCTGATAATCCTCCAGAGTGCGCTCTACCAGCTCCAGATGCGCCAGCACACGCTGCTTGTGCTTCAGATACAGTGCCGTGACGATGGCATTGATCACGCTCATGGGCGCCACCATGGAGTCCACCACCGAAGCCATGTCACTGCTGGCAATCAGATTACAGGACGAATACAGATTCAGCGGGGAATGGATGCTGTCAGTCAGGGTAATCACCCCTGCCTGACGGCTGCTGGCGAATTCCAGGGCCTTTAAGGTTCGCATGGAATATCTGGGGAAGCTGATTCCTGCAATCACATCCTTCCCTCCGATATAGAGCATCTGTTCCAACAGTTCATGCTCGCTGTTGCTCTGAAGCAGCACCACGTTTTCATAGATCATTTTCAGGTTATAATACAGATAATCCGCCAGCGGAGCACTGTTTCGAAGGCCGATAATGTAAATCTTCCCCGCCCCTTCCAGCATCTGCTGCGCCTGCTCAAAGGCATGGCCATCCATATTCTGCAGCGTTGTTCCGATCCGCTGCATATCCATTTTCAGTACATTTTCCAATAACTGGGGCTGCCCCAGTTGTCCGTAGACATCCTCCATCCGGTCCATGGTCTGGAGCTTTTGCTGTACCACCCCGGCCAGTTCCTTCTGAAACTGCGGGTATCCATCATATCCCATCTGAACAGCAAAGCGGACCGCAGTTGATTCACTGACTCCCGCAGCTTCCCCAAGCGAGGAGGCAGTCATAAAGGCTGCCTCCTCCCAATGTTCCAGAATATACTCCGCCAGACGCTTCTGGCCTTTACTCAGACTGCGGTATTTCCGTTTCAGCCTGCTTCGTATTTCCTCGTTCTGTATCATTTAACTGCTCCCCGTTGGCATTTTCCAGTTCAAACCAGAATTCTACCCCATTATCAAAATTTTTGACTCCATAAGCCTGATGCATGGAATCCATAATTGCCTTTACAATGGACAGCCCCACTCCGCTGCCGCCGTATTCCCTGGTCCTGGCCTTATCCACTTTATAAAATTTTACCCAGATCTGCTCCAGGTCCGCTTCCGGTATAGGCTGTCCCGTATTGAATACAGAAATGCGGACTTTCTTCCCCTGTACGCTGGTGCGGATCTCGATCTTCCGTTCTCCCTCCACATGATTCAGCGCATTGCTCAGGTAATTTGTCAGCACTTCCTCCACCTTAAATTCATCGCCCCAGACATGCTGACAGTCGCTGCCATCGTAAAAAATCTGGGTTTCCTTCTGCTGTGCCAGAATGTGTGTTGACATAATCTTCCCCTGGATCAACTGAACAATATCAAACCGGTCCATCTCAAGCTGATCATTGCCAAACTCCAGTTGATTCAAGGTCAGGAGCTTCTGCACCATCTGATTCATCTTTCCTGCCTCATCCATGATGACATCGCAGTAAAAATCGCGGCTTTCCGCATCATCATTGATGCACTCCTTCAGCCCTTCGGAGTAGCCCTGGATCAGTGCCAGCGGTGTCTTCAGTTCGTGAGACACATTCGACAGAAATTCCTTTCGCATCTCATCCACCTGGGCTTTTTTCTCGATGTCCTTCTGAAGCTCATTGTTTGCCGTCTTCAACTGGGAAATCGTCTCCTCCAGAGCTTCGGACATTTTATTAAAATGCATCCCAAGCTGGCCTATTTCATTCTCGCCTCCGCTGGTGTATTTTGCATCAAAATCCAGATCCGACATGCGCTTGGAAAGCTCGGTCAATTCCATCAGCGGCCTGGTGATCTTTCTGGAGATCCATATAATAAAGATCATGCTGAGCAAAATCACAAAAATGCTGATGTACATAATAAATTCACTGGAAATCCTGGCACTGGTGCGAATGCCTTCCATGGGAATCCGCATCAGAAAATAGTCTCCATAAGTCAGTGTACCCCAGATTTCCAGATAGTCCATCTGCATCATCCGGTCTTCTTTTTTCTGAATTGTATAATTTGAAGTCTTAGTCAGCACTGTAATATCTTCATTGTCATATCCCGCAGTGTATCCCCACAGACGGGTTTTCATCGCTACAATGCTGCCGTCCCTGCCTCCGTTGGCATCATCGGTGCCCAGAACCGGTTCGTAATTGCTGTTCAATACCACCAGTGCAATATTGTTGGAGCTGCACAGTTCAACAAAATCCGAATCTGACGTAAAATACGACTCATCCGCTCCGGCCTGCGTGATATGTTTATCTACCAGAGTATACACGCTCACCAGCGTTTTTTCCTGTTTCATAACATAATAATTTTCCAGAAAAAAAGCATTGATCAGCAGATTTGCCAGAAGGGCTATTGCAATCAGTCCGATAAATATGACCGTCATCTGTTTTGCAATCGAACGTTTCATTCATTTACCTCGAATTTGTATCCCATTCCCCAAATCGTCTTAATGTAATCCCCACGGTCTCCCATTTTGCTCCTCAGCTTTTTCACATGAGTATCAATGGTTCGCGCATCACCGAAATAATCATAATTCCACACGCTGTTGAGGATCTTTTCTCTGGACAGCGCCAGTCCCTGATTCTCCACAAAATACGTGAGAAGTTCAAACTCCTTGTAGCTTAATTCCACATCTCTTCCATCGATCACCACCTGATGAGCCGCCCGGTTGATCTCGATTGCTCCCGCCTTCAGGATATCATCTGCATTGATGGCATTGGTTCTGCGCAGAATTGCATCCACCCTCGCCACCAGGATCTTCGGGCTGAAGGGCTTGGAAATATATTCGTCCACACCCAGTTCAAAGCCCAGCAGTTCATCCCGCTCATCACTCTTGGCTGTCAGCATGATGATGGGCACTTTAGAAAATTTTCGGATCTCACGGCAGACCTGCCAGCCATCCATCTTGGGCATCATCACATCCAGGATCACCAGCGCTATATCTTTCGTTGCAAAAAATAAATCAATCGCCTCAGCTCCGTCACCGGCTTCCTGCACTTCAAAATCTTTTTTCACCAGAAAGTCGCGAACCAGCTTTCTCATCCTGCTTTCATCATCCACTACCAGGATCTTTAATGTTTCCATATCTGCATCCTCCCTTATAGAGCATCCGCTCATTTTTAATTTACTTTCAGCAAATGGACTGAAGCTGCATGCCGGGTTTTTATAAAAACCCTGACACAATCCCAGAGCATCAGCCCGCTCAAACTCTCTTTGTGGTCTTCTGATTAAGAGAAAAGCATAGCACAGTTTTATGGAGGAATTGTGAATATCTTCACGCAATATCCGTAAATTTCCCGATTTTATTTTTTATATTCTGCATTTTGATATCTGTCTGGGCTATGGTCTCAGCCGCTTCCAAAAGCTCCTGGCTTATTTCGTCAATGTCTTCTATATTTTCGATGCCCTTTTTATATCGAAGCTGATGCTCCAGGCTGGCCCAGAAATTCATTGCAATGGTGCGGATCTGCACCTCCACTCTCATGATCTGCTTCGATTTTGAAAAAAATACCGGAATTTCTACAATCATATGATAACTTCGATAGCCGTTTGGCTTGGGATCCTGAATATAATCTTTGATTCGGATCACCCTGATATCATCCTGCGAAGCCAGCATCCTGGCAATATCATAAATATCATCAATGAATGCGCAGATAACCCTGATTCCCGCCACATCATTCAAACCCGCCATGATATTCTGAACCGTAATTTCCAGATGATTCTTCTGCATCTTCCGGACAATACTCATCGGCGTCTTTACCCTGCTCTCGATATTGGAAATTGGATTTCTTTTATAACGAACAGAGAATTCTTCGTCCAGAACCTCCAGCTTTGTCTGTACCTCTTTGATGGCACATTCATACATCATCATCAATTCCTGATACTGCCTGGTCTCTGCAAAAAGCTCCTGTGTCATTGCTTTCATTTCTTCGAGTGTCTTTCCCTGCAGCTTCTGCTGAAGGTTCATTGTATTTTGTTCTTTTTCTTCACTCATTTTATTCCTCTTTCCGTTTAAAAATCAGCCCAACACAGTTGGGCTGATTTTTATTATACAGTATGGGAAATACAAATACAATACAAAAGGCGAACACATTGTATCCGCCTTACTGCGATTGAGCAGACGCATTAAAAGCGAACTTCGTTCGCGGCGTCTGCGTAGGTACTAAGGTATCCTCCCACACTTCGTGCGGGTCCCTCCTTAGCACAGGAAATCGAGCAGACGCATTAAAGGCGAACTCCGTTCGCGGCGTCTGCGTAGGTGATAAGGAATCCTCCCGCAAGCGGGTCCCTCCTTATCACAGGAAATGGAGTAGACGAGAGTCGAACTCGTGTCCGAAAGCCAATTCACTGCCCTTCTACTATCATAGTCAATTATTTAACATTCCCTCCGGCAGCCGGGAATTGACACCTGACTGCTTTTAGTAGCTTCATAATACGCCCGTATGCGCAAAGCTTAACATACGTCGTTTCCCGCATAGTCGATGCCTGGGTCTTAAAGTGCAGGTGCTCTAAGTCAGACAGCTGCCGTTAGGCAGCGATAGCTAAATTGTCTTCAGCGTTTATATTTATTTTTGCGAGTTGACGCATCGCCTGCGGATAGCTTCTCCAGTTGCATAACCCCCGTCGAAACCTTTACTACCCCGAATCGGTTTTTAAAACCTCGATAGTGTAATGGTTTGCCAAAGATTTTGTGTGTTGCTCTACCTATAGTATATGCAATTTATAAGATCCTGTCAATCAATTTTTGTATCCTCCCGCAAGCGGGGGGGCGAGCTCAGTTTTTTACTTGACGCACAGCTTCCGGGCGGCTGCCTCGGGTATGCTGCAGGTGCATTTGCAGAAAGACTAAAATATGTTCCGATTGCAAAGCAATCGAGAACACGGAGTCTCGCAGAGACGAAGGCAGCATCTTGGGTTCCACAAGATGTTCCATGGAATTGGGAGTCATTTGTTTGAACCGAAGGTGAGTTATGGCTCCCAATTCCTGCTTTTTGGAACATCTTGCGGAAGCCTTAGATGCTCTTGGCTTTCGAAACAGCACCTGCGGTATACCTGGGGCAGCCACCCGGAAAGCGTCCTCATTTCAAAGCTGAACTGTAACCGCAGGCGGGTGTTACAGTCAATACAAATTTTTGACTTTGAAATCTTTTTCGGCTTCGCGTCTCTGGTCTTTTTTGGCAATATCCTGGCGCTTGTCGTAGAGCTTCTTTCCTTTTGCAAGACCGATTTCCACCTTGGTCAGACTGCCTTTGAAGTAGACCTTCAGCGGTACAAGTGTATACCCCTTTTCTGCGATCTTTCCTGTGATTTTATTGATTTCGCAGCGGTGCAGCAGAAGCTTGCGCACCCGCAGCGGATCCTTGTTAAAAATATTTCCCTTTTCATAGGGACTGATATGCATCCCATATACAAAGACCTCCCCCTTTTCAATCCGGATGAAAGCCTCTTTGATGCTGCATTTGCCCATGCGCAGGGACTTCACTTCTGTACCCGCCAGCGAAATCCCTGTCTCATAGGTCTCTTCTATAAAATAATCATGATATGCCTTTTTATTGTTGGCAATCAGTTTTATTGAATCTTTCCCCATTTACTTACTCCTCCGCGAAAATAAAATCCACTGTCCGTGTTTCTTTGTCTGCATCCTTCACCTGAATTTTTACTTTCTGGCCCAGAGTGTAGACTTTTCCTGTGGCGGATCCCACCATATCATAAGCTTCTTCCCGGTAATAATAATGGTCATCCAGCATATTGGAAACATGCACCATTCCTTCTACCGTGTTCGAAAGCTCCACATAAATACCATACGCAGTAATGCCGGAAATCACTCCTGAAAAAATCTGGCCGATGTGAGACTGCATATATTCGGCCTTCTTCATCTTTTCCACTTCCCGTTCTGCTTCTTCCGCAGTCCGCTCCGTCTTGCTGGCCTGCTCTGCTACACCCGGAAGGATCTCCTCATAATGGTCTCTGCGCTCTTCCTGCATCCTGCCCCGGAGCACATCCTTGATAATCCGGTGGATCTGCAGATCCGGATAACGGCGGATCGGTGATGTGAAGTGGCAGTAATATTTGGCTGCCAGTCCGAAATGTCCGATGCATTCTGTCGTATATCTGGCCTGCTTCATAGAGCGCAGCGTCAGACGGCTGATCATCATTTCCTCCGGGGTTCCCTCGATGCGCTCTAAAAGCTTCTGGAGCTCCTTTGGATGCACTTCATCCCGCATTGTCTTCATTCCGTAGCCAAAATTCTGAATAAATAAAGCAAGCTGCTGAATTTTCTCCGGATCCGGCGTATCATGATTCCGGTATACAAAGGGTACCTCCTGCCAGAAGAAATCCTCAGCCACGGTTTCATTCGCCGCCAGCATAAAATCCTCAATCAGCTTCGTAGCCATATTCCGGTCGCTGGGCTTTAACTCTACCGGCACTCCGTTTTCATCCAGAATGATCTTAGTTTCAGGAAAATCAAAATCAATGGCTCCCCGCTTCCGTCTCTTTTTCCGCAAAACTTCTGAAAGACAGCGCATCCGCTCGAACATGGGCACCAGCTCTTTATATTCTTCCGTCACCTTGGGATCCTGTTCCTCTAAAATCCGGCTCACCGCAGTATAGGACATCCGCCGGTCTACCCGGATCACCGTCTCTGCCACGCTGTGGGACAGGATCTCTCCCTTTTCATTGATATCCATCAGACAGCTTAAGGCCAGCCTGTCCACCCCTTGATTCAAAGAACAGATCCCGTTAGAAAGCCGATGGGGGAGCATGGGAATGACCCGGTCCACCAGATACACACTGGTTCCGCGTTTGAGCGCTTCCCTGTCCATGGCGCTGTTTTCCTGCACATAATTAGACACATCCGCGATATGCACCCCCAGATGATAAAGGGTTCCGTCAAAAGTAAGGGACACTGCATCATCCAGATCCTTTGCATCCTCACCGTCAATGGTCACCATCTGCCAGTCTCTCAGATCCTTTCTGCCCTCCATATCCGCCGCCTGTACCTCTTCCGGGGTACGTTCCGCCTGAAGCAGTACCTTCTGGGGATACTCCAGCGGCAGTTCATAGCTGTATACGACAGACAGGATATCGGTTCCCGGATCATTCTTATGGCCAATGATCTCCACGATCCTGCCCTCCGGATTCCGTCCGCCTGTGCCGTAATCCGTAATCTCAACCAGCACCTTATGCCCATCCACAGCACCCTTGCTGCGTTCTTTGGAAATAAAAATATCGTCCAGAATACGCCGGTTATCCGGAACTACAAAGCCATAATTTTTACTTTTCTGATAAGTTCCCACTATCTCTTTTATTCCGTGCTCCAGCACTTTTATAATCGTGCCCTCTGCCCGCTTTCCGCTCTGAAGCGGCAGCAGTGCAACCTGCACAGTATCTTTATGCATGGCACCGTGAACCTCGGCTTCCGACACAAAAATATCCTCTTCCCGGCCCTCTATCTCCACAAACCCAAATCCCTTGGGATGTGCAATAAAGCTGCCGATCAAAGCCTTAGACTGCGCTTTCCGGTATTTTCCCCGGCTGCTGACCTCAATCCTTCCCTCCTGGATCAGGGCATTCAAAAGTTCCTTCAGCTCCGCCCGTTCTTCTTTGGAAACCTGCAGCAATACTGCCAGTTCCTTCTCCTTCATCGGTACATACACCTGATCACACATCAGATCGTAAATTACTTTTTTTCTCTTTTCAAAAACATCCTGCTGTTCTTTCGCCATATCATCCTTCCGCCCTCATATAAGGGTTCTTTTATCAACCAAAAATATACATCCCGCAGCATTTCTTTTGCATGCCTTCGGTGTGCTGCACACAAAGCTGCTTTTCTATCATAGGATTCTCTTCCCGTTTCATTAATATACAAAAAAACACTCTCAGCAACCGCAAGAGTGTTTTTTACTGAATTCTATCTTAGAAGTTCACGTTCAGAAATACGGCAATTACAATAAAGCCAATCGCCAAAAACTTGGTGAATTTAACCAGCTTGCCTTCCATGGAACGAGCTTTGTTCTTTCCCCAGTAAGTATCTCCAAGTCCGCCAATCGCGCCAAGTCCTGCATTTTTGCCTTCCTGAACCAAAACGATTACAGTCAACGCTATACAAATCAAAATAAAAATAATCGTAAATACTGTTCTTAACATACCACACCTCCTATGTCACACTTGCTTAGTCTAGCACAAAACGATTTCTATTTCAACTGTTTTTTTAATATTTTATGCAAATATTTGTTCCCGTTCAGCCTTTTACTTGACGCACAGCTTCCGGGCGGCTGCCCCAGGTATGCTGCAGGTGCATTTGCAGAAAGCCTAAGCATCTTGGTTTCCACAGGGTGTTCCATGGAATTGGGAGTCATTTGTCTGAGCCGAAGGCGAGTTATGACTTCCAATTCCTGCTTTTGGAACACCCTGCGGAAATCTTAGATGCTCTTGGCCTTCGAAACAGCACCCGCAGCATACCTGGGGCAGCCGTCCGGAAAGCGTCTTCATTTCAAGGCTGAAATGTAACCAAATATTTGTTCCCGTTCAAAAAAGGCCTGCCGCTAACCGGAACAAGCCCTTTCTTCAAAATTCTAAAACGGATTCTCATACCGCGCATGCAGCCCGAGTCCATCCTCAATCCGCAGCAGTTGATTATACTTTGCTGTGCGTTCTGCCCGGCAGGGTGCGCCGGTCTTGATCTGCCCTGCCATGCAGGCCACCGCGATATCCGCAATCATCGTATCTTCTGTCTCACCGGACCGATGGGAAATAACCGTCCGGTATCCATTCCTGTGAGCCAGTTCAATTGCCTGAAATGCCTCTGTCAGAGTCCCGATCTGGTTCACCTTGATCAATATGGCATTACCCGCCTTCTGTTCAATTCCCTGGCGGAGCCGTCCTTCATTTGTCACAAAAAGATCGTCCCCTACCAGTTGTATCCGGCTGCCCATCCGCTCTGTCAGCTTCTGCCAGCCCTCCCAGTCATTTTCATCCAGGCCGTCTTCAATCGATACAATGGTAAATTCACGGCACAGCTCTTCATAATATTCGATCATCTCGTCAGCGGTCCGCCGGATATCCCGGCCCTGCATCTGACTCTCTCCCGGGAAATAGTAGGTCTTCTTTTCCTTATCATACAGCTCACTGGCGGCCGCATCCAGAGCGATGCAGATATCCTTTCCCATGGAATAGCCCGCCTGCTCCACCGCTTCTGCAATCATCCGCAGCACTTCCTTTGAATCCGCCAGATTCGGTGCAAATCCGCCCTCATCTCCCACAGAGGTGGTGAGTCCTTTTTGCTTCAGCAATTTTTTCAGCGTATGATAAATCTCCGCGCCCATCCGCAGCCCTTCTGCAAAGCTGCCCGCGCCCACCGGCATAATCATAAACTCCTGAAGGTCTACGGTATTATCCGCATGGCATCCTCCATTTAAAATATTCATCATGGGCACTGGCATCGTATTGGCATAGATTCCGCCAAGATAACGATAGACCGGAATATCCAGAGATCTGGCGGCCGCAGACGCGACGGCCATAGACACGCCGAGAATGCTGTTCGCCCCCAGTCTGGATTTATTTTTTGTATTGTCCTGTTTTTTTAAAATCTGATCAATCCGTTCCTGACAGTATACATTTTCTCCTATCAATGCATCTGCAAGTATGGTATTCACATGACTGCATGCTTTTTGTACGCCAAGACCATGGTATCTGTCTTCCTTATCCCGCAGCTCTGCTGCTTCATGTTCCCCCGTCGATGCCCCGGAGGGCACGGATGCCCGTCCAATGGTACCATCCTCTGTCAGTACCTCCACCTCTACGGTAGGATTTCCTCTGGAATCCAGTATTTCCCTGGCATACACATCTGTAATCTCCATAAAACCACACATAAGATACCTCCTGATTTTGCCTCTTGCTTTTCTACCATTCTTATTCTACCCAAATATATGGATTTCATTACGCAAAGCAATTCAGAAGGTAAATCCGGTATCACGCCGCTACTTCAATATCGTGTCATATAAAAACTGTGCGGCATCATCCACTGCCTCATAGGCAGTCTTAAAAGAGGTCATCTGAAATACATGCCACATTCCTTCGTAAATGTCAATTTTAGACCTCACACCCGCTTTCTGCATCTTTTCAAACAGCATCGCTGAATCGCTGAACAGGATCTCATTGCTCCCCACCTGTATATAAGTCGGCGGAAAGCCTGTAAAATCGCCAAACAGCGGTGACAAAAACGGATCGTTTCGATCCCGTTCCTGTGCATAATTCACGGTCATGCGCTCCATATAATCCGCATCCAGTACCGGATCCAGATCTGCTTTCTGCTCATAGGATTTTCCGCTGGCTGTCATGTCCGTCCATGGGGACATCAATATCAGCGCTCCCGGAAGCATCCGCTGTTCTGATTTCAGCTTCAGCAGCAGCGAAAGGGCCAGATTGCCTCCGGCAGAATCTCCCGCCACGATAATCTGATCCGCACCATAGCCGCGCAGCATCAGACTGTTCCATACCTTCATCGCATCTTCACAGGCGGCCGGATACGGGAACTCCGGTGCCAGCCGGTAATCAAAGCTCAGTACATCCAGTGCCACTGCCTCTGCCAGCTTTGTCGTAACCGACCTTGCATAAATACAGCTTCCGGTGGAATATCCTCCTCCATGGCAGAACAAAACAATGCGTTTTTTCTCATGAGGCCGGTCTACCAGTGTCCATTCTCCATGAATACCATTCAGTTCTTCTTCCCGAAAACGCCTGTTTTTCCTGGCGGTCAGCAGTGAGCCCATGTTCTCCTGGGCACTGCGCACCTTCTCTATATCATCGCTCTCCAGCAGCCCATGCACTGCACGCACAATATTCATAAGGCCCTGGTTCGTATCGTTTTTCGCCAATATTTTCGAGAGAATTCCTTCTTTTCCTGCCATATTTTTCACCCTTCCGCCGAATTTCCCTGTTGGAAATTCTCTTTCAATACCATACAGTAACAAATTGCATAAAAAATTTCAAGAGTTTTCTTGCAGATCATCTTTCTTATGGCTATAATAAAGAAAGAAGAAGGGAAGAGAAAAATGACATCGAACAATTCAAACAACAGCAAGACCGGAATGTCAGCCGGCAGCCGGCGAACCTGGTACCCCCTTGATTTATCAGCCATTGTCTACCCTACCCTGCAGCGCCGGGATTTTTCTTCTCTGTACCGTCTCTCGGTTCTCCTGAAGGAACCTGTCCGGCCGGACATTCTGCAGCAGGCAGTAGATATTGCCCTGAAACGTTTCCCCACCTACAAAACCGCCATGCGGCGTGGATTATTCTGGCGTTTTCTGGAACCCAATGACCGGCCGGGCCCCTTTGTGGCCCCTGATATTTCAAACCCCTGTATGCCGCTGAATTTTCACACAAACAACCGCTATGCTCTGCGGGTTTATTACTATGACCGGAGAATTTCGCTGGAATGCCACCACAGCCTGGGAGACGGCACCGGAAGCATGCATGTCCTGATGACCATCACTGCCGTGTATCTGCGCCTGCTTGGACACTCCATTTCCTGCGGAGGGTATGTGCTGGATACAAACGAGGCGCCGGATCCGGAAGAGCTGGAGGATGCCTATCTGCGCTATGCCACTGCAAAGGTAAAGCCGCCCAGACCATCCGGCAAAACCTACCTGGTGCGGGGCACAAAGGAACCCTTTTACACCCTGAATGTAATTGACGGAATCATGCCGGTAGCTGAAGTCAAGGCTGCCGCAGCAAGGTATCAGGTAACGATCACAGAGTATCTGAATGCAGTTCTGCTCTATGCTCTGCTTCAAAAGCAGCTCGCAGATCATCCCCGGCATCTGAAACCGGTCCGCATTGCCATGCCGGTGAATCTCCGTCAGTTTTTTCCGTCAAAAACTCTGCGGAATTTTATTTCCATGGTCTATCCGGGCATCGATCCGCGCCTTGGTGATTACACCTTTGAAGAAATTGTAACACAGACGCATCATTTTATGCGCTATGCCATCAATCCAAAATTTCTCAATGGGGATATCACCACAAATATTGCTGTCCAGAAAAATACTGCGATCCGCATCGTTCCGCTGTTTATCAAGGACTTTGTGGTGCGCCGCTTTTATCGGATGGTGCAGGATCACAATTCCTCCGCCGGTCTGACCAATATGGGAATCATCAAACTGCCTGCCGATATGACTCCTCTGATAGACCGATGCGAAGTCTATATGGGACAGCCGTTTTCCAACCGGACTAACTGTGCCATAGCCAGCTTCAACGGTCAGTTGACCATTAATTTTAACAGCAGCATCAAAGAAACCGATGTGGAACGTCTTTTTTTCCGCAAACTGATACAGGATGGAATTCCTGTCAAAATAGAAAGCAATCGAAAATGAGGTATCCATTATGTCCTATTGTGTAAACTGCGGGGTGGAACTGGAACCATCCCTGAAAATATGTCCCCTCTGCCAGACACCGGTAAATAATCCAAAACAGATCCCTCTTCCATCGGACTACAAGTCTCCCTTTCCCTCTGAGAGCGGAACGGTAGAAGAAGTCAGCCACAAGGATATCCGGATTCTTCTCAGCGTCATGCTGTCCACTACCGCACTGGCCTGCCTGCTTTTAAATTTTTTTATTTATAACAGCCTGTTGTGGTCTCTCCCGATTTGTGGAATCTCCATTCTGCTCTGGGTGCTTCTGATCCCGTTCATGTTTCCCGGGAAAGTGCCTCTCTGGCTGCAGCTTTTTCTGGATCTGGGCGGAGTGGTTCTGTTATTGTCTTCTATTCTCTGCATTACCGAATCCTCCATATGGTTCTGGCATCTGATGCTTCCGCTGGCCTTCATCATTTTTCTTCAGGCCGAGCTGGTGGCTTTTGGTGTACGGCATCTGCCCTTTTCCTTTTTGATCGGAACTCTGTATCTGAACCTTTCTGCTGCGGTGATCTGTCTGGCCATCAATGCGCTGGTCAGCTACTACCGCACCGACCACGTTCATATCACCTGGTCTGCCATTGTTCTTACCGTCTGCGTGATCTTATCCGCTGCACAGATAGCGGTGCTTTCAAGAACGCGGCTGAGAAATATTGTGCGGAAACGGCTTCATTTCTAAAGCTCAAAAGCTCAGCTTTATGCTCATTAAAATCTTGAATTCCGTACTTCGTCCCAAGTCGGGGCGAAGTCAAACCATGCTCCGAACTCATTCTTAAACAGCGTAGAAATAATTATTGACGTGCCCACATACAGACAACTCCTCCACAAATAAAACCGTGGAACTAAACTTATGGACAACTTGTCCCAAAGTTAAAATAGCTAAAATCACTTCCCGACAATTCGTCGAGAAGTGGCGAATAAGCAGTCATAAAGAAAACCAACTTCTGTGCAAGTTGAGTAGAAGTTGGTTTCCAAAATTATTCATTTATTTTCCAAGAGCCTTTTCTATCAGATCCGATTCGTGTTATTTTCCCGTTTTCTCGTAGTTCCTTCATAAGTCGATTTGCTTTTCTAACGCTAAAACCGAGTTGCTCACTCATTTCCTTTATTGTGATTGTGGGCTTTCCAGCTAAAGCAACAAGTATTCTTTCTGTGCCATTTTCTATGCCACTGTGATTGATTGCTTTTGCGAAAGGAAATACAACTTTGATAAAGTGGTCTGTAATCTGGAATATATTCTTGTCATAAGCCTTCAGAATTCTGTTTTTTACGCCTATGGCACTGCATTCTTTACAGCCCCTGATTGGAATCATTCTGGCCATAAGGAATGGTCTCTATTCCATTGCCTCCATCTTCGCCATAGTAGCCGTCACCGCCTCCGTTGAAGAAATAATCATAAAACTGATTATACATATCCTCTTCACTTCCGTCCATGCCGCCGTAATAGCTTCCGCCGTCCGGAACTGCTTCGCCATCTTCATTCTGACTGTCGTCCGGCTGCTGGCTTCCGTCAGCGGAACCATCCGGCTGCCGGCCGTTATCAGAAGAGCTGTCTGAAGCGGTATCGGAAGTTCCCTTCTGCAGCGTAATCTCCATCTCCTTTGAAATATAGGCACCACCCTCAGCGGTCGAAACTTCAATGGTCACTGTCTCACCAGGTGCATAATAACCCAGCGTCTCTATCAGGCCGTCCGAAGTAGTAATTGTAATACCATCAAATTTTGTGATGATGTCACCTTTCTTTAATCCGGCTGCTTCTGCTGCGGATCCTTCCGGTACCTCATATACATAAGCGCCTGCCGGCATACTGTACATCTGTTTTGCTTCTTCCGATACCGGTACTACCGTAATTCCCATATAGCCATGATTTTCCTGAACCGCTCTGGTCTCACGATTAATCAGACTGGTCAGAACCGGAATTGCCGTATCAATAGGGATCGCATATCCCATGCTCTCTGCATAATCTGTGGTAGCCTTTGCAGAATTAATCCCGATCACCTCGCCCCGTTTGTTCAGCAGAGCGCCTCCGCTGCATCCAAGGTTAATCGCTGCATCTGTCTGAATCTCTGTGAAGGTACCTACTTCTGTAGTGATCTCCCGTTCCAGTGCACTGACAATACCGCTGGTTACTGTCTGGCCGGTTCCCAGAGCATTTCCAATGGAAATCGCTGTCTCTCCCACCTTCAGGCTGCCAGAGCTTCCCAACGTGGCGATCTTTAACTGGCTCATGATTTCTTCCGGAATATCACTGAGCTTCACCGCGATCACGGCCAGATCCGTTGCGCTGTCCGTTCCCTTGGTCACCGCCGGCACCACCAGATCTTCTTCATTCTCTGCATTCACGCTGAAGCATACGGTCATATCCTTGGAATCTTCCACCACATGATTATTGGTGGCAATCAAAAGCTCTGTATCATTCTGTGCAATGATGATTCCGGAACCTGCACTCTCTATTTCGATTGACTGGGAACCGTACAGATAACTCTGAACCTCCTGCACCGTTTTATTGCTGATGGCTACGATAGAAGGCATACAGTTTTCCACTATACCGGATACATCCAGCGCTATAATGCCGTCTTCTCCGGTGGATGTGGTCGCAAGCGTATCATAACTGACAGGTGCCTCTTGTGCAGTTGCCTCGGTCTGTGCTTCGGTCTGTGCTTCTGTGACCGCTTCTGTCTGTGCCTCGGTCTGTGCTTCTGTGACCGCTTCTGCCTGCACTTCTGCTGCCGCCTCGTTCTCAGCCCCATCGCTCTCTGCTGTTTCATCTGCCAGCGTCAGTGCCGTACCTTCTTTTGTCTCTTCTACCGTATCTGACGCTGCATCCGCCTCCGTCTGAGCACCGCCTGCAATCGCCAGTGACAGCTCGCTCTCCTGCTGTGTTTTATCTGCCGCAAATACTTCTGCATTTTCAAAGTTCTGTGTCATCGCCAGTGCCGCCAGAAGCATTCCGCCTCCCAGACAAGCTGCTGCATATTTTTTATTTTTATTACCGGACATTTTTCTTACCCCTTTCTCTCTGAACCTTTGCTGTTGGAGCCTTATCTTCTTTCAAGATAAATATACTTTATCCTGAAATTGTGTTGGAAGTGTGAAAATAATTTATAAATTCTATGTTCTCGTATAGGAAAGTGCCCCTATACGAGAACAGCCTTCGGCATACGGATGCGCAGCTTCGCGCGCGGAACAAAAGCTGTGCTGCCAAAGGAACTGGCGCGCGAGGTGCGCAAAGCACACTTTTGTTCTCGTATAGGAAAGTGCCCCTATACGAGAACAGCCTTCGGCATTACGAAAACAGCCTTCGGCATTACGAAAACAGCCTTCGGCATACGGATGCGCAGCTTCGCGCGCGGAACAAAAATCATGTTCCCGCCGGATTGTGGCATCCCCGAATGTTTCTGTATGGAAACCGTTTTTCTATACATGCAGAAAAGAAGAAGCCGATGCGCCAGCTCCTTCTTTTCTGTCTCTAAACTGCCTATTTTTTCAGCAGCAGTGATTTTCCTGTCATTTCTTTCGGCTGTTCCATCCCCATCATCTCGATCATGGTAGGAATGATATCTGCCAGGCAGCCGCCTTCTTTCAATGTGTAAGCGCTGTCGTAATTCACCAGGATAAACGGTACCGGATTGGTGGTATGAGCGGTAAACGGAGCACCTGTCTCATAATCAACCAGTTGCTCTGCATTTCCGTGGTCTGCACAGATGAACATCTGGCCGTCCACTTCCTTCAATGCTGCCACTACCTTGCCGACACATTCATCTACAGCCTCGATGGCTTTGATCGCAGCACCTTCCACACCCGTATGTCCTACCATATCCGGATTCGCAAAGTTGGTGATGATCACGTCATATTTGCCGGATTTGATTGCCTCTGTAAATTTATCACACACTTCATATGCGCTCATCTCCGGTTTCAGATCATAGGTAGCTACCTTGGGAGATTTTACCAGAATACGGTCTTCCCCTTCGTTTGGAGCTTCTATACCGCCATTGAAGAAAAAGGTTACATGTGCATATTTTTCTGTCTCAGCGATTCTGGCCTGTGTCATATGATGCGCCGCCAGGAATTCACCAAAGGTATTGGTAATTGCCACTTTTTTAAATGCGATCTCCTTATTTGGGATCGTCACATCGTATTCACTGAAGCATACATAAACCACTTTTTTGCGTGCTCCCCGGTCAAAGCCGTCAAAATCATCGCAGCAGAAGGTACGGGTGATCTCACGGGCACGGTCCGGACGGAAGTTGAAAAAGATCACAGAATCATTATCCTGGATCATCGCAGTCGGAGCGCCGTCTTTCATCACTACAGTAGGAAGCACAAATTCATCGGTCTCACCCTTTGCATAAGACTGAGCCACCGCTTCCACACCGGAGGATGCCTTCTCGCCTTCGCCGGCAGTCAGTGCCAGATAAGCCTTTTGGACACGATCCCAGCGGTTATCACGATCCATGGCGTAGTAACGTCCGGATACGGTAGCGATCTCGCCAACTCCCAGTTCGTTCATCTTATCCTGCAGCGCCTGTACAAAATCTTTTCCTGATTCCGGCGGTGTGTCACGGCCATCCAGGAAGCAGTGAACATATACTTTCTTCAGTCCCTGCTGTTTTGCCAGCTCCAGCAGAGCATACAGATGGGTATTGTGACTGTGTACGCCGCCATCAGACAGCAGACCGTACATATGCAGGGAAGAATTCTTTTCTTTCGCATTCTGCATCGCATGCAGCAGCGCTTCATTCCGGAAGAAATCACCGTCCTGAATCTCTTTTGTGATTCTGGTCAGTTCCTGATATACGATACGTCCGGCTCCCATGTTCAGATGGCCTACCTCGGAATTTCCCATCTGTCCGTCCGGAAGGCCGACTGCCAGTCCGCTGGCATAGCCTTTTACGAAAGGACAATCTGCCATCAGTTCATCCATGACCGGTGTCTTTGCTTCTGCAATGGCATTTGCCTGCACCTTGTCATTCAGTCCATATCCGTCTAAAATCATTAATACTGTAGGTCTTTTACTCATTATTTTTCTCCTTTTGCATGTTAAATAGGCATTTCTTACACAAAACTCATTATCCATACACCCGGATCAGTGCAGGCACAGACCGGATCACAGACATATCTTTAAAGGTAAGGATGGCATCTTTTAAATGGCATTCCTTTACCCTGTCTGTAATGACCACAATCTCCGCATTGTCTCCCATTTTTTCCTTCTGGGTTACCTGTGCGATGCTGACAGAATTGTTTCCCAGCACACTGGCTACTGTAGCCAGCACACCCGGCTTATCTTCCACTTCCATCCGTACAAAGTACCGGCTGATAATATCATCAATCTTCTTGATCGGCAGATTTTTGTAGCAGCCGCAATGGGTAGAGCCCTTGGCACCGGCAGAGATATTACGTGCCGTCTCAAATACATCTCCCATGATAGCACTGGCGGTAGGCATCTCGCCCGCACCTCTGCCATAAAACATCACATCGTCCACCGCATCTCCATGCACAAAAACCGCATTATAAGATCCAGCCACCGTAGCCAGCGGATGATCCTTCGGTATCAGCATCGGATGGACTCTGGCCTCTATGCCTTCCTCCGTATTCTTTGCCACACCCAGCAGTTTGATCACCCAGCCCATTTCTGCCGCATAACGGATATCATTGGCCGTGATCCTGGTAATTCCCTCCGTATAGACATCAGAAAAGGCCACCCGGGAATTAAATGCGATAGAGGCCATGATTGCGACCTTTCTCCCGGCATCATATCCCTCGATATCCGCCGTGGGATCCGCTTCCGCATAGCCCAGTCTGGTGGCTTCTGCCAGCGCTTGGGCAAAACTCATGCCTTCCGCTGTCATGCTGCTGAGAATGTAATTCGTCGTACCATTGACAATTCCCATCACTTCACCGATATCATTGGCTGACAGGCACTGCTTCAGCGGACGTATGATAGGAATTCCGCCCGCTACAGAGGCTTCAAACAACAGATCCACATGAGCTTTGGCCGCCTCATCCAGCAGTTCCCCGCCCCGGACCGCGATCAGATCCTTATTCGCCGTCACCACATTTTTCCCTGCGCGCAGAGCCTCCATGATATAAGTGCCTGCCGGTTCCAGACCGCCCATCACTTCGATCACGATATCAATGCTGTCATCCTGAATGATCGACTGCCAGTCATTGGTCAGCACAGAGGGATCATCAATCTTCTTTGCCGCTTTTTCCAGATTGCGGACCAGGATCTTTTTGATCTTCAGCACCGCATTCAGCTTATGCTGCATCTGCGGCTCCTGCCGCTTCATTACCTTATATACACCGGTACCTACGGTACCCAGTCCCAAAAGAGCTGCATTAATTACGCCGTTTTCCATGTATGTGGGAACTCCTTTTCTTTGATTTCCTCCATGTATTATATACGTTTTCTTTTGTTTCGTCTATGGTAAAATACAATGAAATCCAGAAAATCGCTGCGGTTCAGCTTTTTACTTGACGCACAGCTTCCGCTTGGGATCTGTTTCGATTCTTTACTCGTACCGCAGTGCATTGATTGGTTTCAGCTTGGCTGCTTTGTTTGCCGGGTAAATACCAAATACCACACCGACCATAATCGCAAATGCAAGCGCCATACCGGCTACGCCGCCCGAAATATTGAAATTATATCCCGGATACAGCGTATTGATCAGGGTAAGAATCCCCTGGCTGATCCCCATACCGATCAATCCTCCCATAAGAGAGATTATTACCGATTCAATCAGGAACTGCACAATAATATCCGGCTTTTGAGCTCCGATCGCTTTTCTGATCCCGATTTCTCTGGTCCGCTCGGTCACAGATACCAGCATGATATTCATGATTCCGATGCCGCCCACCAGCAGAGAAATGCCCGCAATCGCTCCCAGCAGAAGTTCCAGCGTGGACATAACAGAATTGATCGTATCCATAATGTCCATCATATTGACAATGGTATAGCTGTCCTCATCCCCGTATTTGTTCATCAGCATCTGATCCAGAGCATCTTTCGCTTCCTGCGTGTGCTCTGTATCAGAAGTGGACACGTAGAAGGTAGTAATATTTACGGAAGAAAGCAGGCGCTGCGCATTGGTAAAGGGAAGAAACACTCCGTCATTGGCACTGCCGAACATGGTTTCCTCCGCTTCCTCTCTGACACCGATAACCCGATAATCCTTTCCTGCAATTCGTATGGTTTCGTTTAATATATTGGTATTGCCGAACAGATCCTTTGCCACACCGCTTCCCACGATGCACACATTCAGCCGGTATTCCACATCATTTTCATTGATATAACGGCCATTTTCCAGATCCATCCCCTGTACCTCCTGATATGCTGAGGTAATACCGGTAATTGAGATATCTGTTGAATTGCCGGCTGCTTTCGCAGTTCCCTTTCCGTTGAGTACCGGAGAGACTCTTGCGATTCCTCCGCTGCCCTCCAGCGCTTCCACTTCATGCAGCGTCAGTCTTTTGGATGTATTACTGATGGATGCCACCAACTGGTCTCCTCCCAGATCATCCAATGAGGAGGTGACTGTATTGGTCGCACCCTGTACCAGGGAAATCAGTAATGTTACTGACATAACACCTATAATAATCCCCAGCATGGTGAGAAAGGAGCGCAGTTTATTGGAAAGCACTGCTGCAATTGCCATTTTTCCAGCCTGTGTAAATTTCAATCTATTCCGCCTCCTTCTCTGCTGTCTGATAGGATCCGTCCATCCATGAGCCGTACCCGCCTGGGTGCCTGGGCCGCAATATCATTATCATGGGTGATCAGTACCAGGGTATTGCCCAGAGCATGAAGTTCTTTTAACAGCTTCATAATATCCTGAGTAGAGTGGGAATCCAGATTGCCGGTGGGCTCATCCGCCAGAATCAGAGAAGGTCTGGTCACCAGTGCTCTTGCCACCGCTACCCGCTGCTGCTGGCCGCCGGACAGTTGATTTGGCCTGTGGTGAATCCGGTGTCCCAGGTCCACCTTCTCCAGGGCTTCCATCACTCTCTTTTTTCGCTCTCCTGCGCCCACCCCCTGATAAATCAGGGGAAGTTCTACATTTTCATAGGCGGTCAGCTTCGGCAGCAGATTAAACTGCTGAAATATAAAGCCAATCTTCCGGTTGCGCAGTGTGCTCTGTTCCCTCTCGCTCAGATCAGACACTTCCTGTCCATCAATCTGATAGCTGCCTTCATCCGCAGTATCCAAACAGCCTATGATATTCATCATCGTAGATTTACCGCTGCCGGAGGCTCCTATGATTGCCACAAACTCATGATCCTCAATCGTCAGGGTGACTCTGTCCAGCGCACGGACCTCTTCCTCACCCAGCTCATATACTTTGCTGATATTCTTTAATTCAATCATAGATGCCGCCTTCCTCAGGCGCGTCACTGTTCTGCGTTCTGTTTCCGGCTGTGGCTGCCGCAGTACCGGCGGTATTATTTTCGTTTCCTCTGGCGCTGTTGCTCATTTTCATCATGGTAAGGGCCAGATTAGTCTCCTTATCAATCAAAGTCACGGTATCACCTTCCGAAATCCCCTCCAGGATCTCAGCTTCCGTATTATTGACCAGGCCCAGCGTCACCGGCACCTGTGTACCGTCCGCTTTTGTCACATATTTCTGACCATCTGATGTAAGGATTGCATCTACCGGAACCAGCAGAGCGTCTTTCTTTTCCGCCGTAATAATCTTGGCGGTAGCGCTCATGGCAAGCTTCATATCATCGGTACCCGCCAGTGAAATCGTCACCGTATAGGTAGTCACTCCGTTGACGTTATGTCCCACAGCCGATACCTTCTTTACCCGTCCTTCGTATTCCTCAGAATCAAAGGCATCAAACACTACCGTAACCGGCTGTCCTTCCTCCACACCCGCAATATCCAGTTCATCAATCTCAGCCTTCAGCCAGTATTCCTCCGTGGAAATCAGACTGTACATCGGAGCATCCACTGCCGCTGCCGTGTTATCTTTCAGCATCAGATCTGATACAATACCGCTTCCCGCCGCTGTAATCACCGGATTCTGATATAAGGTGCGCAGTTCCTGCAGTTGTTCCATCTTCGTTTCCCGTTCCTCCAGATCGGACAGATAATCTCCGTTGTAGCTATAACTGGTTCTGCTCAGCAGCGTGGCGCCGGAGTCCACGTAATCTCCAATATCCACGTTCAGCTCATCCATAATTCCATACATCCCCTCCACCAGATAAGGATGATTGGATGCGAGATAGCCGCTGCCAAGAACTTTTCCGTTTTCATCACTGACCACTGCCTCCGTATCCACCTGATAATTAGAAGCATCCTCCAAAGTGATGGTATAAGCTCCATCCTTCTCTGAGCTTACAATTCCGTCCTCTTCATAGCTCAGGAAGCTTACCGTCACATCGCTGCCGATTTTCAGGGAAGTATCAGGTGTAATCACTACCTTCAGTTTTCCATCCACTGACAGCTCCATAATTCCCCCGTGTTCTGTCATGACCTCAGTCAGCAGGTCTCCTGATCTGGCATAAATACGTTTGACACGTCCGGATACCGGTGCGCTCAGACTGCTGGAACCAGATTTGTCCATTTCTCTGATTTTGGTGTTCAGAGCCGATACCTCTTCCTCAAGCTGGTCTATCTGAGTCTGAATAGAATCACGGTCGATGCTCGCAAGGATTTCTCCTTCTGCTACCACATCTCCTTCTTCTGCCTGGACCTGATTGATGTTGATCCCATACTCTGCTTTCACCGTCTGTTCTTTCGCCCCTTCGATGGATCCGCTGCCCTCTGTAACCAGGCGGATATCTCCCAGATATGCCTGAGCCGTAGAACCGGACGCTTCCGTCCCCGTACCTGCGGCACCATTTTCAATTGAAAAGCGCTCCCTGATACTCTGTGAAAACAATACTACAATCACTGCAATCACCAGGACTACCGCAGCTATTATTCCAATTTTTCCGAATTTCTTTTTTTTCTTCACTTTGCTCCTCCTCATACTTCCTGTTTTGAACCTGATCTGTCCCCTTGCTCAAGCTTTTCCTATCTTATCCACTTTTTCTAAACTGAATCTAAACTAAGTCTGTCTCAGCGTTTGTTTCTGCGGAATTCCCACCTTAAATGCAGTTCTTCCATTTTCTGAATCCACCATAATTTTCCCGCCATGCAGCAGCAGCACACGCTTTACAATTGCCAGACCGATCCCATTTCCTTCGGAGGCATGGGAAGTATCTCCCTGAAAGAATTTCTGAAAAATACGCTTCTCCTCTTCCTCGGGAATTTCCTTTCCGGTATTCACGACCTCCGCATATAATATACCATCGCCGTGATATACATTCACCTCGATCTGACCTCCCTCATCGCAGAATTTCACCGCATTATCCAGCAGATTGATCCACACCTGCTTCATCATCTCTTCATTCGCCGTTATCTCATATTCCTCAAAATCAGCATGCAGTTCAATGCGCTTTGCGGTCCACTTTTTTTCCAGCAGCAGAATGCAGGTCCGTATCTGTTCTGACACATTATATCGTACTACTTCATTCAGAATGCTCTGGTTCTCCAGCTTGGTCAGACTCAGTACATTGGTCGCCATATCCGACAGACGGGACGCTTCTTCTACTATAATGTCGATATATTCTGACTGACATTCTTCCGTCAGTCCCCCCTTCTGGATCAGCCTGGCAAATCCCCGGATAGAAACGATGGGCGTCTTAAATTCATGAGAAAAATTATTCACGAAATCCGAACGAAGCATCTCTGTATTGCCCAGCTCCTTTGCCAATATATTAAACTGGTCTGTGACCTGGACGCCATATCCCCGATGCACCGGCTGCAGCCGTACCTCATAATTTCCTGCCGCCAGCTCTTTCATGCCCTGCAGCAGGCTGTCTACCGGATGCAGCGGCCCTCTGCAGAAAAAGAATGCCAGTATCGTGCCAAAGATAATGCTGAATATCAGCAGTGCCATAAATGGCACCAGCCCATTTCTTCCATTCAGGATGCCCAGGTGATAAAGAATTCCAAAGATCACCGACGTGATCAGCATCGTAGCAATCAGCACAACGGCCACCAGAAACGTAAATACAATCGTCATTGGTCCAAGACCCGGAGGGTTTTTCATCCTGGCCCTGATGCATCGTTCTTTTTTTGTTCTGAGATCAACTGCCGCTTTCTTTGTTATCTTTCCGGTTTCTGTGTTCCCGGTTTCTGTGTTTTCAGCTTTGTTCTTCATGTTTCACCGCCTTATATCCCAGTCCGCGAACTGATACCAGTTCAAATTCCGGGTAATGCTCCAGTCTTTTTCTCAGACGATTGATATGCACTGTGATGGTCTCCCACCCTGCCTCACTGTCCATCCCCCAGATCTCATCCATCAATTGGATTCTGGTGAATATTTTATCCGGATAGGAAAGCAGCTTGTAGAGCAGCAGAAATTCTTTCTGTGGCAGAGTCTGCCGGTCCTCATCTCTGGTTATTGTAAAGGTATCATAATCCAGCGTAACTTTCCCGATCCGGATTTTTCTCTCGTTTGCGATCCTGGCTCTGCGCAGCAATGCACTGATGCGAAGCAGCAGCTCCTCCTCATCCACCGGCTTTGTCATATAATCATCCGTGCCGGATCGGTAGCCCTGTTTTCGGTCTTCCGGCAGCACCTTTGCTGTCACCATCAGAATCGGCATAGTATTGTCCACACTGCGCAATTGCCTTGTGAATTCGTAACCGTCTATCTTCGGCATCATAATATCCACCACCGCCAGATCAAACTGCTCCGAATCCATCATTGCCAGAGCCTCTTCCCCATTCTCCGCCACAGATACGGTATAGTGTTCCCCTTCCAGAATAGCCCGAAACAATTTTCTTGTATTTTTATCATCATCGATTACCAGAATATGAAACATCTTTTTCCCTCCCGTATCATTTGAACATCAGTAATACCTTTATTATAGCAGAGTTTCTAAACTGAATCTAAATCAGCAAAAGAAAAAACGATGCAGCAGTGAAATCTGCCGGCATCGCTTTTGTATCTGCCAAAGAGGGGCCCGGCTTTGCCGGGCGGATACCTTAGTATCTGTTTTAGAATCTCAGACTCAGGCAGCTCAGACCGCCATCGATCTTGCGGTATTCTGAAGTGTCTACCAGAATCACTTCGTAGCCGGCATCTTTTACAATCCGGGCTACCGCCGGGAAATGATCCGGAACCAGGACTTTATTATTTACCCAGATGCAGTTAGCCGCATAAGCTTCTTCTGCCGGGATAATGTATTTATTGTATTTTGCAAAATCCGGTTTGTCGATAAATTCACCGGACACCAGCATATTATTATTTTCAATATAATTTACTCCGGTCTTCAGGTGAAGCACTTCTTTTAGTTCTACTTCGGAACCGGACAGGCCGTATTTTTCCAAAATAGCAATAAACTGGCGAATGCCCTCTGCATTCGTTCTGGCAGACCGTCCCACATAGAAATGATCGCCAACCATCATCACATCGCCGCCCTCCAGGGTGCCCGGCGCTTTGATGTATTCGATACAATCTTCCGGATAGAATTTCTTAATTACCGGAATCATGGCTTCTACTTCTTTGTTGCGGGAAGCTGCACCCGGATTTGAAATGATCGCGCATTTTCTGGTGAGGACGGCGGTATCCTCTACAAAACAGGAATCCGGAAAGTTCTCATCTGCTTCCAGGACGGTCACCTGTACTCCGCAGCTTTTGAGCGCTTCCACATAGGCTGCATGCTGTCTTAATGCCAGTTCATAATCCGGTTTTCCAAGTTCCGGTGCGGATGTAATACCTTCTGTTATTTTACTGCATGGTTTTTTTACGATTACATTCTGAAACATATTATTCTCTCCTAATCTTTTTACTTTTTATTTTAAATCTGATGAATTCAGGTACGCCTGACGAACCTGCTGCGAGCAATACCAGGCAGGGTCCTACAGTACCTTCGATAAAAATTCCTGCAGCCGCGGATTCTGCGGATGATCAAAAAATTCTGCCGGTGTGTTTTCTTCTTTGATGATACCTTCATCAATAAACAGAACCTTGGTGGCCACCTCTTTTGCAAAGCCCATTTCGTGAGTCACGATCACCATGGTCATGCCTTCCGCAGCCAGCTCACGGATCAAATCCAGCACTTCGCCTACCATCTCCGGATCCAGCGCAGAGGTGGGTTCATCGAACAGCATCACTTCCGGATTCATGGCGAGGGCACGCACAATAGCGATACGCTGCTTCTGACCGCCGGACAGCTTGTTTGGATATTCTCCCGCTTTGTCCTCCAGACCAATCCTATTTAGAAGCCGCATAGCATTCTCACGGGCCTCTGTCTTAGACTGCAGCTTCAGCTTTACCGGAGCAAAGGTAATATTATCCAGCACCGTCATATGGGGGAATAAATTAAAATGCTGGAAAACCATTCCCATTTTCTGGCGCATTTTATTAATATCATTTCTTGGATCCGTGATATCCACGTCTTCCATCCAGACAGAGCCCCCCGTAGGCTCCTCCAGCAGATTCAGACAGCGCAAAAATGTGCTTTTTCCGGAACCGCTTGGCCCAATGATCACAATTTTTTCGCCCTGCTCTATTTTATAATCAATTCCATTCAAGACCTTCAGATCTTCAAAATCTTTTTTTAATCCTTTAACCTCGATCACCCTGCTTCAGCCTCCTTTCTAAAATGCTGACGCCCCAGGACAGGAGCATGACACAGACAAAATACACAAGTGCAATAAACAGCAGAGGCATCATAGGCGCCATCGTCCGGCTCCGCACCAGATCCGATGCTCTGGTCAGATCCACGATAGCGATATAACCCACGATAGAGCTCTCCTTCAAAACGGCAATTCCCTCATTACAGAGTGCCGGCAGAGCAGACTTGAATGCCTGGGGCAGAATAATATAGAGAATCGTATCCGCAGCCCCCAGTCCCAGAGAACGTCCTGCTTCCATCTGGCCTGCATCAACAGCATTGATGCCGCCCCTCACTACCTCTGACACATACGCTGCCGAGTTTAATCCCATGGCAATACAGCATACCATGAGTTTGTTCGGAAAACCTGCCATGACTACAAAAGCCATGATCAGAAGCTGAACTACCAGCGGTACTCCTCTCATCACTGCCACATACAGCGCCAGAATCTTATCCACGATCCAGCAGACCGCAAAAATAACCTTCTGCCCGAATGTCACTGTTTTCCTTTTTTTCATCTGAGCAAAACCGTAACGCAGAATTGCAATCAGAATACCTGCCGCCAGGCCCACCAGCAGCGAGATCAGTGTAATTGTAATTGTGTTTTTAAAACCCGTCAAGAAGACCTTATATCTGTCATCTACGATAAATGTCTTGTTAAAATCAGCCATAAAACTATCGATCCAGCCCATTCACTCATTCCTTTCTTAGTCAAAGCGGATATTTACAATCCGCTCCCTGCTCAAAACCGGCGCAGCATATACAGACAGAAAAATAGCGGTGGAATGTTTCCGCCCGCCATCTTTCATCCTGTCGTAAAAATATCGTTCTATTCGCTCAGCGCTGCTGCTTTCTCACTCTGAGCCAGAATGTAACCGTCGATCGTTCCATCCTCTTTCAGCGGAGTAATCACTTCATTCACTTTTTCAATCAGTTCGGTTTCACCTTTTGCTGCCGCTGCTGCATACTGCTCCAGAGTAGAACTTCCATCTGCATAAACTGCTTCAAAGCACTTCAATCCTTCATTGATCGTGCAGAGGTTTTCCGCCAGCAGCTTATCACATACGATAGCCTGTACGTCACCCGCATTCAGCCCCATGGCTGCGATAGTCAGATCCTTGTACTGCTGTACAGAAGCTCCGCTGCCCGCCAGAACGCCCATATTCACTTCATCCGATGCCAGGAAATCACCCGTGGTTCCCAGATGAACTCCAATCGTATATCCGGCCAGATCATCGATGGTCTTTACCGTCTCGTCATCATCCTTTACGATGATATACTGATATGCATCACAATACGGATCTGAGAATTCCATTGCGTCTGCACGCTCCTCTGTCACCGTAATCGCCGCCAGTGCCAGATCTGCTTCTCCATTTTCCAGATACATGGACAGAGAATCAAAGGCAACATTTGTCACTTCCAGTTCTACGCCAAGGCTGTCTGCAATCTGCTGTGCGATATCAATATCCACACCGACTACATTTTCCCCTTCCATATACTCAAATGGCGGCCATGCTGCATCCGTAGCGACTACCAGTTTACCCTTCTCCATGATTCGGTCCAGTGCGCTCTGTTCTTCTGCTGCACAAGACATACCTGATATGAGACAGATGCCCGCAGCCAACGCTGCAATACTGCTGATTATTTTCTTCATTTTAATCTCCTCCTGCTAGAACATCAGCCCATTTTAAATTTGCCTTTGGCAAATGAGCTGACGCTGCATGTCAAGTTTTCATACAAAACCTGACACAACCTAATATGCTGATTTGTTGACTTCTCTTCCCTGAAATCAGCCATTCCCACATGGCATCCTCCCTTGGAAAATCAAATTTCATCAAAAGCCCGTGAATATTTATGCATTTTATACTATACCAATCCCTAAAAAAATGCAAGCTTTTTTTCTGTTCCAGCCACTTATTAAAAGTCAAAAAATTCCCTTATCTCCTTTTCCGATGAAACGATGCTTCCCTGGGCGAAAAATGGCTTTCCGCCGCCTCTTCCATTCAGGCCGGCATTGATCTTTTTCACAAGTTCCCGGACATCTCCGTCTTTTTCTCCCACTGCATATTTATATCCATTCTCATCATCCCCTGCGAATACTGCACAGCGGCCGCAGCATGTCTCCATGACGGCAACTGCCAGCCTGCGCACACTGTCGGCAGACATGGCTTTCTCGATCAAAAGAACGCTGCCCGCACCCTTCAGGCTCTCTGCTTTTGCTTCAAACATCTGATTTTCCATGGCGTTCAGCCGATAAGTATTTGCAGCATCCGATTCCTTCAGTCTCCGGACTGCATCCGCCGTCTGAAATGGCTTTGCGGAAAGAGCCATTGAAATCTGATGATTCTGTTCCCATATTGTATTCATGTATTCCATGGCTCTGCGGCCGCACAGCATTCCCATGCGCACGCCACCCTTAAATTTTTCCAGAGAGATCAGTTTGATCAGTCCAATCTCTCCTGCATGGCTCACATGAGTTCCGCAGCAGGCGCAGGTATCCGCCCCCGGAAAGGTCACAATGCGGACTTCTCCATGCAGTTCTTTTTTACTTCGGTATTCCACTGACTTCACTTCTTCTTCCGAATAGATCCGGATTCCGGTACTTTGATTTTCCCATACGATCCGGTTCGCACGCCGCTCAATTTCCTGCATCTCCTCAAATGAAAATTCACCATCCAGATCCACCGTCAGCATATCGCTTCCCATATGAAATCCCACATTATTATAGCCATAGGTTTCATGAATCAGCCCGCTGACAATATGCTCTCCGGAATGATTCTGCATCAGATCAAAACGGTAATCCCAGTCCACAAATCCCCGGACCGCCGTTCCCGGCTCCAGCGGATGGTCGGTATAAAGAACGATGCTCCCCTCCCTTTCGTGAGTATCCGTTACCGTAATCCGACTGGCTCCTGCTGTCGGATTTGCCTCAGCTATCCGTCCGGTTCCTGCCGTCGGATTTGCCTCAGCTATCCGGCCGGCTCCTGCCGTCGGATCCGCCTCAGCTATCCGGCCATTCTCTTCTGACCGATCTGCTTCCTCCGCCTGCCCTGCTTTCTTTACAGGCATCAGACTGCCCCGGTCTCCCGGCTGGCCTCCGCCCTCCGGATAAAATGCACTGCGGTCCAGAATGATTTCCCAGCCGTCCTTTCCCCCACTGCAATCCATTACCCTTGCGTCAAATTCTCTGCAGTATACATCTGTGTCGTATAATTTTTCCGTCATGCTCCGATATCTCCTGTTCTTTTTATCTATTATCTGTAATCTGGCATGTCCATTTTTTTAATGAGGATATTGATCAATGTCTCGTATAATTTTTGAGGATCAATTGGTTTTGCTATATGCGCATTCATTCCTGCTGCCAGGCACTTTGTGATATCGTCGGAATATGCATTTGCCGTCATGGCTATGACCGGAATCGTATTTAACCACTTTTGCGGAAATGCCCGAATAGCCTGTGCTGCCTGCAGGCCATCCATAACCGGCATTCGGATATCCATAAGAACAGCATCATAGGTCCCTTGTTTTGCATCGGCCAGCTTCTTCACACATTCATATCCATTCTTCACCCAGGTCACACTGCACCCGGCTTTTTCCAGAAGTTTTTTTGCTATCTCTGCATTGAGCGGATGATCTTCTGCCATGAGAAGATTTTTCCCCTGCAGTTCACGAGTCATATCGATATTTTTCAGTTTCTGTTTTTGAAAGGTTCTTTCCACTTCCGCTTCATCGACTTGTTCAAAGTCAATATAAACCGAAAAGCAGGTTCCAACCCCAAGTTCACTTTCCACTTCAATTCTTCCGCCCATCAGTTCAACCAGGCTCTTTGCAATCGATAATCCCAGTCCGGATCCGGCATACTGTGTGGACACCTCATTGCTTTCCTGTGAGAAGGGTTTGAAGATTCTGTTTTTCAGGAATTCTTCACTCATCCCCACACCGGTATCCCGTACATACAGAACATCATGGCTTATCATGTCCTCTCTGTAAAGGAGCTTGAATTCCAGCTCTACCGTGCCGCCATCCGGCGTGAATTTCACCGCATTCGATAACAGATTGACAAAGATCTGCTTCAGACGCAGGGCATCCACTCGAATATACCATGCCCTGTCCACATTGCCGGAATTGAATTTCAGATTGATGCCCTTCGCCTTTGCCGTCGGACGTACCATATCCAGGATGTTTTCCACCACATCCATGGCATTGACGATCTGATGCTCAAGAAACATTTTTCCGCTTTCGATCCGCTGAAGATCCAGTGTATCATTGATCAAGCTGAGCAGGTATTGTCCGGATTCTTCAATTTTCTTTATATTTTCCTTCAGGACATTACTGTCATTTTCATGCTCCGCCAGAGATGCCATACCCAGAATTCCGTTCATCGGAGTCCGCATATCATGGCTCATGCGGGAATAGAAATCCACCTTTGCCTGACTTGCCTTCTCCGCCTCTGCCAGAGCCTGACGGAGCTCCTGACGCTGATGCATTTCTTTTTCAAAAGCGCCGGTAATATCCTGAACCACGCACAGGAACTTTGTTTTATATTTGTTCAGATAGGAGAACGATGCTCTTCTGTGCAGCAGCTTGTTCTCCTGATTGTAAATAGAATAGGATATCGTATAGGTTTCCTGCTCCTGAAGGGCACGCTGCACCGCTTTGAGTCCCATCGCTTCCGCTGTCTTTTCCGGTTTTTCATCAGCCGAATATTTCATAATGTAATTTTCGAGCCCTTTGCTAAAATCTCCCGCCTTCTCCTGTTCCGCGTAAACAAGGCTCCGGCCATTTTCAATCAGAACCTTTGGTTCCCCTGTAACCGGATTGATCAGCAGCACCTCATCATAGGAATGTGTCATAATTCTTTGATTAATATCATTTTGCAGGATATCCTGTGAAACGTCTCTGGCAATACAGTAGACCTCAAGGTCATTCGTTTTCGGATTCCGAAGCGCATCATAGATGGACTCATACCAGCATTCAAAATTTCCGTATGGATGCCGGATGCTCTTATGGGTGATGCCTTTCTCAAAATCCTCAATAATCGCAGAAGTATTAAATATAGCAGCATATTCTTTCCGGATCTCTTCATCCGGAATCCAGTGATACATCGCTTCAAAGCCCTGCTGCGGAGTCTGCTGCATTAAAACCTCCATAATACTGTCATTCTCCGTATTTTGCAGGGATATGGTCTGCCTGGACAGATTTACCATAGAGGAAGCAACCGAATCCGAAGCCAGCATCCGGGCATAACGGAGCTGATCCTCATATCTGGTCTGAAGAAGCTCCTGTGTCCGTATCAGTTCATCACAATCTGTAATCGTTATGATCATTCGGGTATGACCATTCTCTCTTCCCGTTACAGCAGTAGAATATTTCATCCAGATCCATTTTCCTTTGCCGTTCCTGACTCGCTGATAGATATTCGCATAATTTTCTCCGGATGCCAGGCGGTCTAAAATTTTGATTGTGTTATTTTTGTCATCCGGATGAATAGCCGCGAGGGCATCCGTGCCATAATATCTTCCTCTTTCTTTGCACTCTATTTCAAGCATTTTATAATATGCATCATTTAAATAAGTAAGGCTTAAAATTCCATTGCAGTAATCGTATCTTCCGATGCCGCCCGGAATTTCATCCAACAGCTTCTGCAGTCTGTAATTTTCTTCCTGTTCCTTATTCACATCAATGATAATGCCGATAACCCGATCCAGTCTGTCATCTTCATCCCGGTAAAACAGACCGATCAGCCGGCACCAGCGGTAGCCCCCGTCTGTCATCTTTAAACGAAGGGTAACCTCCACACGCGGATTGCCGGAATTGGTTCCCTCAAAAAATTCCTGCATTTTATTCTGGTCATCCGGATGCACCATATCTGCTGGTCCTCTGTTGTGCAGAATATCGTCCGAACTCACTCTGCTGAGGGCATAATTTCGGTATGAATTTGAGTTATAAAAACTACCGTCTTTCAGTTTCCATTCAAATACAGCCGCATTCATCTCATCTGCTACCGTCTGAAATCTCTGCTGCTCAATCAGGGAGTTCTGCTCTGCTTCCTTGATCCGGTTATAATCCGAAAAAACCGCATAAATCCGAAGAAAGTTCTCTCTGCGTTCCACTACATATGCGCTTAAATGTACCCAGAACCAGGTCCCGTCCCGTTTTTTCAGCCGGTAGTCCACTTCTGTCCTCTGCTCTCCCGAGAAAAGATTTTTAATGCCGTTATGAATCTTCTGAACACCCTCCGGATGAATCGCAGACATGACATTTTCATCAAAGTATACTCTTCTGTCTTTTTTGGTAATTCCAAGCATGGTATAGAAAGCTTCATTCATGTAGACCTGAACAATCTTCCCCTCCGTCACCTCAAAAATGCCAAGCCCGGCCGGTACCTCATCAACCAGATTTTTCAGTTGATGCTGCTCATCCATGATTTTCTTTGTTGCATCGCTCACAAGGGTATGCACCGCATATAATACGGCCACTTCATCCTCTTTTAACTGATCTGGCTGAATTGTATTTGCATCCAGGCGGATCAAAATAGGCGTTTTATCTTTTTTGTAGATACGATACATGACATTTAACGGTGTGTCATTTTTCAGGCTCTCATCCAGGCATCTCAGTACCTCCGGAATATCCTCCGGCACCAGATTTATGGTGCTGTCCTCCCGCAGATAGTCCAGAAATTCTTCTGCAGTGTACCCGCACATCTTCGCAAAGCTTTCCGACACATAATCTGCAGTGACCCTACCGTCTTTTTTCAAACGATAGATGGCAACGCCTCCCGGGATCCCCGCCATCAGGACCTGCTCTTTTTTCCGGTTTTCGTCCAGCTCTTTTTTCAGGCTGTATTTTTCCAGCTCAGAATTAGGGACGGAAGTATGTACGCTGCTGACAAGCCATCCTTTTTCCGTTTTCACACAGCAGGCCATCCCCCTGATAGAAAAACCACAGACCACGCCGGAGACAGCAATCTGCTTTCCCGTCACCGTAATGATCTCGACCTCAGAACCTAGTTTCTGCGTTTTAAACGAATCGAATTCTATTTCAAAGGAAGCCGGAAATGCATCCATATCTGCTTCCAGTAATTTCCTCAGTTCCTCTTTCCCGCTGGCACTGTCATCGTTTTCCGTCCCTATCCATTCAATATCATCTGTGACACAGGAAAGGGTAGCCTCCACATCACGTTCCTCATAATAAGAACGCACTAAAGTGTCCAGCAGTTCTTCTGCACTGTTATATCTCATATCCATAAGTATTCTCACTTTCTGAGACAGCATATATTTTAGAGCAAAACAGACTTTTCTTTATTATACAACGATATGCGGTATTTTCCAATGATTTTTGTTACCGTTCAGCATTGGAATGAGGACGCTTTCCGGGCGGCTGCCCCAGGTATGCCGCCTGTGCTGTTTCGAAAGCCAAGAGCATCTAAGGCTTCCGCAAGGTGTTCCAAAAGCAGGAATTGGGAGCCATAACTCACCTTCGGTTCAAACAAATGACTCCCAATTCCTATGGAACATCTTGTGGAACCCAAGATGCTTAGTCTTTCTGCAAATGCACCTGCGGCATACCTGGGGCAGCCGCCCGGAAGCTGTGCGTCAAGTAAAAGGCTGAACTGCAACTGATTTTCGAATCCGGCAGATCTTGCAAAACACAAAAACGAACCAGATAGCATACCAAAAAAACACCGATAGCGATTGAAGAATCGGCTCTGTGAGCTGATTTTCTGATCGCCATCGGTGCTTTAACGTCATATTAGCTTATATCTCAGAATAAATATTACGTCCTATTTATAGTTTACAATCTGTCCGAAATCTGGTTTCAGAGCAGCGCCGCCTACCAGGCCGCCATCGATGTCTGCCTGAGCAAACAGATCTGCTGCTGTCTTAGCATTTACAGAACCGCCATACTGGATACGGATTGCTGCTGCGGTAGCATCATCATAGATCTCAGCAACGCACTCACGGATGCCTTTGCATACTTCCTGTGCCTGCTCGGTAGTAGCGGTCTTGCCGGTTCCGATAGCCCAGATTGGTTCGTAAGCGATCACAGCGGTCTTTGCCTGATCTGCGGTCACACCCAGCATACCAACTTTAACCTGCTGACGGATAAAGTCCATGGTCACGCCCTGTTCTCTCTGTTCCAGAGTCTCACCACAGCACATAATTGGGGTGATGCCGTGCTCGAATGCTTTCAGAACTTTTTTATTTACTGTCTCGTTGGTCTCTGCGAAGTACTGTCTTCTCTCAGAATGACCCAGAACTACATATTTTACACCAACATCAGTCAGCATAGCCGGAGAGATTTCGCCTGTGTAAGCACCTTTCTCTTCGTAGTACATATTTTCTGCACCCACCTGGATGTTGGAGCCTTTTGCAGCTTCCATTACCGGGATGATATCGATAGCCGGCACGCAGAATACTACATCTACGTCATCGTTTGCTACCAGTGGTTTCAGTGTATTTACCAGTGCTACTGCTTCGCTTGGGGTCATGTTCATTTTCCAGTTTCCAGCGATAATTTTCTTTCTTGCCATTGTATTAATCTCCTTTAGT
>JAQVCW010000006.1 GCA_028689585.1 Lachnospiraceae bacterium | reverse complement strand
CCGCTTTTCAGCATGCGAGATCTGCGGAATACGCTTCTTCATCCCCGGAACCTCCCATCATCAGATTTTCTTTTGATGTTCCATATATTTTTTCAATCACCTCATCGGTCAGGTCTTCCGGCTTTCCATCAAAAACAATGGTTCCTTTGGACAGGCCGATAATACGGGTAGAATACTTTTCAGCCACGTCAAGCTGATGAAGATTGACAATACATGCTATCTTTCTTTTTTGTGTCATATTGTACAAAATATCCATAATTGTTTTTGCACTGGAGGGATCCAGGGAGGCAATGGGCTCGTCACACAGCAGCAGCGCCGGATCCTGCATAATGGCGCGTGCGATGCCGACTCTCTGCTTCTGACCTCCGGAAAGATCATTGGCCCGGTTATAGCAAAAGCTGCCTAATCCCAGTTCCTGCAGCAGATCAATGGCTTCTTTTTTGTCCTCTTCCGTATACATGCCAAAGACACCGCGAATCCCCCGCATATGTCCCAGTCTTCCGTGAAGCACATTCTGGAGTACAGAAAGACGATAGACCAGATTATAATTTTGAAAAATCATGCCCACCTTACAGCGGGTATTTCTCAGCCTGCGGCCGCTTTGGCCAGAGATCTCCTCTCCGTCCACAAGCACATGACCGCTGTTGATGGTGATTAATTTGTTGATTGCACGCAGAAGGGTCGATTTTCCGGAACCGGAAGGACCGATGATAGAGATAAATTCGCCCGAATGGACAGAAAATGAGATATTCTGCAGCGCGTGAACCCCATTAGGGTATTGTTTTGTTACATTATCAAACGATAAGATCGGTTTCATAGAACCCTCCTGCTTCTTTCATGAAAAAAGTGTTTTCCCGGAATTATTCTGCATTAATGGTTTCGTTCAGTTCAATGATCGGTTCATAGTCAGTGACATCACATTTCACAAAACGGGCGCCATCTACCTTGATTACCTGGCTGAAATAATCCTTGTTGTCATATGCGGTGAGAAAATCCACCAGTTTTGCCTGCAGCTCTTCCTCTACACTGGTGCCGATCACCATAGCCTCTGCCGGAATTGCATCGGAAGAATGAATGATCTTCACAGCGCCTTCCTCTGCATTTCCGTTGGCGATCTCAGATGCCAGGATCTGGTCGGAAATCGGAGCTACGTCTACATCCCCTTTGATCACAGCCTGCAGTCCTGCCTGATGCTGGCCGGAAAAGCTGACCGCCTCAAAGAATTCCCCGTTTGTGTGCAGGATATCTGTATCCAGATTATCATCCGGGAAAGCTTTGATGATTTCAAAGGTAGGAACCAGGTTGCCTGAAGTGGAATCCGGATCAACGAAGGCCATTGTCTTTCCCTTGATATCTTCAATTGAATTAATTTCGTCGTTATCTGCCTGTGTAATCAGGACAGAATGATAAACTGCTTTTTCTTTGTCCCCTTCCGGTGCTTTCATCACGATTGGAGCTGCATCAGCACGATCCACTGCCATAGCAACTGCGAGAGCGCCCATGTAAGCCATATCTGCATTTCCGGTGCGCAGCGCTTCAATAATAGCATTGTAATCACTTGCCTGAATTTCTTTTACTTCCATTCCCAGCGCTTCTCCCAGATCGGCAGCCAGTCCGTTTCTTGCATCAGTTCCCTGCTCTGTGGACTCATTGGGAGCATAAGCGATTGTAAAAGTAGTTTTTTCTTCTGCCAGAGCCAGCATACTGTTGCCTGCGATAATACTGAGGGTAAGTGCTCCTGCCATTGCCATTCTGTTCCATTTTTTCATGATAATTCTCCTCTCCATTCTTTACATTGGGTTTTTACTTTCATTTCTTTGCATTGGTTTCTTTGCGTTAGTTTCTTTACATCGGTTTCTTTGCATTGGTTTCTTTGCGCCAGTTTCTTTACATCAGTTTCTTCAATATATTGTGAACGACCTTTTCGGTCAGTTGCACCGGATTATTGTCTGCCCGTCCTTTTGTCATGCTGTGTGCCGCCAGTGACGGCAGCATTTCTTCTGATACGCCCCAGTCTCTCAGCTTCACCGGATGTCCCGCAGCCGCCAGTATTCCAGTAATGCGCTTTCCCAGCTCCTGCGGACAGGTCAGACCAAATGCGTTTAGCAGCGCATCCATATCCCTGAGGGCGGGCCTGTTGAGTAAAAGCACCGGCCCCAGCAGCAGACTTACCGCAACCCCATGGGGGATATGATACTGCATGGTAAGCGGATAAGAGATGGAGTGGCAGGCAGTCGTTCTGGTATTGCTAAATGCCAGTCCTGCCAGCATGCTCCCCCGCGACATAGCGTCATGTGCCTCCCGTTCGGAAGGCTTCTCCAGAAGATGGTCAATCTGTCCCATAATAATGCGGATCGCCTCCAAAGCCAGTGCGCGTGAAACTGTGTTAGCCGCTTTCGCCCAGTAGCTTTCTGCGGCATGGGCTGCTGCATCCAATGCGGAGGAAACAGCCAATGGGAGCGGCAGTGTCTCGATGAGCTGCGGATCTGCTATGGCTGCGCAGGCGTAATTGCTCTGGGTATCTATGGAATGCTTGACTCCCTTTGCGGGATCCCAGATCGTGGCCCAGCAGGTTACCTCACTTCCGGTTCCGGCGGTGGTCGGAATGCCGATCCAGCGGCAGGCGGGTGAGCCGTAATCCTTAGAAGCGATCAGTCGGCGCAGGTCTTCCGGATTCGAAAGTTCTTCTCCTTTTCCATACAGACAGCAGAGCGACTTGCCCACGTCAAGCACACTTCCGCCGCCTACGGCGATTACCATGCCGATTTTTTTATCCCTGGTGATCCGGTACATTTCATAGAGCTGTTCCAGCTCCGGATTGGATGCGGAAAAGCAGTGGATCAGCAGCCGCTTTTCTTCCCGGATACAGAGCTGCTCCAGTTCCTCAAGGTGCAGCACGTCTGCATGCCAGACAAGCAGAAGGATCGATTTTTGCGGATCAGCGTACTGCTCCACCAACTGCTCCAGATGCGAAAGGATGCCATAGCCCTGAAAAGTGCGGACCGGATTGAAATAAGTGTTCATATCAGCGTTCCTCCTGCGCCCGGATACGGGCATTGATCTCTTCGATCGCCGCCGGAAGCTCACGGATATTATCGATCACAAGATCTGCACCGGCCTCAAAATAAGCGGAACGTGCCCTGGCTTTCTTTTCCTGAATTTCATCCCCGGATGCGCTCTCATACTCCTGCTGCGAAAATCCCATCAGATTAGATCCTGTGAGAATGCCCACTGACCAGGCCCCTGCATTCTTGCCTTCCTGAATATCCACAACCGTATCTCCCACTTTTACCACATGGGACGGGGGATAGATGCCGGTCTGACGCATACATTCAAAAAGCATAAAAGGTGTGGGGCGGCTGCCGCCTGCGATATCAGGTGTTACAACACAGTCCGGAACATATCCGCCCGCTTTGGCAGCAGGAAGCACATACTGCATGATTTCGGATGTATAACCGGTCGTAGAGCCGATTTTTATGCCAAGGCTGCGAAGCTGTGAAACCGTCTCCGGCACACCCGAAATCACCTGGCTGTATTCAGCCACCACCTGCCGCAGATTTTCTTCAAAGCTCTGATAGATTTCTTCCACATCCTCTTCGGTCCATGTGGTATGATGGGCATCCTGCCAGCGCTGTCCGGCACTTTCAGATGACAGCATCCGGCGGATATGCGCCTTTTTCTCCATCCCCATAGGAGCATTTATTTCTTCCCGGCTAAAATGCATGCCATATTGTATAAAAGTACGGTCAAACACCTGTACCGGAGCCTGGGAACCGAAATCAGTAGTGGTCCCTGCCCAGTCAAAGACGACCAGTTCAATATTATGATTCATACTGTATTTCCTTTCTTTTGCTGTTTTCTTTTAATTATTTGCTGTTTTTTACTGCTTTAATGACATTATATATTAGAAAAACGCAAGTTTCTATCATGTTACAGTGAAAATCAGGTAAAATATTTGTAAAAAAAATCTGCCGGAAGATCAATACCCCAAGGTACATCTCTTCCGACAGAAATCATCGTAAATCACATCTATTCAATTTTGGCCCCGGCGGCGATATACTGCGCTTTTTGCTCCTCCGTAATATCATTCAGCACCAACACATCTATGCTGCTCAGCGGAAAGAGCAGTTTTTTGGACTGCTTCCCAAGCTTGCTGGAATCCATCACGGCGACAGTACGTCTGGAATTAGCCGCCAAAGTCTGCATAATGCCGATTTCCGAAAAACGAAAATCCGTATATCCCACCAAATCATTCACTGCATTAATCGAAAGAAATGCGCAGTCCGGATGATAACTGGAAAATTCCTTTTCACAAAAATGTCCGTAGGTAGAACGCTCCATGACATCCACATCCCCGCCGATCAAAACGGTGTGAATGGAGGAATTCTGCAGAAGGACGGTGGCTGCTGCCAGATTATTGGTCACAATGGTCAGATCCGAAAACCGCTTCACAATCTCCTGTGCCAGCACCATATTGGTGGTGCCGGAGTTCAGCGCGATCACGCTCCCCGGCTGGATAAATTCCAGAGCCTTGACTGCGGACTGACGCTTCTGCGGTATATTGACGATCTCACGGCCGCTGAAATGTGAAATAGAATCCAGTGTCTCCGGCAGACAGGCTCCGCCTCTTACATATTTTACCAGACCTTCCCTCTCCATAGTCTTCAGATCCCGGCGCACCGTATCCAGGGATACATGCATCGCCTCCGCTAGCTCCCCCACCTTTGCATTAGCACAAAGCTGGAGCTGCTGGATAATAAATTCAACACGTTCTGTGTACAGCATGGCTTCCTCCGTTTTTTGCTTATTTCTTTCATTATTATAGCAAAGCGGGAGGAAAGCGCAAGGAGAATCTTCAGGAGACGATCCGGGTTCCGGTCCTGCCCTCAATTCCCTCTTTGGCTTTTTCCAGCAGCGTGATCAGTGCATTCCGCCCCGGAGCGGAGGAAGCGAACTGAATGGCTGCCTGTACCTTGGGAAGCATGCTGCCGGGAGCAAATTCACCGTCCGCACAGTACTGCTTCGCTTCTTTTACGGTCAGGCAGTCCAGATCCTTCTGGTCCGGTTTTCCGAACCGGACCGCCACATGCTCCACTGCGGTGAGGATCACCAGATAATCGGCATTCAGCAGCTCTGCCAGTTTTTCCGTGGCGAAATCCTTATCAATTACCGCGCTGGCCCCTTTTAAATGATGGTTTTCACACAGCACCGGGATACCGCCTCCGCCCCCGGCGATCACCACCTGTCCGGCCTCCACCAGCGCCTGAATCGTTTCGATTTCTACAATGCTCTTTGGTTTGGGACTGGCTACCACTCTCCGGTAGCCCCGCCCTGCATCCTCGATCATCCGATAGCCTTTTTCCCGTTCCAGCCGTCTCGCTTCTTCTTCACTCACAAAGCTTCCGATGGGCTTTGTGGGATTCAAAAATGCGGGATCCTCCGGATCCACCTCCACCTGGGTGATCACCGAAGCCACCGGTTTGTTCATGCCCCGGTCCAGCAGTTCTTCCCGCAGGGCATTCTGCAGATCATATCCGATGTAGCTCTGGCTCATAGCCACGCACACAGACAGCGGAATCACGGGATACTGCGGGTTCGATCTGACCAGCTCCGACATGGCGAGCTGGATCATTCCCACCTGGGGCCCGTTTCCATGGCTGATAATAACCTCGTGTCCCTGTTCGATCAGGTCTGCAATGACTTTTACTGTTTTCTTTACTGAGGTCATCTGTTCTGTCAGATTATTTCCCAGCGCATTTCCCCCAAGCGCAATTACAATTCGTTTTTTCACACTACCCCTCCTTGTTCTTCTGTCCCGGAAAATCTGTCAAAGCAGATATTGGCAATTCCGGTGCCCGGCAGCGCTTACCGGAATTTTCGGTTCAGACCTCTCTCTTCCAGAGCTTTTATCGCTTCTTGCGGATCTTTTACCTTCGCCAGGAAAATCATGGCCGCAATGATGTATGGCTTGTAGCTGGCTTCTTTGTACAGCGGATTGCGGTAGCGGTCAAATACCGAAGCTTCAACCTCTCCCTCTTCACAGGATACTCCCGTGATGTCCGCCGGAAGGCAGTGGAGATAGAGCGCTTTTCCATCTTTCGTGGTTTTCATCAATTCTTCGGTGCACTCCCAGTCCTTGTGCTCCCCGTTCTGCCTCAGCAGCTCCTGCTCCAGAGCGGCGATGCCTTCGCTGTCCCCGTTTCCATATAATTCTGTCCGTTTTTCCATTGCTGCGAAGGGAGCCCAGCTCTTGGGATACACAATATCCGCATCCTGAAATGCTTCCGCTATGCTGTTGGTCTTTACAAAGGAGCCGCCGGTGGCTGCCGCATTTTTTCTTGCCACTTCTTCCACCTCCGGCATGATCTCATAGCCTTCCGGATGGGCCAGCACCACATCCATGCCAAATCGTGTCATCAGTCCTACCACGCCCTGGGGCACAGATAACGGCTTCCCATAACTGGGAGAATAAGCCCAGCTCATGGCCACCTTTTTCCCCTTCAGGTTTTCCACGCCGCCAAATTCATGAATGATATGCAGCATGTCCGCCATGCACTGGGTGGGATGGTCAATATCGCACTGAAGGTTGACCAGTGTGGGATGCTGTTCCAGAACTCCGTCCTGATGCCCTTCCTTCACCGCTTCTGCCACATCGTGCATGTACTTATTTCCTTTTCCAATATACATATCATCTCTTATCCCGATTACATCCGCCATAAAAGAGATCATGTTGGCCGTCTCGCGAACGGTCTCGCCATGGGCGATCTGGCTCTTGCCTTCATCCAGATCCTGTACTTCCAGGCCCAGCAGATTGCAGGCAGAGGCAAATGAAAATCTGGTACGGGTGGAGTTGTCACGAAACAGGCTGATGCCCAGTCCGCTTTCGAATATTTTGGTGGAAATATTGTTTTCTCTCATATAGCGCAGAGTATCCGCCACAGTAAACACTGCTTCCAGTTCCTCGTCTGTCTTTTCCCAGGTCAGGAAAAAATCGTTATCAAACATGTCTTTGTAATCTAATTTGCTTAATTTTTCGATATAGTCTTTTAATTTTGCGTCCATTTTGGAATCTCCTTTTCCGTTACGGTCCGTGTGCCATGCCCCGGGGCGTTCCCCATTTTTGTGCAAAGATCCAGGTTCTGCGGTGACAAATCACACCCTTCAGTGAGTTGCAGGTATTATGCTTTCTTTATTCCGCCTCTTATTTTCCCATATAATTCATCGGCAGCGCCGCATACACTGCTGCGCAGCGGACCAGATCCATCTTCCAGGTCTTTTCATTCGGTGCGTGGGCCTGCCCTTCCGCTCCCGGTCCAAAACCGATGCAGGGGATCTGATTTCGGCCCATGATGGAAACTCCATTTGTAGAAAAGGTCCATTTATCCGTCAGGGGACGGGCTTTTCTCATGGCCTCTGTCTCTGCGTTACCCATGCGGCTCTCTCCGTAAAGTCCCAGGTAAGCTGCTTCCATCGCATTCGTCACCGGATGCTCCTTCGGAATCACCCAGGTCGGGAAATAGCATTCAATCGGATAGACCAGTCCGGTGTAGGAAGGCCGTTCATACTGATACATGGATACCGCAGCTCCATACCCTTTTACGCTGGGAAGCGCACGGATCTCATCCAGACAGCTTTCCCAGGTTTCGCCTGCAGTCATACGGCGGTCCAGAGAAACTGCGCAGGAATCTGCCACAGCACAGCGGCTGGGGGAGGTGAAGAATATTTCCGAAGTAGTGACTGTGCCTCTGCCCAGGAAATTCGCTTCCTCCCATTCCGGATTGTATTTTGCATCCAGCATTTTTACGAGTCCTTTGATTTCGGTTCCCTCTGCCGCGTCATTTTCATTCAATGCACGGATTTCCTGGAGAATGTCCGCCATTTTATAGATTGCATTGTCCCCCCGCTCCGGTGCGGAGCCGTGGCAGGATACCCCCTGAACATCCACGCGGATTTCCATTCTGCCCCGCTGTCCGCGGTAGATACCGCCGTCCGTCGGTTCTGTGGATACCACAAATTCCGGTCTGTGATTATCTTCTTTGATAATATACTGCCAGCAAAGTCCGTCACAATCCTCCTCCTGCACCGTTCCTGTAACCATTACCGTACAGTCTGCGGGCAGAAGATTTTGTTCTTTCATTATCCTGGCACCGTATACCGCGGATACAATACCGCCCATCTGATCAGAAGTGCCCCGTCCGCCGATCTCTTCTTCTGTCTCATAGCCATCATAGGGATCAAATTTCCAGTTGTCCCGGTTGCCGATGCCTACCGTATCAATGTGAGCATCCAATGCAATGATTCTGCTTCCGGTTCCCATAAATCCCAGCACATTTCCCATAGGATCGATTTCCACCCGGTCAAATCCCAGTGTCTGCATTTCCTGGGCAATTCGCTGGATATGTCCTTTTTCGTCACAGCTCTCTCCCGGGATCTGCACCAGATCGCGTAAAAATTTTGTCATTGCCTCTTTATACTGTTCTGCTGCATCATTTATTTTCTTATAATCCATTTTTCTTCTCCTCCTTTGAACATCAGCCATCCTGAATTTGTCTCAGACAAATGGGCTGACGCTGCATGCCAAGTTTTCACCGAAAGCTTTACACATCTTCTTTTCTCTGTTTTCCATCCCATACAATCGCTCTGTAATTTTCCGGATCGGTGTCTCCTTCTGTGGAGAACATCAGCACCTTGCTGTTTTCATCCAGCTTCAGCGCCCTTTTCAGTTCTGCGTATTCCGGATCCTTCATCACCGCTGCTAAAAATCCCATGCCAACCGCTCCGCTCTCTCCTGAAATCACCTGCGGATCTCCCTTTAACGGAGCTCCCAGCATGCGCATTCCATTGGCACTTACCCAATCCGGGCAGGAGGCAAAGAATGCGGTGTGATTTCTCAGGATATCAAATCCGATGGTGTTCGGCTCTCCGCAGGCCAGCCCTGCCATGATGGTCTGCAGATCTCCGGTCACGAACTGAATGCTTCCATCCCCCGCCTTCGCGCTCTGGTAAAGACAGTCCGCCGCCTGCGCTTCCAGCACCACGGTAATCGGACAATCATCCCCGAACCGGTTTGCCAGATAGCCCTGAACCGCACCTGCCAGACTTCCCACACCGGCCTGGACAAAAACGTGAGTAGGACGGCCAATTCCGATCGCCTCTAACTGCTCACAGGCTTCATCTGACATGGTTCCGTATCCCTGCATGATCCAGGCCGGGATTTCTTCGTAACCGTCCCAGGCCGTATCCTGCACCATGACACCATTCCTGGTCTGGTCCGCCATCTGGTTGGCTCTGCGGACACATTCATCGTAGTTGACCTCTTCTATGGTCACCTTGGCGCCCTCTTCTGCAATGTGGTCAAAACGGCTTCTCGTACTTCCCTTTGGCATCAGCACCACTGCTTTCTGTCCCAGTTTGTTAGCTGCCCAGGCAACACCACGTCCGTGATTTCCATCGGTTGCGGTAAAGAAAACAGCCTGTCCGAATTCTTCCTTCAATGCCGGACTGGTCAGGTATGCATAATCACATTCGGATACCTCTTTCTTTACCTTTCCTGCAATATAATTCACCATGGCATAGCTTCCGCCCAGCACCTTAAATGCATTCAGGCCAAAACGATAGCTTTCATCCTTGACACAGACCTCCGAAAGTCCCAGTTCTTTTGCCAGTCCCGTCAGCCTTGCCAGCGGCGTTTCACTGTATTGGGGAAAGCTTTCATGAAATCTGCGCGCCTTCCTGACCTGATTTTTCGACATGATCTCCAGCTTTTCATCTTTTGTCTTCGGAATTCGATTTTCCACCCATTGAATCTTCTCCATGCTGCTTCCTCCCAATTTGTAAGCTAATTTTATTTTTGCCATCCTAAATATTTTTTAGGTATATAAGCATCATATCACATTTATCTAAAAAATCAATAGGTAAACTAAATATTTTTTAGTTCTTTTTGAGATAAAACAGATATTCATACTCCTCGTCCACCGCATCAATGATTTCCCTGACCGCCTCCGGCACCCCACTGGAATTTTCTCCTGCACGGTATTCCATCCTGCCTGCGCCACAGCGCAGAAGATAACAGCTCTTTTCTCCCTCTTTCCTGGTAAATCCGCCATTTTGGGAAGCTTCCATATCCGCTTCGCTTTGAAACAGGGTGAATTTTTCCAGATAAGGCGCACTTTTCTCAATACAGAAGCTGGCGCAGTTTCCGCATTCGTTGCAAAGGCCGTCCAGATGGAGCATTTTATTTCCGCTCACGGTATGAATCAGTACATTGGCCCGGTTCGGACATACCGTCACACAGCAGCCGCACACCGTATGGCACTGTTCCTTGCATTCACAGGGAATCTCCGGCAATTGACGCTGAATGGAAAACGGCGTCATCTTTCTCGTTCTGGTTCCGGAAAGAATTTCTTTCACCAGGGCTTCTATTTTTTTCGTGTCCGTCCCTTTTTCTTCGCCCCAGTAAGTATGCCCGCTCAGCTTTTTTGCCATGGTGTTTAACCTGTGATAACCGCCTGGCTTCAATAGATCCGTACAGATTGTAATGGGTCGGATTCCCGTTTCGAAAATTGCCTCGATATTCAGCGCATCGGCGCCGCCGGAGTAGGAAATCGGAAGCTTTCCGTCAAAGCTGCGGCTTATGATTTCCGCTGCCCCCAGTGAAAGCGGCAGCAGTGCCTTTCCGCTCATATACATCATGGGATCCGGCAATTCTCTGTTTTGTGCTTTCACCGGAAAGGTATTGGTCATTTTAACGCCAAAGAGAACTCCCGCCTCCCTGGCAGTGTCCTGCAGGCGCTGCAGCATGGCAATGGCCTCCTCCAACTGAAGATCCGCCTGGAACTGGCTCTCATCAAAGGCCACATAATCATACCCCAGCGCATCCAGCATACTGCGGACACGTTCATAGCCCAAAAGAGTGGGATTACATTTCAGATAGGTATTTAACCCTTTCTCCGTGAGCAGGTATGTGACAATCCGTTCGATTTCATCCGCCGGGCATCCATGCATGGTGGACAGAGTCATGCTGCTGCAGATATGGGGGCTGACCGCGTCCAGATCCTCTCTGGTAAAAAGGGAAAAGTCCTGCAGATGCTGTTCCAGCACTTCCCTGCACTGTAAAAATACCGGACATGCCGACGCGTCCTTTAACTGCTCAATGAACCGGTCAATTTTCGGACTTTGAATTCCTTCCATATTATATCCCACGCTCATATTGAACACCACAGCCCCCGGCGCTCCCAGCTTTAACTCCCGGGCCAGCACCTGCATCAGATACCATGCCTTCACATATTCTTCAAACGCCTGTTCCACCGTAAGCTCTGTGCTCCATTCACAGTTGTAGCCCTCATCCTCTGCCAGAATGCAGGGCTTGGATACGGTCAGATCTTCTCCGTCTAACTGCTGTACTGTCTTCAATTCAAAATACCGGCCTCCGCATACGTAAGCCGTCAGCAGATTCTGCGCAAGCTGAGTATGGGGCCCGGCTGCCGGACCGATGGGAGTTTCAATTTCCCTGCCCAGAATTGAAATCTTTTTCTCCGGTTCTGCCGTATAAAAATTTCTGCACCCAAACAGAGTGCCGGATTTTACTTCCCTGGTAATCCAGTTAATCAATGCCGAAAATGGAATCGGCTGCATTCTGTCGCTCATGTTTCCTCCTTTTTTCAGCCCATTTTAAATTTGCTTTCAGCAAATGGGCTGATACCTCCTGCATTTACCCGTCTCCACAGATCCTGTGCCTGACTTCTGGCTTCTGCCAGCAGCTTCTCTTCATCCAGATCAACTAAGATCCGGTCCCGCATCCGGATTTTTCCGGCTGCCATGGTGGTAACTACACTGTGTCCATTGGTGCCAAACAGCAGATGCCCCTCCGTATTGTTTTCGTTGAGCGGGGTATAAGGATGATAATCCAGTACAATCACATCCGCCGCAGCCCCCGGCTGCAATACTCCAAGAGGCGTTTTAAAATATCGTCCCGCCAACACTCGGTTGCCTGCAAAGAGCATATTCGTGGCTTCTCCCCAGCCTTCGGCCGGATTCTCTGTATTGTGTTTGATCAGCAGTTGTGATGCCTTGCCACTCTCCAGCATATCCTGGGTATATCCGTCCGTGCCGATTCCAAGCGCTGTTCCAAGCCCTGCCAGGCCCGGAATATCCGCACAGCCTACTGCATTTCCCATATTGCTCTGAGGATTGTGCACCACCATGGTATCGGTCTCTTTCAGCCGTGCCTCATCTTCCGGATCAATGTGAATGCAGTGGGCCGCAATCGTCTTCTCTCCCAGAACACCAAACTCCTGAAGTCTGGATACAATGCTTTTTCCGTAATTTTTCCGGCAGTGCCGGGCATCATAGAGTCCTTCTGCCACATGAATATGGCACCCGCATCCATCCCCTGCCGCTTCCAGACAGGCTGACAGAGTCTGATCACTTAACGTAAAAGATGCGTGCATTCCCATCATGGCACAGCGAAAATCCTCCTTCTGCTGCCCGGTGTACTTCAGATATTCCGCATTTTCACGGATGGCCGCCTTCGCCTTTTCTTTTCCGTCCCGGTCACTGACTTCATAGCACAGGCAGGTGCGCAGTCCCACCAGATCCGCCGCCCTGGAAAGTTCAAACAGGCTGCCGCCCACTTCCCCATAGCTGGCATGATGATCAAACACTGTGGTGACTCCGTTGCGGATGCATTCCATCCAGGTCACCAGACCGCTGTAATACGTGTCCCGGCTGTTAATAGCCCGATCCATCTTCCACCACATTCCCTCTAATATTCCGCAAAAATCTTTCGGAACATATCCGTCAATACTCATTCCTCTGGCAAATGCAGAATAAGCATGATCGTGAAGATTGATCAGCCCCGGCATAATCACACCGCCTTTTGCATCCACCCATTCGGCATCTCTATATTTTTTCTTCATTGAAGCCGTATCTCCGATATCGCAGATCAAAGCCCCGTCTGACACTACCGCCCCCTGCGGTATCACTCTGCCGTCCTGATTTCTGGTAATTACCGTTCCATTTCCGATCAGTATCATTTCGCCCCTTCTTTCTTGTGTTTCTTCTCTAATTATGTTAGAATAACCCCAAACTCTCAAAGGGGAAATTCTATGTTAAATGAAACTACTTTTGCTATGTTAAAGCAGATCGCCGCGGGACTGGCCCGCCAATTTGGTCCCAACTGTGAAATTGTAATACATTCTTTGAATAATAATCCGCTGGAAAGCAGTATCTTCTATATTGAGAACGGTTCTGTGACCAATCGCAAGGTGGGCGACGGCCCCAGCCATATCGTTCTGGAAGCACTAAAGCACGATCACGCCTCCTTGTCCGATAAATTGAACTATCTGACCAAAACCCATGACGGACGTATCTTAAAGAGCAGCACCATGTATATCCGGGATGAAGCCGGGGTACTTTCCGCCATCTTTGCGATCAATTTCGATATCACGCATCTGCTGGCCCTGGAAACCTCCGTCCATTCCCTGATTGCCACGGACGAACCTGACTCCGTCTCCGAACCGGAACAGATCCCGCTCAACGTCAATGAACTGCTGGATCAGCTCATTGACCAGTCCATTGCCCTGGTAGGGAAACCGGTGGCCCTGATGACGAAAGATGATAAAGTGAAGGCAGTCAAGTTCTTAAATGACTCCGGCGCTTTTCTGATCACCAAGAGCGGCAATAAGGTCAGTGAGCAGTTCGGTATCAGTAAATATACGCTGTACAGCTATATTGATGCGGCCAGCAGGATTGACTGAATATCTGGAGGCGGATACACTGATGGGCTGCGGGCCCTCAGTGCATCCGCCTCACAGTTTCTAACATATCACGGCTGCCATTTTGAATATCCGTAGACCATAATGGCAATGCTCACCAGCAGCAGTCCATTTCCTGTATTGGCTATCACTGCGTCCGTGCTCAAGCATCCCATAAAAGCTCCAATTCCCATAATAACAGTTCCGACTGCTGCTGCTATTTTATACTTTCTCTGTTTCGTGTCCTTCTCCATCTCCATGCCTCCCGGGTTTTCTGCCCTTAGTTTTTGATCAATTCGATTTTTGTTTTTTCTGAGTTTGATTCATCCCATTAATGTAATCCTTGCCTGCTTTCAGCCTAAGCATCGCCCTCCGCTTCCCAGCGCTCCGTCACAACCTCTTTCGCAGAAGCCAGCATCAGCACGGAATAAATAGCCATACCCGCTATGATTCCGTTGATCGACGGCATTCCAAACGGAAGTACGTAAATAAATGCATATACGATTGCCACAGAAATTCCCCAGGTAATCCATGGGATCGGATTCCATTTCACAAACTTTGTATTCTCATAGGCACTGTATTTTCCCTTATGTACGATAAAGTAATCCGCCAGGATAATACCGGCCAGAGGCGGAACGATGTTCCCCAGAGTATTTAAAAATCCGATAAAGAAATCCATCTGATAAGGTCTGGTCAGTGTAGCCAGCGAGGATACCCCAATTAAAATCAGCATCATTTTAGTCCGGTCCATTTTGAAGGAGTTGGACAGATTCAGTGAAGTCGAATATAAGTTGGATGCATTGGTGGTAAAGATGTTGGTGGTCATCAAAATCAGGGATGGAATTACCAGTCCAAATTTCAGCAGCACGCTGGTTAAGTCTGAGTCATTCACGGAAATCGTAGCAATGGCGCCGCTGACGATCATCAGGATGTTTCCTCCCAGCAGCCCGGTCAATGCCGCTCCGATAGCTGATTTCGTGGATTTCGCATAGCGCATGATATCCGCGATACAGGTGGCGGTGGATAAAATCCAGGCTCCGATTACAATGGTGACTCCCGCTGCAAAGGTAATCGGGGCACTTGGCCTATAATCCAGCAGCGCCTGAACTCCGCCCACCACTCCGAGAGAACGGATGGAGGTGGCAACCGATAAAAAGATGATCGCCGGTATCGCCACATAACCTAAAATCGTGATTGCCTTGATACCATAAAAAGCAAAAATACCCATCGCCGCCGCACTGATAATCATGCAGATTGCCTCTCCCACATCTCCGAAATTAAAAATCTGTGCGATAAAATGTCCAAAGGTGGCGGACTGGATCGTATACCAGCCTATGTTTACAATCGGCACAAATAAAGATGCAACCTTGGATCCCGAGCTTCCAAAGCTGTAGCGTGTCAGCAGGGCAAAGGTCAGTCCGGTCCGACAGGCTACAATGCTGACCGCCACGGCAATGATACACAAAAACACATTACCTATAACAGCTGCAATGAGGATCTGCTTAAAGCTGAAGCCCACAGCCAGTCCTCCGCCCGCCATCATACTGATAATGGCAAATACAAATCCCGTCCACACGATGGTCAGGCTCCAGTAGGATTTTCTCTGATCCTTCGGCACTGCACAGCGGGAATATTCGCTGTCAACCTGAATTTCATTCGTCACTTCCTCATTCTGTTTGCTCATAGTAAAACCTCCCATTTTTTTGCCCTTGTTTTTGTGCATAATGTATAATTTATTTTTTATATTATGCACTTTTTTATTTATAATCCTAGTATATATGGAACCTCCTATAAAGTCAACAATATTTTTTAGCCAAAATAAATATTATTTAGTCTTCTTTTTGTTAATACAGAAAAACACATAAAAAGTCAGAGAACTGAACACTACGTCCTCTGACTTTTTTCATTTAAGAATGCCTCTGTATCTAAGCTTCACTTCCCCTGTATCGTAATATCTCCGGAATCACAGTAAGCCTGAATCAGCTTTCCGCTTTCTGTACTGGTATGGTACTTTTCTTCTATATCTTCAAAAGCCCCCAGGCTGTCCGGCATCTGAATTTTCCCATAATCCACCTTCAGATCATAGCTATAATCCTCCGCCTTCTCCCCCAGCCCTATTGTTATATTTCCATAGGAGCTCTCTGCATTCAGAACCGTCACATCCGCCTCGCCAATCGAAATATCTCCTGAGTCCAGACAAAACTTCTGTTTTTCCCCGGATATTTTTTCTATGTTCACATTGCCATAATCACATTGCATTTTAAGGTCCTTTCCGGAAACCTGTTTCACGGAAAAATCACCGGAATCCAGCTCCGCATCCAGAATATCCGTTTTTAACGCTTCTCCCTTTACATTTCCATAGGAAAGAGTCAGTTCAGACTGAACTGCTGTCACATTTCCAAAAGTGAAATCTCCGCTGTCCAGCTCCGCTTTCAGACTGTCCCCTTCCATATCCCCTAGCGTCAGATTTCCATAGTTCAGGTCTGCATCCAGATTTTGTATGGAAATTGTTTTGCTCGTTACATTCCCACTGTCACACACCAGCTTCACGCTGTCAAGCAGTGCATCTTCCGGCACATACAATTTTACATAATACCCGTCTGTATCCTCTTCTGACAGGAACTGAAAAAAGCTCACATCGAAATTCCACATCACATCCATCTTTTCTGTTTTCTGACGGAAAATCAACGTTTTATCATTCACCTGATACTCCGGATCTGTCTTATCCTTCTGCAGGCGGTACTCCAGATAATAACCATCTGCAGGCAGGATTTCCACATCCGCATAGGATACAGACAGGTCCACTCCGGTAAATTCATCCAGTCTGGTCTTTTCCAATACCTTTACCTCATCACTGCCCTGTTTTGCTCCAACGGCATGAAATCCGGACGCATTCAGGTAAAATCCTGCCCGTCCTCCCATAGCATATCCTGTTGCCGTCAGAACCAGCCCTGCTGCAATGACAATTCCTGCCCCGCTCAGCCATTTTTTGTAATTTTTCATTCTTTTCCTCCATTTTCTTCAACATCAGTTCGCCTTTTACACACTGCACCTCTTCCCGCAAATCTGCCGAACAGACGGATCATGCCATTGATGATCCATCTGCATACTGCGCCGCATCCAAGCACGGCCAATACCCCAAGTCCGGCCAGAATCAGACTGATACCCAGGGTAGCAATGCCATTTGCCGGTGTGGTAAAGAGCATCAGCACTCCGCCCACCAGCCCCAGCACCGCCGCCAGCACAACTGCTGCCACCGTCAACACTGCCGCCAGCATCACGCCCGCCGCTGCCAAGGCCAATCCAAGTGCTGCTGCCCCCAGTCCCAGAACCACTGGTATGGCAAATGGTGCAGCAAAAACAGCCAGTATGCCAATCCAGACTGCGGAAATACTTCGCTTCACACTCCGGTTTCCTTCCTCTGCATTCTTCACTGCCATATTCCGAATGATCTGTTGTGCCGCTGTCTCAGGATCGCCCAGATCATCAATGGCCTGCTGTTCATTCTCCGTCCCGGCGTCTTGGAAATATTCCTGAAAATACTCCATTGCCTTTTCATAATCCTCCCGCGGCAAATGTCTCAGCCTTTTCCCCAGACATTCCATATACTCTGATTTACTCACCGTCCACTCCTCCATTCACAATCTGGTTGATCGCCTCTGTATATTCTGCCCATTCTCTTCGGGCCTCTTCATACCGTCGCCGTCCCTCTGGCGTAATGCTGTAATACCGTCGGTTCCTTCCCTGGAACTGCTGGTCATAGGTCTCCAGACAATTTGCCTCCTGCAGTCTGCGCAGCACCGGATACAGTGTAGAATCCTTTGTATTGGAAGCTGCCTTAATCCTTTGGCTGATCTGATACCCATAGGCATCCTCCCTGGCCAGCACTGCCAGAACCAGCAGATCAAAAATCTGCACATTCATTGGAAATCCCATTCTGTCACCTCTTTTATTCATTATTATATATGCTTTATTTTTATATATTATATATTGTATAATATATAAAGTCAAGATATATAATCAAAATTTTTTATCCTGTAATTACAGTTCAGCCTTTTACTTGACGCACAGCTTCCGGGCGGCTTCCCCAGGTAAACGGGAAAATGGCACATGATCTGCAGCTTTCAACACCTCTGCGTTCTTACTGCGAAGCATGACATACTCTGCGCGCCTCTGTAATCCTGTCGGGGGCTTACCTCTTATATCAAAGGAAACACAAAAAAACAGAAGGGAAATCATCTGAACGACGCAATTTTCCCTCTGTTTTATTTTTGCAGTTATTTTTCATTTAGATTCTGTGTTGATCTGACACTCCGAAATCATACTCATACCGGCCGTGCTCCACACCTCCGCTTTCATATGACAGCCCCTTTGGACTTGTACTTTTTCGCTTTGTAATGCGGGAAATATATCATGTGCTTATAATCTATTTCACCGCGAAATATCTCTCAGGGTTAAAAAACATGCCTCAAACTCTTCCACCGAATTTACCTTTGCAGCAAGCTTAAGCCACCCACTTAGAATATTCGGTTTTTCCTGAATGCGGATTCTCTTTTCTGTTTCGGCAGGAACTTCCCCGTAATCTTCTAACAGTTCCAGTATCGCTTCTGCTTTACCCTCTGCTTTACCCTCTGCTTTACCCTCTTCTCGTATGTCCTGCAATGCATTACTCATATCAACTACCTCTTCCTTTCCATTTTTTATATACTTCTCTATTTCTCTTATCCTGGTCAGTTTCTGAATTGCCAGGCAATTTTCTCCTGACACAGCCTGAAACAATGGTTTGTTCTGCTCCACATATTCTTTCAGCTTTTCTTTATCCTTTTGATATTTTACAAACCCGAATACAATCTTCAGATCATCACTATAGCTGTCCAGATCCCGGATCTCATACACCGTCAACAGATTCACCCGGTAATCGCCCATCAGTGACTGGAATGGTTTTAATTTTTCCGGTACCTTCAGCATGCCATGAAGTGTCAGCGGACCATCCCACTTCTTACAGCCATAATAAATTACCAGTGTGAGCATTGGCAGCAGTTTATCCTCCCTGCCGAAGCGGCTGAGCCATTCATCTCCGTTCAAATCCTGTGCTTCCTCATGCTGTCTGCTGATCTCCTGCTTCTGATGCTCATATGAATTCAGATCATATCTCATCGTCTTCAGCGGCATGGCATAATGAATATTTTCCTGGTTCTCAATACCTATGATGCAGATAACCAGTTTTTTATCGTAAATCTTTTTTACCACGTCCCGATATTTTGAAATTTCGCCATATACTTTACTGTTACTGTCCGCCTCCTCCAGTTTATCCGGTTTAACAATCGGCCGCCCTGCAAACAGACCGTGATTCACCACATCTGCAAAACGCTCCGGGTTCTCCAGATAAGCGTTCGCTGTCACATCTGCTTTCCCCATGGTCACTCCCCTTTCTCTACAGTGAAAAAAGAAAAGGGGAAGATGCTTTCTATCTGTATTATAGAAAATCTCATTCGAAATTGCAACTTTTTTCTTTGCATTTTCGCTTTTCTTCTTCACTGATGCATGATTTTTGCTGTACTCTAATGTTTCACGCGCACAGAGGTTCTATCCTGCAAAGCATGATGCGCGCTCGTTCTTTTAATGCTCTTTCCTATCCTTCTTGCAGCTTATTTTTTACCGGTGAATAATCGGCTGAAACAGCCAGATAATATGCAGATATTTTCTTGATGTTTATTATTGTATCATATTATTTGTAATTGTTAATATGATATTTTAACTTTTACAATTTAACTGTAACTGATTCCCGGAAGATTTGAAAAACAGCTTCCGTGTGACACAAAAATACAGGGCACGGAATTTTTACTTCCAGGCCCTGCATCATTGATTTCCCCTGCCAAAATCCTCACAGAGTATTTCTATATTCATTTGCTGATATTCCCTCATGATTTTTAAATACTCTGGAAAAATGAGCCAAATCCTGAAAGCCTACTGCCTCTGCCACATCTCCGATCCTTCTGGATGGATCATGGAGAAGTTCTTTGGCCTTCTCGATACGGATTCCGTTTAAGATCTCAGAAAAGTTTTTGCCGGTATGGCGGTTCAATAATTTGCTCAAATGCCACTGGCTTACATAAATCTGATCTGCCACATCATTCAAACGCAGTTTTTCCTGATAATGTTCTTTGATATAAGTCACCGCATTTTTAACGATAAAACTGCTGGCAGCATTATTATAGAGAACATCCTCCGCCGGATCATTTTTGGATGCTTCCGCTCTTTCGTCTTCCTGTGAAGCTTCTGAAGTTTTTTCCGGCCATATTCCCTGCTTCTTTAAGTGCTGGGTCATGCATTCGACCGCCCCCTCCAGTTCGTCCATCCGGGAGGGCTTTAGCAGAAAACGATCCACTCCCAGACGGATTGCCTCTCTGGCATAATCGAAATCACGGTATCCCGTGAGGATCGTAACACGCGTATCCGGAAATTCAGATCGAATGCCGGCAATCATGACCAAGCCGCTTTTTCCAGGCATACTGATGTCCGTTATGATGATATCCGGCTTTTTCTGACGGATCAAGTCTATGCCTTCATCTCCGCTGTATGCGGTCCCCACCACCTGGCATTCCCATTTATCCCAGTGCACAGTCCGGCTCAGTCCCTCCACAATTACTGGCTCATCATCAATAATGACTACTTTGTACATAATTGCCTCCACAAAATTTTACTGGTTTTCTGCGTTTTCTGCATGTGCTTTGCTCAATACCTGTAATTGCCATCTTTTCAGGCAATTACCCTCGCAAAGCGCAAACGCGGTTTCTGCGTTTTCTGCATGTGCTTTGCTCAATACCTGTAATTGCCATATTTTCAGGCAATTACCCTCGCAAAGCACAAACGCGGTTTCTGCGTTTTCTGCATGTGCTTTGCTCCACCCCCTGTAATTTTACCATCTTTTTCTCCAAAAGCGGAGGTTTTTTACCTCCGGAGCAAAATTTACCGCCTCTTCTCTCCCTGCTGCCCCTAAATAAACCTCAACACAGGTCAGCTCTTAATTGCTCCTGCAGTCATTCCTTTAATAATGTATTTCTGCAGGAAGATATACACGATCAGCAGCGGCACCACGATCAGCGTCACTGCAGCGGCCATCAGGCCGTAGTTCGTGCCTTCCTGGGAGGTCAGTTCGTTTAACAGTCTGGTGATGGCTCTCATCTCCGGCCTGCGCAGAAAGAACATCTGAGTATACAGATCATTATAGCTCCACAGGAAAGAAAAGATAGCTACGGTCGCGAAGCTGGGTTTTGCCAGAGGCATTACCACTTTTGTATAAATCTGGCGGGTATTGCAGCCTTCCAGATAAGCTGCCTCTTCCAGCTCAATGGGCAGCCCCTTGATAAATCCGGTAAGCACCACGATGGCAAAACACAGATTACCTGCCACCTGGGGCAGAATCACGGACAGCATCGTCAAGAACCAGTTGCTTGTATTGGCGATTTTCCAACTGCTCTCCATCTGCTGTACCGGAATAATGGTAGCATATATCGGGAACATCATCCCCGCTATGATCAGAGAATACAGCACCTTGCGCAGACGGAAGCGGTATCTGGCCATACCAAAGGCAGCCAGCCCTGCAATCAGCACCACCAGGGCACAGACGCTCAGAGAAATAAACAGACTGTTCTTGTAGGCACTGAAAATATTCAGATTGTTAAATGCTTTTTTATAGTTGGACAGGGTAAAGAGTTCCCCCAGCGGCAGACTGAAAGAATTTGCCAGTATTTTATCCTTTGCTTTAAAAGAATTCTGCACTACCCAGATAATAGGATAGATGGTTGTCATAGCCCAGAAAATCAAAAACAGATACACCAGGCATGTTGAAATATGAAATTTATTCTTCTTCATAACTGCCTCCTAATAATCTTTTTCTTTGAAGATCCGGTTAACAACACCAGAGAGAACCATGCCCAGCACAACGATCAGAACCGCCAGAGTAGAACCATAATCCACATTTCGGGCCTCCATGGTCTGATAATACATATAGGTACCTGTCAGGAAGGTAGATTTCATCGGCATTCCCTTTGGGAACATGGTCCAGGGCAGGTCAAATACCTTCAGGGCTCCGGTCACTGCCAGCACACTGCAGGTACACAGCACATTGTGCAGCAGCGGAAGAGAAATATACTTCACGCTCTGCCATTTGCCGGCACCGTCAATACGGGCTGCCTCATAAAGATCATCGGAAATATTGTTCAGTCCCGTCATCAGGATTACAAAGTAAAAGCCCACATACTGCCACATGACCGGCAGCATCATAGTTAAGAGTGCACGTCCTTCACTTTTCCAGTCAATCAGCGTCTGCTGCCCCAGCCCTTCCAGCATCTGATTGATCATTCCCTTATCATACAGGAAAATCAGATTGAACAGAAGACCGAGTGCTGTTGCTGAGATAACGATAGGAAAAAAATACACGGTACGAAATATTTTTTTCCCATACTTTACGTTGTCCACCATCAAAGCCAAAATCAGAGCGATTCCAACCTGACCGATCAGGGTAACCCCTATCATAATCAGTGTATTTTTCATCGCTGTTCCCACGACCGGATCCGTAAACATCTGCACGTAATTGCTATACCAGGGTGTATTCATCCCACTGGCCGGAACACCCAGTCTCGGAATATCCTGAAAACTGTTCACAATATTCATAACGAATGGGTAATACAGATATACTGCCAAAAATGCAAATGCCGGAAGCAGAAAAAAGAACAGCGGTTTTTTTCTTTTATAAATTCCCGTCCCCATAATTTTCTCCTTTTCTAAAACAGAAGGGCTCCACACCTTTCTGCCAGATACAAATGCAGCCGGAGCTTACATAACTCCGGCTGCATCGCTCTTTCTTACTATTTACTCTTTTATCATCTTATTTTTTATCTGATATCTTGTCTGACCGTTATTTTACTTATTGTAAGCGTCTAATCCTTCTTTCACAGCGTCTGCTGCAGAAACCTTGCCCGATACGATTTCCGGCATTCCGTCAAATGTGGATACACGGCAATCGCCCTGGAACAGATCCTGTACAGCGCCGGTCAGAGAAGTCACACCTGACATCATATCCATAGCTTTTACCTGAAGAGAGTTGAACTGACTTGCGTCTACTTCCGGAGCTGCTTTCAAAGCGCTTGCTGTATGCTGTGCAAATACAGGAACAAGTTCATCACTGGTCATATAGGATACGAAATCTACTGCTGCTGCTCTCTTGTCCGGGTCTTCCCATGCTTTTTGAGTGATATAGTACCCCATGGAAAGTCCGCCGATCAGATCTGTTGCTTTTCTGTCACCGTTTCCAGGAACATAAGTTACATCAAATTTGTCTAATTTTGCAGTGTCCAGAGTAGAAGGATCTTCTGTATCAGACTGGCAAGCGCTGGCAATTCCGCCAACTTTCCAGGAACCATCGATCAGGAATGCTGCTTTTCCTTCTGTAAACATAGCAAATGTCTCATCATCGGTACCGGACAGAGTGTTCTCCGGGAAGAAACCGTCATCATACAATGTCTTAATATCTTCCATACCTGCTACCCATGCCTGGCCCTGCTCATCATCTACTGATGCGGGAACCTGAAGATGAGTTGCCGGACTGGTGTGGTTAAAGATAGAATATTCCCACCAGTAATGAGGAATGTTGCCCAGTGCACATGCGATTGGGGTATATCCTGCGTCTTTGATCTTCTGGCAGTCTGCAATGAAATCTTCCATTGTGGTGTCTGCACCTGGTTTTTCAACTCCTGCTGCTTCCAGAATCTCGGTATTTACAAACATTGCTTCCCAGTAACCGTTGACCGGAACAGCGTATTTTTTGCCGTCCACCAGAGAGTCAACAATCAGGTCATCGTTCATGTTGGACGCATAATCCGGATATTCTGCTCTGATATCATCCAGAGAAATCACCTTGCCTGCTTCGATAAAGCTGTTTGCATCTGCTCCGTTAAAGAAAAACAGAACATCTGGTTCAGAACCGGTCTCAAAGTCAGTAACTACACGGGTCTTAAAGCTTTCATCTGATGTCGCGGAAGTATCGGAAACCGTGTTTCCTGTCTTTTCACACCATGCATCTACTGCATTTTTGAAATTCTGTGCGTTTCCATCTTCACCTGCAAATGTAGTGGTTACGTTCAGTTCTACCGAACCTGCTCCCTCTGCCAAAACGCATCCTGCGCTCGCTGCGGATAATACCATACTGCCCGTCAGGGCTAATGCCATTGCTCTTTTCATACTATTTTACCTCCTGATAATTTTGAATGAGCCGTCCTCATCGTTAAAACTATCTTACCGCATCTTAAGTGAAACTAAAATTGTCAGGCTTGGTATTTTTTGCATTTTATTGTGTAGTCTGCCAAAATAAATCAAAGCTTTTATTTCTTATACGGCATTTTGACTAATTTCGACGTATCAGGATGCATCTCAATCCTTTTTCAAATCCATACCTGCCCCCGCTCCCCTGCCTGAACCGGCGCAGATAGGATCCATCTCCAGACGCAGCGTCAGCCTGCTGACCGTATGTCCCTTCTCATTGGAATAAATAGACAAACCACAGTCTGTTCCGTAAATAATTCTCAGCCGCTGATCCACGTTGCGGATTCCCAGACTCACATGGCGCTCTTTCTCCACATCCGGCTCTTCCGTAAGGAGCCTGCGGATTTTCTCCCGCTCTTCCTCGGTCAAAATGCCGTTGTCTTCAATTTCAATATAAAGAAATCCTTCTTTTTCAAACCCTCTCATTTCCACCGTGCCGCGGCGGGTAATATCCATTCCATGCTCCACTGCATTTTCCACAATAGGCTGAATGATCAGACGGGGAACCAGGGCATTCAGCATTTTCTCATCCACCTGCCGGAAAAACTGGAATTTCTCTCCAAAACGCTGTCCGATAATGTACAGATACGCATCTACATAGGAAAGCTCCTCACTCAGATGCACCATAGATCTGACCTTTCGGTTCATCGTAGCCTCCAGCATAGTGGAGAGGGCCTCGATCATGGCGCTGACTTTATAATTTTCATTCAGCCGCGCCTCCCAGTTAATGATTTCCAGCGTGTTATTCAAAAAGTGAGGATTAATCTGAGACTGAAGTGCCATGATCCTGGCATCTCTCAGTGCAATCTCCTCCAGATAGATTTTTTCAAACTGTGTCTTCAATTGCCTGGACATACTGTTGAACACTTCATCGGTATAAAACAGTTCCTGGCTGTCCGCCATTTCCGTGATTTCAAATCCATAATTTCCTTCTCTGATCTGGCTGGACGCATCCACCAGCACCCGCAGCGGCACAGTGATCTTTTTATGAAAGAAGCCGAAAATCAGGATCAGCAGCGGCACCATAAACAGAAGCAGAATCAAAAATACCAGATAAACTCCCCCTATTTCTGTAAAGATCTCACTCCGGTTCAACTCCACCAGATATACCATCTTATCCCTGTCTTCTTTCACCAGCTTACTGGCATAGATCTTATCCCCCGACCAGAATACCCGGCTGTCCGCCCCCACATTTTCAAATGCTTTTTTCTCCTCTTTATCCAAAGCTTCTATCGCCATGCTGTTCCCGCTGTTTTTCATGGTTCCGCTCTTTGCTCCTTCGGCCCGTTCCAACTGCGCCATACTCTCACCATTTCGATAGATTTTCACCGTATGATATCCCCACACGCTGTCCAGACTCTCAAAAATAGAGCTGCTGTTCAGCTCCAGAGCCAGTACCGCATAGGGTTCAAAGGATGAAGTGACCAGGTTCCGCACCATATAAATTCTTCCGTCCAAATTCATCAGAATAGTGGCGGTATCGATCTGCTCCGCCCGTTTCATGATCTGATCCTTTGCCTGAAGCTTAAAATACTGGATATTATCATAGGTAGCCTTTGTACTGTTATTATAAGTAAAATATACTTTTTCCGGATTCTTGACAAAAACCAGCATTGCCGCACAGAAATTGTCATTGCGCTGATACTGCTGCCCCATAAACAGCGTTAACTGAGTATACAATGCCTGAGAATCACCGCTTTTTCCATAGGCCTCAAAACTCGCCCGGACAGTGGGCAGATAGGACGCATTTTTCGATGCCGTCACAGAATCCTCCAGACGCAGACTGCAGATTTCCGCCGCCTTATCCAATGAGGTGGAGATGGTATGACCGATCTGCCGGTTGATCTTTTCAGAGACCGAAAATATCATAATGAAAATAAGCAGTACCAGCGGCAGAAACCAGCCCATCAGAAGCATGCTGATCATGCTCCAGTGCAGCGGCTGCCTGCCCCGCCTTCTTCCCCTTCCATATTTTCCCTGCTTTTCCAGGTTATCCCCACCCTTTTTTACCATTTCGGCCGTTTCTTTTTCCTTTTCCATTTTATGTTCCATTTTTTCTTTTCCATTCTATTTATTCCCGCAAGCAATGAGCAGGCCTGCATACTTGTGCAGCCAAACTGTGTCGGTATTTTCGAAGACTGCTATAGACACATTATACAATTTCACCGTCCATTTTGCCACCCGATTTGCAGTGGATTTTCATTCTATAGCTGTAAAAACGGCTTCGGGCGCCAAAAGGGGCGTCCAAAGCCGTTCGCAGAGTTTTTATAACAGATGCAGAAATTCTTCAAATATCTCACAAACCCGGGCTGCTTCCTCTTCCTTCGGCATTTCACAGAAAATCCGCAGCAGCGGCTCTGTTCCGGAAAAACGGATAGACACCCAGCCGCCATTTTCAAAATATACCTTGCAGCCGTCCAGATAAGAAATGTCTCTCACCTGATAAGGAAGCTGGGGCAGGCTCTTCTTGGTCAGAAGTTCTTCCCTGATTTCTTCCTTTCGCTCCTTACTGAAACGGTAGGAGCGTTCTTCCAGTGCACGGTGACCGTACTTCGCCTGAATATCATCCATGATTTCGGACAGCCGCTTTCCCGTGACAGCCAGCATCTCCACCAGAAGCGCGGATGCATAGATGCCGTCTTTTCCCCGGATATGGCCCCTCACGGTCAGGCCGCCGGAGCTCTCGCCCCCGATGATTGCATCCATTGCCTGCATTTTTGCAGAAATATACTTAAATCCCACCGGAACCTCATAACATTTTTCGCCAAAGTCTTCCGCCACCGCATCCAGCAGATGGGTGGTACAGATATTGCGGACTGCCGGTCCCCGCCAGCCTCTGTATTTGAGCAGGTAATAGTACAGCAAAACCAGGATATCATTGGGATGAAGAAATCTTCCCTCATCATCCACCACTCCGATCCGGTCCGCATCCCCATCCGTGGCTACACCCAGATCACAATGTCTGTCCAGCACATAATTCTGCAGCGGAATCAGAGTCTCCGCCGTAGGTGCCGGCAGTTTTCCTCCAAAAAGCGTATCATGGCGTTCATGTATGGTTTCCACCTCGCAGCGGGCAGTCAGCAGAATGGTCTTTAGGGAAGTCTCGCTCACTCCGTACATGGGATCCAGCGCCACCCGCAGTCCCCGCTTTTTAATCGCATTCATATCCACCGCTTCGATGATATTATCCAGATACTCATTCAGCGGATAGATCTCCCGGATCAGCCCGGCCTTCTTCCCTTCTTCATATTCCATTGCCTCCACCGGAATGTCTGTCACCTCCCCGATGCAGCTTTCAATGGAGGCCGTCTGTATCTCATCTGCATCCCGTCCGCCCTGTGTAAATACCTTAATTCCATTATAAATAGCCGGATTGTGGCTGGCCGTGATCATCATGCCATAGTGCAGTTCATGCTTCATCACATAAAACATGACCAGAGGTGTGGGCGCTGATTTATTGATCAGAAAAGCCTCGATGCCTTCTCTGGCAAATACGCAGGCCGCCCACTGCATCGCTTCTTTGGATAGAAAACGCCGGTCATAGCCCAGCACGATCCCTTCCTGCTCCACTCCCTCTGCTTTCATTTTATCCGCCAGTGCCCGGGATAAAATCTGTATATTTTCCTTTGTAAATTCATCACCGATGACCGCGCGCCATCCGCCCGTACCAAATTTAATCATAGTCATTTCCTCCTGTAGAACATCAGCCTATTCATTTGAACATCAGCCCATAATCACTTCTACGGTATGCTCACTTCCCGCCTTTTCCGGTGCGATCCGAACTGCCTCTCTGCCATCCATCATAATCTTTTTAACTCCCTTCATCACTCCGTCCGGATTCGTCACATGAATCCGGTAAGTGCTTCCCCGCCAGACTCTTTTCACTGAAAATTCTTTCCAGTCCGCAGGAATGCAGGGATCCACCTCCAGGCTGTCAAATTCCGGACGTATTCCCAGCATATATCTTGTCGCTGCGAAGTAAGACCAGCCGCCGGAGCCTGTCATAAACGGATGTCTCGCCCGTCCAAATGCGGTGTGATCTCTTCCTGCTATAAACTGGCAGTAAGAATAGGGCTCGGACTGACGGATTTCAATCTTATCATTCTGATCATAAGGACACAGTGCCTGATAATACTTCATCGCCAGATCACCTCTGCCAAGCCTGCATGCTCCGGCCCAGGCCCATGGATTCGGATGAGAAAAAATGGATCCGTTTTCCTTTAATCCAGGATAAACTCTGGTCACAAAACCAATATCATCATTCGGAACCGTATAGGAAGGAGTATTCAGCAAAATGCCATAGGGTGTATAGAGATAATGGTCGATCGCCTCCAGCGCTTTCTCGCTTTTTTCTGTATCCGCAGCGCCGGAAAGAATGGCCCATGCATTGGATTCCAGATGAACACGGCCTTCTTTATCCTCTTTTGTGCCGATCTTTTTGCCATTTTTAGTAATGCCGCGGATAAACCATTCTCCATCCCACAGCTTAGTATTGCACACTTTTTTTACCTGATCTGCCATTTTCTGATACTTCAGGGCATCCTCTGTCTCCCCCATCTTCTCCGCCAGCTCAATGAAATTTGTCAGTGCCCAGTAGTGGAGGAAGCTGACCATGGCGCTCTCCCCGCCGCCCAGATTCAGGCAGTCATTCCAATCGGCCCTCAGTCCCTTGCAGATACCGGTATTTCCCACCTGACGGGCAGAAAAATCCAAAATCTTTTTCAGATGTTCATAAACGCTTTCTTTGAGGCCGCCGCTTCTGTCCCCTTTTTCCAGGGCTTCCATGTAAGTATCCGCATAGGTCAGCTCTTTCCGTACAAAGTCATAATCTCCGGTTTCCTTCACATATTCCACCACCGAAGAAACCAGCCACAGTGCATCATCCGAGCAGGCATCCTTCAGACCGTGGATGATTCCGCTCTGATCGGGTGATGGAATGACGGTGGGAGACTGAAATGGCTTCTTTCCCTCCGGATCCTGAATGAACCATTCCGGCTGAAACAGATGCAGCCCGTATCCTTCCGATACCAGTCCGCGCAGAAGCTGCTCCATCCGCTCCCTGCATCCATCGGGATTGGAATGAGGTATGGTCATGGAATCCTGTGCGGTATCCCGAAATCCCAGTCCCACTCTGCCTCCCACCTCGATAAAGGAAGCAAAACGGGAAAACATAACATTAATTTCTGACTGATACAGTGTCCAGGTATTGATCAGTGTATTCATACCCTCATAGGGTGTCTGAATCTGAAGCTTGTCAAATTTTGCTTCCCAATACTGCCTCAGACAACGGTATGCCTCGTCCACAACGCGGGGATCTCTGTATTTTTCCCGCATTTTTCGTCCGGCCTCCCGGTTTCCTTCTCCCAGCAGGAAAATCAGCCGAACCTGTTCCCCCGGCTTCAGAGTTATATTTTTCTGCAGGCTGGCACAGTGATTGCCGCCCTTTTCAAAAGAGCCAAAGCAATGTCCCAAAATGACCGCTTCCGGATTGTCCTCGGTATGATAATTGCCCAGGAAGGTATCCCTCATACAGTCAAATCCATCCGGTTCAAAATTTCCGGTAAAATACTGATAGCCAAATTCCTCGTAAAACAGATCTTCCTCAATGATCCCGTCTTCACAGGAAGCTCCGGCACAGTAAAGGCTCATCTGATAGTTCTGATTGTCGATCATAATATGATGAAAGGAAAATTCCGCGTAGCAAAACAGGCTCAGGGACCGTTCCTCTTTTGAGGTATTCTTCAGCGTCACATCCCACAGCTCCACATCATCCCCCAGCGGAATGCTCAGCGTCTGAGAGGCCTCAATGCCCTTATAGCCGCACTCATATACGGTGTATGACATGCCGTGGCGGCAGGTATACTTTGCCTCATCCAGCGGTTTTCCCACCGGCTGCCAGGAAATGGACCAGTAGTCCCCGTCCTGATTATCCCGGATATACACATAATGCCCCGGACGGTCCATTGGCACAGAATTGCCCCGAAACCTGGTGATCCTGTGGTATTCCGGTGACTTATAAAAGCTGTATCCGCCTGCCGTCTGATTGACTACCGTCACCATCCGTTCCAGTCCCAGATAATTCGTCCAGGATGCCGGTATATCTACGCGATCGATGACATACTCTCGTTTTTCATTGTTAAAGTGTCCGTACTGCATAAAAAAATCCTCCTCTATTCACAGATAGGTTAATCATATACTCTGAAAGCTCAGGAACCGTTCTGATTTCTACTACCTACATTATAGATTCGGACTTGTTTTTTCGTAATTGTCTGTTCTGTTATTATTTGTCTAAAGTTGTGGTATTTCTTATCTTCCGGTTACCTGCACCAGCACCGTCTCTGCCTCTTCCTGGGCAAACAGAAGCGCCGGCTGTTCGGATGCAGGATCTTCAATTCCAATTGCCAGATAATTTCCATCACTGCTCCATTTCTTCGGCACCGTTGTCTGATAGCTTTTCTGTCCCTGCCCCAAAAGATCCTGCAGCGACTCTGCCATCACCTGACTGTCGGTAATGCTGCCATTTTCGTCCAGAGTATACACCTTGAGCGGCCAGTTCTGGTAAAAGGGGGCTGTTCCCGTATTTTTAAGCTGGATTTCCAGCTTCTGCCTGCCGCTCCAGCTCCATCCGGAGAGCTTTGCCGCTGCAAGAAAGAAACGATAGCCCAGTTTTTTCTCTGCCTGCGCAATCGCCTCTCCATATTCTTCATAGCCGATCACGGGACAGTTCGGTCCCAGAAATGTCATATGGGATCGTTCCAACAAAGACAGTGTTTGTGCAAGATCTGCTCCCAGCATGTCTTCCATGGGAAGGGAGCTGGTAAATTCTCCGCCCACAGGATAGTTTTCCCAGATGGAAGGCATGGCGGTCACCGCAGGAATGTTCTCACTGTCTCCTTTATTGATCCATTCCAGCCAGCTTTCCGTGGAATCCTTTCGCCCCGCCATATCGTTGTACACTCCTGCTCCCAATCCGGCAGCAATTTCATAGGGCCTTCGCATCAGCAGCTTTGCATTGGGAAATGCGGCTGCATAAGGACTTGCATAGACCAGACACGTTTCATCCTCCGGCATGGAAAGACTCTCATCTCCCGCCAGGTGCCACTCGCCCCAATGACCGATACTTCCCAGCTCCACATAGGCCACCAGATTTCCTGTGCCAAAATAACGGCCCAGAGCAGCTATCGCTTTTTCATGTTTTTCCTGAAAAGCCGTATTTTCATAATCAGGCGAATATCCTCTGCCCAGTTCTCCGTCATAATGAGTTCCGTCTGCGCCGGTCAGTTCATAGAGCCAGTCCGGAATATCCAGATGATCCTCTTCCCCCGGCACATCGCAGACAAACCGAAGAACCACCTGTTTTCCTGCCTGCTGCCATTCCTCCAGGAAATTATCCTCCCATACCTGTGCAAAATCATACCGGCCTTCTGCCGGCTCCCACTCTCTCCAGGTGATGTCCACATACACCAGGCTGCAGTTTTTCGCCGCATCATAATAATCCGCACAGGCAGCAAAGCCTCTGGCCGGATTCTGAATTACTTTACCGCTTTCCTGATATGTTCTTTCTTCTTTCTGATATGTCATGCTCACTCCTGCCAGCAAAAGAACTGCTGCTCCCAGCAGCCCGCAGATTTTTCGGCCCCTGCTGCTCTTCTTTTGCCCCTCACAGACAGGTTCATCTTCGCCTCCGGACCTTTTTCCCCCCGCCTTTTCATGTTCCTGCACTCTTCCGTCATCATCCATGATATTCTCCATTATACTGAATCATCGTCACGTCAGAAACTCCTTCCACTTCCCGGATCTGCTCCGCAAAAAAGCTGTCATCCCCCTTGCACAGCACCTCCACTGCCAGCTCCGTCTGATCCCTGCGCATGGTTCTGGACTTGATGTTGTGACGGATCTTATGCAGGATCTGGATCACTCTGTCTCCTGCCGCATCTCCGGTATAATGAATCACGACAATATAAATCTTGCTTTTATCCTGCCTGCGTCCCAGAAAAAAGATCACCGCCACCATCACAAAGGCGGTAGCAAGTGTCAGCACATACAGACTGGCTCCGGTGGTGATGCCTGTCGTAATTGCCCAGAACAGGTATAGAAGATCCATCGGATCCTTCACCGCGGTACGATACCGGACGATGGACAGCGCGCCCACCATACCAAGCGAAATTACGATATTGGTGCTGATGGCCAGCGTCACCATGCAGGTAAGCACGGTCATCCCCACCAGCGTTGTGGCAAACGATCTGGAATAGATTATGCCTGCAAACAGCTTTTTGTAAACAAAATAAATGAACATCCCCATAATCACCGCCACCGCCATGGACAGAATGATCGTCACAACGGTACTTGCTGACAGACTGTTATTGGCACTAAATGCCTCCATAAATGAATTTTTAATTACATCCTTTGTACTCATTCGCTCTTTCTCTCCTCACACCAATATGTTTCGTCCCAATGATACTGCAGCTTTTCATAACACAGCCCATATTTGGAAATTGCCATGAATTCGCTGGCGGCCGGAGGCAGTACCTTTCGCACAAGCTCCGGCAGAAATTCTGTATACTTCACTTCCAGCACCACATTTTCCGGCGGAAAAACATCCAGGACCGGCAGCCCTTCATCAAACAGATCCAGTCCGATCGCCGCCCGCACCCGTTTATCAAATGTAATGCGCACCGTCCCTTCCTCCATTATAAAGGGCTCCCGCTCATAATCCACAATGATCCTTGGCCGCATCACATGGCACATGCATTCCACATAAAATTCCCGGCACAGACTGTGGGGACTGTGTTCCAGAAAACCATATTCACCGGCCATAATCTGATCATATTCTTCTCTGGTCAGCGGCGCGCTTTCTTTATAGATATAACTGTCCACCTTGATCTTGCGCTCCAGGCTGATTTTCCGATCACTGTAATTATAAATACGGATGCGGTATTTTTTGCGGACAAAATATCCCATGACCTTATCGGAATAGGAGCTGTCCCAGTAATCATCAAAATACAGGCTCCTTATGCTGTATTCCCCATTTAATGCATGAGCATCCCTGGACAGCACCAGACCGAGGCGGCGCCGGATCTGATCCATTTCCATATCGCTGATCAGATATTTCCATTCATGACGAAAATGCGGTTCTCTATCCTTCCTCATATTCATCCCTCCGTATCTCACCGTCTTCTCCCACATAAAAGCAGAGCATTCCGTACTGCTTTCCCGCATCCGTTATATAATAATCAAATGCGGTCTGCTCCTGACCGGATTCATTTTTTGCCGTGATGCGCAGAAAATACTGGCCCGGTTCCAGGATATCCGTTTCTGCCCGGTTTACCCGAATTCCATCCTGATCCAACAGCTTCCTGGAAAAAGTATAATCATCGGACAACTCTACATGGTAGGTAATATCCTCAAAATCAAAATCATAGGCAGGATCCCAGTTATAGACCATTTTTCCATCCTCAGTCTGCGGAACTCCTATAAAAAACGGCATAGGTTTTTCCAGGCTGTCCAGATATCTCTGATAATAAAGCTCCACCAGCTCTGGCAGGCCATCCGCCACCCGGTCATACTGCGCCTGAGTCAGACCTTCAAAGGTGCGGTCCGGCAGTGAATACACATATGCTTCCGTCACACTGCGATACTTCTCCACCAGCTCAGACAGATGCTCGCTGCTCAGATACCCCTTCACATCCTCTACCGCCGCATTGAGCAGGCTGCAAAAATCCTCCTCCTTGAGGCAGCGGTTGAACAGCACATTTCCCCAGTAATTGCTGATGCCCATCTGCCAGCCCGCAGCCTCACTGTACTCATACAGATTATATTCATCATACATAAAGGAAACGTCATGATCCCATGGTATCAGATACCATCGGCTGGAATTCAGAGGGCTGTAGAGGTAGACATTTCTGGCATTGGTATCCACATTTCCCACCAGTATTTGAAATGCCATCCAGTAGGCTATATTTTCCCGGTCGAAATAGGTGTCCAGTATCGTTCCTATGGGAATCGAATAATCATTCAGCGCATCCAGCATTTGTATCAGCTTTGTGTTGTCATTATTTCCCTTGCATTCCAGCAGCTCGGAGAATTTTTTTTCATCATAATCCGCATCTGTCTGGAGCTTGATCACATCTTCATATCGAAAAAATTCAAAATAATTGATTTTATACAAATGCCCCTGTGAATCCAGACCATGATTTTTCAATCCGGTTTTATTTAGCTGCTCCACCTGGGTATACAGTCCATAGTCCTCAAAAGCTCCCGAAGTGCCGCTTGCCGTCTCATCCTTCACATACAGATGCACAAACTGAGTGCGCAGACTGAGCAGCTGCGGTATTTCACTGAGCAGATCAAAACAGAGTTTGTTGCGAAAACGCAGGCCATCACTCACATGCTTATTCAGATTAATGGTTCGCTGGCCTTCGATCGTCCCCTTATTTTTCTTGATTTCTATTTTATAATTTTTCTGTGCCTGTCTGCTGGAGGTCTGTCCCCGTACCTGTACCGTGGCGTTGGGCGTCTCGGAATAATAACCAAATCCATCCTCTGTGGGACCATTTTCGTCTCCCTCCTGCACAATACCCTCCACCTGATAACGCTCTACCCCCATATCCTCGTAATCATAGACGCTGTAAGAATTGATTTCTTTCCAGGTGTGGTCTGTATTCTCGGAACTGTTTCCGCTGCTCACGGTCAGGTACATCGTCTTTACACTGGCCGGATCCCGGTTTTCATACAGCGTCGCTTTATCCCGCAGGCTTTCCGATACTTCAGCTTTTGCCACTTTGTTCGATGCGGACCGCTCATTTCCTCCGTTTTCACTCTCCGTCTCTCCCGCCGCTTCCGTTCCGGCTCCCCCGGTACTCTCTCCCGTACCAGCGCATCCGGTCAGACTGACCGCAAGCATCACGGCACCCATTATGCCTGCCAGCCGCCTGATGTTCCATCTTTTTTTATCCCTTCTGCCCATCCTGTGTTTCCCGGCACCATCCAGTTGTAGTATTCTGTTCTTCATCTTTCGCCCACTCCTTTTTGCTCCAGCCAGCTGCAAAGCGTATGAAAAATCCCTTTCGTCCGCTGCACCACCACCGGCTGTGTACTCAATATATGATAAGAAAGCTTTTTTGTAAAAAATTCCAGGCGCACCACTGTCACCAGAAAGAAAATTGCACTGGCAGCCATAAAGCCAAAACCGATATAGCTGGTATTCCAAAAAGCCAGAGCTGCCGATGCCGCCGTGCTGATCACGCCAAAGGCCACAGCCGCCCACACGGCCCCCTTATAATCCGTAAAATACAGCAAAATCAGCAATACCGTATTGCCTACGGAGTACATGCCATAGGCCACACACAGGATTCTGAAATACATATTCATCACATCTGAAAAACCAAGGGGAAGCCGGGCGATGACCAGCACTCCCACAGAAATAGCCAGGGCTGTGGTATAGAGCTGCTTTCTGGCCGTATTCAGCAGTTCATGGGACAATGTGGTCAGCATTTCCTCCTCTGACTGCATAATGTCTTTTATAGAGCCTTTTCCATTGAACTGCCCGTAGTAATCCCGGTATCTGGGATAAAAATTAACTTCCACCGAAGTTACAAAATTCACAGTGGTAATCAATATTGTCAAAAACGCAAACAGGGCGGGAACATCATGGGACGGAGCGCCATAGAATAATCCCAGCACCTGTTCCCCGATGGGAGAGAACCAGGCCAGCACCAGATGGGAAAACAGGCCCAGATTCAGGAAAAAACCGGTCAGTGCCAGCGGTAAATACAGATCAAACCAACGCAGGAAGGAAAAGCTGCTCCCCTCCCCCTCGGGAAAATACTGCAGCAGCAGAACCATATACCAGCACATCAGCATTCCATAGCCCGTACAGAGAGCCAGCAGCAGAGCTGTCTTCACTTCCACATGAAGGGTCAGCAAAAGCAGGGCAGTCAAAAATGCCGCTCCCAGTGAAACTGCAAACGCAATCAAAATCCCCTTGTAATCTTTGATCGCCGTCAGATAGTTCATCTGAGTCCAGACCACAATCAATTCCCCGAACAGCAGCAGATTCAATATCTGCATTCCGAACGGAATTCCGGAAAAATGCAGGAAAATTCCATAACCGATGCTTCCGACGGCCAGCATGATGCTGCAGCATCCATAGAAAGAAGGCATTACCGCTTTCGTCTTCTCTTCGTACAGCATATCTGCAATAAACCGGGTGGTCACCATTGAAAACAGGCTGGTCAGCGTGAGCGAAGCCAGCAGGGCATACGTCACCATGCAGACCAGCAGATCCCGGTCCAGCTTTGCTGCCCCATACATCTGTGCCAGAAGCATCACGCCCAACAGCAGGATAACTCCCAGCAGCATAGGCCCGGTACAGATAATGCCGGCATAGCCATAAGCCCGAAACAGAGCCAGCACTCCTTTTTTCCGAAACAGATTTTTCAGTTCAAATCCGATACCTGCCATTTTACATCTCCTCGTATACCTTCCGGTATTTTTTCATCATGTCACCATGCCGGTAATATCGTCTGGCTCTCTCCTTTGCCACCTGTCCCATCCGGATCCGTTCTGCCTGATTTACACACATACGCTCCATGGCATCCGCCAGCGCCTCCCTGCTCATGGGAGGACAACAGTATCCGGCCCTCCCCAGCGTATCCTCTGCGCTCCCAAAAAGCAGCTCCCTGCAGCATCCCACATCTGTTGTCACACAGGGACGTCCCGCGGAAAAGGATTCGATGACAGACAGAGGCTGCCCCTCAGAAATGCTGGTGAGGATCGTAAAATCAAATTTCTCCATGTACGTGATCACATTCACTACTCCCGGCAGAATGATATCAGGTATCTTCAGCTGCCGGATCATTTCCATGCATTCTTCCGCATATTCCTCATCGTCCACACCGCCAAGGATATGCAGTCTGACGTTTGATACCCTGCTTTTCAGTTCAAAAAAGGCCGAAATCATTGTCTTGATATCTTTAATCGGCGCCATGCGCACAATCGCTCCGATATCGATCCATCCGTCCTCTTTCTTGGGCGGAATATCTTTAAACCGGTCATAATGCACTCCATTGCTGATCACACAGCATTTCCGTGCGTCACAGCCGATGTCGATCTGGGTTTTTTCCGCGTTTTCAAACAGGCTGGTCACCCGGACGGCCCTGTCATAGGCCAGAGATGAAAGCATGTAAAAAAACTGGATCCACTGCTGCTTAAAAGAAGGGCCAACCCATTTTGCCCGTATGATCTCTTCTTCCCGCTCTCTGGTATAAATGCCATGCTCCGTCAGGATAAACGGCTTTTTCCACCGGTACGCTCCCAGTGATGCCAGAAGTCCGCCATAGCCGGTAGCCACGGAATGATAGACATCCGCTTCCGGCACCTCCTGCCCCATCAAAAACAGAAGGGGAAGCAGCATGGAACGGATCGTATGAAACATGTCGGCAAAGGCAATATAGGGATACCGTTCCAGACAGATTACCTGCAAAATATTCAGAAACTCTTCACTCATAAGAATGGACAAAGGGTTGACCTTTTCTTCATTATACATATGAAAAAGCAGATCCCAATCCGGCTTTCCACAGTCAATCAGTTCCCTCAGCGCTGTCATTTCTTCCGCCGAAAACCGGCGCACCTTTCGTTTGTTTGCTCTCAGCCTCAGAGCAGAATCCAGAAAGACCTCATGCACTTCCGTCACATTTTCAGGAAGCTGATATTTGAACTTTCCCTTATCCTTCTCAAAAGAGGCAATCACCCACAATACAAATTCATGCTCCGGCATAGCCTGAATATATTGGTGCATCCAGGAGGACACCCCTCCTGTCACATAGGGATAGCATCCCTCCAATATCATGCATATCCTCATGGCAGCCTCCTTCCTTCCATTTTCTGCTGCTTTTGATCACTGCACCCCTAAATCTCTTTCCGCATAATTCAGCTCCACCCGGTCCGCAGTGGCATGCAGCAGATACAGATTTCCGGTAATGTGCTCCAGTTCTGCGCCGGTCACCGTTCCGATCTCTCCCGCATTTACCCGCATCATCAGATATGCCTCATCCACAAAGCCATTCAGCTCCAGAGATATTCCATCTGCCTCGTCCACGCGGTCAATATCCACCTGATAAAACCGCTGCACCGCTCCTGCCCCTTCGCTCCCGGTCAGGCTGCGGATCCCGGGTGCGGCCTGGCAGAGCCAGTCCAGATATTCCGTAAAATATGCTTTTAAGGTTTCCCATCCCAGCGCAGCCCCCCGGTCCGGATCCAGCAGATCGTCGGGATGAAGAAAATGAGAACTTATATAATGCATGTTCAGCTCCGACACGGCTGCCATCTTCATATAATCCGTCAGATTGCAGCCGGAAATCACTCTGGGCACTTCAATCATTCCATCCTCCGCCACTTCAAACTCCTGCTCGTAGGCCTGCTCTCCGGGAAAATAAATACTGGCAATATTTTTTATCTGGGGAAACTTTGTCACCAGCAGTTCCCGTCCTTCTTCCGACAGGATATTGGACGGCGGAACATAAGTGCTGACGGACGCTTCCGGAAACAGATCTTTTGCAAACCGCAGCACTTCCTTCACCGCATTTTCCATAGACTTTTCGGACGGCCAGGTTTCATAGGCTGTTTCCCCCTCATAGTCCATATTGTTCAGACACAGGGGCTGATGATTATAGCCATGGATGCCCAGCTCTCCTCCCATGCTCATCAGCATATCTCCAAAGAAATGATAGCGGCTGCTGTCCGTATTGGCTTTCAATTCACCGCTGACCTGATCTTCGTAGTTTTCTATGATCATTCCGCTGTACTTCACGCCATAGGTTTTGGAAAGATGGATCATATCCGGCCACCACACATTGGCATAAAAATCCGCCACGTTCATATTATACTGCTCCCTGATATATTGTCCATCTCCGGAAGGCACCGGTGACGGAAAGTCATCGATATAAAATAAAGAGGCATCAATGACCGGATACAGGCACACATCCTCCAGCAGACTGTAGCTGGCAGCAAAAAAACCCCTGGTGGCTTTTTCACACAGGCCAAAATTGTCGATCACAAATTTTCCTTTTCCATAGGAATTTTCCCACACCAGCGGAATAGGATAGGCTCCATCCGTGGTCATATACACGGTACAATCATCCTGCAGGGATACATTCAGTGCCGACTCATAGGCATCCTCAACCCCAAAAGTATCCGCACCAATCATAAATTTTTCCGAAATAACCAGCTTATCAACCAGTCCATTCCCGCCGCTGCATTCCTTGATTCCTATTTTATTCTGAAGCGTCCGAAAGCCGTCATCGACCTCCAGCGTCTGTGTAGACAGCACACGGCCTCCCCCTTTTACCCAGTCACTCAATGTCAGTACCCGGTCTCCCATTGCTCCTAACTGGGAAATCGTCAGCACCACCGTTTTATAACCATCGTAATCGGTGGGTATCCGTTTTTTCAGATCCACCAGATCATAACTGACCTTCATATCTTTGAAGATCTGCCTGAACTGTTCTACCGCACCCACGCTGACTTGCTGAGCGCTGTCCATGATCAGCATACAGTCCGCCTCTTCTGCCTGCGCATCCCATTCCTCCCGGTTTTCCTGAGAAACGAAGGGCAGATAGACACTGCCCTGATCCTGCTGCTGGTAATTCATGCCGGAGCTGACTTCAAACATAAACACACCCAGCACTGTAAAACACGCCAAAAGCAAATACATCCTGCTAAACCGGTTCTTCTTCATCCTCTTCACTCCAAAATGCCACTGTCCTTTTTCCTGCAGAAGAAAGGTATATTTTCTTTTCTTTCATTTCCTGCAGAGTCTGTTTCAATTTATCTCCCTGCTTTTCCTGTGCATAATATTCAATCAGAAGCAGCCACGGATCTTCCCTGCGGGGCCACTTTCTTTTCATCTCTTCAATCAGGCGGTATGCCTCTGCTTCCTGATGACTGGCGATTTCTCCCTGGATCAGCCGGCGGTAGCTTTCACTGTCACCGCTTTCCTTTACCTTTTTCTGCAGCAGATGCGTGTATTGGCTCCTCACCAGCTCCAGGCGGCGTCCTTCTGCCAGCCCGTGCCCCATATACTCCTCCAGCAGGTCAATATAGTCCTCCAGCACCTGTGGATCTTCCCTCTGATTCCGATACCGCTGCTCCATCTCCTGGATCCGCAGATCGTATTCATTGTACAATTCCATGATCGCAGTGGATGCATAATGCACCACCTCCGTGTCATCATTGGTTTTCGCTTTCTGGAGAATATCCAAATGTTGGGCCGGATTTTTCTTCAGCAGGTCCAGTATCATCTCTCTTCGCAGCTTTGCATCATTGAGAAGGAAAGCCTCTTCTATCGGGACTACCGGATCCTCCTCTCCCTGCTTTGCCAGAAGCAGATTTTCATGAAGCATATTATTCTGTTTCATTTTTTCCAGTCCCAATGCCCTCGGTGACAGGAGGTGACTGCGGCTGCCGATCTCCAGTACCAGCACGCACAGCTCCCCCACAATGGGAAGCCAGAAAATCACCGGAAGAAATCTGCTGTCCATCCTCAGAAGATGATTTTTCACTCCAGCATAAAAAAGTATCATTGCCGCGAAGTGTATCACCAGAATGAATATCCCTAGCATTCTTTTTCCTCCCATACCTCTGACAGCTCCAGTTCTATCGGATCAAAAGTGAGCCCCGGAACATTCAGCCGTCCCAGCACCAGCTCCAGGCTCCTGTCATCCACCTGGTTCAGCAGCAGATAGAGCTTACCATTTCGGCCCCTCCCGATGACATCCGTATCCCGGATCCGTTTTTCCAGCCCCACAAGCTGCATCATCGTAAGAGGTCCCGGTCCATTTATCCTCAGCAGTACTGCAGATGCCACACCGCTTTCCTGCATGGAGGCTTTTCTCCGGCATAATCTCTGAAACGGTTCTGCTCTCATGATATCCGTATCTTCCTCATACTGGGCTGACCGCGTGGCCTCAGTATATTCGATGGCACGATAAAGGGATATCTGAATCAATCCGGCCAGCACCTGAATCAGGTTTGAGTAATACAGATCCATCTGATCATACTCTGCCTGATAAACGCAGACAATAGCCGCCAGCTCTTCCCCTTTGCAGATGCCCGCCAGATAAGACGGATAAGAAGGATTCAGATCTCTGTTTCTCCATACCTCGCCTTTTCGGATGGTCGGCACCGCCAGGGCAATCTCCTGAAGCAGCAGCGTTTTGGAAATTCTATGATTCAAAAGATGAGAAGCCACATTCAAACGGGCAAACTGCTGGTTCTGGCACACGGAATAGATCGCAATGGTCTTATTTTCCAGTACCTCCTCCAGTGCCGCCAGCGCCTCTTCGAATACATGATCCGGCATCACATCATCCAGTTTTCTGGTCACTTCAAAAATCTTGCCAAAGCTGTCCCTGGAACCGATGATCTGTTTCCGGTACTGCTGCTTATGGCGTGAAGTATCCTCATAGACCTGATGAATATAATGATATTTCTCATCCAGAAGCGCATAATCCTTTTGAGCAAATTCCAGCTCCGTTGCCCGTTTGTCGCGGATATATCCACAGGCTGCTCCGATTACCATGTACCAGATAAACACGATCCAGTTCACCGGCTCATAAAAAAGCACACGCCAGTCCATCCCCTGGCTCTGATAAGCCAGCACAATAGACACACCCTCCAGCACGGAAGCCGCCAGCCCCATATTGACTCCATGAGTACATGCCATTATGACGATAAAAATCAGCCGGATGTCTACCAGCGCAAACTGAACATTGGTTCCCAACTGATAATGTATCAGCTCCACCAGCCCGAAGCCCAGCAGGAGCTCCAGCCCTTTCAGCCAGAGGGTATGCGCCTGATAGAATTTTCGCAGCCGCTCCAGCCGCCCGAGGGGTTTTTCTTTGTGGCTTTCATAATGAGCATACAACCGGGGCAGTGCATCCAGCAGGCTGTTTTTCGCAAACCACCCGTATTCTTTTCGCGCTGTTTTTGTTTCGATATGATATTGAAAACAGGCCACTTTTCCGCTGTATTCTACAGTTATGCCCGATTTCAATTTTAAAAATGCATTTCCCAGATCTCCAAATGTATAGCGAAATCCCGGCGGCAGATTCACAATCTGCACTTCATTGTCCCAATGATCCAAAAAGCGGTACAGAAATTCTCCCAGATCCTCCACACTCAGATAATTGCAGTCCTGCTCCTTTGTCTCTTCCATCACCACCCGTCCCTCGGAATCCATCTGCCGAAACAGCCGGTTCAGATAGCTGTCCATCTTATCATCCTGCATCAGATAAGGGCTGCGGACCACCTTGACCGGAAGGTGATATTTTGTCCTGTAATATTCGCACAGTTCCTCACAGGCACGCAGAACCACCACCTTAGAGGTCTGCACATCGGCCGTTACATCAATGGAAGTAATATAAACAATCTGAGGTTCATTCTGGTTTTGAGAAAGATGGATTTTCCTGCACGCCCGAAACAGAGCTTTTGCCTTTTCCAGCTCCCCAAACGGTGATCCATGGAGTTCCAGATAATCTGAAAAATAGATAACCCGCGAAAAATCATGGGACTGGAACAGATCCTCAAAGCTGGCATCCAATACAGGAATCGGATAAATAGAAATCTGTCTGTTTTTCTTCAGATACAGATCTCCATCCCCCGCAATCACAACGTGATCATATGGAAATGCAGCTTCCAGGAATTCTTCTGTTATAAATGAAATATTTCCCGTAATTAATACTTCTGCCATTTATCTTATGTTCCCCCAGTCCGTCAAAACAGGCGTCAGAACGGGGACGGTTCTTTCGTCCCATGTCTCCCTAATGCAGCTTCGCATCCAAAATTTCCTGTTTTCGCTCCAGCAGATCATCTGCCAGCAGTTGTTTCTCCACATTTTCAAAGCCCAGGCGTTCGATGGTTTCGGCAAAACGTTCGCCGGTTTCTCCCTGCTCGCAAAACAGCAGGATCGCTTTTTCGATCACATTCAAAGCCTCTTCCCTGGAAGTAAACACCTGGTTCAGCGCTTTCCCCCGGGCAATCTTTTTGCCCCAGCGTCCGCCAATATAGATTTTATATCCATTAGTCCCATCCTCAATCGAGTCAAAACGGCATTTTCCGATACAGCGTCCGCAGTTATTACAGATGTCTTTCTCTATTTTCAATACCCCGTCTTCCACCCTGGCGGCTCCAACGGGACAGGCTGCCGCGATGGTACATTTTTTGCAGCCTTTACAGGAAGCCTCATCGAAATTCGGAATTCTCCGGCCAACAATACCCAGGTCATTCAAATCCGGTTTTACACAGTTATTCGGACAGCCCCCTACTGCAATCTTGAATTTGTGAGGCAGCTTTACGGTATGATAGCCTTTGTAAAATCGCTCATGGATCTCTTCCGATATGGCAAAGGAATCCAGCAGACCATACTGGCAGGTTGTGCCTTTGCAGGAAACCACCGGACGCACTACAGAACCGGTGCCGCCGGTCTCCAGCCCTTCTTTTGCAATGTATTCCTGAAATGCTTCGATCTTATCATAGGGTATCCCCTGTACTTCCACGGTAAGCCGTGTCGTAAAGGTCACATTTCCATTTCCAAACTTCTCCGCTGCGTCTGCGATACATCTCTGCTGGGCAGCAGTTACCTTTCCATTCACGGTGATGATGCGGGCGGAAAACTCATCGGTTCCCCTGTTATTTAAAAATCCCATTCCCTTTACTCTTTTTTCATCCGCTGCGCTGACTGTTAATGCTGACATATTTCTTTTCCTCCTGAATTTATCTGTTTGATTTTAGTAAATCTGAGAGCCAAAGCGGATATTTGCAATCCGCTCCGCTGCCTGATAAGGTTAAGCTATTCCCCTTCGTCTTCGGTTACTGCTCTATGAAAGGCCAAAAACGCTCTTCCGCTTTTTATCTCTGAAATATAGTATAACATTTGTGAAATCATTTGAAAAGTGATATTGTTTGATCGTTTGTGTTATAGGTAGGTACCGTTCAGCTTTGGAATGAAGACACTTTCCGGGCGGCTGCTCCTGGTATGCCGCAGGTGCTGTTTCGAAAGCCAAGAGCATCTAAGGCTTTCTGCAAATGCACCTGCGGCATACCTGGAGCAGCCGCCCGGAAGCTGTGCATCAAAAAAAGAAAACCATAAAAATCCGGCTGCTTCTCAGACCGTTTCCCATGGTTTTCTTTTTTGTTATATTCTTTTAAATCCGGAAACGCTCAGTCTCCGAAATAAGACCTTTTTATTGCAGCCCTTATGATTCCATTACAGCATTTCGTAGGACATCATTTCATACTTTAGCTGGCAACCCTCGTATATCTCAGGCGGCAGCAAGGCCCTGGCCACACACTTTTCTTCTGCTGACGGATCTTCCTTCTGCAAAAGACAGGCGTAGTCACCATCTATGCGCGACACCGTATAATCTACCCGTTCAAACATGGCAGTATCCCTTTCCTCTTCCAGATAAAAATGCAGCTTTGCCAGCATAATTCATCCGAACCGATCTGTAGTCCACCGGAGGCTTTCTCTTCTTTTAAGATAAAATATCTGCTGTTCTCCCGGCAGTTTTCTTACGCCAGAAAGTCTTTCAGACGTTTGCTTCTAGAAGGATGGCGCAGCTTGCGAAGCGCCTTGGCTTCGATCTGGCGGATACGCTCTCTGGTTACGTTAAATTCCTTGCCTACTTCCTCCAGGGTTCTGGCTCTGCCGTCTTCCAGTCCAAAACGAAGGCGCACCACCTGGCGTTCTCTTTCTGTCAGTGACTCCAGCGCTGTGCTCAATTCTTCTCTCAGCATGGAAAAAGCGGCTGAATCCGCCGGGGACAGGGCAGTATCATCCTCGATGAAATCACCCAGATGGCTGTCGTCCTCTTCTCCGATCGGAGTATCCAGAGAAACCGGATCTCTGGAAATCTTCAGTACCTCACGCACTCTGGAAACCGGAACCCCAAGACGGTCCGCCACTTCCTCCGGAGTCGGTTCTCTTCCCAGCTCCTGCAGCAGTGTCCTGGTCATACGCAGCGTCTTATTGATGGTCTCCACCATATGCACCGGTACCCGGATCGTTCTGCCTGTATCCGCTATGCCCCTGGTAATTGCCTGACGAATCCACCAGGTCGCATATGTACTGAACTTATATCCCTTGGTATAATCAAACTTATCTACAGCCTTCATAAGCCCCATATTCCCCTCCTGAATCAGATCCAGAAAAGGCATACCGCGGCCCACATATTTTTTTGCAATGCTGACTACCAGACGCAGATTGGCCTCTGTCAGTTTCTTTTTCGCTTCTTCATCACCAGCCTCTACCCGCTTCGCCAGCTCTACTTCTTCATCGCTGTTGAGCAGCGGGACATTGCCGATTTCTTTCAAATACATACGTACCGGATCTTCCGTGCTGACACCTTCCAGCACATCCACATCCTCAATGATCTCTACCTCTTCTTCCTCATTCAGAAGAAGCTCCTCGTCCTCTGTTTCCAGGAGGAGATTATCTGCCGATTCTTCCGGTGATTTTCCCTGAAGAATATCAATATTATGTTTTTCCAGATATTCCAGGATATCATCCATCTTATCTTCCGTCAACTCAACGTTTTCAAATGCCTTGAGAATCTCATCATATTCCAGAATATTCTTTTTACTCTTTGCCAGTTCTACCAGACCGGTCAGAGTTTTTAAAAATTGTTCCTGTGCCTCATTCATATATTCCGTTCTCCTCTCAGTACATTTAAACATAACATTTTTGACAGTTTCTGTCAACTTTTGCGTTCATATTTTCTATCCAGAACGTTACAGTTCTGCCTTTTACTTGATGCACAGCTTCCGGGCAGCCGCCCGGAAAGCGTCCTCATTCCAAGGCTGAACTGTAACTCCAGAACTGGAGCACAGCAAAAAACGAAAGGATTATCCTTCCAGACTCAGCAGGCCCCGCATGGTTATCACCGGTCCGCCGGTATTTTCAATGTACGATCTTGTGATCAAGACTCTTCCAATATTATCGTCCTTTGGAATTTCGTACATAATATCCAGCATAAATTCTTCGATGATCGCCCGCAGTGCTCTCGCTCCGGTCTTTCGTTCCATGGCCTTCTCGGCAATTGCCTCCAGTGCACCCTCTTCAAAATCCAGTTTGACCTCATCCAGCTCCAGCAACTTCTGGTATTGTTTTAAAATCGCATTTTTCGGTTCTTTTAAAATCTTCACCAGCATGTCTTTGTTCAGGCTCTGCAGTGTAAATACGATGGGAAGCCGTCCGATAAATTCCGGTATCATTCCAAAATTGCGGATATCCTCCAATGTGACTTTGGAAAGAATGTCATTGTCAGCATCATACTTATCCTTTAAATCCCCCTGAAAGCCAATCGAAGCCTGTTTGTTCAGGCGCTCCTTAATAATATCTTCCAATCCCGGAAAGGCACCGCCGCAGATAAACAGAATGTTTCTGGTATTCACCGTGGTCATGGGAACCATGGCATTTTTACTGGTGGCGCCCACCGGCACTTCTACCTCAGCACCTTCCAGCAGCTTCAACATTCCCTGCTGCACCGACTCGCCGCTTACATCTCTTTGATTCGTATTTTTCTTTTTGGCAATTTTATCGATCTCATCAATAAATACGATTCCCCGTTCAGCCTTTTCCACATCGTTGTCCGCTGCCGCCAGCAGCTTGGAAATCACGCTCTCGATATCATCGCCGATATATCCGGCCTCCGTCAGGGATGTGGCATCCGCAATCGCCAGAGGAACGTCCAGCAGCCTGGCCAGTGTCTTGACCAGATAGGTCTTTCCGCATCCGGTAGGCCCAATCATCAGCATATTGGACTTCTCTATTTCGATTTCGTCCATGGTATTCGTATATACTCTCTTGTAATGATTATAAACTGCTACAGATACCACTTTTTTTGCGTAGCTCTGACCAATCACATACTCGTCCAGACTGGCCTTGATCTTGGAGGGAACCGGGATTGACTTGATATCAAATACCTTCTGCGGCTCCTTATTTTCCTCTTTTTTCTTTTTTATCTTCTGCTGCTTCGGCATTCCATTCTGCAGATCCGCCAGATTGATCATACTGATATTCGGCAGATTCTGCAGATCCATCATGTCCTTTATTGACATATCAGAACGATTCATTGTGTCAAATGCTTTCTGCATACAATCCGGACAAATCGTGATATTCCCCGGAAGGTCAATCATCTTTCCCGCCTTGCTCTCAGTGCGGTGACACATAAAGCAAACCTTTTCGTATGAATCCTGCTCTGAGTTTGTTATCTCCCTGTTGTCATTTTCTGCCATGTTCTCTCCTTTGGTAGTTCAAAAACAGTTCCGCGTTCCATCCGGAAGACTTCTGCATCCAAAAAGGTTAAAAGCCGCCCGGAAAACCGCCGTTGCCATAGCCTGGCATCTGATAGGGATATGGATCACTGTTATTCTCCGATGCCGCTGCCTGCAATGTCACTGATACTGTCTTTTCCCGATAAGAACCGCTGCCGCCTGTTTCATATACCACTTCAACGGTCTCACCTTCCTTATAATAATTCAATAAGTTCTCCAGTGCATCTGCACTGTTGATTCTCGTTCCATCCATTTTGATAATAATATCGCCCTGTATAATTCCGGCCTCATCTGCTGCGGCTCCCTGTTCTACTTTATATACAAAAGCGCCTGCCGGAATATTATACACCTGTTGGGCTTCCTGGGATACACTTTTTGCATCGATTCCAAGACTTCCCTTTTCTGATGCATCCACCTTTTCCCTTGTCACCTTATTTATCAGATCTTCCAGAATAGGCTTTGCCGCATTGATCGGAATGGCATATCCCATTCCTTCCACACCCGAGGAGGTTGCCTTTGCAGAATTAATGCCAATCACTTCTCCGGAAGCATTGAGCAGCGCACCGCCGCTGTTTCCAAAATTGATGGCCGCATCCGTCTGTATAAAGGTGCTTTCCACATTATCAATGGTCAGCGAACGGTTCAGGGCACTGACGATGCCCGCTGTCACTGACTGCCCATACCCAAGTGCATTGCCAATGGCAATGGCCCGCTGTCCTACCTGCAGGCTGTCCGAATCTCCCAGGGAAACAATTCGGATCTGACTCAAAACTTCATCCGAAATATCGTTCAGCTTCACTGCGATCACGGCCAGATCCTGTTCTGCGTCTGTGCCCTTCACATTGGCGGACACAATTGCATCCTCGGTATCCTCTGTACTAAAGCACACCGTCAGAGAATCTGCTCCGTCCACCACATGATAGTTGGTGGCGATCAGCAGTTCGGTATCACTCTGAGCGATAATAATGCCTGATCCCGCGCTTTCGCTAGGAATCTCATAAGTTCCATAAAAGAAATATTCTACTTCCTGCACCGATTCACTGGTGATGGATACGATGCCCGGCATCGTAGCTGCCACCACATCTGATACATCCAGAGATCCTTTTGGGGCAGTGCTCTGGCTTTGCAGTTGTTTTTCCTGCGTCACTTCATTCTCACTCTGGCTGTTTCCCAGCACCAGCCGGTTCGCTGCAGAGCTCTCCTCCTCTGCCGTTGGCCAGACGATACGATTATTTCCCTGAAAAGAATAAATCAGGCTGCCGATAACCAGTGCGGTCACAATTCCCAGTGCAACTACGCCGCCCATTTTCAAATGGCTGGAACCGTTTTTATTTTCATCTCTCTGCTCATTCTCCTGATGAAAATAATAGATATTACCGCTGTCGTTCTGCGGCTCCCTGCTGCTCTGTACTTCTTCGTTATTCTGATTTGAATAGTATCTGTCGTACGGCTCATTTTCCGGCTGGTTCTCATCGTTTACGTCATCTGTTTCTTTTTCCGGCCGAACCGCATCGTCTATGCCGTCTGTTTCTTTTTCCGGCTGAACCGCATCGTTTATGCCGTCTGTTTCTTTTTCGGACGGAACCGCATCGTTTACGCCGTCTGTTTCTTTTTCGGACGGAACCGCATCGTTTACGCCGTCTGTTTCTTTTTCCGGCTGTGCTGCATAATCTATTTCATATGCGTCTGGCTCTGACCGGCCTGCATCGTTTTCCTCATACGGATGTTTTCCAGACCCACTGTCATATTCTTTTCTATCTGTTGTATCATTTTCCTGACTTCCGTCTTTGGAAATGGGATTAAAATTCATGTCATCGTTCATTCTGAATCTACTCCTCACTAAGTATATTATGGCCGGTATCTCTGCCGGCACGCTTAGTGTAACAAGTAATTGTGTCCAATCTGTGATAGTTCCTGTATCACAGATAGTTTTCGATTTTAGGAAAACGCGTTTGCGCTTTGCGTGAGTATTTGCCCTGAGAAACAGGCAATTACAGGTTAAGGAGCAAAGCGCATGCAAGAAACGCAAAAAGCGCGTTTGCGCTTTGCGTGGGTAATTGCCCTGAGAAACGGGCAATTACAAGTTCCAATAAGTCGGGTTCATGGTGCAGTGATTGATTAGGCGGCGGGGGAGCTTCTGGTAATTTTTGCCGAGCCGGTAGCCGAGATACTTGCAGCCGCTCCGATAGATCAGCTTCGGGATCTGAAGGAGCTGTCCGTTTTTCAGCAGCCAGACAATATTGTTCTTTACCATGCGTATCCCCTCTGCTTCCGACTTGATCCCCTGAAAGATTTCCGGATGCTCTGCCTGGGATACTCCCAGGTCAAAATTCCGTTTTAACTGCTGCATCCCGCTGTAGTTGTGGGAATGGAGCACTCTGGCATCCGCGCAGTAGGCAATCGCCTTTCCTGCCTGAATCAGCTTTCCGGCATAAATCATATCCTCATTAAAAATGGTATGCTTCTCAAAACCTCCCAGCTCCTGATAGACGCAGCGGCGATAAGCCGCACACACATTGGAGCAGAAAAAAGTCTTGATGCCAAGCCGGGGCAAATCCGCCGCTGTCTTGATGCAGCTTGCCTGCCCGTAATTAAAGCTTCTGGTATAAATCTCTATCGGGTCACAGTCCGGATTGGGCATCTGTCTGGCATAGGCGGCTGCCACCTGCTGACTTGCAAAGGGCCTCAGCAGATTTTCAATCAGACGGGTATCCGCCGGCACTGCGTCCATCGTCATAAACATCAAAATATCGCTGTCTGCCATCCCGGCTCCCAGGTCTCTTGTGCCGCCGTGATCAAATTCTGATTTGCTGATGTGATGTATCTCCAGTCCCGGCCAATCCTCCAGATCCTTCGGAAAGAACTTCTGCTCCGTATTCAATATCAGAATACGATCCGGCTGCACGCTCTGGCGCCTCAGCCGCTCAAGCAGTTTTCTGAATTTTTCATCGGGCCGGTAGGTTGGAATAATCACGGTGACCGTATAATCCTGCATTACTGAATCCCCGTATTGTTGATAATCTCATTGCTGATCTGCTGAACTGCCGCGGAAGGAGTATAGCCTTCCGTACCGAACAGGAACGCATGAAGCTGTGTCACATTTTGGGCCAGATTTACCGGTACTACGCAGTCTCCTGCTGAATTATTATCCGGTGTCTGATCAAATGGGAAACCGGTATTTTCCCCGAGTGTATATCCGCCGATTCCAGAAACCAGGCTGATCAGCTCAGTCGTGCTCAAGCTGGTGGAAATGCTTGGAAGGATGGAATTTACCATCGACAGCAGCGTGGGAACTCCCTGTGCCTTGGCTTTTTCAAAAATCTTATTTAATACGGTACGCTGACGCTCAGTACGCTTAAAATCGTATCCGTCAGTATAACGGATACGGCAGTACGCCATGGTCTGAATGCCGTCCAGATGCTGATAGCCGGAGGATTCCAGCGGAGTATAGGATACGCCGGTCACTGCGGAAGTCTCTACCAGATAGCCGTTCAGCCACTGAAGCTCTTCATCGGTAACATCCAGATCAATTCCGCCGATCAGATCCACCGCCTCTACTACTGCATTAAAGTTCACCGCCACATAATCTTTAATGTCCAGATCCAGATTCTTGTTCAGCATGTTAATGGAACGCTCCGGTCCGCCAAAGTAATAGCATTCTGTAGCTTTCCGGTATTCTCCGTTGGTATTGTCCAGATAAGTATCGCGATAAACGGATACCATCTTTACTTCTTTTGTCTTCTGATTAATACTGCATATAATGATTGTATCACTGTGAGAATCCACTGTCAGGTTTCCTTCTCTGGAATCCACGCCGTAAATGACCAGATTCCGGTATCCGCTCTGCGCCACAGCCCCCTCATTTGTGATAATATCCTTCAGGCTCACGTGGTCAATACTGCCCAGCTTCACAAAAACATATAATCCGGCTGCCAGAATCAAAAGTATGAGAATCTCGATCACAAACAAAATTTTTTTCTTTTTTTTCTTTCTCTTTTTCATATTTCCTCCTGCCGGCGGCTGGCCCTGGCCTCCATAGTATGACGGCTGGCCGTAAGGCGGCTGGCCATAACTATTCTGCCCCTGCTGATTATAATATGCCTGTCCGTAATTTCCTGAACCCATCTGTCCTCCCGTCTGCTGGCTGTATCCTCTCTGCTCCGGCTGACCATAAGCGCCGCCGTATCCTGGCTGACCTGGCTGACCGTAGCCGCCCGGGCCGTAACCCGGCTGGCCTGCCTGGCCTGCCTCTCCGTAGCCATTTTCTTTTTCATTGGCTCCATATGTTCGCTCCCGCCGCGGCCTCCCCGCCGGCTGGTTTTCTGCAGTTTCATTCCCATTTTCCGGTCTGAACTTGTCTGTCATTTTCTGCTCCCCTTTCGTTTGAACATCAGTTCAACTTTTAATAAGCATTTTTATTGATAAATCCCTTAAATACTGTCAGCATCAGGATCTTTATATCCAGTCCCACCGTCCAGTTTTCAATATAGTACAGATCATATTCGATCCGCTTCTTGATGGAAGTATTCCCCCGATAGCCATTGACCTGAGCCCAGCCGGTCATTCCCGGTCTGACCTGGTGCTTCACCATATATCTTGGAATCTCCTCCCGGAACTTCTCCACATACTGAGGACGCTCCGGTCTTGGTCCCACCAGACTCATATCCCCTATCAGCACGTTAAAAAGCTGAGGAAGCTCATCTATACTGGTCTTTCGGATAAACTTTCCAATCCCGGTGACCCTGGGGTCATTTCTGGTGGTCCATCCCTTTTTCTCATCTCCGGGCTTCTGCACCTCCATGGAGCGGAACTTGAACATCTTAAACGGACGATTATGCAGTCCCACCCGCTCCTGAGTAAAAATCAGCGGGCCGGGAGAAGTGATCTTGATCAGCAGACAGGTCAGCAGCATGACCGGAGAAAACAGTACGATGCATAGCAGGGAGCCCACCAGATCCATCATCCGCTTCACCATCATATTAAACGTATTGGTCAGCGGAACATGCCGGATATTGATCACAGGCAGTCCCAGCAGATCCTCTGTATAAGGTCTGGTGGGAATAATATTATTGTAGTCCGGTATGAATTTTGTATGGACGCCTGACTTTTCACAGGCAGCCACAATCTGTTTCAGCTTGTAATACTCATTCAGGCCCAGAGTGATCGCAATCTCATCCAGGCGGTTCCGTGCAAGGATCTGCTCCAGATTATCGATGGTCCCCATCACTCTGATGTTCTTGTACAGAGTGCCCGGGCGCACCGTATCATCCAATATACCGTTTACCTGATACCCCCACTGGGGATTCTGCACGATCCGGTCAATGTATTCTTCTGCCGCCTTACTGTACCCCACCAGAATAATATGCTTCAAATTCATGCCATGGCGGCGGAGGTTCATCAGCATGACGCGGATTACATTCCGCTCGATCAGAGTCAGGGTGAAATTGATTCCGATAAAAAGAACCAGCATCGGCCTGGAGAAATCGGGCTCGTTCACCAGGAACAGTACAGACAGGAAAATCAGCAGCCCCACCATATTTGATAAAAAAATACGGCTGGCTTCCAGTCTCCGTCCCAGCACCCGCTTCGGGGTATACAGATTAAATGCATAGTTTAAAAGTAAAAATCCGGGTATCAAAAATACCAGTGCAAACATATAGGTCTGCACCGGAAGAATACCCACATCGCTCTCCAGCAGCAATATATGAAACCGGATATACCACGCGGCTACATAAGAAATCGTGGTGACACATGCGTCCAGTACCACATGTAGCCGGTTAAAGTATTTTTGATTATCTTTAATCAAGAAATCCACCTCTGCCTTCTTTTTCATATCATACCGTATCTGTCAAAAAAGGGCAACTGTTAAAAACTGTGAAACCTGCGAAGCATATTAATCCAAAGCTCCAGTTGAATTATGACATAATTTTTCAGATTCTCTTTTTTGAATCTCACCCTGTCCCCGGACCGGATCATGGCCGCTCCCCGGAACAGTCCCGTCACATAGGTCTTCAGAAAACCTTTCCTGGCAAAAAACACGGTTTTGATCAGGTAGCCTGCCAGCAAGAACGGAAGGTTCAGCAGGATCTGCAGAAACGGCATATTTTTTCCGATCAGATAGACACTGTTGCGGGAGGAATAGCGAACCTTAAATTCATTATACGCGGAGCCGCTGGTGGCGCTCCCCACATGATAAACTACGGCAGACGGAATATACCAGTTCTGATATCCGGCTATTTTTGCCCGGTAAGCCACATCAATATCCTCCAGATAAGCAAAATGACGCTCATCAAACAGACCGATCTCCAGCAGCACCTCTCTCCGGTATATCGCCGCTGCGGCGCAGGCTGCAAAGATTTTCCTTTTCCTGTCATATCCAAAGGCCGGTTTTCCCTTGCCTGCGGCGTAGGCCCAGCCCAAGGCACAGTAATAGTCACCGCCGTCATCCATCAGCTCCGGGTGGTGCATCTGCAGTATTTTGGACGCACAGGAAAAGCAATCCGGCAATTCACGGATCGCCAGCCACAGTTCTTCTACAAAACGTTCCCCGCAGACCGTATCATTGTTCAGCAGCAGTACAAAGGGTGTCTTTGCCATTCGGATTCCCGCATTGACTGCATGACAGAAGCCGGTATTTTCAGCAAACTGCTTTACCTTCACCTCCGGATAATTCTGTCTTACGAAAGATACTCCTTCATCCTTTGAACCATTATCGATCAAAATAACCTCAAAATCCGAAAAACTCTGGTTCCGCAGAGAATCCAGACATTGCTTCAAATAAGGCATTCCATTTAAATTTGGTATGATCACAGTAACTTCCTGCATTCAATCAGTCCCTCAACTTTTCAACGAATAATTCCATTTGGACAGTGACAGGTTCTTATTATAATAAGGATCCCCGTTTTTCAAAATATCTGTCCATTGGCTGCGCATGTATTCAATTTCTGTCTGAAATCTGCGCACTTTTGCTTTTGTATCCTCACTGCCCCGCGTCTTTGATTCAAAATGGTAAAATTCCACATAGGGATCATAAACCACAAGATAGCCCCCGCGGCGTACCTTCAGGCAGAAATCCACATCATTAAACGCGACTGCCAGCTTTTCTTCAAAACCGCCTGCTGCCAGCCAGGCTTCTTTTTTTATCATCATGCAGGCTGCCGTGACCGCGCTCAGATCCTGCATCAGCGCCGCCTTGTGCAGATAACCGGAATGGCTCCGCTTCATGCCCACAAACAAACTGCCTGCAATTCCGCCGATCCCCACCACAATACCGGCGTGCTGTATCGTATCATCCGGATAGTAAAGTCTGGCGCCCACAATGCCGGTGCCTCTGCGCTGGCAGGTTCCCAGCATTTCTTCCATCCAGCCCGGTGTAATGACTTCCATATCATTATTCAGGCAGACAATGTAGTCTCCCTTCGCCTGGCGGATGCCAAAATTATTGATGGCAGAGTAATTAAATCCTTCTTTCCAGTATACCACCCTGGTCTGATGGATTCCATCTATTTCTTTATAATAAGAAAAAGTCTCATCATTTACACTGTTATTTTCTACAATTATAATTTCATAATTCAGATAAGTGCTCTTCTCATAAATGGACTGAAGACATTTCTTCAGCGTCGGCACCTCATCCTTGTTGGGAATGACGATGGAAATCAGCGGATCGCCGGATACGGGATAAGTCACCCGGTAAAATCCCAGATCCTTTTTTAAGGAAACCGTCCCCTTCACATTCTGCCGCTGAAGATGGGCTTCAATCGCTCTCTTTCCGGCTTCATAGGCATACAGCTTGCTGGTGGGATTGTCCGCTGTGGATGCCTTGTGCACCCTCCAGTGATATAAAATCTCCGGTATATGTCCTATATGCTCTGCCGCTTCCACACACCGGAACACAAAATCGTAGTCCTGGGCTCCGTCAAACTCCGGCCGAAAGCCGCCCACACTCCGGACAATCTCCCGGCGCACCACCAGAAAATGGCAGAAATAATTGTTGGAACACAGCAGATCCGGATTATAATCCGGCTTCAGATGAGGCTGAAAGTGCTCTGACAGATCCATACTCACCTTATCCTCATCCGTATAAAGAACATCCAGAGCCCGGTCTTTTTCCAGTGCATCTGCAATCTCATACAGGGCATTGGGCGCCAGCAGATCATCATGATCCAGAAGTCCCAGATATTCTCCTCCGGCCATCTCCAGGGCAGCATCGGTATTTCCTGCAATTCCCAGATTTTCCTTCAGACTCCTGACCCTGATTCGCTCATCCTCCCCGGTATATTCCGCCAGGACCCTTGCCATGGCCTCATCCTCCGGACTGCCGTTGGCGATGCACAGCTCCCAGTATGAATAAGTCTGTTTCCGTACGGAATCAATCATCTGGCGCAGAAATGCCTCCGGGGTGCGGTAAGCCGGAACCACGATGCTGATCACCGTTTTCTGCTTCCACTTCCGTTCCCGCTGCTTTGCCAGTTCGTCTTCTTTTATCCTGTATTTTTCATACCAGGGACCATAGGGAACCTCCTCCGGCTCCATCCGTTCGGTAAGCCGGACCATAAATTCCTTTGGACCAAAGTGCTTCAGATAGCGCACTCCTTTTACGATATTATATGGTTGTAATTTTTTGATATAGTGAATCCATTTATTTTCAGACATGCTTCCTCCGCAGTCTATTTGTTAAATTTAGGATATTCCAGAATGCATTTTACCACATATTCCACATCCTTCTTATCCAGGTTGTAGAACATCGGAAGGCGCATCAGGCGTTCGCTTTCCTTTGTCGTATAGGCATCTTCCCCGCAGAAACGGCCAAATTTCTCCCCTGCGGCAGAAGAATGCAGCGGAATATAATGAAATACCGTCCACACACCCCGTTCTCTCAGATAACCGATCAGCTCCGTTCTGGCTTTCAGATCCTTTACCTTAAGGAAATACATATGCGCATTGTGCTTTGCGTACTCCGGCACCACCGGCTGCTCAATGTATCCCGCATCCGCCAGTGGCTTCAGATGCTCTGCATAATAACGGTAAATTGCAGACCGTTTTTCATCAATCTTATCCGCTGCTTCCAACTGGGCATACAGATAAGCAGCATTCATATCACTGGGCAGATAGGAAGAACCGTAGTCCACCCAGGTATATTTGTCAATCTGACCGCGGAAAAATTTGCTGCGGTTCGTTCCTTTTTCCCGCAGGATCTCTGCTGCCTCCTGATATTTGTCATCCTGAAATACCAGCGCTCCGCCCTCACCCATGGAATAATTCTTTGTCTCATGAAAGCTGTAGCAGCCAAAATCACCGATGGTTCCCAGCGCCCGTCCTTTATAATAAGCGTTCACGCCCTGAGCTGCATCCTCTACTACCTTCAGATTATATTTTTTCGCAATTGCCATGATTTCATCCATGGCACAGGCCACACCGGCATAATGAACCGGTACGATCACCTTTGTCCGGTCCGTGATTGCCGCCTCGATCTTTGTCTCATCAATATTCATCGTATCCGGATGAATGTCCACGAACACGATCTTTGCTCCCCGCAGCACAAATGCATCTGCAGTGGATACAAAGGTATAAGAAGGCATGATTACCTCATCCCCCGGCTGAATTTGGCAAAGATAAGCCGCCATCTCCAGCGCATGAGTGCAGGATGTGGTCAGCAGTACATGCTTTGCCTCAAAATGCTCCATCATCCAGTTGGAACAGCGCCTTGTAAATTCTCCGTCCCCGCAGAGCTTTCCAAAATCTACAGCCTGCTTGATATATTCCAGTTCTTTCCCTACAAACGGCGGTCTGTTAAAATCTATCATAAAATACTCCTCCTTTGAAATTGTTTCCAATTTGATCCATTGCCCGCTTCGCTGCTACAGGGTGAACACAATGATACCCAGCAGCATAATGCCCATTCCCAGCAGTCTTCGTTTACTGATCTTTTCCTTCAGTATAAATACCCCCAGCACCGGCACAAAAATATAGCTGGTGGATTCAATGATCGGTGACATGGTCAGCGGCACATGCTTGAGTGCCAGCATCGTCAGCAGGGTAGATAAAAAGAAAATCCCGTATGAAATAATCACCAGCGGATTCAGGTATTCATTTATTTTGTTTTTATATGTTTTATTCGCGGCTATCTTCAGCATTATCTGGGCAACCGATGATATAAAGACGGAAACCATCCATATCGCTATGTACTTACTGATATCACTCATCTCCACTCACTCCTATAATAATGCCTGCCAGAATAATCAATGAGCCCAGCAGCATCTTCCAGGTCACTACCTCCTGAAAAAACAGAACCCCCCAGCTCAGGCCCCAGATCATGGTAATCGGCTTATTTGTAAATGCAAAGGTCAGTGACATATTTTTCAGCACCTGCTGCCATACCAGCGCGAACAGAAAAGTGATCAGCAGTACAAGCCCATAAAAAAAGAAAAAGCGCAGTGACAGGAATTCCTGTCTGCCCGCCATTTTCGAAGCCACACCTGCCAGCGAATTCACCACCAGGCTCAAATGAAGAATCACGAACCATTTCACAGGAACTTCCAGCCTTCTTTTTCTTCCCGGCTGTGCCTGAATCTTATCCTTATTTTCCATGTTAATTCTATCTCCCACAAGCAAAGCATACCATAATAATGGAAGCAGCGCCCCTCTTCTTTCGAGTTAATTGGTTTATATTAACCCTATGCAATGCGCAAAGCGCAAACGCGGTTTTTGCGTTTTCTGCACCTGATTTGCACTTTATTATATCATTCTGTCCCAAAAACCGCAATACCCGTATCCCCTTTCATGCTTTACTTTTGCAAAAAATGTAGTAAAATAAGAATGTCAGCCTAAATCAGGCATTTTTTGATTATTTTATTTTGCACAAAAAAAGGAGTTTCATTATGAAAAAAGTGGCAATTCTTCAGTCTAACTATATTCCCTGGAAGGGATATTTCGATATTATTCATATGGTAGATGAATTCATTCTTTATGACGATATGCAGTACACCCGCCGGGACTGGCGCAACCGCAACCAGATCAAGACCGTAGACGGCGTTAAATGGCTCACCATCCCGGTAGATACCAAGGGAAAATTCTTTCAGAAAATCAACGAAACCAAGGTTTCCAGTCACAAATGGGCGGAAGAGCACTGGAAAGCGATCTGCCTGAATTATGCCAAAGCACCTTATTTTAAGACATATGAGGAGCTCTTCGCCCGCCTCTATCAGCAGGCCGGTGAGATGGAATATCTCAGTCAGATCAACCATCTCTTCCTGACCGAGATCTGCAGACTGTTAAATATCCAGACCAAAATTACCTGGTCCTCTGACTATGTCCTGGCCGACGGCAAGACCGAACGCCTGGCAGAGCTGGTAAAATCCGCAGGCGGCAGCTATTATCTGTCCGGTCCCGCAGCCAGAGATTATATCGAAGACGAAGTCTTCGAAAATGCCGGCATCCGGCTTGACTACATGGACTACTCCGGCTATCCGGATTATCCGCAGCTCCACGGCGAATTTACGCCAAATGTCAGCATACTGGACCTCCTCTTCATGACCGGCCCCGAAGCTGCGAAATATATGAAGAGCTTTTCATAGGATGCACCTTTTAAGGATGCTTTAAATTTCAAAAATGGGCCAAAGCCTTTCATCCGTTGGGTACCGGCTCATTTTTGACGTTCAAAACATCCGCCACCCAAAAGACGGCCTGCCGGCATGGGGATTATCCCCCGCCAGCGGGCCGTCTTCTGTCTATTCTACAATTTCCGCATTTTCCAGCATTTTCTGTTTCTTTCTGCCTTTGCTCTGCATCCGGACGAATATTCCCAGTGCCGCCCAGAGCAGCCAGGTGAATGCGGTCACTCCGATCCCGGCAGCCAGCAGAGGAGCTTTGAAAACCACCTCCAGCTCATAGCTGCCCGCCTTTGTCTCAAAGGCCAGGAAACCGTAATCTCCCTTGTAAAGCTCCTGTTTTTCTCCGTTCAGGTAAACGCTCCAGCCATCCTCATAGGGAATTGCCAGCATTACCATGCCACCCTGATCCGTCTCGATGGTTCCGGTCAGGCGGCTGTCTTTTTTGGTGGACGCGATGGAAATCTTTGCTTCACCGGAAAAATCATAGCTGTCCTTCGTCCCGTAAAACTCCAGTTCACTCACAGTGGCTTTGACTCCGGAATTGGTGATCTGGATAGAGATCGTGTCAGTATTTTCCGGTATCCGGAGAGTGAATTTATGATCTCCGGTATAGGCATACCGCTCATTTACCTGGGAATCATTCATGCGAATGGCGATTTCCGTTCCGCTGTCCACAGACAGCGTAAATTCTACAGAGGCATTTTCATATTTGGCCAGTTCCTTCCGGTTCAGAGGAAGGAAGATAAAATGCTGATCCTCCGCTTTGATTCCATCCTTCGTCAGCGTATTGACTGTGGTATTCACCCGGTCTGTATCCAGAAGATTGTCTGCCTTTTCTTTGGTATACTGCTCCAGGCTCTCTTCGCTGACCTCATATCCCGCTCCCCGGTCCAGAATCAGAGCATTGCTGAGCAGCTTCCAGGTATCCAGGCTGTCCTTTTCTTTTTTGTAGGTTTTTTCCGTCACCGTCTGGGTGAAGAATTTTCCGATGGAATCCGTATTGGTATTGCGGTAAATATAAATATCATCAATCTGGTGAAACAGCTCATAGTCCGGCACATTCAATTCAGCATTTTTCGAAAGCAGGTATTTCACACCGGTCAGAGCCGCCATGGTGCTTTCGTTTACCGTATTGGTAAATTCATAATGATTGTTGTCATAGCCGGTGAGAAGCTGAGGCCAGAGCGTGGAAACAAATTTTGCAATATTGCTGTTCTGGGTGGAATTATAGGTACTGACGCTCATATAATTCTGGGCCAGAGAATCCATATAGCTGGAAGCATTATGAAAATCCTTCTCAATCCGGTAAAAGCTGTTGTCCTCCGCTTCCAGCCAGGCCAGCGCCCGGTTCACCGAGGATTCATAGGTGTCCTGATAATAGCTGATGTCATTCTTTTTCAACGTGGCACGGTAACGGCAGCACAGGGTGGTGTCCGATAGGATGTTTACAAACAGCGCCAGCAGCAGAATCTGATAACAGAGCTTTTGGTCCGCTTTTTTTCGCAGGGACCAGATCAGGGCCGCGGCCATGGCAAGTCCGGTCAGGCAGAGCATCAGGGCATTGGTCTTGTAATTCACATCATCCATGTTGCGGTAAGCCTTTGCATACACCACCAGGATTGCCCCCAGAGAAAGAAACATTCCGATCCAGCTTATCTTTTTTTCTTCCAGGATCTGATCCAGCACCTTCCCGCAAAGCAGTGCAAAAAATGGCATCAGCAAAAAGGTATGTCTGGAAAAAGCATAGGCAAAGCCGTTAAAGATCAGACTTCCCAGCTCAACGGCAACGGTAAATACTCCGGCTGCCACTCCGATATACTGGGCGGCTTTCTGAAGTCTTCCGGTGTTTTTCTGACGGTGTATGGTAAATACATACTGCAGAAGCAGAATGATAAACAGCGTGGAAAAAAACAGACTGGCCGCTTCATAATAATTCGCGTAGCCGCCATACTGGTTTGCACTGCCCTGCAGGTTGCTGCCAAACAGACGGTACATTGCCGTTTTGTAATAATCTCTGGGCCAGAGACTGATGTTATCCACAATCCGCTGCAGCAGGGAAGACTGCGCCGACAATCTGGAGCTGGTTCCCAGGACCGTGGAGATGCTTGGGAACAGATTCAATGCTCCCATCAGCACGCCAAAGCCCATGGAGATCGCTTCCAGGCCAAAACGGGACCATTTTTTCTTCCAGCTTCTGGGATCATACAGCAGCACACGGATGCAGACATAGATGCCGCAGCCCAGCATCACCATATAGCCCTGATAAAAGCCGGACAAAATGGTGATGCCTGACATGGCCGCCACTCCAAAGCAGTATTTCCAGTTTTTCAGTGTCTTTTCAATAAACAAAAGAAGCAGCGGCATCCACACCACCACGGAGCCTAGCTGATAATGCTGTCCCCATACCATCAGATAGCCGTTAAAAGCATACATAAATGCTGCCAGAAGCTTGGACGGCTCTTTGATGGAGAAGGCAGACAGAAAATAGTAACAGGCAGTGCCCGCCAGCAGGATTTTCAGGATCTGAATATAGACCATATAAAGTGTGATGTTCTCCGGTCCAAACAGCGTTCCCAGAAAGTAGACCAGCATCAGAAACGGTTCGGTCAGACTCATGGAAAGCTCGTTCACACCAAAGCCATTGTTAAAATCCCAGGCAGCAAAGCTGCCCTCTCTCAGATGATTTACAATTCCGTTGTACCACATAATATACTGCTGCTTCGTATCTGAACCCACATCCGCGAAAACCAGCGTTTCATTTCCCAGCAGAAAGCTGTGAAAGATCAGCAGGCAGCCGCCCAGTATCAGCAGCCAGAGCCACAGCAGCGTCTTTCCGTCCGTGTTTTTTTTACTTTGTTCCATCCTAGTACCTCATCATAATTTTATGGAAAAATCAGGTTTGTCCAGTGTCAGATTGGGATTGTAGTAGGGATCTCCATTCTGCAGGATATCCGGCCAGCGTTTCAGGAAATCATCCGCTTCTTTATTAAAACGGGCTATTTTGCCCGGCGTATCCTCGTAGCCTCTGGATTTGGATTCATAGTGATACAGTTCTGCGTAGGGATTGTACACCACCAGTTTACCCAGTCTGCGCACCCGCAGACAGAAATCCACATCGTTGAACGCCACCTTTAACGTGCTGTCAAAGCCTCCCACCGCTTCAAATACAGAGCGCTTCACCATCATGCAGGCGGCGGTCACCGCACTTAAGTCGGACTGGCAGATGATCCTGGAAAAATAGCCGTTGTCTCCCCGGGAGCTTCCCTGGAATGCATGTCCTGCAATGCCTCCGAAGCCAATAATGACGCCCGCATGCTGAATGGTGTTATCCGGGTAATACAGCCTTGCGCCCACAGCGCCTACCTCTTCCCGCATCAGCGGTCCTAACAGCTCCTCCAGACAGTCATGATTGATAATTTCCGTATCATTGTTCAAAAACAGCAGATAGTCTCCCGCGGCAAACTCCACACCATAGTTATTGATACTGGAGTAGTCGAATTCGTCCTCCCAGACTGCCACATGAAAATTCGGGCACTCCACTTCCATTCTCCGGTAATATACAAAGGTCTCTTCCTGAATGCTGTTATTCTCCACAATGACAAATTCAATATTGGGATAGCTGGAGTTCTGCAGGATGGAACGGACGCATTTATCCAGATCCCTAATATGATCCTTGTTCGGAATAATAATAGAGATCAGGGGCTTCTCCTCCGGGAACTGATAGATCGTCCGATACAGCCCCGGATACTCTCCCATCAGAACCTGAGCCAAGATCCCCCGACGGTCATAGTGAGCCTGCACCGCTCTTTTGCCCGCTTCAAACGCATACCTCTTGCTCTCCGGATTTTCTGCGGTAGAATCCTTATGTGCCCGCCAATGATACAGCACCTTGGGAACGTGGCAGATTTCCGCCGCCTGCTCCACACAGCGCAGCACAAAATCATAATCCTGCGCTCCGTCATAGGCGCTGTCCAGACCTCCCACCTTCTGCAGAAGCTCTTTCTTCACCATGACCAGGTGGCAGAAGTAGTTCATGCTGCACAGAAGGTCAATATTGAAATCCGATTTGAAATGGGGCTGGAAAAATTCCTTTCCATTCATGGAAACTTTATCTTCATCGCTGTAGATCAATTCTGCATTGGAGTATTTATGAATGGTTTTGACGCACTCGTACAGGGCAAAAGCTTCCAGCAGATCATCGTGATCTGCAAACGCAACAAAATCACCGGACGCAATGCCCAGCGCTGCATTTGTATTTTCTGAAATTCCCAGGGGACAGTCAGAAGAAACCACTTTAATACGGCTCTCTTTTCGCTGCAGCTCCTCCAGATAACCCGTAAGAGGGGAATCTTCCCCGCTTCCATCTGAGAGGCAGAGCTCCCATCTGCGGTACGTCTGATCTTCCAGGGATGCCACCAGCTCTTTTAAATACTCCAGCGGAGTACGGTACAGCGGCACCACAATACTGATCAGAGGCTGATACAAAAATACATTCTTCGTCTGCGCCGCCAGTTCTTCCTTATCCGGCAGGTGCTCTCGCCTCCATTTGGAATAATTGACACCGCCTGCGTTTCCTTTTTGAAGCAGTTTTTCCAGACATCTTTTCAGGGTACGCTCCAGGCCGTTTCTTCTGAAATAGGCTATTCCCTTGGTAATGTATGACTGCGTCTGCCCGAATTTATTCTTTTCCCCTTTTTTGAGGTTTACCGAATAGATCATTCTCTGGCCCTCCGCCGTCATGATCAGATTGATCTTACGGTAGGGCGGCTTCGAAAAGGTGGCTTCGAACCCGAAGCTGTTTTCCTCCGGATGCTCCGGCGCATCCTCTAATTCCGGAAAATTATCCACGATATCCTGGCGGTAATGCCAGGTCACCTCAGTCTTTATTTTCTGTCCGTCTGAGCCGGTCACCAAAATCTTGCAGGAGGAATTTCCCACTGCCCAGCCGCCGACCGCTATTTTTCCTTCGTTCTCATGGTAAGTCTCCAGATATCCGGAAGGTCTTTTCTGCTCTTTCAAAAGCCTGGAACAGCGGATGCGGAAAACACATTTGCTGTCATTGCTCTGATTTTGAACAAGCCTGAGCCGCTTGTGAGCATCCCATCCCTCGGGCAGTTGAATCCACAGATCGTACTCCCGGTCAATGTGATCCATGCCGGTGCCAAGGTGCATGTATTTCTGCCGTATCACCAGACCCTCCCGCATGGTTACTTCCATCGGAAGCTCCTGCTGATCCATAAAAGCCTTCATTTTACTTCCGGCAATGGAATTGCCCTGAAAATATCCCTGTAGCACATAGATGTCCGGTCTGCTTCTATGAAATCTTGCCAGGGTAACTATGAATAATCGTTCCATTCCTTTTCATTTCCTTCCCGCCTGGGCCATTTTGTCAATGGCTGTCTTACCAGAGTGTAAACGGCTCCCGCTCCACCGAAAAATTCGGGTTGTAGTAGGGATCGCCTGCGTCTACAATGTCTGCCCAGTCACTGCGAAAGAGCGCGATCTCCTTTTGGAAACGCTCTTTCTTTGCCGGTGTATCTTCATATCCTCTGGATTTGGATTCATAGTGATGCCACAGAGAAAACGGCTGAAACACCACCAGATATCCTGCTCTGCGCAGCTTCAGACAAAAATCCACATCATTGAGTGCCACCGCATACTTTTCCGAAAAGCCTCCGGCTTCTTCATATACTTCCCTGCGCACCATCATGCAGGCTGCTGTCACTACACTGTAGTTGCCGATGATCTGTGTGCGCATCATAAAGCCCAGATTATCCTTTTTAACACCGGAAAATACATGGCCCGCAAAGCCTCCAAAGCCCAGAACGATCCCCGCATGCTGAACGGTATTGTCTGCAAAGAGCAGCTTTGCTCCTACGCAGCCCACATCTTTTCGCATACAGCAGCCCAGCATTTCTCCGATGCTGTCCGGATCGATCAGCTCCGTGTCATTATTCAGCAGAAGAAGATAATCTCCCTTTGCGGCATTCACGCCAAAATTGTTGATCGCAGAATAATTAAATTCCTTTTCCCACCGCACTACATGCACCTGAGAAAATTGCTTTTGTATCTTTTCATAATAAGCAAAGGTTTCCTGCTTGGTACTGTTATTTTCCACTATGATAAATTCCAGATTCCGGTAGCTGCTCTTCTTCATAATTGAACAAAGGCAGCGGTCCAGATCCTTATGGTGGTCCTTATTTGGAATGATCACGGATACCAGCGGATTGCCCGTTGTTTCATAGGTCACGTGATTCATGCCCCACATCTTCATAATCTCCACTCTGCCCTTTAAGCCCATTCGGATCAGATGATCTTCGATGGCCTTTTTCCCTGCCTCGTAGGCATACAGCTTGCTCTTGGGGTTTTCCGCAGTGGAGTTTTTGTGCATCCTCCAGTGATACAGCACCTTGGGAATATGACAGATCTGCTCTGCCGCTTCGGTGCACCGGAAGATCAGATCGTAATCCTGAGCTCCGTCATATTCGGAGCGGAATCGTCCCACTGAATCGAAAATGCTCTTTTTCACCACAAAAAGGTGGGTGATATAATTGTGGGAACGAAGCAGATCCGGTGAAAAATCCGGCTTCAGGTTGGGATCAAAGTGCTCCTTCAGATCCATGCTCACCTTATCTTCGTCGGTGTAGATCACATCTGCTCCGGTCTGTCCAATGGTCTGTGCCACTTCAAACAATGCATTGGCTGCCAGAATATCATCGTGATCCAGAAGCGTAATGTAATCTCCTGTGGCAAGCGTGGCCGCCCCGTTGGTGTTGGAAGAAATGCCGCCGTTGTTTTCCAGCAGGACATACCGGATCCGGCTGTCCGCCTCTGCATACGCCTTCAGTACTGCTGCCAGCTCCCGGTTGCGGCTGCCGCCTGCTCCGTTTGTCCCGGCGGATACGCTTCCGTCCCCGATACACAGCTCCCAGTTTCCATAGGTCTGATTCTGCACCGACTCCACCATCTCCCGCAGATAGTCCAGGGGGGTGTTGTAGGTTGGAACCAGAATGCTGATCCTGGGCTGGCGCGGAAGCCGGCTCAGCCTCTGGGCCGCCAGTTCTTCCGGTGATGCCTGATTGGCCAGAAACCATTTCTGATAGGGGGACATAATGCTGTTTTTGTCGCCGCACAGCCCCAGCCCTCTGACTCTTGCCATGATAAAGTTGCGCAGTTGACGCACTTTTTCCAGCACCTTAAAGCCTTTCGTGCTCTGGAACGCTGCCAGCTCCCGGCGCACCCGTTCCAGTTCAAAGGCATCTGCGTCCCGTTCCCGACGCACAGTATTGATATCCACAAGAATATCCTCCAGATGCAGCACCTGTAGCTGTCCCTGAATGAAGATCGTCTGTATTTTATCAAATTCGCCGGTAAGACGGTACACCGGATCGTAGCTCCAGAAAACATCCCAGCCATTTTCCGGGTAGCCGTTTTCCGAACGGATCAGCACGGCTGCCTCTGCCGTGACTCCGGTGATCCTGATCCGGCACATCTGCCGTTCCAGGGGATCCCAGCGCAGTGCCTCTCCTTTTTTCCAGCCCTGCTGCTCTTTCCACTGGCGGATGGGTAATTCAATGGAGAAATTTCCTTCTTTATCCACCCTCAGCATCCGGTACAGCACACTCCCGCCGTTTTCTCCGGCCTGCTCTCCCACTGCCATCTCGCTGAGCGTACTTCGGTATTCTCTGGTCAAGCCGGAATTTTCAGTGCCCTCATCACTTTTCAGATAGATACAGCCCGGCGTGATATTCCGATACATCTCTCTGATCGGAACATGCTGTCCTGTCACATAGCGCTGAAATGCCTGCTCCATCTGCTCATAGCACTGCAGCTCCTGCTGTGTCAGCCCTTCCTCCCGCAGATATGCTTTTGTCTCTTCTTCTTCGCCTGATCCAATTCTGCCAAGGAAATAATGCCAGATCCGGTAGATGATAAAATTCACCGGTATGGGAAAATCAAAAGTCCACTCATAATCGATCAGATTCCAGACCGGTTCCTCCCCGGTCAGCACAATATTTTCCAGCACCATATCCAAATCCGTTACCGGCATGGATTTCAGCCCTTTTGCAAGATCAATATCTCCAAAAATGGCCGCAAAGCGCCCTGTCTTTTCAAATGGCTGCGTTGCTTTCTGTCTCAGAAAATCCAGATACTGCCCCATCCAGCGGCAGACCTCTTTCTTTTCTCCCTTTTGCCAGAGCAGACGCATCCGCTCTTCCAGGGTAGCCCCCTGCTCCAGAAATTCCAGTTCCACTTCATCGCCATCCGGCAAAGCCCGGTTCACCCGGATCTGCGTATCCGAAAACAGCTCCTCCAGCTTCTGATACCAGGTGACGATATTTTTCACATGGGAAATGCCCTCCGGATAGCAGGCTGACTTGCGGACGGTTTTCCTTCCAGCCTCATCGGAAAGGATATCGGTCCGTATGGAGAAGCTGCGGCTTCGTTCATTTGAAAATTTTGAAAACACTACGTTTTTCATCTATTCTTTGTCCCTTTCTAATACCACCAGATAGGAATTGGCGTAGAGCGGAAACAGCCCGCTCTCCAGCAGGGAATCAAACACTCTGCTTTCATCAAAGAGCACCAGCCGCTCCCGGTCAAAATTCCAGATATTTGTATTCAGCTCTCCCTTTTTCGGAAGATAATCATCGGAGTAGATCGTCATGGGCAGTTTATAATCCGGATAGGGATAGTAAAAACGGTAGTTACGAATTTCCGCCTTTGCAAACAGTTTTTCCAGCTCCGGCCTCGAAAAGGTATGCACTCCTGCCGGATTCGGATAATTCTCCAGTCCCTCAAAGAATTTTCCGGTATGATCCTCACTGCAGCCGGCCCAGTACTTCAGCCCCAGGCGGTTTTCGATGGCAATCACCAGTTTTCCGCCCGGCTTCAGATGGGACATGCTCTGGCGCAGAAATTCCTCGTAGGGATGTTCCGTACCGATATAGCCCTGAGCATATTCAAACACCCCGATCAGGGTGACGTAATCATATTTTTCAGTCAGGTTCTTTTCAATATCCTGAAAATTGCCCACCATAATTTTTATATTTTCTTTTTCCCGATGGCGGTTGGCGTTGACCAGACTGCGTTTTTTTGACAGATCCACACAGGTGACCTGCTTCGCTTTGCGCGACAGCGCTCCCGTCACCGCCCCACATCCGGATCCGATTTCCAGGACGGTCTCTTCTTTTGTCATAGGAAGCCAGTCCACGATATTTTCCCGGATATGCGACAGGTGATACAGCACGGCCCAGTCCCGTTCCCGGTCAATCACCGCATTCAACTGCTCTTCTGTATTATTTTCCGCTATTTCCAGCAGTCTGTCTTCAATGCTTCCATCGCTGTATAAATCTTCTCCCGGATACCAGGTGTAATCCAGGCATACATTTCCAACCTGTTCCTGCATAATTTCCTCTTTTCTGTGCCGGTCAGACCTTTCCGGTTCTCTCTAATCGCTCAGCAGGGTCACTTCCGAGTTCATATCGTAAAAGCCTACCGTATTCTTAGTGGATATGATGGTGAGGTTGCAGGCTTCGTAAAGCCTGTGGTGAACTGCAAAGTCCACACCGTCATATCCGGTGCAGCCCAGGGACAGCATGTATTCGCCGCCCTGCATATCCATGTTCTGAGTAAAGGAAATCTCCTGAATCTCACCCGGATTTTTGCTGCGGGTTGCCGCTCTTTCAAACAGGCTGTTCGTACCTGTAATATCCGTTCCCTTTATATCTGTGATGGTAAATGCGTAAATGGGATCATCGACTTTTTCATGAAACAGCACCCGCATCTGGATGGTGCATTTTGTGCCTTTCTCCAGGGTATTGGAGGATCTTGCGTGTTCATCCAGAACATTAAAGCCTACGATCTCCGCCTTGCGGTCTCCGTATTCATTGATATCGGGATTGACCTGAAATGCCGGCTTCCACATATCCTGTTTTTCTTCAGAGGCTTCGGCCGTCTGATCCGTATCTTCTTTTTCTATTTTGATGGCTTCCAGACTGTCCAGGTCCAGTTGATTGACCAGCAGCTTTTTAAAGAGGTCCACCATTTTATTTGGCTCCCCTTCGGACAGCTTTTCGCCTTTGTTCAGCAGAATTACCCGATCGCAGTATTTGCTGATGCTGCTCAGGTCATGGCTGACCAGAAGAATGGTCTTGCCCATCTGTTTGAACTCCTCGAATTTCCGGTAGCATTTGGACTGAAAAAAAACATCTCCTACGGAAAGGGCCTCATCTACGATCAGAATTTCCGGATCTATATTGATAGCTACCGCAAACGCCAGACGGACAAACATACCGCTGGAATAGGTCTTCACGGGCTGATTGACGAAATCACCGATATCCGCAAAATCCAGGATATCCTGCAGTTTTTCATCAATCTCTTCCTCTGAAAATCCGATCATGGTGCCGTTCAGATAGATATTTTCAATACCGGTGTATTCCATATTAAAACCGGCCCCCAGCTCCAGCAGTGCTGAGATTCTGCCGTTTACATCCATCCGGCCCTGGCTTGGGTTCAATACACCGGTGATTATTTTCAAAAGTGTGGATTTACCGGAGCCATTGGTTCCGATAATTCCGATGGTCTCCCCTTTTTTTACTTCAAAGCTCACATCCCGGAGCGCATAGTGATCCCTGGAAAGTGCCTTTCCTCTGGCCAGTCCCATCGACTCCATAAAACGATCCCTGGGCCTGTTATACAGCTTATATATTTTCGTGATATTTTCCACCTTGATTGCTGTTTCCTGCATCTTTGTTTTCGCTTTCTGTCTTCATTTTTTTATCTGATTTTGCGTTTCTGCACCGTATTTTTTACAGCACATCCGCAAAATGTACCTTCAGTTTTTTAAATATTTTCGCGCCCAGCATAAATACACAGGCAGTAAATACCCAGTAATAAAGCGTCTGCAGCGGACGCTCCCAGAACCAGCGCCCCGTGATCAGGGCATCCCGGTAGCCTTCTACAATGTAGTACATGGGATTCAATTTGAAAATAGTAACCAGTATATTGTTAAAATGAAAATCATCAAAACTCCACATGATCGGAGTCATCCACACCCCTACCTGCAGGCAGATATTGATCATCTGGGACAGATCACGGAAAAAAATGACCACTGCGCTGGTCAGATAGGATACCCCCAGCACCAGTATAAACATGCTGAAAGAATAATAAATCACCTGTATCACACTGATCCCCGGAAAATATCCCATTACAAGATAGAGAAACAGCACCACTCCCACAAAAAACAGATGCACAAACATGGCTGAAATCAGCTTTACAATAGGAAGAATGCTGATCTTGAATACCACCTTTTTCACCAGATAGCTGTATTCCAGCAATGCATTGGTTCCGTTGTTCAGTCCATCCTGGAAGAAGAACCAGGGTACCAGCCCGGCAATCAGCCACAGCACAAAGGGAACCTCCCGCCCTGACCCCGGCCGCACGGTGGAGAATACAAACCAGTAGATCAGCACGGTAACTACCGGCTGGACAAAGGCCCAGATGATCCCCAGATAGGATCCTGCATATTTTGTTTTAAAGTCATTTTTCGCCAGCTTCATAATCAGCTTTCGGTTATGATATAGTTCCGTTGGCAGGGAAAGTATTTTTTCTGTCATAAATCGCTCCTGTAATTACGCTCTAAACCTTGGGTATTATAAATTATAAATCAATTCTACCATTCTAACAAATTAATTGTAAAAGGGCAATAGGAAATGTCCTGACCAAAAACATCTACGTTTTTACCCGCGCCCACAGGTACTTTGCAGTTCCGTGAATGGCGTAGCTGGCAAAACAGAGGATTGATTTTGGCAGGCCAAAGCCCATGTAGCGATAGACCTTGAAAGTCATGGATGCTGATTTCAGCTTGCTGCCGGATTTTCCTCTGCTGGAAAGACGGTACTTGAGCAGGGGGGCATCGATGCCTGCTGCCCGGCCGTATTTTTGCAGTATTTTCAGCCAGGTGATGTAATCTTCGTGGCTGTCTTCGTGCTCCATGGGAAATTCTCTGGCTACGGAAGCCAGAAGGAGCACGGAGGAGCAGTTGATGCAGTTGTGGCGGAGCAGAGCCCGGTAAGTGATCTGCTCCCGGACTCCGATCCGGTGTCCGGTCAGCTCTCCCTGGGGTGTCATCAGCTCCCGGCCGGTGGAACAGAGCACACAGCCCTCCCGTTCCATTACCTTCAGTTGTCTGGTCAGCTTTTCCGGTGCCCAGTAATCGTCCGCATCCAGAAATGCCACGTACCTGCCCCGGGCTTTTCTGACTCCCCGGTTCCTGCTGGCTGCCGCTCCCTGGTTCACTTCGTTGCGGCAGATGCGCAGGCACAGCCGGGACCGGTAAGATTCCAATACTTCCTCCAATCCGTCCGTGGATGCATCATCTACCAGAATCACCTCCAGAGAAACCTCCTGTTTTATCACCGAATCCAATGCCGGTCCGATGGTAGCTGCCCCGTTATGCACCGGTATTACGACAGAAACCAGAGGTTCTGTCAATCCAGATCCTCCGGTTTTTCTTTTTGCTCTTCTTTTGTCGCTGCTGTCACCTGCCACTGCTCTACGCCCTCCGTATTTTCTTTCTGAAACAAAATCTTGACCGTAGTCGCAATCAACTGAATATCCAGGAAGAACGAATAATTCTCTATATAAGTCAAATCCAGCTTCAGCTTATCATACGGTGTCGTGTTGTACTTTCCGTATACCTGTGCGTACCCGGTCAGTCCTGCCTTCACCTTCAGCCGATAGGTAAATTCCGGTATCTCCCTGGCATATTCCGCCGCAATCTCCGGCCGCTCCGGTCTCGGTCCCACCAGAGACATATCCCCCTGCAGAATATTGAACAACTGGGGCAGTTCATCGAAATGAATATTTCTCAGCACTCTTCCTATCGGGGTCACGCGATTATCATTTTTCATCGCCAGACGCGCACCGTTCTTTTCAGAATCAACACTCATGCTGCGGAATTTGTATACCATAAAGACCTTTCCATCCTTGGTAAGCCTCTCCTGCCGGTAAAAAACAGGACCGCCGTCATATACTTTGATCAGCAGCGCGATCAGCAGCAGCAGCGGAGACAGCAGCAGCAGTCCCAGAAGGGAACAGATCAGGTCAAACAGCCTTTTTGTCCCCTGCTGTTCCACGGTCAGACCACGGTTGCGGAATAGCAGAAGAGGAGTGTCAAACATGTGGATCTTTTCCGCACTCATAATCATAATGTCGGATACCTTCGGTGAACAGTAACACCGTATATTCTTCTCAAAGCAGTATTTCAGCAGGAGATTCCGCTCATGAGACGGCATATCTCCTATGATCACCCCCTGATAATTGGAAATCCGTTCCTCTATATAGGCCATTCCCCTGCTAAAAGAAACCGCCTCGCTGATAATATACTTATCCGCTCTGGAAGAAATCTTCTTCAGCAGCCTTTCCGGATTCTTGCTGTCATAGATCATGATCACCTGCTTTGGCGGATAGATATAAGCATATACCAGCCGCACAAACACCACCCACAGAATCACGGCAGCCAGATTCACCGCCGTCAGCCAGAGCATCGGCTCCACATACTGCGTAAATTTCCAGCGGCCGATCAGCGCCAACTGGATATAAGCAACTATATTGCTGCAGAGTACGGATAATATCTGGGAGATAATCACATCCAGAACCCGCATATAGCCTACCTTTAATGCTCCGAATAATTTGGACATCACAAATACAGTCAGTGCATACAGCACAATCAGCGCCCAGTTTCCCCGACGCCAGTATAAAGAGCCTATTATCTTTTTAAAATTGTATTGTGTAAACCAGACGTATGCAAAATTAAATGTCTGCAGTCCAATTACCAGCACGGAGGCAAAAAACATGATTAGTCTTTTATATCGTTCTCTTCTCATTGTTATTTTTAACCCCTTATCCCTTAATCTTTTCCATTATAGAACACTTCTCGTTAATTGGCAACCGTAAGGAGCAGGAAAGACAGGAAAAAACAGTCAATTCTTACATTGTGCAACTCTGTGCCTTCTGCTATAATAAAGATATCTATCACAAAAGCAGGCATCTAAAAACGGCGTGTCTGCGGGAGCAATGTCTCATTCAGAGGCATTACAGGCATAAAAAGGAGGAGTATAAAATGCGAGTTCGCAAATTGGTCTGTGCAGTTTTTCTGATACTGTGCATGGCCTTGTCCATGGGGTTAGTCGTCCTGGCGGCGGAGGAACCAGAATCCGGGACTGGAACTGAAATTCCAAAGAGCGGTGTCTCTGTTAGAGTAATTTCAGGAAAATCCTATCTGTATGATAATGCCACCGGCAAAAAATGCACCGGCTATTCTGGCATAAAGGAAATGCCGGCCGGTTCCGGCAATTACTATTACTTCTATTCCAGTAAAAGCGGCAGAGTCTATACCTCCCGCTGGGTAAAGAAGAGCGGAAAATACTATTATCCCGGAAAAGACGGCATTCTGTTAAGCAAATGGCAGACCATTGATAAAAAGGTCTACTACTTCAGCACAAAAACCCGTGCACGTATCACCGGCTGGCTGAAGGTAAAGGGAAAATATTATTATCTGAATAGCAGCGGTATCCGCATCACCAAATGGCTGAAGCTGAAAAAATACACCTACTATCTGGATCCTTCCAGCAACGGTGTCAAGACCATCGGCTGGAAAACCCTGAACGGCAAGACCTATTACTTTAACGAAAGAGGACGTCTCCAGACCGGATGGTTCACCGTCAACGGCAAAAAGTATTACAGCAACACCAAGGGAATACGCCAGACCGGACTGGTTACGATCAGTGGTTCAAAATATTACTTCAGCGCAAAGACCGGCGCAGTCGTTACCGGCTGGCAGACCTTCAGCGGCAAGAAGTATTATTTCAGCAAGGTATCTTCCAGATATGGCAAGGCAGTTACCGGCTGGATGTCAAAAGGCGGCTCCAAATATTACTTCAGCTCCGCCGGAGTGATGCAGACCGGCTGGCTGACCATCGGGACCTCCAAATACTATCTGGATACCAAAACCGGCAAGATGTACACCGGCAAACATACGATTGACGGAAAGACCTATGACTTCGGCACTTCCGGCGCCTATGTAGTAGAACCTACCGGAGCATGGTCCATTAAAGTAAACCGGGTAACCAACGTAGTTACCATCTATCGCGGCACCACACCAGTCAAGGCACTGACCTGTTCTGTGGGTCTGTATGGCGCCACTCCGCTGGGAACCTTCTCCATTCAGGATAAGCTTCGCTGGCACGAACTGAACGGCCCGTCCTGGGGACAGTACTGTGAACACATAACCTGGAATATTTTATTCCACTCTGTTCCCTGCAACCGTTACCGCGATCCATATTCTCTGCCTGCATCTGCTTACAATAAGCTTGGTTCCGCAGCATCCCATGGCTGCATCCGTCTGAATGTAATCAGTGCAAAGTACATCTACGACAATTGTCCGATTGGAACAAGGGTAACCATTTTCGACGGCACCAGCGCAAATGATCCGCTGGGCAAACCGTATGTGAAAAAAATACCGCTGTCGCAGAACTACGATCCTACCGATCCGAATTTGTAAAGGGGGACGGTTCTCCGACGAGGGGGGCGAAAAGGGGGGGGGGACGGTTCTCTGAAAATCAGAGAACCGTCCCCCCTTTTCGTCCCCCTCGTCAGAGAACCGTCCCCCCTTATTTTTCTTCTGCCAGAAACAGCCCTATCTCCTTCAGCGCTTTTTCTTCATCCGCCCCGCTGCACACCAGCTCTATATCCGTGGGGCAAGTTACCTGAGCGCTGAGTACGCTCAATACGCTTTTCAGATTGTAGTCCTTTTCCCCTATCACCATATGGACTATGCTCTGATACTCCAGCGCTTTCTGACACAACTGACCAGCCGGTCTCAAATGAAGACCGCTTTGATTTCCGATTCGAAGACTTTGCTTCACCATGCTGCCTCACTCCGTTTCTGTATCGGTTACCTCTTCTGCCTGCTTTTTCGAATTTACTACAATCGTCACATCTGATACCAGTTCATATCCATCCGGAAGCACTACCGTCACCGGAAGTTCATGATTTCCTTCCTCCTGGCAGGCTGCCAGATCAATGCTGGCCTTGATGTCCGCCGCTGCAATACTGGCGCTGTCCCCGCTCTGGGAATGAATGCCAATAGAAATCTTATCCGCCGGGGTAAACACCAGATCCATGCCCTGTGGCTTATTCAACAGCTCAATATTGGATATCGGAAGACTCAGTGTCACATCTCCTGTCTTTTCAATCTGTATCTCCACTGAAATATTGGGATCTCCGTCTGTAATCAGCTTCAGGTTCGGCAGTTCAGCCATCATAGAGGTAATATCAATATCCTGCGTGATATTCTGAGATGCCCCTGCTACCGATACCTTCTCATTCAGTACGAACTTCCCATCCAGCGCCGCCAGTGCTTCATCTGTACCCGCCAGGCTGATGGTGACCGGTATGGTACTGATATTTGCCACCCGGTATCCAAAGGCCGGTGTTCCGGTAGTTTCCACAAAAATAGGAATATCGGTCTGCTGTTTCCACATGGTGACCGCCACCTGAACCGCGCGTTCATTCAATACCATGCCTTCGCTGTCTTTGATCTCCAGAGTGCTCATCTTACTGTCTGAGAGCTCTTCTCCGTTTTTATCAATAATCTTCAGTGTTGACGGCACCGTTGTATCTGAACTCAGCCCGGCCACATTCACGGGAGCTACCACCTGATTGATAATCTGCATTACACTTTTCGGACCGGCAATATATATATTTTTGCCTTCCTTGACTTCCATCCTGCCCACTTCAAATCCACTGGCAGGACTGCCTGAGGTTGAAGGGGAAATCACAAATGCCTGCTCTACTTTATCCTCCAGCGTCACCTTCAAAGAAGCAGGAGAAATGTTGATTTCATCCCAGGTCACGGACTGATTGCTGCAGGTCACTGTCAGCGGCACCGTATTCATATCATTGATGTTTTCCATATCGGCTTCCACGTAAAAATCGGATCCGTTCTTCGCCAGCCGATCCAGCACGGTTCTGCGCTCTGTCACCTTCAGAGTGACCGTCCCTTTTCCCGCCAGCTCCACTACCTTTCCAATATCAGCGATGCTGTCCTGATTCACAATGGTAATCGGCACATTGTTAAACAGTATCGTCCTCGATGGATTGTTGCTGTTGGTCACCACCATCCAGATCAGAAAGGAAACCAGAAGAGCAAGTGCTTTCAGTCCCAGATTACTGCCAAGTCTACGTTTTATATTATTCTTCATTTTTCGTCCATCCTTTCCATATTTTAAATTTTCTGGAAATAATCGACTTGTTCTGAAGAACAATCAGCCGTTCTTTCAATTCTTCTCCACTGATATTCCGCTGGAGCTCTCCTCTGTATGCGACGGAAATATAGCCCGTCTCCTCTGAGACAATAACGGTCAGGGAATCCGTCACCTCACTGATGCCCACTCCCGCTCTGTGTCTGGTTCCAAGCGCCTTGCTCAGCTTCATATTATCTGACAGCGGCAGATAGCAGGTAGCCGCCGTCACCCGGTCACCGCGAACCACAATGGCTCCGTCATGCAGCGGTGTATTATGTTCAAAAATATTGATCAGAAGCTGGCTGGTGAGAAGTGCATCCAGTTTAATTCCGGTTCTTTCATATTCTTCCAGCGTTTCCTTCTGTTCAATTACAATCAGCGCTCCTGTCTTTACCTTTGCCATCTCCACCGTGGCTTTCACCAGCTCATTCACTGTCTTATCGCTGAACAACTGCTGTACCGACCGGACATTATCCAGCGGCAGAAGACTCGAAATGAATTTTTTCTCTCCAAGCTGCTCCAAAACCTTTCTCAGCTCCGGCTGAAATACAACAACCGCTGTGATAATTGCAATGCTGAGACCCTTATTCACAATATAAATCAGGGTATCCATCTGCAGCAGATAAATAATGCAGACGCAGAATACAATGGTCAGGATACCTTTCAGCAGTGTCCAGGCTCTTGTGTTCTTAATCCACAGCAGCAGCTTGTAAACAAGAAATGCTAAAATAATAATTTCCAGAATATCTGTAATTGTAATAGAAATAGAAGGAAGTTTAAACCATGGAAGAAAGCCCTTAAGCCAGTTTAAAATCTTATTCATTTTTTATGGTCTCCTTTTTTGCCAAGCTGTCCGTCTCATCCATTTCCATTTTCGGGATTGCTTTTACATAATAATAATACTCATCATCTTCAAACTGCAGATATTCGGTCCGCCCATAATCCAGCGAAAAGCAGAAAAACAAAAGGATCAGTCCCGTTCCCGCCCCAATCAGCACGTCCAGTGCCAGCAGGCCGATATTCAGCTTTGTTCCCAGCAAAAGCGGTCCCATCACAGAGAGCAGCAGATAGACAACAATACCGGAAACAATCGCAGTATGCCAGCTATAGTTCACCGGCAGGCGCCGTATGAGATAAACAACGAAAAAAGCTGCCGCCAGGATCACCAGAGCCAGAAACATATCCTGATTCACCAGCACCTGCTGAAAGCTCTGCAGGATATGGTTCAGCATGGCCTCTCCAAGTCCCTCCTGAACCGCCGGCTTCAGACACAGACCATAGGCCAGAAAATAAACTCCGGTTCCCATGGCAATCCCGGCAAATGCTCCGGCTCCCAGCATCAGTCCGCATACTACCGGCACCATACAAGGTATGTGTAAGGCCAGCGCCAGTGCAGTCAGAACCACCACATAGCTCTGTCCGGGCAGAAAGCAGAAATAAAGCAGCAGCAGGATAAGGAGCAAAATTCCTCCGCAGATGGCCGTACTCAGAGAATATCCGTAAAAATGACCTTCCAGAAATACCGTCCCCGCCAGGATCAGTGCATTTCCCGGCAGAAAAGAACAGCATGCTGCCACAATAAAAATAATCAGTATTTGATTTAGAACTGTCAGATACCCCATGGATACCGACAGATAAAATAAAACCGCAAACGCAGCGAAAAATTTCAATGCCGCTGTTAAATAAGAATCATATCCGGAATAAAAATGGATCAGCCTGTTTTTTATCTGTCTACACGCTCTCATCATTTCCCTCCATGTTCTCAGTCATCAGCTCCTGCAGCAGTGCCTGATATGCCTCCGCCTTCTGTCTCACCCGAAAATAACTGGCCGATGCCGCCAGGAACGTAATCATCAGAGTCACCAGCAGCAGCGTAGCATAAGCTGCCAATACTCCTGTCAGCAGAAGAGCGCTCTGTCCCTGAGCAATCACATCCAGAAGCCACTCTATCCTGCCGCTTCCCCAGATCAACAGCAGCAACAGAAAAACAGCCGTGATGCGAAGTGCATTTTTTAACATGGGAATTCCAACATAATCACTTCGAAAGCTTTTCTGAAAACGTTCCAGATCTTTTCCATCATGTTTTTCCAGAATTGCCAGTTGGCTCATCAGCCGGATCCTGTTCTGGTCTGCCATTCCATCCACTTCCTTTGCTCTTCTTTCCAAGCGTGTTGGCTCATGCGCTTTGCTGTTATTATATCATGTAATTGTCCTGCTTTTGGGCAATTACCCACGCAAAGCGCAAACGCGCTTTTTGCGTTTTCTGCATGCGCTTTGCACCTATTATATCATGAAGAAAACCGCTTCATGATCGTCATTCGCCGTTCGCCAATCACGCAAGCGTGTTGGCTCTCTAACACTCATTATATCATAATTGCCAGGTGATGCATACCGTTTATTTTCCATTTCCGCTGCATATGGTAAGAAAATAAACCGGGCCCGCTCCGTGCTTTTTCAGCAGGCTGCTGACTGCATCCACGGTGGCGCCGGTGGTATAAATGTCATCAATCAGAAGAATCCTTTTTTTGATCCGCTCGGGTGCCGTGATCTGAAATGCCCCTTTCAAGTTCTTCTTTCGTTCCTGTGCAGTAAGCTCTTTCTGGGGAAGTGTCTCGCGGCACCGGATCACACTTTTGCAGTCCACCTCAATACCTGTCAGCCGGCCGAACTTCTCCGCCAGCAGTCTGCTCTGATTATATCCCCTCGCTTTTTCCTTTCGCCGGTACATCGGAATCGGGATCAGCACATCCGGCTTCCATGCCAACAGATATCTTCGGCTTTCCCTCACCATCTCCTCCGCATAAAAATCCAGATATTCCCTCCGGTTCTGAAATTTCATCCGGTGAATCGAATGCCGCAGCTTCTTTTCATATAAAAAAGTGGAAATCCCCTGATCAAAAGAATGCAGCCCCTTTTCACAGCTCTGGCAGTATTCCTGCTCTTCCCGCTTCAATACCTTTCCGCAGCTCATGCACCTGGGTTCCCGGATATAAGGCAGCTTCTTCCTGCAGCCGTCACAGACCCTGCCCTCTTTCCTTCCCAGTATTTTCTCACAGATCGGACACCGTTTCGGATACAGAAGCTCTAACAAGCTCTCTCCGATCTCAAAAATGTACCCTTTCCGCCCCTTCCCTCTTCCCATTTTCCGCCCTGCTTTCCTTGAAAACTTGATACAATCCTAGAACATCAGCCCAGTTCTTTTATTCTCAATGCCAGGCTGCTGTACCGCTTCTGCTCCATCGTATTATCAATCATCTGATAAAATGTCTCCGGATCTCCCACCAGCGTCACGCAGCTTTTCGCTCTGGTCACCGCAGTATACAAAAGATTGCGGTTCATCAGCATCCGCGGTCCGCTCAAAAGCGGTATCACCACTGCGGGGTATTCGCTGCCCTGGGATTTGTGTATAGTCACCGCGTAGGCCAGCTCCAGCTCCTCCAGTCCGGTAAAGGGGTACTGGACACGCCGCTGTTCATCGAATTCTACTTCCACCTTTTCTGTATATTCGTTGATTTCCCGGATAATGCCCATATCTCCGTTAAACACACCAGTTCCCCGGTCCACCGGCATACCGTGCCGGCCCCGGACCTCCCATTCAATCTGATAATTGTTCTTGATCTGCATCACCTTATCCCCCTCCCGGAATAAGGTTTCGCCTCTGGAATGCTCCTTTTTTCTGCCATCCGTGGGATTTAGATATTCCTGAAGGATGCGGTTCAGCCGCTCTACCCCCAGCAGCCCCTTCTTCATGGGCGTGAGCACCTGAATTTCGCTCTGTTCTGCATTCACATATTTTGGCATCTTTTCCCGCACCAGTTGAATCACGATGCTGATAATGACATTGGCATCGTTCCGTTTCAGAAAGAAGAAATCGCTGCTCTTATTGTCCAGCACCATGTGCTCTCCCCGATTGATCTTGTGGGCATTTACCACAATGTCACTGGTGGTCGCCTGGCGGAAAATTCTGGTCAGACATACGGTCTGGCACTGATCAGATTCAATAATATCCTTCAGCACACACCCGGGTCCCACCGACGGAAGCTGATTTACATCCCCTACCAGAACCAGTCTGGTTCCCACCGGGATCGCCGAAAGGAGGGCATAGAAAAGATGGATATCCACCATGGACATTTCATCCACTATGATCACATCCGCCTCCAGGGGATTTTGTGCATTGCGGCCAAAGCCTCCGCTGCCTCCATCCGGACCGCCTGCCACCTCCAGCAGCCGGTGAATGGTCCTGGCTTCGTATCCGGTCGCCTCTGTCATTCTCTTTGCCGCCCGTCCGGTAGGTGCCGCCAGAGCTATTTCCAGACCTTCCGTTTCAAAATAACTGATAATCGTATTAATGGTGGTCGTCTTTCCGGTACCGGGTCCGCCGGTAATTACGGTCACACCGCACCGCACTGTTTCAATAATCGCCTGCCGCTGCTTTTCATCCAGAACGGTATCATTTTCCTTTTCGATGCCCTGAATTTTTTTCAGAACCTTCTCTTCGTCTATTTCTCCGTGAATATTCAGATCATGCAGCATTTTGGCCGTGTTCAGCTCCAGATAATAATAAGAAGAAGCATAGACACGCACTTCTCCCTCTTCCTCTTTTATGGCAATCTTCTTATCCACCGCCATATCCATCAAATGCTGATCCAGACTGTCCAGATTCACTCCCAGCAGCTCCGTTGTCTGCTGCAGCAGATTTTTTCTTGGAAGATAGATGTGTCCATCTGCAGATGCCTGCTGCAGAGTATAAAAAATGCCGCTCTTAATACGGAAATCGGAATCGGTATGGATGCCTGCCTTCCTGGCAATCTCATCCGCAATCCGAAAGCCTACCCCTGCGATATCATCCGCCATGCGGTAAGGATTTTCCTGCATTACGCTATAGATCCCGGCTCCGTATTTCTGATATATCTTCACTGATAATGCGGTAGAAATACCATACTTCTGCAGGAATATCATCGCCTCCCGCATATCCTTTTTTTCCTCTACCTGCTGGGCGATTTCCCTGGCCTTTTTTTCACTGATGCCCTTAATCTCCGACAGCCGCTCCGGCTCCATTTCAATGATCCGGAAGGTGTCTTCCCTGAAGCGGCGGACGATTCGGGCCGCCAATGCGCCTCCCACGCCTTTGATGGCGCCAGAACCCAGATAGCGTTCCATCGCCAGCGCATCCTCCGGTGCCTTTATCTCATAGGTCTCAATCTGAAACTGTTCCCCGTAGGTGGAATGCTCCGTATAGCGGCCGCCCGCTTCCACCAGCTCTCCTTCTGACACAAAAGGGAGAATCCCAACACACGTGATCTCCTCCCCTTCTGACACCATATTCATAACTGTATATCCATTGTCCTCATTCCGATAGACAATATGTTCCACGTAACCTTCTATCGTCTCCATTCGGCAGTGCTCCATCGTTATTTATTCTTCTTGTCACAGCCGTGAGTCCGGCAGCCGGACTCACAGTGTTTATTCTTCCTCTTCCATCCGCAGTCTGGCGTCGGTCAGTTCCGCATACCTTCCGGTTCCGATCGCCACCGCTGTCATGGGATCCTCTGCTGTCATGGTATTTACCCCGGTCTTCGCCTCGATCAGCTCCTCCAGGCCATCCAGCAGGGCGCCTCCGCCCACCAGAACAATCCCCCGGTCCACCACATCTGCCGCCAGCTCCGGAGGCGTCCGCTCCAGGACATTATGTACTGCATCCACAATCTGCGCCACCACATCCTTCAGGGCATCCCGGGTATCCTCAGAGGTCACATTTGCGGTCTTTGGCAGACCATTTACCAGATCGCGCCCCTTGACTTCCATCACCTTCTGCTCCGGGCGTTCAAATGCCGTACCGATGGCAATCTTAATCTCTTCTGCCGCCTGCTCACTGATCATCATGCCATACTTCGTGCGGACATACTTTACGATAGCATCGTCAAAATCGTCTCCTCCGATTTTAATGGAATTGCTCACCACAATGCCATCCAGCGAGATCACCGCCACATTGCAGGTGCCGCCTCCGATATCCACCACCATATTTCCGCTGGGCCTGGAAATATCGATTTCCGCTCCGATGGCCGCTGCGATGGGCTGCTCCACAATGTGCACTTCCCGGGCTCCCGCCTGATAAGTCGCATCCTCCACTGCCTTTTTCTCCACCTCAGTAACACTGGTGGGCACGCAGATGCTGACTCTTGGTTTACGGAAGGAAAGCTTTCCCACCGCTTTTTGAATAAAATAACGCAGCATCTGCTCCGTCACGGCATAATCAGAAATAACGCCATTTTTCATCGGTCTGACTGCCACGATATTTCCCGGCGTCCGCCCCAGCATCAGCCTGGCTTCTTCTCCGATTGCTTTTATCTTTTCGTTATCCCTGTCATATGCTACAATAGACGGTTCTTTTAATACAACGCCCTTGCCTCTGACATATACCAGTATGCTGGAGGTGCCAAGGTCAATCCCGATATCTGTTGCCGCCATGCTTATTCCCCCTTATCGTATCTTTCCGCCGTATGATCCTCCAATACAGTGCCTCTTCGTCTCAAAACCAGTATCCCAATCAGACATCCCACTACCAGCAGTGCCGACAGCACCTGTGATACCGGAAGCTTTATAACCGGAAGCAGAAGCTGATCCGTCCGCAGTCCTTCGATCCAGAAGCGGCCCAGTCCATAGAGGAGGCCATAGAACAGAAAAATTTCTCCATGAAATTTTTTCTTCAGCTTCAGAGTAATGATCAGCAGCACCACCAATACGCCCAGATTCCAGAGTGATTCATATAGAAACGTGGGATGCACCTGGATATACTGAATTCCATCCAGCTCTATCGCATTCTCCAGCATGCCCGAAGTCAGTTCTCCGGAACGGACCGCATCCACCGGAAGACGCATCGCCAGAAGATTGTCCGTATAGCCGCCAAATGCTTCTCTGTTAAAGAAATTTCCCCAGCGGCCCAGACACTGCCCCCAGATCAGTCCGAGACAGGCCGTATCCAGAACCTGGCCAAACCGCATTTTTTTTACTTTGGAATAGATAAAGCAGGTCAGCACACCGCCAATCACGCCTCCGTAAATCGCCAGCCCGCCTTCCCTGAAATTCAGTATCTCCAGGGGATGCTGTCCATAATAATCCCAGGAAAAAATCACATAATACAATCTGGCGCAGATCAGTGAAACCACAATCGCAATCATGGCAAAATCAAAATAGCTGTCCGGATTCTGCCCTGTTTTTTTTGCAGCCCACATTGCCAGACATATTCCTGTCACCATCGCAATCGCGAGCACAATTCCATAATAGGCTATTTCAAATCCAAAGATGGAGATGTTCTTTCCTACATTGGAAAAATACAGGCCAAGATTTGGAAAACTGATAGATGTGGTCATAAGCCGTTCCTTTCCCTTTTTAATTCATCAGACATTAAAGCGGAACAGAATCACATCGCCGTCTTGCACCACGTAATCCTTTCCTTCCAGGCCCACCAGACCCTTTTCCTTCGCTGCAGCCAAAGAACCGCAGTCCAGCAGATTCTGATAGTTCACTACCTCTGCCCGGATAAAACCTCTCTCAAAGTCAGAGTGAATTTTCCCTGCTGCCTGAGGTGCTTTCATTCCTTTTGTAATGGTCCAGGCTCTGGTCTCCGTCTCACCGGCAGTCAGGTAGCTGAGCAGGCCCAGAAGACTGTAGCTGGCTTTGATCAGCTTCTCAAGGCCGGATTCCTTCAAGCCCAGATCCTCCAGGAACATGGCCTTTTCTTCCTCTTCCAGCTCTGAAATCTCTTCTTCAATCTGTGCGCATACCACAAAGACCTCGCTTCTGTTTTCCCTGGCGAACTCCCGCACTTCCTGCACACAGCGATTGGATGCTCCGTCATCTGCCAGATCATCCTCAGCCACATTTGCCGCAAAAATCACCGGCTTGTAGGTGAGCAGATTATAGGAGGCCAGCCATTCCTGTTCTTCTTCATCCTCTGTCTGGAAGGTGATAGCCAGCTTTTCTGATTCCAGATGCTCTTTGATCTTATTTAACAGCTCCAGTTCTTTTGCCTGGGTTTTATCATTTTTCGCGCCCTTGGCCGTCTTTGAAATTCTTCGTTCCAGAATCTCCAGATCGGAAAAAATCAATTCCAGATTAATCGTCTCAATATCTCTCACCGGATCCACACTGCCGTCTACATGGATGACATTGCTGTCTTCAAAGCATCGGACCACATGCACGATCGCATCCACTTCGCGGATGTTTGCCAGGAACTGATTGCCAAGGCCTTCTCCTTTGGATGCACCCTTTACCAGCCCTGCAATATCCACGAACTCAATCACTGCCGGAGTGACCTTTGCGGAATGATACAGATCCGCCAGCAATTTCAGCCGTTCATCCGGCACTGCCACCACACCCACATTGGGATCAATCGTGCAGAACGGATAGTTCGCCGACTCAGCGCCTGCCTTCGTTAAAGAATTAAATAATGTACTTTTGCCAACATTCGGCAGACCAACGATTCCTAATTTCATTTTCTTATATACCTGTCCAGAAATCCTTGATTTACAATGGTTTCTGCCTTTCGTTAAATTTCTTGTACGCCCTTTTTACGCCCTTTTTTTGCAACTGGCGGCGTATTCTGTTGAAATTGGCGTATTGCATTTACCAGTGATTCATCTGTTACATGAACATATCTGTCCATTGTTGTTTTAATGCTTGCGTGTCCTAATAGCTGTTGCAATACTTTAGGCTGTACGCCGCGCTCAATCGCACGTGTGGCGTAGGTATGCCGTAGTGCATGCATACAAAAGCGTTTGATACCGGCTTCATCTCACAATTTGTATAAATGCCTTTGCCGCACTCTTTGCCCTTTAGATTTTTTCCTATATATTCGGACTCCTTTCGTATCTCAAAAAAGAGTCCAACGCAACTATAGATTATAGCATACAGAACCCATTTTATCAATCATAAATCCGACAATTACTGCCGTAGTTAGGTGGTTTATATGATAAGCTCTCGATGAATGTATTCTTCAAACTCTCGACGCTTTACCAACTTTCGCGTACCAACATACAAAACAAACGGGCAATTAGGCTGCTTTAACATATAGTCAATCTTGTTTATTCCAATATTGCTATATTCCGCAGCTTCTTTTATGGTTAATGTCATTTTGAGATGTATCAGTACTCGCACTTCGTCTTTACTCATTGAGCATAGTTCGTTTTCTTCTTTTTGAGATGCAAGTCAAGCTGTTAATTCAAGACCACCTAAATCGCATAGAGTCGGGGCTTCTAATTTGCCGGACAACAACGATTTCGGGGCGGCATCTTAAATGACGTTCCATGTCAAAAGCGTTTTTCTTGTCGCTATCCGATAAATATTTATACTGCGGGTGGCGGGTAATGTCGTACTTCTCAGAGAAGAACGGGTGCACACCACGTAGCTGCAAGATACATTTGCCGCCGTCCATAACGGCGATTTCGTCCTGTGACATAAGTTCTTTGCCATAATGTCAAGCGGTGAATTCAATTTTCTCTCATGCAGAACAACACATTTTCATTGTGATAAGTAGTACTGCATGGTAAAATGGGAATGGATAGGTACGTTACAATTTGAATTTGCAAGGAGTAATAATATGCAAAAACTGATTATACTTAGAGGGAATTCTGGTAGTGGAAAAACTACTATAGCTAAAGAATTGCAAAAGAGATTCGGAAGAAATACAATGCTTATCTCACAAGATATGATTAGACGAGAGATGTTGAGAGTTAAAGATGGAGAAAACACATTAGCAGTACCACTTATGAAGGAGCTTCTAATATATGGCAAGGAACACAGTGAGATAGTCATTTTGGAAGGAATTATGTATGCGGACTGGTATAGGTCATTATTTGAATTGGCTGTTCAATTATATGATACAAGAGTATATGCATACTATTTTGACTTGCCATTTGAGGAGACATTGAAACGTCATCAAACAAAGGTTAACTATAATGATTTTGGCGAGGATGAAATGCGTAGATGGTGGCGAGAAAAGGACTTTTCTGATGTTTTAAATGAAATTAGTATTACATCTGATAAAGAAAAGGAAAGCATTGTGAGCGAGATTTATAATTTCGTTTTTAATGAATAAATGTCAGTTGACGAAGGAGTGGGCCATGAAAAAATTTGCTTTGCAGAGGAGTTAAATATTATGGCTTTTTGGATTTTTATGGTGATTATGGATTTACTTATTCCATGTACGATGATTGGTTTTGGAAGATATTTTCTGAAGAAAGCACCTCAAAATATAAATAATGTTTTTGGATATAGAACATCTATGTCTATGAAGAATGAAAATACATGGTTGTTCGCACATAAGTATTGTGGAAAGATATGGTATATTTGTGGTCTGATATTGTTACCGATATCTATTGTTGCAATGATATTGGTAATTGGAAAGACAGATGATGTTGTTGGAAGTGTTGGGGGCGTTTTATGTGCTATTCAATCTTATGGCTGGTGCAGGCATTTCCCTGCATGATAGGTGGTCTGCGGTCAATGTTTTCCTGCACCTGTTCCCATTCCGCAACAGTGACAATCGCTTCATGGCAGTTTTCCAGCACTTCCCAATCCTCACGGGGAATGAAGTCTACTGTACCGGAGCGGATACCTTTCTGATGCGTCCGGCAGACCAGATGTGCGCCTTTGTAAAACGGATTGCGCAGAATATGGCTGATTCTGGATGCACTCCACGAATAGTAATTTGTATCAAACTCTGTATTGGCTTTCACCCTTGTAATCGGGACTTTATCCTCCATAAGCTGCTTGCCGATACGCATACACCCCCAGCCATCCAGCGCAAGGTCATAGATTTTGCGGATAACCGGCGCCGTTTCCGGGTCAACAATCAGAGGTCCCTTATCTTCCGGGTCACGCATTAAGCCCAATGGTGGCTGTCCTCCGCAGAATTTTCCCTGTCTGGAACGTCTCATGCGCCCTGCCAGCACCTTTTTGGAAATATTCCGGCTGTACATATCATTCAAGATATTTTTGAAAGGTGTGATGTCCATTTCCTGCCGGATAAAGCTATCAACACCGTCCGTGATCGCGATATATCTTACATTGTGTTTTGGGAAAAAGATTTCGATATGACAATCTCGTGCATTCAATACTTCTTGTGCAAGCTGTTCTATTTCTCCAATTTGTTTTTCTGACACGTCAGGTCACGGGAAATTATTATAAACCGTCCCTGCTGAATATTGATAGTCACTTTTCATTCTACCCGCTACAACTCGCATCCATGAATTATCTGTGTCGTGTCTATATTGTATTCTGTATCTTTTATTATCTCAAAGGTGCGAACAGAGTTTTTTCCGTTCCGTACCTCCGAAACAAGCAGAGAGATGAAAGCCTCACGCATAAATGTCTTTTCTGGATGCGGTAATCTATACTTTGACATGTGATAAATAGGCTTCGTTATTTTTACCTTTGTAAAATACGTTGGTTTTGACCTTACCTTTACGGCGGTTACCCAGTTCAGTGGCAAATATCCATTTGTTTTGGTAAAGAAGCTTTCTGTTAGATTTAGGCGAATGACATATTCCTGTCCAAATCCGTCCAGTTTCAGAAACATTGAAAGTTGTTTTTGTACAATTTGCATTGTACCCGTTACCGTTCAGCCTTTTACTTAACGCACAGCTTCCGGGCGGCTGCTCCAGGTATGCTGCATGTGCATTTGCAGAAAACCTAAGCATCTTGGGTTCCACAAGATGTTCCATAGGAATTGGGAGTCATTTGTTTGAACCGAAGGTGAGTTATGGCTCCCAATTCCTGCTTTTGGAACACCTTGTGGAAGCCTTAGATGCTCTTGGCTTTCGAAACAGCACATGCAGCATACCTGGGGCAGCCGCCCGGAAAGCATCCTCATTTCAAGGCTGAACTGTAACTTGCAACCGGGAAGTTACCCGACAGGCTCCGCTAATCTCTGGATTCAATTACCAGCAGTTGTCCCGAATCAAAAGAGATCGAAGCCGTTTCTTCTATAATTTCGTTGCTGACGCCCCTGGTTCCTACCGTGCCCAGAGTAAAATGATCCAGAGGATATTTGAACCCTTTCAGAGTAAGTCCCTGTACATCCCCTCCGTAGGCAAATAAAGAAACGTAGTTCCCATGCTGTTTGTTTTTTTGAAGCTGAATGCCCGAATTGATCAGGTAAATCCGGTTGCGGCTGTCAACGAGACAGCAGTCCGCCTGATGAGTGCGGGCCAGGGAAAGCACCTGGATATTGCCGATGACATGATCGATTCTGCTGCCGGTAGCGCCCAGGATGTCGATCTGGCTGCAGGATAATTCCAGAGCCAGCTCCACTGCAATCTCCGTGTCTGTCCAGTCTTTTTCCGGATGAAAACGCCGAATCTCCACTTCCGGGTTCTCCCGGTATGTTTCCAGCCAGGAAGCATCCGCGGAATCAAAATCCCCCACGATATGAGAGGGCATGATCTGATTCTCCTTTAAAAACAAAAGTCCCCTGTCTGCCGCAATGATGCAGTCATATTTCTTTCTTTTCATATACGGAAGCGCAAACTCTCTTTCGATGCTGCCTCCGCTGATAATTAACGCACTTTTCATTTTATACTCACTTTTGCAGGTGTTCTGCCTGTTTTTTATCTGTCAAAAAAGCCGCCCGTTTTCCGGCTGGCTTTTTGTTCTTACTGTTCTTACTGTTCTTACTGTTCTTACTGTTCTTACTTTTCCTCATATCTCTTCATGATCTGGAGCAGTTTTTTCACATTTCCTTCAATATCATCTCCGAAAACCGCAGAACCGGCAACGCATACATTTGCGCCCGCTTTTAAAACCGCCTCAATGGTGGACGCATTGATACCGCCGTCCACTTCGATATCTATATTCAAGCCCAGCAGATCAAGACGTTTTCTCAGTTCCGCTATCTTTTCTGTCATCTCCGGAATGTATTTCTGGCCGCCGAAGCCCGGATTCACAGTCATTAAAAGTACCATATCCACCTTTTTCAGCACATAGTCCAGTGCGCAGAGCGGCGTAGACGGACACAGGGCAACCCCTGCCTTCAGTCCTTTGTCCCTGATGTGCTGAAGGGTGCTGTCAAGATGAGTGCAGGCTTCCGCATGTACGGTGATCAGATCCGCACCGCAGGCTGCAAAATCGTCAATGAACCGATCCGGATTTTCAACCATCAGATGTACATCAAATACTTTTTCGGTCGTTTTGCGGATACTGGAAATGACCGGCATACCAAAGGTAATAGTGGGTACAAAGGCGCCGTCCATCACATCAATATGGATGTACTGCGCCCCCGCCCTGTCTGCCCGTGCAATCTGGTCTCCAAGGTTCTTAAAATCTGCTGATAAAATCGATGGTGATAATATGTTCATTTATTAATACCTCCTCTTATTTTTCAGTTCTTCTTCCAGCATCACATAATTGTCGTAACGGGAAGAGTGAATTTTTTTCTCTGCCAGTGCCTGCTTCACCGCACAATCCGGCTCGCTCAGATGCAGACATCCCTGAAATCTGCACTTCTCTTCATAAGGTGTAAATTCCGGAAAGTAGTTTTTTAATTCTTCTTTTTCCATCTCCGGCAAATACATGGAGCTAAAACCGGGAGTGTCCAGGAAATAGGTATCCTGCTGCACCCAGATCAGCTCCGTATGGCGTGTTGTGTTCTTGCCCCGGCCGATCTTCTGACTGATCTCTCCCACCTCCATCAGCGCATGAGGCTGAAGATAGTTGGTGAGGGAGGATTTTCCCACTCCGGAGGGACCGGCCACCACCGTGGTCTTGCCCAGGAGCAGTTCCTTCACGGTCTCCAGGCCGGCCTTTTCCTGCACGCTGGCAAACACCGTCTGACAGCCGCAGCTTCTGTAGATTTCTGACAACTGCTCCACTGCCTCCTCCCGGGCCAGATCCATTTTATTAAAGCAGATCTTCACCGGAATCTGCTGCCACTGCATACTGATCAGAAAGCGGTCCAGCAGATTCAGATTTGGCTTGGGGCTGACCATGGCGAACACCACCAGAGCCTGATCCACATTCGCCACGGCCGGACGGATCAGTTCATTTCTTCTCGGAAGGATTTCGTCCACATTTCCCTTTTTATTTTCTTCATCCAATACGGATATAATTACATTATCCCCTACCAGCGGTTTTTTCTTATCTTTTCGGAAGACGCCCTTTGCCCTGCATTCGTAAATGCTCTCATTTTCACCGTGAATATAGTAAAATCCGCCGATTCCTTTTAATATTTTTCCCTGCATCAATCCACCTGACTAAATATAATTCCTTCATAACTGGTCGTTGAAGTCACTTCCCATGTCTGTGCATCCAGCGTATACACATAAGCAGTTCCGCTGGTCACGCCAGACTGGCCCTCCACATTCAGAATATAAGGGAATGTGGTGGTGCCTTCAAAAACAGTGGTAACCGTATCTCCCTGCTTCAGTTCAATCCGTACCGGTTCGCCTACATATCCCTCCGGCGCATTCAACTGTGCATTGCACATCCAGGTGCCTTCCGGATCAATCACAATTTCAGGATCCGGCGATCCGGCGCTGACCGTAATCGTCACCGTAGTTCCTGTCTGAACACTGCTTCCGCTCTCGATATCCTGATACATGACCAGGCCCTTTTCCACAGTGCTGCTGGTCATCTCTGTAATATACACATACAATCCCAAATTGTTCAGCGCCTGCGAAGCATCCTCCACATAATGTCCGGTTACATCCGGCACTGTAATAGAAGAAACTTCTTTTCCCTGGCTCACATAGATGGTGATTGCATCCCCGGCCTTTACGTTGGATCCGGCTCCGGGATTCGTAGTAATTACATATCCCTCCGCCACCGTCTCACTGTAACGGGTATTGTCCACATTGACCTTCAGGCCCATGCTGTTCAGCGCTGTCTCAGCATCATTCTGAGACACATTGACCATGGAAGGAATGGTCAGCGTCTCTGCGGAGCCGGAGCTTAGCGTATAGCCAACCGTGGTATTCTTATTCACGGAAGAATTGGCCTCCACATCCTGGCTCACCACCTGGCCCTTTGCATACTGGGAAGAAGCAGTCTCACCCTGATACTTATATCCCAGGCCAAGCTGGCGCAGCAGACTCTGAGCCTCCGCCTCCGTCTTTCCCAGCAGGGAAGGAACCGTCACCTTGTCTGCCCCCACTTCTGTCCCGGTCTGCGTTGTCTCCGTTGTCTTATTGTTTTCTTTCTTTGTGGAAGAAAAATGGAAGATTCCCAAAGCGTTTCCGATCAATGCAAGGAAAATACAGCCGATCACCACTGCAGCCGCAATACAGACGATGGTAATCACCCGTTCTGTTCTGAAATTCAGCGGCGGATCTTCTTTTTTTCTGTCCTTTGACAGATAACCCGGCTTTCTCTTTTCCTTCGATTCGCGATGTACCTCATAGCCCGGATCCGTTTCAAAATCATCATAAGACTCCGGCTGCTGATAATGCCCGGACTTCCGGTAACCGCCATAGACTTCCTGGCTGTGCTTCAGATCCTGGTATCCGCTGTTCTGGTAATAATTTCCTCCATAGGTATAATTTCTTTTGTCACCGTTCACATTGCCAAAGGCAGTAAACTGTTCCGCCGCTCCGGTATTCAGGTGCTCATCGTAGGCAGGCATCATTGGCGTACCCGCTCCTTTGGCTCCGCCTCCCGCTATGCTGTTGGCAATCTTGTCCATTTCCTCCCTGGAAAACATGACCGTATGGGCATTGCTGTCCAGCTTCGCAATGGTCACAAAATTACCGTCCGGATTCACCAGCGATTCCTTCAGATCCCGAATCAGCTCCGCCATATTGCTGTAGCGCCGATCCGGACTCTTCTGGGTACACTTTAATATGATCTGCTCCGTACTGAAGGGAATCTCGGGCGCCAGAATCCGAGGAGACTGGATCTCTTCCTGCAGATGCTTCAAAGCCACTGCCACCGTGGATTCTCCGTCAAAAGGAACCCGCCCGGTCAGCATTTCATACATGGTAATCCCCATGGAATAAATATCACTTTTGGCATCGCTGTATCCGCCTCTGGTCTGCTCCGGCGAGCTGTAATGCACGGATCCCATTGCATTTGAGTTGATCGTATTGGAGGAAACGGCCCGCGCAATACCGAAATCTGCGATCTTCGCCTTTCCGTCCATGGAAATAATGATATTCTGAGGCTTCACATCCCGGTGGATAATTCCGTTATTATGGGCTGCCTCCAGTCCGGCCGCCACCTGCAGCGCTATGCTGGTCGTCTCCCGTACCGTCAGTTTGCCCTTTTTGGTAATATATACCTTCAGTGTAATCCCTTCCACCAGTTCCATCACAATGAAGTTGACTCCGTTTTCCTCGCCCACATCGTACACATTTACGATATTGGCATGAGCCAGCCCGGCTGCAGCCTGGGCCTCCACCCGGAACTTGGAAATAAAGACCTTATCATCCTTAAATTCCTTTTTTAACACCTTTACTGCCACAAAGCGGTTCAGCTTATGATCCTTGGCCTTATATACATCTGCCATACCGCCGGAACCGATGCGGCTGATAATTTCATATCGGTTTTGAAGAAATGTCCCTGTTTTTAGCATATTTTATACCCCGCTTACCGTGGGTTCTACCAGAACCACAGAAATATTGTCTTTTCCGCCATTTCGGTTGGCCACTGCCACCAGCCTGTGAACAGCCGCTTCCAGGGACGGTTCTCCATTTACCAGTTCCAGGATCTCCGTGTCCTCCACCATATTGGTCAGTCCATCGGAACACAGTAAGAAGCGATCTCCCTCATTCAAAGCCACATCAAAAAAATCTGTTCTAACCTTAGTCTTTACACCTACTGCTCTGGTTATGATATTTTTTTCCGGATGATTTCTGGCTTCATCTCTGCGCAGCTCTCCTGCGCGCACCATCTCCTCCACCAGAGAATGATCTTTGGTGATCTGTTCAATGCCGTCATCCAGCAGATACAGCCTGCTGTCTCCCACATTCGCCACATACAGACAGTCATCCTGCACCGTAGCGGCTACTACTGTCGTTCCCATGCCTTCCAGACTTTTATCCGCCATGGATTTTTCCATCACAGCTTTATTTGCCGCCTCCACTGCTGCTTCCAGCAATGGGATCGGCCTGGTCTCTTCTGCATTTTCTATGTAATCCACCATAGCCTCCACCGTATAGCGCGAGGCCAGATCACCTGCATTATGTCCGCCCATCCCATCTGCCACAATAAAAAGATTGGAAAGTCTGCCTATCGGCTGATCCGATGCATAGACAAAATCCTGATTCATATTCCGTTTTACACCGACATCTGTCACACAATAAGATTTCATAAACTTTCCTTTCTGTCATTGAACATCAGTCCATCCTAAATTTTCCTTCGTCAAACCGCAAATGCGCTTTTTGCGTTTTCTGCATATGCTTTGCGCCTGTTAATATCATATATTGTATCACAGGCCTGATAAAAGAACAAGTTTTAGCTTTTTCTGAGCAAAACAGTGCCGTTTCACTCCTTCTCCAGGATGTAGCTTCTGCGCAGTTGTCCGCAGGCGCCGTTGATGTCCCTGCCCATTTCTCTTCTTATAGTAACGTTTATTCCGCTTTTTTCAAGTTTATTTTTAAACGCCATCACTACGCTCCGGTCCGGCTGAACGTAGTCCCGCTCTTTCACCGGATTAACCGGTATCAGATTGACATGGCAGTTGATTCCATTAATCAGGTGTTTTAATTCTGCCGCATCCTCGTTGGTGTCATTCACACCGCCCACCAGACTGTATTCAAAGGTAAGGCGGCGGCCTGTCTTTTCAAAATAATATCGGCAGGCATCCAGCACCTCGCCCAGCTCGTATTTATTGGCAATCGGCATCAGCTTTTTTCGCTTTTCCTGATTGGATGCGTGCAGAGAAAGTGCCAGTGTAATCTGCAGATCCTCTTCTGCCAGTCTGCGGATATTTGGCACAATGCCGCAGGTGGAGACTGTAATATTTCTCTGGCTGATGTTCAGCCCATGTTCATCACTGAGCATGCGTATAAATTGAAGCAGCGCATCGTAATTATCCAGCGGTTCTCCTGTCCCCATCACCACCAGGTTGGAAACACGCTCTCCTGAGAGCTTCTGGATCCGGTATACCTGCTCCAGCATTTCTGACGGCAGCAGGTTTCTGGTCAGCCCCCCTATCGTAGAAGCGCAGAAGCGGCAGCCCATCCTGCAGCCCACCTGGGAAGAAATACAGACCGAATTTCCATGCCTGTATTTCATCAGCACACTTTCTATTACATTTCCATCTTCCAGTTCAAACAGATATTTCTGTGTTCCATCCAATGTGGATGTCCTGATATCCACCGGTCTCAGTACAGTCAGCGTGCAGGTATCCTTCAATTTTTTTCGGAAGCTTTCCGGAAGATTTGTCATCTGATCAAAATCTTCCGCCAGCTTTTCGTGCATCCACTGATATAACTGTTTTCCACGAAATGCCTTTACACCCAGCCCGCTGATATACTCCTGCAGCCGGTTGTAATCAAGGGCTTTGATATCCGTCCTTTTTTCCGTTGTATCTCCTGCTGCTCTTTCCTCATTTTCCATCAATCTGTCTTCCTCTTTAACCGGGCTATGAAAAATCCATCTGACTGATGCACTCCCGGAAGCAGTTGAATATAACCGCCCTTTGTTGTCTTACACTTCAGTTCCTCACAAATATAGGGATCTATACTTTCCAGCTCAAATGGATAATTTTCCAGGAACCATTTCAAATTCATCTGGTTCTCATCCGCCCCAATGGTACAGGTGCTGTAAATCAGCACACCGCCGGGCTTTACATAATTTTGTACCACATGAAGGATTTTCCGCTGCAGCTTAATGATCTCCAACTGCCTGGCTTCCGTCATTTTATATTTGATATCCTGTTTCTTGCCAATCACCCCAAGACCGGAGCAGGGCACATCTGCCAGCAGAATGTCCGCCTTCTGAAAGGACTCCGGATCGTACACGAAAGCGTCCCGAAGAACTGCTTTTACATTGATAAAGCCGCTTCGTTCTATATTTTCCTGCATCAGATTCACTTTATACTCGGATACATCTCTGGCTTCTACCGAACCGCTTCCCTTCAGCTTATCTGCCAGATGGAGGCTCTTTCCGCCGGGAGCCGCACAGACATCAATACAGCAGTCCCCCCAGTTCGGGGCAGCAATCTCTGCCACCAGCATGGAGCTGATATCCTGAACCTGAATCCAGCCTTTTTTAAATGCAGATACTGCCTGCATATAATTATAATCCGAGATTTCCAGAGCATAATCCAGATATGGGCTCTGCTTTACCGTAATATTCTGCGACTCCAGCTCCGCCACGATTTCTTCTTTCGAAGCCTTGTCCAGATTGCAGCGGACATAGGTTCCCTTTGTCTCATGAAAACTCCGGCACATTCTCTCTGTAATCTCAAAGCCGAACTGCGCCATCCATTTCCGGAGAATCCAGACCGGAACAGAATAAATCACCGATAAGTAGTTCACCGGATCTGAAGCTGCATCCGGATAGGAAATCTGATCCATTCCTCTGGCTGCATTTCTCAGGACGCCGTTCACAAAGCCCTTCAGATTATAAAAGCCCCGCTTCTGCGCCAGCTTCACCGCCTCATTGCAGACTGCGGAATCCGGTACCGTATCCATATATTTCAGTTGATAGACTGACATCCGGAGCAGATTGCGGATAAATGGCTTCATATTATAGACCGGCACCTTGGAGAAGCATTCGATGATATAATCCAGCAGAAGCAGATGCTCCAGGGTTCCTTCCGATACCCTGGAAATAAATGCCCGGTCCCGCTTCTCCAGATACTGATATTTTTCTAATACACTGCGGATTACAATATGGCTGTATTCCTCTTCCTCTGTAATCTCTGTTAAAATTCCCAGGACAATTTCCCGTACGTTTACCGATTTAGTCACGGTCTCTCCCCCTTGCAAGGATAATCAGCCGCAATAGCTGCAGCAATGAAGACGCCAGTGCTGCCACATACGTCATCGCAGCAGCTTTTAATACCTTTCGCCCGCCTTTTAATTCTTCCTCTGAAATAATATGATTTTGATCCAGTATCTTCAGCGCTCTGGAGGATGCGTTAAATTCCACCGGAAGCGTAATGAGCTGAAATACCACCGCCAGCAAAAACAGCACAATACCGCCGATCAGCAGCGGACGCATAGATAAAAACAATCCTGCCAGAAAAATAGGCCAGGACAGCGTGGAGCCCAGATTAGCTGCCGGTACCAGTGTGCTTCTGAGCACCAGTGGTCCGTAATGCACCTGATCCTGCACGGCATGGCCGCATTCATGGGCTGCCACGCAGATGGCCGCAATGGAATTGGATCCATAAGTGCTGTCCGAAAGGCGCAGAGTCTTGCTTCTTGGATCATAGTGATCGGACAGATTTCCCGAAATATGCTCGATCCCCACATTATAAATACCGCAGCTATGCAGTATCCGTTCCGCTGCCATGGCTCCGGTCAGACCAGATGCACTCCGTACCTTTGCGTACTGATTAAAAGTGCTCTTCACTCTGGCCGATGCAATCAGCGTCAGTACCAGGCCAAGAATCGCCAGCAGATAGGTGGGATCAATACCCCAGCCATAGCCATATCCGCCGCGGCCATAATAGTAATTGTTTACACTTGCGAGTAAATACATATGGATCAACTCCTTCTAAATTCAAGTACGCATCGGCGTACTTGCTGCTTCCAGCATGTGACACATCATTTTTCTATCTTACTGCAGGAGCTGCCCTTCCAGCATCTGGCAGCCGCGAAGAAACGCATCTGTCTCCAGACGTTTTTTTCCTTCCAACTGCAGTTCCCGGATGGAGAGAACTCCTTCTCCGGTCTGAACCTTCAGAGTATTCTTCGTCACTTCCAGGATTGTGCCAGGCGGCACTCTGCCGGCATCCGGGTCTGTCTCAAAATCCCCTGTCTCCACATCCGCAGCCCAGATTTTCAAGGTCTTTCCCTGATAGCCGGTGTAGGCGCTGGGCCAGGGATTCAGCCCGCGGATCAGACATTCGATCTGTGATGCTCCTTTGCTCCAGTCAATTTTCCCCATCTGCTTTGAAAGCATTCCCGCATAGGCTGTCGGGCTCTCTGCCGGCTGTTTTTCAAACCCGGCGGTTCCCTCCCAGAGAGAATCCAGCGTCTGGATCAGCAGCTTTGCTCCGGTTTCACTGAGTTTATCAAACAGGCTTCCTCCGGTTTCTTTTTCTGCCAGAGGCACCACTGCTTTGCGAATCATATCTCCCGTATCCAGCCCTGCATCCATGCGCATGGTGGTCACGCCGCTTTCCTTCTCCCCATTGATCACAGCCCATTGGATCGGTGCTGCCCCACGATACTTGGGAAGCAGGGACGCATGTACATTAATGCATCCGTATTTCGGCAGATTCAGGATCGTTTCCGGAATGATCTGGCCAAAGGCCACCACAACGATCGCCTCCGGCTGATACTGCTTCAGCAGCTCCAGATTTTCAGGATCCCTTATTTTTTTCGGCTGATATACCGGGATGCCGACTTCCAGTGCAGTTTCCTTTACCGGAGTCATCTGCAGGCTCTTGCCCCTGCCCTTTGGCTTATCCGGCTGGGTAAAGACCGCCTGCACGGTATAGTCCGAATCCAGCAGAGCCTTCAGCGTCCCCACCGCAAAATCCGGCGTTCCCATAAATATTACGTTTTTCATCAAAGCTCCTCTTCCTCCGGCACCTCTTCCGGTTCCGCATCCGTGTCAAACAACTGACCTTCCACCTTGCTCACATACATAATTCCGTCCAGATGATCGCACTCATGGCAGATTGCTCTTGCCAGCAGGCCGCTGCCCTCCACTTCCTGTTCTTCCATATTTTCATTCAGCGCTTTTACCTTCACATACTCCGGTCTGGTCACGATACCAGCCTGCCCCGGAAGGCTCAGGCATCCCTCCTGTCCCTTCTGTTCCCCGGAGGTCTCGGTAATCACCGGATTTACCAGAATGATCGGTCCTTCTCCCACATCGATGACCACAATTCTCTTCAAAATTCCCACCTGGGGAGCTGCCAGTCCCACACCCTCTGCATCATACATTGTGTCCAGCATATCCCCAATTAATTCCTTTGTTCTGGGAGTCATCTCTGTAATTTCCCTGCACTTCTTCTCCAATACTCTGTCTCCCATGATTCGAACCTGTCTTAAAGCCATTTCCCAGTCCTCCTGTCACTTATTATCTGTAATTGTTTTTTCTTTATTCAAAATTATTTACTGACTTCTTTATTTCTTTGCTTCACAGCAGTTTAACTTGTCAATTTACCTCAAACTGTATCGTCACGGTCTGAAATCCCCTGTTGATCCGGGTATACTGCTCAATTTTATTTTTCACCGCAATCAGAACCTTCAGATTCTCATGCTTCAGATAGATAACCATACGGTGAACATCCTGGATCTTCGCTATCATCTCATCCGCCGGTCCCAGCACCGACAGGCGGTACCGCTCTGATATCTGCACGATGAATTTTTTCAGATAATCACAGGCCATCTGAAGCTGCTGCTCATCTTCGCAGGAGCAGTGCACTGCCACCAGATTTCCTGCCGGAGGATATCCCGCCAGACTGCGGTACAGGATCTCCTGTTCGTAAAACCCGGTGTAATCCTGAGCTGCCGCCGCCTGTATGCTGTAATGCAGGGGATCGTAAGTCTGAATCACCACTTCTCCCCGCAGCGTCCCCCGCCCGGCCCGTCCGGCGGCCTGTGTCAGAAGCTGAAATGTACGCTCCGCCGCCCGGTAGTCCGCAATATGCAGCGACAAATCTGCTGCCAGCACTCCCACCAGCGTCACATCCGGGAAATCATGTCCCTTCACAATCATCTGGGTACCGATCAGAATATCCGCATCATGATTGGCGAACGCTGCCAGTATCCTGGCATGACCTTCTTTTCCTTTGGTGGTATCCAGATCCATACGCAGAATGCGCGCCATGGGAAATTCCTTTTGGACACTTTCCTCCACCTGCTGTGTCCCGGCCTTAAAGCTCCGGATAAATCCGGAACCGCAGCCGGGACAGATTTTCGGCTTATCTTCTTCATAACCACAGTAATGGCACACCAGTTTTCCATTGTTATGGAGAGAAAGAGAGACATCACAATGAGGGCATTTCATCACATGGCCGCAGGAACGGCAGCTAATAAATCCGGCATACCCTCTTCGGTTCAGAAACAACATGGTCTGCTGTCCCGTCTCCAGCCGCTCCGCCATGAGCTTCTGAAGCCGGCGGCTGAGAATGGAACGGTTTCCCTCCCGAAGCTCTTCCCGCAGATCCACAATGGATACCTCCGGAAGCACAGCATCTTTTGCCCGCTTCTCCATCGTAAACAGCCGGTAATATCCGTTTTTTGCACCATAATAGGCTTCCAGAGAAGGAGTGGCGGAGCCCAGCACAAGCTTTGCCCCTTCCATCTTTCCCCGCTGCGCCGCAACCTCACGGGCATGATAACGGGGCATGGTCTCACTCTGATACGCCGGCTCATGTTCTTCATCAATAATTATAATTCCAAGATTGGGAAATGGGGTGAACAGAGCTGACCTTGGTCCGATCATCACATCCAGCTTTCCCTGCTTTGCCCGTTCGAACTGATCATACCGCTCTCCGGCAGACAGTCTGGAATTCATCACAGACACCCGGTCCCCGAACCTTTTGCAAAACCGCAGCACAGTCTGATAGGTCAGCGCAATCTCCGGTATCAGCACAATGGCCTGCTGCCCGCAGCTCACTGCATGGGCAATCAGTTCCATATAGACCTCCGTCTTGCCGCTGCCGGTCACTCCGTGGATCAGATACCTGCCGTTTGGCTGCTCCTGCCATTCTTCTATAATCCCATCCGCAATCGCCTGCTGCTCTTCATTCAGCGTAATCGTATAGGCTCCGGCGCTCTGGCTGCCAATGGGATTGCGGTAAACCTGCTCTTCTGTGCAGTACAGCACCTCCTGCGCTTCCAGCGCCCGTATGACCGTCCCTGTAATATTCAGTTTTTCAGTCACCAGCCCGTAAGGCAGCACCGGTTCCTCCAGCAGAGCTTCCAGCAGTCTGGCTCTGGCCGTCTGATGCTTCTTTCGAAACAGCTCCAGACGCTTTTGCCCCTCCTCCTGATCCAGCTTCAGATGCAGTGTCTTCTGGCTGCGGCTTTTCACCGTCTTTTTCACGGGAATGACCGTCTTTAATGCCTGTATCATAGTCGATCCGTAACGGTCTCTGATCCAGGCAGCCAGGCCGATCAGCCTGCTTTCGGAGCCTATTCCGTCCGTTTTCACCCGCAGAATACTCTTTATCTTAGCAGGATCGTAGTCCGTATGTCCGGTGATGCCCGTTACGATTCCCGTGATGATACGATTGCCTCTTCCAAAGGGAATTTCCACCATCATTCCAGGCTCCAGCAGCTCCTGCTGTTCCTCCGGCACACGATACTGAAATACCCGGTCCAGTTTTTCACTGCTGATGTCCACAATCACATCTGCGTAACATTCCTGCATGTATTATTCCATTCCCCGCTTCTTTTCTTCTTCCAGGATTTCCTTTATCAGTACCCGTTCGTCCATGGGATGCTTCTTCCCTTCGATCTCCTGATAATCTTCATGTCCTTTTCCTGCCAGAACGATGATATCTCCCGGTTCTCCATGGCGGATCGCATATGCAATGGCCTCTTTCCGGTCACTGATCTTCACATATTTTCCATCCGTCTTCTCAATGCCGGTCACAATATCCGCTATGATATCCTCCGGCTTCTCGTATCTTGGATTATCGGATGTAATAATGGTCAGATCCGCCAGCTTTCCGGAAATTTCACCCATCTCATAACGGCGCAGCTTTGAACGGTTGCCTCCGCAGCCAAACAGACAGACCAGCCGATGGGGATGGTATTCCTTCAGCGTGCTCAGCAGGCTCTCCAATGCCATGGCATTGTGGGCATAATCAATCATCAGCGTAAATTCATCCGACACCTTGACCATCTCGATCCGTCCCTTCACATGGGCGGACTTCAGAGCCCTTTTCATATTTTCTTCAGAAACCTTAAAATGACGGCAGATCGCCAGCGCAGTCAGTGAATTGTAGACACTGAACTTGCCCGGAATGTCAATCTCCACATCAAAATTCAGCAGGCCCTTCAGGGTATAAGCCACACCCAGATACCCAGGTTTTGATACCAGATGGGCATTTACCGCCCTCAGATCTGCATTTTCACTGAAGCCATAGCTTTCCACGGTACAGGTATGGCCCTCCAGAATTTGCTCCAGATGGGGATCATCCGCGTTTGCGATCCCTACCTTACACTGACGGAACAGGCGGCTCTTGCACTCCAGATAGTCCTCAAAGCTGGCATGTTCTGCCGGTCCGATGTGATCCGGTTCAATATTGGTAAAGATACCCAGTTCGAATAAAAATCCGGCGGTCCGATGGAGCATCAGTCCCTGAGAAGAAACCTCCATCACAGCAATCCGGCATCCGGCCTCTACCATTCGGTGAAAATACTCCTGGATCAGCATGGACTCCGGTGTGGTATTGCAGGAAGGTATCACTTCATCTCCGATGATTGTCTCAATGGTACCGATCAGTCCGACCTTATATCCGGCCGCTTCCAAGATTGATTTTACCATATAGGTGGTAGTTGTCTTTCCCTTTGTCCCGGTAATTCCGATCACCTTCAGCTTTTCTGCCGGGTAATCGTAATAAGCCGCTGCGATCAATGCCATCGCCATCCTTGTGTCCTGCACCAAGATCACAGTCACTCCTGCCGGCACTTCTACCGCTTCTTCCACCACCAGAACTCTGGCACCCCTGGCTGCCACCTCTGCCGCATACTGGTGTCCGTCTGTCACAGCACCTCTGATGCATAAAAACAGAGAGCCTTCGCTCACTTTTCTGGAATCATTTACAATATCTTTCACTTCTGCATCTACGGATCCGCAAAGACAAGTATACATAACCCGCTCCAGCAATTTTGTTAATTTCATTCCTGTATCCACCTCCTGGGTATACTTTTCTATTTCATAGTATAGCATTACTCCCAAAACACCACAAGAAAATCTTTGTGAAAGAACTATTAATTCGTAACAGTCCGGGGGAGCTTACTTCTCCAAAAGCTCACTCCTTTGCAGAAGCCGCTCCACCGTCAAACTGCACCTGAATATCACATACCTCCGGAATGGTGCCTACCCGCATGTTGGGGCCGAAAAGTCCCACGCCTGAGGTAACGATGTTCTGCATCTGACCTCTTTTTTCATAACCGTAAGAATTTTCCCACATCAGCTTTGTGGTATAGTTGGCCGGAAAAAGCTGCCCGTCATGGGTGTGGCCGCACAGATCCAGATCGACTCCCGCATCAGCCAGCTCCTGAAGTTCTCTGGGTTCGTGGTCGATTACGATGATCGGCTTTTCATTATCCAGTTGTGCCGTGATTTCCTGAGGTGTTTTCCGCACCTCAATGCCCCTGTTGGGGCGCTCTGCATCCGGACGGCCATACAGATAAAAGCTGTTGTCAATCAGAACATATTCATCCTTCAGCAGGGTAATATTGGATTTTTCCAGTAGTTCATCCATTTGCAGGGAGCTTTCTTTTTTCTTGTCGCTGTGGAAGGTAAAGCCTGCCAGGATTTTTTCCTGAATATCGTGGTTGCCGTAGCAGGCATATACCCCGTATTTCGACTGGATCTGCTGAAAAATGGAGATCAGGCGGTCCGGATCATCCAGAGCTTCGTATTCATTGTCAAAAATATCGCCTGCAATGACCACCAGATCCGGATTCTGAGCGTTGATTTTCTCCACCATCTGTTCCATATGGGCACAGCCGATGTTATAGCCCAGGTGCAGATCCGCCACCAGAACAATATTCAAATCCGACAGCTCTCCTCCGCTCTTTTCCACCGTCACATCATAGCTTGTAGTACGGATGTATCTGGCATTAATGGCACCCCCAATGCTGACCGCTGTAATAATCAGAATGCTGACTCCTCCTCCAATCACAAATGTCTTCCGGGAACGGAGCTTTTCCTGATTTATTTTTCTGCAATGCCGCAGGATAATGCGGATAATGTCTGCCAAAATCACAGTCAGTACCATATAGAGAGTAACTCCCAGCCAGTAATTTCCAATCAGCTTCATAATACGTCTTAGCTGCCCCTGAGGCAGTAAAAAACCGATCAGTATCGCCAGAGCAAAAAAAGAATAGATCAGAACCACCGTAACCCGTATCCACGTTGTTTTCAATTTGCCGCTGCAGGCCCCCATCCATTTCAAAAGCCAGCGTAATATGTAAATGTTCACCAGAATATAAACCGGTGAAAGCATCAGTGCTACCATAAATGTAATTTCCTTTCGTATTCTGTCGTGTTCATCTTGAAAGAAGTGGAGGCTGTGAGCAGTCCCCGGCCCCCGCCGGATGTTCTTCAAATTCCTTCAGATACGCTCTGGCGGAGCGTGTCATTTCTCTGGAAAAATCCGAATTATATTTCCGCCTGCAAAATGCCTGCATCCAATCCCTGTATTCCTTTTCTCCCGTCTGTTTGTCAAACATCCTCTGCAGCTCCTCCGGTTCCATATGGCGGTAGGTGTTCTCATGCACAATATAGCCGAGTTCCGCCCGTTCCGGCTTTTTCCGCTCTGCCTGCTGCTTTGTGGGATAACCGAAAACCAGCATTGCCGCCGGAAAAACGTACTCTGGCAGCCCCAGGAGCTTTCGATGAATTTCACAGTTTTCCATAATATCGCCAATATAACAGGATCCAATCCCAAGGCTCCACGCAGCAGTCACCGCATTCTGTGCAGCAATCACCGCATCCTCTATGGCCAGCAGCAAATCTCCTGCCCCCGGCCTTCTTGGCTCACAGTCCGCGGCCTCAAAGGCATCCCGCCATTTCTGGCAGTCCGCACAAAAGATCAGGACCATCCTGGCCTTTGCAATAAACGGCTGGTTATCACAGGTCTGGGATAAACGCACCCTTTTATCCGGATCCGTAATATCCAAAATAGTATAAAGCTGCTGGTTTCCCGCAGAAGGCGCCATAATGGCTGCCTCCAAAATCGTTCTTTTATCTTCCTTTGATATTTCCCTGTCTTCAAATGCACGAACCGATTTTCGTGCGTATAATTGCTCTAATACTTCGTTCATTTTTTCTCCTTCTGTCCATACTTCGCTCCATATTATAACATGCGAGAAGTATTTTTCAACAGGAAAGTTGTTCTGTCTTAATCTCTTTATAGCTGCTTTTTGAGGCCTTGCTCCCAGATATTTCCTATTGTGTATTTGTTTCATGCTTGTTAACAGTATCAGCCCCGGCGAATGCCGGGGCTGATTTTTTATACCATAGGAAGGTTCGTCCTATAATATAAAAACACTTCGTGCACAAATGCGCAGCTTCGTGCGCGGAACAAAAGCGGTTCTGCCAAAAGGACTGGTTGGCGAAATGTTCGAAGCACACTTTTGCTTATGCCTTGGAGCTAAAAAGTGTCACAAGTCCAACGATTGCAAGAATAGGCAGTGCGAAGAAAATCAGGCCGCCGGCTACCATACAAATCAATACTACCGGAAGCAGCACAACGGTTACCAATATCTTGGTAATTCCCCAGGTCGCGCGAAACGCCAGACCGATCAATTTTCCAAAAACTACAAACATCATTATTGTAAACAGCAATGTCAGCATATTATATTCCTCCCTGTTTGAACATCAGCCCATCCTAAATTTGCCTGCGGCAAATGGGCTGATGCTGCATGTCAAGTTATCATAGAAAACTTGACACAACTTCTTTTCCGATTTTTTACTGCTCTTTTTCATCCATTATCTGATACTGTCTCTTTCCCATCGGTTTAAATCCTCTAATATCCTTTCGATTTTTTCAATTGCTTCTCTGACCTGCTCTTTTGCTTCGCCAATCTTGGACTGAACCATCCAGTCAGCAATCAGTCCGTCAAAGAAAAAATCGGCAAATACAAGAAAATCGCTGATTTCTACTCTAAAGTTTCCCGGATCACTTACATCCCTCAGTTCTCTTTGAAAGTTCTGCAGTTCATACCTGGCCTGTTCCATTTTCCGGTTCGCCTCATTCAATCTGGAATGCTTCATCATTCCGATAAAGAAACCGCCTCCCAGCATGTCTGCCAGTCCCCAATTCCCTGCACTGCCCAGAACCCTCTGTGCTTCCCGCAGACTAATCAGCGCCCGCTGCCCTGCATTTCTTGCTTCTCTTATTTCCTGTAATGTTTCTTCCCTTGTCATAACTCTCTCTTCTCCTTCATCTACAATTCATTCCTGTTATCAGCATTTGCCGCATTTCCATGAAAAGCCGATACATCTTCCAGTCCAAGCTTTTTACTGTATTCCGGCAGCTCTTCCATTTCCTGTATCAGCCTGATCATTCTTATTCTCTCCGCACAAGTCAAATCCCCATCCCCTTTTCCAGATTACTTCTCGCTCCGTGCCCGATGCCTTTTCAGAATTACCGGGCACCGTCAAGTCTGCGTGTGAACAGTAGCTTTTCAGATGCCGCTGCAGAAATTTCCTTTCAAAAAACATTTCCTTTGCTATTGATATAGTTTATAATAAAAATCATGAAAAATAAACTCTTATCTATCAACATTAAAATCATCTAATACTTTTTTATAAAGGAATTAAGAATGAGTTGTGTCAGATTTTCCGTGAAAATCTGGTATGCAGCGTCAGCCCATTTGTGATCAGCAAATTTAGAATGGGCTGATGTTCAATAAGTTGTGTCAGGTGAAATTTCAAAAAAGTGGTTATCAGAGCTCCGTTCGCTCCGCGGACGCCTCATAGCAAATGACAGGAGGAAATATTATGGGACAGAAGTCCACGAAAGAACATAAAAATATCTATTTTACAAGCCGGGAAAGCTGCGGTTTCACACGGGATGCAGCCATTGAAAAACTGAATTGTATGTCCCGCAGCCGTCTGGAAAAAATAGAATACGATCTGTCCAGGCCGACGCCCGAAGAAGTGGTGGCCATGGCGGAACAGTACAAGAATCCCTCTTTATGCAATTATTACTGCTCCCATGACTGCAAAATTGGCCAGGACCATATTCCTGAGGTAAAGGAAAAAGGATTGTCCCAGATAACCATAGAAATGCTGGCTGTTTTAAACGAACTTTCTAATAACAAAGAACGGCTCATTTCCATTGTAGCCGATGGAGTCATCGCGGAAAACGAAATGCCCGATTTCATGGAGATCAAAAACAGCCTTAAAAAAATGTCCCTTGTGATAGATTCTCTGAATCTGTGGGTAGAAAAGGCAATTGCTTCTGATGCGCTCTGAATTAAGGCCCTTGTCTGAAAGCATCTGCGTTCTGTTACGCTCTGATTTAAAGCCCTTGTCCGAAAGCATCTGCGTTCTGTTACGCTCAGCTTCTCCGCAGTCTCCTGACAATGCGGGATCATAAACCGTTCTTTGCAGCTACTCATGCAATTCCAATGGAAGTCCGTCAGGATCAGAAAAAAAAGTAAATCTCCCTCCCGAAAACTCATCCACTCTGATCGGTTCAACACGGATTCCCTTCTCCTCTAATTCCGTCACCGCAGCTTCTATATTATCCGTATAAAAAGCCAAATGACGCAAACCGGCAGCCTCCGGCCGGGATACACGCGCCGGTGGATCAGAAATGCCGAAAATCTCTAATTCTGTTGTATCGTTAACCTGCAAATCCAGTTTCCAGTCATTTCGGGCCGGCCGATAATTTTCCCGGATAATCTGAAAACCTAATTTGTTCACATAGAAATCTTTTGAACACTCATAATCAGAAACAATGATTGCTACATGATGAATAGATAAAAGATTCATTTTTTGCTCCTTTTTGATTTCTGGATTTTCTTTACAGCATCTTCACCCTGCAGCTCTTCTTGCAGAAACAAATCCCAAGCTTTCGGATATTCAGATACCCTTCATTCAGATATTCCTCATCATAATGCAGTTCCTCGATCTGCTGCAATGCCTCCTGACAGCCTGCATCCATTTCCGTAAAAACCTTCGTGTATTTAAATTCTAAAATATACAGAGGATCTCTCTCATCCAATGGGATCAGAACCAGATCCGGGCGGCCGTCTCCGCTCTCCCGATTGGATTTTATGGTGTGGCTTGACCAGCCCTGCAGCAGTCCTGCCATGATTCCATGATAAAATCCTTCGTTTCCATCATAATAACTGATGCTGATTTTCAGGATATCCCGGATTTCCGCTTCTATCCTTTCCTCGTCCTCATCATGAAAAGCCTGGTAAAGGGCTGTAAGATTTCTCACCTGAATTTTCTCATGAAACCAATCCTGAATTGTATTTTCATAAATATATCTCACTTCCTCATTTGGAATCATCAAAGCAAGGTAAATCCTGCGATTTTCAATTCTCTGTGAAACCATTTTCAGATATCCGGTAAAGAAAAGAAAGTTCCATAAATTATCCTGGGATTTATGAATATCCCCATAGGTAATCTCTTCATGCACCGGCTTCTCAATCGTATCTCCTGCAATCAGCTTTTCAATCTCCTGCTTCACCTCACTGTTCGCAGTTTCAACCAGCTCCCGTACAATGGAATTGGAGGATGTGTTGGACCAGTATGGCTTGGGAAATGCATCAAAATCAGCCACCGCACTTTTCACATAATTGATCACGCTCCATGGATTGTAGACTTCTGTTTTTCCAAACAGATATCCATCATACCATGTTTTTACTTCCTGCTTTTTTTCACTTAGTTCGTAATCATCCAGCATGGTATCTGTCTCCTGCTGGGTAAATCCAAAATATTCCGCATAATCCACATTGAGTATAGACACCATTTCAAGGTTATTTAACCCGGTAAAAATACTCTCTTTGCTAATGCGAAGACAGCCCGTAATAACAGCAAACTGAAGACTGTCATTGGTTTTTAACGCGGACTCAAACAGCGAGCGGATAAAATCAATCATCTGGTCATAAAATTGACGAAAATATGAATTTTCCAATGGGACATCATATTCATCAATCAAAATGATAGCCTTTTTATGATGGTATTTTTCCAGGCAGAAGGATAAAAACTGCAGGGCAGTTACATTGACCGCATATTCTGCCTTCTGGTCTCTGATCTGCAAAAACCTGATCTTCTCTTCCTCTGTCAGCGCCTCTGACTCGACGACATAATTGTGTCTGTCAAACTCTTTTCCAATTTCATTCATCAGACAAACATAAGCTGTCTTAAAATCCGGCTGTTTTGCAGACTTTAAGGATAAAGAGATCACAGGATACTGTCCCATCTCATCCGTATAGCGTTCCCCCGCATCCAGAATCTTCTTTCCTTCAAAATATCTGCTGTTATCCATTAATACGCCGTCTCTGGTATACGCCTTTTCAAAATAGGTTTTCAGCATACTGAGTGCAAGCGTTTTTCCAAATCGTCTTGGTCTTGTAAATAAATTTACTTTACCCTTTTTATCTAAAATTTCCTTCATCAATAAAGTCTTATCTACATAATAATATTCCTGTTCAATAATCTCCTTGTAATTATCTATGCCAATCGCCAATGGTTTCTTCATACTCAACACCTGCCTTCTCTGTCAAAAAATCGGCCACACTGTTATTTACAAACAGTATAGCCGATTGTCGGTAAAAAAACAATTTCCATTATATCATTTACAGAATTTTAAATTACAGTTCAGCTTTTACTTTACGCACAGCTTCCGGGCGGCATACCTGAGGCAGCCGCCCGGAAAGCGTCCTCAATCCAAAGCTGAACTGTAACCTGTTTTTTCGTATAGGCGAAACCGGTCCGATCCATACTCACGATACCCCGTTTTGCCTCATTGCACGCTGTACGATTCTCTCACTATACGGCATAAAAAATCCAGCAACCGGGCCGACCACAAAGGCGCAGATGATCGTTCCGATTCCAATGGAACCGCCCAGAACAAATCCCGCCAGCACAAATGAAAAATCCACAAGGATCCGCACAATACTGAATTTTCTATGGCATTTTTCACTGATGACCAGTGCCACCAGATCATTTGGCCCGGTTCCGGCATCTGACTTGATGACGATTGTCATTCCAAAAGCAAGGATTCCGCATCCAATGCAGTTTACAATAATCATTACCGCAAATGGCTGGCCGTTCTGAAAAACGGGCGCCAATATCCACTGAAAAAAATCAATAATCGGTCCGCCGCATATCATACACAGGATTGTGCCGATTTTAATATAAGCCCGGTCCACCACCAGCAATACAACAATGATAATAAAACAAATAGTGATATGTACACGCCCGTGTGTCAGAAACTGCATCCCCGACATCCTGGCCAGGAAACGATACAGGCCCTGTACCAGCACATTAAATGGATCTGCACCCAGATCAGCCAGCAAAAACAATGTCACGCCAAAATGAGCAATCGTCAGACCCACCAGCAGTATTATAATTCGCATCAGTCGCTCACGTATCCTTCTTTCCATCTTTTTTTCCATCTTTCTTTCCTTTTCTCTTTCTTTTTTTCACTCCTGCCCGGGGATCACATCTGCCTTCGAGTTCAAGAACGCCTCTGCGTTCTTGCTGCCAGGTTTGTCATGCTACGCATCTATTTCCTCTGCTCTTTGATGATACTTCCAGAAGTTTACAGTTTCGTTCAGATCCGCTTCATCTGTAAACAGCCCCAATTCTTTCCCAACCTCAATCGCAAAATCCACATATGCATTGCCCCGCGCTGTTATCACTTTATGATCATTTGCGATATCCAGATCGGCCGAGTGGGTGGTTTTAACCCCCTCCAGTATTCCGGCTTTTTCCAGCAAATCCACGCCAGCGCAGATACCGCCAATTAATACTCCTCTTTCCTTTAATTCCCGCAAAAACACATACAGTTCTTCCCTGTCGATCTTGGAAATATCCCCGCCCGGGACGATAAGACTCCCTATCTCTTCCCGGCGGATATCCCCCAGTGCTGCATCTGCATTCACCAAATACCCTTCCATGGTCCTGACTGCCTTGCCATCCAGAGAGCAAAGAAGTACGTCCCACCCGCTGACGCTCATAAAATAATTCAATATGACGATTTCGTAAAAACAACTTGTATCGTATATCACAAAAATATTCTTCATTTTTTCCTCCAATGCAGATACTGTTCCCTTGTCAAATAAGTAAAGTGCTCTGTCCTGATGTCTCCCATAGGACATAGCCGTCCCTCACTTGTGTGGTGATAGAGGAAGCCGCATTTCTCCTGCACTCTTTTTGATTTTTCATTTCCGTCATAATAGCCGCACCAAACTGCACTACAGCCCAGATCTTCAAAGCATCTTCTCTGCAGCGCTCTGACTGCCTCCGGTATCAGTCCCTTTCCCCAGTAGAGAACTCCGATCCAATAGCCGATTTCTGCTTCGGTCTCCGCGATTGGAGCACTTCCTTTTCCCGCTCTCTTGATTCCTGCGCTGCCCACCGGCTTTCCGGTTTCTTTCAGGATCACTGCATAGGTCTCCGGATCTGACAGCACCTCATGTATGGATTCCTGCGCTGCCCACCGGCTTTCCGGTTTCTTTCAGGATCACTGCATAGGTCTCCGGATCTGACAGCACCTCATGTATGATTTCCATGCTGTTCTCCACACTGGTATGGGGCGGCCAGCCCGCAGCCGGGCCCACCCTTGGATCCTTCGCATACCGATATAATTCCTCTGCATCCTCATCCTTCCAGGGACGAAGGAGCAGCCTCGCCGTTTCTAATTCCATTATATTATCCTCCCTGTACTGAACATCAGTCCATCTGGCGTTTTTGTCAATTTGCATCAATCTTCCGGATGGCGGGATGCAAAAGACATACGCCTGCCAGCAGCGTAATCAGAATTCCGGATAGTAAAAACCATGGAACCACACCGATATCATCTGCCAGCGTTCCGGATATAACCAGGCCTATGGGCATGGCCAGGGAAGCTACGCTTCCATACAGTCCGAACACGCGCCCCAGATATTCCGGTGCTATTTTCTCCTGCATCAGCGCCATGACCGGCCCATTGTAAAACGGCACTGATATTCCCATTACGATACAGAAAAATGCGAAGAACCAAAAGCCGTTTTGAGGCAGCATGCCGGTAAAACACAGCGGAAGTCCCATTAATAAAATAGAAAGGGCAATGCCATACCCTCTGTTCTTCAGTCCTCCCCAAATGCCTAAAACCACACTGCCCGCCAGCATTCCAATGGAAAAGGCAATCTCCGCAATCGAAGCCTGCACCGTGGTTCCGCCAAAATAATCCAGAGACATCAGCGGAAATAATGCATTAATCGGAGAATAAAGGATCATGAACAGGGCCGCGATCCACAGCAGGGCAAACAATCCCTTCTCCCGCTTCAGGACAAGATAGCCTTCCTTCATTTCTCCCCAGAGCCCCGCCGGTTTTTCGGCATCCGGACGCTTTTCCAGTGCCGGAATTTTCACCGCTGCCACGGCAAGGCAGGCCAGCAGGGCACCTGCCACATCCAGAGCCACCATGCCGCTGATATTCCAGACCGGATACAGGACACCGGCAATGGCTGTGCCTGCAATATAACCCACAGTCTGCAGAGACTGGGTATACCCGGAGCATCTGGTGAGTTCCTCCACCGGCACAAGAAGCGGCGTAGCAGCACTGATTGCCGGTGTATGAAATGCCGTCCCTACGCTTCTGACTGCCAAAATAACCAGAATCAGCCACACCGGAATTTCTCCGTTCCAGGAAGCGGCCACCAGAATAAGGCTCACTGCTGCAATAAATAAATCCGCTCCAACCATGGCTGCCTTTCGGTTCATCCGGTCTACCAGCGTCCCCGCCAGCATTCCCACCACTGCATTGGGCAGGAATCCGGCAATCGAGGCCATGGAAAGCACCATGGCCGACTGGGTAGCTGCCGTCAGATGCCAGATGAGCGCCATCTGCAGAACCGCGCTGGTCAGTATGGATATGGCCTGCCCGGTCCACAGAGTGTAAAAATTCTTTTTCCAGTTTGTTTTGTTCCTGTTTTCAGGTTCTCCCTTGCAAAAATGTATCTCACATATCTTTGCGTCATAAAGCATCTCATTTTATCCGCAGACATTTGCCTTTCTTCATCTCATATACCACATCCGCCAGCTTCTCCACCAGCCTCCGGTCGTGGCTGACTGCCAGCAGGGTTCCTTCATAGCCTGCCAGCATTTTCTCCAGCCCTTCCATAGTATAAATATCCATATGATTGGTCGGTTCATCCAGGATCATAAAATTGCACCCGGAAACCAGGACCTTCGCCAAGGCTGTTTTCACCCGCTCTCCTCCGGACAGTACTTCCAGCTTTTTATTCAGATCGTTCTTGCTGATATAGAGATTTGCCAGGACCGCCCTGCAGATATGCTCCGGCTCCGCCGCCCCGTACAATACATTTTCCAGCACTGTCTTTCCCTTCTGAAGCTCCAGCAGCTCCTGGGAAAAATAGCTGATCTGGGCATCTTCCGTAAAGAAAGTCCCGGGCCGTCTCTGCACCAGAGCCCGCAGCAGCGTACTCTTTCCCGTGCCATTTTCTCCGGTCAGAAATGTCTTCTTTCCTGATTCTACCATCAAATTCGCCTGCTCCAGTACCGGATGTCCGTCAAATTCCACCGTGAGGTTTTCCACCTTTGCCGCATATTTTGCTTTCATCCTGGTGAGGTGCATCCCGATCATGGATACCTTCGGCAGCTCCACCGGTTTTTCCTTCTGTTCCAGATGAGAAAGGCGGCTCTTTATGGCACTGCCCCTGTTGGACACATTTCTCTGCTGCTGCGATGCAATTCCCTTGTACAGCATCCATTCACTATGTCCCATCTTTCTCGGCGGCTTTTTCATGTTTTTCGCTTCCGTCTCAATCTCGCTCACCGCCTGTGTCAGACGCTGCCTTTCCTTCTGATACTGCTCATATTCAAATTGCCGGTACTCTCTCTCCTGCTCCTTCTGATCTGCCCATGCAGAATAATTGCCGTCAAAAATTCGCAGTTTTCCATTTTCCAGTTCCCAGATCTGATTGCACACATTGTCCAGCAGCATCCGGTCATGGGATACCAGAATCATTCCGCCCCGGTATCCTGTCAGCATCTTTTCCAGCAGCAGGACACCGTTCAGATCCAGATTCGTGGTCGGCTCGTCTGCAAACAGCAGAGGTGCATGCATGGAAAATGCTGCTGCGATGGCAAGGCGCATCTTTTCTCCGCCGCTTTCCACCGCACTGCCCCGCAGTCCCATTCTGCTGATATACTGCTGCTCCGATTCGCCCTCCGCTAAAGCATCCTGCCGGATCTCTGCAATTTCACAGTATCTGTTTACCGTACCTTCATCCGCTGGTATCCGGCCGCAAAGCACGGACAGCAGCGTACTTTTTCCGGTGCCGTTTCTTCCCACCAGACCGATTCTGGCTCCGTCTTCCACGACGATCCGGTCAATGTCAAAAATCTCCTGTATTCCATATTCCTTTTGCAGCTTCTCCGCTTTTAATAACAAAAAATCCCTCCTAAACATTCCGTTCAGAAGAGATGATTCATCACAAACAAAGCCACCGGAAGAGCCCCGTCTTTCACTGCGTGGACAGCAAAATACAGATTCATCCTTAATTTTCTGTGGTTCTTTGAAGTAAACATGCGATGCAGTCCAGCTGAACGAAATGGTATCAAAAACAATATCCGGTGCGCTGCGCGAACCGCATATTATACTCAAATAAAAATCTTCCCTTTGACGGGGCAAGATCCTATCAGTCACCATTTTAAAAATCCATTCAGTTATCTCATCTTCATATTTACTGAGCCACCTTTCACTTCAAATCTGAGTTCAGTATATCTGGTTTTTCTGGTTTCGTCAAGGCGGAGCAGGAATTTCTCCTTCTTCATTTCTACCTCTGCAAATTCAGCCCCATCTCTTTTATTATCATCAATGCTTCCTCTGCTTTTTCGCTTGAGACAAAAATACTAACGCTGTCATTGTGACCTCTGCCCATACCATAGCGAACCGAAGCCAGCCCGGCATCACCCAGGTCCTGTTTATATGCAGCAATGTCATTCTTTTTCAATGCTTCTAATATCATATCTGCCTGCATATTCCCATCGGCTGTAAAAATATTCATCGGCTGCACTTCTTTCAGGTCAGAAGCCTTCTCACTCCTGCATTCTTTGTCTTTTCTCTTACTGCTAATATAATCTAATATCCTTAATGTAATAAAACCCACTATTGCAGTTCCCACAAAAAACAGGATTGCAATATGCACAATCTGGTCTGCTTTAGCACCCATTCGGATATAGCAGCATACCAATACCGCAGTAAACAGCGCAGCACTTACCACACTCACCAAAATATCCTTCGATGGTGTACTTTTCAATCCGGATACGGTTGACCATGTTCCATTATAAAGCATAATTCCAATATAAGTGATTCCGCCAATTAACAATATTAACGTTTCCCCTAAAACAGCCACCAGACTGCCTGTCATAATCAACTGAAGCATAATCATTACCGCACAAATTACAAATGTAAGTCCAAATGCAGTATTTCCAGCCTTGGCGGCCTTTTCTTTTTCCAGCTTACTATAATCTGCAACCTTAGACAGCGTTTCCTTCCATTCTTTATCCATGATCTCGCCCTTCCTCTCTCCATTCATGATTTCCTTGATATCGACATTATAAAATTCTGCCATTTGAACGAGGACACTCAAATCCGGCATATTTGTTCCCGTTTCCCAGCGTGAAACCGTTCGTCCCGATACCAAAAGCATCTCTGCTAATTGTTCTTGTGTTAATCCTTTGCCCTTACGAAGCGTCTTTAAAAATGCTCCGATTTTTCTGGTATCTATATCCATCGTCCGCTCCTCCTTTCCTGTCAAGGTTACCATTTATTATTTCAAAAAAACACGACACAAAGCGGGAAATGTCATGTATTTATTATTAGACACGGTTGTCTACACTCATGAATTCAGATTTTTCTTCTATCTATTTCACTTCTCAACGTTTTCCGGTTGATCTTCTGCTGTAATTATATACTCAGGGTATTCTGCTGTAAAGCATACCATATCCCTCCAGACAAACACCGACCGAATGCCAGGCCTCCTATATTTTTATTTTTTTAATTTTCCTCTTGACTTTGACGTTACGTCAAGCGCTATACTCCATAGTGTCAGGTGAAACAGAGGCTGTACCGGACGGTCAGAGGCTCTGGCAGGCATGCCGCGGTAAATTGGCCGTGAATGGCAACATGATATGAGAAAAAGGTGTTCAAACCGCGGCCACTTCATAACAACAGCAGGAGGGAAATCAAATGGAATACAGTATCAGAGAACTATCAGAACTGGCGGGTGTCAGTGCACGGACGCTGCGCTATTATGATCAGATCGGACTGCTGAAGCCATCCCGCACTAATGTGGCGGGCTATCGTTTCTATGGAAAAAGTGAATTGGAACTGCTGCAGCAGATCTTATTTTACCGGGAACGGGGACTGGAGCTGGATGAGATTGCCGCTACGCTCTATCAAAAGGACTTTGATGTGCGCCTTGCCCTGCAGGAACACCTTGTTGAACTGGAACAACAAAAACAAAGAATGGAAAATCTGATTTTAAATATCAGACATACCCTGGCATCCATGAAAGGAGAATATGAAATGAAAGATAAAGAACGTTTTGAAGGATTCAAGAAAAATATGATAGCAGAAAATGAGAAAAACTATGGAACAGAAATCCGGGAAAAGTATGGAAATGAAACGGTAGATGCCTCTAACAAAAGGATGATGAATATGACAGAGGAACAATATGAAACATTCACGAAGCTGGGCAATCAGATCATCACTGAGCTGGAAGCCGCAGTTACCGCCCAGGAGCCGGCAGACGGTCCGGCAGCGCAGGCGATCGTGCAGCACCACAAGGACTGGCTCTGCATGACCTCCAAAAATTATACCCCCGAAATGCACCAGGGCCTTGGGCTTATGTATGTGGCCGATCAGCGTTTTACAGACTATTACGATAAAAATGTAACTGGCTGTGCTGCATTTCTAAGCGATGCCATCACGCATTGGGCTCCACTGATTCCGTGATGCGTCCATAGGGCTGTCTCACTAAGAGTTAAGGGGCAGCCCCTCAATCCAGGTACGGATATGCTTGGACAGGCATCTTCCATAATCGGACATAAAGTCCGCTGATGGAAGACACCAGTTCAAGCAATGCAGTACATTTGGATTCCTGCTAACTTTTTTAATAGTTGAGGATGCTCTGAGACCATCCACAGCCTGCAGCCCGACCGCAGTATGCCAGGCATATCCTTTGTCACGTTTATCTGATTGGTTTATCTGATTGGTTTATCTGATTGGTTTATCTGATTGGTTTTCCTATCTGCATCTCTTGCCTCCACAATGGTGCACCGCCATCATCCGCCCAGTATTCATCTAATGATTTTATTTTATCCTCCTCCAACTTAATAAATGAAGTTACATGAAAGGACATTGTTTTATCCTTTAAATATACATGTGTTACTGTGATAAGTATTTTTTCGCTTTCATGGATACGTTCTACTTCTCCGTCCCAATTACCAGGATATTCACAATTGGCTTTTATATATTCATCTACCGTAAAGTGTTCATTGCTGCAATGCCAATTCACATATGCATCAGGACAAAAATAACTTCTCATTTCTTTCTCATTTTGTTCTAACACATTTTTCCAAAATTCTTTTATATTCAAGTACTATCCCTCCCGCCGCTGCATAACTATCCAGCCAACGTCCACCAAATAACCTGCTCAGTCATTTTCTCTCCCATTCAGATCAATGAGAACATTTTCATAGTCCTTCACAAAAAATTTAATATTTTTGCGTCCTTTTTGAATGATAGTATGTCCTTCGGCTTCCAGTTTTTCTTTCTGAGACTCAACACCGCCCGGATATTTTGCATTTAACTCGCCGTTTGCTTTTAAGGTCCTCCAATAGGGAGTTTCGTCTTCGGAGCGCTGGGAGTCTGCCCATGCAGCGATAGATACAAAGATTCCTGCTGTAATTGGATCCGTAAAGTCAGCGTTGTTCTTTTGGGCCAGATAATCTCTGATCACTCCAACTGTAACTACTTTTCCATAAGGAATTGTTTTCATAATTTCATCGTAAGTAATCGGAGGGGCAAAATACATTCTTTCTCCGCCATATTTCTTAATTGTACCTTCGTCCGTAACAATCTGCACCTTTGGCATATCTGTGTCTTTGTGCAGCATTGCATTAAAATCTTTTTTCTCCTCATTCGCCATATGCAACGCCTCCTGCCTTTTTTGTGAAGCAGCTTCGATTTGGCAGCCACCTCTGTTTTCCTGTTTCACTTTGTGCTTTTCTTAATTATAGACAAATATCCCATGTCATGCAATGAGACGGTTTTAAAAAATTGTCAGACAGCACAAATGTCATTAGGAATCTGCCGCCCATCCTGCGTCCTCAAATGCCGTGTGAACGATAGCACCATCTGGCGATATCTGCGATCAGATCAAGAGGCAGCGGTTCGGCATAGGGGATGCGTATGGTTCCTTTGCTGGTCTCATATGGCTTTAACTGCTCCTGAAATTCTTCCACAGCCTCCGAAATTGCCTCTTTGATGGCCAGATGCACTTTTCTCAGATACGGTAAAATCTCTTCTTTTTGCAGAGCAATGTACGCCTCTATATTTTCCGGTTTCTTTCCGCAGTAATGCTGCTGATTTTGTATGCAAATCCTACCGCTATTGCTGCAAATACTTTAGCAGCAGCAGGGATCTGCCGGTATGTCTGTCTAGATCTGCTGTGCCCTCGTTTTTATACTCCTAACCGTTCTCCGCACTGATTAATATAGGCATTGAATTCCCGGAAAGAAATTCCTGCAGGCAAATCAAAAAACTGTGTCGTCGGACTTTCTTTTCCGCCGCGCAGTTCTATATAGTAATTGACAATCGTATCGATTGCTTCCTTTTCCGAAGCGTACTCATAGATGCCCTTTTTTTCCGAATTAGGATGCTCCAGATGAAATGCTTTCCCATCTCTGTAATATAAAACGAAGCAGTGCATATGCTCCTCTTCTTCCAGGTTCCCGTAATCATCCGGCTCAAAAATCCTGCAGCAGAACAATTTATTCTCTGTCTTTATTCTGTCAAGCAAATGATGCATCAGCCAGACCTGTTCAATACAGGTTCCCAGTTTATATTCTAATATTTCCTCCATAGACATAGTTCGATACATTTTTCTGAAATTCTTCATCTCGGAAATATGCTTCACTCCCTCTGTGTCTATCCAGCCATACTGTATATTTTCTTCCATCCACCGGTAAATATCCTCCGGTGATTGAAGCTCAGCAATCCTCATATTTCTCCGCCTCGTATTTTCTCTAAATATTTCCCATTTTACTTCCTGCAAAACTGCTCAGTCAAACTCTTCCCATAATTGTTCTATATCCTTTTGTATCAATGGCCTCATGCTGTCTTTTAAATTGGATAAATCCAGTTTTTCCAGCACAATTCTTACCCTGTCCATGCTTTCCTACCGATACAGCAGAAGGCTGTGAAGAGCCGCCAGCTTCTGCCTTATGGCAGTGGGTTTGCTGTCCCAAATATGCTCCGCCAGATATTCCACATCGATCTGCTTTTCCTGATCCCATTTTGCCTGTGCACAGATCATCCGAAAACCGCGTACCCGAAGATAGGAACTGTCCTCCTCCAGCATATTTTTAAAATCCGGCAGATAGCGGTACAACTCGTCTGACTCCGCCGAAATGCTCTCCAGCTTCTGCAAAAAGGCATAAGCTGCTTTATTGTCTTTATTGTATAATCCCTGTATGTCCATTTTGTCTTCCCCCTGAGCATCAGCCCATTTCCCAGCGGCAAATGGGCTGACGCTTCATGCCCTGCGGTGCTTTCTTCCTGTGCGGCTGCGCACACAGGATCTTATTTCCACCATCAATGTCCCCGATGCTTTTCCTTTCTTTTTTGCTGCTTCAGGTCAAACATACGCTCTTCTTCCGCTTCCTTTTGTTCCCTGCTTCTGTGTCTGCGTTCTGTTTTAAATTGCTCCTGCTGCAGTTTCAGTGCCTGCTGTGATTTTGTACCAATCCCGGTGTCCTGCAACTGTTTTTTCACTTCACGCTGCATCCGTTTCGGATTTTTCTTTGTCTCTTTTTCTGACACTGCCACAGCCGGGCTAAAGCGCAGCACATAATAATGCTTCAGGATAAAGTCATATACCTCATAATCCTTTGGTTCTGCGCCAAAGGTTACCTTGGCTGCAGACAATTTTCCATTTTCAACTCTTTCAAAAAGACCGATCCAAAATGGTTCCTCAAAAAACACCTTCAACTCTCCTGTTACCTTGTCCATAATATACCCTCCTGAAAAGAATGATTAAGAACAAAGAACGGACAACCCGGAGGGGCAGGTTACTTACCTCACTGGATCAGATCCCAAAAAAGAAGACCTCCGATCCTCCTGAACCTAAGAGTGAGACGGCCGGGCTACCTACCGGCTCTGGTATATTTATAGAAATATACGTTGCGTTTTTTTCTTTGCTGTAACATATGATCCCGAATGCAGGAACACCTCTGCATTCAGTGCACACATACTGCTGCTGCCGCTTACCTTATTTTCACCGGAAGCCAGATCTCACAGTAATAATTTTCATCCTGAGTTCCTTTCGAATATTTTGCCGGATCATCGTACATTTCGATGCAGTATCCGGCTGCAAATTCGTACTCCTTCAATGCCGGGAGCCATTCTGAAAATATCTTTGTATTGACATCCTGCAGTGCCGCCGGCATAGGCCCTGTACACGGAAATACAGCCCAGGTGAGAGCTGGAATCGTCCTTGTAATAAAGCCTTCCGGAACATCCATAGCAGGATTGTACACGTCTGCGATCAGATACTCAAATGTCTCATTTCCCATCTGTTCATCGATATTGATACCGAATGTACCGTCTACATATTTCCCTCTGCCTGCCGCATAATGCTCCTGCCAGAATACCGGAATATCCTGCTTTGCCGCTTCATACGAAAACTTCTTTGAGGATGCAATTACTGTAAATGCTTCTTTCTTCATGATCTTGTAATCCATAAGATAACCACCTTCCAATGATATTTTTATTTTCAGCGGAGCAAAGGATTTGAGCATCATGCCTTCTTTTTGCGCCTGAGAGGGGGTAATCCCGTGAAATCTGGTGAATGCCTTTGTAAAGCTGTCCGGTGAATCATAACCATATTTCATCGCAATATCGATCACTTTTCCGTTGCGGTTCGCCAGCTCGCTGCCCGCCAGCGCCATCCTGCGGTTACGAATATACTCTGACACCGTCAGCCCGCACAACATACTGAAGCCTTTTTGAAAATAAAACGGTGAAATACAGATATTCTTCGCAACGCTTTCTGCCGTCACATCTGCCGTGATATTTTCTTCAATATATTTAACTGACCTGCTAATGGCTTCCATCCACTCCATGCTGATTACCTCCCTGCCAAGCGCCAGCCCGTCTTAAATTTTCTGATCGCGGGCGGGGCGACGCTGCACGTCAGGTTTTCAAAGAAAACTTGACGCAATCTTTTGTTCCATGTTACAAAATAAGGATACCTTTTCAGAGAAAGGCACGCCCGATAATCTTTGCCCTCTTTTGTCCGGTTAATATATGGCGGCCCGGTTGTATTCCACTGTTATTACCAGACATGAAAATATTCAGCACATCCTGGCAGACAGGGCCGAATGGCCGGCGCTGATGCCATCTTCCATCCTGTCAGTCAAGCTCCATTCTCATAAGCACCGTTTCCTGCCAGCCTGTGCTGCGGGAGCGAAATCCCCTTGGATTGCGGCCATATTCCACGAACCCTGCACTTTCATACAGTGCAGCTGCTCTTCCGTTCTCACTTACCACATCCAGCTCCAGTTGTGCATATCCGGCGCGCCTGGCACAGGCAATACACGCCAGCGTCAGCGCACGGCCAATTCCCAGCCCCCAGCAGTCTTTCTCAATGCTGATGCCAAACTCTGCCCGATGCTTCACTTTATCTTTTTTTCCCACAGCCTCGATGCCTGCAGTTCCGACAATACGTCCGTCAAGGATGGCACAGATTTCAATTTCATTACTGCTGTCCGCCTTTTCAATCAAAAACTGCTGTTCCTGTTCTATTGTAAAACTGTCTTCATCCGGATAAGACAGCAGATAATCCGTCTGTCCATGCGTCAGGTTGAAATTATCGTATACTTCCTTTGCATCAGAGCCTTCCCCATTCCTGAGCAGACATTCCTTCTTGTTTTTTAAAACTATTGTCTCTTTATACTTCATCTGTACTCCTCTTTCTCTCAAACATCAGCACCTGAACATCCGTCTGTCCTGTGTCCTCATTTTTTCCGGCATCAATGAAACCTCTTTTTATGACAAATAATACTTGTAAAAGCCCCAAAAGCTCCGGCATAACCGATAAATACAAGAAACAGCTGAAACGACTTCAGCAGGCTGAAAGACTCTGCATTGGCATATATTTCAGATGGAAGCAGAACAGGCGGCAAAATCCACAAAATATATTTCATAACAGGATAGCCCGCTATGACTGCCGGTTTGGCAACTGCCAGAATACCCAGAAATACAGCAGCCAAATAGGCAAAACGGCGATTATTCATCACCCGTGGATGCAGCAGATTTCCCATCATGCCGCCGCAGATTGCCAGAGAGCCGGATGTCTGCAGTGCACAGAGCGCATCCAGCAGCCACGTTTCATGACAGGACATAAATATGGTGCACTCCTTCGTTCTCAACTCATTTATCTTATTCACAAACACTTTCTGGGATTCCTGATCCTGTCCGGATAACGGCTCATCCAAAAGCAGAACATCGGTCTCTTTTAGCAATGCCTGCATTACACCTATCTTTTGCAGTGTTCCCTTCGACAGGCCTCGCATTGGAATATCCAGCATTTCATTCATGAAGAACTCCCCCGCCAGATGATCTATTTTCTCCTCCAGATGTTTCGAAGGGATCCCGTCTATTTCTCCCAGCCGTCTTAAATAGCTTCTTCCCGACAATTTAACCGGCATGAATTTTTCAGGAACATAGGCAAAGCACAGTTTTTTCGGGCAGATAACCTTCCCCTGCGTCGGAGCGATCAGCCCGGAAAGAATTTTCAGCAGCGTGCTCTTCCCACATCCATTATGTCCTGTAAATCCATAGGAACGTCCGCAGGAAAATGTCTGGTTTACCTCTTTCATCACCCATTGACTGTCATATTTTTTTGAAATTCCATTCAACATGATTGCATCTGTCATTGGTTTTCTGTCCTTCTGCCCTTCTTCTTTTCTTCGTTCACCAGCCGGGCCTGTGTATCAGGCTCATCTGCTCTGCTTTCTTTTCCGGCATCTGGGCCGCATACGAATGATCCGGTTCCATAATTTTAGCATATTCCGGCTGTTTTCTCAAGAAAAACGGAAAAAGGGGGACGGTTCTCTGAGGGGGGGACGGTTCTTTGGAGCCCAATTTTGGGCCCCAAAGAACCGTCCCCCCCTCAGAGAACCGTCCCTCCTTCAAAGAACCGTCCCCCTCCAAAGAACCGTCCCTCCCTCAGAGAACCGTCCCCCCTCGAAGAACCGTCCCCCTCTCTACAGGTTCGTATATCCCATCAAATACTCATCTACCGCTTTTGCCGCTTCTCTTCCTTCCCGGATGGCCCAGACTACCAGGGACTGGCCGCGGTGCATATCACCGGCGGTGAACACTTTGGGCACACTGGTAACGTATTTGCCGGGTGCGGTGTCCACGTTGGTTCTGCTGTTTGTGGCTACCTTGAAAGCATCCGTCACATATTTCTGGGAACCCAGGAATCCGGCGGCGATCAGTACCAGATCCGCTTTCACCACTTCCTCGGTGCCCTCTGCCGGCACCATCATCATGCGGCCCGTTTTTTCATCTTTTTGGCCCGTAAGCTTCACCAATTTGGCCTGGCACAGCTCGCCCTTCTTGTTCTTGATGAATTCTGTGACTGTGGTGGTATAAATCCGGGGATCATGGCCAAATACCGCGATAGCTTCCTGTTGGCCGTAATCGGTCTTGCAGACCCTGGGCCACTGTGGCCATGGATTATTTTCCGCACGGGTATCCGGAGCCTTCGGCATCATCTCAAGCTGGGTTACGCTGGCCGCGCCCAGGCGGATGGAAGTGCCTACGCAGTCGTTGCCCGTATCTCCTCCGCCAATGACGATCACATGTTTATCCTTTACCGGAATGTATTTTTTATCTTCAAAATTAGAATCCAGCAGACTCTTGGTGGTCGCCTTCAGGAAATCCACCGCAAAATAAACTCCCTTTGCATCTCTGCCCGGCACATTGATATCTCTCGGATTGGAAGAGCCGCAGGCCAGAACCACTGCATCGTATTCCTTCAGCAAATCTTCTGCTTTTACATTTTCTCCCACGTTGGCATCTGTGACAAACTCAATGCCTTCCGCTTTCATCAGATCCAGGCGGCGGTCGATCACCCATTTCTCCAGCTTCATATTGGGAATGCCGTAGCGCAGCAGGCCGCCGATGCGGTCGTTCCGTTCGTATACCGTCACCTGATGTCCCCGTTTATTCAACTGCATCGCGGCCGCCAGCCCGGAAGGGCCGGAGCCAACCACTGCTACTTTTTTGCCGGTGCGCACTTCCGGCGGACAGGGTTTGATCAGTCCCGTGGCATAGGCATTTTCAATAATCGCCCGCTCATTCTCCTTGGTGGACACCGGAAGTCCGTTCAGATTGCAGGTGCAGGCTGCCTCACACAATGCCGGACATACTCTGGAGGTAAATTCCGGAAAACAGTGCGTCTTCATCAGACGGTGATAAGCCTCCTCCCAGTTCCCCATGTACACCAGATCATTCCACTCCGGAACCAGGTTGTTCAGCGGACAGCCGGAGGCCATGCCGCCGATCATCATACCCGCCTGACAGAAAGGCACGCCGCAGGCCATGCATCTGGCTCCCTGTTCTCTCTGTTTTTCCAGCGGAAGCGGGGTATGGAATTCCTTAAAGTTTTTAATCCGGTTCTTTGGCGCCGTCTCTGCGCTCACTTCTCTTTCATATTCTAAAAATCCAGTTGGTTTTCCCATTTTTACCCACCTCCTACTTTCTTGTATTCGCATAAAATGCTTCAATCTGCGCCTGTTCACTGCTGAGTCCCTTTTCTTCCATCTGGACGATGGTCATCAGCATACGGTTGTACTCATGAGGAATAATCTTCTTGAATTTCGGCAGATACGTCTCGAAGTTCTCCAAAATCATCTTTCCTTTTTCCGAATTCGTATAGGCTACGTGATCCTGAATCAGATCCTTCAGCTCCAGCACATCGTATTTGGAGGTCAGCTTGTCGATGGATACCATATTCTTATTCACCTTGGTATACAGATCATTTTCTTCATCCAGCACATAAGCCACGCCGCCGCTCATGCCGGCCGCAAAATTCTTTCCGGTGTTGCCAAGGATCACGGTACGGCCGCCGGTCATGTATTCACAGCCATGGTCGCCGCAGCCTTCTACCACCGCAACTGCTCCCGAATTTCGGACACAGAAACGTTCCCCTGCTGTTCCATTGATATAAGCCTTTCCGCTGGTCGCTCCATACAGTGCCACATTTCCGATAATAATATTCTCATCCTGCTTATACTGAATGCCCTTCGGCGGATACACGATCAGTTTTCCTCCGGAAAGTCCCTTTCCAAAGTAATCGTTGCTGTCTCCCACCAGCTCCAGTGTAAGCCCCCTTGGAATAAATGCGCCAAAGCTCTGTCCTCCGGCTCCCTTACATTTTACCGTATAGGTATCCTCTTCTAGGGAATCCCCGAAGCGTTTGGTGATTTCCGAACCGAAGATGGTTCCCAGAGCACGGTCTGTATTTTTTACATCGATTTCGATGCTGCGCTTCTGTCCCTTTTCCAGGGCCGGCTGCAGTCTCTTCAGCAGAACCCTTTCATCCACGGTCCGCTCCAGATGGAAGTCATAAGCCTGTGATGCGTCAAAGGTCACGGATGTTCCCGGTTTTGTAAATGGATTGTTCAGGATATTGGTCAGATCCACTTTGCAGCCTCTCTGATTGTCCAGCACTTCTTTCTTCTTCAGCAGATCACTGCGCCCCACCATTTCCGTCAGGGTGCGAAATCCCAGTTTTGCCATGTATTCTCTCAGTTCTTCAGCCATGAACCGCATATAGTTCACCACATATTCCGGTTTGCCCCGGAAGCGTTTGCGAAGCTCCGGATTCTGAGTAGCCACCCCTACCGGACAGGTATCCAGATTGCAGACCCTCATCATCACACAGCCCATGGTAACCAGCGGTCCCGTGGCAAATCCGAACTCCTCTGCTCCCAGCAGCGCCGCAACGGCTACATCACGGCCGCTCATCAGCTTTCCGTCTGTCTCGATGCGGACTTTATTTCTCAGCCCGTTCTTAATCAGCGTCTGATGAGTCTCTGCCAGGCCCAGTTCCCAGGGAAGCCCTGCGTTGTGAATGGAGCTTCTGGGTGCTGCTCCCGTGCCGCCGTCGTATCCGGAAATCAGGATGACCTGAGCTCCGGCCTTTGCCACACCGGCGGCTACCGTACCCACACCTGCTTCGGAAACCAGCTTCACTGAAATATTGGCATCCCGGTTGGCATTTTTCAGGTCATAGATCAACTGGGCCAGATCCTCGATGGAATAAATATCGTGATGAGGCGGCGGAGAGATCAGGCTGACGCCCGGAGTGGAATATCTGGTCTTTGCAATCCAGGGATATACTTTTTTGCCCGGCAGATGCCCGCCTTCTCCCGGCTTTGCACCCTGAGCCATCTTGATCTGAATCTCCTGAGCGCTTACCAGATAACGGGAGGTGACGCCAAAACGTCCGGAGGCCACCTGTTTGATGGCAGAGCATTTATTTTTGCCGTCCGGTCCGATGGTCAGACGTTCCAGCGTCTCACCGCCCTCACCGGTATTGGATTTTCCGTGGAGCATATTCATGGCAATTGCCAGCGTCTCATGGGCTTCCTGCGAAATGGAGCCATAGGACATTGCCCCTGTTTTAAATCTTCTGACAATGGAATCGACGCTCTCCACCTCTTCGATCGGCACTCCCTGCTCCGGGAAATTAAAGTCCATAGTGCTTCGGATGTAGCCGGATTCTTCTTTGTTGATCAGAGAAGTGTACTCCTGGAACATCTTATAGTCTCCAAGTTTCGTAGATTCCTGCAGCAGATGGATGGTCTGCGGATTGTAGCGGTGTTTTTCTCCTCCGCTGCGCTCCTTGTGGCGGCCCACGCTGTCCAGTGTCAGATCCTCCTGCAGCCCCAGGGGATCAAATGCCTTTTTGTGACGGTCTGCCACATCCGCTTCGATATCCTCCAGGGTAATGCCGCCAATCCGGCTGACCGTGTTGGTAAAATACTTGTCGGTCACATCCCTGCTGATGCCGATGGCTTCAAAAATCTGGGAACCCATATAGGACTGAATGGTGGAGATGCCCATCTTGGACGCAATCTTCACAATACCGTCCACTACTGCGGTATTGTAATCATTCACTGCCGCATAATAATCCTTTGGCAGCATATCGCTGTCGATGAGCTGGTGGATCGTATCCAGTGCCAGATATGGATTGATGGCGCTGGCGCCATAGCCCAGCAGCGTAGCAAAATGATGAACTTCTCTCGGTTCTCCGGATTCCAGCACCACGGCAATCGAGGTTCTCTTTTTTGTCTTCACCAGATGCTGGTGGACTGCGGAAACTGCCAGCAGAGACGGTATCGGTGCCTGGAATTCATCCACACCCTTATCGGTCAAAATCAGGATGTTCGCTCCCTCCCGGTACGCCCGGTCCACTTCCAGATACAGCCGTTCAATGGCCTTTTCCAGACTGGTGTTTTTATAAAAAGTAATTGGAATATCCGCAACCTTGTAGCCTTCCACATCCATAGACCGGATTTTCATCAGATCCGTATTGGTCAAAATCGGATTTTCAATCTTGATCACCTTGCAGTTATCCGGCTTTTCTTCCAGCAGATTTCCTTCTTCTCCGATGTATACGGTCTTGGAGGTCACCACCTTTTCCCGGATGGCATCAATTGGCGGATTGGTCACCTGTGCAAACAACTGCTTGAAATAATTAAACAGCGGCTGATGGGTGCCCGACAAAACTGCCAGCGGAGTGTCAATCCCCATGGCACTGATACCCTCGCTGCCGGTCAGAGCCATGTTTAAAATAGAAGTACGGTAATCTTCATAATTATATCCAAATGCTTTCATCAGGCGCATTCTCTGCTCCGGTGTATAGGTGTCCACCTTTTTGTTCGGAATCTTCAGATCCTTCAGACAGACAAGGCAGCGGTCCAGCCATTCGCCGTAAGGCTGGCTGTCTGCATACCGTTCCTTCAGTTCATCATCGCTGATGATCTTTCCCTGAACCGTATCCACCAGCAGCATTTTTCCGGGATGGAGACGTTCCTTCAAAACCACCTTCGTAGGATCAATATCCAGCACGCCCACTTCTGAGGAAAGGATCACATAGCCGTCATCCGTCACATAATACCGGGAAGGTCTCAGCCCATTTCGATCCAGCACTGCTCCCATGATATCTCCATCGGTAAACAAAATGGACGCCGGGCCATCCCATGGCTCCATCATGGTAGCATAATACTGATAGAAATCCCGTTTTTTCTGGGACATCACATCATTGTTCGCCCACGGTTCCGGGATGGTGATCATCACTGCCAGAGGCAGATCCATTCCGCTCATGGTGAGAAATTCCAGGGTATTGTCCAGCATGGCGGAGTCAGAACCCTTGGCATTGATCACCGGAAGAATCTTATGCAGCTCACCCTGCAGATGTCTGGATGACATGGTCTCCTCGCGGGCCAGCATTTTATCCGCATTGCCCCGGATCGTATTGATCTCTCCGTTGTGCACCATCAGGCGGTAAGGATGAGCCCTTTCCCAACTTGGATTGGTGTTGGTGCTGAAGCGGGAATGTACCAGCGCAATCGCTGACTCATAGCCGGGATCCTGCAGATCATGGAAAAAGATTCTCAACTGTTTTACCAGGAACATGCCCTTGTAAATAATGGTTCTGCTGGACATGGATACTACGTAAGTGGTGTCATTGGACTGCTCAAAGGTTCTGCGCAGCACATAGAGGCAGCGGTCAAAATCCAGCCCTTTTGCCACATCCTGCGGCTTCTCGATAAATCCCTGGGTAATGCAGGGCATCTTCTCCAGCGCCTTATGTCCAAGAACCGCGGCATCCGTAGGAACTTCTCTCCAGCCAAGGAATTTCAGCCCCTCTTTTCTAACAATATTCTCAAACATTTTCTTTGCCTGATTTCTCTGCAGCACATCCTGCGGAAAGAAAAACATACCAATTCCGTATTCCCGCTCTCCTCCCAGGGAAATTCCCAGGGCCTTACATGCCTTAGAAAAAAATTTATGAGAAATCTGAAGCAGAATGCCCACACCGTCTCCGGTCTTTCCTTCTGCATCTTTTCCTGCTCTGTGCTCCAGGTTTTCCACAATGCTCAAAGCATTTTCCACTGTCTGGTGGGTTTTGATGCCTTTTACGTTGACCACGGCGCCAATACCGCAGTTGTCATGTTCAAATTGAGGGCTGTACAGCCCGGTATATTCATTGGATTGCCTGTATGACTGTTTCACTTCTGTTTTCATACACCAGTTCCTTTCTCTTTTCCTAAATGCTCTGATGATTTCCGGTAACTTGAGATTCACTATACAACCATTTTTTTCTGATGTAAATAAAAAATATTTCTATAGTTGTCAGATAATTTGTCAATTTTATATTTTTAATAAAATTGTGTACTCATTATTTGAAATTTTTCTTTTATTTTTTAGTTTTAAAAACAATTCAAGCGCTAAAAGAGAGGATTTTCCTGTTATTTCTAATATTATTAAGTTAACTTTCTTGTTTTCAAGCAGAAATAAGTGTTTCTGCTTTTGAATCGAAAGTTTTTATTGCCTGTTCTGCTCTGTCCTCCTGTTTTAGTCCTGAAAAAAGGTCCTTCCGTCCTGTATGAAATTCAGAAAGGGAGTTCTATGCTATACTCTTTTAATATATATAAACTATTTATTCAGGAGGGATTTAATTATGAGGAAAAAACTGTTGGCTTTATTTGTAACAGGGGCTATACTGGCTGCCAATACCACCGTATTTTTTGCAGAAGAGGCAGCAACGGAAGCGGAAAGCATCACAGCAGTCGTATTTGATGAGACAAACGCTTCTTTTGAAGGAACCTGGGTTCCATTCGAAGCAGGTTTTCAATTGTATATTCCCAGTGACTGGTCCATGCTTGAAATATCAGAAGAAAATGCAGCTCAGGGCCTCATGTTTCAGGCTGGCAATGAAGATGGTCAAAATATCGCTGTAACTGCAACAGAAGTAACCGACGCAGAAACTCTGGAAGAGATTCAGGCACAGCTTGCCACTGTCTATACCAGTGTGGAAATAGCTGATTTTAATGATATCGGTGTAGTCACCTATGTATCAGAAGAAGACGGTGTCATAGGAATAGCCTTTATGGATACCGATGGTATCATGTACACTGCAAATGCCGGTCCTGTATCCGAGGATACCGAATCCCAGAATATTGCATATGATATGCTTACTTCCTTAAGTCTGCTGGAAGAAACCGCTGAAAATTAAAACCGGCGCTGTGCACCAGCCATGAGCCAGTTTCTTTGGCAGCACATTTCGTTTTGCGCGCGAAGCTGCGCATCCGTATGCCGAAGGCTGTTCTCGTATAGGAGCACTTTGCCATACGAGAACGAAAAGGGAGACCTGCTCTGGCAGACAGAAAAATTTCTGACTGCCGGAACAGGTCTCCCTTCTCTTTCCTCCGTGTCCGGTGGGGAAAGTTAAATCTGATAATTTGTAATTAAAAGATGTTCCACATCCTTATCATTCCGATCCTGAAAACTGACTACATATTTCTTGTCAAATTTCCCTACCCGCAGTTCTTTTCCATTCGCAGTCTTTTGGCTGCGGGGATAAAGGCCTCTGATAAAATCCGTGTTTTTTATAATCAGCATAAATTCTGCCCGGCACCGGTAAAGAAGAAATTCCGCCAGCCGGATCTGATCCTGTTTTCCAAACTCATTTTGGGCATAGGTGGAAAACTCCGTATCATAAGGCGGATCCAGAAAAATAAAATCATTTTTTTCCGGCGGATGAATCATGATAAAGTCTTCAAAATCCATATTTTCAATCACCGTATTCTGCAGCTGCTTTACCAGATCCCCGTTTTCAAAATACTGCGCCTTTTTCATAAGAGACTTTTTATTATAGGAGATCCCGCCGTAGGGCACATTGAACTTTCCCTGTCTGTTATACCGGAACATGGATGCATAACAGAATTCCCTCACAAAAAAGTAAATGGCCGTTGCAAAAGGAACGCTGATTGAAAATTCTTCTATGTGATTATATAAATAGCGAAAATGCATATAAAAGGCATTTTTAAACGCACATTCCAGATTCAGTACAATATCTCCAGGCTGCAGGTCCCCCTTTTGGGCTTCCAGCTTTTTCATCCGGATAATCTTATTTTTAAAACTCTTATTTAATTCAATCACAAAATTTTCAATGGCGATGTTGAAGCTCCTGCTTAAAAGTCCATTGAATTCCTCCGCATTCCGGAAAACAAATTCAGAAATCGCATCACTTAGCTGCACCGCATTTATCTCATCTTTTTTATATTCAAAATAGATGGGAACCAGTTCCTCCGTATGATTTTCAATGATCTCTTCCATCGTCATCCAGTTGCGGTCGATCGCATTCAGCTTTTCCAGAAATTCCCCATTCTGAGTTTTGATCATATGATATAAATTAATCAGTTCCGTGGATTTGTCGTTAATATAATATTTCTCGCTGTCCAGCGAAAAATACACCGCCCCTCCGCCAACAAAAGGTTCATAATAATTTTTACATCCCTTCGGCAGATTCGGCAGAATAAACTTCAGTTCCTTTTCCTTCCCCCCCGGATATTTCAGCAAAGGAGACAGGCGCACTTCTTTTTCTTTCATTTCCATAGTTATCTTTTCTCCTGACAGCATACGATGCTGTATTAATTTCCGTTCTCGTCCAGGCGGTCTTCCCACAGGTAATGCCTGGTCTCCTTCACCACCACTCCGCTGAGCAGCAGCAGGCAGATCAAATTCGGAAATGCCATCAGGCCATTAAACAGATCCGAAAAATTCCAGATAATTCCCAGGGATACCACTGAACCGATAAATAACACTGCCAGAAATACGATCCGGTATACAATAATGCTCTTTTTGCCAAACAGGTAGCTCAGACAGGTTTCCCCATAAAAAGACCAGCCCAGTATGGTAGTGAAGGCGAAAACTGCCAGAGCAATGGTGAGAATATATTTTCCTGCCACGGGAAGCTGTGCAAACGCTACCCTTACATACTGGTCATTCTCCAGCCCCACAAAATGAGCGGGATCACTGAGTACGGAACTGATGATCACCAGTCCTGTCATAAGACAGACAATTACCGTATCCCAGAAGGTTCCTGTCATGGATACCAGAGCCTGGCGCACCGGGTTTTTCGTCTGTGCAGCAGCCGCAGCAATGGGCGCCGTTCCCAGTCCTGATTCATTGGAAAACAGTCCCCTGGCCACTCCATAGCGGCAGGCTGCGATCATACCGCTGCCCACCAGACCGCCCACCGCCGCCTGCGGCTCAAATGCGGACTTCAAAATCAATACGATGGCAGGCCCTACATACTTTCCATTGTATATCAAAAGTGCCAGACATCCCGCAATATAAAATACCGCCATAAACGGCACCAGACGTTCGCACACCTTGGAAATCTTCTTGATGCCTCCGATAATCACCAGAGCCGTAATCAGGGTGACCAGAGCTCCTGCGATCAAAATGACCAGATTAAATTCGCCGCCGAACAGGGTGACCTTATAAACCGGAAAAATATCACCGATGGCCGCAGTGATTGCATTGGACTGAACCGCACAGCCCGTCCCAAAGGTGGCGAATACGGTAAATACCGCAAAAATCACCGCCAGCCATTTCATATGCAGTCCATTTTCCAGAACATACATGGGGCCGCCCACCATGGAACCATCCGTTTTTTTCACCCGGTATCTCACTGCCAGCAGACTCTCTGCGTACTTCGTCGCCATCCCGAAGACGCCGGTAATCCAGGTCCAGAAAATGGCTCCCGGTCCGCCCAGCGCTACTGCGGTAGACACTCCGATAATATTTCCGGTTCCAATCGTAGCCGCCAGCGCGGTAGCCAGCGCTCCAAACTGGCTGATATCTCCTTCTCCGTCCTGGTCCTTTGCTATGGACAATCGAATGCCCTTTCCCGTATGTCTCTGGATAAAGTGCAGACGTATCGTCAAAAATAAATGGGTCCCCACCAGCAATACCAGCATGGGAATGCCCCACACCTTTCCTGCCAGATTGCTTAATAATGTTTCCAGTGCTTTCATTGTTTCCTACTTTCTATACTTTTATTATTTTTCCCTTTCAGCCAGCACATCCAGCTTATCTCTGTATTCACTTTCCAGTGAATTTTGCATCTTGGATTTTTTCATAGTAACCACAATCTGCCCTCTGGATTTGGTGGGGCCCTGCAGGGTACCGGCGCCGCCTACACATCCTCCCGGGCAGGCCATGCCTTCCAGCAGATATCCGTCGTACTTTCCCTTCCGGGCATCCGTCAGCAGCTCCCGGCAGTTTTTCAGTCCCTCCGCGCTGGCCACCTTGATTTCTCTGTCCGGCTCCAGCTCCTTTATGCAGTTCACCACAGCGGAGGCTACACCACCGCTGACCGCAAATCCTCTTCCATCTGCGCTGGCCTCTGAAAAGGAACCGTCCGCCGCCAGTTGTTCAAAATTCACACCTTTTGCCTTGAAAATCCCCATGGTCTCCTCAAAGGTCAGGACAAAGTCGATATCGCTGCGGATTTCGTGACGGCTGGCTTCCAGCTTTTTCGCCGCACAGGGCCCGATAAACACCACTTTGCAGCCCGGATGTTCTTTTTTGATCAGACGTCCGGTCAGCACCATCGGTGTCAGCGCCATGGAAATATAAGGAGCCAGATCCGGGAACATCTCCTTCGCCATAGAAGCCCAGGCCGGACAGCAGGAGGTAGCCATAAACGGCTGCTCCTTTGGCACTTCATCCAGGAAGTCCTGTGCCTCCTGAATAGTACACAGATCGGCCCCCACCGCCACTTCCACGATATCCGCAAAGCCAAGCTGCTGCATGGCCTCCCGCAGACGCTCCGGTGTCAGATCCCGTCCAAACTGTCCCACAAAGGCCGGAGCCACTGCAGCATAGACCGGAGTTCCGGATTTGATCGCATGAATCACCTGGAATATCTGGCCTTTATCCGCGATTGCTCCGAAAGGACAGTTCACCAGACACATGCCGCAGGAGACACACTTGTCATAATCAATCTGAGCCCGTCCCAGTTTATCGCTGCTGATGGCATCCACGCCGCAGGCGCCGGCACAGGGGCGTTCCATCTTCATAATTGCCCCATAAGGGCAGACATTGATACATTTTCCGCATTTGATGCATTTCTCTTTATCGATCACAGAGCGGCCATTTACAATGGAGACAGCGTCCTTGGGGCAGACCTCTTTACAGGGATGTGCCAGACAGCCCTGGCAGGCATCTGTGACTCTTACCTCGCCATCCGGGCAGGAATGGCAGGCGAACTTTATAATATTTACCAGAGGCGGATCGTAGTATTTTTCCGCAATGGCACTTTCTTCAATCCCCTTGGATACCGGCGCATGCTCCGTCATATCCCGCAGGGGCAGTCCGATGGCCAGACGCAGGCGTTCTTCCACAATCGCCCGTTCCAGGAAAACACTCTCCCGATAGGTAGCCACCTCTCCCGGAATAATTTTATAAGGAAGATCAATAATTCTTGAATAATCGCCTCCCTCAAACGCCATACGGGCAACTTCTGTAAATATCTTCTGCCGTATCTCTACAACATTGGTATATACTCCTCGCATACTCATGGTTTTTGTCTCCTTTCTGGTGTCTGTTTTTTCAGCGCGTTTCTCCTATTATAACGGCTTTCCGTTTTTACATCAAGTAATATCTGACGTCTGACAGGAAGAATTGTTACAATTCGGCCTTGAAATGAGGACGCTTTCCGGGTGGCTGCCCCATATCTGGGGCAGCCACCCGGAAGCTGTGCGTCAAGTAAAAAGCCGAACTGTAACGAAGAATTTTATACACACAAAGTCAAAGCTTTTGGCACATGCACGGACTCAGCAGCATATGCTGAGTCCTGATAGAAGGTTACTTATATAGAAAAAAATCCCCGCGAAAAAAGTCCCCCTTCTTCCGCCGGGTGCTCTGCGCACCCGGAATGAGAAAAGGGGGACTTTCTTTCAGTCAAACTTACATCAGCGGATATTTCTCCGTCAGACTTTTCACCAGCTTCTTCGCTTCTTCGGTCTTGCTTTCGCCTTCTTTGAGCATCAGGGCAATTGCTTCTGCAATCACGTCCATATCCTGCTCATTCATGCCTCTGGCTGTCACGGCAGGAGTTCCCAGACGGACACCGCTGGTCACAAATGCAGACTTGGGATCGTTCGGAATCGTGTTCTTATTGCAGGTGATATTTACGCTGTCCAGAAGATTTTCCACTTCTTTTCCGGTCTTTCCTACGCTGGTCAGATCTACCAGCATCAGATGATTGTCCGTGCCTCCGGAAACAATCCTGATTCCGCGGTCCATCAGACCTTTGCACAGAGCTTTTGCATTCTTTACAATATTTTCCTGATAAGTCTGGTATTCCGGAGTCATCATTTCTTTAAAGCAGACTGCCTTTGCTGCAATCACATGCATCAGAGGACCGCCCTGGATACCCGGGAACACTGCTTTGTTGAATTTATGTTCTTCTGCAAATTCTTTGCTGGAAAGAATCATGCCGCCGCGGGGACCACGCATGGTCTTATGAGTGGTCGTAGTGGTCACATGAGCATATGGAACCGGGCTTGGATGCTGACCAGCCGCCACCAGACCGGCGATATGAGCCATATCTACCATCAGATATGCTCCCACTTCGTCAGCAATCTCACGGAATTTTTTGAAATCAATGGTTCTGGCATAAGCGCTGGCACCTGCCACGATCAGCTTCGGCCTGCACTCCAGAGCGATTTCTCTTACTTTATCATAATCGATAAAGCCCTCATCATTTACACCATAGGGAACCGCATGGAAATAAGCACCGGACAGGTTGGCAGCGCTTCCGTGTGTCAGATGACCGCCATGAGCCAGGTTCATTCCCATCACCGTATCTCCCGGCTGCAGCAGTGCAAAAAATACCGCCATATTAGCCTGCGCTCCGGAATGAGGCTGAACATTGGCATAGGTACAGCCATAGATCTTCATGGCCCGGTCTCTTGCCAGATCTTCTACCACGTCCACACACTGGCATCCGCCGTAGTAACGTTTTCCCGGATAGCCTTCTGCATATTTATTCGTTAACGGGCTGCCCATTGCGGCCATGACCGCTTTGCTCACCCAGTTCTCGGATGCAATCAATTCAATATGACTATTCTGTCTTTCTTCCTCCGCTACAATCGCATCTGCGATTTCCGGATCGGTTTTCCTGATTTCTTCCAGTGAATACATGATAAATCCTCCTGAATAATAATTTAGTGTTCCAGACTTTTACGCGTTCTTTTTCTAATCCCTTTTTTGTCTTTCGTGCGCTTTCATTTGTCAGCACACAATGTACACACTATACTTTATTTTTTCAATTATGTCAAGAGTCTGTTTAAAAATTCATGCCTGCAGACTGATACTGCCCGTTAGAGCGCGCCCATGGCGCGCAAACTAAAAGAGGTACAGACCAAGCTGGCCGGTACCTCTCTGCACTTTTTTAAAAATCATCATGTATTTCGCCATTTGTCAATTCCTGAAAGACAACTATTCACAGATATTTTTCATCGCAGCCTCTATCCGTTACTGGATTGTCCCTGAGCCGTTTTCCTTCACCAAAGGTGAATTTTAAACGGACCTGCGCTGTCACAAAAACAGACCTGCTCATGAACAGTGACTGCTATCCCGCCAAATATTCCAATATCACTGAAATCAGGTTGGCTCCGATGTGAAACAGGAGCGGTGCCCTGAGAGAGCCGCATTCCTCGTAGAACCAGACCATGATAAGCCCCAGCGGAAAAGCATAGATCATCTGCACCGGATTGCCATGGTACAGGGCAAAGACCAGGGATACCAGAAGCATGGCGGGAAACCTGGTGAAATATTCCTTCAGTCTCTGATAAAACAGTCCGCGAAATACCAGCTCTTCCACAGCCGGAATAATGAAGCACAGCCCCACTCCCTGGATCAGGATATTGCTGGATAAAAGCTCTTCCTGAACCTGATTTGAGAATAAATCCGTAATGCGGGCCATATTCATTACTGCGCTCATCCCCACTGAAACTGCTGCGCCGCTGAGAAGGGCAAAACTGTAAAACCACCAAGGGCGTTTGGTCACCTCCACCATCGAATCTCTCAGTTCATGATCCCGTTTCCACATGGACAGCAGTGCCGGAATGCAGCAGAGGGATGCGACCGTCGTCAGGAATGTGGTATCTGCAGCCAAAGCGGCCTCCGGCCCCAACATTAAATACAGATAGCTTCCCAAAAAAGCCACTGCCAGAGTAATGCCAAAGTGAACCATCAGAGGTGATAAAATTCTTACTATTTTTCTTCCATTCATTCCATTGTTCCTTATCTGGCTATTGTATCTTATCCGGATGTTGTATCTTTTCCGGATGTTGTACCTTTTCCGGATGTTGTCCCTCATCTGACTGCTGTTTTTTATCTGATTTCCTGCCCCTGCAGGCAAAAAACCGCTCATTCAAATATCTCAGGGACCTCCATTTCGGTCAGTTTCCAGGTTCCATCCTGATAACTCATGGTCAGCTTTGCCGTTGCATCACCGCTCTGTGAACTGTCCTGTGTCGTTTCCGTGGTAATCGGATCTCCGTTCTCATCGTATTCACCGGTTTCCTCCCAAACAGTGGTCTGGAATTTTCCAAGATAATGATAAGTCAGGCTTAGTTCCATCTGTATCCCGCCTTTTTCCGCTGTGCCATATACAGGCTCTGCATACCGGGGATTAAAACCGGAAACAGCTATGCTGACAAACTGTGATGTGGAATCCTCCTGCTGGCTCAGGGTATTCTTCTGACTGTTCACAAATGTCTCCGCCGCTTTCCGGCATCCTGAATATAAGTCTGCGGAAAGCTTGCTGCTGTCCCCTTTTACCGATGCAGAATATAAATCCTTCAGCGTTTTCACGCCGATCTCCAGGCAGGCCGCCTTCGAGCCTTCATTCAGCTTCATCTTGCTGCACAGATCAATATTGCCGGCCGTGGTATCAGCGTCTTCTGACAGATCCTCCAGGGCGGGATTTTGTACCAGAATGCTGATGCTGCCCGGAAGTATGGACGGTACACGGTACTGCTCTCCGGCTGCATCCGCCACGATCCAGGAAGCATCCGCCGGCTTTCCGTTCAGATACAAAGTGGAACCGGCAGGTACCGTGATTGTATAATCCTGTACCATACAGTGATCCGGCAAAACTCTCCAGTCATCAAAGAAAAAGAAACGCTTCTCTTTCTCTTTCACCACGGACACTGTCTCCTCTGCCTGCACCTCTTCGGCGGAATTCAGAAAGGTCAGCTTATAATCATCATATTCTGTTCCATCCTCATCCTGTCTGTTCTGCAGCTTTTCTATTTTATAGGACGCATACATGCTATATTTCTTTGCTTCTGCCGCCTTCGTAAATTCTTCTTCTGTCAAAGCCACATCTCTGCTGTTATCCAGGCAGGCATATGCTCTGTTCTGCTCATTCGCAATCAGCTTTTCCGCATAGTAACTCAATATATCGTCTGATCCTGACTGGCCGCTTTCTTTGTAAGCAATGCCTCCAAACCCTGCAATGCCCACAATCAGCAGAAAAATCAGAACCTTAATCAATACTCTTTTCCATACCTTCATGTTGGGTTCTTCTCCTTTTATTCTCATCAGCTCAAAACTGGCCGGTCATCCTCTCATCCGTTCAGAGCGGCCTCATAGGCCAAAATTACATTCAGATTTGCCAGTTCATAATCATTCAGATAACTTTCCATATTTTCATCAAAAACCTCCGGCTCGTATGTCGGTACATACCAGGACTTCTGACTGAAATAGGACTGAAGATCTTCCGAATAAAATATCCTTCCATGAAGCGCAAAAAGCTCATTTCGAATCAGGCGAAGCTTCGCCAAATCAAAATTATAAAGTTCTTCTTCTCCAATATATCTGCTGTTCACATGCCACAAAACGAGATCATCCGGAGAATAAATACTGCTGTCTGAAAAGGTTCCATCATAAATTCCATTGCCTTGAGAACCACCGGAAGAACCTCCGCTGGAAGATTCGCCGCTGGAAGAACCGCCACCGGAAGAACCGCCGCCGGAGCCGTTATCAGAGCTTCCCCCGGAGGATGTGCCGCCAGTGCCGGTATAATAATTATTGCCATCCGGCACAATATAAATCCCGCCGGAAGAACCGTTATCAGAGCTGCCGCCATCGTCATAGGAGCCGCCATCTGTCGTTCCGGAGGAGGAGGTCCCGTCTCCGGTGCCTGTCTGACTGTCTCCGGTGCCTGCCGAAGTTCCATCCGTGCTGTTTCCGGCTGCTGTCCCGTCTGCATTCGTCTCCGCTACTGCACTTCCATCCGCATTTGTCTCAGCTACCGCACTTCCATCCGCGTTCGTCTCAGCCACTGCACTTCCGTCCGCGTTCGTCTCAGCCACGATTGTCCCGTCTGCATTCGTTTCCTGTTCCTGTTTTCTTAAGGCTTCGCTCTCTACCTGATTTACCACCGTTCCATTCGCTGTGATTGTGAATGGATTGGTCTCATATGTAGTCTTAGACGCACTCTCTTTTTCCGTCACAGCCACAATCCCCGTGGTTTCCCCTTCTTTTTGAACTGCTGCACTCCCCGGCCTCAGCTCTGTCAGTATGGTATTGGCTGTAAAAAAAGAAGCACCGGCTGCAATTATACTTGCTGCCACAAAGCCACTGTTCCTTTTTAATATGTTTTTCTTCTTCATTTGACAATTTCACCCCTTTACGGGCCATATTATCACAGGAGCAGAAAAAAGTCTATCTTTTCCTTCTAAAATGGATATAGATTCCAATGCTTAAACTCACCAGAACAGCGGAGAAAACAGACAAAATCAAGATAGTTTTCCACACGCCTCCACTTTTTCCACCCGGCTGTCCCCAGAAAGTCCCTTCCTGTCCACCTCCCTGCTCTTTTCTTGTACTTTTCCCCAGGTTGCTGCCCATTCCGGACGAGTCCTCCTCTTTCTTCTCCTGCCCGGTATTTCCAATCCGGGGATCGTCTGCTTTGTCAGCCCGTTCCCCCTCATCTGCTTTCACTGCTCCCAACTTCTTTTTTCCGGCATTATTTTTCCTTTCCTTCTCCCAAAGCTCCTGCGCGCTTTCCTGCTTTTTTTCATAGGGAAGAATTTCCTCTGCTTCCCTGCTTTCCGCAATATAATACGGTATCTCCTTCGTCCAGCATTCATTTCCCGCTTCATCCGTGAGATAGGCCTGAAGACGCTGCCAGTCACTCCCCGGCTCCAGCTTCACTTTTATAATGCCGTTCTTTTTATCCAGTTGTGTTTTTTGGCAGGACAGACTTTCTTTACTGTCCTGAAATATCTTTATCTCCTTCAGGCAGACATTATCCCGGGGCTCCAGACATGCATACAGAACTGAGGTCTGATAGATTTCATTCTCTTCAATCCCGGTAATCAGGCATTCCGGAGGAGTATGATCAATAACAAAGCTTACTCTTTTTTCCTGTATCTGATTGTCCGTGCTGTTGGATGCCTGATCCTTCGAGGTCAGTATCACCTCGTATCTCCCCTCCTCCTGAAAGTATTCTGCCGGAATCGTATAACAATACTCTTTCCAGGTATCTGGCTTCCCTGACATACGGACAGAATAGTCCCTCCCTTTTTGCAGATAACTCAATTCTCCGTCTTTCCGGCAAAGAACCTGTGCTTCCCCCACATAATCAATATTCTCTTCCAGAAAGACCACCGGAAATGGCTCTTTGTGATAAAAATCAGTCAGCATCTGACTGGTTTCTCCGCTCAGATCATAGACTGATCCAAACCGGTTCACCGAAAAACGAATTGTCTTTTCGCTTTGATTCCCAGACAGATCCTCAGCCGAAACAGTCACCGTATACACATCGTCCGACGCCCTTTCCCTGGGAAAATCGCCGTACTGAACCACCGCCTTTTCTTTTTCCTCCCTGCGTTCCATCTCCTGCGGGAGCCCGCCTCCATTGGCCGCCGTTATTGCTGCTTTCAAGGAACCCTGGCTATAGTTTTCATCCTCACAGCTCACTTTCAGAATAACAGTGCCTGCATTGGCACTGCTATCCTTTACTCCTGTGATCAATAACCGGGGCATTCCAAAATCCAGCACAATTTCACCGCTTTTTGCATAGGCCAGATTTCCGGTATAATCCTGAGTTCGAACGTAAATACAATATGTTCCTTCCTTCGTCAGCGAAATTAAAGTTCCATTTTTGCACTCTTTCCAGGAACCGCTATCCTCAAATCCCTGATTAGCAAATGCCGTCTTATTTTCAGCTACGAAATACCGTGCTTCTTTCAGTCCGCTTTCCAGATCCTCAGGGATCTGAATCACAGCCTGAACCTGCTGCTTTCCATAATAGGCTGCTCCCTGCCATTTTCCACCGGTCAGCGAAACCACCGCCTCCGGCACCTTCCCGTCTACCCGATAGGCAAATTCCTCCATCTGAGAATCCGCCAGCACGCTTCCCTCCGCATTGACATTGCTCAGGGAAAAAGACAGCACTCCATTTTGCACCAGCTTCTCTGCTTCTGCACCACGGTTATAACCGCTGCCGTCCAATGGCTGTACATGCAGCCCGCTTCCGCTGCGCACCCAGAAGCTGCCATCCGCTGTCTGATAATAGCTGCCTTCATCTCCTACCACCCGATAAGCACGTCCTCTGTCCGCTTTTGCAGGAGCTATCACAAGGCTCCCTTTCTGATACTGCTCCGAAGCAGGCCTATCCGGAAAAACATAATTACGGGTTGGATTTCCAGTCAGTTCTCCATTCGCTTTTCTTCGCATGATAACAGCATTCTGGTAAACCTTCTGTACTCCATTTTCGTAGATGGGGCTCCACTGATTCACCATATTTTCATCCACCGCCGCTTCCGGCAGTACAAATCCCTTTGGTATCTTCTCCTTTCCTTCCGCATCCCGGACAAAACCGGTAACCTTTACTTCACTCAGAAGATGAAGCGTCTCACCGGAAACCGGTGTGCCATACCCCTTCCATCCATTTGGAAGCTGCACATTCAGTTCCCTGGGAATAATTTCTGCCGTAAGATTTGTTTCTTCTATCTTCAGCTCATACACAAATCCCTCCGGTGCTTCGGCTGTGAACTCATAAAATACCTTTCTGACGCCCACATCTGCCTCTTCCAGCCAGGATTTACACCGGATGCTCACCCCTGCATCGGCCGGAAGCCCTTCCGTCTCATAGACCAGCGCAATGGATTTCGTCCCATCGTATACCTTTTTTCCGTCGGATGCTTTCAGGCGGATGTTCTTTATAAGAAGTGGATGCGGCTGAGGTTCCGGTTCGGTAATTTGTTCGCTTTCGGTTGTCGGCTCGCTTCCCGGTTCTGTTGGCGGTTCTGTTCCGCTTTCGGTTGTCGGTTCGCTTCCCGGCTCGGTTGACGGTTCACTTTCGGTTGTCGGTTCGCTTCCCAGTTCTGTTTCACCTTCGGTGGCCTGCTCACTTCCCGGCTCGGTTGACGGTTCGCTCTCGGTTGTCGGCTCGCTCCCCGGTTCTGTTCCGCTTTCCGTGGCCTGCTCACTTCCCGGCTCGGTTGACGGTTCGCTTTCGGTTGTCGGTTCGCTCCCCGGTTCCGTTCCGTTTTCCGTGGCCTGCTCACTTCCCGGCTCGGTTGACGGTTCTGTTCCACTTTCGGTTAACGGTTCGCTTCCCGGCTCTGTTTCACCTTCCGTGACCTGCTCACTTCCCGGCTCGGTTCCACTCTCGGCTGACGTTTCGCTTTCCGTGGCCGACTCACTTCTCGGCTCAGTTGCTGGCTCGCTTCCGCTTCCCGTTTCGCTCCCCTGTTCCGTTCCGCTTTCCGTGACCTGCTCACTTTCCGGCTCAATTGACGGTTCTGCCCCACTTTCGATTGCCGTTTCGCTTTCGCCTCCCGATTCGCTCCCCGGTTCTGTTCCGCTTTCCGTAGCCTGCTCACTTCCCGGCTCGGTTCCACTCTCGTCTAACGTTTCGTCTCCCCGTTCTATTCCACTTTCGACAAGTTGCCCGCTCTCCTTTCCCTTCTCTAACTCACCTCCACTCTCTGACTCACTCCTACTTTCTGACTCACTCTCACTTTCTGACTCGCTCTCGCTTTCTGACTCACTCTCGCTTTCTGACTCACTCTCGCTTTCTGACTCACTCTCGCTTTCTGACTCACTCTCACTTTCCGTTTCGTTCTCCCACACCCCGCCTATTTTCAGTCCCTCTTTTCCGGGCTCCTGCTCCTCCTTCACCTTCTCAGTCTCTGATGCCCGAACCTTCCTTCCATAATCCACATAATGGTTTGCAAGGAACAGAGAAAGCAGTAAAATAATTCCCGCTCTTTTCCAATATTGTTTTGTCATCCCATGCCTCCATTTATACTCTGATTTTCTGCTGCTTTTCTCAGACGTTCCACAATCTCCCGCGCCGTCCCGGCCTGAATGCTCACCGCCTTTTTCAATTCATTTTCCAGATCCAGATTTTTGGGTTCCGCAATGACTCCATCCGCCTTTTGAACGATTTCCTCAATTCGACTCAGCATGGCCTGTACCGAAATACCTGCTTTTTGAAAATCCTCTGCCAGAAAAATAATCTGATTTACAGTTTCTTCCCAAAAACGCAGCTTCATTACCGGATTCATTTTTTCTTCCAGCTTTTTCTGGTAAATATAATCCAGATCTGACCAGTATTCTCCCGCCACATTTCCAATTCTTCCGCTCTCATCCTTTTGCCCCAGCCGATCATAGTAGCTGCTTATTTTTGCAAATACCTCCGTCTGTAATATCCAGCTCTCCCCATCCTCTTTTACTCCTTTCTCATTTATCCCGTTCTCTTTGCTTCCATGCTCTTTTATTTCCGACTCCCCTATTCCGGCCTTTTCCAGACTTTTCAGCGCCTTTGCAAACCATCCGGCTGCAATGGTTCTGCCGCCATCCCCCTCATATTCATACCAGTATACAGTCCCCATCCGGCCCGCAAATTCTCCGTATCCTCTTTGATTTTGTTCTAAAAACTCCTCATAGGTCTTCTCCTGGCCCAGCGGTATCTGATGCAGCAGCTTTCTTATCAGAAGCTCTTCTTCTTTGGAAAACACACCATCCTGGTCTGCATGTTCCAGTATCTGCAGATACGCTTCCTGATTTTCCGGTTCCAGCAGCACCGCTCTCTGATAATATCCGTACCCTTCCTCCCAGGGAACGCACAATGCTTCCGCCAGCAATTTTTCATAATTCCAATCCTGTCCATTTCGATGCAGAAACTCTCTGGGTAATTCACGAAATGCCACACCTGCCGCAAATACAGCAAGCAAAACTGATATCCCCAACTGATATCTCCGTTTTTGGTAATCCTGCTGTTTTCTGATTTTGAGAAGTTCTTTCTGCAGTTTTCTGCAGCTTTCATATCGATCCTTGGGACTTTCCGATACGCATTTTTTGATAACTGTACCCAGCTTGTCCTGGCAGCCTGGAATTCGGCTTTTTTTCATCGCCTTTGAATACCGGACACCGGAAATCAGATGATACAGAGAAGCTCCCAAACCATAAATATCCGTCCTGGCGTCCACCATCTCTGACAGGTCATACTGTTCCGGCGCCGCATACCCTTCTGTCCCCAGCCCATTCCTTGTGCAGCTCATCTCCTCCCCAGCCGCATTGCTTCCCCTCCATGCCGCGCCAAAATCCACCAGTACCAGTCTTCCGGTTTTCTCCCAGATCAGATTAGCCGGCTTGATATCCAGATGGTAAACCGGCTTTGCCCTGGTATGAAGATAAGTAAGGGCACTGCATAGCTGTATTCCAATGTCCAATACCTGCTCCACTGACAGATGTCCCTGTTTTTTCACCACCTTCTCCAGCGTATTTCCTCTGACATATTCCATAATCAGATAAATATGCACTTCATCCTCCAGTACATCCAGCACTCTGGGCAGAGAAGCATGATTTAATTTTTTCATCATGTTCAGTTCGTGCAGCCCATCTTCATTTCCTGCCCTGACTATTTCCTTAACTGCCCACAGTTGTTCTGTTTTCTGATGTACCGCCAGCCAGACACTTCCCTCTCCGCCTTTTCCCAATGGCTTAAGAATCAGGTATCTGCCTGCCAGCACTGTTCCAGGCTTCAGCAGCAACACCTCCCGATTGTAATAGATTAATAAAAATTGAAATATGGGCGAAATGCCCGAAAGAAACTGTGATTAAAACTTTCCTCTCACAGTCCGATAGATAATAACTGCAGATGCAACTCTCCCTATCGCTTCTGCAGTTATGAGATAATTATATACTTTTTGTTGCATATGTCAAGTGGTTTTATCTTAATTTTTTATTTATGATAAATTTAAAATAGAAATTCCATTTGCGGCAGGTGTCCGGGCATAGTTCGCAGTGGCGGCTACCTGGGGCAAATGTATCGCGTCATTCCATGACTATGTTTCCCATATTCAATCGCCTCACTTGGACAGCGACAGATACAGGCCATACAATGCGTACAATTATCTCCCCATACAGGTTTTCCATTTTCCATACGAACGTTGTTAAGAACGCAGACTTTGACACATTTACCGCAGGATATACATTCATTGGTGGCATAAAATTTCTTTGCATGGACAAATACAGGATAGAAAAGATTATTTACAATTCCGCTATTCATTTTATCTCCAAAAGAAATCTCCGGCTGTGGGAACTTATCGCTTTTTTTAATATAACCCGCCGCTTTGTCTATGACGCTTTCCGCCTGCTCTATAATCTGTATAGCTTTCTCCTCCGTTGGGGCAGAAAACAGTGCGATATAATTTTCCGGCATTACGATTTCTGAACACCCATAGTAATTCATGTTCTTTCGGACACATAGTTTTTTAAGATATTTACCCGCATTTCCAATACTTCCGCCACAAGTCATGACGAAATAAATATCTTTACTTCCGGTAAATGTTGTATTCTCTATCCACCTTTGTACGATATGCGGTATTCTCCACGCGTAAGTCGGAATAACAATTATCCATGAACGTTCTGATTTCAGTTCAGAATTGTCATTGTTTCTGATTTTGTCAAAAAGATTGATTGCTTCATCGTTTACTTCTTTTCCTATTCGTTTTGCAACATACTCACTGTTACCTGTTCCTGAAAAATATAAAATCATAGATTATTTCTCCTTTACGCCTGTGTAACATGCTGTGCGGCACATACTTTACTACATAGACCACACCCTATACATTTATTTGTATCGATTATTACCTGACGGTGTTTCATATCCAAACTCCTTCGTTAATGTTCTTTAACCATTCTATCAAAGACATATACGTGACCCACTCCCACCACTTAATCAAAGATTTGAAGTGAGGGCTTCCTGTTCAATAGCTCCCATGAGCCAAGTATCAGCAGGCTATCCCCGCAGGCCCTGCGGTTCTGTTTTGGTGCGGTCA
>JAQVCW010000057.1 GCA_028689585.1 Lachnospiraceae bacterium | reverse complement strand
ACGGGGAAATCAAGGACCTGAAGGAGTTTACGGAAGAGGAACGCCAGAAGATGGCGGAGCGCTGGAACCGGCAAGCAGCCGCAACAGTGAATTATAAGGAGAAAACCGCCTGAGGGCGGGGAAGATGATCTATGGACAGTGTTTCCTCACGGTACAGCTCCCATGTGGGCGAAAACTGTATTATCCAAAACCGTTCCTGCAGGAGAACCAGTTCGGAAAGATGGCCATCCATTATTATACCGTGGGACAGCAGACCAGAAAATGGGAAGTGACTTCTACCTATGGCGGGAAGATGACAGAGAATATCGTGCAGGCGATCGCCAGAGACTGCCTGGCAGAAACCCTGAGAAGGATTGAGGGAAAAGGGCTGCAGGTGGTATTTCATGTGCACGATGAAGTGATTATTGATGCTCCCATGGAGACATCGGTGGAGGAAATTTGCAGTCTGATGGCAGATCCCATCCCCTGGGCTCCGGGACTGATCCTAAAGGGTGCGGGATTTGAAAGTAATTATTACAAAAAGGACTAGGAGGGCGCGGGATGAATTACAACAAAGAGCTGCATATCAGTACAGCAGGCAGCCGGAAAGCACTACACTGGCCGGAAAGCGTAATTCTTTGGTCCGAGTTTGCGGAAAAGCTGAAAACACCGGTTCGGGGGACCGAGTCTTACGACCAGTACCTGGCCATGAGCAAAGCCCAGCAGGCGGAGTTAAAGGACGTTGGCGGGTTTGTCGGAGGCACCTTCGAGGGTGGCCGCAGGAAACCGGACAGCGCGATCGGACGGGATCTTTTGACCCTTGACCTGGATAATATACCGGCAGGGCAGACGGAGGATATCCTGCACCGGGTGGACGGGCTGGGATGTGCAGCCGCAGTCTACAGCACCAGGAAGCATGCAGGCTACGCACCCAGGCTCCGTATCATCGTACCACTTGACCGGACCGCGCTTCCGGATGAATATGAGCCCGCTGCACGTAAGCTGGCGGCTCTGATTGGCATGGAGTTCTGCGACCCCACTACGTTCGAGGTCAACCGGCTGATGTACTGGCCAAGCTGCAGTAATAACGCAGAGTATGTGTATCAGTTCTATGATAAGCCGTTTGCCAGTCTGGATGGGATACTGGCTATGTATGGGGACTGGCAGGATGTGACCCAGTGGCCGCAGGTGCCCGGCAATGATGCGCTGGAGAGGCGGCGTCTGGCAAAGCAGGAGGATCCTACTACCAAACGGGGCGTGATCGGGGCATTTTGCCGAACGTATACCATCACGCAGGCCATGGACCGCTTTATCCCCGGTATCTACGAGGAAACGGCAACAACAGGACGGTACACCTATACCGGAGGCACCACACAGGGTGGGGCCATCGTATACGATGGGGACTTGTTTTTATACTCCCATCACGCAACGGATCCCTGTTCCGGGCAGCTGGTAAATGCCTTTGATCTGGTGCGGCTGCATAAGTTCGGGGAGCAGGATGCAGAAGCAAAAGAGGGGACTCCGGTCAGCAAGCTGCCATCGTTTCTCTCCATGAGCCGCATGGCACTGGATGATAAGCCTGTGTCTGATTTAATTGCAAAGGAAAGGCATGAGCAGGCGGTGGCGGCATTTGCTGCTTCCGTAATGCCAGCATCCGAAGAGAATGATATGGCGTGGAGTAGCAGTTTGTCAGTAGACGGAAATGGAAATTATCAGAAAACAGTCAATAACATTATTCTTGTATTGCAAAATGATCCTATGTTAAGGGGACGTGTCGTGACGGATGAATTTTCCAGCCGGGGAATTGCGATTGGGCCATTCCCGTGGGATCCGGAGTCAGGAAAAAGACAATGGACGGACAATGATGATTCGGGATTTTTCTGGTATATAGAAAGTTATTATAAGATGGCACAGAAAGACCGACTAAACATGGCACTATCAATTGTGGGAGAACAGAACAAGGTCAATGTGGTACGACAGTACCTACAGAGTCTTAGATGGGATGGCATAAAACGGGTAGACACTTTGCTGATCCAGTATCTGGGAGCAGAAGACAACGAATACACAAGGGCTGTGATCCGGAAATTTTTGTGCGCTGCGGTAGCCAGAGCAGTAGAGGGAGGAACTAAATTTGATTATATGCCAATACTCACAGGGCCGCAGGGAATCGGAAAAAGCACGTTTCTAAATATCCTTGGTAAAGAGTGGTTCTCAGACAGTCTGACATCATTTGAGGGGAAAGAAGCAGCGGAACTGATACAGGGAACCTGGATCAATGAGGTTGGCGAACTGACGGCCATGACAAGGCAGGAGACGTCTGCGGTTAAGCAGTTTTTAAGTAAACGGGAAGATATCTACCGTGCGGCTTATGGAAGAAGGACGGATCGATATCCGAGACGCTGCGTGTTCTGTGGCACATCCAATGATACAGAGTTCCTGAAGGACTCTACCGGGAATCGGCGGTTTTGGCCCGTGGATGTTGGTGTACACACAGCAGAAAAATCCGTGTGGCGTGAACTGCCTGAAGAGGCGGATCAGATATGGGCGGAGGCATATTTGTATTGGAGTCTGGGAGAACCGTTATATCTGCCAAAGGAGATTGAAGCACTGGCATCTGATCAGCAGGAAGCACATATGGAACTATCTGGGAAAGAGAGTGTCATTGTCGATTTTATAGAAAGGAAGATACCGTCTAATTGGGATCAGATAGAGTTGAATCAAAGGAGAATGTACTGGAATGGAAATCAAAAACTTCCGGAGGGCGTAGATCTGGTAGAGCGGGAAAAGGTTTGTGCTTTGGAAATTTGGTGTGAATGCTTTGGAGCAAATAAAAAGGATATGCATCGGGCGGATACATCAGAAATAAATGGGATTTTAGCACGACAAAAAGGATGGAAACGAAATAAGGATAAGAGAAGGTATGGTCCACATGGAGCGGCTAGAGGATTTGAACGCTGTACCCGTGGCACATGATACCAACCTATGGTAACTATCGGGTACGGGTGCATTGGTTATGCACCCACTGTACCATATAAAATATATAACTGGTACGTTTTTTGGGTTTGAAAAAATCCCATAGATTAAAGGTTAATACAATAATGTACCCAATGTACCCAATATTTATAAGTAATAATAATAATAAATAAAACAAATTACGCATAATGCACATAACGTGCATAATGCGTATACACATACGCGCGAGAAGGTACTTTGGGGGTCAGACATTGGGGGGGAAAGAGGAGGAGCTTGAGATGAAAGCAGTACAGATCGAAATGTCATTAGCTAGGGTGTTTGCTGAGGTTTACGATTTTAGAGAGGCTTGGTATCCAGAACATGAGGTATTAGGATCAGCAATGTGCAAGGATGCTGATTTAGAGGATGTTGATAGGGCGAGAAGAAACCTTGGTATCGAGACAACGGAGATACATGGGCTTACGCATTGGAGATGGAGTTCAGATAGAGATCCAGAGATAGAGTTTGAACGGAAGTCAGAGGAGCTGGAATGATGCGAGAAAAAGAGATTGAGAAAGTCCTGGTGGAACAGGTAAAGCGAATGGGTGGCAGAGCCTATAAGTGGGTGAGTCCCGGAAACGATGGAGTGCCCGACCGGATCGTGGTACTTCCAGGAATGCAGCCAATTTTTGTGGAGCTAAAGACGGAAACAGGAAGACTGAGTGCGCTGCAGAAGATCCAGATCGGCTGGCTGCGAAGTATGGGGCAAACAGTATATGTGCTGTTTGGGCTGCAGGGTGTTAATACATTTCTGGATATGGTCAGGGGGCAGATGAAAGGTGATTAAGGATGCACGCGGTTACGAAGGTCTTTACGGCGTGGATGAATTAGGGAATGTGTGGTCCTACAGGAATAATTTAATTCTTAAGCCTTATGTGAATACTGGAGGATATCTAAAGGTAAATCTATGCAGGGAGGGGAAGATGGAGCATAAATATATTCATCGACTTGTGGCGGAAGCTTTTGTGGATAATCCTATTGGCCATGAGGTGGTAAATCACATCAATGCAAATCCGGGGGACAACAGAGCTGAAAACTTAGAATGGTGCGACCAAGGATATAATATCCGGTATTCTAGAAGTATGGGAAATCAGAATGATGTGCCAATAAGGGCTTTTTCTCTGATAACTGGAGAAATCAAAGAATTTCACAACCTGAAAGAAGCCGGAGAATGCTTGTTTGGAAAGTGGTGGGCATTGCGTTATTTATGCAGAAAACATAAAGGTGAATTTTACAAAGGCCAGTGGAAATTTGAGGTGATGAGTAAATGATATTTGAGCCGCATGAGTACCAGAAATTCTGCATACAAAAAATTTTGGACACGAAGAAGGTAGGTATTTGGCAAGATATGGGTCTTGGGAAAACGGTTACAACGTTGACCGCAGTGCGGGAACTGAAGTATGACCGGTTTGAGGTCCGGAGGGTGCTGGTGATCGCGCCGAAGAAAGTGGCGGAGGGAACCTGGAGCCGGGAAAAGGAGAAATGGGAGCACACAAAGATCCTTCGCGTATCCCGGGTGCTGGGAAGTCAGACAAAGCGGATCCGGGCGCTGAATACACCGGCAGATATTTACATCATCAACCGGGAAAATGTCTGCTGGCTGGTGGATTATTACCGGAATGACTGGCCGTTTGACATGGTTGTGGTGGATGAGTCCAGCAGCTTTAAGAGCCACAGCGCGAAGCGGTTCAAAGCATTGGCTGGGGTATCCGGAAAGATCGACCGGCTGGTGGAGCTGACAGGGACCCCGTCCCCGAATGGTCTGGATGACCTGTGGAGCCAGGTGTTTTTACTGGATGGAGGGGAACGGCTGGGGCGAAGGTATACACATTTTCGGGAACGGTATTTTGAACCCGGACGAAGGGGAGCAGACGGGATGGTCTATGATTACAAGGCGAAGCAGGGCAGTGAGGAAAGTATCTTGGAGCGGATCTCCGATATCTGTATCTCCATGAAATCCGAGGATTACCTGCAGCTGCCGGATCTGACTTATCATGAGATCCCGGTGGTACTGGATGCCAAAGCAGAAAAGGCATATCAGGAGCTGGAGCGGATGATGGTGCTGCAGTTGCCGGAAGAGGAAGAAATCAGCGTTACCAGTGCAGCGGCACTGAGCAACAAGCTTCTGCAGCTTGCCAATGGAGCTTTGTATGATGATGACCGGAAGGTGCATGAGATCCACGGATGCAAGCTGGATGCCTTCCTGGAACTGATCGAAAGCCTTCAGGGAAAGCCAGCACTGGTATTTTACAATTTCCAACATGATAAGGCCCGGCTTCTGGAAGCACTGGCGAAGACAAAGCTACGTGTCCGGGAACTGAAACATCCGCAGGACGAGGATGACTGGAACCAGGGACAGATCGATATCCTGTTAGCACATCCGGCCAGTGCAGCCTACGGGCTGAACCTCCAGCAGGGAGGAAACCACGTGATCTGGTTCGGCCTGACCTGGAACTATGAACTGTACACTCAGGCAAATAAGCGGCTGCACCGGCAGGGACAGACCCAGAAGGTGATCATCCATCATCTGGTCTGTGCCGGTACACGGGACGAAGATGTGATGCAGGCCCTGCAGCGGAAAGATGATGTACAGAACTGGGTGATGGAGAGCCTGAAAGCAAGGATAAGGGCGATTAAGGAGGAAATGAGATCATGAATATCGCAGCGAGAATAAGGGCCGTAGGAGCATGGGCCGGAGGAGTGGATAACCGGAAACGAAAAGTGGGAAAAGTGAAGTGCGAGGGTTGTGGAAAAGAAATCCGTTCCGACGGGGACTTAAGCGGGGTAGAGTACGTGAAAACAAAACGCGGGACAGAACTGTTTATGCATCATGACTGTGTCGGAGAAGTTTGGAAATACAAGATCATGTGAGGAGGAAAGTGCCTTGCAGGAAGCGGTATCTTCCTACAAGGTGTATAGCCGGAGCTACACCTAGAACGGATACATAGTAGCACATTTCCCGGCAGAAAGGGAAGGATTTTATGAATGAAACTGATAAAATTGTAAATGAGTTTATGTTAGACCTGGTGTCTTTGTCACAGGATACTTTTGAGTATATGAGGATTATTTACAGATCCATCTTTTCAGATGATATCAAAATTATGAATTTTTTTGAATTGGCATTTAAGATAGCGGAGCAGCACAGACCGCTTCTGATCGAAGAGAAAGAAGGTGCTGCTTAATGGATTATAAAAAATTGTCAAACAATGTACTGTCCAAATATAAATATCCAAATCTAATTGCAGAACTTATTGAAAGCCATTGCAGTATCTGTACTTTAGGTGATTACATGGGCCTTGAAGGAGCAAGAAAAGAAAATGATGCTGAAGTATGGGGGAAGTTGCAGGGTAGTATTCCAATAATGGCCAATGAGGCAGTGGGGCTTGCTGGATTATTTGGAGTGAGTATGCAATATTTATTTTCAGATAAGCTGAAACTTTTATATGGTGAACCAATGGCAGTTGTTCATTGGCTGGACTATAACAGGAAAATGGAAAAAGAATTTCAGGATAGGGAACAAATGCAAGTGATTGAACGGGAATTAAAGAAAAGGCCGGAGTTGAAGGGACTTTTGTCTAAAATGATTTTGTTAAATGATAGTCAGATTCAAAAGATATTGGATGTGTTAGGGTAAAAATTGCGCCGGCGCAAGATGAGATATAAACCATATTTTGGAGGTGATGCCGATGGAAATGACAAAGGAATACCTGGAAGCATACAAAAGCAAAAAGGAAGAAATCAGGGAGCTGCGGTATAAGTTAGATCACCTTTGTGATGGAGACAACTTGATCGGGAATGATACAGTATTTGATTATCGGACGGGTTATCCACAGCCACAATCTGTTGTTGGATACGATCAGGATAAAGAGTGGAGACTGAGAAACTTATATACTACAAAGATAGCCAGGCTACTGGAAGAATGTACTGAAACAGAGACTTGGGTGGAGGGGATACCGGACAGCCTGACGCGGCGGATCTTCCGGATGTACTTTCTGGACGGGCTGAGCCAAAAAACGATAGCAAAAAGAGCACATCTTGATCAGAGCAGAATTAGCAGAAGAATTTATGAATTTTTAAAAAACGCATAAAACGCATAAAAAAGTGTGATAGAATTAAAAATAGGAGAACCAGGCAGGTGATCCACTGTGTTTTCTATCATTGATTTCCCTCCTTGTTCGCCAGGTGTCACAGCCTGGCGGGTGATTATCTGGGTGATCCCTCGTAAGACGGTCCTGCATACAGGGCAACGCTGCAGGGCACACCAGAGCATGGTACTGTTGGCTGGTATCCGGCCCGGTACCGCAGAACGTTCCTCCGGATGGGAGAGGACATGAGCCGTAAAAGCGAGCCGCAGGTCCGAGTCCTGACGTTCTGATTTGCCAGAGATGGCATACCCCCATAATTACATTTTTTTTGAATACCCTGTAGAAATACGGGGTATTTTGTTGTATGATAAAAGAAAATGTCATGGGGGAATGAAGATGCTATTATCTGATATTGAATTTGGCTTTGCTGATGCAACAAAAGAACTAACGCGAACACCTCAAATTTTCGAGAAGGCGTTTTGTGATCCGAGAAATGTAGTGTCCGAATTGCTAGATTCATACTATTTCTTACTACTCGGTCGCAAGGGGGTTGGGAAATCAGCATTTAGTTCAAGAATACAATATTTATCCAAGAAAAATGAAGAATTGTATGCTATTCCAATGAATCTTAATGATTTTGAATTTTCTACATTCGCAAAGACTAGTATTGATAGTGATGTGTCAGGGACTCAAAAATACAAATCATCCTGGGATTTTCTGTTATTATTGTCAATTTATAAGGTGATTTTTAATCAACTGCAAATTACAGAAATAGAGGAAGTAAATAAGATTATTTTTTTATTAGATAAAATGGGATTTTCATTAGATTCTGGATTTAAAGCTGACGTGACTAAACTTTCAAAATTAAAGGTCGGAGCCTCCATATTGGTTTTTGATGTAGCATTTGAAAAAGAATTTAGTATACAACCAAAATCATATTTGGAAAGAATATCCGTAATGTCAGAGAGAATGCTAAAAGTTTTAAGCGACATCGAAATGAATGGAAGAAGAATATCAATTATAATTGATGGATTTGATGATATACTACGGTACAAAAAAGACAAAATGGAAATTATCGCTAGCCTGATTCGGAGTACAGATTATATAAATGACAAATTATTACAAAATGGAAAAAAAATAAAAATACTTCTTCTTATCCGGGAAGATTTAATATCTATGGTAACAGATCCGGATTTAAATAAAATAATTCATGATGGAGCAATTACAATTAATTGGGCAAATCGGTTGGATGATTTAAAAAAGCTCATAAATCTCAGATTTGAAGCATCCGGAATGAGCAAAAGGGATTCAGAGATGTGCTGGACCAGTATATTTCCGAACAAAATTAAGAATAAAGATTCTTGGAATTATGTTTTGGATCATACATTGTATAAGCCAAGAGATATACTGCAATTTTTGAAATACTGTCAAAAAGAATATCCAAATAATGAAAAATTAACGCTATCTGAAACACAAATTGTTTTGAAATGTTATTCAAACGAATATTTTATTGAGGAAATGAAAAATGAATTAGCTGGTTTTATAGATGATGAGACAATAATATCATTACCATCAATATTTAGGCGACTTGGGGGAAGAGCTTTTGGAATAGGAGAACTTAATAGATTATCAAATGAACAGGTAACATCAAAAAATATAACAATAGACGATACGAAAATACTGCTGATGCATTTGTTCGAAGCCGGTTATATTGGTCAACTTGTAACAACTGGAAAAGATAAAAAAAGATCTGTGATTTTTAAATATCGTAATCCAACTGCAAGAATTGACTATTATCAGCAATTTATTACGCACCAAGGGTTACATAAAGGATTGGGAGTCAGGGTATAAAAGCGGCTCCCCGGACAAACCGGACAGGAGCCGCAGCTAGCTAGCAATTATTATTATGCATATATTATATCATTTGATGACATAAATGCAATAAAATAAAATTTGAGTTTTGCTAAAAGTTAAGTCTGATTGTACAACTCATAAATAACAAACTAAAGCAGTTCTCCCCGTGAGGCTGCTTTTCTTATAATCAAAACGACGAATGAGAGGTGGTGATGATGGCCAGAGCGCCAGACACCATCCCTTTTGTATTGCCAATTTGAACCAGATAGGAAGGTGGTGGAGTGGCCGGTTATGAAAACATAAAAGATCATGGATTTGATAAACGAACAGCGGACGAACAGCGGGAGATTGCAATAGCTGGTGGAAAGGCATCCGGCGAAGCAAGACGCAGGAAAGCAGACTTCCGGCGGACACTGAACCTCCTGCTGACTGCAAAGATAGACAGCCCGGAATGGACTCCGGTGCTGGAAGCACTTGGACTGGACAGCACGCTTGAAGCGGCTCTCAATATGGCAATGATTAAAGAGGGGCTTGCAGGTAATGTAAAAGCCTATGAAGCGATTGCACGATATG
>JAQVCW010000029.1 GCA_028689585.1 Lachnospiraceae bacterium | reverse complement strand
ATCCTTTACCAGCCGGTCACTCATGGTGCTCTGCCATTTATGTCCCTTACTGCACTGCCACCAGATCCGCCGATGACTGGCGTAACTGATGGTTTCCATATTCAATTGACTGTTTTCCGGAATGCTGCTTTGCATCAGGAGATGGATGGTACCCTTTTCGATGCAATATTGCTTTGCACTGATTCTTTCCATAATGTGATACCTCTTTTCCAATATCGCTGCTCCACGAACGCAAAAAAGCACCAGTACGTAAACATCTAAATGTTTACGTACTGGTGCTTTTCACCTGTAATATTCAAAAAAAGAGACACCCAAAAAAAGACAGAATTACTTAACTGTCTGTCTGTCTGTCTGTCTGTCTGTCTGTCTGTCTGTCTGTCTGTCTGTCTGTCTGTCTGTCTGTCTGTATGTCTGTCTGTCTGTCTGTCTGTCTGTCTGTCTGTCTGTCTGTCTGTCTGTCTGTCTGTCTGTCTGTCTGTCTGTCTGTCTGTCTGTCTGTCTGTCTGTCAAAATTGTTCTATATTTCAACGTACTAGTCAACCCCTTTTTAATTGCAATTTCGCAATAAATCATTACCAGTTCTTACAATACCATATTAATCGATCCTTTTCAACTTTTTTCTTATATTTATTCCAAAGCATTTATTCCAAAGCAGGTTACCGTTCAGCCTTTTACTTGACGCACAGCCGCCCGGAAAGCATCCTCATTCCAAAGCTGAACTGTATCGGTATTTTTGAAGACTGCTATAATACCAAGATTCCGCTGAACACAGCGCAGAGGTTACAGATAAATGCCAGAATCAGATTCCATATCATGGAAAGCTGTGCCTCCCCCTGAGCGGTTCCAAGGATGCAGAGCAGGTTCTGACGCTGCCCTTTCCACCAGGATGTCCAGAAGGAAAAATCGGACCATTTCGTTGGTATCATATCCGACGGTATCACTAATTTGGACCAGAGCAGCCAGGCCAGTGCCCCCGTCAGCGCTGCCAGTAAGATCACCTGCCCCGCTACGGTCCTGATATCCACTCCGGCCTTTCCCAACTGCATTTTTCCCTCTCCGGATTCCTCTGCTTTCGACGGATGCTTTTCACAATTCTGCTGCACGCCTCCGCGTAAAACCATCCACGCCAGGGCGATAAGCAGCATAGCCGGCAATACCAGCAGCAAATCACTGACCAGTGCATTTAAAAACTGAAATTCTATTACATCTCCGCTCAGTCCGTATCTCATGAGAAATTGCTCTCCGTCATTTTTTGCTGTACCGCTGTTTGGAGAATATAAAGACAGGGTATTTAAAATTTCTTTATCCTCCCCGTTGATCTGCCTTATCATGCTCTTCGTGATACTCTCAAAGGTACCGCAGACCACATAAGATTTTCCGCTGCACCAGATCGTCTGACCGGATGCCTGTTCTGTCCCGAACAGCTCCTCCGCCATTTTGGTATCGATAAAACAGCCGTTTTCCTGCCATACCAGCGAAGACGTACCTGGCACCACCAGATCCGGATTTCCCTCTGTCACCGTCATCGTTCCAATACTGCTGCTTCCCGTTTCTTTACAGGAAAATTCCATATCCTTCTGCTCTTTCCAGAAGCAGGCGGACAGGGATATTTCCTGTTCGCCTTCCCGCGTGCAGATTTCTGAAGCGGCCTTTTCATTCAGCGGCTGTCCGTCCAGCAGCACGGTCACCGTTCCTGCTCCTTTGCCGGCCAGCCCGCTATAGTAAACCGCCAGAAGATAAAAAGCGGACATAATGCCGATCATCCCAAGTTTTAAAATTTTTTTCATATCCTGCTCCTGCCAATTTTGAATCTGCCTGCTGCAAATGGGCTGACGCTGTATGTCAAGTTTTGCCGCTGTTTATTCTGCGATCCGTACTCTGCTGCAAATGAGCTGACGCTGTATGTCAAGTTTTACCGCCGTTTATTCCGCGATCCGTACCCTGCTGCCATCGTCCACGGCTTTATCCGAGCTGACAATCACTTCCTGCTGTCCTGAGAGGGCTCCTTCCGCCAGGGCGGCGTAAGATTCATTCTTTTCCAGCACCGTTACGCCAATCTTCAGTGCCTTTATTTCCGTTCCCATAATAGAATCATATTCCTGAGGTATCAGCACATAAGCCTGATTTTTAGAATCCAGGTGAAGTGCGGACAGCGGTACACTGATGGGATACGTTTCCGATTTTTTGGAAAAATCCATAGTGGCGGTCATCCCAATGGAAAAGGTATCCTCCGGTATCTGGACCGTCACATGATAGACACTGTCGTCCTCCTCGTCCGCCGTCACTGCTTCCACCGGCAGCTCCTCCAGCTTCTGATCCTTGGTTCCTCCCGTCAGCGTCACCATATCGCCGGTTCCGATATATTCTTCCTGTTCCTTGGTAATATCTGCGGTAAAGGAATACCCTTTCGATGTATCTGCCATCAGGATAGCCGTAGTATCCGTGGTTTTCTCTCCGGTGGAAATATTGATTTTCATAATCACACCGTCTGCTTCGGCATAGACCTTTCCCTTATCCTCTTTCAGCTTTTCCAGCTTCTTCAAAGCCAGCTCCATCTGCTCATAGGTAATTTCATTGCTTCGGTCCGAACTGTTGGATGCATCCGGAATTCCCGCTTCCTGCACGCTCCGCCCGGCAGTCACCGCCGCCTTATTTACTGCAATCGCTGCATCCTCATAGGCCTGCTGCGCCGTCTTTACATTCGCCAGCAGTTGTTTTTCCGACTGAGCATTCCGGGCATCGGCACTGGAAAGCTTTTCCTGCTGATACTCCGCCAGCGCAGATTCCGCTTCCTCTTTTTCTTTCTGTGCTGTCTCCACCTTCTTCTGTGCCGCGGACAATTCCTGACGGTAGCTGTCCCGAACCGACTTTTCAATCTGATCCAGTTCCGCCTGAGTGGGGGGCTGCTTTGTGCCATCCTCTGTCCCGGTTTCCGGAGCGGCAATGTTATTATTGCTGTTATCCGTCTGATCCGCATTATCATCCGATATAATCAAATCAAGATCCGTCTCTTCCGGCAAAGCAGAAGATGCATTCGTTTCCAATGAAATGATGGGTTCCGCTGCATTCTCTGTGGGCGGAAGCTGGCTTTCCGTATTCGCTGTTACATTATTATCATCCTCAATTAATTCCAGGGTATCTGCGGAATACAAAATTTCATTTTTCTCAGTGCCGGGCTCACCCTCAGCCGCGATCCAGGCATCTGCTTCTCCAGCCGTATCAACTTCTTCCAGAATTTCTCCTGCTGACTGAGTATATGTATTTTCCATAGTCCACAAAGAAGCGGTCCCGTCCTCCGGCTCTATGTCAATTAAAGTGTCATCCGCTGAAGTTCCATCGTTTTCTCCGGCATAGGTTTTTCCATAAGAAATATTTTCGTTTTCTAAGCTCCCTTCCGTTTCCGGCGTTTTTTTTCCTGCCAATTGATTTACAGATGCCGCATTCTTTGCATTTTCCAGGGCTGTATTCACCGCATTTTCGATTTTCCACTCTACCTGATTCAGCTCCTGCTGTGCCAGCACATAAGCATCGGACTTTTCCTGACAGGTATTTTCCAGTGTTTCCTCCACACCGCCGGTTTCGGGAGTCGTTCCATTGCTTTTTCGAAAGACCTCCAGCTCCTTTTTGGCATCCTCTAACTGCTGCTGGGCTCTGGAAAGCTGCACATTCGCTTCGTTTACGGATAGAGAATACTGTTCTGCCGCACCGGCCTGGCTGCTGGCCTTCTGCCGGGCACTGACATCCTTCTGACTCCTGGCATCCTCCACCTGCAGCTTCTGTTTTTCCATTTCCTGCTGCTGTTTCAGAATCTGTTCTTCCAGTTGGGTTGTATCCAGCTCGAACAGCAGCTCTCCCTTTTTCACCTGCTGCCCCTGACTGACATATATGGCCTTCACCCGCTGATCCGGCTCCGTTACCACAGCCTGATTCTGCTTCTGCACCACTTTCCCCGTTGCCTTGACATCATGAGTGATCATCTTGTTTTCCGGTTTTTCAGTAGTCACCACTGCCACACCGGCCTGATCCGCCGCTCTGGATAATACGGTAAACAAAAGCATCACTGCTAAAAATAAAACTGCAATTTTTCCCAATTTTCCCCGATTCATTCCTGTATTCCTCCTGTTTCATTCTGCCTAAACCACTGCATTTATTTCCTGCCTGCATTTTTGTAGATACAGGATCACCCTTTCAGCGCTGCGGCCGCAATTCCCTGCTCCAGATACTCCTGACCGCTTAAAAAGATCAGCAGTGCCGGCACCAGCATCAATATCGCTGCCGCAAACCCCACGCCCACATCCGCCAGGCCAATTTCCGGCAGAAATAAGGACAGGGGCCACAGCGATTTTGTTTTCAAAAAAGTCATGGGCTGCTCAATCATATTCCAGGATTCCAGAAATCCCAGAATACCGGAGGATACAATGCCGGCTGCCCCCAGCGGAATTCCTACATGAAGAAAAATCCTCAGGCTGCCGGCCCCGTCAATCCTGGCCGCCTCCAGAATTTCTTCCGGAATGCTGCTGAAAAAACGGTACATGATAAATACCGGGAAAGTGGAAAATACCGCCGGCAAAATCACCGCCCAGTGTGTATCCAGAAGCCCCGCCCCGTTTAATACCAGATACTGGGGCAGCATAAGCACCTGAAAAGGCATCAGCATCAAAACAATATATAAGGTTAAAACTGCATTTCTGCCCGGAAAAGAAAATCGGGCCAGCCCCCAGGCCGCCGGTACCCCAAATAAGGTCTGACCAGCCAGAATGCACAGAGAAATCTTAATGGAGTTCCAGAACATCACAAAAAACTGGGGTGAGTCCATCAAAACTTCAATCAGTGACTGCAATGTGGGGGATTTCGGAAACAGGCTCCAGCTCGCCATTCCATCCATGCCGCCCAAAACAGGTCCCAGATATTCTTTTAATTCCCAATTCGACATCACTACGCCTGAAATGGCAAAGAAAATCGGGAAACAGATCAGCGCCGCCAGTAAGATCAGAGGCAGATACACCATTCCTTTTACTAATTTCGCCATCCTCTATTTTCCTCCTCCTTGAACATCAGCCATCTTAAATCTTCCTTGGCAAATGGGGCTGACGCTGCATGTCAGGTTTTTATACATTGCTGTCCCATGCCTTTCTCAGCAGCAGGATCAGCACAAATACCACTGCTCCATTAATCACCGCCGTAGCCGCAATCTTGTCAAAGGACAGATCCCGAAACCAGTTATTATACAGATGCTGCAGCAGATACATGCTCGGATTGGGGTAATCTCCTGCCACCAGCCAGGCTTCCCGGAATACTTTAAAGGAATTCAGGAAGGACAGCACCGATATGGTATACAGTGACGGCTTCAGATTGGGTAAGGTAATCTTAAAAAAGCAGCTCCATTCCCCTGCCCCGTCCACATGGGCCGCCTCATAGATTTCTGTGGAAATGCCGGACAGCCCGGCCATCCACAGCACCATATCATAACCCAGATTTTTCCAAAGGTAACTGATCACCAGCACCAGAAACGCATAATTGCTGTTCATCCAGCTTATGCCCTCTCCTCCAAACCACTGAATCACCACATTCAGCAGACCATTGGAATGAAATAATACCTTCCAGACCAGCACCACCGACGCCGCCGGAATTGCCACCGGAATCAAAAAAGAGCTTTTCAGAAAATTCTTTGCAAATTTCAATTTTTGAAGCACCACCGCCAGGACCAGAGACAGACATACCAGCAGGGGAATACAGATTGCGGTAAACCGGATCGTATTCCATGCCGCCATCCGAAATGCCGTATTTCCAAATACTTCCTGATAATTTTTCAGTCCCACCCACTCTGAGGTCACCGCGCTTTGAAAGGAACGGCGTATCACCTCCAGGTAAGGCAGCAGGGTAAAGTAGACAACCCCTGCAAGTCCCGGCAGAAGAAAACCTATTCCTGCCAGACTTTTTTTCCATTTTTTACTTTTTTGTTGTTTTTGCTGCCTGATTTGCCGCCCGGCAGATCCGCTGCCCGCAAATCCAGTCTCACGCTTAATTGCTTTCCTGACCATCATTCATGAATACTCCCTGACCATTCTCTCAGGCCCTCTTCCTCTATCCTCTTGCTTCTTCTACTTTATCATTTCATTCTCTAAAAAATCTCTAAGCTGCCTCTATTTTTTCTCTAAAATAAAAACGCCCACTTCTGACAAAGCGGGAAACAAAATTAATCTTTTGATCCCGCTTTTCAAAAATGAGCTTTCTAATTTACTAAAACATTCCAATAAGACTTACCGGTATTCTGAAATTTCTCTACTCTGCCAAATACAGATTAATCGTCTGCATAATCGAGTTCACCGCTTCATCTGCGCTGATCTCTCCATTCATGCATCGTCTGACTTCTGAAATGACCGTATCCTTCTGGACTCTTTCAGAATCTGCACACACCGTCAGAGATGCTGCTATGGTTTTCAGATCATTGATTTCCTCTTCCGTAGGCCAGGAATAATCCAGCGAAATCATTTCTCCGGTCTCATTGTTGGAGCTTGCCACCGACATGGCGAATTCTTTTCCATTCATATACTGATCGACATCCATTATACTGTCAAATGCTTTCTGGTTTACCGGGAAACCATTGTATTTATTCAGCATCTCCCCATCCGCAGACAGCATATATTTCAAAAATGCAGCGGCCTGCTCCTGATTGGCAGAGGTATTCAAAACCCCCAGAATCGTGTTCGGTATAAATACGTTGGATGCCTGCCCGTTCATCCGTCTGACAGAACAGTTTCCATTCTTTACATTGACGGCAGAATATCCGGCATAAGTAGTGATATCCGTCAGCGCCCCCATGGTTACTTTTATGTTTCCTGTCAGCAGATCCAGGATTCCCATTGACAAATCTCCTATGAAAACGCCCGAAATATTATCCAGCTCCTTCAGGCTCTCTTCCGTAAACCACGACATCTGCTCCAGCTTATCGGATGATGCACTCGCTTTAAAATTATCCGAAACCTGCTTGATTGTGTTCACATACTCGGCCAGTTTTTCCTGATCAATGGTGTTGTCCTCATTCTTCCAACTGCCGGCACAGATGGGATACAGTATTTCCGGAAGAATGCAGATGTCGTATGGAGCCAGGTCATCCCCGTTTTTCGCCAGCTCTATCAGAGAATCCAGGCCATCCACCTGATCGATTAGTTCAGGAGCTCCTGCAATCATAGGAATCCCGAATTTTGCCGGTATGGCCGGTATCGTTCCATCCTCCTGCTGATAAGTTCCTGCAATGTTTTCCAGCACACCGTCGGTTTCTTTCAGCTCATTTTGCACACTGCTCAGATCCATCAGCATTCCCTTATCGGAATAGGTCTTCACTGACATGCCATCCATGACCAGTATATCCGGTCCATTTCCTGCCAGAATATCCGTGTTCAGTGTTCTCAGTGCATCTGAGACGGTTATTCCATCCGTACCGGTCATACCCACCTTATAATTAATATAAATATCCGGATTAGACTTCTGATACTGTGCAATTGCCTGTTGGATTCCGGTATCTTCTTTCAGCGAATAGAGGGTCAGTTCTGTTGAAGGAACGCTGGACACATCTGCCGAATACTCATATTTTCTCAGACCGCAACTGCCTTCACCGTCCGCGTATCCCATAAAAAACTTCTGGTTCAATACCGCCATGGCAATCATAGCATTAGAGGGATCTGACAGAGAGCAGAGAGTGCCGTCCACCACCTGCTCTACTGCAGTGCCATCCATCATATGGGAGAAAATTCCTTTTGCTGTGGCGTAATACAGCCGCCCTTCCTCATCCTGGGCAAATACGATGGGGAAGCCTGCGGAAGTGGTTACTGCATAGCTGGCACCATCTGCATACAAAGCATCATTCAGTGCATCATCTCTGGAAACCGGCTCTCCGGTGGAAATTTGATACCGCTGCACTTCTGTCGCAGTCAGCAGCAGCGCTTCGGAACCTGCTATCCCCACTGCATCGGCGTCCGCATCCGCAATCGTGCTCAACACTTCTCCGGTGGCATTATCCAGCAGATACGCCGTCCCGCCGTAGGTCAGCCCAACCAGTTCTCCCGTACCTGCAAACCGGAGCATAAACGATTCCTCATCCGTCAGCAGTGTTTTCTGCGCATTGCCCTCCGCATCAAAAGAAACAAAATAATATTCATAGTTGTCCACTCCGTCTGCACTGCTCTCTTCTGCGGAAGACACCATCTCCACTCCGACGCCGCCGCCAGACGGATTCAGCTTCAGTTCCGTAAAGTATTGATCCTGGTACTCCTCCGGCAAAGTGGCTGTCTCTTCCCAGGTAGCGCCTTCATCGCTGCTGTCCCATATTCCAATCATGCCGTTTTCATCTGTCCCGATGACCTGCAGCCTGCCATCCGCAGTCCCCAGAACATCCTGCAGATAAAAGTTTTCCGGCAGCGTTATTTCCGACTCCAGATACCGGCCCATGGCCGCCTCCGTTTCCTCTGCCCTTACCGGCATTGCTGTCAATCCGCTCACGCAGAGACAGGCCGTTGAAATCCCGGCACAGATCCGCTTCGCTGTTTTTTTCCATTTCAGATTCATAGATACTCCTCCAGTTTCGATGTAAGTAAGAACCTGCATAACAGGCCCCTGTTTCCTTGTTTTCTCTACTGTAGCAGAGTTTTCTCTAAAAAATCTCTAAGCTTTCTCTATTTATTCTCTAAATTCGGTTTGGGCAGGCCAAAAGCGTTACTGTATTTTCCCTTTTTCTTTTAAGATGTTCTCCACCAGTGTTACACATTCATACACCATTCCATCACAATGAGGCTTCTTCTCCCGGCCCTGTTCCCTGCTGATTTTCAGCAGATTGGCGCAATCCAGATGATTCTCATGATTTTTCTTCAGACTCTGATAATAGCTTCCGATTGTCTGCGGATCATCCACCCCGAACAATCCCAGCACCATCAGGCCCCCTGCGATGGAGCCGCAGGTCGCCGCCCGTTTCATCCCGGCCCCGAAATTGGCTGCCACCTGATAGGCTGCCTGCTCACTGAGTCCTGCCTCTTTGGCAAAAGGCAATACCACCGCCTGTGCACAATTATAATGGGGCGTTTCAATCGCCCGAAGTTCCACTGCCCTGTCATAAAATCTGCTCATTTATTTTTTCTCCTTTTTTTAGAATAACAGCCGCTCTTCCCACTCTTTCTGGCGAAATCCGGTCAGGATAAAGTCTTCCCCGATCACCAGCGGCCTTTTTATCAGCATTCCATCCGTCGCCAGCAGGTCATACTGTTCCTTTTCCGACATATTCGGAAGTTTATCCTTTAGCTGCTTTTCCTTATACAGCATCCCGCTGGTATTAAAAAACTTTTTCAGCGGAAGCCCGCTTTGCTTATGCCACTGTTCAAGCCAAACGGCATCCGGATGTTCCTCTTTGATATCATGCAGTTCATACGCAATGTGATGCTCCTCCAGGAAAGCCAGCGCTTTTTTGCAGGTAGAGCACTTTGAATAACAATAGACTTTCAATGAAATCCCTCCTTTTTCTCCTGTTTCACCGGATACTGCCCGGTGAAACACCAGTTCATCCTGAATTTATCTTCGGCAGATGAGCTGACGCCGCATGTCAGGTTTTCTATGAAAACCTGACACAATTCCTGCTGCTATCTTACCACCGAAATCACAGATAGACAATACCCCTTTGATTTTGATTCGTAACCTGCAGCCCCGGCCCCAGTGAAAGAACGGCTCTTATTATGCCGGGCTCTCATTCAGGCAGTTTGTTGAACTATACAAATTATAGAGATTTTTTAGAGATTTCTGTGTTATGATATTAAGAAAAAATATTTGATCTAAGGAGCTTCTATGCGCATATTACTAATTGAAGATGATGTTAATCTGTGCCGTTCCCTTCAGCCCTTCCTGGAACAGCATGACTTTGGGGTCACGGTCTGCCACGATGGAGAAGAAGGTCTTTTTTATATTCTGGAAAATGCTCATGATCTGGTGCTGCTGGACCGGATGCTGCCGGGGCTGGATGGATTGGAAATCCTGAAACGCACCAGGGCTGTCCACTGCAATGTTCCGATTATTTTTCTGACTGCCCTTGGCAGTCTGGAAGAACGGATCACCGGACTGGACTGCGGTGCCGATGACTATATCGTCAAGCCCTTTGCACTGCAGGAGCTGATGGCAAGGATCCGCTGTATCTGCAGGCGTCCGGTGCATCTGACACAGGAGAACCGGATTGTTTTCGGCGATCTTTCCTATGATTCAGAGCAGAATCTTCTGCTCTGTAAAGAAAAGAAGTGCACCTTGTCAAAGCGGGAAGGCGAGCTCTTTGCCCTCTTTTTGAACAATCCGGAACAGACACTGCCCCGCTCCGCTATTTTGACCAGAGTATGGGGACCTGATGCTGAGATTGAAGAAGGAAATCTGGATAATTACATTCATTTTCTGCGGCGGCGGCTCAAAGCGGTGGACAGCCAGCTGCAGTTAAAAACAGCCCGCGGCATCGGCTATCGGCTGACGCAATGCTGATACGCCTCTGCTGACATCCGGCGCAATGCTGACATGCCTCTGCAGTTGACACAAAATTTAGCCGGAGGCGGTCAAAAGCCTCTGCCCTTTACAAGGAGTCCTCTATGATTCGAAAAATGCACCTGCAGCTTACCACACTGTGTTCTGCCATTACCGGTCTGATTTTGGCGGTTCTTACCATCATCTGCCTTTTTATTTCTGAATCCGATATTCGCAGGCAGGAATACAGCTCTTTCCAGACCAACTTAAATACCATGTATCAAAATCTGACAATACAGACCACCCTGTCACACACCTGGCTCCGTCAAATGGAATACAACTATCAGATTTCGATCCGGATCATTGACAACGGTTCTCCTCTTTTTTTTCAGGAGCTGTCAAAGGAAGACACGACAAGGGCGCTGATGGATCAGATTGAGACCATCGCCCTGAAGGATTACGGCCTCAATCTGGCAGATTCCCCCTCTCCCAGTGTACTGGCACAGCATGAAGAATTTCCGCTGGAAATGGATGGACAGTCCTATTTCGCCTCTGCCGCCCTGGTTCCTCTTGCCAACGGCCTTCTTGGCGTAACTGTTTTTCATCCCCTTGCCTCTATGCAGGAGCGGATCTATCAGCAGAGGATCTCTTTTTTGCTGGCCGACCTGGCCGCATTGTCGCTGCTTATTCTCTTTTTCTGGTTTTTTACTGCAAAGATGATCCGCCCTCTGCAGGAAAACCACAGGAAGCAGACACAGTTTATCGCCTCTGCTTCCCATGAGCTGCGTTCTCCGCTGACTGTCATCCTCAGCAATGTGGATGCTGTCAAGAATCACAGCATACCCTGTGATGAGCAATTTCTGGATACCATTGATTCCGAGGGGAAGCGAATGACTCATCTCATCAATGATATGCTGCAGTTGGCCAGCGCTGATAATCACAGTTGGAGCATACATCCTTCCCAAGTGGAGATAGACACTCTGCTTTTGCAGACCTGGGAAAACTTTGAAGCTCTGGCCTCCGTCAGGGGACTTCACTGGGATATTTCTCTTCCGGAGGACAGCATTCCGGAATGTCTCTGTGACAGTGAGCGGATCCGACAGCTCCTGGCGATCCTGATTGATAATGCATTTTCTTATACCCCAAAGGGCGGTCATGTCAGCCTTACTTTGAAAAAGTCCGGCTCCTGTCTGCATATTCAGATCGTGGACGATGGCCCGGGTATTCCCGATGATCAGAAGAAAGCCGTCTTTGAACGGTTTCGCTGCCTGGATTCTTCCCATAAAAATAAGGCCCACTTTGGTCTGGGCCTTTGCATTGCAAAAGAAATTGTACGGCTCCACAAAGGGCAGCTTCTGCTGAGTGACACCCCCGGCGGCGGCGCGACCTTTACCATTGTGCTTCCTGTCTGAAGCACAGTGCATGTCACCCCAGAGCGTGTTTCACGCTCTGGGGTGACATGCTTCACGCTCTCCAAAGCAGGAAGCACAAAGATAATATCAGGATAAAAATACGGTCTGTATCAGCACCATATAGCTGAGGGTGCCGGCCAGAATACTGATCAGGGTGTTGCGCTTCCATACATAGCAGGCTGCTACAATCACCATGGCAATGAGTTCCGGCAGGCCAAAGGGCCAGGATATGACGCTGACTCCCTTCAGGCAGTAGATCAGCAGCATTCCCATCACTGCACAGGGCAGCACACGGCTCAGACGCTGAACCAGCTTTGGAATCGGTTTTCCCTCCGGAAACAGAACGAAAGGAACAAATCGCAGTCCCGCGGTGACTGCAGCCATTATCAGGACTAATATAATATCATGAAGCATGTCTCTTCTCCTTCTTTGATCAGCCCATCCTAAATTTGCCTGGGCAAATGGGCTGATACTATCTTGAAGCTATGGTTTCTATTACACAGAGAACAATTACGATCAGAACCATCGATGGAATTAAAAAATTTTCTGCGCCGAAGATCACCAGACAGAGAAGTGTGATTCCAAGTCCCAGCAGGGCCGGTACGTGATTTTTCACCGTCAGCCACTGTTCCGTAAAGATTACCAGAAACAGCGCCGTCATAGCGAAATCGATTCCCGCAGTGTTGATGGTGAGCGCAGAGCCGATCAATGCTCCGATCACGCTTCCGGTAATCCAGTAAATCTGGTCAAACAGGGATACATAAAAATAGTATTTCTTTTCTTCCACATCCCGGGGCACTTCTCCATTCAGCAGTGCATAGGTCTCATCGGTCAGGGCGAAAATCAGATAGGGCTTCTTCTTTCCGGTTCCCTGATATTTTTCCAGCATGGAAATGCCATAGACTACATGTCTGGCATTCACCAGCAGAGTCATCAGCGCCGCGGATAAAAAGGAGGCTCCGCCGCTCAGCAGATTCACCGCCACAAACTGCATGGATCCCGCATAAATAGTCAGACTCATCAAAAATGCCCACCAAAAGCTGTATCCCTTATCTGCCAGCAATATGCCAAATGCCATCCCCAGTACCAGATATCCCGTCATGACCGGAATAGAGGCAATCACTGCTTTTTTTACTGTTCGGCCGCCTGTTTTCTTTTCCTTTATTTCATCATTTGCTGTTATTTCATCATTTACTGTTGTTTCACTCATTCTTACCACCTTTATCATTATGTACCTGTCTATTGTCCTGCTTTTCATGCCGTCCCGACACCCTCTGATCCATTTTGAATGTTAAAACAGATCCAGGTTTTTCAGCGCCAGATAAAGCCCGTCCTCCTGGATAGGAGCCGTCACCCGATCTGCCACCTGCTTTAATTCTTCTTCCGCATTTCCCATGGCTACCCCAATGCCTGCAAACTGCAGCATTTCATAGTCATTCATGCCATCCCCCACCGCAATAGTATCCTCGCGTTTCATGCCAAGGTGCTTTAAAAGCAGCTCCATTCCATAAGCCTTGTGCACACCCTGCATCATAATCTCTCCGGCCAGCGGTTCCCCCGGCGCGATGCTGTAATCCAGAAGTGTCAGCTTATCCCTGTACTTTTCCTGCAGACTGCTGTTCAGAAGCCGATGAAATTCATCCTTCTGCAGTCCGTCATTGCGATAGCTCAGCTTGTTGACCTCTGTGAGCTCTGACCAATCAGCAACTGCCCTTGGCTTCGGCAGAACATTTTTTTCTCTTCCCAGGCGCTTCCTCAGCTCCTCCATAAAATAGTCGCTCATTTCTTCCTGTGCCGAAGCCACATAATTGCATCGGGTCCCTTCAAAAATACACAGGATATTATTCTTTACAAATAAACTGCCCAGCGCTTCCAGCAGCTCCGGCTCCATATAATTTGCATAAATCTCCTCTCTCTGCCACTCCGCATAAGCTCCGGCCCCACAGATAAATCCGTCAAAATCCATCTGCAGCATCCATGGATAGATTTCTCCCTTTCCTCTTCCGGTACAGACACAGAGCTTGTGCCCATTGTCCTTCACTTTCTTAAATGCCTCTCTGGCACTTTCCGGCATAGTTCCGCAAAAATCACTGATTGTCCCATCTATATCCAGAAAAATCAATTTTTTCCCATTTCCCGTGTTTTTTATTTCTTTCATTGGTTTCTCCTTTTTTCATCGGCTCAGCTTTACCACTGAAAAGTATATGCCATCCCGATTCTTCCGTCAATCCTTTTTTCTAAATCGTCCCGCACTATTGACCCGCACCATTAGAAGCAGAGCACATGCAGGAAACGCAGGAAACATGTTTGTGCTTTGCAGATAATTGCTCCAAAGCCGGGCAAGTGCATGTCAAAGACAGAAAGCCGCTTCCCTCCATCCAAATTGTACCCTTGACGGGAACGGCATCTTTTCTCTGCGGACTTTGGATCCAATCAGATTCGATGCACGTCCCGGTCAAAGACGTATCTGGATGAGAAAAGCGGCCTCCCGTATTAAGGTAACTGTCTTCTCAAAACTTATTTTTCTTTTTTCTTTACTTTCTTTCTTTTCGCTCCAGCCATCAGAGACTTGTACTGATCCAGTGCCCGGTTGACATCTGCTTTATCCTTATGGATATCTTTTTTATCACCCTTACTTCTGCTGTCTCTGGCTTTATCTCCATCTCCGCGGAAGAAATCTTTTCTGCGGCTTTCGCCTCTTCCACTTTCTTCTCTGGATTTATCTGCGTCTCCACGGAAATAATCTTTTCTGCGGCCTTCGTCAGTTCTTCCCCGATACTCTTCCCGGCTCCGTTCTCCATCACCTCTGGAAGCGTCTCTTCTGCGGCCCTCACCGCTTCTGCCGCGATCGTCACGCTTTTTATCAAAGCCCCGGTATCCGTCGCTTCTTCCGCCAAAGCGTTTTCCACTGCTGCCATCTCTGCGGCTTCTGCTGCGCGGAACAAACTTCTCCACCCGAATCTCTTCCGGTTCTTTTCCCATCTGCAGCTTCAGAAATGCTGCGGCCATTTCCAGTGCAGTGAAATCACTGTCTTCAATTTTCTGTTCAATGAGATTCACCATAGCGGTCAGATCGTTTTCTTCTTTTACTTTCATAACTTCATCGAAAACATTCTCTGCCTTCGCTGATGTCACATCATCTACCGAAGGAATCGGGCGCAGCTTCATGGTGGTGTTGCATGCGCGCTCAATTTCACGAACCTTATAAATCTGCTTTCCTACTACAAGAGTAAAAGCACGGCCCTTTTTGCCTGCACGGCCGGTTCTGCCGATACGATGCACATAATATTCGATGTCCTGAGGGATATCGTAATTGATAACTGCCTCCACATCATCCACGTCAATTCCTCTGGCTGCCACATCCGTAGCGATCAGGATTTCCACGGTGCCGTTACGGAAGCCATTCATGACTTTATCTCTCTGATTCTGGGAAAGATCTCCATGCAGTCCTTCTGCAAAATATCCGCGTCCCTTCAGATTATCTGCCAGCGTATCCACCATATGCTTGGTATTACAGAAGATCAGGCTGCGCTTTGGATTATAATAATCCAGAAGGCGGGTTACCACATCATCTTTATTGTTGGCATTCACTTCGTAATAATACTGTTTTATCAGCGGAATCGTCAGTTCCTTGTGAACCACCTTTACCAGCTCTGCATCCGGTCTGAGGTAGGTCTTGGTAATATCCAGAATCACCTGAGGCATGGTAGCGGAAAACAGCGCGGTCTGATGCTCGGAAGGAATTTCCTTCAAAATGGTCTCAATATCCTCACGAAAGCCCATATTCAGCATCTCATCTGCTTCGTCCAGCACCATCATCTTCAGATTGCCCAGCTTCAAAGTATGTCTGCGCATGTGATCCATCACTCTGCCCGGAGTTCCCACAATGATAGACACCTTATCTCTCAGAGAACGGATCTGCTTGCTGATATCCTGTCCGCCGTATATCGGAAGGACCTTTACTCCCTGCATATACCTTGCAAATTTACGCATCTCGTCTGCTGCCTGAATCGCCAGCTCTCTGGTCGGACAAAGTACGATCCCCTGCACATTTGGATCCTCCGGATCCACCATCTGAATCAGCGGAATACCAAATGCCGCGGTCTTTCCGGTTCCTGTCTGTGCCTGGCCGATAATATCTTTTCCTTCCATCACCAGTGGAATTGCCTTCTCCTGTATCGGAGTCAACTGCTCAAATCCCATCTCCTCCACTGCTCTGATAATATTCAGGTTCAAAATGCTCTCTTCTTTATTTAATAAATTCATTTATTTCCTTTCTGTTCCTTTGACAATTTCATGTGCGCTGCAAAGCTCCGGCTTCCACAGCCCGCACAAGAAAAAAGCACCCTGCATCATTCAGAGTGCTTTTCTATTCACCTGCTAAACTATGTAGAGGATAGTATAGACTATTTTTTCGTAAATGTCAATCTTAAAATCAAATCCTTTTTTTGAACCTTTTTGTGAAGCTAAAACATAATCTGTATCGGCATACGCGCTGAATCCGGATCTTCGATGCCGAATTTTTCTTTATTCAGCTTATCAATGGCCTTGGTCAGTGACATATACACACCCGGATATACGGAGCCCGGACCGCCCTGTGCGATACATGGAATAAAATATTTATTTCCAGATTCTTCACATACCCTGCGCACGACTGCTTCGCATTTTTCATCGTTCCAATCTTCGAAATCCACTTCCGCATTCTCGATAGAGCCCATAAAGCTGATCTGTCCGCCATACTTTTTGATCAGTTCCGGTACACGGTTGGTCTCCATGCATCCCTGGTATACATCGATGCCCATCTCGATCATGGACGGAACCAGCGTAGCTGCATAGCTGTCGGAATGATGTACCACATAGTCTACACCATGGCTCTTATAATATCCGTAAATTTCCTTATAGGGCTCCAGCAGAAATTCATTAAACATGTTCACGCTCATAAAGGTGCTGTCATGTCCGCCCCAGTCATCGTGATGGAAGAGCATATCCGGATGCAGATGAGAACAGATACCTTCTGCCAGCTTCAGTTCCCATTCGGTCAGATATTTGATCAGATCATGCATCTCGTCTTCATACTCAATATAATAAGTGAGTGCATTTACCATCTCACACAGATGATGGGTCTGTTCAAATAGACCCGGTGCCACAAAAGCTGCTTTAAAGGCCTTCTCTCCATCCGCGGCATCGTACATTGCCTTACACTGATCCCACATTTCCTGTGAAAAATCCAGAGATGGGGCATGTACATAATCCCGCCATTTCTCAATATCCTGCACTACGATCTTATCCGGTGTATGTACCGGAAACGCACCCGGGACTCCCTTTGGAAATGTGCTGGTGACCCCCCATGCATTTTTTACATTTTCCATCCCCGGCTGAAGCAGCGGGCTGACAAACATAAACGGATGAAACAACAGTTGAATCGCTTCATATTGATTTACAAAACGGTCCGGATGGCCGCCCTTCATACATTCTATCATATTCTGTTTTGCTGTTAGCATATCAAAACCCTCCTTTGGCTCTCCCCATTAAGCTGCCAGTTCCTTTGCCTTCTGTGCACAGGACGCCGCATCCGCCGTGTAGGCATCTGCTCCGATCTCTTCTGCAAACGCTGCACTGATGGGTGCTCCGCCTACCATTACCTTGATTTTGCTGCGGAATGGAGACGAGTTCAGCAGTTCCACTGTCTGTTTCAGCGCCGGCATCGTAGTGGTCAGCAGTGCGGAGCAGCAGATCAGCTTTGTATCCGGATTTGCCTCAAATGCCTCTACGAATTTTTCTTTTGAAACGTCAACGCCCAGATCAATCACTTCGAATCCGGAAGACTCCAGCATCATAGCTACCAGATTTTTTCCGATATCATGCAGATCTCCTGCAACCGTACCAATAATCACCTTTCCCGCTGCTCCTGCAGCACCTGCAGCCAGATACGGCTTCAGCACAGCTACACCATTTTTCATGGTTTTTGCAGCCACCAGCATCTCAGGCACAAAGAGTTCTCCGTTTTTAAATTTTGTACCTACGGAATCCATTGCACTGATCATGCCCTCGTTCAGAATTGAGGTGGGATCGCATCCTGCATCCAGCGCTTCCTGCACCGCTGCTGCCACCTTCTTTGCTTTTCCTTTTTCTACCAGTTCATAAACTTCCTGAATACCTGCCATTTCCTTTTCCTCCTGTTATTTTTCCTGTTTCTGCCTTCCCGGCTGCCCCATTTTACTTCTTTGGTCCAAATATGCCTTCCCGATAGGCTCCTATGTATTCCATGCAGTAATCATCTTCACCCAGCAATGCTTCTGTAGCATAGATCACTCCCATCATATCCCGGTTGGTCGGATCCAGGATCGCGCTGTCCAGTCCTGCGTTCATCGCCAGTACGGTAAAGCCAAGGTTGATCATCTTTCTTACCGGCAGATTATATGAAATATTGCTGACAGCCGCTGTGATGTGGATATCCGGGCAGCGTTTTCTGACGGTACTGATCACCTCTATATTCATTGCTATCCCGTCTTCTGAAGTACACAGCATCTCAACCAGCGGATCTATATGTATCCTGGAAGGACTGATGCCATACTCCTTAGCCTTCTCCATGGTCTTATCAAATACCTTAAGCCGGTCTTGTGCACACTTCGGAATGCCGGTGTCATCTGACAGCAGGCAGATCACCTCCCATTTCAGTTCTGCAATCAGTGAAAAAATCTTATCCATTTTGTTTCCTTCTCCGGACACGGAATTAATCAGTCCGGGCCTCTTGCAGTATGGAAAAACCTGAGCCAGAACGTCCGCGCTTGGGCTGTCTACCGAGATTGGAAGATCGGTCACTTCCTGAATGCAGTCAATCATCCATTTCAATGTCTCCGCCTCTTCTTCTTCCGGCACTGACGCGCAGCAGTCAATAAAAGTGGCCCCCGCCTCTGCCTGGATCCTCGCCCGGTCCTTAATGAACTTGGCATCCCGTCTGGCAATGGCATCTGCGACAATTGGAATAGAACCATTGATTTTCTCTCCAATAATAATCATCCAGTCTTCTCCTTTTCATTATTTTTGTGGATATCACTACTTTCCCTGTTTTATTTAGTCTATCACGTAATTTTTTGTTTATCCATCTTCATAAATACTGTTTTTTCTTCTCATTTTCCTACATTTTGTAGGATGGTCTGTTTGCATTTTCTCTGCTTACCATTTATAATGAAAACAAAAGGAGAATTTCATCATGAATTTAAGTGCGAAACTGCTGGTCTGGCATCTGCAGCAGCAATATACACTGCTGCCTTCCAACCATCTGACCAGTGAACCTTATCTGAAATTTTCTGCTTATTATGAAGCAGAGACAACATTTGAAAGCGGAGTGGTCTATCTGGTTGACCGGGCTGATTTTACCCTTCCGTCCCATTCCCTGTCCCGCTCCCTCTTCCTTTTTGTAAAGGGCGCTCCCGATATCGCTCCGGATCAGTTTCCAAATATCTGTGTCCTGCCGGAGGAAAACGTGTCCCAAGTACAAAACTGCCTCTGCAGGATTTTTCATCAATACAGTGAATGGAATCAGACTCTCTTTGATGCCGGGCTGGAAAATGCCTCTGTACAGAAGCTGCTTGATCTGACACAGACCGTTATTCCAAATTCCATGGCCGTGATCAGCATGGATTTTACCATCATCGCCGCCACCAATCCTCTATACCTGGATCTGCACGATGCCATGCTGGGCTCTACGGCAGAGACGGCTGAGGTTATATTTGCGCTGAAGCAGGATCCCAATTATGAAGAGGCATTTCACCGGATCGGTTATTTCTATTATCCCGGAAACAGCATCACAACCCCCAGTCTTTGCGTAAATATCCGCAAACTGGACCGCACCGTATACCGTCTCATGGTTACCCCTGGTGTGATTCCCCTGGATGAGACCTTCGGATTTATTCTGGAATACCTGGCTAAGATGATCTCCCATTCCCTGTCCACAAGTCTGGTGGACAGCCATGATACCCTCCATCATCTGCATCAGGTCTTCCTCACTCTGCTCTCCAATCCCAGTGCAGATTATGTGGAGATCAGCCGTCAGTTGACTCTGTACGGATGGCTTTCCTCCCATTTTTATCAGTGCATCCTGATCAAGACCGGAGTGCTGGACTATAAAAACCTGACTCTGCGCGCGATCTGCAGTTATGCGGAAAATACGATTCCAACCTCCTGTGCGCTGGAATACCGCGGCGATGTTATCGTCTTTATCGATCTGGATCTGTGTCAGATCTCAGAGCATGATATTGCCCAGACGATAGCCGGCTTTATCCGGGACAGCTTCTTAAATGCCGGCTACAGCCGGAAAATGCTGGGACATTTCAATTTCCACCGCCAGTATGTTCAGGCTTCCATCGCCATCCAGTCCGGCAGCCGCAAATATCCGCAGCGCTGGATTCATCATTTTAATGATGTCGCACTGGACTATCTGCTGGAGCAGACCACAAAAAAGCTTCCCGCGTACATGATCTGTCACGAGAAGCTTCTTGCACTGAAATATAAATCCGAAAAAAACGGCACCCCACTGTACCAGACACTCCGGTGTTATCTGGAAAACCATCAGAATATAACAAAAACCGCAAAGGATCTCTTTATCCATCGGAGCACCCTGCTCTACCGCCTGGATCATATATACGAAATCGTAAAAAGTGACTATTCCGATCCGGACGAACTGCTCTATCTGCTCCTGTCATTCCGTCTGATCGAGATGGAAGAACAGTGATCCTTATGCCAGCAGACAGCAGGAAGTGTATGCGATGTGCCCCGGTCCGTAATGATAGCTCAGGCCATTTTTGCTGCACAGATCACTGACCATGATGCCATAAGCCTCCAGAGACGAAATTCTCTTTTCCGGAAAACGGCACTCTTCTCCCGGACCGGTACATTTCGTACAGACAGTGCAGCATCCGCAGCCCAGCGGCAGCATGTCCGGATAACTGTCATGCAGTTCTTTTATCAATGCTGCAAAATGCTTTTTATGCTCTGCCTCCACCTCCACCATTCCTTCAAAGTCAAAGCTGTCTTCAATCTCCCCAACGGTCTGCAGCAGAATGCCCCAATGATACTGTTTCACTCTCTGCCGGCATTCCTCCAGGGTGCCGCACTCCGGCGGACAGGCCTTGTTCTTTCCATACATGCCGCAGGTATTTGCCTTACACATATCCCGCACCTCCTGCAAAAGGGAAAGTGTGCCGCAGTCCAGATAAGCCGCGTAAGAAAATCCCAGTTTCAGTGCCTTTTGCCGCAGTATTTCCTGCTGCTGTGCTTCCTCAAACTCCAATTCATCCACAAATACATCCTGGAAACCCGGGTTCAGAGCCAGTTCCAGAAATTCTGCACGGCTTGCCAGCCGTCTGCTTCGCTCATATTCCTCTGCGCACAGTGCCGCGATCTGAGCCCCCTGTCCTGCCAGATTGCCTACCGGTACGATCCTATCCTGCAGAACCGCCGGTATCATACCGATCCTGCAGGCACTTTTCGGATCCAGATAATTGCCGAATGCTCCTGCCAGCAGCACTTTCCGGATTTCCTCCGGCCTCACCCCCCGCTGCCTGCACAGCAGTTGGATCCCGGCCGCAATGGCCGCCTTCGCCAACTGCAGCTCCCGGATATCCTTCTGATTCAGATATACCTCAGGTGTAAAATAACAGGTCTCCTCCATTCTGCCGCTTTCCTCGATCTGCCCCGTCCGAAGCAGACAGGCCACTGCATCCAGCAGACCGGAACCGCAGATTCCCAGAGGTTCCCCCTCTCCGATCACATGGTACGCCAGCTTTCCATCCGTCCACTGCACATGATCGATGGCACCTGTGCTCCCGCGCATGCCGCAGGTGATCTTCGCCCCTTCAAAAGCAGGCCCCGCCGCCGTGGAGCAGGCCGAATAACCGTCTCTGTTTCCCAGTACCATCTCTCCATTCGTGCCGATATCGATCATCAGCGTCAGCTCTTCTCTTTCGTCAAATTCGGCTGCCAGAATGCACGCCGTTGTATCCGCTCCTACAAAACCTCCGATATTAGGAAGCCAGTACACCGTGCCCTGAGGATGGATCCGGATACCGCAGTCAGATGCCGGTCTGCTTACAGCCTCTTTGACCTTGAGTACATACGGTGCCATCACCAGCGTATCCACCGGAATTTCCAGAAACAGATGATGCATACAGGAGTTGCCGGCCATGACCACACGCACGATATCTTCCTTCCGGTGCCCGCAGCTCTCTGCCAGCCGTCCAAGCAGTGAATCGACTGCCTCACGGATACAGTGACTCAGCTTGTCCGCTCCGTGCTCCATGGCATAACTGCTGCGGACCACCACATCTGCACCAAACTGACTCTGGGGATTCAGCATACTCTGCACCCCCAGCAGTTCCCCGCTCTTTCCATCCAGCAGATAACCTACCACGGAAGTGGATCCCAGATCTACCGCTGCCAGCAGAGGTTCTGCCACATCCCCGGGCAGCACCCCCGGCACGCAGGGCACTGCTCTGCCAAGCCCTGTCCGCAGAATTTTAATATTTTCTTTTTCCTCTGTACAGATACTGACATACAGTTCTTCCTTTACTGTTGTCTGACATGCCAGCACTTCCCTGCCATTCACGATCATCCTGCACTTTCCGCATTTCCCCATGCCTCCGCAGGGAGCATCCGGTGTGATCCCGGCAGCAATCGCAGCATCCAGAAGCCGCATTCCCTCCTCCGCTTCATAACTGCAGTTTTCTTTTATAAAATGAACCTTATATTTCACAGTCTTTCCTCCCGTTTTTTCTTTGTAAATCCTCTCGTTTGCTTTTCTCCAGTATAACACGATTCGATTTAAAAAAACACCTTTGCGCAAGCTTCGTTTGCCATGCTGCCCGATTCATGATATAATTCCAGTTAATATGTTAAATAGAGGGAGGTATTACCTTTTATGATTGTAAATGAATCTGCGGAAAATTATCTGGAAACAATTCTTATTCTGAGCAAAAAACTTCCGGTAGTACGCTCGGTAGATATTGCCAATGAACTCAATTTCAAAAAATCCAGTGTCAGTATTGCCATGAAAAACCTGCGGGAAAAGAAACATATCACGGTCACCGATTCCGGTTTTATTTATCTTACGGATTCGGGAAAAGAGATCGCTGATATGATCTACGAGCGCCATGAGCTGCTGTCTTCCTGGCTGATCCGTCTCGGTGTCCCGGAAGAGACTGCTACCGAAGATGCCTGCAAGATCGAACATGTGATCAGCAAAGAAAGCTTCAAGGCCATCAAAGAACACGTAAAATCCCAGGACTGACCGGGGCATTGTCCATACGAGAACGAAAGGAAGAAAACAGCCATTTCCCACCGCTGCTTTCTTCCTTTTTATTTTGAACTGTTATTATTGATACCCGGATCCCGTTTTACAGGACTTTCTGTTTCATGGAATATCATCGAAATGCTACACCAGCTTCATTATATTAATCAGCAATATCCAGGCAAGACCGTAATACGTAATGACTGCCACCAGATCATTTACCGTAGTGATCAGCGGGCCGGAAGCCACTGCCGGATCCACATGGATCTTGTGGAAGAACATGGGCACAATCGTTCCCACAAAGCTGGAAATCACCATCGCCACCATCAGTGCAATCCCCACACAGCCTGAAATAGCAAATGCATAATGAACGGATTTCCCTTTAAATAAAAGGATATACGCCCCAATGAACGTAAAGGACAAAATTCCCAGCAGCATCCCGTTGGAAAATCCGACCTTGATCTCTTTGATAACCAACTGTATTTTTTGTTTTGTTTTCAGATTTTCATCCATCAGTACACGGATGGTCACAGCCAGTGACTGGGTTCCCACATTGCCGGCCATATCCAAAATCAGGGACTGGAAGCAGACGATCAGAGCGATCTGCGATACCACACCTTCAAACATACCCACCACGGTAGACACTCCCATCCCCAGTACCAGAAGCACTATCAGCCATGGCAGGCGCTTTTTCATGCTCTGAGGCAGAGTCTCCTCCAGGTCCTCTTCTGCAGTCAAACCTGCCAGCTTTGCGTAATCTTCACCCATCTCGGTGTCAACTACTTCTACGATATCCTGTGCCGTGATGACACCCAGGATCTTATCATTTTCGTCCAGAACAGGAATCGAATCTTCCGCATAATCTTTCAGCCGTTCAATACATTCTGTGATGGTCTCCTTCGCTCTTACATAAGGGAAGGAGTGGCTGATCAGCGTTTCCAGTTCCACATATTCACGGGCTACGATCAAATCCTTCAGGGAAATAGCTCCATAAAATGTCCCGTCATCATCTTTTACATAAATTGTGGAAATATTATCATTTTCGTGAGCCTGAGCAACCAGAGAACGCATTGCCTGCTTAATCGTAAGACGGCGGCCGATCTCAATAAAATTAGTAGTCATATTACTACCAATCTCATCGTCCTCATAAGAAGTAATCAGGTTAATATCTTCCTTCGACTCCTCATCCATCATGCTGATCAACTGTCGGCGGACATCGTCATCCACCTCTTCCAGAGCATCGACCGCATCATCCGCATCCATGTTCTCGATGATGTCTGCTGCATTTTCCAGTTCCAGTTCTTCCAGATATTTTCCCACATCATCCAGATAGGTAAATACCTCAGAAACCTTCTCCACTCCCAGGATCTGATACAGCTTCTTTCTCTCCTGGACATTCAGTTCTTCAAATGCTGCCGCAATATCATTTTCATGATAATTGTCCAGCTTCTCTGCTATCTGAGCAGCCGGCTGGTCACTTTTGATCAATGCGACCAGCTCTTCAATATAATTTGGTTCTTTCAACACTTCATTTGCCATCTGTATACACCTCTTTCACAATTATTTTCTGTCTGAAAAAGGGCATAAAAAATCCACCGTTTATGCACCTAAACAGACGAATCCGGTTGCGTAAGTCAACGTAAATGACAGAAAGCTTATCTGATTCTTCCTGTTCATTCATTCGTAAGGTTTCATAAATACGATGGACATATTCTATACATTATTTAATGGAAGATTCGTGTATCCGACGGAACCAGTCCGATATCTTCCTGTACGATTGTCCACCCTTACTAGGTCGGCCATAACTGTCGCAACTGTCCATGTAATACACATCCTTTCCATATTTTTTCTAAGCAGTCTTATTTTATGCTTTCTTCACTCAAATGTCAACGAACTTTAAAATTTTCTTTCATATATATGGCGTTTCTGTTTTCTTGCAATTATCTCAAAATACTGTTATAATTTATACAATTATACAAAAGACAGACTTTCCTTACTCTATTATCTGTAATCATTCTGTAATTTTCGAGAACGGAGGTGTTTTTATGAGTTGGACCGAATTGTTATGCAGCAATTTAACTACCGCAGAAGAGCTCCAGGACTATCTTCACCTGGGAGATAAAGACTATCAACTGTTACTCAGCATTCTGGAACGTTTTCCCATGTCCGTCACACGCTATTATCTTTCCCTGATCGACTGGAAGGATGAAAATGATCCTATCCGTCGTATGTGCATTCCCTCTATCCATGAAATTGATATGGACGGAAGCTTCGACACCAGCGGAGAAGCCGGCAATACCATCATGGAGGGGCTGCAGCATAAATACCGTGAATCCGCCATGATCCTTTCCACAAATCAATGTGCCTCCTATTGCAGATACTGTTTCCGCCGGAGAATGGTGGGAATCACGGATTCTGAAATAGCGCTGCACTATCTGGATGGAATCATGGACTACATAGAAAATCATTCCGAGATCAGCAATGTACTGATTTCCGGCGGGGATGCCCTGTTAAACAGCAACCGCAGACTGGCAAGATATCTGGATCGGCTGACCACCATTGATCATCTTGATTTCATACGGATCGGCACCCGCGTACCGGTTGTATTTCCCATGCGCATTACGGATGATCCTGAGCTTCTGGAGCTTCTGACTTATTACAAGCAGCGGAAACAGATCTATGTCATCACTCATTTTAATCATCCAAGAGAGATCACTCCGGAATCCACTGCTGCTATTCGTGCACTGCTGCATATCGGAATCCCTGTGCGAAATCAGACCGTCTTTTTGCACGGAGTCAATGATGATGCCCAGGTTCTGGGAACACTTCTGAAGAAACTGACTTCTGTCGGCGTACTTCCCTATTATCTGTTTCAATGCCGCCCTGTGATCGGTGTGAAATCACAGTTTCAAGTTCCGCTCAAAACCGGCTATTCCATTGTAGAGGCTGCCAAAAATATGCAGAACGGTGTGGGCAAAAATTTCCGTTTTGTTCTGTCGCATGAGACCGGAAAAATTGAAATTCTGGGATTGCTTGAGGATGGTTCCATGCTGTTTAAGTACCATCAGGCAAAGGATCCCGCAAATGCGGGACGAATTTTCACCCGTCATTTGGACGAGAACGAGTGCTGGCTATAAAAAAGGAAATGCAAAGCGCACGCGGATGCGTGCGCTTTGCAGTCTTTGAATTACCGGATGAAATGATCCAGGATCATTTTCTGGGCTTTGGAATCATAAAAGATATCTTCATATTCATTGCCCAGCTTGCTGGTCCTGGTGCCCATCACAAGACCTGCCTCCATCCCCTTCTCCAGAATTATTTTCTGCCATTTTCCATCGATCCGTTTTTCTTCCTGAAAGCCGATTTCCTCCAGCCAGCGCTGGATCTGTGTTCCGGCTATTTTTTTCATGGTATTCTCATCACGAAGTTCACTGAGATGAACTGCTATCTCCGTCAGAAGATAACGTTGGGCATAGGGAAACTGCTGCGCCTGTTCCAAAGTCAGGGAAAACTCCTGCTTTTTCCCGGAGGATTGCCGTCTCTGCTTCGCACTCTCTCCCGCGTCCGGATTCTGCATCCCGCCGGCCGTCTCTTCCTGATCACCAAAATAATATTTTTCTTTGACTCCTCCGGTAGAACGGAGAATTTCTTCCAGAAAACGGCTGCCGTATTTTTCAAATTTATTTTCTCCCACACCGGATACGGTCAGCATTTCCTCCCGGTCGAATGGAAGCTTGACACACATATCCACCAGTGTCTTATCGGAGAAAATAATGTAGGGCGGAGTTCCCTGCTCTTTTGCATAGATAAGCCGGACCTCCCGAAGCCGGTCGAACAGCTCCAGCCCCTTTGAATTCAGGATATCTGACCTGCGCGCTTTTCGCTGTACAGAAGCTTTTCCCTCTCCTGCGTACCGCTCTGATAATCCGTTATCTTTTGGCAGCTTCATGAATACCGCTTCCTCTCCATCCAGAATACTGCCCGCTTTTGCGGTCAGTCTGAGCAGTGCATACTTATCCTCTGTATGAGAGATAATTCCGTCCATCATCATCTGGTTGATGATCTGTTTTACTCCGGCCTCACTCTTTTCCGCCATACTTGCATAGCTTGCGGCAGTGGTGACGCCATATTCCCGCAGCTTTGCCGTATTCGCTCCGGACAATGTTCCCGCGATTACATTGATTCCATAACGCTGATGCAGTTCCCGGATGCAGGATATGATTTTCTTTGCATCCTCCGTAATGTCGATCTGTTCAAACTCCTGAAGACAATTGGAACAATTTCCGCATTCCGGGGCGGTAAATTCACCGAAATAACGCAGAATATATTCCCGCAGACAGTTTTTGGTCATGCAGTAACTAATCATGGTCTGCAGCCGTTTCTCGTCCCGTTCCCGCAGAAGTTCCTGCTCTCCCTCATCATAATCCGGTTTCGCCTCCCGGCTGTCCATCAGAAAACGGGCAATCACCACATCCTGAGGAGAATACAGCAAAATACACTCTGCCGGTTCGCCATCCCGGCCTGCACGCCCCGCTTCCTGATAATAGTTTTCCAGGCTCTGTGGCATGTTGCAGTTAATTACATAGCGCACATTGGACTTGTCGATTCCCATTCCAAACGCATTCGTGGCAACCATCACCGGCTTCCGGTCATAGATAAAGTCATCCTGATTCTGTTTCCGTTCTTCATTTCCCAGCCCGGCATGATAACGGGTTACCGGGGTTCCCTCCAGCAGCAGTTTTTCGTAGATCATATCCACATTTTTCCGTGTGGCACAGTAAATCACTCCGCTCTCCATGCTGTGTTCTTTTATGTAGCCTAAAATATAGGCATCTTTTTTTCTCGGTGTCTCCACTCCAAAGTACAGGTTCTCCCGGTCAAACCCCGTAGTCAGAATCTGTGGTTCCTGCAGTCCCAGCACGCAGGCAATGTCCTCCTTCACCGCTTCGGTAGCAGTTGCGGTAAACGCGCTGACAATGGGCCGTGTCCGCATTCCGCGGATAAACTGCACGATCTTCAGATAGCTGGGGCGAAAGTCCTGTCCCCATTGGGAAATACAGTGAGCCTCATCCACCGTAACCATGGAGATCTCCGCCCTCTCAGCAAACAGTTGAAATTCGTAAGTCTCCAGCCGCTCCGGCGCCACATAAATGATCTTATATCTGCCTGCCGCAGCCAGTTGAAGTGCCTTTGAAATCTGTCCATCAGTCAGAGAGCTGTTAATATATGCTGCATGGATTCCAGCCTGGTTCAGAGACTGTACCTGATCCTTCATCAGAGAAATCAAGGGTGAAATCACCACCGTAATTCCAGAAAGCAGCAGCGCCGGCACCTGATAACAAATAGATTTTCCCGCTCCGGTGGGCATAATCCCCAGTACATCCTGTCCCTTCAAAATGCTGGAAATCAGCGTATGCTGCCCTTCTCGAAAGGAATCGTATCCAAAATATTTTTTCAATATATCAAATTCATTCATGCAGTATTCCTCGCTATGCTAAATTTTCATGGGGTAATTTTCTTTTTTCCCTGGGCACGTATTCTGTTCCCCTGCTCTGACTTACCACTCTGCTTCGTAGGATAAATTGGTTCCGTCCGAACGAAAACGTATGGTACCGGATAAATCTGTCCTCAGAATCTGGCTTTCCGCTGCCAAAAGCCGCTGCAGCGTTTTCTTATGGGGATGTCCGTAATCATTGTCGATACCACAGCTGATCACCGTAAAGGACGGCTGTACTTTCCTTAAAAAAGAAGCGCTGCTGGCATCGGAGCTGCCGTGGTGTCCTGCCTGATATACATCCGATTTCAGATCATTTCCCCAGGACAGAAGATCATTTTCTTCTGCTTCTTCCGCATCTCCGGTAAATAAAAAGCTGGTGCTGCCATAGGTCAGCCGTATTGCTATGGAATTATCATTGGCGTCTTCGTGCGCCTGTACAGGCCCAAGAACCGTAAACTGCGCATCTCCCAGGGACCATTCCGATCCTGTTTTGGGGGTCATGGCAGAATAGTTCCTGTATTTGAGAGCTTCGGTCACATGATTGTAGGTTTTGGTATTCTTCACATAATCCGACATAAAGATGGTATCACAGTCAAATTTTTCCAAGATAACATCCATGGAACCGATATGATCCTCATCGGGATGAGAACCAATCACATAATCCAGTCTGGTAATTCCCAGCTTCTTCAGGTAATTCTGCAGATAAGTTCCCTTATCATCCGGTCCGCAGTCAAACAGCATGGCAGAATCCCCCTGGCGGATCAGCGTACAGTCACCCTGTCCCACATCAATATAATCCACCAGCAATTCCCCATCCACCGGTATATTCTGCTTCTCCTGGCCGCTCCCCGAAAGGCTCCGGCCAAATTTCCGCAGTTGTTCATTCAATGCCGCTTTACTATTCCGCCATACTGACCGGAGTCCAGCTCCGGCTTTCCGTGCCGCATCCCCTGTGGTATCCAGCAGAACCTGTACCTGCTCTGCCACCGGCGCCGGAAACACATTTTTCTCCTGCAGCATGGTCAGCCCGCCATATAAAGCAGCCAAAAAAACAACCATCAAAAGTACTCTTTTCATATATTTAACGATTCTTGTTTTTGGCCGATGATATTTTCCGAATTTTCTTCTCTTCATGTTTTATTCATCACCCTTATTTTTCTGTCCCGTCACATGTCCGTCGAATCGCCTGAACTGTCTGCGTTCTGACTGCTTTATCCTCCCGCCCCACTTACCGTTTTGTCCGGCTCAGCACCCAGGCTGTAATTACCGCCGTCACGCCTTCGGCGGCAACAAAGGAAAACCATATACCCGTAAATCCAAAGAAAAAAGAAAGCAGGAAAGAAAATCCGATAATTGCCGCCACTCCACGCATCAACGAAATCAGCAGCGCCTCTCCCGGATGGTTGGCCGCACTCAAAAAACCTGCTCCCACGATGTTAAAGCCCGCAAAGAAAAATCCGATAAAATAGATCCGCATTCCTTCTAATGCATAACGGGCCATTTCCGGGGACTGTTCGCTGTTAAACAGGCTCACCAGTGAATCCGTAAAGAAAAATACAATGCCATACAATATCACTGCGATCAGAAGACCGGTTCCGACTCCCAGATGCAGCAGCTTTCTGACTGATTTTTCCGCTCCTTTTCCATAGCATTCACTGATCAGAGGCTGTGCACCCTGAGATACCCCGTTATAAATAGAAGTAGCCACCAGCGCAAAGTTCGCAACCACACCATATGCGGCCACGCCAATATTTCCTGCCAGACCAAGGATCAGATAATTGAAAACCGTAGTTGTCACTCCGGAGGACAGTTCCCCGATAAACGCTGCGGTTCCCAGTTGGCAGGATTTTACCAGAAGCCGAAAAGACGGCATCCGGACTGCAAATCTGACTGTATTTTCTTTCTTCAGAAAATGGACGCTGCAGATCAGAATGCTTATGATCGGAGAAACCGCAGTTGCCAGTGCAGCGCCCGGCAGCCCCATTTTCATGGGAAACATAAAAACATAATCCAGCACAATATTGGATAAGCTTCCGGCCATTGTCCCCACCATTGCCAGCGATGGCGCCTTATCATTTCTCACAAACGCGCTGACAATGTAATTCAGCATAAAAAAGGGCGTAAACAGCAAAATAATTCGGGTATATCCCCGGCCCAGCTCCACAATCTGCGGATCTGCTCCCATGACTTTCAAAATCAGATCCGGTGAAAAAATACCGGCCAGAATAAATACGCTGCTGATGATGCACACAAAAAATACCGCATTAGAAAAATAATAATCCGCCTCCGGCTCTTTTTTCACCTTCATCAGCGCAAATCTTATCGCCGCTCCTACCCCGATCATCGAACCAATGGCGAAAATCAGGTTATACACCGGCAGAACCAGATTCAGCACCGTAATTCCATTGGTGCCGGCCGCCATGGCGATAAAAAATGTATCTGCAATAATATAGCAGGAAATTCCCAGCATTCCAAAAATATTCTGGGAAACATAACGTGTAAATTGCTTTGTAATATTCATTTCTACTCCCTGTCATTCCCTCTTCCGCTGCCAAAGCAGCCGTCTACAAGTGTACCTTTTTATGCAGTTCCTCCAGCAGCAGCCTGCCCTGAAACAGCAATAGTCCAATCAGCATCAGAAATCCGGCCGCCACACTGACAATGCCCGGGATCTTCTGCTGCGGCACTCCCAGCACCAGCAAAATCAGCAGCACAAAGCTCCCTGCAAAAAGAAGCATCAGATATACAAGATAATGCACTGCGGGCGGTTTTGTGATAAATATCACTGCAAGGATGGAGCCGAACGCTGCCAGCCAGGCCCCCGGAAGGGCATAGTCCACGGACCAGCCCTTCCATCCGGTCATCCAGTCCCAGAACAGAAATACCCCCCAAAGCAATACCATCTGCCAGATAAAATTCTTCATCAGATTTCTTCGCTTGATGACCGCCATAGCCGTCAGCAGCCATGTACAGACCACTCCTGCCAGAACGTAACGGGACCAGAAGTCTTCAAAGCCCAGGCTCCAGTTCAGCGCCGCTGCTGCGATCATCACAGCGATACAGCCAAAAGTAAAGATTCGAAAGCCAAGAGCAAACCGGGATGAGCTCTGCTCCAGATCCGGAAACATCCGGTTCTCCTCCAGCCATTCTCCTTCCAGAGTCCCCCCGCAGAGAGGACAGCTCTTATGCGGATTGCGAATAGTCACATTGCACCGTCTACAATGCTGCAGCATTGTGCTCCCCCCCTTCTTCTTTGTTCACGGAATCATCCCTGTGTCCATTCACCTCGTTTGGGCTCCAGGCCACAATTTCCACCGGTATGCCCTGTGCCGTCAGAATGCGGAAAAAATTGCGTTCAATTCTGGCTGCACTGTACACCGAAGTGAAACTCACCGTAAATTTATTCTGCCAGGAACAGGTGCAGATTTCCATTTTAGGCGTCGTGGTGTAGACCTCGAACCAGTCAATATATGGAATGCACTCTTCCGGCATGGTGATTTTTCCCACGTTGGAAAGCACCGCCGTCCCATGACTGGTGCCAAAGACCGCCCCCGCCTGCATCCCAAGAAGTTTGACCGGCAGAGGCAGAACTCTCATGAAAAAATTCTTCTCCATCCGGACCAGTCCATTCATCCGGGCTGCAATCCGCTCCTTCGTCAGCTCCTTCTTGAAAAAATCCGCAGTATAGGCAATCACCTCTGACAGCTCTTCACTTTGGGTGGAAAAATTGTAGCTGATATTAATCCAGCCAAAAAAATTGCACATGGAATCCGAGGGAAAATAATTTCTCAAATTCACCGGAATCATCAGTGTAATCGGACGCTTTTTTTGTTTCGGACTCATATCCTGAGCAATTGCACATAAAAAAATGGCCGTCAGCCAGACTGTAATTGTCGTTCCCTTACCACGGGCCGCCGCCAGCAGTTTGTCCACCGGCATAATTCCCTCAGTCATGCGCAGATTTCCATAGGCCAGATGACGATCATGGAACTGATAAGCTTTCCCGGAAACCGGCATATCCTTGGGCGCCGCCTGATTGGAATAATATTTACTGAAGCTGTCCTCCGCCATTTCCTCCATGGTGGCATCTCCCTGCACCTGATCCGCAGCTATATTCACCTGATCCGGGTGCAGCTTCATCAGGTAATAGCAGAGCAGCGTGCGCATAAACTGCATCGCGCCGGTTCCGTCTGTCAGCGCGTGATACGTTTCAAAATTAATTCTGTTTTTATAATAAGTCACCTCAAACAGCAGATTTTTCTGATCCCGCACATACAACTGACTGCAGGGAGGCTTATACTCCTCTCTCACGATGGGGCGCTGCCTGGTTTCCTCCAGATAGTTCCAGAAAAGGCCGCGCCTCATGACGCAGAGAAACAGAGAATAATCCTTCACACACAAATCCAGCGCCTGCTGCAGCCGTTCCTGATCCACCGGTTCGTTCATCTGGCAGGCCAGCCGGAAAACCCGTTCATCCTTCCGCCCGCTGGTAGCCGGAAAAATCTTTGCCGGATTTTCCAGTTTTCTCCATTTTCTTCTCTGGCGTTTCTGTATGCCTGTTATCTGACTCATCTTGTACCTCCCTGCGAATCATTCTAAGATCAATGTATCAAAACATCAGCCCTGCTGCAGAAATTCCTTTATATATCCATACGTTTCCCGTACCGCCGGATTAATAGGCTCCAGCAGGAAAAATCCATGAATGATATCTTCAATTCTGTGGTGAGTCACTTCTACTCCGGCCTCCTGCATTTTTCGGGCATAGGCTTCTCCCTCATCTCGCAGCGGATCAAATTCTCCCGTAATCACCAGTGCACGCGGCAGATTGGAAAAATCCTCCGCCAGCAGCGGCGCAAAATAGGGATTGTGCCAGTCCGCTTCCGATCCCGCATACAGCTCCAGATAATCCACCATATTCTGTCTGGTCAGCAGATAATCCGTCCCGTTCTCATGTACGGAAGGAAATGGACAGTTCTCACTGTAGTCATTATTGGTACAGGGATAGATCAAAATCTGGCGTGTCGGCTGAAATTCTCCTCTGTCCCTGGCCATCTGGCAGACTGCCGCTGCAATATTGCCGCCGGCGCTGTCTCCCATGATGGTGATCTGGTCCGGATCCGTATTCAGAATATTCCTATCCAGAAATACCGCCTTCGCGACATCATAGCAGCTCTCCACCGCTATCGGAAAACGGTGTTCCGGAGCCAGCGGATAGTCAATCGATACCACCACATGATTCGTATGCTTCGCCAGGTTCCAGCAGACACGGTTATAGGACTCCACACTCTCCGTCACGAAACCGCCTCCGTGAATATATAAAATCACTGGATAGCAATTGTCCTTCATGCTCCCGGTATCTATCTTCCTGTTTTTTTCAGCGAATGCTTCAATATCCACGGTATCATAGGATTCCTCATTCGGAAAATAGATCCGTATCGGAACCTCACGTCCCTCATTATATATCTTCGTATCCAGCGTCCGGTAAAATGGCTTAAATGGATCCAGAACCTTCAGATTCATCAACCGTCTGGATTTCTGAACATCCAGCTTCGTCTCCGGGGCGGAAAATGCTTTCAATACTGCCTGTATCGCTTTGTTCATATCATTTACTCCATTTCACGGTTTTTTTCATTCTGCCGTTCTGGTCATGCTTTTTTCCTCCGGCAAATCGTCGATGCAATCATATCATATGTGCATTTATTTAGCAATTATATTTATCCGGCAATGCCCCATTCCTATCTGCGCCTGTAAATCCGGTAAAACTCCCGCACCTGCTTCTCCAGTATCCCCAGTGCCTCTTCCTCTTTTTCCGCCTCATTCGCATATTTGCTGAGCAGGAAAAAAATCGGACTGTAAAAATACATTGCCATTACTTCCGCATCTTCTCCCGTAAAAATATGTTCTTTTATCATTTCCGCGAACAATGCAGTCTGATACGAAATACTGTCCGCCAGAAATAGCTGCCGGTATACCGCAGATACCTCCGGATTTTGATACTGCTCAATATTTCCCATGCGCCAGAAACGGGACATAAAAGAATCTTTCAGATAAAACAGAAAGATTTTCTTTGAAAAATCTACCAGCATGGTTTCATCAAAACCGGAATAGACCGATGCAGCCTCCTCCAGATCATCATCTGACGGCAGTCCGAAGGTATCCGACATATCTTCCATATGACGTCTCATCGTCTCCACGATTGTATCCAGGATTTCCTGTTTGCTCTTAAAATGCTTATACAGAGAACTGTCCTTAATGCCAACCGCATCCGCGATATTTTTCACGCTGGTTCCTTTATATCCATTTATTGAAAATAAAGTAAGCGCCTCTTCTACGATGCGTTCCCTCGTTGTCATATCTGCTGCCATTTTCCCCATCACGTCCTGCCTTCCAGCAGCAGGCGTTCCACCTGCTCCTTCTGCTCAAACAGGACACATCCGCCGATGTGATGCTCCGTCAGATTTCCATTGCTTCGCAGACTGCAAAATAAGGGAGACTGCAGTGCCTGACGCAGCGCAGTATTTTTTAGATTCGTATCCGAATAAGGCGAAAACGGGCAGGGCTCTGCCCCTCCGAATGCATTGATATGAAAGAAACCACGGCCCGCTGCCAGACAGCCTCCGGAAGTCTTTTCATCTCCCGGAAACGAAACCAGCACCAGATCGGTTCCGCCCTCTCTCAGCTCTGCCAGCCTGCGCTTCATTTTTTCCCGATCCTCATCGTCCGGCGCAAGCTCCTGCGTATCATCGTTTACCGGCACATATTCCACATATACTATCCCCTTTGTGCCCCGCCCTTCCAGCTCTTTTACAAACGAATCGGACAGTACCTCTTCCATATTCTGCTTTGTGACCGTTATCGAAGCCCCAAACAGGATTCCCTGTTTCTGCAGTTTTTGCATCACACACTGAAGTTTCTGATAGATCCCCGCTCCTCTTCGCTCATCCGTAGTTCCTTCATTTCCTTCGATGCTGATGACCGGCAGAAGATTGGGATTCTTTTGCAGCATTTCTATGTAAGGCTCCTCTATCATCGTTCCATTTGTAAACACAGGAAACAGAATCCGTCTGTGTTTTCCTGCCTCAGATAAAACATCTTCTCTCACAAATGGCTCCCCGCCTGCCAGCAGGATAAATTCAATCCCCAGCGCCTCTGCCTGGGAAAAGATGTGTCCCCAATCCTCGCCCTTCATCATACCTGCCGTATTTCCCTGATCGCTGCAGCTTTTGTTCGCCCTCGCGTAGCAGCCTTTGCAGTGAAGATTGCACCGGTTCGTAATACTGGCAATCAAAAATGGAGGGATATGTTCGCCCCTCTCTTCCGCTTCTTCCCGGATCTTCCTGGCCTTCCGGCTGTCTGCCCCATGCCTGATCAGAAACAGGCTGGCCTTTGGATTCCGGATAGAAGCCTTCATGATCCCCGTTACAATCCGATCTACACCATTGCTCAAATATTTCTCCAGTGAAAACGCTTCCCTTGTATCTTCCATGATATCCTCCCTGACTTTCCCTATGACACTTGGCTCTTTTTAGCTAGTGGATACTAGCTTTTTTCTTTGTATTATAGGCTAGTGTTCACTAGCTGTCAAGTTTTTTATCATTTTCATTGGCGTAAATCTCAGGCGATTTACCATCCGCTTCTAAATTTTTCAAGCTCTTCCAGAATACCACCTGCCTGTTTTTCTATGCTTTCTTTGTCTGGCTGCTTCCTATTTATTTGCTGCGCATAGAAATCCCCTGCCCAGAATCCATTTGCCGAAATAAAGTTTGGCATTCTTTCATCCTGAAAAATGAAGTTATAAACCCTATTGCCATAAGCTTCTATTTGAGCACTCGTTATTCTCACAGCTCCATCGCAGCTTAGTATTACATCTCCTGCCTGCACCTCTTTCGCGCACACATCTTTTCCTTCCGGAAATTCGTTTGTAATTATTTTCAATATATGTTCTTTAGTGACCCTGATTTCGCAGCCATTTTCTGCCACAATATGACAAATCTCAGCTTCATAACCAACTATAACATCCTCCACCACCAGGCACTTATCATGCATTCCCCGAATACGGTCTCCAACTCGAACGTCTCTAATATCCATATTTTCATAAGCAGTCATTGTTACTTTGGTATCTTCTGCATAACAATCATGAAGTTCAAAACTCATACAACAGCTTTTTCTCTTGTTTTCCATGCTTTTCCTCCGGTTGTCTTACGAATTAACGTGTTGAAGTGTGCTTATACCCTGCTGAATGCCTTGTACCTTCTCTAAGGCATCTTGTGACAAAACGATGCTGTTCCCTGGCGGCCTTAATTCTTTACACCTGTCGGAAGCCCATCTGTTGTATACAGATTATCGGATTCCTCCTCCAGTCTTGTAATTTTAAACACGACCGTTCGTATCCCATCGTTACAGGAATTGATGGATACCCCCGGCGTTTGAATCCAGTCACCATACAGCAAGGTGTCACCCGACATGTGGCTTAACGCGAAGACGTACTGGTAAATCGCTTTCCATGCTTCATCACAGAAGCCCTCCGGCTTTGAAAAATCAGCATAATAGACATCGCCGACTTTATGCGCCGGACAGGCACAGGTCACACCATATTCCTTTGCCAATTCCTCATCAAAATTAGTTTTTATCACTTCTATTTTACATTTTTTCATAGTCTTGCTGCCTCCTTGAACATCAGCCCATTTTTAATCTGCTTTCAGTATTCTGCCAGTTCCGCAGCCTGTGTCCTAAAATCGATTCCATATTAAAGTTTTCCGCCCGTGTCATATCTTAGTACAGATATCACAAATCTTTTCTTCGGCCTCCGCCAGTTTTGCCCCCACATCTATGCCGAAAATGTCCAGCCCCTCTGCACTCACACTTTCCAGCTTTGGTATGCCGAACAGGTCACACAGCGCTGCCAGATAAGGAGTCCCCTGCTCCAGAGGCGTACCGCCGCAGATACTGCCCCGCGTAGACAGATACAGCATCCATTTTGCCCCGCACAGGCCATACAGCCCTTTTTCATTACAGCCAAAGGTAATTCCTTCCACCGATATATTTTCCAGATAAACCTTCAGCACAGCCGGAATGCCCATATCCCAGAAAGGGGCCGCCACTATGATGCCATCCGCCTGGGCAAATTCATGCGCCAGGTCAAATCGGGGATGATCCATCTGGCCTTTCTGCAGTAAACGGTCCCGTTCCGCCAGTGATTTACAGGTATGATAAGAAAGGGGCATCTCCTCCAATACCAAATGCTTCATTTCCGCTTCTTCATGGGTTTTTTCGTAAATTTTCACCGCATAGTCCAGCAGGCGTTTTGTTCTGGACTGTTCTTTTCGAACACAGGCATCCAAAATCAGTATTTTGCTTTTATAAACAGACATTTTTTCCATATGTATTCCATCCTTTCGAACATCAGCCCATTTTAAAATTTGCCTTCGGCAAATGGGCTGACGCTACATGTTAAGTTTTCCATGAAAACTTAACACAATCCTCTCGAACATCAGCCCATCCTAAATTTGCCTCATGGACTTTGCTTCACATTATAGCAGAAATCACTCCTATATTCAAACATAGCGGTTTGCATTGGACGGGTTAGCCCTCGTGCAGTGGATGCACAGTCCTGGGTGAACCACTTGACGCACAGCTTTCCGGGTGGCTGCCCCAGGTATGCTGCATGTGCATTTGCAGAAAGCCTAAGTATCTTGGGTTCCACAAGGTGTTCCATAGGAATTGGGAGTCATTTGTTTGAACCGAAGGTGAGTTATGGCTCCCAATTCCTGCTTTTGGAACACCTTGCGGAAGCCTTAGATGCTCTTGGCTTTCGAAACAGCACAGGCGGCATACCTGGGGCAGCCACCCGGAAAGCGTCCTCATTGCTGGGTGAACAGTAACCTCGTGCAGCCGCAATAAATTAAGCAATACCAAATCAGGCTGACCTTCATGAAAAACAGCAATGCGGGCTGCCTCATCCTCCACCGGGAAAATAAGGCAGCCCGCATCTTTCAGAAATGCTTTTATGATATTTAAGATAGCGGTTTCATCTTCCAAAACACAATATTCATCAGAATGACGATAAGCGCCACCGCGGCTATAGCGACCCAAAAGCCCATGTTCAGGCCGAGAAACTGCGTGGTTCCAAAAAGTTTGATCCAGACAGCGTTCCAGTTCATTGTTTCTACCTCCTTAGAGTAATTCGCCATAGTGGCGTACATACGCTTTTTTCAAGCTGGTTGCAAGACACATATACAGCAGGATACATGGAATCAGATAGACAAAGTAGGTCATCGGAAGTGCCACGAATCCCAGAGTTCTGCCCAGACCGGTAAATGGAATGATGGTCAGCAGTGCGATTCCGGAGCAGGTCAGCAGCGTCAACGGCGCTGACGCATGACTCTGAAGGAATGGCAGTTTTTTCGTGCGGATCATATGAATAACCAATGTCTGGCTCCACATGGACTCCACGAACCAGCCGGCCTGAAACATTGCGGTATATGTGGTCTGTATCTGTGTAAGTTCTGCCCCGCTGAAATGCCTGGCAAGATCATTGTACAGCACACCGCCTGAAACAAACAAAGGGCAGAATACAAAATACATAAAAATGTAGGTGGTAAAATCGAAGATCGAACTGGTTGGCCCAATCCAGATCATAAAACTGCCCACAGAGGAGGCATCCCACTTTCGTGGCACCGCAATAAACTCCTCATCCACATTATCCCACGGAATGGCCGTACAGCTTAAGTCATAGATCAGATTCAGCAAAATCAGGTGAATACTCTCCATGGGCAGAAACGGCAGCAGCGCAGAAGATACCAGCACAGAGAACATATTGCCAAAATTAGAGGAAGCGGTCATTTTGATGTACTTTATCATATTGGCATAGGTTTTTCGGCCCTCAATAATCCCTTCTTCCAGCACCATCAAATCTTTTTCCAGCAGAATAATATCTGCGGACTCCTTTGCCACATCCACGGCCGTATCTACGGAAATGCCAATATCGGCGGCCTTCATCGCCGCGGCATCGTTGATGCCGTCTCCCATATATCCAACCGTATGCCCGGCGCTGCGCAGGATCGTCACCACCCGGGATTTCTGCTCCGGTGTCAGTTTCGCAAACACATCCGTAACTTCTGCCGCTTTTGCCAGTTCTGCATTCGTCATACGGTCAAGATCACTTCCCAGCAGCATATTCCGCACTTTCAGCCCCACCTGTTTGCAGATGGTACGAGTGACTTTATCGTTGTCACCGGTCAGGATTTTCGTGGTGACGCCATGTGCTTTCAGCGCTTTTATCGCATCCGCAGCAGACTCCTTCGGGGGATCAAGGAATGCCAGATAGCCAATCAATACCATATCGCATTCATCCTTGACTCCAAATGCTCCCACCGGAGAAGGATTGTTCTTTTGCGCAATGGCAATGACGCGCATGCCGTCCTCATTTAAATCATTCACTGTTTTCAAAATATTGCAGCGCAGTTCTTCGGTCAGCGGCTGTGCAGTTCCATCCACTTCTGCATACGTGCAGATGGAGAGCATCTCTTCCACTGCGCCCTTGGTCACAATCTGGGTCTTTCCATTTTTATCCTGTACCACGGTGGAGAGGCGGCGGCGGGTGAAATCAAAGGGAATTTCGTCCACCTTAATATAATGTTCGGACAGATCAATCAGTTGTGGATCTTCCGCTTCTTCCTCTTCTGTCTTGCGAATAATCGCTAAATCCATCAGATTTTTATATCCGGTTTGAAAATAACTGTTCAGGTAGGCATGACGGAGCACCCGCACATCCTCGTTTCCGTTCACATCCAGATGATATTCCAGCACTACCTGATCCTGGGTCAGAGTTCCTGTTTTGTCCGTACAGAGAATGTCAATAGCGCCAAAGTTCTGAATGGAATTCAGGTTTTTTACAATGGTCTTTTTTCTGCTCATGGCAACCGCACCTTTCGCAAGGCAGGTTGTGACTATCATTGGCAGCATTTCCGGGGTCAGTCCAACCGCAACGGAGACAGCAAATAAAAACGCCTGCAGCCAATCCCCTTTTGTAAATCCATTGATAAAAAATACCACCGGTACCATAACCAGCATGAAGCGGATCAACACCCAGGATACCGCATTGACACCCTTGGTAAAACTGGTTTCCACCGCCTCCCCGGCCACGGCAGAAGCCATGGAGCCAAACAGTGTGCGATCCCCTGTACATACAATAACGGCAGAGGCGCTGCCGGAGATCACATTACTGCCCATAAAAGCAATGTTTCGATAATCTGTGATGGCATCATATGGCTCGCTGACATTCGCCAGTTTTTCAATCGGTTCGCTTTCCCCCGTCAATGATGACTGACTGATAAACAAATCCTTCGCTTCCAGGATTCGTACATCGGCAGGAATCATATCACCCGCAGACAGATGAACAATATCACCCACAACTGCAGCATCCAGCGGAATTTCCTGCTTTGCCTGCTCCTTTCTGTCCACGGTACAGGTGGTCGTAATCATAGCCAGAAGCTTTTCTGCAGCATTTCCGCTGCGGGACTCCTGCACAAAACGCAGCGTTCCGGAAATGATTACCATCGTAAGAATGATCACAACAGTCAGACAGTCAAAATCCTCCGGCGTATTTCCGAATAATCTCATCATTGGAAACATCATATCGGTGACACCGGACACCAGTGCCAGACAGAGTAATATTCCGGTAAATGGATTCACAAAGGCTCCCATCAAGCGTCTGAAAAGGGATTTCTTTTTTTCACGCGTTATCTTGTTTTCCCCATACTGCGCACGGTTGGAAACAACCGATGCTTCATCCAGCCCTCTCAGACCGGAATTCAGACTTTTCAAAGTTTCCTTGATGGGATGAGTCGCGGCATAGTGGATGCGGCGTTCCTGCTCTTCACGCAGAATGGCCTTTTCTGTTATCTTGTGTATCTGCATCCGGTTATTCATTTTTCTGTTCATTGGACTTACCTTCCTCTTTTTTCTTTTTTCCAAACTTCTTATTCAGTATAAAAAAAACACAAGGGAAATCACATGGTTAAAACCTTGCGTTTTCCTTGCGTTTTTGCAAGAACTTCCTATGCTTTTTACAGATTATCATTAAATTTATAGCCGATACCCCAAATTGTTAAAATGTATTCCGGTGCATCCGGGTTTGGTTCAATCTTCTTTCGCAGTTTCCGGATAAAAGCCATGATATTGCTGTCTGACAGCAAGAAATCTTCTTCCCAGACAGCCCGGTAAATCTGCTCTTTTGTGAATACCTCGCCGCGATTCTGGATCAGAAAATATAAAATATCAAATTCTTTCGGAGTCAGATTTACCTCACTTCCACAGAGCATTACTTTTCGGCTCTTCGGATATATGGAAAGCTCCCCGATACAGATTCCATCATCTGCAGCAGCGGAAAATGTATCTGCCCCGCCCTGCGCGCCCAGCATCAGCGTTGCAGCTTCTCCGTTCAGCAATTCCTGCACACCAGCCAAGAGTTCTCCGGCGCAGGGCGTCCTGGGCGGCTCCTGTTTCAATTTTTTACAGAGCCATTGAGACAGGATGGAATCCATTGGAATAAAACTTATATTCTTTTTCAATGTAATCCCTCCTTCTCAAAGTAATTCATGATACCGCTTTTGATACATACCCTTGACAGCCGTTGTCAGCAGCATATAAAACAGCACCATCAACAGCAGAAATCCAAAATATGGAAACGGCAGCCTGGTCAGTCCCAGCACAGCCGCCAGCGGCGTCACGGTCAAACACGTAAACGCAGCGATTCCGGCCAGTGTAATCAGCAAAACGGGACTGGATGCCCTGCTTTGCAGAAATGTAACTTTCCTTGTACGCAGCAGGTGCAGAATCAATACCTGCGTCCACATGGATTCCAAAAACCAGCCCGTTTGAAAAATGGCAATATACTGCGCCTGCATCGCTGGATCAGCCATTTGTGTATAGGTCAGCCCTCCGCACAACGCAGGACATAGAATAAAATACAAAAACAGAAAGGTAAGAATATCAAAGATAGAACTGATCGGCCCAAAAGCACACATAAACCGCCCCAGCGTTTTTCCTGACCAGGCACGCGGTGTGACCATATCTTCCGCATCCACGTTGTCCCAAGGCAGGATAATACACAGTGCATCGTAAAGCAGATTCAAAAGTAAAAGCTGGATGGCCGTCATGGGCAGGAAAGGAAGCACCGCACTGGCGCAGACAATAGACAGCATATTACCGAAATTTGAACTTGCCGTAATTTTAATATATTTAAGCATGTTGGAAAAAGTTTTGCGGCCTTCTAAAATTCCCTGTTCCAGCACGGTCAGATCTTTTTGCAGCAGAACCACATCGGCAATATCCTTTGCCGCATCCACGGCAGTGTCTACAGAAATACCGACATCGGCCTCGCTGAGGGCAGGAATATCATTCATGCCATCTCCCAGGAAGCCAACCGTATGGCCATTTTCCCGCAATGCATTCAATATCCGGACCTTTTGCCCCGGTGCCAGTTCCGCAAACACATCCGCCTGTTCCGCCATGGAGCAGAGATGTTCATCGGAAAGCTGATTGATTTCCGAGCCTGTCAAAACCCAGTCTACGGAAATTCCTACCCGGCGGCAGATAGAGACCGCAATTTCCGCCCTGTCTCCGGTGAGGATTTTAGGCCGTACCTGTAATTTTTTCAGTGACTGAACCGAACCGGCAGCAGATTTTTTAGGTGCATCAAAAAAGGCCAGATACCCCATAAGCGTCAGCTCTTTCTCATCCGCCGAAACAATGGTGTTCTGCCTTCCAAGGCTTTTGTGAGCAATGGCGATGACTTTCATGCCATCTTCCAGCATCTCATCTACTATGGCCGTCACATTCTCAAATCCACTGTCCCCGATTGGAAAAACCTTTCCCTGATATTCCACAAAGCTGCAATGGGAAAATACCTGCCCGATATCACCTTTGACGATCAGCTCATGCATTCCGTTTTCATCCGCTACCAGTGTACTGACAAATTTGCGGCTGTAATCAAAGGGAATCTCATCGGCCTTTTGAAAACGCTTTACCAGGGCGTCGTAGATAGCCTCCTGCTTCGCCATGCTGCGGCAGGCAAGGATGGCATTGTCAATCGGATTGCGCACATCCGAATGATAAAAACTGTTCAAATAGGCAAACTGCAGGGTTTTTGCATTTTCATTTCCAAGGACATCCATATAATATTCCAGCAGAATACTTTCGTTGGTCAATGTACCGGTCTTGTCCATGCAAAGCACATCCATGCTGCCAAAGCCCTGCATGGCGTTGATATTTTTCACTATCGTCTGCTTTTTGGACAGCGAGAGGCTGCCCTTTGCAAGACAGGCCGTAATGACCATGGGAAGCATTTCCGGGGTCAGTCCAACTGCCACAGAAAGAGCAAATACAAAGGATTCTACCCAGTTTCCCCTGGCAATACCGGAGACCAGAAATACGATTGGCACCAGAATGAACATAAATCGAAGCATAACCCAGGCAATCGAGTTCGCACCCTTTTGAAATGCCGTGGATCCATCGGAATCGGGGCGGATAAAATTACCGTATAGCGTGTCCTTTCCAACAGCCAGTACGATACCCTCTCCTTTTCCGCTGATGACGGTCGTCGCCATAAAAGCAAGGTTATTCAGTTGTGTTATCGGAAGCTGCTCAGAGTAGAGGCTGGTGCGGCTGTTCTTTTCAAGTATCGCACTCTCCCCTGTGATGGCCGCCTGGGAGATGAACAGGTCCTGCGTTTTCACCAATCTTAGATCAGCCGGGATCCGGTCCCCCGGGGAAAGAAAGACCAGATCGCCTACTACAAGGTTTTCAGCGGGGATGTCTATCAGCACGCCCTCCCGTCTGACTGTGACACTGGCATGGATCAGCCGTTCCAACTGGTCAGAAGCGTTTTTGGCGCGAAGCTCCTGCACCAGCCGAATCGTACCGCTGATCAGAATCATAACGCAGATAATCACCACCGTCGTGATATTTCGGCTAAAATCAGAAACCAGCAGAACATCGGTAATCAAAGAAACTGCCGCCAGCACAAACAAAATAATGGTAAATGGATTAATAAAAGCACGGCGAAGACGATACCAAAGGGTATCATTTTTTCTTCCGGTCAGTTGATTTTCTCCATATTGCTCCCGCATGGCTTCCACCAGCTCAAGTGTCAGACCGTCCGGTGATGCAGGAATATCCTGATACATTTCCGCGGCGTCACGGTAGGCATACTTTTTCATACGACTGTTGAGCAGCGTTGATTTCGGCAAAATAATTCCCCCTTCTCTTTTCGTATGCTGCTATTTTAACACATAGGAGCCCGGAAGGCTTTTATTTAATTCTTGTTTTTTTCTTGCGATTGCAATCCGATCATCCCCAGACCAGCTCCAGTAATGTCAGCCTCCTTCTCTCCCCAGATTTTTTGTGCCGCTTCCAGTAATAACGGGATCCCGCAAATCTCCTGCGGCTGCAGCTCCAATTTCAGTATTGGCACGTTTTCTTTTTCCTGGAATGTCTCCGTCAGATCGGTAAGTGCCTGTTCCTGCATTTGCATCCATTTTCCAAAATATCCTTCCATTGCCTGAACGGGATATATATTGTTGACAATTACCGCGTCTACTTTATATTGATACAGTTTCAGATACTCATAGTTGCGCTTTGCCTCCCGGATCACGACTCGTTCCGGCGTGGTCACGATGCGGATACTGACCACCTCATGATTGATCATAAGATTTTTTAATTTATCCAGTTTTGCCGTCAGCCATAGGACCTCATCAAAGACCTCATCCTTTGGCATAGGTATTTTGGTCAGCTTCTCCACCGCCGGACCCACTGCTTTTACGGCTTTTCTCTTAACCGGCAATGCTTTCTGAAGCAGATTGCCCATCATCTCCGGAAATTTCAGCAGGGACAGCGTCTCTCCCGTGGGCGCACAGTCCACGATCAGCACGTCATACTCATTCGCTTCATAAATATCCCGCACCGTCAGCAGCGAAAATAATTCATCAAAGCCCGGAAAGGCCAGCAGCTCTTCTGTCTCCAGCGATTCCCCGTCCCTGCTGGTCAAAAGAAGCGTCAGATAACTGCGCAGCTTTCCCCATGCCTTTTCTGTCTCCTTTACCGTGTCAATTTCCAATGCATCCAGCCCTTCCATGACCGTCACCGGCTCATTTCCCAGCTTTGTTTCCAGCGAATCTCCCAGGCTGTGGGCCTGATCGGTGCTCATGATCAGCACCTTCTTCCCTTCCGCTGCCAGCCGGCATGCTGCGGAGGCCGCTACTGTGGTCTTACCCACGCCGCCCTTTCCTGTATATAAAATAATGCGCATATTTTTCCCTCCTACTTAATCTCTACTTTTTTTATCTTACTTTCTTCTTTCTGTTTCTTCTTTAGAGACTCCGCCATCACTTCCCGTATCCCATCCGCCAGACCGCCTTTTATCTCATGCAGTTCTTTCCGGATTCCCT
>JAQVCW010000056.1 GCA_028689585.1 Lachnospiraceae bacterium | reverse complement strand
TTCCAGGATGAAAAGGAATTATTTGACCAGCAGAAAGAATTTGACGAACTGGAGAAGTTTAAGGCGAAGCGGAGGCGGTTTGCTGCGGAGCATAATCAGGGAGGAGGTGGAGTGATTGAGTGAGGATAGCTTGAAGGGATTGAAAGTAGTCATTGAGGGTGATATCAGTAAGCTTAAAAAGTCCACCGCTGATGCGACACGAGATGTGAGAAAAATGGCAGCGTCCATAAACTCTGAACTCAAGGCTGTCAGGGGTCCTGATAATATTACTTTTGCCGGGATTGACAAGCAAATGAGCCAGATCCGGATCATGCAGAATTATATTAAAAAATCCTATCAGGATATGAAAAGCGGAGCAGTCATAAAAGGGATCACGGATGGAATAAAAAACTATGTGAAGCAGGTGCAGATTGCCGCTGGCATTAAGGTTCCATCGGATGAATGGCTGGACAATGAACAGAATATTGAAAAGTGCAATAATGCTTTAGATAAGCTGTACGAGAAGTCGATAAAAATGGAAGCTATGGGAGCGGCAGAAAAGAGCGCGTCATGGCAGAATTTGCAGTATGATATTGAAAAAGTTACGCTGGAATTGGATAAATTGTACGCAAAAGAACAAAGAATGGAAACTGATGGCACTGCAGGGGACAAAAGTACGAATTGGAATAATCTGCAAAAGGAAATCACAAAAGCGGAGGCTTCTCTTGCCAGACTACAGGATCGCGAAGAAAAGATGAAAGCCACCGGCGCAGATCAGGAAAGTAAATCCTGGAGGACGCTGCAGTATGATATCCAGCAGGCAGAAAGTAAACTGACGGGGTATATTGCAGAAAAAGAGCATCTGGAATCGTCTGGAGGAGATCTGAAATTAAATACTGATAACGGAATGGGCAGCAGGATGAAACGGATTGCGGCTACCACAAAGGAAATTATCTCCAATATCCCCGTGATTGGGAAGGTTGCACGTACCGCGGGTTCGATCGGCAGCAAAGCCTTTTCCGGTATGCTGGCAGCCATGAAGAGCATAGGCCCAGCAATTAAGAGGGCAGCGGGGACGTTTGCTTCGTTGATCAGGAAGTTTGCTTCTGGCATCCCCATGATCCGGAAATTTACAAGCGGAGTAAACGCAAATACAGGATCCTTTAAAAAAGGATTTCTTACGATGCTGAAATATGGTCTTGGAATCCGAAGTCTTTTTGTATTATTTAACAGACTTCGATCCGCAGTGGCTTCCGGATTTGAAAATCTGGCGCAGTACGATAAGACCACAAATGCCAGTCTGTCTATGCTGATGTCCAGTCTTACACAGCTTAAAAATGCCCTGGCTACAGCATTTGCACCGATCCTGAATGTAGTAGCCCCGCTCCTAAATACATTGATCCAGTACGTCACTAATGCGGTATCCGCACTTGGTATGCTGTTTGCTTCGCTGACAGGTCAGAAAGCGTATGTCTCAGCAAAAAAGGTAACGCAGGATTATGCTGCCAGTCTGGATAAGAGTACCAGCAGCGCAAATGAGGCCGATAAGGCTACCAAAAAGCTGCAGGCAACTATCCTTGGCTTTGATGAAATAAACAAGCTGGACAGCAACACAGACACTTCTGCGGGCAACACAGGAACCGGTGGTTTATCTCCCTCCGATATGTTTGAGGAGATACCGATTACGGGAAATATCAGTGATTTTGCAGAGAAGATAAAAGAAGCCTGGAGAAATTCCGACTTTACCGAAATCGGATCCATTGTGGCCGAAAAGCTAAACAGTGCACTGGAAAACATTCCATGGGGCGGTATACAGGCAACCTTAAACAAAATTGCGCAGAGCACCGCCACCTTTCTGAATGGCTTTATCGAAACCACAGACTGGAACCTGGCAGGCAGAACTATCAGCACCGGCATCAACACTGCATTTGAAACGGCCAATACCTTTGCGAAAAACTTCCATTGGAGTTCTTTTGGAACGGCAGTAGGAAATGGGCTTAATGGTGCGCTGAATGGCCTGAACTGGAAGAAGATAAAAACTACCATTCGAAATATAACTTCGGGTGTAGTGGACTCAATTAATTCTTTTATCAGGACAGCAAACTGGACGAAGGTAGGAAGTTCTGTTGCGCAGTTTTTTAATTCCAAGCTGGAGGTTCTGTATACAGTAGTCAACAATTTTGCCTGGGCAGATTTCGGAACGGCGGTAGGGGATGCGGTTAATGGAGCAGTGCAGGATATCGACAGTGAAAAGATCGCAGATACTATGGCCGGAGCGCTGAACGGACTGGCAGAAACACTGCAGAATTTTTCTGATACGGTAAAATGGGATCAGATGTCTTCGAAACTGTATCTTGGTATAAACAGCTTCCTGAACAAAGTTCACTGGAAAGCACTGGGCACAGCTCTTGGTGATTTAATGGATGAACTTCTTGATACAATATTTAGAACTATTCGGGGGACGGAATGGTATTCGGTCGGAACTTCCATCGGAGATTTTCTGGTGGGTATTAACTGGAAAAATGTCCTGAAACGGGTAGCTGATATCATCAAAGAGACCGCAAAGGCACTGCCGCAGGTGGCACTTGGTATTGTTGACGCAATCAAAGAGGGCATATCAGGAATGACAGAGGATGACTGGTCGGATGTGCTGGACAGTCTGTTTACTATATTTATTGCTGCTATCGGAATAAAGGCTGTTTTAAATGCACCTAAAATAGCAGCAGCTATACTGAGTGCTGCAGTGAAAACGGAATTGATAAAACGAATGGGAACATTCGGTGAGGTTCTTTCAGGAGTTACTGTTTCTGCTGGAAAAACGGCAGAAACAGTAGGAAAAGCTGGAGAGGCGGCAGCAGGGGCATCTGGGAAAACAGGTCTATTTGGAACTGTGCTTTCTTCTACTGGAGTAAAAATGGGTGGCGCAATATCGGCTATTGTACTTGGAGCGAAGGCGATGTCTGAACTTTCAGATTCAGCTAAGGGTGGAAACGGAAAATTAACGGAACTTGGCGGAATAATGGACAGCGTAGGAACAGAATTTGCTCCGAGTCTGAATGATAAGATTTTTGCATTAAAAGAAAATCTAGAAAATTCAAATGCGTCAACAGAGGAGTTTTCAGCAGCGTTTTCTAAATTGTTTATAGAATCAGGAGTTACGGCTGATGCGATAGTACAGGCTTACACAGATGTTGCAGGAAGCGTAGGCGCTACCGTAGAACAGGAACAATTATTTAAAGATATTATTAATAAGGTTTCAGAAGCCTCAAAAACAATGGGGAATACTGCTTCCAATTCTGGGAGAATGACAGAAAATGCGTATACAAAAATCAAAGATGCGTTAATAACAATGCAAAAGGATGGGATAATTCCAAGTCAGGAACATATGAATATTCTTACACAAGCTCTGGATGACGCCTATAACAGTGGTGCAACGGCGAAAGAGGCTTTTAATTATGTATCTGAGGCATTAGATGGAGTTAATATTGACACATCTGATTTATCAGAAATTTTAAAAACTACTTTACCGGAAGCATTTAGTGCATCCGCAGAAAAAGCCAATGGCTATGAACAGTCCCTTGTAGGTATCCCATCTTCCGTGAGTACATCAATTTCGGCAAACAGCGAGGCAGGAACGAGGGTTGTCAACGCATTTAAAACACTTGCGGATGATATTGGACTTTCCAAATATATCACCCAGTTTCATGCAAATACCACAGACGCGGATGGAAAAGTGAACGCATTGAAGGTTCTCACTGCGGGAGCTTCCGGACTGAAAAAACTTTTGTTTAAAGCGGACACCAGTGAAGCTGAGACAAAGACCGAAACAGTATCGAAAAAAGTGGACACCGTTAAAGAAAACAGCAATATGACAATGTCGATGGATACTACAGACGCTGATGCAGGTCTTGATCTGTTTACGGTGTTTAAGCTCCTGGTGCTGAAAACATTGCTTGGAAGCATGAAATTGTCAATTGACAGCAAAGATGCCACCGCTGCGGTTGAGACATTTTTAGATAAGATAAAGAGTGTACCAAAGACTACCACTGCTTTTATAATGGGCGATATCTCTGATTTTACAAAGAAGTATGACACTGTGACAAGCAACCTGAGAACGATGGTCACATCAAAAACCATTAAGTTTGAGGCAGATACAAGCGCATTTAATAACATATCCAATACTATGTACAATATCGGAGTGACTGCAGGTAATTCGCTTCGGGACGGCATGAAATCTGTCCGGATCCAGGTACCGCATATGTATATCTCCAGTTGGAATTATCATAGCAACGGAAACGGAGGAACCATACCAACACCGGAATTTTCCGTTCAGTGGTATCGTCACGGCGGTATGCCGGACGGAGAGATCTGGGGAATGAACGAGAGCGGAAATCCTGAAATGGTCGGCAGGGTAGGCAATAAAACTGCAGTTGCCAATAATGCAGTTATAGCTGAGTCCATCAAAGGGGCCGTAGTGGACGGAATGATGGAGGTATTTATGGCCACCAGATCGGACGGAAAAACGGAAGAGGCTCCGGTCATTGAGGTAACTGTCAAGGCAGACGATGAAACGCTGTATAAGCGTGTGGTACGAGGGAAAAAGAAATCGGACAGAAGGTATGAAGTGGTTGCTACGGTATAGGAGGTACAGAAAATGTCATTTATGAAAATTGATGGTGCTGATATCAGGGCACCGTCTTCTTTTTCTTGGGGGAAACAGGACATATCGGGGCCGAACGCTGGAAGAACATTGGATGGCGTTATGCACAAGAACCGAATTGACATGAAGCGAAAACTGGAACTGGCTTGGAATGGACTTACGGCAGAACAGACGAAAGCTGTTCTGCAGGCTTTTAAACCAGAGTATATTTCGGTCAACTATCCGGATGCGATGGAAGGAAAAAATGAAACACGTACCTTTTATACCGGAGATATGGTTGCAAATATGTATTCCTGGACAGTAAATAAAAAGATCTATAAACAATTATCCTTCAGCATCGTAGAACAGTAGAGGTGAGAAAAATGGCGGTGAATATTTCAGATGCATTTAAAGCAATGCTGGAAGATGACGCAAGAAATTATTTATGTATTGCCGATATCGTGCTAAAGGATGGAACCAGACTTACAGTAAAGAATGAAAATTTGTGGTCGGGCGGATGGAAAGTGGAAGATGCCGTATCCGGAGAGAGTGTGTTCCAGATCGGAGCAGCTATCATCAATAAGTTTACTCTGATCCTGAATAATATGTACAAGGATTATAACGGTTATGATTTCCGTGACGCGGAAATAAAACCAAGATTGGAGCTGGAACTCCCGGACGGAACCATAGAAACCGTAAAAAAAGGTATTTTCCACGTTGATGACGCACACGGGGACGATCTGTTGACACTGGAATGCCTGGATAACATGGCTAAGTTTGACAGGGATTATGACAGCACCCTTCCATTCCCAGCCACGCTCGGAACGATCCTGCGGGATTGCTGCACAAGATGCGGCGTAGTTTTGAATACCACCAGTTTTACCGGAAGTGATATCGTTGTGGTAAAACGCCCGGACAGCGATAATTTAACCTATCGGCAGATGATTGCATGGGCAGCACAAAGGGCCGGTAAATGGGCACGGTGCAACACTCTGGGGCAGCTTGAACTGGGTTGGTATGATATGGCCACGCTGGCAGCAGACGAACCGGCAGCAGGATCTTATCATGATATCCATTCTCTGTCCAGTTTTACAAAATCAGACGATGATGTGGTGATAACCGGCATACGGGTGGCAGAAAGTACGGAGATATCCGGTGAGGAGGGTGGAACTTACCTATATGGCAGCACAGGGTATGTGCTGGAGATCAGCGGAAATGAATTGATCCAGTCCGGGGACGGGAATACAGCAGCCGCCTGGCTGGGAGAAAAACTGATCGGGATGCGGTTTCGTCCGCTGAATGTTTCGTTTTTAGATAATCCAGCCATAGAAGCCGGGGATGTTGCAATCGTAACCGATGCAAACGGCAGCAAGTATCGTACTGTGGTCACCGGAACAACCTTTACTGCCGGGAACTATCAAAACGTAGTCTGCGGGGCTGAGTCACCGGGGTATAAGAGCAGTACACGCTACAGCAATGAAACAAAGACTTATGTGGAGCTGCGTAAGGCAATCAGGAAAGAAAAAACAGACAGGGAGCTGGCCGTGGAGAACCTGGGGAATCTGTTGTCAGAAAGCTCCGGAATGTACGTTACGGAAGAAAAGCAGGGGGATGGCAGTACAATAACCTATCTGCATGACAAGCCAACACTGGGGGCATCCAAAAATGTTATTAAGATCACTGCAGAAGCAATCGGCGTATCCAATGATGGAGGCAAGACTTACCCTTATGGATTTGTGCTGACCGGGGAAATGATTGCGCGGATATTGCAGACAGAGGGCGTTAATGCTGACTGGATCAACACCGGGGCAATTAGTATTAAAGACGATAATGGAGCTGTTATCTTTCAGGTTGACATGGATACCGGACAGGTGCTTTTGTCCGGGGATTGCGTAAAGATTGGAGGTCAGACGGCAGCTCAGGCTGTACAGGACGCAAAAGATGTGGCCGCAAGCGCGAAGAATATGACGATGCAGCTCAAAAATGATTATCAGTCCATCCCGGTGAACAGTTCTGGGGTATATCAGAGTTTTCCTGAGTGCACAACAATTCCTACCGTCATGTATGGCACAGCGGATGTTACAAAGGATTGCTCTTTCACGATCACAAAATCGGATACAGTTACGGGCAGTTGGAATAATGCAGCAAAGACATATTCTGTGACCGGATTATCTGCCGATACAGGGTGGGTTGATATTAAGGCAACCTATCTTGTTTCCCTGTCTGTTACAAGGCGATTTACAATTTCAAAATTGTATGCAGGAGCAAACGGAGCCGCAGGGGCAGTTGGTCCGGCAGGAGCAGACGGGCGGTCCTATCTATTAGAGCCAACGGCATCCATGGTGAAAATAGAAAAAGAAAATACGCTTTCGCCAAGTTACATTACATTTTCAGCGTATTATCGTGATGGGGCGGGTGCGGTAAGGTCACCATATAGCGGAAGATTTATCATAGAGGAAACTTTGGACGGTGCAGAATGGAAAACCGCTTATGTATCAAGCACAGATGAAGCAAGAGTGTCTCATTTGCTATACGATATTATTGTGGACAACGATGGAAGTATCATAAGTGATGCGGATGGGGCAGCGATAGCAGATGGCGATTCGAGAACACTTTCCGGTGTGCGCTGTACGCTCTGTGCAGCAGGCGGGACTACGCAGGTAATTGAAAGAGTGGATGTTTCGTTTGTGAAGGATGTAGAGGCGCTGACGCAGGAAGAGGTTGTAAATATTCTGACCAATCAGGGGGCGTGGAAAGGACTGTTTTACCTGAACGGCCGTCTGTACATCTCCTTTGATGCCGCTCTTGGCGGTACGCTTACACTTGGCGGTGTAAATAACGGGAATGGACGGCTGAATATTGCAGATGCATCCGGAAAGATTATCGGGTATATTGACAATACCGGTGTGAACTTCGAAAAAGGTTATTTCAGCGGAATACTGCGGGGCGGAAGAGTGGAAAGTGCCGTTATTGAGGGATCTAATATGTATTCCGGATATTTTTCAACGACCACGAAAGATTATAACGGTAGTTATGGATTTATCCAATTGTACGGTGCAAATGCCTATTTTGGATCTGGTCAGGGCATCAATTCCAAAAATTATCCTATGTATGAGTATTGGCTGGAAGAGGGCTATGTTGAGGTTAAGAATTACTCAGCAATCAATCTTTTTCTTAACCAGCTTGCAACGGTAGAAATGAACGGGGCAAAATGGCTGACCATCACCAGTAAAGCACTGGATTCCGTGGAGCAGTATTACGATGCAGAGCATAACCCAATTTACAATGGATTTAATTTCCATAAAAAAATAACGGCGAAGGATCTGGATGTTACGGGTACAAAAAGCAGGCTGGTGGAAGATACCAGATATGGAGACCTGAGACTGTACAGCTACGAAACGCCAACCCCGTATTTTGGCGATATTGGAACCGGAAGGTTAGATGAAAGCGGGGAATGTATCGTAAGTATTGATGCCATATTTGCAGAAACTATCGATCAGGATATTGAATACTGTGTATTTTTGCAAAAAGAAGGGCCGGGCGATATCTGGGTAGATACCAAAGAGCAGGAATTTTTCATTGCAAAAGGAACTCCAAGTCTGGCTTTTTCATGGGAATTAAAGACGGTGCAGAGGAATTTTGAGACACTTCGGCTGGATGATGAGGCACTGACAGAGTACGGAGAAGATGGCAGCTATGAACTTGAAAAAATGTTTTCTGATGAGCTGAAAGAATATGATGTAGAAATGGAGGAATGGATACATGAGGGTATTGAGAGCATTCCAAGTGATTAACAAGGACGGAACCTATGTTTTGTCGAATACTTATAACGAAGTTGACGATATAACAGGCGGAACAATGAAAAAAAATGCAGCAGACAGTTTTTATGCAGTCGATCCGGATCTAAAGGCACACATAGACGCGATTGAGCAGTATATCATCGAGCAAAGATATGGACAGAGAGGAGTGGATCAAGTATGAGCGTAGCAAGAGCACAGGCAATAATAAATGGTGTTACGGTTAATTTAACCAAGAACACATCTAGCGGAAAATGGGAAGCCACAGCAACGGCACCACAGAATTCCAGCTACAATCAATCCGGCCATTACTATGGCGTAACGATAAAAGCCTGGGATGAGGCGGGCAATCTGACCACGAAAGATGTTACGGATGCAACACTTGGAGCGGCCTTAAAGCTTGTGGTTAAAGAGAGGACAGCACCGGTGATCACAATTACTTACCCGACCGCTGGGGCAACGATTATCAACAACAAGCCTGTTATCACGTGGAAAGTAACGGATAATGATTCTGGTGTGGATCCAGCTACAATAGGGGTAACGATTGACAGTGGAAGTAAAGTGACCGGGAACAGCATAGTTAAAACAGCGATTTCAGGAGGCTATCAGTGTAGCTATACACCAGGCACCGCTTTGTCAGATGGAGGCCATACAATCAAAATGGATGCATCTGATTATGATGGGAATGCTGCAGCCCAGAAGAGTGTAACATTTAAAGTAGATACGGTACCACCGACTTTATCGATCTCTGGCCCTACGGACGGTTTTATTACAAACAATGCGTCCTGTACAGTATCCGGAACCACGAACGATTCCACATCCAGCCCATGTAAGGTTACCGTAAAATTAAATTCCGGATCCGCAGAGGCCGTAACAGTAGGCGCTGATGGAAGCTTTTTAAAAGCCATTACACTGGCGCAGGGAAGCAATACGATTATTATTACATCCACTGACAGTGCAGGGAAGAGCACAACGGTAACCAGAAACGTCATTTTGGATACCACGGCCCCTGTAGTAAACTCTGTTGTATTAACACCAAATCCGGTGAACACAAGTGCTGCCTTTACGATCTCTGTTGAGATCAGTGACTGATGGTAACACGGGTGTACGGTGTGGCCAACGGACAACCGATTTTATTTACTCCTGCAAAGGACCGAACCTGGAATGCAACGGTTCCATGGACAGAGGATGGAGAATATGTAATCGAAGTGTATGCAGAGGACGGGGCCGGGAATACCGGCTACCTTTGCAGCATGCTGTTTGCTATATCCGGACATGAGCTGCAGGGTTATATCGTGCCGAATGGTTATACTGTTGAAAATAAAAGCAATCGTTATACAGGGCTTCCAACGATAAACGAATTCCTTGGTAATATTGAAAATATTTCTTTTTCCGGGGAAAGCCAGGAGAAGAAATACCAGTCAGAAGTGCAGGAAGGGGGATATATTATTGAGCGTGCAATATGTAGCCGAGATGAACATTGACCTCGGTGAAAAAATCCATATCAGGAGTATTGTGAAACCAAAATGTGAGCAGGATATCCCCTTTGCTATCCGGGATGCGCGTTTTGAACTGATAGATGGATCCAGTCTGATGGAGGACAGCGGAGAATGCAGCATTACGGGCCATGAAATTGATGCTCTGATTGCGCCGCAAAAACCGGGCATCTATCGACTGAAATATATTTATGATATCGCGGATGAGATCTGGGTGGATAATATAAAATTAAGGGTGGGG
>JAQVCW010000055.1 GCA_028689585.1 Lachnospiraceae bacterium | reverse complement strand
CGAACATAGTGAAAGTAGCTGTGTAACTGAAAAGTAGCAGTAAAGGTGTTATGGACGCACCCAGAAACTGTATGGCGGAGCCATATATATCTGATGCTCGGTAATTCAATTGCCGATGTAGTTCACTGTTTAATTCAAATATGATTTCGGGTGAAGAAATTATGAAAATTGATAGACAGCGTGTGATTGATTTTGATAAGTCAAAACAATAAATTTGAATTATGTGCAGAAGTGTAAATACCCACTGAGATGAGCTATGATGACTTGTTATCTGGTATCAGGGATACGAAGAAATATTTTATTTGGAAGAAAAGATATATGAGTGCTATTTTCATGGAGGGAGGATCGGATAATGGGAGTAATAGAAAAAAAGATTTTGACGAAAGATTATCTGACAAAATCAAATCTGCCTGCAAGTGATTTCGTGATAAACCCCTATGTGGGCTGTCCTCACGCATGTAAATATTGCTATGCCAGATTTATGAAAAGATTTACAGCGCATACGGAGGAGTGGGGAGATTTCATAGATATAAAGTATTGCAATAATCCCATTAATTTGAAAAAACTGAAGGGAAAATCATTATTTTTGTCATCGGTAACGGATTGCTATAATCAATACGAGAGTAAGTACGGTATTACCAGAAATATATTAGAACAACTGGTAGATGCTGACTGCCAGATTACTATTTCAACAAAGTCCGATTTAATTGTTCGTGATATTGATATATTAAAAAGGTTTCCGCGGCTTAAAGTGGCGCTTTCATTAAATACATTAGATGAACAGTTCAGATCAGATATGGATAAGGGAAGCACAGTCCTTCAAAGGTGGAAGGCACTAGAACAGTTACATGAGGCAGGAATCTACACGGTATTATTTATGTCACCAATTTTTCCATATATCACAGATTGGGAAAAAATTATTGAAAAAACTAAAAATATGGTAGATGAATACTGGTTTGAAAATCTCAATTTGAGAGGAGCTTATAAACAGACAATCCTTTCTTATATTGATCAGTGGTATCCAAATCTGTCAAATGAGTATCGTAAAATATACATACATAAGGATAATACTTATTGGGAGGATTTAGCCAAGGCGCTTAATGAATATTGTGAAAAAGCACAATTGAATTATGTAAATTATTTTTATCACAATGAACTTGTAAAACAAAAGGTAAATAAAAAAGGCTGATTTTCGAAGTGCCGTTCCAACCAATCAATTATGGTATTGACTGCCAGCATATGGTTTCCAATCTGACAATGCTGTTCACCTCCCTCTGCTGTTGTAAACAGCCTGCAAGATAGACTTTTGGTGTGATTTATAGAATTTTCAGTCTATCAAAATGATTGAGCGGGATGTTAAAGGCCAGGGATAATCCGTTATGATGAAGATAGCTTTGGCTGGGCTGTGTAAGGAGACTTGCCCGTAAATTATAAAACGGTATTAAAGATTGATGCGGATTCCGCTGAAAAAGAGAAACGAAATTTTATAAGTAAGAATAATTCTCAACAAAGACAAAGCTTGTTGACAGAGACAACAGAAGAGAATAAAATAACCATGTTATTTAATAACATGGTTATTTTATTCTCAGACATGCAGGGAAAGGCATAGTGGACCTTTGGCCTGCGGCATTGCATAAAAGGAGACAGACATGCGACCGACAAATGAAAAGCTTGCTTCGGATATTCTGGAGGCAGGGAAACAGGAATTTTTGTCCAAGGGCTTTAAAGGGGCGAATCTGAGAAATATAGCGTCTTCTCTGGGAGTTACAACCGGAGCAATCTATCGCTATTACACAGACAAGGAAGAAATATTTTCAACACTGGTAGAGGAACCGGCCCGTGCATTTACGGAAAAATACAGAGAACTGCAGAAAGAGTTTTCCGGGCACCCTTTGGAGGAACAACTGTCAGGTCTTCCGGAGATATCGGAGTCAGGGCATGACTGGATGATGCAGCACATCTTTGATCATTATGATGCATTCAAATTGATCATCTGCTGCTCGGCAGGGACACAGTATGAGCATTATATGGAAACACTGGCAGAGATTGAGACAAATTCCGGCATTCTTCTGATGGAGCGGATGGAAGAGGCCGGAATGAAGTTTCGCCATATTGATGAGGATATGGTTCATATGCTGGCAAGTGCGTTGTTCAGCGGTATTTTCGAGACAGTACGCCATGATATGCCGAGAGAAAAGGCATTTGCTTATGTGGATGGAATACGGGAATTTTATTCCGCAGGGTGGTTTCAAATTTTAGGGATATCCTGATATCCGGAATATCCCTTTTTTCTGGCCGAGGGTTAGTAAAATCTAACTACAGGTGGAAATGACAAACGAAAGTAACCAGATTTCTCTGGATACAAATAATAGATAAAGGAGTGAACAAATTTATGAAAGAAAAAAAGAAAGAGTCCCCATTTATTCTGCTTTGGAGCTGGGCAAAAGATTATCATGGCGGTTTTTACGGTTCTGTCCTGCTGGCAATGCTGGGGGTGGCGGGAAGTATGGCCGCCTATTTCAGCGTTGCGGCGATGATCCGTATCCTGCTGACCGGAGGCGGGTTAGACGCGTGTGTGCCCTGGTGTCTGCTGATGCTGCTCGGATATGTGGCAAAGTCCCTTTGTTCTGCCGCCTCCACAGCGTTGTCTCACAGGGCGACTTACCATGCACTCAGAGATTTGAGAAAACAGCTTTTGGCGAAATTATCCCGTGTACCCATGGGAACCATTCTGGATACGCCATCGGGACAGTATAAGACCACGATCGTAGACCGGGTAGAAGGGATGGAGCCGACGCTGGCACATCTGATCCCGGAGATGACGTCCAATCTGCTGATTCCGATTTTTATTGCAGTCTATATCTTCTGCATTGACTGGAGAATGGGACTGGCGTCTCTTGCGACAACCGTAATCGGAATGACTGCCGCATCCCAGAGCGCAAAGACTTATGCTGTAAAATGGGATGGTGCAGTGGCTGTGGGACGGAAGATGGCCAATGCCATTGTAGAATATATCGGAGGAATCCAGATTGTAAAGGCATTCAGCCAGTCAGCGGGATCCTATCGCAGATATGCAGATGCGGTGGAGGAAAATGCAGCCTACTATAAGAACTGGATGAAAGAAAACCAGAAATTCATGTGTATTATGCAGACAGTTACACCGTCCGTTCTGCTGGTGGTACTGCCGGTTGGTCTGCTTCTCTGGTCCCGGGGAAGCTTAAGTGCTTCTGATTTTATGACCGTGATCGTGTTGTCACTGGGATTTACGGGGCCATTTCTGGCAGCCATGTCTTTTGTGGATGAGCTGGCGGTGGTAGGGACCAACGTGGGAGAAATCGGTGACATTCTGCAGGCAGAAGAGCTGGAGCGCCCGGAGAAAAAAGTGATATTAAAAGACCGGAAGATTCAACTGAAGCATATTTCATTTACCTATGGAAAAGAAGATGAGCAGGTGCTGAACGATATCAGCCTGACGATTCGGCCACAGACGGTAACCGCATTGGTTGGTCCGTCCGGTTCCGGAAAATCTACGATTGCCAAGCTGATTGCCGGCCTGTGGGATGTGAGCAGCGGCTCCATTCTGATGGGAGGATGGGATATTCGGGATATTCCATTGGATCAGTTGAATCAGCAGATTGCATATGTTTCACAGGACAATTACCTGTTTGACCGTACCGTGCGTGACAATATCCGTATGGGACGTCTTGACGCATCGGACAGGGAGGTGGAGGCAGTGGCGAAGGCTGCCGGCTGTGATTCCTTTATCCGGGCGCTGGATCAGGGGTATGACACGGTGTGCGGCTCGGGCGGAGGACATCTCTCAGGCGGGGAGAAGCAGCGGATTTCCATTGCGAGAGCCATGTTAAAGGACGCGCCGATTGTGATATTGGACGAGGCGACAGCCAGCGTGGATCCGGAAAATGAAGCTGTCATTCAAAAGGCTATCCTTGCACTGACAGAGGGAAAGACATTGATTGTCATTGCGCACCGTCTGTCTACCATCGCGGATGCGGACTGCATTGTGGTGGTTAGCAAAGGAAAGATCGCAGCGCAGGGTACGCAAAAGGAACTTTTGGAAAGCTGTCCATTGTATGCACGGATGTGGCAGGCACATATCGGAACAAAAGATGCAGCATAGGAGGGATGGAAAATGTTTGGTGTATTAAGAAAAATTTTTGAGTTTGCAGGAAGCAAAAAGAAGCTGCTGATGAAAGCGATGGTGATTTCTTTCTGCGGGGCCGTTTTTGCGGCGATGCAGTTTGGAGCGTTGATGTTTGCGCTGGATCAGGTGCTCTCCGGGCAGCAGGCGGGAATGCTCCCGGTGATTGCCATTCTGTTGATATCCGTGATCGGCCGGATACTTTGTTTCTACTATTCTGTGAATGAGGAAACAGAGGTGGGCTATTTTATGGTGGCGGAGAAGCGGATACATATCGGTGACAGACTGCGTTATATTCCCATGGGATATTTTAATGATAACAGTCTGGGAAATATTACGGCGGTGGTTACCACCACACTTTCCGAGGTGGAGAACTCCGCGTCCCGGTGTCTGGTCATGGTCGTGGGCGGGTTTTTAAATACGCTTGCTCTCTGCCTTGCCCTTACTGTGACGGACTGGCGTATGGGGCTGATCGGCATCTGCGGAATCATGGTGTATCTTTTTGTGACAGAGATGGCGCAGATCGCCACATCTAAGACCGGACCGGCAAGACAGATGGCACAGATTCATCTGGTGGAAGCGGTGCTGGAATATATACAGGGTATGAGCGTGGTGAAATCCTATGGTCTGGAAAAGGACAATGACCAGATGGCAGCAAGAACCATCGAGGAAAGCTGCAAAAAAACATTGTCGCTGGAAGCGTCCATCACACCGTGGATGGCAGTGCGCCAGTTGGTGGTCCGCGGGTTTTCGGTTCTGATCGTGGTGTGCGCCCTGGTTTTTTACGGCGGGGGAACCATGCCTTTATCACGGTGCCTGCTGATGCTGATTGCCTCATTTATCTTGTATCAGGAACTGGAAAGCGCCGGAAACATGTCGGACACCCTTCAGATGCTGGGAGCTACGATTGATAAAGCAAATTCCATTGATGATACTCCGGTTATGGATATTGACGGGAAGGAGCTTGCACCAAAGGATGCGGGAGTCGCATTTGAAAATGTGACGTTCTCTTACGGGAACCGCCGGATATTGGATGGAGTCAGTTTTACCATACCGGAGAAAACAACGATGGCTGTGGTAGGCCCTTCGGGTGGAGGAAAAACGACGCTCTGCAATCTGACTGCCAGATTCTGGGATGTGGAAAGTGGAACGATCCGCCTTGGCGGACGGGACATCACCGATTATAAGCTGGACAGTCTGATGAAGAATATATCGATGGTGTTTCAGGATGTTTATCTGTTTCAGGATACCATTGAAAATAATATAAAATTCGGAAAACCGGATGTTTCCCATGCGCAGGTGGCGGAGGCGGCGAAAGCAGCCTGCTGTCATGAATTTATTATGGAACTGCCCAATGGGTATGATACCGTGGTGGGAGAAGCCGGAGGAAGTCTTTCCGGCGGAGAAAAACAAAGAATCTCCATTGCGAGAGCCATGCTGAAGGATGCACCGATCATTATTTTAGACGAGGCAACCGCAAGCGTGGATCCGGAGAATGAAGCGGAACTTCAGGCTGCCATCGATGCTCTGACTCATGATAAGACCATCATCATGATTGCCCACAGGCTGAAAACCGTGCGCAGCGCAGATCAGATTCTGGTGCTGAGCGGCGGACAGATCGTGCAGAGAGGAACCCATGAGGAACTGATGAAGCAGGATGGTCTGTATGCGGACTTTATTGGTGAGAGGAAAGAAGCGATGGGGTGGAAATTAGCGTAGCCGGAATGATGATAAATCCTATCATGTAATACTATTGATTTTCATCTATAGAGTATGCTATGATATAAAGGTTAGTAATAACTAATCGGTGTAAATAAAACAGTTGGACTCCTTTTTGTACAAAGCGGGCGGGCTGATGGAACGCTGAGAAGAGGCCCGGCACCGAGCAGTGCATCCACTGGAGAATTTGAAGCGACAGGAGGCTGATAAAATGTATAAAACGGTATTAAAGATTGATGGGATGATGTGTAAAATGTGTGAAGCACATATGAATGATATGATTCGTGCAAATTTTAAAATTGATAAAGTGACATCTTCCGTCAAAAAAGGGGAAACAGTTGTGATCAGTCAGGAAAAGATTGATACGGATGCCGCCGAAAAAGAAATCGAAAAGGCGGGATATAAGTTGCTTTCGTTGAGCTGTGAACCGTATGAGAAAAAGAAATTTTTTTCATTTGGAAAGAAGTAATTTCAAAAGAGAGTATGAAGTTTTAATATGTTTACTGGATGCCCCTGCTTTACTGAGGATTTATGACAGTCTTAATAAAGCAGACGGAAGAAAAATGGATGACAGATTTATAAGGGCAGAAATATACAGAGTGTACATTATTATGGTGCACTCTGTTTTTTTGATGACTTAGTGTGTAAATGAACTGTCAGCGGCAGGTTAGCTGCATTTCCTCAATAAGACAGTTCTATATAGCTGAGTATTTTTATCAAAAAGACAAAAATTTTAAATAAAACATTGCAATTAGCTATAACTAACTATATAATCATCATGCGACCGTAAATAAAATAATGGTCGCAACAAATAAATTATTGATCGAAGGATCAGGAGAGGAGTTTTGAAGTGGAGAAGAAGACAAAGAGAAAAGAAGGAATCCCACGGCTCTTTGAATTAGCCGAGGCTAAGAAAAGAAAGCTTATACTTGCATGCATTTTTGCAGTGATATCCTCCGGAGCGCGAATTGTTTCATTCTTTACGATTTACGGAGCAGTAAGGGAGGTACTGCGATTCTATACACAGCCGCAGAACATGAACCTGCAGCACATCTATTATTATGTCATGATTACGCTGACTGGCGTTCTGGTTTACGGACTCTGCGCATATGCATCCTCGTCAATGGCCCATGTGGCAGCCTATGATATTTTGTATGAACTGAGAATGAAGCTGATGGATAAAATGGCAAGAATATCGGCGGGGTATTTTACAAGCGTCACCCAGGGGAGCATTAAAAAAGTGATGTCAGATGATGTGGAGGAGATTGAAGCGTTTATCGCGCACAATTTGTGTGACCTCGCTGCGGCAATCGCAACACCATTGTTTACACTGGTGTATCTGTTTGGACTTGACTGGCGGCTGGCTCTTGTGACGCTGTTTCCTATCATTATTTCGATTATGCTGCTGGGCTGCTGCTTAAAGCAGAAGGATAAGGCAGCCCTGCAGGTGGAAATGCATGATGCCATGGAAAAGATGACAGGAACCATCGTGGAGTACATTCACGGGATGCCGGTGGTAAAAGTATTCAACCGGTCACTGGGCGCATTCCGCAGATATGAGGAAGATCTGAATGGATTTGTGGATGTGGTGGAACGGACTGCAAATGCCAATGCGGCGCCTATGGGACTGTATTATGCATTCTTCGGGGCACAGCTTTTGTTTCTGCTTTCGGCATCTATTTTCATCATAGGAACGGCATCGAGTTATGTGGATTACCTTCCGATTGTCCTGCTTTTCCTATTGGTGGGACCGGGGCTAAAGGAACCGTTGGAAAATATGATGCAGATGACTATTCAGTCCAATCGGATTGCGGAAAGCGTAAAAAGAATGGATCATATCCTGTATGAACCGGAAATCCAGTCAACAGGAAAACAGATACCGGACAGCTATGAGGTGAAGTTTGATCATGTGTCATTTTCTTATGAAAATGAAGTAAATGCGATCGAAGACGTCTCGCTCAAAGCAGAGCAGGGAACCATCAATGGAATCGTCGGTCCGTCCGGTGGCGGCAAGTCCACGTTGGTTCAACTGCTGCTGCGATTTTATGAAAATCAGAGTGGCTGCATTCGGATTGGTGGAGTGGATATCAAAGATATTCCAATGGAAAAACTGATGGATATGGTTTCCTATGTTTTTCAGGATACGATACTGTTTCATGATACCATCGAAAATAATATCCGGATGGGAAATGTGAGCGCTTCCATGGCGGAAGTGGAAACAGCAGCGAAAAATGCCGGGATTGATGATGTGATCCGGAACCTGCCGAAAGGATACCAGACCATCGTGGGAGACAATAACGTTTACCTGTCCGGCGGGGAGAAACAGAGAATCGCGATTGCACGGGTATTTCTAAAGGCTTCAGACATCGTGATTCTCGACGAAGCCACGGCCTATGCGGACGCTGAAAACGAGGCGAAAATCCAGCGTGCCTTTGCAGCTCTTTCCAAAAATAAGACCGTGTTCATTATTGCGCATCGATTAAAGACGATCGAAAATGCGGACAATATTTTTGTGATGGAAAAGGGAAAGCTGCTGGCCGCAGGGACGCACTGTGAATTGATGCAGACATGCGGCTTATATCAGAATATGGTAATTGCAAATGAAAGACGGGATGCATGGACCATAAAAAATGAAAAGGGGGCGATGTAGATGACGGCAATCAAAGAATGGTTTTCCATGTTGTCATTTGGAAATACAAAACGATACCGGAACATTACATTATGGTTTTTATTTGACAGTATCGCAGCAACGATTCCATATGGAATTGCAGTGATGGCAATTTACTGCCTGCTGGTTCCAATCGGCGCAGGAAATATTCAGATGCAGACGAAACCACTGTGGATACTTGTGGGAATTTTATTGATACAGTTTATTTCCTATTTCTTTATCCGGAAAAAATCATATATAGACAGTTGTGTCGGCATGTCTGAAACGATGAAAAGGTCCAGAATTGATATGGGAGAACATTTAAGAATCCTTCCTATGGGATTTTTTGACAAACGGGATGCCGGGGATTTATCTACCGTATTACTGCGGGATTATACCACGGTGGAAAATCTGGCAGAACAGTTCGCTCCGCAGATGACGGTCACAATCGGCAGACTGCTGCTGTCAGCGGTCATGCTTGGAGTCTTTGATATCCGGATGACGCTGGCCATGTTCCTTGTGATCCCGTTGGCACTGCCATTTGCATGGATGAGTTACCGGCGAATGAAAGCTTCCGGCCAGGAGCTTTCGCAGGCCCAGCAAAGTGTATCGTCCAATATTCTGGAATATGTGGAGGGAATACAGACGCTAAAGGCTTATAATATGGCAGGAGAGCATTTTACTGCATTAAAGGAGTCCTTTGAAAAGCAGAGAAAATCTTCTATTGCAATCGAGACAAAGGCGGCATCACCCATCAGTGTGGTTGGGAGAATTATCCTGAATCTGGGGATTGCGTTTGTCATGCTGCTGGGCGGAATCCTGATGACAAAGGGAAGTCTTCATCCATTTTACTATATTGCTTTTATGGTGATGACCCTCAGTGTCTATGAACCGGTTTCCATGCTGTTTGTATTTATCGCGGATTTCTCAAGAAGCAAACGCTCCGGGGATCGGATCCGGGAGATTTTCGATGAAAAGCCGCTTTCAGAACCGGCAGATACGATAGAACAGACAGCGTACACAGACGCCCAATTTTGTCCGGCGGGGAACACTGACAGCACGATTTCTCTGGAGCATGTAAGCTTTGCCTATGGGGATGTGGATGTACTTCATGATCTTACCATCCAATTTCCGGAGAAACAGGTGACTGCACTGGTAGGCCCCTCCGGAAGCGGAAAATCCACCATCACCAAACTGATTGCCAGATTCTGGGATGCGGACAAGGGCAGAGTGCTGATCGGAGGTGTTCCGGTTACCCATATGAAAACCGATGAGGTCCTTGCAAAGGTTGCAATCGTATTTCAGGAGGTCTATTTGTTCCATGATACGATTGAGGCGAATATCCGCATGGGAAAATCCAATGCCACCAGAGAGGAAGTCATAGATGCAGCAAAAAAAGCAGCCTGCCATAATTTTATTTTGTCTCTGCCGCAGGGGTATGATACAATGGTGGGAGAGGGCGGCTCTACGCTGTCCGGAGGAGAAAAACAGAGAATATCCATTGCCAGGGCACTGTTGAAGGATGCGCCTATCGTGCTGCTGGACGAGGCGACTGCCGCATTGGATTCGGAAAATGAGGTCCTGATACAGCGCGCCATTTCCAGTCTGGTAGAGGAAAAGACAGTCGTTGTGGTTGCACACCGGCTGCAGTCGATCTGTAATGCAGATCAGATCGTGGTGCTGGACCAGGGCAGAATCATAGAACATGGCAGTCATAAGGAACTGCTTGAAGCGGCCGGGATGTATGCACATCTCTGGGAGGAGCAAAGTCACGCAGGTAATTGGAGGATATAGATGCCGATACGGGTTTTTGACGAAGAAGAAAAACAGAATATCAAAGCGAAAATGATAGAAGCAGGGCTGACACTGATCAAAAAGTATGGACTGACCCATACTTCAGTTGTAAAGATTACGCAGGCAGCGGGGATCGGAAAGAGTACATTTTATAACTTCTTCCCATCCAAGGAAGTATTTGTAATCGAGTTGATTCAATATGAAAGATCCAAACTGATGAATTATTTTGATCAGTTGTTAAATGGCAGGGAGAAGATGACGAAGCAGGAGGCAAAAACATTTCTAAAGAAAATCATCTTCCACCAGGACAGCATCTACCAATATCTGACAGAAGAGGATATG
>JAQVCW010000028.1:3246-48560 GCA_028689585.1 Lachnospiraceae bacterium | reverse complement strand
GTTAATAAGAGACGTTCTTTTTTTGTCATCCCACCCCTGGTTCAGAGGGTTTTATTCCGTATCTCCATTTTTGTTAAAATAGTGCCTCGCAACCGCAAGTTATCTAAATGACATTGGTTCAGCTTTTCACTTGACGCACAGCTTTTGGGCGGCTGCCCCAGGTATGCCGCAGGTGCATTTGCAGAAAGACTAAGCATCTTGGGTTCCACAAGATGTTCCATAGGAATTGGGAGTCATTTGTTTGAACCGAAGGTGAGTTATGGCTCCCAATTCCTGCTTTTGGAACACCTTGCGGAACCCTTAGATGCTCTTGGCTTTCGAAACAGCACCTGGGGCATACCTTGGGCAGCCACCCGGAAAGCGTCCTCATTCCAAAGCTGAACTGTAATTATTTTTAATTTTACGCGAAATTTGCGTCCCTGCTCATTGACTTTTTCCGTCTGCTGTTCCTATAATATATTTTGAGAAAAAAGGAGGAATCATACATATGCAATTATTAATATTAATATTGAAAAAAGTAGATTTTGTAAACGATCTGATTCGGGCGCTGGCCCAGGGAGGCGTTCACGGAGGTACCATCATCGACAGCACCGGTATGGCAAACGTACTGGGCAATCTGGATGACCTTCCCATGTTCAGTATGCTCCGCAAAGTGATCAATGACGAGGATGGCACAAAAGAAAGCTGCAAAACCATGCTGTTCGTCCTGAAAGATGAAGATGTGCAAAAAACACGGCAGATTATCCGGAACGTGCTGGGGGATTTGAGCCAGCCAAACACTGCCGTTATGTTCTCAGTTCCGGTTACTTTCGTAGAAGGGCTTGGTGAAACACTGTGAATTTGAATTTAAACACTCTCACCTACCTTGCAATCTGTATCATCGCCTGTCTGATTGCTGGCAAGATTGTAAAGCAGATAAAACTGCCCAATGTAACCGGCTATCTGATCATAGGCATCATCATCGGGCCCTGCTGCCTGAAGCTCATCCCGGCCGAAGTAGTTTCCCATTTTGATATTATTTCTGAAATGGCCCTGGGCTTTATCGCCTTTTCCATTGGCGGCGAATTTAAACTCAGCTATTTAAAGAAAATCGGAAAGGCGCCTATTGTCATCGCCATCTTTGAATCATTTATGGCTGTTTTTGCAGTGGATGCCGCTCTGATCGCAACCGGTCACAGTGTTCCGTTTTCTCTGTGCCTGGGGGCCATCGCCGCTGCCACCGCACCGGCTGCCACGCTGATGGTGATCCGGCAGTACAAAGCGGATGGCCCGGTAACCAAAACTCTGCTTCCGGTGGTCGCTATCGATGATGCCACCGCACTGATGGCTTTTGGTATTTCTGTAGCTGTCGCCAAAGCACTGACTGCCGGCAGCGAGACCAATTTTTTGCTTACAATGCTGGATCCGCTCTACGAAATCGGAGGGGCCATTGTCTTTGGAGGAATACTTGGTGTGATTCTGGCCTTTCTGCCAAAGTTTTACCATAGCCGGGGCAACCGTCTCTCCGCTGCCATTGCCTTTGTATTCTTATGCGAAGGCATCTGCGATATTGCAGGATTTTCATCTCTGCTGGCCTGCATGGTCATGAGTGCTGCGTTTGTCAATCTGTCAAACGAGGCTGATAAAGTATTTGAGCAGGTGGACCGGGTTACTCCGCCGCTGTTCATGCTTTTCTTTATGATTTCAGGTGCAGACCTGAATATATACATAATTCCGACCGTGGGTGTCGTGGGTATCATTTACATTATTTTCCGTATGATAGGCAAAATTCTGGGAAGCAGCATCGGCTCCAGGATTTCCCATACAGAACCGGTGGTTCAAAAATGGCTTGGCTTTACGCTGATCCCCCAGGCCGGTGTGGCCATTGGCCTTTCCAGTATTGCCATGCAGGTGGTTCCCGCCTATGGGGAACAGATCCGTGCGGTCATTCTGTGCGGTACTGTCATTTATGAATTGATCGGCCCGGTAATCACCAAGACCGCGCTGACCAAAGCAGGCGAGATCAAAGCCGCCTGACAGTAAGGAGCACAAACTCCTGCTGACACGGGTAAATTCTCCGCTTTGCGCTGCGCGCGTCCAAAGCGGCGGACTTGCCTGATGAGATTAAAAAACCATATTTTCCCACGGTCTGACTGACCGCAGAGAAAATATGGTTTTTTATGTTTTATCTATAGCAGTCTTCAAAAATACCGACACAGTTTTAGAACAGCGGAACTACCGCTCCGTCATAAGTATCCTCAATAAAGGTCTTCACCGTGTCACTCTCAAGAGCAGCCACCAGAGCCTTGATTTTATCGCTGTCTTTGTCTGCCGGATTCACAGCGATCACATTTGCATAGTAGGACTGAATAACATCGGAATCCCCTTCTTCAATGGCCACTGCATCCTTCGCTACGCTCAGGCCTGCATCAATCGCATAGTTGCCGTTAATTACTGCCATATCCACATCCTGCAGAGAACGTGGAAGCTGCGCTGCTTCAATTTCCATGATTTCCAGATTCTTTGTGTTTTCTTCAATATCTTTTGTCGTCGCTTCCAGACCTGCGTCCTCTTTTAATTTGATCAGTCCCTGTGCCTCCAGAAGAAGAAGGGCTCTTGCCTCATTGGATGGATCATTCGGCACTGCGATCACCGCGCCGTCTTCCAGTTCTTCCAGGGAAGCGGTCTTTCCTGCATAAATTCCGAAAGGCTCGTAGTGAATTGCTGCTGCTGTGGCAATTTCAGTACCGTTTTCTGCATTGTAGTTATCCAGATACAACTGATGCTGAAAATAATTTGCATCCAGATCACCGGCTGCCAGCGCCACATTGGGCTGAATGTAATCAGAATATTCCTGAATCTTCAGGGTGTATCCCTGCTCTGCCAGCACATCCTCTGCCGCTGCCAGAATCTCCGCATGAGGTGCCGGTGATGCGCCTACGACAATGGTAGTGTCATCTTCCGCGAATGCGGTCACTGTCATGCCAAGTGCTGTCAATGCTGCCAATACAAATACGATTTTTTTCTTCATAATAATTCCTCCTATTGATAAGCATCCTTCTATCGGATGCGTTTATCCGTCATCTTCGCAAGCCTTGTGCCTGCCACCTGAATAAGCTGCACGATCGCCACCAGCAGAACCACCGTAGCCATCATCATTCCTGTCTCATACCTGTAATATCCGTAGCGGATGGCGATATCTCCCAGTCCTCCGCCTCCGGTAGCGCCTGCCAGAGCAGAATAGCTCAGGATTGTGGTCACTGAAATCGCGGCGCCGTTGATCAGAGAAGGCTTCGCTTCCGGGATCAGAACCTTGCAGACGATCTGCCAGGTAGACGCTCCCATGGATTTAGCCGCTTCGATCATCCCGTCATCCACCTCTTTAATAGAAGATTCTACCATGCGGGCGATATAGGGAGTGGCCGCAATGACCAGCGGGACAATTACCGCCGTAGGTCCCAGCGTGGTACCCACAATCTTTCTCGTAACCGGTATCATCATGATCAGCAGAATCAAAAATGGAATGGAGCGGAAAATATTGACAAGGAAGCCAATCACCGCATTCAGCCCCGCATTCAGCCGCTGAAGCCATTTTGCCCTGGGCTGCAGTCCCCTGCGTTCTGATACTACCAGCAGAATGCCCAGCGGAAGACCAAACAGATAGGAAAACAGGGATGATACCGCCGTCATATATAAGCTTTCTATAATTCCCTTGCCCAGCAGGGCAAATGTATCTGCATCAAACATTGGGATCCTCCTTTTCTTTTCCCAGGATCAGTTGTCTGCCGATCTCGGTTTTTGGATTTACAAAAATATCTTTTACTGTGCCCAGCTCCGCAATCCGGCTCTGGTCTATGATCGCCACCCGGTCACAGATATGCTCAATCACCGACATGGCATGGGTAATGATTACAATGGTAATTCCCATGTTCCGGTTAATTTCCTTCAGAAGATCCAGAATTGCCGTGGTGGTATTGGGATCCAGTGCACTGGTGGCCTCATCGCACAGCAGCACCTTGGGGTTCATCGCCAGCGCTCTGGCGATCGCCACTCTCTGCTGCTGTCCTCCGGATAGCTGAGAAGGATAGGACTTCATCCGATCCTCCAGACCAACCATAGTCAGAAGCTCCTTTGCTCTGGCCTTTGCCTCTTTTTTGGGTACGCCGGAAAGCTCCAGCGGGAAACAGACATTCTGCAGAGCATTTCTCTGAGCCAGCAGATTAAACTGCTGAAAAATCATCCCCATAGATTTTCTGGCCTGGCGCAGCTCCTTTTCCGACAGCTCCGACAAGGCTCTTCCGTCAAAAATCACTTCGCCGCTGGTTGGTACCTCCAGATAATTGATACAGCGCACCAGCGTGCTTTTTCCGGCGCCGCTCAGACCGATAATGCCAAAAATCTCTCCCTCTTTAATCTTCAGATTGATATTGTCCAGTGCCGTAAGGGAAAGACCCTGAGCCTGAAATTCCTTTGTCATTTTCTGAAGCTGAATAATTGTATTTTCATTTTTTCCCATTTTTCTTTTCCGTTTCTTTTTTGAATAATGCAGAGTATACGTTGTTTTATTTCTTGTGTCAATATCGTTTGGCCATTTCACACCGCTCCAAATAATACCGTTTTTTTATTACTGGATATAGGGAAAAGCTATAGCAGGCCTTTTCAATAATTCGCCATCTCTTTCCGGTATTCTCTTTTGAAATACAGAATCTCTGCTGCCGCTGTAATGGTCCAGGAAAAAATATACAGCAGATACAAGGACTGCATGGTTCGAAAATAGGCAAATATGGTATAGATCCAGGCCACCCGGAATACACAGGAGCCAAGAATAACAATGATCGTCGGCACCAGGCTCCTGCCAAGCCCCCGGGCCGCCGCTATGGTGCAGTCCATAAATGCGGACACTCCATAGCAGAGTCCCATAATAGTCAGCCGGAACCTTCCGGCCTCGATCACGGCCGCATCCCTGGTAAACAACGACAGAAATTGATTTCCAAACAGCACCAGAAGCAGTCCCATAACCAGGCCGGTACCAAAAGAATAGGTGAGGCTGACCAGATAACTCTTCTTCACCCGTTCCTTTTTCCCCGCACCGTAATTTTGCCCCAAAAAGCTGCCGCAGGCAATGTAAAATGCTGTCATCACATCATAGACCAGCGCATCCGCATTGGCTGCAGCCGAATTGCCCGCCACCACCGTGGCGCTGAAGGTGTTGACTCCTGCCTGAATAAAAAGATTGGCCGCCTGAAAGATCGCATTTTGAAGGCCGGCCGGAATCCCTATGCTGAGGATCTGCTTCGTCTTCTTCGGACTCAGCCGCAGTTCTTTTTTCCGAAGTCCGTAAGTACCCTCGCTTTTGATCAGCGCCCGAATGATCAGCACCGCCGAAATATACTGGGAGATCACGCTGGCGATCGCCACCCCGGCCACATCCAGATGAAAGCCGATCACAAAAGTCAGATTCAAAAGCACATTAATTACACCGGCCGCACTCAAAAACAGCAGTGGTTTTTTCGTATTTCCCACTGCTCCAAACACTGCATTTCCAAAATTGTAAACAGCCATGGCCGGCATCCCCAGAAAATAAATGCGCAGATACAGCATCGCTCCTTCCAGAAGCTCCGGCTTGGTTCCCAGCAGAGACAAAATCCACGGGGAAGAAATCTGCCCCAGCAGCAATATGACAATTCCAAGCCCCACGCTGATGATGGCTGAGGAATGAACCGTCTCTGAGATATCTTTTTCATTTCTGGAACCAAAATAACGGGCCACCAGCGCATTCACGCCGCCGCCCATTCCAATCAGAAATGCGGTGAACATAGCCACCAGCGTTGTGGTAGAGCCCACCGCTCCCAGGGCCAGCGGGCCGGCAAACTGGCCCACCACCGCAATATCTGACATATTAAACAGCACCTGCAGAACATTGGAAATCATCAGTGGAAAACTAAACAGCAGTATTTTTTTCCACAATGATCCCGTTGTCAGGTCACAAGCTTCCTGATTCATAATATCAGCTCCGCCTCCTCATCTTCAAAAAAGTGCAGTGTTACGCCTCACCATATATGTATTTTGCTTCATATTCCGCCTGTGGTATGGGCCTGGAATAAAAATAGCCCTGGACATATTCGCAGCCGACTCCCTCCAGGAAATCTCTTTGCTGCCTTGTCTCTACGCCCTCTGCCACCACCGGCATGCCAAGCCAGCTCGCCATCTTGATCATAGAGGCCAGAATAATCTCGCCTTTTTCCACCGCACCGCTCTTGGGCAGGAACTTCATATCCAGCTTCAGAATATCCACTTCGATATCCTTCAGCGTATTCAGAGAAGAATAACCGCTTCCAAAATCATCCATCAAAATGACAAAGCCTGCATTCCGCAGCAGATGAATCGTATTCTGCATCAGCTCCGGATTGGTCATATAGGCGCTCTCTGTCACTTCAAGCTGCAGCAGCCCATAGTCAATCTGATACCGTTCTACCAGCCCCGTCAGAATCTCCACCAGTTTTGGATTGTACAGGCTGATCCGGGATATGTTGATCGACACGGGAAACGGATTTTTCCCTTCATCCACCCATTTTTTTATCATCTGACAGGTGTTTTCCCACACGTAATAATCAAGCTGGGCAATAAAACCGTTTTTCTCAAATACCGGTATAAATTCTCCCGGCGGGATCAGACCTCTCTCGGGATGCTTCCAGCGCACCAGCGCCTCTGCACCGCAGGCACAGTTCTCTGTCAGGTCGAACTTGGGCTGCAGATACACCACGAACTGTTTCTTTTCCAGGGCATTCTTCATTTCATTTGTGATCTGGAGATCCCGCTCTGCCTGCTTGCGGTAAGCCTCATCATAATATCCGATATGCTTTCCGAACTGCCGCTTGCACTTCTGCGTCCCGATGGAAGCGCGCTGATAAAATTCCTCCACACTCAGAGACGGATCATCGATCTGATATATCCCCACCGAAATCTCCAGCAAATAATTTTTGCTGTATTCCGCCAGCTTCTGCTGTACCTTATCCACTGCTTCCTGGATCTCATTCCGTTTCCCGCTGTACTCCACACAGGCGCAGAAGATATCCGCATTCATTCTGCCGAAGGTAATCAACTCATACTCTTTGGCCAACTGCTCAAAGAACTGTGCCAGAAAGCAAAGAAGCCGATCCCCTTCTTCTTCTCCGAAAGCAGCATTATACAGCGAAAAATTATCTATATCTATCCGTAAGAACAAAAATGTCTTATCCGGATGGGCATCCACCATCTGTCTCGTCTTTTCAAACATGCGTCCCCGGTTATGAAGTCCGGTCAGCGGATCGTGGGCCGCCATCTTCTGCATCTTTTCATAAACCGACACCTGCCTTCTGGCAATGGCATTGCGCAGACGGCTTCGCAGCACTCTGGCATTATACGGCTTTGTGATAAAGTCCCAGGCCCCGGCATTCAGCACCTTCTGCTCTGTCTCGTTGTCCGCCTCGCCTGTCATGACAATAACAGGAAGTTCTGTCATGGATGCCTTGCGTATTCTCTCCAGGAAAGCGTAGCCGTTCATTTCCGGCATAACAATATCCAGAAGAATGGCATCCACATTGCTTTCTTCCTCTGAAATCATCTCCCACGCCACTGCCCCGTTTTCCGCTTCTAAAATATCATATTGATCCGCCAGAATTTTTTTCACAATTCTGCGGTTCACATCTTCGTCTTCCACGATTAGAATCTTCTGTCTTTCTTCCATCTCCTTTATCCCCCAGAGTTTTATTTTTCCCCATTTCAACTGAATTAATTATACTGTAAAGCTCTTTTAAAAGCAATGCTGCCAGACCAATGCCGTGATCCATAAATCTCATTCCGACTTTTTTCTTTCATCCTGTTGTCATTCCAGCAAGGACGCTATGGTTTCATACATGGCTTCCGGTTCGATCGGTTTTGCGATATGGGCGTTCATCCCTGCCTTTTTGCACTCCTCCACATCCTCACTGAGTGCATTGGCCGTCATGGCCACGATGGGAATCACCCCCGCATCCGGCCGTTCCAGATCCCGTATCCGCCTTGTTGTCTCCAGACCGTCCATCGTCGGCATCCGGATATCCATTAAAATCAAATCGTAATAATAATCCGGGCTGTTCTGAAACCGTGTGAGTCCATCCTGCCCATCCTTCGCCCATTCTGTCTGGATTTCCTTTCGCATCAGCAGGCGGATCGCAATCTGGGCATTCAGAGGATGGTCTTCACAGAGAAGAATTTTTTTGCCCTTCAGCACAGAAAAATCCCGCACCGCCTGTCTGGATCGTTCCCACTGCTCAATCTGCTCATCAGTTGCCCTGGGCAGCTTCAATGTAAAAACAAATTCCGTACCCTTATCCGGTTCGCTCTTCACCGATATGGTTCCATCCATCAAAGTCACAATCTGCTTGGCAATCGACATGCCCAGCCCGGTTCCCTGATGGATGCTGGTTCTGGCCGTATCCTCCTGACTGAACGGTTCAAAAAGATGAGGAATGAACTCCGGCTTCATTCCTATTCCGGTGTCCTTTATCCGGAAACGATTCCGTATATATTCCGGTGTCTCCTCCAATGTCTCCATAGTAAAATCAATAAAGCCAGCCGCCGGTGTGAATTTAATTGAATTTCCAAAGATATTAGTAAAGAGCTGCTGTACCCGTCCCACGTCAATATAAAGCATTGCATTCACTGTATTCTTCATATGCGTCCGCAGGACGATTGAATTTTCCTTCAGGTTTGGCTCCTGTATCGCCAGTGTTGCCTCCATGACAGCTTTACTGTCGCAGACAGAGGGCTGCAGCTCCATTCGGCCATTCTCAATCTTGGATACATCCAGTGTGTCATTGATCACCTTCAGCAGATATTCCCCGGACAGCTCCAACTGGGTGATATCTTTCTGAATCTCCGCCCAGTCCGTTTTCTCCTTCATCAGAGAGGCCAGTCCTAAAATACCGTTTAGCGGAGTCCTCATATCGTGACTGACTCTGGACAGAAATACACTTTTAGCCTGGTTGGCCTCCTGAGCCGCTTTTGCGGAAGCCTGCAGCCTCCGGTTCAGTTCTTCCTGACGTGCCAACACATCCGTCACATCCGTCCTGGTATACACCACCGTATCTCCCTGGCGGTCAAAGGAAGCAAACCGGGCTCTTTTTGTCCGTATTGCTCCCTCCTCATCGCGGACATGAAACACAAATTCATAGCTGCTGTCCTGCTGCAGTGCTTCCCGTATGGCCTTCGGATGCATATGTTCCCGTACAAACTTCCTGTCCTGTTCAATCACCAGAAGCTGCAGCACATCCGTCACAAATCCGCGGTAAGAATAGAACCTTCCCGAAATGTATTTTCGTATCTGCGGATCCCTGGCATTTTTCTGAAAAAGCGCAATGGTGTCTGCCGCCAGGCTGATGCTGGCCACATAATCATAATCGCATTCCACCACCGTATTTAGTATCTGCTCCTGCACATGTGCTGTCGTCACATCCGTAACCAGCAAAAATCCCTCGATCTGACTGGTCTCCGGTACCTTTACCATATCCAGATGCATGGTGACCCACTGGCGCTTCCGGCCCGGCTCCACACAGATTTCGCAGGTCAGCTCTGCTTCATGAATTCCCAGTTCAAAATTACGTTCTACCGCTTCACTGCTAAACTGAGCATGATATTCTTTTCTTTTATTCCCGTCTACGATCAGGCTCTCCAGTCCCAGAAAGAACCCCTCCCTCTCACAGCCAAAACGCTGCAAAAGCTCTGATCTGGTGAGATCGGTTATTTCCAGAACCCGATTCTGAGTCACGCTGCAATGGGCGGAAAGAACCAGATTTTCCCTCTGCGTCCGCTCCCTGTATTCCACCGCCGCTTCATATTTTTGTCTGGTCTCCACCTGTTCCGTAATATCCACCGAGCTGCCAAGAGCATAGGTCAGCTTTCCTCTTCCGTCCTCTACCACAGTATAAATGCACTTTTTCCACCGGTATTCCCTGCTCCTGCTGTCAATGAAACGCAGCGTTTCTTCCACGCGGTGCTCCCCCTCATCCAGCCTGCGGTACAATCTTCTTAAGATCTCCACATCATCCGGATGGCATAGTTTTTCCCGTATCTGCGACTCCGGGATATCCGCAATCTCCCCTTCCTGATTTCTGGAAAACGCATAGTAGGTGCTTTTATTCAGAATGATGGTATGGCGTGCAATATCATACTTCCAGTTTGCTATATTATTCTGATGCAGAATTGTGGTAAAGCGGCTTTCCAGTTCCTTGTATTCCGCAATGCGCTCCGCTGTACAGATTGCCCGCACCGGAGTTCCATCTGCCGATTTCAGACCGGTAAACCGGACTCGCATCCACTCATATCTCTGCTGCAGTGTTCTGACACAGGCATCAAATACCTCATACTCCGAGCCATTCTGAATACGCCGGACTGCTTCCCGGTAAAGAGGAATCGAATCCTCCGCCACAAATCCCATCTTCAGGTAGCTCTCCGGATAATCTCCAAATTTTTCCGGCAGGCCGAACCATTCCTGACTCATCTCATTCACATAAACCATACCGGTCAGAATATCATACTCCCAATACAGCATTCCCGCATGCCGCATGGCAATAAACAGATTTCTTTTCACTTCCCAAACCGTCTGCTGCTCTTCCTCTGAGAAAGAGGAAGCTGACACCATTCCTACTGTAACAGCATCTTTTTTCTTATTCTCCATATTTGGTTCTCCGTAATATACTTTGCTCCTATTATATTCCTGTTTTGGTGGTATTACAAGTTGAAAAGCCGCAGGACGAATGGCCGCAGCTTTTCATTTTTATGCCTGAATGCTCTGCTTCTTCATGCCTTCTCTCTACTCACCAAGCATTTTCAAAATATCGGTTTTCGATTTTACTCCCGCGGAAACGGACGTTACTTTGCCATCCCTGATCACCATCAAAGTCGGCACAGACATCACCCGATACTGCTTGGCCAGCTCCGGCTGTTCATCCACATTGATTTTACAGATTTTAATGTGCTCCGCCTCATCTGCCAGTTCCTCCACCACCGGAAGCAGGCTTTGACACGGCCCGCACCAGGGTGCCCAGAAATCAGCCAGCACGGGTTTCTTTGATTGCAATACCTCTAATTCAAAATTTTCCTTTGTAATCTGCAGCGCTGCCATAGCTTTCGTCTCCTTTACCTGGTTATCTTTTTTTTCTGCAACTGCTTTCATCAGGATGGAGAACCCACTCTCTTTCATGGCATCCTGATGATGCTATAGTATAACCAGAAATTCAGGAACGATTCAGCGTTCAAATATTACTTTTCCTTCTTTTACTGTTTTCAGCACTTTAATTTCTCTGATTTTTTCTTTTTCAACGGTCAGCGGATTTTGATCCAGCACCACAAAATCTGCTGTTTTCCCAGCCCGGATACTTCCTTTGTTTGCTTCTTCTCCATACTGATATGCCGCATGGCTTGTCACTGCCTCCAGCGCAGACCACACATCGATCCGCTCCTCTTCTCCCAGTATCACGCCTTCTCTGGTCCTGCGGTTTACCGCGCACCATACGGTTTCCATCATATCCGGTGCAATTACCGGAGTGTCCTGATGAAAGGTAAAGAGAATTTTCTGCTGCAGCGCTGACCTGGCAGGGCTGATAATGGATGCCCTCTCCAGGCCAAAATTCCGGATGTGAGTGTCTCCCCAATGCCATACATGAGCCACAAAAAAGGAGGGAATAATCCCCAGAGACTTCACTGCCTCCAGTTGATCCAGGCCCAGCAGTTGGGCGTGGATCATCACAGGGCGGATACCTGCAATGGGTGATGGCCTTCGAAATTCTTCATTGCTCTGATCCGGCTCATCCTGCACCGTCTCCTGCCAGGCCGCCTCATTCCCGACCGCTTCCAGCACCCGTATATACTGCTGCGCGGCCGCATCTCCATTGCAGTGGGCCAGGATCTGCCGTTTCTGGCAAACCGCCAGCTTCACCGCGTCTTGTACCTGATCATCGCTCATCGTCCCATATCCGCAGTATTCTTCCTGAGCCTTGCCTTCCTCTTTCTTTTCTGCCTGTTTTGCATTCCGTCCTTCTTCATTTCCATCGATTTTCTGCTCTGATTTCTCGTCTTGCCGATAGGGGGTGCGCATCCAGGCCGTCCGCCCCTGGGGCGAGCCGTCCAGGAATATCTTATACCCGCCGATCCTCATATGCTTCTGATACCCGGACGCATGTTCCGAAAATACATCGTAAAATAATTCCCCATCCTTTGGTGCCACATAGGAAACCAGATCCAGCCAGATTCGATTCTGTCCCAGCAGATACCGGTACAGCGGCACCATCTCTTTTACCGCATAGCCTTCCTGGATCGTGGTAATGCCATAAGACGCATACAGTTTCTGGGCCTCTTCATAAGCCTCCATCAAAGCCCCCATATCCGGCATGGGAACCTTCTTCTGATATTCAAAAAAGGCATTTTCTTCCATATATCCCCTTTGAAAATCTATCTTTCCGCCCCCAGGCGCGGCGCTTCGCTCCGTCACCTTCAGCGCTTCCAGCGCCATAGTATTAAAAACTCCGATGTGCCCCGATGCATGCTGCAATACCACAGGATGCTCCGGGCAGCACTGATCCAGAAATATTCGTGTGGGATGAGCTTTCCCCGCCAGCATATTGTGGTCATATCCCTTTGCAATAATCCACTGCCCCTTGGGGATTCGACGGTCCCTGGCAAACGCCTGCAGCCGCTTCTTTATTTCCTCCAGCGAAGCACATTCCTCCAGACCGGCCTGCAGCATAGAACTGGCAGCGGAAGAAAGATGGCTGTGAGCATCGATAAAAGCCGGCAGCATCGTATGTCCCTCCAGGTCCATCCCTTCCGCCTGAGGATATCTTGCTTTTGCTTCTTCCAGCTTTCCGGCAAACCGGATTCGTCCATCCTCCGCAGCAACTGCCTGGACAATCGGATGATCCGGCTCCATGGTAATAATTGTTCCATTATAATATATTGTCTGCATTATTATGCCTCCTGCCAAACATCAGTCCGTCCTCGGCAGGCTTTTCAGGAACCGCGCCGTCAGCGGAAGTGTAATAAAAAATGCGATAACATCAGCAATCGCCTGGGCTGTCTGTATCCCCGTCAGACCAAAGATGCGCGGTAAAATCAGAATAAGAGGAATAAAGCACACGCCGCTGCGCAGTGCGGACAAAAAAGTGGCCATTCCGCTTTTGCCCACGCTTTGAAACATCATATTGCCGCAGACAGACAGCGGCAGAAAAAAACAGGCCACGCACTGCCAGCGCAGTGCCAGAGTGCCTATCTCTATTACAGCCGGGTCATCCCGAAATACGCCGATGATGCGGCCTGACAGCAGCAAACCTGCCGATGCCAGCACGCCAAGCAATACTTCCCCGGCTCCAACCGTAAACCAGAAGCCCTTCCTTACCCGGGAATATTTGCCGGCGCCATAATTAAAAGCAGCCACGGGCTGAAAGCCCTGCCCCATCCCAAGGCCCACAGAAAATACAAACATAATGATCCGATTCACAATACTCATCGCTGCGATCGCCGCATCTCCGTAGACAGCCGCCTGCCCGTTGAGTATCATAATAGAAATACTGCCCAGTCCCTGGCGTATCATGCTGGGAAAACCTGTCACAATAATTGTTCCCACTTCACGGATATCTTTTGTCATCCACCGAATGGATAGTTTACAGTTTGTTTTTCCCGACAAAAACATGGAGAGCAGAACCAGAAAGCTGATTATCTGAGACAGCGCCGTTGACAGGCCTGCCCCTGTTGTTCCCATTTTAAACCCAAACATCAGGATGGGATCTCCGATCATGTTCAGGACACCGCCCAGCGTCAGTCCCACCATGGCATACGCAGCCCTTCCCTCGTATCGAAGGATATTATTCAGCACACAACTGCCGGCCATAAAGGGGCCCGCCAGCAAAATAAAGAACCCATATTCCTTTGCATAGGGAAGTATGGTTTCAGTGCTTCCCAGCACCCGCATGAATGGCGTCAAAAAAAGAATGCCCAGCATCCCGATGGCACACCCCACTCCAAATGCCAGGAAAAAACTGGTAGACGCAAATCTGCTGGCGCTCTCATAATCCCTTTTTCCCAGTCTTCTGGAAATAATACTCCCGGCCCCATGTCCGAACATAAAGCCAAATGCCTGCAAAATCGCCATCAGTCCAAATACCACTCCGGTGGCACCGCTGGCACTGGTTCCCAGCCTGCTCACAAAATAGGTATCTGCCATATTGTAAATATTGGTAATCAGCATACTGATAATCGTAGGAATACCCAGCATAATAATCAGCCTGGATACCGGAGTCTCCGTCATTTTACGATACTGCCCCTGCTGCTTTTCAATTTCCATTGTTTCCATGTCTTAATCGCTTCCCTTTTGCTGCTGCAAGGCTGTCAGTATTTCACAGGATTGCAGTGTTTACTTTTCATTCTTTCCCCTTAGCGCCCCACAATCAGCGCCTCATACCCCCACTCCCAAATCCGGGACTGAAAACTGTTATCCAGATATTCATAAATATCACTCTGGCTGTAGCCCGTTATCCTTGAAATCAGAACGATAGAATCCCTCACATCCGAATATTCCAGCTTTCCGCTCCCCTTTCGCAGCCATTTCAGAAAAATGCTGTGGCGTATTGTCACATACTGCAGCGAAATCCACTGAAGCATTACTGCCAGACTGTCAAGAGGGCTGTTTGGAAGCAGCCCATTGGTAAATAATTCTGCCGCCAGATAGTTTCGGAATAATCGTTCATATTGTGCAAACTCTGTCCGGAACTTTTTTAACTGTTCCGGTATCTTATATTTTTCATACTCTTCTTCCAGCTTCTCCGCCAGACTGACCATATCGGATAAATGTCTGGTATATAACTCTTCTTTCCTGTAGTTTTCCACCAGATCAAGAAAAAGTTCATTATCTTCCTGGAATGTTTCATTTTCATCAAATTCCATCGCGCTGATATCATCCGTCAGCTTCTGCAGATATGCCCTGCCTTCGCACATACCCAGCTCTTTTCTGGTAACCCGCCCATTTTTCAAAATACCCAGCATGATTTCAAACATACACATTAATTCCGTATTGATATCAAACGATGGCTCCTGTATTATTTTCATCAGAGTCTGTCTTATTTCTTTCATACCTGCAATGTTCTCTTCCCCTGCCGGCTCTCCGCAATCACCCTCCAGACGAAAGCTTTCCTGCCGGTTTAACAGATCCACTACCTCCGGACAGCAGGATACCAGCGCATACTCTGTTCTTTCTCTATATCTGTGAATCTGCCTTGGAAATGTGGCACAGGTATGAGAAAGAATCGAATCCCCATGCCGGGTTACCAGTTCGCATAACTGATTTGCAGAAAGAAAGGGGCATTGATGCCCCTCGTTTAATGAAATCACCCTGGCCCCCGATTGGGACACCGTATAGGTATTCAGCTTCCGGCCTTCATAGTCCGTCTCTTTCCAGGAACGGAAGGTATCCTTATCCACTGCAATCTTCCACTCCTGACAGCAGGTAAAGGAACACCGGTCCGCAATGCAGTTAAATTCCTCATGAAAATCCGGTTTCAATTCTATTTTCAATATTTTCCCACCTGCTCCTTTCCAAAAAAACCATCCCTGTGCATATCATTTTTTCAAACGGCTCCGGAAAACTCCGGCCATCCGCTTCTGTCCGCTTTGCCGGTTCTTTCAGATGACTTTTCAATATCCATCACATAAATCTCTCCAGCGTTTCGTAAAGCTCTGCCGGTTTTATCGGCTTTGCCAGATGAGCATTCATCCCTGCTTTCATGCTCTCCTGGATATCCCTTGGATATGCATTGGCTGATATGGCAATAATCGGAATAGTGGCTGCATCAGTCCGGTCCATACTGCGAATTGCACTTGCAGCTTCCAGACCTGACATCATGGGCATCCGGATATCCATAAGAACAGCGTCAAAACCTCCTACCGGAGATGCCGCAAACAATTCAACTGCCGCCTTTCCGTTTTCTGCATGAATCACAGTTATCTTTTTCTTTTCCAGCAGCTTTCGGGCAATCTGTGCATTTAACGGATGATCCTCTGCAAGCAGAATATTCTTTCCGGCGAAGAATTGCTCCGCATGATTCTGCCCGCTCTGCTCCCCGGCTTCCGGTATTTTGATCTGACTTTTTACTGCCAGATCAAAGGACAGCATCACACTTACAGTGGTTCCTTTTCCCTTTTGGCTCTCGATCTGTATGGTTCCGCCCATCTGCTTCAGCAGCCGTTTGGCTATGCAAAGTCCAAGTCCGCTTCCTTTCAATTCCGGGCTGACGCCATTATCCTCCTGCACAAAAGGTTCGAAGAGATGTTCCTTAAACGTTTCAGACATTCCGATTCCATTATCCTCAACACGATATACGGCGGAGATTCTCTTTTTGGCATCATCAAGTCTTACATCATAGGCTCCCATGCTGATTTTCCCACCAGGCGGTGTGTATATTACCGCATTGGAAATAATGTTGAAAAATATCTGCTTCAGCCGCTGCTTATCTGTCATGACAACAGGATTCAGAGATGGGCTGTTTATCTCCAGCTCAATATTTTTCGCCGTACACTGAGCCTGGAACAGAGTCATCATCTCCATAAGAAATTGTTTGTAGCTATACGGCTCCGGCTTCAATACGACTGCATTTTTCTCCGTCTTATCCATATCCAGAATATCATTGATAAGCCCAAGCATATAATCACTGGCAGAACGAATATGAGCCATGTTTTCCCGAACAGCTTCCGGATGCTCCGCTTCATCCAACGTAGCAGCCGTCAATCCCATGATAACATTCATCGGTGTCCGCAGATCATGACTCATCCGTGACATAAAATCCATTTTTGCTTTTCCTGCTTTTTCCGATACCTCCAATGCAATCCTCAATTCTTCATTTTGCTTTAGCTCTTCCTGCATTCTTCTGGATTCCATCAGCGCACGGTTCAGCTCTCTCTGCATATTGATCATCTGATTGTTCATCTTCTGCATCTCTTCCAGATAAAACTGTTCGTCCGTAATATCTGTCTTCACGAAATGTTCTTCTGTGCCCATTGAATCAATCCCCTTGCATCTGTTGTATAGATATCCGCATTCCATTCACGCCAGATATCCGGTACATCCTCAAACGCTTTCCCTCCCACAGCAATCTTTAATCCGGGAGTTTTACTGCGTAATTCTTTAATCATACTTTTACACAGGACTAAATGCTGCGGCATCGTAACGGACAGAGCAATCAGGTCAGGTTTTTGCTCCTTCACTGTATTAATCAGCGCTTCTTCCGGTACCCCTGCCCCTAAAAACAGGCTGTTCCATCCCTCATAGGTAAATAAATCGGTAATCATGCGCATTCCCAGTTCGTGAAGCTCTCCTCCGATACAGCATCCTATCATGGTATGTCCATTCGGCGGGGTTGAAAAGATAGCAGAATAAAGCTGCGAAATAGCAGTCTGAGTCAATGCCGTACAGTAATGCTCCTGCGCCACGCTGATCTTTTTTTCAAACCACAATTCACCTATCTTATACATAACCATCTGTACCACTTCCAAATAAATATCCGCAATATTCATGCCGCCCTGATACAGTTTGAGAAAATACTGCATTGCCTCTTTTGAATCTTTTCTCAAGACGATGGCAATATATTCTGCCACAATTTGATTATATTTTTCCTGCGATCCCTGATTTTGTACTGCTTCGGTTCTCTGAAAGCCTTCTTTGTACAGTCGTTCAATTTCCTGTATTCCCTGCTGAATACAGATTTCCGCGAATTTATAATCTTCTGATGGCAGTTCATCCTTCAGGCATGCTGACATAGCAACATAAAAATCAATACATTGCTTTGTCATCTGCTCCCTGGTCACATAGATCATCAGATAGGTCAGATATTCATACGTCCACCTCACATACGATACAAAAACCTGTTCCTGTTTTAAATCAATTGCTGACTTTAAATATGAGATTCCATAAAAAAAATCCCGTTTCATGAATTTCCTTGCTCGTTCAGGAAGTCCATCGTATAAACCCGGTGACTGTTCATACTGTCTTTTCGACATCCGTTGTACCAGTTCACTTAGTTCATCCGCTTCATCAATATAAAACAAACTCATACTCGTATTCCTCCCTGTGCAGATCAGCCTGTGTCTTTTGATTTTTAATTACTCCCTCGCCCTCTCCTGAATACAACTGATCTCATAATTGACCTTTATCCCGCCCTCTGCACCGTTTTGCTGATAGGCTTTCAGGACGCGTACTGCCACCATTCTGCCATTTTTTCCATCACAGTTGACCAGAAGGACAGCACACTGATTCTTATTAAATTCCATCGTCAGATCTCCTTCCCGGAGGGAATGCTGTATCGCCTGATTCAGCGTTTCCATAATCGGCTTCAGTTCCACCGGGCCCGGAATACTGCCATCTTCTCTCAGGACTGTAAACAGCAGGATCTGAATATTCTGTTTTGTTCTGGACAGATTTCGCTCCAGGAACTGATAGATACTGTTGAAAGATCCATATGCAACAGAGAATGCCCCCTCCTCTTTCCATACATAACGCACCATTTTTTTCAGAGTATCCAGGCTGACTTTCCCTTCTTTTTGCATCACCCTGCCGGATCCGGATAAATAATCAGCCGTTCCGATCCAGTTCTCCAGCGCTTCATACAGTTTCTGAGGTTCAATCGGCTTGGACAGATGGTCATTCATTCCTGCATCTTTTGATTTTTTCACATCCTCCTCATAAGCATTGGCCGTCATCGCCAGGATCGGAACTGTACCCGCATCCCGGCGCGGCAGATTTCGAATAGAGCGGGCTGCGGTAAGGCCATCCATGACCGGCATCCGGATATCCATCAAAATCGCATCATAAAATTCCAGTTCTGACTCCATAAATTTTGTCATGCCAATTTGTCCGTTTTCCGCCCAGGTAACTCTGCACCCTGCCTTCTGCAGCAGCCGTTTTGCAATCTCTGCATTCAGGGCGTGATCCTCAATCAGAAGAATATGCCTTCCCCTCAGGCTCGCCTGTGCTGAATTTTTCTGATCTGTCTTACTTATTACCTGATCTTCAACATCCCGTGCGTCAACTGCCTCCACGCCCATGTGGATGGTAAACACAGTTCCCTTCCCCAGAGCGCTGGCGACTTCAATGGTGCCGCCCATCATATCCACCAGTTTCTTTACGATGGACAGGCCCAGACCACTGCCGGCGTACTGAGCAGACATCTGATTATACTCCTGGGTAAAGGACTGAAAAATTTTGTGCTGAAGAAACTCTTCACTCATCCCGATTCCCGTATCTTCTATAAAAAAGGTGGGGTGTTTTACATTTCCTTCCATTTTTCCGCATACGACCCGGAAACAGACGGTTCCCTGCTCCGGAGTAAATTTAATTGCATTGGACAGCAGATTTAAAAAAACCTGTTTCATGCGGATCGGATCAATCCTTACATATCCAAAAATGGCCTGATAATCCACCTCTTCCTTAAAAATAATCTGTTTTTCTCTGGCCGATATCTTTACCATTTCCAGCATATCCCCGATAAAAGAGCTGCATTCCACCACCTGCGGCACAATTTTCATCTTTCCGCTCTCGATCTTCTGGAAATCCAGAGTATCATTAATAAGACCCAGAAGATATTCACCGGAAGTCCTGATTTTTGCAATATTTTCTTTTAAAACCTTCACATCCTCTTCCCCTTCTGACAGGGAAGCAAGTCCCAGGATTCCATTCATCGGAGTCCTCATATCATGGCTCATTCTGGAAAAGAATTCTGTCTTTGCGTTATTGGCCTCTTTTACCCTGCAGAGCGCCTGATGCAGCTCACGTTTTTGTTTCTCCTCAATCTCATCCACATCTGACACACTGCCGTAAAGCGTAATGGCTTCCTGATTTCGCTCTACTACAGAGGCCATCAGACGGATCCAATAATAATCTCTCGCTCCGTTTTTAATTCGGTAGATTACGTCCTGAAAATCTTCCCCCTGCTCAAACCGTTCTGCCATCTGCCAGACGATTCCCCGATCATTCGGATGAATCGCTTCCATCATCTTATCTCCCAGAAAGATTTCTCTGCTCCTTCTGGTATCCCCCAGCATCCTCAGGTAGCCATCATTGGCATACTGAAGAGAGATCCGGCCCTGACGGATCCTGCATATTATAATGCCGCCCGGCACCTCATCAATCAGCTTTTCCAACCGTTCTCTTGTATTTTGGATCTCCGTTTCATCAATAATGTAAGACGTATAGCAGTCTATTCCATTCCAGAGAACCGATCTGGCCGAAATCTGAAGATGCATGCCGTTGGAACGAACCTTGTGAAAGACCCTGCAGAAATCATAGGGAAGCTCCTGTACTTCTTTCTCGGTGAAAATTCTGTTTTCCTCCGGAATTACTTCAAAAACCTTGCGGCCGATCACCTGTTCGTCCAGGGGGATCCCTTCCAGATCTTTCCAGGCTCCATTTGCAAACATAATCTTGCGGTCTTTTTTCTGCAAAATCACGACTGCCGTATTGGAGTCTTCCACAATATTCTGATACAATGCCGCCTCTTCTTTTGGAATACTGTAGGTCGCGTAGTAGAGCTTCGCTCCCTGGTCTTCTCTTATTTTTCTGGCCAGAAGCTGTACCCAGATCAGGCCCCCATCCTTATGGCGGATGCGATAGGTCACATTGATCTGTTCATCCCTGGCCACAGAATCCAGCACCAGCCTTCGGATACGCTCTGCGTCATCTTCATATACTGTCTGCGCAATCAAATCTCTATCGCGGATCCAGTCTTCATGTTCCTTCCTTGTACGTCCGGTAAGTCCTGCCAGCCCGTCACTCGCATAGACCGTCTCTATCTTGCTGCCGATACGGTAAATCGCCACTCCGCCCGGAAGGGCATTTACAAGCTGCTCCATCATCAGTGAAGCTTCGCGTTCTTTACTCACATCCATACAGATACCGTAGAAACAATAAGGCTCTTCCGGCATAGACGGAGATACACGCGCATTCACCCAGCGGTAATTTCCGTCTTTTCTTCGCAGGCGGAAAGTTACGTTCTCAGCCTTTCCCTGCAAAATACCTTCTGCTGCCTGCCTTTTTACGCTATGTATATCCTCCGGGTGAATATCAATATATACTTTTTCTCTGTACCGTTCCAATAATTCATGATCGGTATATCCGGTCACCTGCCTGCAGCCTTCCGAAACATACATAAGCTTTATCTGATTTTCTACAACATGAAAAATCACCACAACCCCCGGAATATTATCAATGATCCCCCGATTCGTGGTATTCGCCTGCAGCAGCGCCTTTTCCAGTTCTATCTTACTCTCTTCCAGACTCTTTTTACTGCGCTGCTGCAGCAAAAACATGGTCAGCATCCGGGAAATAAAGATCAATGCATCCACTGCCTCTGTATTTGTCTCCCAGCTCTGCTTCTCACAATTACAATTGTCAAATCCGATAAAGCCCTTATATACACCATTTTCCTTTATCGCACACTGCAGCATACCATGAATATCCTGCGGCTCCAGTACCCGGCGCTGCTGACACGGCAGCCTCTTCACATCCGGGCAGAAAAACAGCCCGTCTTCATTGTAGTTGTCATACCAGCCTCCGCCCATATCTTCCAGATACCGGACATTCTGAAGTTTGGTTATTTGCGGCAAAATTCCCCCATTACACCACTCGAATGTATTGCTGGTGCACAGATCATCCTCTGAATTTTCAAAAACATAAACGCGGCTTACATTAAAATACAGTCCTGTCAGCTCCAGGACATCCTCCACTGCCGTATCTATTTTGGAAGCGCAATATAATCTGTTCAGAATTTCATCCTTTAGTTGATGAATCGTTTTGATTTTTTCCATAGTAAGCCTCTCCTCCTGAACATCAGTCCCTATTAAATTTGCTGATTGCAAATAAGCTGACGCTGTATGTCTAGTTTCCAAAGAAAATTTAACACAGTCTGCGCCCTTTTTGAGACGTTCAAGAACCCCCTGAGATTCTTATGTTTCTCCGTACCGAAACGAATTAATTTTATAATATATAATTATACACCAGCCCCCCGCATTTATCTACTGTTTTACGATTGATTTACGATTGAGAATCTGCACCTTTTTTTATACAATATTTTTCCGTCTTCTTCGCTTCCTTCTTCGCGGCTTCTGCCCGTTTTCCACTCGGTATTTGTTGATAATCTCAGCAATCTGCTCATAATCCCTCTGAAAAAATTCTTCGCAGAGCTGGAGTTTCAGTTTATCTTCCGGAACCTTTAAAGCAATTTTTTCTATCACAAAAAGCTTGCTTTTCTCCTTGTACTTCGGCATTTCGTTCAGTTCCTGTATATGTACCAGCTCCGGCCTCCATAAAAGACTTAACTGTTTTTTCAATTCCGCCTTTGGATTTTTCTGCGGCTTTCTTATCACATAAAAATCAGCCGCTTCCTCCACTTCATCTACTGTGATAATGCCCCACCATTCCGGAACATGCTCCTCAATATGCAGGGCATGACTGGTTCCCACCACGGCATAGTTATAATCATAATAAAAATCATAATCCCTGACCTGCCGGCTCAATCTGGTATAGGTGTCCGCATCGCTTTTTATTTCTATTCCATACAGAGCATCCGGTGTAATCATCACCACATCCGCTCTGGATTTTCCAATCTGTTTTTCTTCCAGAATCCTGCTCTTCCCGTATCGTTCCTCCAGAAAATCAAATAACGGTTCTCTGATATCTTTATCCTTTAACATGCTGCTAACCTCTCGCAACTACTCTGCATGGCAGGCCCGTCATATCCGTATAATTCATAGGATAGGTACCGATTGTGATATCTTCCATTTTACAAAGTGATGCCAGATTACAGAGATTTTCCACAATAAATACTCCCTGATCCGCGCACCTCTGATCTGTGGGCGTATGCTCTGCGCCTCTTCTCACACCGGCAAAATCCACTCCGATAATAGAGACCTTTTTTTCCAGCATATAATCAATCAATTCCATCGAAAGCCGGGGATGCTCTTTAAAGTATCTCTGTGAACCATATGCTTCTGCTTCAATGAACCCACTGTAAAATGCAATAAACATGTCCTGTTTGATCTTTGTCGTATCAATATCCGAAAGTCCGATTTCTCTTTCCTTCACCCGGCTCACATCGAATACCACCGCTTTCCGCTCCGTAAATTCCAGTGGAAATTCCTTATTCATCACATCAAAATGAGTGCCCAGATGGCCTGTCAGCGCTTTCTTCTCATTTCCCTGGGCATCCGTTACCATCTTTGGCGTTATCCTTACCGTAATATCCTGCAGCATTTCCCCATTCCCTCCCAATATTCTGATCTGTTTTTCCATATAATTGTTGATATTGTTGAAATGCAGGCGTTTTCCATTGTTATGCTCTCCTGTCAGTCAAACATCAGCTCATCCTAAATCTGCTTCCGGAAAATGATCCGGCGCTGCATCTGCTTTCAAGATGAATTATAGCACGAGGAACATCATAAGTCGATCAGCACTCGCTCTAAAATCACTCTTCTATTGGTATATTTTGCGGACTCTACCAGCAGTGGATTGATTTTTCTTCTCACAACTGCTTTAATAGAATGCAGGAGGTGGCACTTATGTACGAAATTGACAAGAAAAAATTTGGCGCTTTTGTCTCTGAGCACCGCAAGGCAAAAGGGTATACCCAAAAGGCACTGGCGGAGCGTCTTTTTATATCGGACAAAGCAATCAGCAAATGGGAAACCGGAATGAGCATTCCGGATGCTGCCCTTTGGATGCCCCTGGCAGATATCCTCGGTGTGACCGTTACGGAACTGCTTCTGAGCCGGGACATAGAAAAATCCTCGCAAATGACTTCAGATCAGGTGGAAACTCTGGTCAAACAGGCAATCCACTGTTCCGAAGAAAATCCGGTTCGCGCACATCAAATCAGGCGCCAGCGAATAGCCGCCTACTGCATCAGTCTCCTGGTCTGCTGTGCGGAAAATCTTTTCCTTTTTCTGCTGGATGCCTCAATCGTGCCATTACTGACCTTTGATCTGTTGGGAATTATTTTTGGTGCGTATGCATTCCTGCTTGCAAAAGAAAAACTCCCTGCTTATTACGACGAAAACAGGATCACCTCCTACAGCAATGGATTTTTCCGGATGAATACGCCCGGCCTTGCGCTTAACAACAGCAACTGGCCTCATATTATGGACTTCATCCGCACCTGGACCATATCCATTCTGGTGGGTTACCCTGCCCTGTATGGCGTGCTTTGCCTGCAGTTTCCCTCTGTCTGGAATGCAGCCGGCACCTATCTGACACTGGCAATTGTACTCGGCGGCCTTTTCATCCCTTTGTATTTAATCGGGAAAAAATATGAATGATCCTCTTTATTGGAGCAACGCGCATACAGAAAACGCAAAACACGATATTTTTTTACTGATTTATCCATTCATAAATAAAAGGTGATTACACTTGCCCTCCAAGTGCATCACCTTTTATTAAAACTATGATCCGAGCTTTCCCTTTATGACGCTGGTGTTGAAAGGGCTCTGTCTGGCTCCGATGTTTGGCAAGCGCCTTTCCAGGGCCGCTTTCGCGTATTCAATATCCTCCATTGCTTCATTTGACGTGAAACATCCAATGCAAACCATATCCTGTTCTCTTATTGCATTAAAAGAAAAATTTAATCCTACATATGGTGTAGTTCTGCCTGCTGCACATGGTTTAATCGTTATTACAGGTTTCTTTGCATTATGGATTATTTTGGCCACGCTTTCGATTTCTACCTGCATCAAAAAACCCATACAATTAAATATCTGAATATATGTCTCTACATCATATTCATTTTTGTCTGAATACTGAATTACTTCCGGCATATGTGCTGACAGCCCCGGCACCATACCGGCTTCTCTGATCATATAAAGATAATCCGGCAAACGTTCTATCGTTTGCTTATTCTTATTCAGCAGCTGTTCCACACAGGAATGTAACGGAAGACATATTTTGGTACCTCTTCTGGCACTTTCCTTAATCGTGTTTTCCGCTTCCTTTCTTGCAGAAGCTGTATCATCCACGTTAATAACCACGGTGTCAAGAATCGTCATTGACTTTCCTGTTTTCTGTTCTGCCAGATGCACCGCATCAATTAAGTCGTGATCTACACCAAATAACCCCAAAACTGCATTTACTTCTTCTCTCATGAAAGTGGAAAAGATATTGGAAACCGATTCCGGCTGATTATGTCTGGATAAGATAAGATCATCTTTGGAAGGCGTTCTATGACTCCACCCCGATATCCAATTACAGCCGATAATCAGTCTTGGTAATTCAATCCCTCCTACTTTTGTCGTTGGAAAGCTTCCGCTCATAACCAATCATCCTCTCAATCTTTAGTAAACAATACGGCTCCTTTAATATAACCATCCTTTTTATCGCATGCTCTCTGGAACATAGCTTCCATCTTTTCAGCATCCTTATAGTATGCGGTATGGGTTACATACTCTTCCGGCGCAAGCACTCTTTTCTTAATCATTTCATATGCCTTTGGTAAGAGCTCCGGATAATGTGCATTACAGAATGGAGATAAATTATATACCTTCAATCCTCCAAGATGCCATTTGGTTCCGTTAAAAGTTACGTCTCCTCTGTGGAAAGAAGCAATTCCAAGCTTTCCCGCCATTTTTGTCAGGGAATCTGCCAGTTGGAAGCCGGATATAGATGCCCCGAAATCAATCACCACATCTGCGCCGCCCTCATCCTGAATTTCCTTTATCAGTCTTTTACCTTCTTCGCTCTCCGGATCTGTCACTTCAGAAGGATGCAGCGCTTCCGCCATCTTCCTCCGGTCTTCCCTCAGTTCAAATACAGTAATTCTTCCTGCCTGCGCTCCTTTCGTAAGCACTTGCAGAGTCTGCATTCCCATGTATCCCGCACCCACTAAAACCACGTGATCCCCCTGCTGGATATCCAGTGTGTTGATCACATTGATGACGCAGCATGCCGGTTCATACACGGCACCAGCCCAGTCACTCACATCGTCTGGCAGCTTTACAATTCCATCCATCCGGTTCAGAAAATACTCGCTCATCATGTCGTTTCCGCCATATGCAGCAAAGACTTTATCTCCCACTTTAACATTATTTACGAGCGAACCGATTTTTTCTACAATTCCGACCCCTTCGTGTCCAATCACATATGGGTATGGTCCCGGTGCGTTTACCCCCCTGTACAGCCAGGAATCCCAGCAGCAGACACCACAGGCCATCGTTTTAATCAGCACTTCATTCGGAGCCGGTTCATCTGGAATTTCATGCTCCATAATTGCAAGTTTCATATAATCCTTTACATATACGCCGCTAACCTTCATATTCTTTCTCCTTTACGTTTCAATTTTATTCTGATTTTCTTGCTGCCCAGAGGAATCCTCTCCTCTGCAATTCCGCAACTTGTGATATGTCAAAAATATCATCATGATGCCCCAAAGAATTGTAAAATACTCTTCCTTTTCCCCAAAGCTTTGTATACACCACCGGCATCTTGGTTACTCCATTCGCCTGATGAGGTCCCTCCGTTTTAACGGATGTAGTGGCGAGAATATCAATACACGGATCTACATGAAGATAATATTGCTCTGTGTTTACCCGGAAATCCTCCAGCCCCTCAATTAAGGGTGATGATGAATTCTTTTTAAAGTTTACTTCGTAATCTGTCCAGAATGCTCCATTCTTTTCGCATTCCGGAAATCGCTGATGAAGATATGCAAGATTTTCGTCATTTAATTTCGATACGTGATGCAGCCAGGGATTTCCCGGATGGCTTACCCATTGGCTGCCAGTCATAAACTGCCATTCTACGCTCCATCGAAAGGAATCACACATCCCGCCATGATGTCCGGCTATACCGGTTCCTGCCATTACTGCTTCGGTAATCCCGAAGCATTTTCTATCCTCCAGATCTCCCTGTGTCCAGCATGGTACGATTAAATCCATTGATTTTAAAAATTCTTCATCATCTAACCGATCTAATGTATCTTCCCTGCATACCTCAAAGTTTTCTTCTTCCAGCATTTTCTTAAATCTCGCGCTTACCAGTTCCGGCTCATGTCCATCCCATCCGCCGTAGAAAATAAATGCTTTTCTCTTCACTGCTCTTCCTCCTTTTTATTATTTCGCTGCCGATACTCTTGCCCTGATTGCATCCAGTAATACAGCAAGTATAATAATTGCCCCAAGCACTACCTTCTGCCAATATGCACTTACCCCCAGTAAATTCAGGCTGTTATTAATGAATCCCCATACCAGTGCACCTGCCAGAGTATTGAACATACTGCCTTTAAAGGTACCGCCTATGTACACAGCAGCCAGAGCCTGCAATCCAAGATCCGCTCCGGAGCTGGGCTGTCCGGATGACAGTCTCGCCGTCATTACAATGCCGGCGCAGGCTGCGCACAGACCGCCTAAGGTAAACATCAGCATTTTGGTCAGATTTACTTTTAACCCGGAAAGTGAAGCCGCTTCCGCATTCTCTCCTACCGCTATAACCGAACGGCCAAATGGCGTATACTTCAGCAAAAATGCACCTACACCAAAAAATATAATCATGATGATGACCGGAACCGGAATAATATTTGCGATATAACCGCGGCCAAGGAACAAAAATCCATCCGGCAGATTTGTTACCGGCATACTGTTTGTGGTGATAAGCACCAGCCCCTGCACAATATATTGAACCCCAAGCGTACCGATGAACGATGGAATTCTCCAATATGTTACAATGAAGCCGGAAAAAGCTCCTACCAGTGCGCCCACTGCCACTGCAATCAGTATGGCAATCCACATTGGTACATTACATTTTGTGATCAGCAGGGCTGCATTACATCCTGCAAAGGTCGCTCCCATACCGCTGCTTAGATCTATTTCTCCGCCCAGCACCACAAAAGATACGCCCAAAGCACAAATACCTACTACACATACCTGCCTGAACACATTAATAAAATTGCTGACGGATAAAAATTTGCTGTTAATAAACGACATAATTACAATTAAAATCAGGATAATAAGCCATGCGCCCATGCTATTTGCAACAGAATATATTTTTGACTTCATATTGCCATCTCTTTTATTCTTCATTTTCAGCCTCCTACAGAAAGTCGTCCTATAATGCTCTGTGAAATATTTTCCTTTGATACTTCGCCTGAAATGACTCCCTCATGCATTACGATGATACGGTCACAAACTCCCATGACCTCTTCCATATCAGAAGAAACAACAATCACTACTTTTCCATTTGCTACTAATTGATTTATAATTTCATATATTTCGCATTTTGCGCCAACATCAATACCTCTTGTCGGCTCATCAAAAATAATAATATCCGAATCCGACAGAAGCCATTTTGCCAGGACAACCTTTTGCTGATTTCCACCACTCAAAAACATTACTCTCTGGTTTACCGATGGTGTAGCGACCTGAAGAAGCTTTACATATTCTTCTGCATATTCTTTTTCTTTTTTGAAGTCAAAATACAGGCCTTTTTTCAAAATCTTTTTCAAAGAAACCATTACTGTATTCACTTTTACTGAAGAGCGCAGAAACAGGCCTTCTTCTTTTCTATTCTCAGTCACAAATCCTATTCCATTTTTTATCGCATCGCGAGGATTATTTATTACAGTCTGTTTTCCATGGATCAGAATTTCACCGCTTGTTTTTTTATCAGCACCGAAGATCAGGCGCATCGTCTCGGTTCTTCCGGCCCCCACCAGACCTGCAAATCCAAGAACCTCCCCTGCATGAGCCTGAAATGATACATCCTTTACTTTATTATCACCGTCTGCAAGGTGTCTTACCTCAAATACCACCTCTCCTATTTGAGTATCTCTCACCGGGTATTGATTTGTCAGTTTCCTTCCGATCATCATTTCAATCATTTCATTTTTTGATATATCCTTTACTTCTCTTGAACCAATATAGCAGCCATCCCGTAAAATTGACATTCTATCACATACTTCATATATTTCATCCAGTCTATGCGTAATAAAAATAATGGAGGTTCCCTTGCTCCTTAATTTTTTTATAATGCCAAAAAGTATTTCTGTCTCACTCTGCGACAAGGAAGAAGTAGGTTCGTCCATAATAACAACCTTGGCATTCGTGCTTACAGCTTTCACGATTTCTACTAATTGCTGCTGTGCTAAACTTAATTCTCGCAGCATGGATTTCACATTAATATCCAGTCCAAGTTCTCTGATCAGTTTTTCCGAATCGCTGTACATTTTCTGCCACTGGACAATCCCATTTTTTTTAGGATATCTGCCAAGATAAATATTTTCTGCAACCGATACTCTCTGAATCAGGTTCAATTCCTGATATATGATTGCAATTCCCAGTTCTTCCGAATGGATAGGCGATTGAATATCAACCTCCTGCCCGTCAAAAATAATAGAGCCACTGTCTTTTTTATATGCACCAGACAGGATTTTCATCAATGTAGATTTTCCGGCACCATTTTCCCCCACTAAAGCAAGTACTTCTCCTTTTCTTAATTCCAGATCCACATCAGATAATGCTTTTACACCAGGAAACGATTTATTTATTTTTTTTAATTCCAGTATGTTCTCTGCCGTTATTCCCATAAAAGCCGCCTTTCTAACCATATGCACCCCAAATATCTTCCGGTATTGCATTCAAACTTTCTCGTTTGCAAAAAGCGTACCGCTTTTTTACTGTTTGTAAATGAGCGGCACGCAATCCATACATTTTTTATTTCGCTGCTGCTGCCTCAACCTCTTCTGCTGTCAACTGTCCATCTTTGCAGTATATTCCTGCGGAAATCGGCACAATCTTATCAAATGTTTCTCCTGCAAGATATTTTTTAATGTACTCTACCGTCGTAGACGCTTCTACATCCGGAGCCTGAGTGATCGTTCCGATATAGTTTTCACCTTTATCAATCACTTCCATCTCTTCATCTTCACCATCATATCCAAACACCATAACTTCCGTTCTATTTGCCCCTACCGTAGCATCATATGCTCCTAAAGCTCCCTGTGCACTTACACCGTAAAACAATTCAATATCAGAATATGTCGTTAATGCATCTTCTCCGCTGGCCATGGCATCTTCCCGCGTACTTACATCATAATCATTCAGCACATTAACAGAAATTCCATTTTCCTCCAATGCATCCACAAATCCCTGTCCACGCGCTTTCATCTGTTCCGTAGATCCAACCATAATAGCCATGTTCAGGGAATCCTTACCCATTCCATCCAGATATGTGGAAAAATAAGTGCCTCCCAGATGCCCTGCCGCATAATGCTCCGTGCCACAGGCATAAACAATTAAATCATTAATATTTTCCGGATTTTCTGTATTTCCGATAATAAATACAGGAATATCTTTGTCTGCACACTGCTGGAAAACATCTTCCATTGCATCGATATACCACGTACTGACAACCATTACGTCCACATCGTCATTTACCAGATCCTGCATTCCATTTAGCTGCGTGGTTGCATCCAGATTACCATCTACAAAAGATACCTCCCAGCCATTTTCTTCCGCATCCGCCATAAATTGATCATACATTCTCACATAATACGGAAAGTTTAAGGAAACAAAACTTAACCCAACCTTCAATACTTCCGTGTCACTTGCAAATGCACTTCCTGCTGTTACTGCAAGTGTTAAAGCTGCTAAACCCAATACCCCTAATATTTTCTTCTTCATAAGATACCTTCTCCTTTATATTTGTTTTAATGTGATATGCTTGTTTCGTATGAACTAATTGCTGATTATCCTCCTTTCCGCAATTCTTTCTGCCATTACACAATTATGTTCATACAATATTTAGTGTCAGGATCACAATTCCTGCTATAAAAAGCAGTAATCCTATTCCCAATACAAAAAGCGTTTTTTTCTTCGCACCAGAAAACTCTCCATAAATCATCCCCCATAAATATGACCAGATCCCATAGGAGTAGCCAATTCCTGTTGCGATAACAACACTTACGACTGGTGAAGCAACTGCATTCAGTAAATTTCCCCCAAAATGACAAAATGCAGATATAACAGCCATTCCGATAATCAGCGAAACCTTAATGTTCGGATGAAAAACCTTGTCCCATTCTTTCGCCTTTGTAATCATGATGCCCGAAAAGATTGTGGTTCCTGCGAAAGCTCCCAAACACAGAATGCCCATGCATGTGAATGAGGAAAAGCCGTCAGGACGAAGTTCTGTTCTAAGTCCGATTGAAGAGGCCACAGAAAAGAATGGCTGAAGTACGGCTGCAACAAATATTAATAATAGGATGTCCCTTCTTCCGGCACTCTTTTTTTCCTGCTTCGCTTTATTTGTATCTTTATCCCGCATGGAACCGGATACCTGGCATACAATAGTTCCTGCAATTAAAAGAACTGCCGACAGCATTATCATAACGATGGATGCACCATCCGGCACTCCGCCTAATACTGCTGAAACGATAACACCGCTCAGTATGGAGCAGGTAGATGTAATAGAGCTTGATAAGATCAGCCCTACTCTGCTGACCGCAGACAGTTGTATCTGCATTCCGACTGCATAGATACCCCCGCAAATAAAAACAATGAGTGCTCTGACCGGATCAGATGATATTTCATAAATGACGCCCCGGGGAATCATCTGCTTTTGAAAAATGAAAATTGCTCCCCACACAATGAAAACCGAGAAAAAAAACATCCAGTTCAGAAACACATATATCGGGTAATCTCCTGTATGCTTTACCGCCTGAAACCAGGAGCCCCAGAGAAACGTTACAAATAACAAAACAATTACTGCTGAAGACTGCGTTAACCCCATCCTTATCACCTGCTTATGTACAATTAAAAATTCACTCCGGCTACTAATACTATATTTGCATAAGGCGAAGTTTCTCCTGTGCGAACAATAACTTCTGAAGTCTTTGACATTTCCTTTAACTGCTCGTGAGAGATATAGTCACAGTCTTTTTTATCAATCATTCCAGTCAAGGTCTGATCCAGTAAAGCATTCTTTGTTTTTATCTCTTCCGCCAAATAGTAATGTTCAATAACCAATTCACTCAATACTGCTTCTAACGTATCACGAAAAGATGGCAGTCCTGGTTTTAATGCCAGATCAATGACCTTTACCCCTTCTGGTACCGGCAGGCCGGCATCACTGATAATCATGTACTGTGTATGGCCTATCCTTGAAATTGCTGCAATTAGCTCCGTATTCAGCAGCCCAGTCTTTCTCATTGGAATCCTCCTTATTTTGTGGATTGTCTTAATAAAAGTCTCGTTTTCAATTTTACCATTCCTGAATTATTGGGATATTCTTCAATTCCCTTTATTATAAATTCTGCTGCTCTGTTTCCCATTTCTATAATCGGGTGCTGCAATGTGCTCAATGCCGGCGTTAGATACTGGGAAAAAAACATATTATCATATCCGATCACCTGTATATCCTCCGGAATTTTATAAGAAAGTTCTTTTAAAGCATTCATTGCACCTAATGCCATCAGATCATTCGCACATATCACTGCTTCAAATTCAACTCCCGCACTTTTTAACTCCAGAATGGCTTTGTAGCCGCTTTCAACAGTATAGCTTCCCACTTTGACCAGTTCATTTTGATATTCAATATTGTACTGCTGCATTGCTGACATATATCCTTTTAAACGGTCATAAGAAACTCCTGTTTTCGATTTACCGCCTATATATGCAATTTTTCTGACCCCTCTTTTAATCAGAAATTCGCATGCCGTATAAATCGCCAGCTCGTTGTCCGTTGCCACCACTCCGCAGTTTGGAATATCTTCGATATAATTGTCCAAAAACACACACGGTATATGAAATTTTCTCATCAGATCATGTTCTTTCATAACCTTTCCTGATACCGGTGCAAGAATGATGCCATCCACCTTTTTTGATACAAATTCGCGTATCCATTTCGCCTCCATTTCCGTCAGAAACATACTGTCTCCAAGAAGCAGTGAATATCCTTTCTCGTTCAGCTTCAAGCCGATTGTTCTTGCCATTTCTCCAAAAAATGGATTCGTAATATCTGGAATGATTAATGCAATATTTTTCATTCGCATTTTTGCTGCCAAACCTGGCAGTCTGTCATCTGAGTCATATTCCAGCTCACCGATCAGTTTTATCACACGTTTACGGGTATTCTCTCCAACACCAGGTTTTTGATTCAATACTCTGGAAACTGTTGCTTTCGATACTCCCGCTAATCTTGCTATTTCTTCCATTGTAACTTTTCCCGGCATTACACCCTCCGATATTGTCTCATGCGCTTTACAATCCCAATACATTATGGATATAGTCTCTGCTGATCTGTGCCGAGCGATAATTGCAGACCGGCTGATAATCCAGTTCTACGCAAAGAATTCCATCATATCCTGCTTTTCTTAATTCCTGCACTACTCCCTTAAAATCAATGCATCCATAGCCAAGAGGCCGAAAACGCTTCATTGGCCATTCCGGATTCAATGAACTGTCCGGATCCAGATCTTTCAAATGCATATACCCAATGCGTTTTCCATATTCCCGGACAAGCTCTGGTGCATTGATGCCAGCCAATGTGGTATGTGCGGTGTCCACGCACAAGTACACGTATTCCGGATCAGCATGCTGCATATAATAATCTATTTCTTCTTTTTTAAATACTGCCGTATTGGAATGTGGATGCATGCACGCCTTTACACCGTATTCCTTACACAGCCTCCCTATTTTATTCGACAGCTCTGCGTATTCCTTAATTCTCTTCTCATCAAAGGGTCTTACAAATGGTCTGTCTTCCCACATTACCCCCTGCATGTTCATATAATGAGCATCCACCTGTTTCATAAACTTTAAATATTTTTCAGCCTCCAGATAATCTTTTTCCGGATCATTACTGAAATAAAAATACAAATTTTCAAACTTGAGGTTATATTTCAAAACTGTCTGTTTAAATCCCTCTATATCATCTCCATAATAATCCGCAATCCAGTTAAAATTCTCCACAGTCTCATAGCCAAGATCTGAAACCTCCCGAAGAAACTGCTCGAAGTTTTCTTTGTGGCGGTCATTAATTGGCTTCCAGTGGTCTCTTTCGTTCGAAATCCAGGTCCATCCAGTATATCCTACTCTCATCTGCTTTTCCTCTTTCACATTTTATTTTTTTAATATTGTTTACGAAATGTTTCTTATATTTCACATCTTATTTGAGTAACAAAGTTACGTAAATTGTTAATTTTTACTAATTTTATCCACATGTTTTTCTCTATTTTATTGGTATTTTGCTATCATTTCCTTTTCTTTCCGCTCATTGCGCAACATTGTTACGCAGTAAATGAAATGGCTTTTTATTTTTGTTTTTCAAAAAAACAAGAGATTCCACAACATGTACATCGTGTGTAATGTCGTAGAATCTCTTAAATTTTTATTTCTTTTCATAACATAATCTTTACTTTCCGCAGCTTCCCCTTGATCGGTTTTTTCTGCAGTTCCTCCGCCACCTGCGGCCCCTTCGCATTAAATATTTCCACATAGGTAATGCTGTCCCGTACATCGATTACACCTATATCCTCCTGAGAAAGTCCGGGCAGTGCACAGATCGTTCCTACAACATCACCGGCCCGCAGCTTCGACTTTTTGCCGCCGCCAATGGAGAGCTTTGTAATTGTTTCATTAAATACTTCGCCCTTCTGCTTTTTTAGAACCACCTTTTCCTTCTGCTTTTTCTGAAATGCCTGTTTTGTCAGTTGGATTTCCTCATGATCCGGCAGTGTTTTTATCGGAATTTCCAGTTCGATATAGTCCTCCGCCGCTTTCTTATAGTGCAGTTCGTATTCACTCACCAGACTGATGGCCTTTCCCGTCCTGCCATTTCTGGCTGTCCGGCCAATCCGGTGCACATAATTTTCCTTTTTTGTCGGAAAATCATAATTGAACACATGGGTAATATCCGGGAAATCAATTCCCCGCGCTGCCACATCCGTAGTAATCAGATAGTGGTAAATTCCTTTTCTGAAATCCGATATGGCATACAGCCGATCCCTCTGCTCCATGCCCCCGTGCAGCATCCCGTAGCGAATCCTCTTCCGTCTTAATTTCTGAAACAGCGTATTCACCATTTCTCTGGTATCACAGAAAATAATGGCATCTCCCGGATTTTCAAGCATCAAAAGCTGCAGGAATGCCTCAAATTTATCCTCCTGCTCCACCTGATATGCCATCTGTTCAATCCCTTCTGCTGTCACAAAATCAGATGCGATCTCAATATATTCCGGTGAATCCATATATGCGTCAATCAGCTTCTGGATCTGCTCCTCTAATGTGGCGGAAAATAACAGGATCTGCGGCCTTTTCATGCCTCCCGTATTTTTTATGATATATTCCACATCCTCCAGAAATCCCATGTCCAGCATCAGATCCGCCTCATCAATCACCAGCATTCTCACCTGATCCAGGTTCAGATTTCCGCGTTTCATATGATCAATGACACGCCCCGGCGTGCCGATCACAATATGGCTCCGCTGCTTCAACGTGATCGCCTGCTTATCCACCGGCATCCCGCCAAAGACAACCGGCGCTTTGATCCGTTTCTTTCGGCCGATCTGAAAGATCTCCTCCTGTACCTGCACTGCCAGCTCTCTGGTGGGCTCCAGGACCAGCGCCTGAGGAAGATATTCCTCCCAGTCAATCTGTTCGCAGATCGGAATCCCAAATGCCGCAGTCTTTCCGCTGCCTGTCTGCGATTTCCCCACCACATTCTTCCCCAAAAGGATCGCGGGGATCGCTTCCTGCTGAATCTGTGTGGGCGTCAGATATCCAAGCAGTGTCAGTGCTTCTTTAATAGAGGGAGACAACTGGAATTGCCCAAATGTCTGCTGTACAGTGACTGTATTCTGTGCATTGTCTGTGTTCTGTGCAACGTCTGTTTTCTTCGCAACGTCTGTTTTCTCTGCAATAACTATGTTCTGTGCAACGTCTGTGCTCTTCGCAATGTCTGTGTTCTGCGCAACGTCTGTTTTCTGTGCAACGTCTGTTTTCTCTGCAATAACTGTGTTCTGTGCAACGTCTGTTTTCTGCACAACGTCTGTTTTCTGCGCAACGTCTGTTTTCTGTGTATCAGAAAATTCTTGTAAATTAAACATCGTAGCTTCCGCTCTTTCCGAGACTTTTTCACCGTCATGCAGCTTTTTCAGATATCTGACCTCGCATGCAAAATGCTCTGTCTCTACGATCGGCTCCGGCACACGCGCAAAACCATATTTTTCATAAAACCGTTGTGCTGCTGTCATATTTTCCAATGTTTCCAGATAGCACTGCTCATAATACTCTTTGGCATAGCAAAGCGCCGTATCCATCAGTCTATGACTGATCCAGGTTCCCCTTGCCCTGGGAAGACAGTACATTTTCTGCAGCTCACAGATTGTATCTGTCAGACCGCCAATCCCGGCACCACCAAGAATTTCTCCGTTTTCCTCCTCTGCCACCCAATAGCAAAAGCCAGGTTTATTATAAATTTCCGAAAAGCGCCCAAGATCCGGATCTGCCCATGCAGTCCCTTCATGATCTGCACCAAACTCTATGAGGCATGTTCGGATGACATTTTCTATTTTAGAATTATCTGCTGCCCTTATTTCTCTTATTCTTATTCCGTTCCCTGTCTTCCCTTTTTCCATCTCTCCTCATTCCCTCTGCTGCTTTTGCTTCAGATGCGATTGTTAAATATTACACTCTTTTTTCCATGAAACCATGACGATTGCAGTATGCATACAGCACATCATGCGCCTTTTTGCTGTGCTTTTTTATACTCTATCCATTTTAGGGGTATCTCATCTTCTGCACAACCTACGGAACGTAGAATTGCACGCACTCCTGCTCCAGCTTTACATTATGCGCCAGCATATAGTCCGCACATTCCTTTTCTTCACTTCCCATTTTGGTATCCCGCAGTTTTTTCAGTCTGATCTTATCATTCTCCGTCAGCTTTTTCCCGTACTCTTCATAGTTTTTCAAAGTCTCTGTATCCATCCGGTACAGGGCAAATGGTATGTTTGTCTTTTCCTTTAAATGATAATAAATCTGAAATCCGCCCGCATCAATATCGCCAAAATGATAGTATCCGGCATTGGGAAAGGTCTCATATATCTTTTTCAGAAAAGCTCTGCGCACATGATTATGGTATCCGCCAAGGTAGAGAATCAGGCTGTTTTTTTGATGGAAGCGAAAAAATGTGGTCAGATTTTCGATGGTGTATACCGACTCGATTTCCGCAGCCGCCATTCCTTCCCCACCCATCATCCGGATTTCACCCAGATTTTGATTATTCAGCGCAAATCCAAATCCCTCTGGGAATGCATTCACCCGGATCTGCTGTCCATTCATTTCCAGCCGCACATCGCCCTTCAGATACACATAGCTTGGTGTGCGGTAGATCTGATATTCCGATAAAAGCGCGTCATTTTCCAGGCTCTCATATTCCGAAATTTCCTCCCGGATAATCCTGCAGATTTTTGAGGATAGCTGTTCAAAACGCTTGCTGTCATGAAAAAGGCGAATCGAAAATTCCCGCAGAAAGCATTCCTCTCCGTTTCGCTCTGTCTGATTCAGGGCATTCACCAGCTCCTTTATTTCTTCCGGATTGGTGATATCCAGATACTCCTTTACCGTTTTTCCTTCCCGAATCCGCTCCGCCATGCGGTGAACAAAGGAGGCAGACGCCTGAGCCAAATCCGGCTTTTCCAGGGTTTCCAGCAGCTTCAGCGCAGTCTCCTCCGCATCCATTTTCGGTATGCGCTTCATATACTGATAAACTTCTGAAATGGAATCTTCGCATAAAATAACTTTCCGGACAATGTGATTCACTTTATTGTTTTTCCATTCGATGGTCAGGAAGCCGCGCGCTTCCAGTTGTCTTAGCATAGCATGGATCTCTTCATAAACCATAGAACTTTCATCAAAATATTCCGGTATATTTTTCTTCTGAAATGCATAAGAAATATGCACTGCCACCTTATTTTCACCCCTGGACAGTTTGCTCCGTTCATACGTATCCAGCAGTTGATTCAGGATTTTCTTTTCTAATGGCATCATAGCGATATTCCTCCACGTAGCTCACCTTTTCATCTGTCATCACCAGCAGGGTTTCTTCCATTTTCGGTCCAATATACTGGATTTTGTCCGGCGGCGCGGCGATGATCATCTGCAGAGGCAGACGATTCAAAAATTCCAGCACACCGCCAATCCGCTCATCATCCATATTGTTGAATGCCTCATCGAACATCACCAGACCGATGGCTTCCCCGCCCATATTATTGCTGTAGAGCTGCACAAAAGAGGCCGCCACTGTCACATAAAAAGGTGTCTGTGTCTCTCCGCCGCTTTTCTCTTCACATACCTTTGAATAAAGAGAATAGTTTCCATCTTCGTGAAGAATCTTGATATCGTAATCCATATAAGTGCGGTAATCGGTAAATTCGTCCAGCGTCCTGGTTCCATTGTCCTGATCCAGCGCCAGTCTGGAAAAAAGTTCATCAATGACCTCTTTATGGTTTTCATGAAAAATCCCGGCAAAGATAGATTCCCCCTGTACCACGTTGAAATCGTCCATGATCATCTCATAATATTTGCTGTATCTCCTGCTGGGCAAAAACAGAAATTCATACCTTTCATTGCTGAAGGCAATGTCCCGCAGAGCTTTGTTCAGCTCTTTAAATTCCCCCTGAGCCTGCTTCATATTTTCCTGCAGCTTCGAAAGAAACTGCTCCCGGAATTCTTCTTCTGCGGACATGCGCGCTTTCGTTACTTTGTCTTCATAGCTTAAGAGCTCTGAAGTCACCAGCCGGTCCAGAACAGCCGCATATTCCGGATATGCCTCGTAGACAGCGCCTGCGCCAAAATCAAATGCTGTTTTGTACTCCACCATAGCCGATCGCATTTTCTCATCCGCATTCTCTTTATTGGTATGATTCGCCTTGCGCCGACGGTCAAAGTTAGAATAGAACCGCTCGAAGGTCTTGTCTGCAGTCAGCTTTTCATAATCCCGTTTCCAGATCAGAGCTTCCCCGCCCGCTTCCGCAGAAAGCTTCGCCGCCAATCCCTGTTTTGCTGTCTGAACTGCTGCCGCATCCTGCACCGCCTGTCTGGCCGTGTCTATATTTGCCTCGCAGGAACCGATTTCCCGATCCTTCTTCGATAGATTGCTTTGTAATATCTTACATTCTTCCTGAAGCTCCTCTACCCGAATCTGCTTTTCAATCAATGTGGAATGCATCTGCAGTTGTTTGATTTCTTCCCTGCATTTTTCAATTGCGATCGCTGTCCGTTTACACTCGGAAAGAATAGAAAGACGGTATTTCACATCCACATCTGCCTCTGAATCCAGATGATCCATCGTTTTCAAAATACTGCTTTCCCGCTTTTTCTGCTCTGTCTCCCGGATATCCAGCACTTTCTGTTCCTCTTTTGCCTGCATGAGCTGAATTCGCACTGCATTTTTCCCGATAAAGGGAACCTCATAAACGGACGGTTTGATGGCATTCGCCACATGATTTTGATACCTCATGCATTCCGCTGTAATGGAAATCTCATATTTTTTCAGATCATCCACCCGGCTGCAAAGATGTACTTTTCCCAGAACCATATTGATATATCGTTTTGCAGACAGATTTTTTGTCTCCACCATAGATGCCAGGCTGTCTCCCGGGGTTGTCTCATAGGCATCCAGCTTCCCTGTGTTAATCAGCCCGACTCCATATGCTTTTCGTTCTTTTCGCAGCTTTTCATAGATGCCCAGAGCAATATCAAAATGTTCCGGTTCCACAAGAACATAGAAACGCTGAGTATTCAGATACCCTTCCACCGCATTTCTCCACTTCTCATTTGCGATCTCCAGCAGTTCACACAGAATCTTCGGTTCCGCAGTGCGCCCAATCCGCAGAAATTCCTGCTGTATCTTGTCACGAAGCAGCTCCACCGCAGGCGGATAGGAAAAACGCTGCCGTTCCAGTTTCTGAATCTTGTGTTTTACCTCCAGCTTGTCCGCAGCGATTCCGGCCAGCTCTCCCTGAATCTCCAGTTGTTTTTGCTGCAGTTTTTTATACATCTCTTTTTTATACTGAATCACCTGATTGACCAGTTCGTTCGCCGCCACCACATCTTCTGTGTCTTTCAAATGGTGGAGCAGCTCTTCGTACCGTACCATACAGGTATCAATATCCCTGATCTGAAGCAGATAGTTTGCCTTTTGCAGCGCAAGCTTTCCGCTGGCAAGCAGCCGCCTGCGTTCCTCTGCCTGTTCGTTTTGCTTTTCCTCCAGAGCATTTAATTGTTTTTTCTGTTCCTCCAGGGCCTGATACTCTTTGTTCTGCCGCATTTCCACCAGAAGGGTGGTATAAATATCATTTTTATTATTAAATTCCTTTTGAAGATCGTTTCTTGCTCCCGTCAGCTCCGTATACCGGTACTGCTCCGTCCTGATTTTCTCTGACAGGGTATAAATCTGTTCCTCCACGATATTCAGATCCGCCTGTGCCAGATAGTATTCATACATCCGATCCGCGTGAATGCAGTCGGTGACCGCTTTATAATGCTGTTCGATCTCTTTTAATTTTTCTATTCTCCGCCTGACTCCGTCCAGCGTTTTTTCCAGCTCCTGATAGCTTCGTACATTTTCCCGCAGCGTATCGATGTTCACTTCTTTTTCATCCAGCACATAGGAATAGACAAAGTCCTTAATATCATCAATCGGCTTAAACGCCAGTGCTTTTGGAATTAATTGAAAGAACTTATCTTCAATTCTGCCAAAGCGCTGCTTCATCATGCGTTTCGCTTCTGCGTTGGTCTTTGCAAAGGTTTTGATCTTTTTATTATTATAAGTGCGAAATTCGGTGATGGTTCTCGGGCGTTTTCCCTCCAGAAACAGCTCATCCTCCAGCATGCAGTTATCCATCAGATACCTCGCTGCTGTCTCCTGCCCTTCTGTGGCAGAATCGATCACCGCTCCCACGATAAAGTACCGCTTCTTGCTCTCCTCATAAAACTCCATGGCAATGTGCGCACTGATCTCGCCCGTGCGTTCATAAGGATGATGTTCCCGCCCTGTTTTACACCGAATATATCCGGTCAGCTTCCGTTTTCCATTTTCATGAGCTGCCTTGTTAAAATGATTCGCAGAACAGGTAATGACATATTGGATGGCATCCAGCAGTGTGGATTTACCCGCTCCATTTTCTCCCGAAATCAGGGTGGAGTCACCAAAATCAATGGTTACATCCGAAAATCGATGCCAGTTAATCAATTTCAGTCTGGTCAGTTTCTTCATCGGTCTGCTTCCCCTTTCGATAGATCTCTATTTTTTCATAGACCTTTTTGATATCCTCCACACGCACCGCCATCAAGATTGAACTGTAGATCAGGATACGGGATTCTTCATTCTTCAGGTCGCTGTCCAGAAGCTCTACCAGTTGATATCTTCGCAGCATGCGCAGGGCATTTCCCATGGTTGTCTTGTCAATCATTTTATCCCGTATTTTCAGACTCAGAAATTTATCCTGAATATCACCCAGATTTACGATCACCTCATCCGACATGGACAATTCTCGTTTCTTCTCATCGAATAAGATCCGAAGCAGCAGCAGAATAATCGAATCATATAATTTCAAATTCTGTCGGTTTGTATTCAGCCCATTGGTGACCTGAATCACCCCATACTCTTCATTGATCTCGATTCGATACCCAAGTGTGCCCAGCAGGTTTTCAAACTTTTCTTTATATTTCAGAACAAAATAATAGTCAGACCTGGCCGCCTCATTCTGTTTACATAAAAAGCAGACATTAATGAGCTTATTGCAGATCCTGCGAAATTCCTCCTGGTCTCGCTGCAGCATACCTTCCAGCAAATTCATTTTTTACTTCTCCTTCTTTTGAATCGTATAATCCGGAAAACTGTATTCCTCGTATTTATGGATCAAATTCGTCTCCTTTTGTATCCGGTAGATCATATTCTTACGGGTTCCATATAGGCGGATATAGATAATTTTCATGAAATCCTCCACACTCTGCAGGGGCAGTTCCGATGCCCGCATCAGCCTGCGCTCTCCCATCTGGGCTTTCACATAGCTGTCAATCCGCTCCGGACTCAGGATTTTCTGCATCTTCTCTGTCATACGTTTCAGCTTTTCCTGCCTCAGAACCAGATCCGGCTGAGGCATACTCAGCTCCTGGGGATGAAATTCCTTTTTTCCCTCAGCCGGACTGTAAAAAGACTTTTCATCTAAAAAACTGCTGCCGAACAGACGCACCAGTTCATCCATATATTCCAATTCATAGATCCCATTTAAATCCAAACTCCGATCATTCACCTTCTCGTTCATATACAGAAGGATTTCCTTAAGCTGCCCCCGCACATCTTCACTTCCGGCCAGCAGAAATTTGGCTCTGTTGATTGCAGCCCGCTGATACTGGGTGTTTTTCTGGTCAATTTCCATCAGAATATCATCCATGCTGCGAAATGCCTCAATGATCTCATGCAGATACTGATAGGTCAGCTCTTCTGCCTTTTCCAATGAAATTTCCTTTATTTTTGCCAACGCTTCTGCAGTCTTCGACAGATAAGTTTTACTCCTGCCATGCGCCTCCAGACGCTCTATGATTTCCGGCCGAAACTTCGATACATTATCCGAGGTGCGAAGCCGATGATATGCCTTATCCACAATATTGGTAATGTAGTCATTAAACAGCGCATTCATGATCTCCGCCACGGTCTTATGCCTGGTAAGTTCATCAATATAATGTTTAATATTTGAATTTAAGTTTTTCAGACCCGTGATCAGCAGATCCGTCTGCTCCCGTATCTGCACCAGAATGGCTGCCGGATCTCCTTCGCTCTCTTTAACAAGCCCATAGATTGAATAGATGTATCCCTGATATTCCACCTTTTTTCCATCGGAAATTTCTAACAGTGTCTTGATGATATTGACCGCATAGTCATGGAAATTCACCCGCTGAACATAGCTTTTATCCGTCTCCACCTCAATCCAGCCGAAATTCTCCAGCAGCCGCAGCATCTCATTCGCCTTTTTTCTTGGATCCGCAGCCGCCAGCTCCGCTTCTTCAAATTCCGCCGCCTGATTCTGCTCAAAATAAAACTGCAGTTCATCCGCCAGTATTTCACGTTCAATTCCGAACGAAAGCTGCGTATCCATCACCGAAAACAGCTTGTGAATACAATCCCAGTAAACAAGCCGGTTGGGTGAAGATAACGGCGAGAAAAACTTAGGCGGAATAATATCAAACAGAGGGCTGGACAGCCCTCTGGCGGGGGAATCTTCTTCATTTCTTTCCTGGGGCTTCACAGCATCATTTGTGACTGGTGACATGGTAATCTGCCTTTCCTGGAGGAGTATATTCAGTAACGCCTCCGCGTTCCTGCTGCAAGGTTTGTCCTCCTTACCACAGGTTTGTCATCCTTGGCAAACCTGTGGTAAGGAGGAACCCAACAAAGTTGGGAAGATGCCTTATCACTGCGCTCCTCTGCAATCCACTATATTACTTATTCATAACTTTACAGCCGCTGACGCCGCTTGTCAACAAGAGCTTTTCCGGATCAAAAAAAGCTTTTCCAGATCAAAAAAAGGACACTGCAGTCAATCCACAATATCCTGATATCATTTCAGTGAGGGAGAGCCCCCCACTGAGGCAGGATTTGCCCGCCGCCCACAGGAGGGCTCTGAAAAGGTTCTCTTGCTCCCCTGTAGGTCAAGGGGGAATGACTGTAAATTTGGTATTGAATATACAACATTCAAGATTTCAATCCACGTTCCCGCAAGGGGAACGACCTGGGGAACCAGACCAGATCAGGAATACGTCTATATTTCAATCCACGTTCCCGCAAGGGGAACGACAGGCGAAGCATATCGCAATTCAGCGGCCATGCTATTTCAATCCACGTTCCCGCAAGGGGAACGACCATTTCACAGAAAAAGACAGAGATAGCATCTCTGATTTCAATCCACGTTCCCGCAAGGGGAACGACAAACGATATTTGATATTTTGATGTTGAATAAAGTATTTCAATCCACGTTCCCGCAAGGGGAACGACCCGGAAAAGTTTTGGTACAGGCAGAAGATACTGATTTCAATCCACGTTCCCGCAAGGGGAACGACTTGTAATGGTCTGGCCCCTGATCTGGCATTCCAATTTCAATCCACGTTCCCGCAAGGGGAACGACCGAATATTGCACGGAGTGGGAACCGGAGGAGGGAATTTCAATCCACGTTCCCGCAAGGGGAACGACCATGCTCATACTTCTCACCTACTTCATAAAGTCTGATTTCAATCCACGTTCCCGCAAGGGGAACGACTATTTTTTGAATTTCTGCATTGTAGTCTTTAAAATTTCAATCCACGTTCCCGCAAGGGGAACGACACACACACCACGGATCTGGAGATTATGGAAGAATTTCAATCCACGTTCCCGCAAGGGGAACGACGCCTTCTGTTTTAGTACCATCTTTCAGATATTTTATTTCAATCCACGTTCCCGCAAGGGGAACGACGTTCTTGCTGTTACATTGGCATATCTTCGGATGATTTCAATCCACGTTCCCGCAAGGGGAACGACACTCGAGGAAGGAGACGGAACATATGACTACTAAATTTCAATCCACGTTCCCGCAAGGGGAACGACCATGTCCGCCCTGCTCCAGGTCCGATGTGATGGAATTTCAATCCCCGTTCCCGCAAGGGGAACGACATGGCTCAAGGTAACTGTGATGTTCCGGGAAATTTCAATCCCCGTTCCCGCAAGGGGAACGACCATGTACTTCTTCTGCTCCTTCAGTAGTTCAAGAATTTCAATCCCCGTTCCCGCAAGGGGAACGACCCTCATGGTGCTGCCTTTCCCTATCCTGTACCTCTATTTCAATCCCCGTTCCCGCAAGGGGAACGACGTTAGTTCTCCGCATCTCTGCGTTCGCACATCCAGATTTCAATCCCCGTTCCCGCAAGGGGAACGACCTGAAGCATTTGGATGCCAGCGGATAGCAATGTCGATTTCAATCCCCGTTCCCGCAAGGGGAACGACTGCTGAAATTTGGGATTCCACCGTAGATAAAAAATTTCAATCCCCGTTCCCGCAAGGGGAACGACAGTAAAACGGATTCTTAAGAGGGCACTGATCGTAATTTCAATCCCCGTTCCCGCAAGGGGAACGACATCTGGCCCAATCATTTTGAGCAGTTCTTCTGTTGATTTCAATCCCCGTTCCCGCAAGGGGAACGACAAGGTGCTGAAAAATAATTACCACGCAACGAAGATTTCAATCCCCGTTCCCGCAAGGGGAACGACA
>JAQVCW010000028.1:0-3146 GCA_028689585.1 Lachnospiraceae bacterium | reverse complement strand
ATTTCAATCCCCGTTCCCGCAAGGGGAACGACAAGATCTGTCCAAGCCGGTCACATCATACTCCGGATTTCAATCCCCGTTCCCGCAAGGGGAACGACGCGGATGGTGCGGGAACTATGCGAGTAGATGGAATATTTCAATCCCCGTTCCCGCAAGGGGAACGACTGGTAAAAGGGGCAGGACGTGAGGCAATCATACAATTTCAATCCCCGTTCCCGCAAGGGGAACGACATAATCACCTCTTACACACTATTTATTTTATGTGTATTTCAATCCCCGTTCCCGCAAGGGGAACGACGAAAACGTTTCGTCTCCAGACTTATGATCAGAGGCATTTCAATCCCCGTTCCCGCAAGGGGAACGACGATGGAAAGTGGTCCTATGGATTTGGATTAAATATTTCAATCCCCGTTCCCGCAAGGGGAACGACCTGTAAAATTTTCTCCCCCAGATCGTATCCGGAATTTCAATCCCCGTTCCCGCAAGGGGAACGACTTTTTTCCAAGGGACGGATCATTCGCTCCGACCAATTTCAATCCCCGTTCCCGCAAGGGGAACGACACCAATTATGCCCAACTTTCTCCCTTGTGCATAATTGCTTTTTATTCATATTTCACAATTCATATTACACAATATAACATAAAACCTTTAATTCCATCTTTCTCTATTACATTTTTCTCACATTTTTGAGTGCGAGTCTGCCTGGATTTTATGATAGCTTCCCATTCGCACTAAAATATCAGTGCCTCGTTTACATTAATTCCCCGCTTTACTCCCATGCATTCTATTTTCTGTTTGCTTTTTTCATTGAGATAATATATGCGGATACTGTCCTTTTCTTTATCAATAATATCCGTCAGCAGTTCTTTTAGCATCCTGCACTGCGTTGTATCTACGTTACATTCGAATACAGAATTCTGCACCCTTGTTCCGTAATTGACACACTGCTTTGCTACTTTTCGTAAACGGGTCCGGCCTGCTGCATCTTCCGTATTGACATCATAAGTGATCAATATTAACATTCCAATCCTCACTTCCAAAAGAACGGTGGATATTCTTCTATATCTCCGCGCAAATATCTGGACAATAGCATCGCCTGAATATAGGGTACCAGTCCCCAGGCCACTTTTTCATCCAAAAATGGATGTGTTATTTCTATCTGCTTTCTCTTTTGCCATTCTGATAAAACCATTTTCCTGGCTTCCTCTGTCAGTAAAATAGCACCATCCTCTTTTTCTGAAAAATCATTCGCTGTCACGATTCTTTTATTAATGAGCATCACTACAAAACGATCTGCGAGCACCGGACGCAGTTCTTCCATCATATCGAGTGCCAGCGAATTTCTGCCCGGACGGTCACCATGCATAAATCCGACTGCTGGATCCAGTCCTACAGTTTCCAGCGCAGAGGTTACCATGCTGGTCAGCAGAGTATAGGAAAATGACAATAGCGCATTTACACGGTCTAACGGTGGCCTCCTGGAACGTGTCCGAAATTCAAAACTGTCTTTCTGCTGCAAAATGAAATTATGAAATACAGAAAAATACACAGTTGCTGCAGCTCCTTCTCTCCCCCTCAGTTCTTCTATATCGTCTGTAATCGATATCTGTAATAGTGCGTCCTGCATCTTTTGGGAAGCATTTTTGAGCTGCTCCACATCTACCTGCAGCGGATGATCTCTTTTTGACCTTTCCAGTATCCAGCGGCAATTGTATACTTTTCCCATAATACAATTTTTTGCAATTGCTAAACTCGCATGTTCCTCACTGGCCACCTGGTACTGCTTTTTTCTCAGAACTACATTTCCTCTCGTCTTTCCGACTACGCTAGCCAGGTATTTTCCATAGGGAGACAGAAAAGTCAGTGCCACGTTTCTCTGTGCACAGCCGCCCATCAGTGCCGGACTGGCCCCTGCAAATCCAAAGGTAACAATAGCTTCCAAATTGTGCAGGGGAACGCGTCCCACTTCTTTTCCTTTTACCGATACTACTACATTTTCACCATCCAGAGACAGGTACTTATCCTCTGACGTAATGTATAAGGTATTCAGCAGTTTCTTCACCTCATCCTTCCCCCTTTTCATTCACATGCTCTGCAATATACCTGGATACGCTTTTCTGTCTCCCTAATTGCGGAAGACAGAGTTCCTTTAGCGAACATGCATTGCAGGCTTTCGTCCACTTCACTTTAGGGGTATACCGCGCTTCATAATACTTATGCATTTCAGCAAAGGTGTCCTGTACCTGTTTTCGCAGCCTTTCAGTAAAATCAATTTCCAATCGGCGTTTTGTTTCACCGTAAAACAAAGCTCCGCGCTGGATTGAGCAGCTCAGCATTTCCTCCAGGCACATCGCCTGTGCCGCCAACTGCAGCAGATCCGCGTCAGTCTCTTTTGGCCGTCCTCTTTTATACTCGATTGGATATATTTCAAAATTACCCTCGTATTTAAATAATGAAATTCCTTCTTTTACTCTGTGGAACACCACAATATCGCAAGTCCCCGCAGCTCCCATCGTCCTGGAATAAACCGGCATTCCTCTGGAAATAATAACATCTTTCCTTTTTTCCGTAAGCTCGCCATCATGCGCTCTTTCATGCATCAGCTCCCCTTCAAATGTCCGCACATTTTCCGCCCACTGCTGTTCAATATGGATCAGAGCCCATTGTCTCCTGCAAAACGCAAAATGCTGGATGCCGGAAATCATCAAATAATCTTCTTCCTCATAAACCTTCATATTCCTCCATCGCCAGCCCTTCAATCGGTTCAACCGAAATCTGATAATCATCCGCCGATGCTGGAATTCCATTTGGATCCTTCCGTTTTATCTGCAGCGTCCGGTGTACTTTTGCCGAAGAGCACTGCCCGCTTTTACTGTTATGCTTCCACCAGAATACCTTGATCACCTCCATGCTGCCATCCGGTCTGGCAGATGAGGTGTCATTTTCAAACAAAGAAATGAGTGCATCTTTTATCTTTTCCGCATCGTCTTCTGTGAATCCAGTCTTTTCTGCCAACTGGCAGTTAATGCTCCCTTTGGTCACATATAGTCCAAAATCCACACGATACTTCATTCCCATCGTATCGGATGATTTCTTCCCGTCTTCACCCGGTTCACTGTTTACGCTTTTTGTGATCTGGATATCTG
>JAQVCW010000054.1 GCA_028689585.1 Lachnospiraceae bacterium | reverse complement strand
TACTTAATCTCTACTTTTTTTATCTTACTTTCTTCTTTCTGTTTCTTCTTTAGAGACTCCGCCATCACTTCCCGTATCCCATCCGCCAGACCGCCTTTTATCTCATGCAGTTCTTTCCGGATTCCCTGCGGCAGAAATTCCTTCAACGCATCATATTCCATTTTCTTTGCTCTGATAAGATTTGTCATCGCTTCTCTTCTTCCCATTTTTCTTTCTCCCTTCGATTTCAAAAAAACTCCGATATTCATTCTCTGTCGGGCGCCGATCAGTCAAAGCAGATTTTTATTTTCTTTCTGTCTCTGATCAGTCAAGGCAGATCCGCATCCTCCGCCGGGCGCCAGGTCGGCTTAAAACTCACTGACCCACAAATTCAAAATGAATGTGCAGTGTCTGATCCTTCATTTCCGCCCCATTGATCCTGTATTTGGATAACACAGACGGCAGCATGATATCACGCTTAAAATTTCCAATCTTCAATATAACTTCCATCGTTCCCTCATGAAGTTCTATTTCATCCTTTTCTGCGAAAGGCAGATACAGGCACAACTCATATCCATTTTCTGTCTTCTTGTAGGTCTCCGCATCGACCACCTTCCTCACATCAAACAGGTGATCCTCCTGCAGTGTCTCCCCTGCCAGCTTCCGCAGCGCATCTATGCCGTTCAGATCTGTATCGTACCATGGGATCCGACAGATCGGCACATTTCCAAATGCTTCCTCCAGCTCTTTGATATATCCTTCCTGAAGCTGATGCCATCTGGTAAAAAAGGCGGCGTCCGCTTCCTGCGGCAGGATACGATTGATGTAAAGGCCATCCATTTGAAAATGATAGAGGTTCAGATACATATAATTGCGCTTGCTCTCCTCCACCACCATTTTTTCCGGCATCGCTACCAGACGTACACTGCTGATGTTCCGGTTCTTTAATAATTGATCCAGTTCTATTAGCTGCTGATAGAGGTTTTCAATATCATTCATTGCTTTGCCATTTGGAAGCTGGATCTGAAACAGGGGCCTGACAATGGGCCGCATCACTTTCATGGCCACCTTACCCAGCGGGAAAAATTTTTCCATATACCAGGAAGCAAGCTCCGGAAATTTCAGCAGGGACAGGGTCTCTCCCGTAGGTGCACAGTCCACCACGATCAGATCATACTTTCCGCTCTCATAAATCTGCTTTACCTTCAGCAGCGAAAACAATTCCTCCACCCCCGGGATCATGGAAAGGCTGCCTTCCTGGCTCCTGATTGCCGGCAGCATCTCATAGATGGCCTCCATCATGTGATGAAAATCATGCTCCATCTCATATTCGGGATCAATCTCCAGCGCATCCAGCCGTTCTGCCACTGCTGCTCCTTCCCTCCCCACCGGCTGTAAAAATAAATCTCCCAGATTATGCGCCATATCTGTACTGATCAGCAGAGTGCGCATCCCCTCGTCTGCCGCTTTCACTGCATGGGCCGCTGCGATGCTGGACTTGCCCACGCCGCCTTTTCCTGTAAATATCATAATTCTTCCCATTGAATTCTCCTTTTTCTTTTCTCAAAATCAACGCAGGATTTGTTTTTAATTCCTCTCTCGAATTATTCTTATCTCGAAGTATTCTATAAAAGAAACGGGTGATCCAATCTCACCCTTTTATCATATCATAGGAAAATCCGTCCTATGGTATACTGCACAGATGCTCTGCTGCACGCGCACAGCAAAAGCCTCAGGTAATGTTAATCTTCCTTACCGACTTTTTCTTCTCTTCAGAAACCGCCCCATCCTCTGAATCCGTATTCAACACCATAATCGCCTTCTGCAATACCCGGAGAACGGAAGCGATTTCATCAGCGGAAAGCACCCCCAGCACCTTTTTAAAACACTGGTTCACTTCCTCAAAGAACTGCTTCACGGCCTTTCTTCCCTCTGCTGAAAGAGCCACGGTCATCACCCTTTTGTCCTGTTCACTGCGCTGTCTGCTCACCATCCCCCGCTTCTCCAGCCTTCCGATCACCCCGGTGGCTGTATTCAGCGGAGACATGATATAATCCGCTACATCGCTCATGTTCGTCTCGCCCTTGCGGTAAACCAGCAAAAGCGCCAGCAGTTCATTTTTGGAGTAATCCATAGTAAAGTCAATCCACTGATTCGGAAAGAACATAAAATGACATTGATCCAATACCTGAAATATCAATTGTTCTGCCGATGAAATGTCATATACCATGTGTGCCTCCCTGTTCAGTAAATACTCAGTCCGTTCATTTTCGGGAACGCCTCTGCATTCCTGCTGTGAATTTTGGTAAGTTTTGTCTTCATTGCTGCCCGTTAATTAGTTCGTCCTTCGAAGTAATTTAATTCTACACCCGAAGTATTCATTTGTCAAGCAGGGGGACGGTTCTTGTTCGTTCAGGTTCGGGGGCAAACCGAGGGCAAGCAGGGGACGGTTCTCGTTCGGGTTCGGGGGTAAACCGGGGACGGGGGAAAACAGGGGACGGTTCTTGGAGCAAACCGGGCAAGCAGGGGGACGGTTCTTGGGACAAGCCAGGGGGGACGGTTCTCAGGGCAAGCCAGGGACGGTTCTTTTGTCTCGTTGTCAAGTCATTCGCAGGGAACGATTCTTTTGTTTCGTTATCTGGGACGAAAGAACCGTCCCCTAATCACCTTTGCCAAGACAAGAGAACCGTCCCCTAATCAAGAACCGTCCCCTAATCATCCTTTGCCGGGACGAAAGAACCGTCCCCCGGCTTCAGGGGCGAGAGAACCGTCCCCGGATCAGTTCCACGGCATTCTGCAGGCCATTTTCCTGCTTTATTTTTTCGGATAACTCCCGGACTTTTCTGGTTCTTTCCTCATAATGTAACTCCATGTCCCGAATACGGTCCGCTACCTCCTCTTCTTTCATTTTGTTTCCATTGATTGGTTTTCCTGCCACTCCCAACTTATAAAGCAAATCCGCAAATCCCATCTGATCTAAAACATGCGGAACCGGAATCGACGGCACTCCATAGATCAAGGCTGCCGCCGCTGTTCCAAAACCGCAATGATGGAACACCATGCTGCACCTTGCGAATAAAAAGCTGTGAGGCACAGATCCAATTGCGATCATGGACTCCGGAAGCTTGTATTCCTGCAGCGTTTTTTGAAATCCCTGAATAATTGCACGATATCCGGTTTTTTCAAATGCTTTTACAAACATATCCAATTTTTCAAGTTCCGCTTTCTCTTCAAATGCCATTGCACCAAGCGCGAGTAATATCGGCTTTTCACCATCTGCCAGGAAATTTGCCAATGCCTCATCCGGCTGATATTCTTTTTCTTCCTGATACCAAAAACCTGTGAAAATATGCTGAGGCTCCCAATATGGATTTCTCTCTTTCACATAGCGGCTGATTGGGATCAGATCAAGCTGCTTTGACATGATCTTCCCTATATCCTTTACTGGTTTTAAATTGTACTTTTTTCTGATTTTATTATAGGGCCTTGCAATCTGCCTTGCTATCATTCCGCCAAATAATCTGTCAGTAACTGTCTTTTCTTTTAATTCCTGGGGAATCATTTCCGTCTGCAAAGTCACATTGATGGTTTCAATTCCCAGAGCCTCTGCTTCCGCTGCTCCCATCTGCGCATGCGATACAATAATCAAATCCATTCCTGTACACGCATGATAAACATCCTCAGATGAATTTTCGATTATCTTAAAAACAAAATTCATCGTCTTCAGCATACTGAATACCGGATTTTTATTTTTTCCACGAATAACCGCTGCTTCTTTTTCAATCTCAACATCCGGTCCAACAGGCACAAAAGTAATGTTCGCCGCCTCTACCAAATCTCTCCAGCATGGGTGCGAGCCTATCACAACCTGGAAATCATTTTTACTAAGCTCTTGTGCAAGATATATGTATGGCTGTACATCTCCGCGGGTTCCCATGGTAAACATCGCAATCTTTTTCACATTCATCTCTCCCTGTCTGTGCCCGGACATCGTCCCATCAAATTTTCTTCTCTATTGAGTAAAAGTTCCCTTTGAATATCGTTCAATTCGTGCTGAATTTATTATAATTCTCGGTACCATAAAAATCAATATTTCATTTGAATAATGTTCAAGCTATTGTTACGGTTCAGTCTTTTACTTGACGCACAGCTTCCGGGCTGCTGCTCCAAGTATGCTGCAGGTGCATTTGCAGAAAGACTAAAATATGTTCCGATTGCAAAGCAATCGAGAACACGGAGTCTCGCAGAGACGAAGGTAGCATCTTGGGTTCCACAAGATGTTCCATAGGAATTGGGAGTCATTTGTTTGAACCGAAGGTGAGTTATGGCTCCCAATTCCTGCTTTTGGAACACCTTGTGGAAGCCTTAGATGCTCTTGGCTTTCGAAACAGCACATGCGGCATACCTGGGGCAGCCGCCCGGAAAGCGTCCTCATTCCAAGACCAAACGGTAACAAGTTATTGTTAAACAAAACCGATGCGCTTTGTGTACTCAAAAAAGACCAGAGATTAAAGCAATAATGCTTTTATTATCATCCATAGAATTAAAATCCACAATAATACAATCGGTATTGCATAATACCATTTCTTAGGCTTTCCGTCTGCCCACATATTTTCACTTTCTTTTCTGCATTCTTCAAATACATTATCTGGAATAAATTTAATTGTCAATGCAACAAATGCAGGAAGTAAAATCACATCATCCAGATAACCTAACACCGGTATAAAATCAGGTATCAAATCTATGGGGGATAACGCATATCCTACAGTAATTGCAGCAAATAATTTTGCCATAACAGGAGTTTCTTTGCGTTTCAATGCAAGCAGAACCGCGGGAATATCCTTTTTCAATTGACCTGCTCTCTTTTTTAAATCCATAAAACCTCATTTCTGCAGCTTACTTCAATGGTGCCAGTTCCCTTTGCCAACCCCTGATACCTACCCTATTACCCTTGCCAGCATAGTTTCTTCTGTTTCCTTTGCTATCTCCTCAATCGTCAGATTAAATCCTTTGTTAAACCAGTGAATCAGTATCTGTGTCAGCGCTCCGCTGATAAAAGCAATGGTATAATCCGGATTTGCTTCCTTTTCATTATACTTTTTGAACAGCTCGATTCTGGGAAGGTACTGTTCAAACATATCTTCCAGATAATACGTAAGCTTGTTGTCTATCAATATCTTTACAAAGCTTTTTTCTTCATAAAAAAATGTAAAGAACTGCGCCGCCATTTCTCTAATAGATATCTCTTTAAAATCCGTGCACTCCTCCTGAAATATTAAAAACAGACATTCGAAATGATAAGCCATAATTTCATCCTTCGACTCATAAATCTGGTAAAAGGTCTGTCTGGAAAGATCTGCCTCTAAGCAGATATCTTTTATGGATATCTTCGCATAAGGCCGATTTGATAGCAGCCGGATCAGTGCTTCCCGAATCCACTCTCTGGATCTTATCGCTGATGGATTATTTCCCTGATACATAGATCTCCTTTCAAAAGCTTTACACATTTTTAAATCTGTATGACTTATTTTCAAAACATTGACTCATGTCAGACTTTATTTTATACTATGCTAATCACTGACAAATGTCAACTTTTAGGAGGTATTTATATGACTGTTTTTTTAACATTATTATCTGGAATCGGATGGATGATTGTATATGAAGAGTGTATCAGACTTGGGATCAGGCAAAAAACATACGCCATGCCGTTCTGGGCTCTGGCTCTGAACATTACCTGGGAGGCCATCTACAGCTACTCCGATATTTTCCTTGGAGCGCATGGTCCTCTGACGGGCATTACGGCTGCACAGGCAGTCGTGAATGTATTCTGGGTGTGCCTGGACTGCGTCATTCTCTATACCTATTTCAAATATGGCAAGAAGGAATGGCCGAAAAAAATATCTGAAAAGCTGTTCGTTCCATGGAATGTGCTGATCCTTTTTTGCAGCGCTCTGCTTCAGCTTGCTTTCATCAAAGAATTTGGGTTTTTCCTTGCGGCTGAGTATTCCGCATTTTTGCAGAATCTGTTAATGTCAATTCTGTTTATTCACCTTTTCATTTCAAGGAAAAACATGGAAGGGCAGTCACTGCTGCTTGCCGTTGCGAAATGGATTGGAACCCTCGCCCCCACCATCTTAATGGGTGTGATGCAATTCAATATTGTGGTTCTGACTGTCGGATTCTTCTGCTCTGTATTTGACATTATTTACATCATTCTGCTAGTGAAAGAAAAGACGGAAAGGAAGGCTGCATCATGAGTAATATTCTTTTTGAAATCGCCTGGAAAATACTTGGCCGCAAAGAACTGCATATAGAAAAAGACCTGTGCGTCAGATGTGGAAAATGCTATCAAACATGTACTCATGGCGCAATTATTCAAAACGAAGATAAATCCTATGAAATCAACAGTGATCACTGTCATCGCTGTAATCACTGTTTCGAAAACTGCCCGAAGAAAGCAATCAAACATTAAATCAATACCCGTTTGCCGAAGGCAAAACACGCTCCTGTCTGCATTGAATTATTACCGCCGATATGCTATGATTTACAAGAATAAAAGTGTGCTCGCAGATCTCGCGAGCCAGTTTCTTTAGCAGCACAGCTTTTGTTCCGCGCGCATAGCTGCGCATTCATATGCCGAAGGCTGTTCTCGTATAGGAGCACTTTCCTATACGAGAATAAAAGTGTGCTGCGCACCGCTGCACGAAGTTCTAAAAAAAGGAGAATGTGGGATATGAATAAAATTTTAGTAATAGGCGGGGATTTATGGCATCCCCTTGAGATCATAAAAAAGGGATTTCAGGGAATTACCGGTTTGAAGGCCGAACTGGAGTTTATCGAGGACGCAAAAGACAGTCTGACGGTAGAAAAGCTCAGCCAGTATCCATTGATTATTAACTGTAAGGGAAATACGCTGACCTCCGGCAATCCCGCTCCGTGGTTTGAAGAAAGTGTCACTGAAGTGGGACCGGAGGAATTGAGCGCATATGTGGAAAATGGGGGGAGCTTTCTGGCCATTCATGCGGCCAACTCGTTTCATGAAAATCAGGTGGAGCAGCAGCCTCGCTTTCTGAAACCCTGCGAACAATATATTGATCTGATTGGAAACCGCTTCCTCTCCCATCCTCTAAGATGCATGGTTTCTGCTAAAAATATCAATTCTGACCACCCGATCATGAGGGATGTACAGGAATTTTCCGCCCGGGATGAGCATTATCAGATTGAACTGCTCTCAGATGACGTGGAACTACTTTTTGAGACCTGTTCTGATACCGGAAAGCCAATGCCCGGCGGTTATACAAAACGGCTGGGAAAGGGAAAAATATGTGTGCTTATGCCCGGCCATACCTTGAGTGTCTGGGAAAATAAAGAATTTCAGAAAATAGTTTTGCATGCGGTCGAATGGTGCATGCAATCGCGAGGATAAGAAAAGATGAGAATTGATATGCATTGAAATGGTGATGGTGCATAGACAGACAGAAAGGCGCAGCGATTATGAATACAGTGATGGTAACAGGGGCGGACAGAGGAGTCGGTGCCGCTCTTTGCGGGATATTTCTGGAACATGGGTGGACTGTCATAGCGGGACAGTATATGCCGGACTGGAAGCAGCTTGCCGGGATGCAGGAGGACTATCCAGAGCAGTTAAATACAGTGAAACTGGATGTGGGCAGTACAGAATCGGTAAAAAAAGCATTTGAGAAAACAACACAAATGACCGAAAAAATTGATCTGCTGATCAACTGTGCCGGAATTATCTCAAATGCAGATACCGCTGAAACCATATCAAAGATGTTTCAGGTCAATACGCTGGGTACGCTGCGCATGGTGGAAACATTTCAGCCCCTGCTGGAAAAAGGGCAGAAAAAAATAGCGTCGATTTCCTCGGAGGCCGGGAGCATTTCTCTGTCTCATCGAAAGGATCATTTTGGCTACTGCATGTCAAAAGCTGCTTTGAATATGACGGTAAAACTGCTATATAATGAACTGAAGCCGAAGGGATATCGTTTTTATCTGTATCATCCAGGCTGGGTGAAGAGTTATATGCTGGGTGAAAAAAGTACCACAGGGGATTACGAACCGGAAGAAACCGCACTGGCGGCATTTGAACAATTTACCGCAGAGAATGAGGATGCTCTTATTCTGAAAGATGTTCAGGGCCATTACTGGTCTTTTTAAGGAGGCAATATGAACGAGAAGGTACTGGTAGTTGGGGCCGAATGGCCGCTTGCCTGGAAGACGGCAAAAGAATTTAAAGAAAAAGGATATCAGGTCTATGCCGCCATTTCAAACGGAGACTGCCGCAGAATGCAGGAATTCATCAGCATGGACACCAATATTGAAATTAGTGAGCTTCCAATGTCAGACCATAAAAAGCTCGAAACCTGCATTGCGGAATTAAAAAACCGGATCGGTGTCCTGGACTATCTGATTATTCAGGAGGACTGTGGTCATGAAGCAATACAGGCTCCGGCTCCAAACGATTATGATAAAATAGAGAACACACTGAGCCATTATGTATGTGGGGTGAAAGCCCTGATTGATGGCATGGTGCCCATCATGAGAAACAGCCTGACAAAGCGCATTGCCCTTCTGTCCGGTGAAATATCCAGCGTTAATCTGACCGATGCCACGTCGGGATATGAATTTCACCTGTCGCAGACCGCATTGCATATGATGCTTCATATTTACTTCAATCTTCTGAGACCGGAAGGCTTTACATTTCGCTGTGCATGCTTTCCGGACAACGGCCGGACCGGTGTGTCCCCCTGTCAATACATCACCTGCAGCTTCAGTTATGATGAAAGAGATCCGTACTGCCATTCGGAGGAGAACCGGATCGTTATGAGGGATGCCTGCTTTCGGGAAATACCGTGGTAGAAGACACAGTTCCATCCAATATTACATACCGTGCCCGACTGCTTCCTGCCCGACAAGCTTATTCACCGCACCGGAGCTGTCGGGCTGAAAATAAATATCCTTGCCCCGATTGCACTCATATATAAAAACCTTCAGCGGCTTACTTGTATATTTGGAGAAATCTCCATAGATTGCGAATCTTACTCCATAATTAACAAATTTCTGTAATATCTCCCCCGCCAGGCAGGTGCTTAAAATAAAAAACTCCTCTGCAACAGCCTCTTTATTTACCGCAATATTAGTGCAGTCATTTTCATATCTTACTGTCATAATCAGATCCAGCGCCGACTGAACATCTGTGATCAAAGGCTCGTCACTCTCAATGACTGCAATTCTTACATTATTTTTTCTTATGATTTCTGTTTTCATTTTTACCTCACGCTATTCATACAAATCGTCAATCAAATGGTCGGCCATAAAATCGAAGACTTCCAAATGATTCTGTGGAAGAACATCTTTGTTTTTAATGTTCATAATCAATGAGTAAATGACCGAAACCGCAGTGTCCGCATTGACCTTAAACTGCAGACAGGGGTGGTTCAAAAAGAGAGAACGGCTCCTGTCACTGGATTCCACTATCATTTCTGCCTGCTCCCCAGAAAGCTTATTCATCAATATGGTAAAGTCCGTGCTGTCTGCATTGTACAAAAAATTATTTTTATCGTATTCCCGGTAAATCAGCTTTAATGCCTCTGCGACACCGGCTTTATCTCTGTGTGCTTCCATAATCCCTGCTGCCGCATCACAGATCTGTTCCTGAACCGAGCATAAGACTTCACAAAAAAGAGCTTCCTTGGATTCAAAGAAAAGATAGAATGCTCCCTTTGAAATGCCGACACGCCGGCATATTTCATCTACGCCCGTTTTTTTATACCCATACTGTGTCCAGCTCTGCCTGCAGGCATCCAATATACCTTTTCGAATGTTTTCTCTTTCCTGTTCTGAAAAACTCCTTGCCATAGTTCCTCTCCTATCAATGACTCAAAATTCTTTTTCAGTCATTGATATGTTATCAGTTTTATTGATCTATGTCAAGCGGAATCTCCAGAATCGCCTGAATCTCCAGAATTAACTTATTTAACTGTTATCATTCACGGCCAATTTACAGCGTCATGCCTGCCAGGGCTTCTGACCGTCTGGCACGGGAAAGACTGCAGCCGCACATTTGCAGGAGTTCTAAGCATCTTGTTCTCTGGAATGCGGCGATGGGGCTGTCGCACGGAGCGTCAAGGGGCATCTTCTCAATCCAAATGTACTGCATTGCTTGAACTGGTGTCTTCCATCAGCGGACTTTATGTCCGATTATGGAAGATGCCTGTCCAAGCATAGCCGTACATGGATGAGGAGATGCCCCTCGATGCTCCGTGCGACAGCCCCTGTCTGAGCAGCATTTCAGAGAGCATAGATGCTCTTGGACTCCGAAACAGTGCTGCGCGGTCTTTTCCTGTGCCAGACGGTCAGATGCCCTGGCAGGCATGCCGCGTCCGCCGCGAATGATAACTTTAAATTTTTCTTTTGAACCGGATCATAACTTGTTACAATGTATAGGTGAAGGGCAAAGCTTCCTTCCCAAGACGTCTTCGAAGTGGAGAAACAAATGACTGAAAAAGAATTAGAACAATGTATCAATGCGTATGGAAAAGAGATTTACTCCTTCTGCAGGCACCTGACCATGAACCAGACAGAAGCCGATGATTTGTATCAGGACACTTTTTTAAAGCTGATCGAATTAAAAAGCAAAATAGATTTTAAGAATAATCCTAAAAGCTATC
>JAQVCW010000005.1 GCA_028689585.1 Lachnospiraceae bacterium | reverse complement strand
GTGCAGTGGGTGCCATATCCAACATGAGACGATCACCGCCGATTTTGTATAAGGCTACGATATCGTCTTTGCCGTGAACATCAGAAATTACCGGATGCCAGGTATATACAAATTGAATTTTTCTGTACTGTTCTTCGGTAACCTTATTACCCAATCCGGCTTCAAATTCATGCTTCATCATCTTCAAATCACCCCCTACATATAATAGAAATAGCAAACATTTAAAATTTTTGTCATAATCACAGGAACGCTGTCATCCGTTTCAGAATGCCTTTTAATGTCTTCGGCAATAAGCTGGATGTCATGATCTGAAATATTTTCTTTGACTGCTAACTCAAACATATGCTCATAATCAGCACAGCAACAACCGGTGCAATACCGTCCTTGAATGCATAAAGACATTAATTCGGTTGTTGGTAATTTAACTATCTTTTTATAATCGATTTTTTCCATCTTTAAATCCTCCCCTACCCTACATATAATAGGAATAACAAACATTTAAAATTTTTGTCATAATCATAGGAACGCTATCATCCGTTTCAGAATACTTTTTAATATATTCGGCAATAAGCTGGATATCATGATCTGAAATATTTTCTTTGTCTGATAACTTAAACATATCTTCGTAATCAGCACAGCAACCAGCATTGTAATACCGTCCTTGAATGCATAAACGTCTTAATTCAGTTTCTGATAATTTAACTATCTTTTTATAATCGATTTTTTCCATCTTTAAATCCTCCCTTGATTTAACAATCAATCAAAAACAAAAAGTGCTGAGTCCTCTCGCTCGTTGATACTTCCGCTTAACAAATTCTTGGTATAGGGGTAAAGTGCTGATTGGCTCAACCTATGGTTTTCGTGAACTACTTCCCAAACTATGCTTTATTGCCCTTTTGTTCCTGCTTTCTTCAACTGTTTTGCCGGGTCATGGTTATTCTTCACACGCTCTGTCTGTTTTTTCTACAGCTTAACTACCATGTTACTTGCGTGTAGCCCTATCGCTTCACCCGGTCTTTCCTGCTTGCTTTTTAATTTTTTGATTGATTTCTTTTGATGATTTAATTATACAATTTTCAAGACAGAAAATATCTGAATAATTTGCTTGCAATTGCAGATGAAACATGATAAAATAATCAGCGTTGTGATAGAAAGAGATGGTCCTCTGCTGCAAAAATTGCATTAAGAACATCCAGTATACAAGGAGGAACACAATGAACGAAATTATCAAAAATATTGAAGCAGCCCAGTTGAAGGCAGAAGTACCACAGTTTAATGTTGGTGATACCGTAAAGGTATACGCTAAGATTAAAGAGGGAAACCGTGAACGTGTTCAGGTTTTTGAAGGCGTTGTTTTAAAGAAGCAGGGCGGAAGCAATAGAGCTACTTTTACTGTAAGAAAGAATTCTAACGGCATCGGTGTAGAAAAGACCTGGCCATTACATTCTCCGACACTTGAAAAAGTAGAAGTGATCAGAGCAGGTAAAGTAAGACGTGCAAAACTGACCTACTTAAGAGGACGTATCGGTAAGAAGGCAAAAGTAAAAGAGTTGGTAAAATAAGTCGAATGACTGAGGGACAAATACAATGTATTCGTCCCTCTTTTGATATATGCAGATAAGGAGAAGCCGATGAGTATTTTTCATAAGGAAAAGATGCCGGAGCCAGACCTGTTCCCGGAGGAAAATGTTGCCAGAACACTGCGGGAACAGAGGCGCCTGGATGCAGAAGCTGCGAAAATGACAGGAAAGAAAAAACGTTCCATTCCAAAGCTGGTATTTGGCTGGAGTTTTCAGATTCTGATCGTGATCCTGATCGCTTATGTGATAGTCTACTTTTTTGGTCAGTCCAGAACAAATGTGGGACAGTCCATGGATGTCACGCTGTCCGGCGGGGATACGGTTTTGATCAATGTGATGGCGTATCAACTGGGCGGTCCGAAGCGGGGCGATGTAATTTCCTTTAAGCTGAACGGAACCCAGACCAGCCATTCCAATATCAAACGTGTCATCGGTCTGCCGGGGGAGACAGTGCAGATTATGGACGGCATGATCTATATTGACGGAAAGGTGTACCTGGAGCAGAAGAATTATCCCGCAATCTCGAATCCGGGCATGGCAGCGGAGGCCATTACCCTGGGATCTTCTGAATATTTTGTGCTGGGGGATAACCGGAATAACAGTGAAGACAGCCGGTTCGCGGATGTGGGGCTGGTGAAAACAGATGATATCGAAGGAAAAGTATGGTTCGTGCTCAGCCCCGGGGAGCATCGGAGATTTCTTGGATAAAATAGAAATATTGGAATAAAAGATGAGGTGAAAGATGAATTATCAATGGTATCCCGGCCATATGACGAAGGCCAGGAGAATGATGCAGGAAGACATAAAACTGATTGATGTGGTGATTGAGCTGGTGGATGCCAGAGTGCCTGTATCCAGCCGCAATCCGGATATTGATGAGCTGGGCAAAAATAAATCCAGAATTATTCTTCTGAATAAAGCGGATCTCTCGGACGAGCGGAGGAATGCCGCATGGGCAGAGTATTTCCAGAAAAAAGGGATTTACACCGCGAAGATCAATTCAAAGACCGGCACCGGGATCAAGCTGATTCAGCCGCTGATCCAGGAGGCGTGCCGGGAGAAAATAGAGCGGGACCGGAAGCGCGGCATCTTAAACCGTCCGGTGCGCGCCATGGTAGTGGGAATCCCCAATGTGGGAAAATCTACCTTTATCAATTCTTTTGCAGGAAAGGCCTGCGCAAAGACAGGCAATAAGCCCGGTGTTACCAAGGGAAAACAGTGGATTCGCCTGAATAAAAATGTGGAGCTTCTGGACACTCCCGGAATTTTGTGGCCCAAGTTCGAAGATCAGTTGATCGGTCTGAAGCTGGCTCTGATCGGTTCCATCCGGGACGAGCTTCTGAATGCAGAAGAACTGGCTCTGTGGCTCATTCATTATCTGAAGGAGAATTATCGGGGCAGCCTTCAGAAGCGGTATGAATGTGAAGAACAGTCAGACAATCTTCAGACGCTGATTGCAATCGCCGAAAACCGCTCCTGCCGTCTGAAGGGAAATGAACTGGATCTGCCGAAGGCGGCTGCATTACTTCTGGATGATTTCCGAAATGGAAGATTAGGAAAAATATCTCTTGAATTTCCTGAAGTAACAGTTTAAGATATTTTTATCAAGCAGGAAAGCGGTGGAGTATTTGAACAAAGGGGATAAGAACGCAGGAAAGGAAAAAAGTCTGTTCCGGGAGATGTTAAGCTGGGTACTTTACATCATTATTATCCTGGTGCTGACGTTTTTAGTGGTTCATTTTATTGGTCAGGGGACGGAGGTCAGCGGGAATTCCATGCGGCCTACCCTGGAGGATGGCGATAAGCTGGTCGTGGATAAGATCTCTTATCGTTTTATAAATCCCGGCAGATTTGATGTGGTAGTCTTTCCGTTTCAATACAAAAAGGACACGTACTATATCAAGCGGATCATTGGGCTGCCCGGAGAGACGGTCCAGATCATAGAGGGACAGATCTATATTAACAGTACCGTATTGCAGGAGAACTACGGCAATGAAACAATCGAGAAGAGCGGGCTGGCCTCCGGACCGATCACCCTGGGGGAAGATGAGTATTTTGTGCTGGGGGATAACCGGAATAACAGCTCCGACAGCCGGGAACCCAGCGTGGGCAATATCAGGCGGGAGGCTATCGTTGGTAAGGCACTGTTTCGTATCTGGCCTTTATCCAGATTTGGGCTTGTGAGATAAGCGGTCAAAAAGAGACTGGATGCGGAGGATGAGATGACAAAGAGTATTGCAAAGATAAAACAGGAATTTGAGCAGGCCGGGAAGGAGCAGCTTTTGGAGCTGATTGCTCAGTATGAAACTGATCCGAGAGCCGGTGTGGCGAATCTGATCAGGATCTGCCGCCGGAAGGAAGAGGCTTTGGAAGAGGAACGGCAGCGTCTGGACCGGATGAAGGTATTTGAGCGGGAATATGAGCATCTGGGCTATGTCTGCGGCATTGATGAGGCCGGCAGAGGGCCGCTGGCAGGACCGGTGGTGGCCGGTGCAGTGATTTTGCCGAAGGACTGTGAGATCCTCTATCTGAACGATTCCAAGCAGCTTACGGCAAAGCGGCGTGAAGAGCTGTACGATGAGATACAGGAAAAAGCGGTGGCGACAGGCGTCGGCATGGTGGGGCCTCACAGGATCGATGAGATCAATATTCTGCAGGCTACTTATGAGGCGATGTGTGAAGCCATCGGACAGCTATCCGTGATTCCGCAGGTGCTTCTGAACGATGCGGTGACGATCCCTCAGGTGGTGATCCCGCAGGTGCCGATCATCAAAGGGGATGGGAAGAGCGTCTCCATCGCGGCAGCCAGCATCATTGCAAAGGTGACAAGGGACCGGCTGATGGTGGAGTATGACGAGCTGATGCCGGAATACGGCTTTGCCTCCCATAAGGGCTATGGCTCGGCAGCTCACATTGCGGCCATTCAGAAATATGGCCCGTCCCCCATCCACAGATCGACGTTTATAAAGAACTTTGTAAATGCAGTTTGAAGAAATATACGGGAGAAAAACCTCAGTCAGAAAATGCCGGGAGAGAGCGGCGGTCTGCAAAGATTGAATAGACGAAAACTGGGAACAGAGCAGGAAAAGAGAGCGGTAAATTATCTTCAGGAGCAGGGATATGAAATTGTAGAATACAATTATCACAATCGCACCGGTGAGATAGATATTATAGCCAGGGATGGAACCTATCTGGTATTTGTGGAAGTGAAATACCGCAGTGATATCAGGATGGGCAGCCCGCTGGCGGCCGTGGATCTGCGAAAACAGCGGAATATCTGCCGGGTAGCCCGGCATTATCTTATGGTGCGCGGTTTGCCGGATCAGCCCTGCCGCTTTGATGTAGTGGCCGTTGAGGGAAGGAATATTTCGCTGATAAAGGACGCATTTTGGCTCACTTGAATTTCGCTGATAAAGGACGCGTTTTGGCTCGCTTGAATTTCGCTGATAAAGGACGCATTTTAGTTCACTTGAAATAACGGAGAATGAAAAACAGATATGAAGATCAACAGAAAACAGACAGCGAATCCGCTGAACAGAATTACCATTCACGATGAGATAGAGACGGTCTACCTGACTTTTCCCATCCTGGAACAGATCCAGGGCATTACCCACGGCTTCAGCACCCGGCTTGGCGGTGTCAGCACGGGGGATGTGGGGACCATGAATACCAGCTTCGGCCGGGAAAGCAGCAGGGAAAATGTATTGGAAAATCACCGCCGTCTGGCAAAGGCCATCGGATATCAGGCGAAAGATCTGGTATTCTCTAAACAGACACATACCACAAATGTGATGGTGGTAAAAGAGGAAGACCGTGGTCTGGGTGTTACCAGGGACAGGGATTATGATGATATCGACGGACTGGTGACCAACGTGCCGGGCATCGTGCTTACGACGTTTTATGCGGACTGCGTTCCCCTGCTGATGGTGGATCCGGTTCATTGCGCGATCGCTTCCTCCCACTCCGGATGGCGGGGAACCGTGGCGAATATAGCGAAAGCTACCCTGGAAGTGATGGGACGGGAATATGGTACCAGACCGGAAGATGTGGCGGCGGCAATCGGCCCGTCTATCTGTCAGGACTGCTATGAGGTCAGCGAAGATGTGATTGACCAGTTTCGCCCGGCTTATCCGGAAGCACTCTGGCCGTCCCTCTTTTATAAAAAAGAGAATCAGAAGTATCAGTTGAATCTGTGGGAAGCCTGCCGGCAGAATTTTCTCTCCGCAGGCCTGCGCCCGGAGAATATCAGTCTTCCGGATATCTGTACCTGCTGCAATCCGGATTTTCTTTATTCTCATCGTGCTTCACATGGAAAACGCGGCAATCTGGCGGCATTCCTGATGCTGAACTAAAAAAACTGCTCTGATTGTATCAAAGCGATACGCTCAGAGCAGTTTTTTATATTATGTCAGCAAAGCGGACGAGCCGTCTGCGTCTGTATTTCGCAGTGGGGCAGAGACGTTTTTGAATAAACAATCAAATCTCTGCTTCGGCATTATTTTCCTATAACTTCCAGCAGATCCTGTATCTTTTCCGTGGGAGACTGGATACCGCTGATGGACACATCATGATTCAGATGATCGATAATGCTGGCCAGATATTTTGTCATATCCGCTTCCGCGTAATAAGGGCGCTTCAGCAGCTCCGGTGTGCGGTAATTCAGGTTCGTGGTCACGACCTTGCAAATATATCCTTTTTCATAATATTCATCGAATTTTTCCAGTCCGTCTGTGAACAGTCCGAAGGTAGTGCATACAAAGACACGGCGCGCCTTGCGCTCTTTTAACTGTTTGGCAACATCCAGCATACTTTCTCCGGAAGAGATCATATCATCAATGACCAGAACATCTTTTCCTTCTACGCTGGCACCCAGAAATTCATGAGCCACAATTGGATTTTTGCCATTTATCACGGTGGAATAGTCGCGGCGTTTGTAGAACATACCCATGTCGATTCCAAGAATGTTTGCAAAATAAACGGCGCGTTCCATTGCGCCTTCATCCGGGCTGATCGCCATCAAATGGTCATTGTCAATGTGTAAATCAGGAACCGTCTCCACCAGAGCCTTCAAAAACTGATAGGTTGGCATGAAAGAATCAAAGCCGTGGAGAGGAATGGCATTCTGGACTCTTGGATCATGGGCATCAAAGGTGACGATATTGGTCACGCCCATATCGACCAGTTCCTGCAGTGCAAGGGAACAGTCCAGAGATTCTCTCTTGGAACGCTTATGCTGACGGCCTTCATACAGGAAAGGCATCACCACGGTAATTCTCTTTGCTTTTCCGTTGGCTGCGGAGATGATACGCTTCAGATCCTGAAAATGATTGTCCGGAGACATGTGATTTGGATGGCCGCAGACGGTATAGGTCAGGCTGTAGTTGCAGACATCAACCAAAACAAAAAGGTCACATCCACGCACCGAATCCATGATCTGCCCTTTTCCTTCTCCGGTCCCGAAACGCGGGCAGCTGCAGTTGATCAGATAGCTGTCTTCACAATAGCCCGGCAGCGGAAGGGTGGTATCGGTATGCATGGGAGAATTGTGTCTGAAATCCACCAGATATTGATTTACAGTTTCGGCAAAATCACGGCAGCTTTCCAGTGCAGCAATCTTCAGTGGACCGACCGGCATTGCATGTTCAACTATGTTAAGCTCTGGCATTGAGAGTACCTCCATAAACAAGAAATTAGTATAGTATGTATGAATATCCGCAGTGGTTACTGCAGTCATATCAATACTTGTAGTTATATCATGGTCATACAGACAGAGTCAAGTCAATTGTCGGAAACCCGTGTGCTTAATTCAAAACAAATTACCGGGCTGTTCCCCGATTTGAGGACGCAGGGAAGAGGGATCTTCGAAAGAGCGGAGAAAACATGAGTTGCAATTTGGAGAAGCAGAGGTTATCATAGAGGGAGCAAAGCACATGCAAAAAACGCAGAAACCGCGTTTGTGCTTTGCATAGTTTATTTAGAATAGGAATGAATATATGAACGGGAAAAAAATAATGGAACACAAAATAAGCGCAGTGGAGCCGGGCAGCATTGCAGAGGAACTGGAACTGGAGCCGGGGGATGTGCTGGTGTCGGTGAATGGCGAGCCGGTGGAGGATATTTTTGATTATCACTATCTGACCAATGAAGAATACCTGGAAATCCTGGTCCGCAAGGCGGATGGCGAAGAATGGGAACTGGAAATTGAAAAGGAATTTGAAGAGGATCTGGGGATCACCTTTGAAAACAGCCTGATGGATGAATACCGTTCCTGCTGCAATCACTGCATTTTCTGCTTTATTGATCAGATGCCGAAAGGGATGCGGGATACGTTATACTTTAAAGATGACGATTCCAGGCTTTCTTTTCTGCAGGGAAATTATGTGACACTGACCAATATGAGCGATCACGATATTGAACGCATTATCCGATATCATCTGGAGCCGATCAATATTTCTTTTCAGACCATGAACCCGAAGCTGCGCTGCGAAATGCTGCACAACCGGTTCGCAGGAGATGTATTTCCCAAAGTGGAACGTCTGTTTGAGGCCGGGATCGAGATGAACGGGCAGATCGTGCTGTGCAGAGGCATTAATGACGGAAAGGAACTGGAATATTCTATTTCACAGTTGGAGCATTATATTCCACATTTAAAAAGCGTATCGGTGGTACCGGTGGGGCTGACCAGATTCCGGGAAGGACTGGCAAAACTGGAACCCTTTACCAGGGAAGATGCGGTGGAGGTGCTGGGGATCATTGAAAAATGGCAGCAGCATTTTATGAAAACCTATGGGACGCATCTGATTCATGCAGGAGATGAATGGTATCTGCTGGCGGAACGGGAAATGCCGGAAGCCGATAGCTATGACGGTTATCTGCAGTTGGAAAATGGCGTCGGCATGATGCGCCTGCTTCAGGACGAGGTGAGCGAGGCCCTAAAGCAGTGCAGGGGCGATGACAGACCGCGCCGTATCTCCATCGCCACCGGCGTGCTGGCCTATTCCTGCATCGAAGAACAGGTAGAGAAGATAAAACAAAAGTATCCCCGGCTTCAGGTGAACCTGTTTCGGATTAAAAATAATTTCTTTGGTGAGCGGATCACCGTGTCGGGCCTGATTACGGGAGCGGATCTGAAGGAGCAGCTTGCAGGAGCGGATCTTGGAGAGCGCCTGCTGCTTCCATGCAGTATGCTGCGGACGGACGAAACGGTCTTTTTGGATGATGTCACCGTGGAGGAACTGGAAAAAACTTTACAAATCCCTATTGATATTGTAAAATCAAGCGGTCAGAATTTTGTGGACGCAGTAATAGATGGAGGTAATTCATGAGCAAACCAATTGTAGCCATTGTAGGCAGGCCAAATGTGGGCAAATCCACCCTGTTTAATGCACTGGCAGGAGAAAATATATCGATTATCAAAGATACGCCCGGCGTGACCAGGGATCGTATTTACGCAGATGTGGAATGGCTGAATGTGAATTTTACATTGATTGATACCGGCGGTATCGAACCGGACAGCAGTGATGTGATTTTGTCCCAGATGAGAGATCAGGCACAGATTGCCATTGACACTGCGGATGTGATTATTTTTATGACGGATCTGAAGCAGGGATTGGTGGATTCCGATTCCAAAGTGGCGGATATGCTGCGCCGCTCCCATAAGCCGGTGGTGCTGGCAGTAAATAAGGTAGATAATTTCAGCAAGGATATGGCAGAGGTATATGAGTTCTACAATCTGGGCATCGGTGATCCGGTTCCTGTTTCCTCTGCCAACCGCACCGGGATCGGTGATCTTCTGGATGAGGTGCTGAAGCATTTTAATAAAGAAGAGCTGGAAGAATTCGAAGATGAACGGCCAAGAGTAGCCATTGTGGGCAAGCCTAATGTAGGCAAGTCGTCTCTGATCAATAAGCTGCTTGGGGAGCAGCGGCTGATCGTTTCTGATATTGCGGGAACCACAAGGGATGCGGTGGATACTGCCGTAACCTGGCAGGATCATGAGTATGTATTTATTGATACGGCAGGACTTCGCAGAAAGAGCAAGATCAAAGAAGATCTGGAGCGATACAGCATCATCCGTACCGTCACGGCGGTGGATCGGGCGGATGTGGTGGTTATTATGATTGACGCTATGGAAGGTGTTACAGAGCAGGACGCCAAGATCGCAGGCATTGCCCATGAACGGGGCAAAGGAATTATCATTGCCGTCAATAAATGGGATGCGGTGGAAAAGGATGACAAGACCATTTACCGTTTTACGGAAAAGGTGCGCAGCGTGCTTTCCTACATGCCCTATGCAGAGATTATCTTCATTTCGGCTGAGACGGGACAGAGAATCGGAAAGCTGTTCGAGTGCATTGAGATGGTGATTCAGAATCAGAGCATGCGTGTGAGCACCGGTGTTCTGAATGAGATCATGTCAGAAGCGGTAGCGCTGCAGCAGCCCCCTTCCGACAAAGGAAAACGCCTGAAGCTGTTCTATATTACCCAGGTGGCCATCAAACCGCCTACCTTTGTGATTTTTGTCAATGATAAGGAATTGATGCATTTTTCCTATACAAGATATATTGAAAACAAAATCAGGGATACGTTTGGATTTAAGGGAACCTCTTTAAAGTTTATTATTCGTGAGAGAAAAGAGAAGGAGAATTAAAATCATGATACGGATACTGTGCCTGTGTATTGGATATGTGTTCGGACTTTTTCAGACGAGCTACATTATAGGAAAGAAAAACGGAATCGATATCAGGGATTATGGAAGCGGTAATGCAGGAACTACAAATATGATGCGCACGCTTGGACGCAAAGCCGGCATCCTCACCTTTGCGGGGGACTGCCTCAAATGCATCCTGGCAGTGGTGCTGGTCCGTCTGGTGTTTGCGGAAAAGTATGCGGATATTATGCCGCTGCTGGTCTACTATACGTCAGCCGGCGTGATACTGGGACATAATTTCCCGTTCTATCTGGGATTTCGGGGAGGAAAGGGCATCGCGGCCACCGCTGGTCTGGTGCTTTCCTTTGATCCGATCATGGCAGTCCTGGGGATTATCACCTTTTTTGGCACCTTGTTTCTGACGCATTATGTGTCCCTGGGATCCCTTCTGGTCTATGTGGGCATCATGATCGAACTGATTACCATGGGACAGCTTGGATGCTTCCATATGACACAGGGACATTTGATTGAGCTGTACCTGGTGGGCTTTTGTCTGGCGGCGCTGGCATTCTGGAAGCACCGTGAAAATATCAAACGGCTGCTGAGCGGAACCGAACGGAAAACTTATCTGAGCAAGCAAAAACCGGAGATCTGAAGCAGCAAAATGAAAGTTCCAAAACTGCCGGGATATGCGCGGCAGAAGACCGAATAAAGGAGGTAGTGTGATGGCAGCAATTGGAATACTGGGAGCGGGAAGCTGGGGGACAGCCCTGGCGATTCTGCTTTGTAATAATGGGCATGAGGTGACGCTCTGGTCTCACAGACGGGAAGAAGCAGAGGCATTGAAGGCGGCCAGGATGCATACCAGCAAACTGCCGGGAGTTATCATTCCGGGCGCAATTTCCATCACCAGTGAACTGGAGAATGCGCTGGAGCAAAAAGACGTACTGGTAATGGCAGTGCCGTCCTCCCAGATTCGTTCTACCAGCCGGAAAATCCGGCCCTGGATTCATTCAGGACAGATTATTCTGGACGTTGCAAAGGGCATCGAGGAAACCACCTTCGCAACCATGACTGAGATTATATCAGAGGAAATTCCCGGGGCGGATGCAGCCGTACTGTCCGGTCCCAGCCATGCGGAAGAGGTGGGACGCGCAATTCCAACCATCTGCGTTATCGGCGCAAAGACGGAAAAGACAGCAAAATATCTGCAGAACATCTTTATGAGCCCTGTATTTCGTGTCTATATCAGCCCGGATATGATGGGAATCGAGCTAGGCGGAGCTTTGAAAAATGTCATTGCCCTGGCTGCCGGAATTGCAGACGGACTGGGCTATGGTGACAATACCAAAGCTGCTCTGATCACCAGAGGCATCGCTGAGATTGCCAGACTGGGAGCAAAGCTGGGCGGCCGCCAGGAAACCTTTGCCGGACTGACCGGCATCGGAGATCTGATCGTCACCTGTGCCAGCATTCACAGCCGCAACCGCAAGGCCGGTGTCCTCATCGGCCAGGGCCGCTCCATGGACGAAGCCATGAAGGAAGTCAACATGGTGGTAGAAGGTGTCTATTCCACCAAAGCCGCTGTCGGTCTGGCCGCAAAATATGATGTGGAGATCCCCATCATCCAGCAGGTCGATGAGATTCTTTTCAAAGGGAAGAGCCCCAAAGATGCGGTGAACAATCTCATGCTCCGTGACAAGAAGATCGAAAACCCCCTGCTTCCGTGGTAATCCCTGTATGGAGGAGAGAGCCCCGCGAGATATCGGAGGAGCCCTCGGTATCTGAAGTTCTCTTAAATAAAATTTCCTATAAACTCTCACTCTTTTCTTGACATCTTATTGTGAAATATCTATAATAGAATTCGCGTACCTGAGGTAACGCTTTAAAGGAGGAAAGTTCATATGAAAAAAAATTTAATGAAAATCACCACAATCGCAGCAGCGTCTGCAATGGTTCTGTCTGTTACAGCAATCCCGGCAGCAGCAGAAGAGGCTGCTTATAAGGTGGGTATCTGCCAGCTCGTACAGCATGTGGCACTGGATGCGGCTACATTGGGCTTCAAAGATGCACTGACCGACGCACTGGGCGATGCTGTTGTGTTTGACGAACAGAATGCAGCAGGTGATTCCGCTACCTGTGCAACCATCACCAATCAGTTTGTAGCTGACGGTGTAGATCTGATCCTGGCAAATGCCACTCCGGCACTGCAGGCAGCAGCAGCAGCGACCAATGAGATCCCAATTCTGGGAACGGCAGTTACGGATTATGCTACCGCACTGGATATGGATGACTGGACCGGCGTGACCGGAACCAATATTTCAGGAACTTCCGATCTGGCGCCGCTGGATCAGCAGGCAGCCATGCTGAATGAACTGTTCCCGGATGCAAAGAACGTGGGCGTTGTGTACTGTTCTGCAGAAGCAAACTCTGCATATCAGGCAGATGTGATCACAGGATATCTGGAAGAAAAAGGCTACACAGTAAATGCCTATACATTTGCAGACAGCAATGACGTAGCTTCCGTCACTACAACTGCATGTGCAGAGAACGAGGTCCTCTATATTCCTACTGATAATACGGCGGCTTCCTGTACCGAGATCGTTAAGAACGTAGCCGTACCGGCAGGTGTTCCTATTATCGCAGGCGAAGAAGGTATTTGTGCCGGATGTGGTGTTGCTACATTATCCATCAGCTATTATGACCTTGGATACACCACCGGTCAGATGGCAGTGAAGATTTTGACAGAGGGAACAGATGTATCCTCCATGCCGATAGAATTCGCTCCAAATGTAACCAAAGAATATAACGCAGACATCTGTACTGAACTTGGACTGGAAATGCCGGAAGACTATATCGCAATCGGCGCAGCAGCAGAAGCTGGTGAAGAAGAGACCGCAGAAGCTGAGACAGAGGCTGTTACAGAAGCAAAATAATAATTATCGGAGGATGGAACAATGAATTTGATCGCATTAAATCCAATGACTCTTTTTTCGGCACTGCCGGGAAATATTGCTCAGGGTATTATATGGGGCATTATGGCAGTCGGTGTATATATGACCTTCCGCCTGCTTCATTTTTCAGATCTGACGGTAGATGGTTCGTTTGCAACCGGCGGTGCGGTAGCAGTCATGCTGATTATCAATGACGTTCCATCCCCCGTTGCACTGCTGGCCGCTTTTGGCGTGGGCCTGCTGGCCGGTATGGTTACCGGAATTTTACATACTGCATTCGGCATACCGGATATTCTGGCAGGTATATTGAGCCAGATTGCTCTGTATTCCGTCAACCTCCGCATTATGTTCGGCAAGGCGAATCAGGCAGTGAGCGTAGACAAATATTATCTGCTGGTTTCATTGAGAAATATTCCGAAATCACTGATTACCGGAGGCATTTTTGCACTGGCTATTATCATTGTGCTGTACTGGTTTTTCGGAACAGAAAAAGGAAGCGCGATCCGTGCCACCGGCTGCAATCCGTCCATGTCCATGGCCCAGGGTATCAATATCAATTCCACCAAGGTGCTGACACTGGCTCTGTCCAACGGACTGGTTGCTCTTTCCGGCGGCCTGCTGGCCCAATATCAGGGTTTTTCAGATGTGAACATGGGACGAGGTTCCATTGTAATCGGTCTGGCGGCAGTCATCATCGGTGAAGTGCTGGGTGAGGCCCTGTTTGGAAAGCGTCTGAATTTCTTCGGAAGACTTTTATTTGTAGTGATCGGCGGTATTATATATTACATCGTGGTAGGTGTGGTACTGTGGCTGAAGATGCCGTCCAATGATCTGAAGCTGTTTACGGCGATCATCGTGGCTGTTTTCCTTGCGGTGCCTTATCTGAGGGCTAAATCGCAAAATTCTTATGCGAAAGCTGCAAAGAAAGGAGCGAAGTAAGATGCTGGAAATTACGAACATACAAAAAACCTTTAACAAGGGAACAATCAATGAAAAACCGGCTCTTTGCGGAGTTTCCCTTCATCTGAAGCCGGGAGATTTCGTGACCATTATCGGCGGAAACGGAGCGGGCAAGTCCACTACATTAAATGCGATTGCCGGTGTATGGCCTGTCGATGACGGTTCCATTATCATCGATGGAGAAAATATCACCGGATATCCGGAATACAAGCGGGCTCAGTTTCTGGGCCGTGTTTTCCAGGATCCGATGACCGGGACTGCGGCTACCATGGAGATTGGCGAAAATCTGGCTCTGGCTGCCCGCAGAGGACAGTCCAGGGGGCTTCGCTGGGGGATCACCAGGGCAGAGAAAGAGCAGTATCATGAGATGCTGAAGGTTCTGGATCTGGGGCTGGAAGACCGCATGTCCTCCAAAGTGGGACTGCTTTCCGGCGGACAGCGTCAGGCGCTGACACTTCTGATGGCTTCTCTGAAAAAGCCAAAGCTCCTTCTTCTGGATGAGCATACCGCAGCCCTGGATCCCAAGACTGCAGCCAAGGTACTGGATCTGACCAACAGCATCGTCAATAAAAACAAGCTCACCGCCATGATGGTGACGCACAACATGAAAGATGCCATCCGTATGGGAAACCGCCTCGTGATGATGCACGAAGGCCAAATCATCTATGACATCGAGGGCGAAGAAAAATCAAAGCTTCATGTTTCCGACCTTCTGGCAAAATTCGAGGAAGTCAGCGGCGGAAAATTCGCCAATGACCGGATGATGCTGGCGTAATGCAGGGGACGGTTCTCTGATTCAAGGGACGGTTCCGATGCAAGGGACGGTTCCGGTCACTTCTGATTCCGGATGATTAATTTTAAAAACAGATAAAAACAGAACAGATGGAATACACCTGGTTTCACTCAGGCCGTGTTCCGTCTGTTTTTTTCGTACAGGGAAGTGTAGGGCCCCTTTTTGCCCCATTCCACAACATATTGCTGAATTGATATATCTTTCACATCCCATTTAGTAGAAATTAACAGAAAAGATTCTAAAAAAATACACTTGTGTTGTTGAGAACGAAAAAAATATATGCTATAATACACCAAATGGGTACTGAAATTTAATCTATCTTTTTGTCAAAATCTTAACAATATTTTAATAATATACGAAAGGAGATACGCTAATGCATTTGATTGAAGATGAAAACGGCAATCTCTGCAGTCATTCCCACGAGCATGAGCATACGCACACCCATTCGTATGAGCATTCTCATCCCCACAGCCATGAACATGGTCAGGAAGAGAATCATACTCATACCCACGGAAATGAAGGATGCGCATCCTGTGCTTCCGGATGTGAAGGACACAGTCACAATGACAGTGCACCTGCATCTGCGGATCAGACTACAGCATTGCTGGACTACATGTTAAAGCATAATGAGCATCATGCAGCCGAGCTGGACCAGATGGCAGCCAAATTACAGGCCGCCGGAAAGAACGCGGCAGCAGAACAGATAAAGAAAGCAGTAGATGAGTTCCAGAAGGGCAATCTTTACCTTGGCCTGGCACTCGCGACAGTAAAAGAAGACCGGTAATACATTGATTGTATTACCATGGGAGGTGACAAATATGTGCCTTTCTACTGTTTACAAATCGTCCGATCCGGACAGCATCATCATGGAATATGTAAGCAAGATATGTGTTGATGGGGATCAGATCACTCTGACCGATGTGATGGGTGAGCAAAAGACGGTACAGGGAACGCTGACACTGGCAGACCTGACCGGCGGTGTAGTGAAAATTAACTGTCCGACTGCATAAGACGGAGAGTTAAAAATAAAAGCAAAAGAAAATTAAAATACGGAGGTATGTAGCAATGGCAAAAGTAAAATTATCAGCAATGATGGAAGAAAAACAGCTCCTTTCTTTCGAGGTTTTCCCACCGAAGACAGATAAGGGTATGGAAAATCTTCCGGGAACCATCGACAAGCTGTGTGAGTTCAAACCGGAGTACATTTCCTGTACTTACGGTGCAGGCGGAACCAATGTCGGCAAGAACATGGACGTATGTAAGATGATCCAGAATGCAGGAACCACACCGGTTACTCATTTCACCTGTATCGGAAACACCCGTGAGGGCATCAAAGAGCAGCTTCAGGGATACCTGGACAATGGCATTGATCATATGCTGGCACTGCGCGGAGACCTTCCTTTCGGATGGACCGGAACCGGCGGAGATTTCAAATATGCTACAGATCTGGTAGCTTATGTGAGAAAAGAATTTGGCGATAAGATCGAAATTGCAGTAGCAGGTTCACCGGAAGGACATATCTCATGCCGCAGCCTGGATGCAGATATCGCAGTTCTGAAACAGAAACAGGACAATGGCGCTGACTACATCATGACTCAGCTCTGCTGGGATATGGAACAGTTCAGATACTGGCTGGATGCAATCCGCTGTGCCGGCATCACCATGCCTGTTGATGTAGGTATCATGCCGATCCTGGATCAGGCAGCTACCATTAACATGGCACTTTCCAGAAACGGCTGTGTAATGCCTCGTGAACTGTGCGAGATCATCTCCAAAAACTGGATCTTCCCGAATCCGTTCGACAAAGAGCCGTTTGATGCAGCAGTAGATCAGAAGAAAGCAGACTTCAAGAAAGCCGGTATCGAATATACCATCAACCAGATCGACGAATACCGTGCGATCGGTGTAAACGGTATCCATCTGTATGCACTGAACAAATGGAAAGACGTAACAGACATTATCAACGAATCCGGTATCCGTACCCTCGTATAATAAAAGGAACTGCCGCGGCGTGAGAATTCCGGCGCGACAGGAATTTGTGTATTAAATACGAAACGGAACTATGGATTGATTAAGGAGGCGCCATTTATGGCACAGACAATTGCTGTAGCAGGAAAAGGCGGAGTGGGTAAGACCACATTGACAGGTCTGCTCATCCAATATCTGGGTGAACAGGGAAAGACACCAATTCTTGCGGTTGACGCAGACGCGAATTCAAATTTAAATGAAGTACTGGGTGTGGAGGTGGAGATGACTCTGGGCGAGATCCGTGAGGAAGTGACCAGAGCAGAGACCAGCAAAGAGAACCCCATACCGGCCAGTATGTCAAAGGCGGACTACATGGAAATTATGTTCAACCGCTGCATCGTGGAAGACGATGACTTTGATCTGCTGGTGATGGGCAGGACTCAGGGAAAGGGCTGCTACTGTTATGTGAACGGCCTTTTGCAGACTCAGCTTCAGAAGCTCACTCCGAATTATCCGTATGTAGTAGTGGATAATGAGGCAGGCATGGAACATATCAGCCGTGGTATTCTTCCGAAAGTGGACACGATTATTCTCGTGAGCGACTGCTCCCGCAGAGGTGTTCAGGCAGCGGGACGGATTGCTGAACTGGCAAAGGAATGCAGCCTGAATGCAGGCCGGATGGGACTGATTGTGAACCGCGCACCGAATGGAGTGCTGAACGAAGGTACCAGGGAAGAGATCCAAAAACAGAATCTGGAACTGCTGGGCGTGATCCCGCAGGATGATACGGTATATGAATATGACTGTGATGGCAAACCCACCGCAGAGCTTCCCAAGGATTCCCCGGTGAGAAAAGCGCTGTATCAGGTAATGAAGAAACTGGGCCTGTAATGGATATACACACCTGTTAGCCGGAAGATATGGATTGGAGTGCAAGACGCTGTATCTTCCGGCAGGAAAATAGATTGGCAAAATGCCAAAGAGAAGGCAAATAACAAGGAGGTTAATAATGGGAGACTTTAAATTGACAACAGTGGAAGAGTTTGAAGCAGCTACCGAGCGTCTGCTTGAAACTGGAAAGAAAGTAGGCGCTGATGCTTGGCAGTATCGTGTGGCTAACCAGACTCCGCACTGTAAATTCGGTGAGCAGGGTATCTGCTGTAGAATCTGTTCTATGGGACCCTGCCGCATTACCCCAAAGGCACCGAGAGGTATCTGCGGATGTGACGCTCATGGTATCGTAGGACGTAATTTCCTGAAATTCACTGCTGGCGGAGCAGCTACTCACTCTGATCACGGACGTGAGATCTGCCACACCCTGCATAATGCAAAGGCAGAAGGACCTTACACCGTAAAGGATCCGGAAAAACTGACCCGTATCGCTCATGAATGGGGCGTAGAGACAGAAGGAAAAGATATTTATGCTCTGGCTCATGAGATGTCAGAACTGGCACTGATGGAATACGGTAAGCCATTCGGTTATCAGAACTGGCTGAAGAGAGCTCCGGAACATACTCAGGAACTGTGGCAGAAAGCAGAAGTTGCTCCTCGTGCCATTGACCGTGAAGTTGCAACTTCCTTACATATGACTCATATGGGATGTTCTTCTCTTCCGGAAGCACTGGTTCGTCAGTCCATCAGAGCAGGTCTCTGCGACGGATGGGGCGGTTCCATGTGTGGTACCGAATTCTCCGATGTACTGTTTGGTACACCGAAGCCGATTGACACCGAAGCAAACCTGGGTGTTATGAATGCTGAAAATGTAAATATCGTAGTTCATGGACATGATCCATCTCTTTCCGAGATGATCTGTGAATATGCAGATGATCCTGAGATGATCGCATATGCAAAAGAAATGGGCGCAAAAGGCATCACGATTTCCGGTGTCTGCTGTACCTCCAATGAAGTGGCAATGCGTCGTGGTATTCCGATGGCAGGTAACTTCCTGCAGCAGGAAAACGTAGTGCTGACCGGTGCCTGCGAAGCTATCGTAGTTGATGTTCAGTGTATTTTCCCTGCATTAGGGCCTCTGAGCAAATGCTTCCACACCAAATTTATCACCACATCCCCAATCGCACAGATGCCGGATTCCGATTACATCCGCTTTGATTCTTCCAATGCAGCAGAAAATGCAAAAGCTATCGTAAAAACTGCCATTGAGAACTTCAAAAACAGAAAACCGGATCTGGTATACATTCCGGATATGAAACAGAAAGCAACCGTTGGATATTCTGTAGAAGCAATCGTAAAGACTCTGGATGGCGTTACCAACTCTCAGGTAGATGTGACTGGTACCACCAAGCCGCTGATCGAGTGTATTACTTCCGGCGTTATCCGCGGTGCTGTAGCTATGGTTGGATGCAACAATCCTAAGATCCGTCCTGACCATGCACATATTGAATTGATGAAAAAACTGATTGCAAACGATATCATCATCGTTGCTTCCGGCTGCTCCGCACAGGCTGCTGCAAAAGCAGGTCTGATGGACAAAGAAGCAAGAAGCCTCTGCGGTGCAGGTCTGAAACGTGTCTGCGAACTGGCTGATATTCCTCCAGTACTGCACATGGGATCCTGCGTGGATATTTCCCGTATGATGATTCTGGTATCTGAACTGGCAAAAGACTCCGGTCTGAACATTTCCCAGCTTCCAGTCGTAGGCTGTGCTCCGGAATGGATGTCAGAAAAAGCTGTTTCCATCGGTAACTATGTAGTTGGTACCGGTATTGATACTTTCCTTGGCGTAGATCCTTATGTAGCCGGCTCTGATCAGATGGCACAGTGGCTCACCAGCGGAGTAAGAGACTGGGTAGAGGCTGCTTATACCGTAGAGACCGATATCGAAAAACTGGTTGACAAGATGATTGAACGTATCGAAGAGAAGAGAACTGCAATTGGTATCTGATAATTAACTGACTGAGGTGACTGGAATGAAAATAGCTATTACTGGAAAGGGCGGCGTAGGAAAGACAACTTTTGCCGCTACTCTGGCCAGATTATATGCGGATGAAGGCAAAAATGTCCTGGCTGCAGATGTGGATCCGGATGCAAATCTGGGACTGGCTCTGGGATTTTCGGAGGAAGAACTGGACGAGATCGTACCGATTTCCAAGATGCGCAAGCTGGTGGAAGAACGTACCGGTGCGGATGAGTTCAATAAAGTATTCCGTATTAATCCAAAGGTGGACGATATTCCGGACAAATATGCGAAACGCTGCAATGGCGTGAAGCTTCTGGTACTGGGTACGGTGGAGACCGCGAACAGCGGCTGTGTCTGCCCGGAGCATGTGATGCTCAAACGCATCCTGAACCACCTGATGCTGCGCAGTTCGGATGTGGTTGTACTGGATATGGAAGCAGGCCTGGAGCATCTTGGCAGAGGCACGACCCAGGGTATGGATCAGTTCGTTGTAGTCATTGAACCGGGTGCCAGAAGTGTACAGACTTACAAGAATGTAAAACGTCTGGCAGAAGGACTTGGCGTCAGACAGGTAGGCGTAGTGGCCAATAAGGTAAGAGGACCGGAGGATGAAGAATTCATTCGCAGCAAGATACCGGCGGAAGACCTGCTTGGATTTGTACACTACAATTCCGATGTGATTGACGCGGACCGCCAGGGCAAATCCCCTTACGACTTCAGTCCGGAAGCAGTGGAAGAGATTAAGATAATCAAGTCACGTATGGAACAGATGACGAATAAATGATTGGAGGATAAAGCATTGACATTATTTGATGTTGTATTTAAAGGAAATGATGCAGTCTATGGCCTGACAGAACAGGCTATCGATGCTGCTATCGAAAAACATGGTGCAGACAAAGCAGTCGCTTTCCCTGACACCGCATACAGCCTGCCGTGTTACTATGGAGTAACAGGTACCAAGGTTGGCAACCTGGGTGAATTAAAGACCGCACTGGGTGTGGTAAAGACGCTGATGACCAGAAACCCGAGACTTCATGACGGTTTCATGAGCGGTATCGCTACTGCACTGTGTGCAGAATTTATCGAAGTACTGAAATATATTGACGGAGCTGCTCCTTATGAAGCACCCTGCTACGGCCATCTGGCTGATGCAGTGATCCGTGAACTGGGTGTGCCTCTTGTTACAGGAGATATCCCCGGTGTAGCTGTTATCCTTGGTGCAGCACCTACCGCTCAGGAAGGTGTGGATCTGATAAAATCTTATCAGGCACAGGGTATTCTGGTCACATTGGTTGGCGGCATCATCGACCAGTGTGAAGAATTAGGATACAAGACCGGCGCTAATGTACGTGTCATTCCTCTTGGAAAAGATGTGACTGCGGTTATTCACGTAGTATCTGTAGCAGTTCGTGCAGCTCTGATCTTTGGTAACATCCAGGGTGGAGATGCAGCCGGACTGATGAAATACACCTTCGAGCGTGTACCTGCATTCGTAAATGCATTCGCTCCTCTGGATGAAGTCATCGTAGCATGCGGCGCCGGTGCAATTGCACTTGGTTTCCCGGTTATCACCAACGAAGAGACCTTCCGTGTACCGAAGAGCCTGATTGTTCAGAAAGATGTTTCCAAATTCAACGCAACCTCTCTGGAAGCCAGAGACATCAAGATCAAGATCACCAATATCGATATCCCGGTAGCATTTGCTTCCGCATTCGAAGGTGAGATCATCCGTCGTGGTGACATGCAGGTTGAATTCGATGGTTCCCGTGTAGACTGCTTCGAGCTGGTACAGACCAAAGAAGCATCTGAGATCGAAGATCACAAGATCGAAGTATTTGGACCGGACATCGATGAAATGCCGGTAGGCTCCAAACAGTCCATCGGCTATATCGTAGAAGTAGCAGGAAAGAGCATGCAGACCGACTTTGAGCCGGTATTCGAGCGTAAGTTCCACAGCTACTTAAACTGTGTAGAAGGTATGATGCATACCGGCCAGCGTGATATGATCCGTATCCGTTTGAGCAAAGATACCTACAATGCAGGCTTCCGTCTGAAACATATCGGCGAAGTTCTGTATGCAAAGGTGAAGAGTGAATTCGCAGCCGTAGTTGACAAATGCCAGGTAAAGGTTTATTCCATTGCGGAAGACTGCACCAAGCTGCGTCATGAACTGGCTATTCCTGCATTTGACAAACGTGATGAGAGACTGACTTCTCTGACGGATGAGTCGGTAGGCGTATATTACAGCTGTATCATGTGTCAGGCATTCTCCCCGTCTCACGTATGTGTGGTTACACCGGAACGTCTGGGCCTTTGCGGTGCCGTTTCATGGCTGGATGCAAAAGCGACCAACGAGCTGGATCCTCAGGGACCCTGCCAGGTAATCACCAAAGAAAAGATTATCGATGAGAGAATCGGTGAGTACGAAGATGTCAACGACGCAGTTCGTAAGTTCTCCCAGGGTGCACTGGATGACGTATCCCTGTACTCCATCATTGAGAAGCCTATGACAAGCTGCGGCTGCTTCGAGTGTATCTGTGGTATCGAGCCGCTGTCTAACGGTGTATGTATCGCTAACCGTGAGTACGCAGGCATGACCCCGATCGGTATGACCTTCTCCGAGCTGGCTTCCATGACCGGCGGCGGTGTTCAGACTCCTGGCTTCATGGGCCATGGCAAACACTTCATCTCTTCCAAGAAGTTCATGAAAGCAGAAGGCGGTGTAGCACGTATCGTATGGATGCCGAAGGAGCTGAAAGAAACCGTAGCAGAGAGACTGAACGCAACGGCAAAAGAACTGTACAATATCGACAACTTTGTAGATATGATCGGTGACGAGACAGTAGCGGAAGATCCGGAAACCTTACTTGCATTCCTGGAAGAAAAAGGACATCCCGCCCTCACCATGGAACCAATGATGTAAGCAATCAGGAAACGGCTTTGCCGTTTCCGCAGATTTGCGAGTCTGGCCGGAGAAAACCTGGCTGACCAAAACAGAGATTACAGGCTGGCACCCGGTTTTGCCAGAAGCCCTGTGCCAGCCATATAAATTGAAGGAGGTACTATAGAAATGCCATTTACAGCAAAATCTGGAAAATTTAATGCCAGCATCAACACATTGACCATTGGTACTGGTGACAAAGCAATTACCCTTGGTGGGGAGAATGTACTGCCATTTTATACATTTGACGCACCAATCGAAAATGCTCCAAAGGTAGGAATCGAAATTACAGACGGTGGTATGGAAAACGAACCGGAATGCATTCAGAAATGCTATGAAGGATGCACCACAGTAGTAGATATGGCGAAAGCTGCCGCTGCTATGGAAGGGGTAGAATTCCTGAGCCTGCGTCTGGAAGGCGGAGATCCAAACGGTCTTAACAAATCCACGGAAGAGCTGGTTCAGATCGTAAAAGATGTGGCAGCAGCAGTTGATCTTCCACTGGTAGTATGCGGATGTAAAAATGTAGAAAAAGATGCAGAATTGTTATCCAAAGCAGCAGAAGCTCTGGACGGCAGAAATGCACTTCTTCTGGCAGCAAAAGAAGAGAATTATAAAACAGTCGGTGCAGCAGCAGGACTTGCTTACAAGCAGGTGGTTGGTGCTGAGTCTTCTGTAGATATCAACCTTGCAAAACAGTTGAACGTCCTGCTGTCACAGCTTGGCGTGAACGGACAGAGCATTGCCATGAACATAGGTACTGCATCAGCAGGTTACGGCTTCGAGTATGTTATCTCTACTATGGACCGTATCAAAGCAGCAGCATTGTCTCAGAATGATGCTACTCTGCAGATGCCGATCATTACTCCTGTAGCTTCTGAAGTATGGGGTGTAAAAGAAGCAGTGGCTTCTGAAGCCGATATGCCTGAATGGGGCCCGGCAGAAGAAAGAGGAATCGATATGGAAATCGAAACTGCAGCAGCAGATCTGGTTTCCGGTTCCAACGCAGTTATCTTGAGACATCCGGCATCAGTTGTGACCATCTCAAAACTGATCAAAGAATTAGTATAATTGGGATAGAAGGAGGAAAAGAACAATGGCATTAAAAGGTCTTGATATTTTTAAATTATCACCGAAGAAAAACTGTAAAGAATGTGGCTCCCCTACCTGTATGGCTTTCTCTATGAAAGTAGCACAGGGTGCTGTGAGCATTGATGCGTGCCCGTATTTCTCAGAAGATGCAAAAGCAGCGATGAGCGAGGCAACCGCACCGCCAATGAAGACCATCAAAGTCGGAACCGGCGAAAGTGAATACACACTGGGCGGAGAGACTGTTCTCTTCAGACATGAAAAAACATTCGTAAGCAAAACCAGATATGCAGTTGCAGTATGCAGTTGTATGGATGATGCTGAGATTGATGCAAAACTGGCAGCGATCCCGGCAGTAGATTATGACCGTATCAGCGAAAGAATGTTCGTTGAGATGATTTATGTAAATTACAGCGCAGACGCTTCCACGGAGAAATATGTGGAGCTGGTGAAAAAAGCTGCAGGCTTGAACAGAGTTCTGATTTTAGGCTGTGAAGATCCTGAAGCTGCAAAGGCTGCACTGGCTGTATGCAAAGATTCCAAACCGGTATTAAATGGCGCTACACCGGCTAACTACGAAGCAATGAACGCAGTAGCTGCAGAAGCAGGCGTTGTACTTGGTGTAATCGGTGCAAATAATGATGAATTATTTGATAACGTGGCTGCTCTGGAAAAACTGGGCAACAAGAATATGCTGATCAATGCATGTACTGACTCTGTCAAATCTGCATTTGCTACGGCAGTTCAGTTCAGAAAAGCTGCCATCAAAGACAGCAACCGTACCTGCGGTTATCCGTCTATCGTAAATGTAGCGAAGCTGGCAAAGGGCGATGCTCATATGCAGGCTGCACTGGCATCTGTATTCACCATGAAATATGGTTCCATCGTAGTAATGGAACAGATGGGTTATGCAGAGGCACTGCCGCTGTATGGTATGAGACAGAACCTGTTTACCGATCCTCAGAAGCCAATGAAAGTGGAACCGGGCATCTACCCGATCAACGGCGGAGACGAGAATTCCATCTGTCTGACCACCGTAGATTTCGCTCTGACCTACTTCGTAGTATCAGGCGAGCTGGAGAGATCCGGAGTACCTTGCAACCTGATCATCAACGATGCAGGCGGTCTGTCCGTACTGACATCCTGGGCTGCAGGTAAATTCTCATCATCCTCTATCGCTAAATTCTTCCAGGAACAGGAGATTGAAGGCAAGATCAAATGCCGTAAGCTCTGCATTCCGGGTAAGGTAGCAGTATTGAAGGGCGAACTGGAAGCAAAGATGCCGGGATGGGAAATCATCGTAGCACCGAGAGAAGCCGTTCAGTTGGTTAAATTCTTAAAAGATATGCAGTAAAATGCTGTAATACATGCAAAATAGCTGTTCCCCTGTTGCGGCAGGGGACAGTTCTATGAGGTTATGAGCAAGGCAGCACGGAGAAATTGCAAGAATTCGTGTTGACTGCATGGAAAAATGCTGTCATTACAGATTCATATGGTTTTGTTTTTTGTATGGCGCGTTTTGGATACATTTGTATAATAGAAGCTAAAAACAGACTGTAAAAATTTGCAGTTTATATTTCATTTAAAAAAGGAGATTTTACAATGGGAAAATTCGTTACAATTGGTGAAAGACTTTCTACCACTGCTCCTGCTGTAAACAAAGCATTTACAGAGAGAGATCCTCAGCCGATCATTGCAAGAGCAAAACAGCAGTTGGATGCTGGCGCTGTATATCTGGATGTAAACATCGGACCTGCTGAGAGCGATGGCGAAGATCTGATGAAATGGGCAGTAAAACTGCTCCAGAGCGAATTCAACAACGTTCCTCTGGCACTGGATACTTCCAACATGAAAGCAATCGAAGCTGGTATTTCTGTATATGACCGTACCAACGGAAAGCCAATCGTAAACTCCGCTGACGCTGCCGGAAGAATTGAATATCTGGATCTGGCTGCAGCAAACGATGCGATCTGTATCGCACTTTGCAACGGCGAAGGTCTTGCAAAAGACAATGACGAGCGTATGATGTACTGCCAGACACTTCTGGAAAGAGGTATGGAGCATGGTATGGAAGCAGAAGACATCTGGTTCGATCCACTTTTCCTTGTTGTAAAAGGTATGCAGGACAAACAGATGCAGATTCTGGAATGCATCAAAATGTTCAGCGATATGGGCCTGAACTCCACCGGCGGTCTGTCCAATAACTCCAACGGTATGCCAAAATTGATCCGTCCGATCATGGATTCCGCTCTGGTAGCTATGGCTATGATGCAGGGACTGACCTCTGCTATCGTAAACCCGAACGACCTGCGTCTGATGGAAACCATCAAATCCTGCGATATCTTCAAAGGAAATACACTGTATGCAGATTCTTATCTGGAGATCTAATTTTTTTCGAAATGACAATGATTATGACAGGGGCTGTTTTCAGCCCCTATATTTTCTCTTATCTACAAAAAAATATTACGAATGATATTTATTCCCGCGAGCAACGAGTCAGGCCGCCATGCAGGCATGGATACCTGGCATCTGCAGTGGGGTCTTTGACTTGCAGAACAAAAAGCAGGTAGGAAAGGACAAGGAATTTATGTTTAAAGTAACTTTTCAATTAGAAGGTGGAGAAAGCATCGAAGCATTTGCAGCGGAGGGTGAAAATCTCCTGGAAGTGGCAAGAAAAACAAATGTAGCAATCGATGCGCCCTGTTCTGGAAATGCAGCTTGCGGAAAATGCAGAGTAAAGCTTATCAAGGGAGAAATAGACAGTAAAAAGACCTCTCATATATCGGATGAAGAGTATGAGCAGGGATGGAGGCTGGCCTGTGTCAGCAAGGTAGATGCAGATGTGGAGATTATGGTTCCGGATATTGCATCCGCTTATAAGAGCAGAATGAAAGTTGCGGATTTGGATTCTGCCAAAGAAATCGAAATATTCGAAAAAACGAAGGCTGATATAGAAGCAGCCGGAATTGAATTTAAAAATGACCTGGAAGTAGTACGTGTGACCATGGAGGTTCCCAGTCTGGATGATACCATGCCGGACAACGAACGTCTGACCTGGGCTGTGGAGGCGGCCTGCGGTATGGAACATGTGAAAATTCCATTTGCAGTATTGAAAACAATGGCGGAAACGCTTAGAAAATATAATTTTGATGTGCAGTGTGTCATCCGCAAAGGTGGGGACAAAGCAGAAGTACTGGATATCTGCGGACCGGAGGAGCAGGTGAAGCTCTGTGGTCTGGCAATCGATATCGGTACCACTTCTGTGGCAGCATTGCTGATAGATATGAAAAAGGGTAAAATTCTGGCGAAAGCATCCACCGGAAACGGACAGATCCGTTTTGGAGCAGATGTGATCAACCGAATTATTGAATCTCTGAAACCGGATGGAAAAGAAAAACTGCAGGATGCGATTGTAAGTGAGACCATCAATCCGCTGATCAAGCAGATGTGCCGGAGTGCAAAGATCAGCCCGCAGAAAATCTACCGGATGTGCGTAGCCGGCAATACGACTATGAATCATCTGCTGGTGGGAGCAGATGCAGATCCGGTCCGTATGGAGCCCTATATTCCCACGTTCTATGAAACAACCAGCATTCATGCCCATGACTTGGGAATCAATATATTCCCTCATGCCAGAGTCATTATGGCACCGAATATCGGCAGCTATGTAGGCGGAGATATCACCGCCGGCACACTGGCAAGCTGTATCTGGAATCGTCCGGAGATGTCCCTTTTTATCGATCTGGGAACCAACGGCGAGCTGGTATTTGGCAATGAAGAATTTATGATGAGCTGTGCCTGCTCCGCAGGACCTGCATTTGAAGGCGGGGATATCAGTTGCGGTATGCGTGCTACAGACGGAGCAATCGAAGCCTGCACCATAGATAAGGACACCATGATTCCCACCCTCTCCGTGATAGGCGATGAGGGACAGAAAGCGGTAGGCTTATGTGGTTCCGGTATTATTGATATGATCAGCGAATTGTTCCGCTGCGGCATTATCGATCCCAAGGGAAAGTTTATCCGGGAAGGTGACCGGGTACGCCATGACAAATACGGCATGGGCAGCTATGTGATCGTATTTAAAGAAGATGCTGCATCCGTCAAGGATGTAGAAATCAATGAAGTGGATATTGACAATTTCATGCGTGCCAAAGGCGCTATTTTCTCAGCCATCCGTGTGATGCTCAATTCACTGGACTTCACGGTGGATATGATTGATGATGTCTATGTGGCAGGCGGTATCGGCAGCGGTATCAATATGCAGAACGCAGTGAACATCGGCATGTTCCCGGATATTTCAAGAGACAGATTCCATTATATCGGCAATTCTTCTCTGTCCGGAGCCTATGCGCTGCTGCTTTCCAATGAAGCGGAGGCAAAGGTACATGACGTGGCCCACAATATGACTTACCTGGAGCTTTCCAATGAGCCCACGTACATGGATGAATTTGTGGCATCCTGTTTTCTGCCTCATACGGATGCGGGACTGTTTCCGTCTTTGACGTTTAAGTAGATTTGATGAAGGAAAGGAACTTACAATATGGCGATGGAAATCGAAAAAAATAACAACAAAGAACTGGTGCCTCTGGAACATTATCTGGAAGAATACAAAAAGGCGGATCCGGAAGAAATCAGCGTCCGAACCGGCTTCGCATATGATTCAGAACGAAAGGTTTTCACGGTAACTTTTCTTCATAGAATTTATGAAATTTCCTTCCCGGATTTTGAAATCATCTGTCTGGATGAAAAATATGAATATTCCCCCCTTTTGGAGACCAATCCGGCAAAGATACTGATGGTGCGTTTTCTGCTGGAGGGCGCGCAGGCGGTCAGCACCGGGAAATTCCTGACTTATCGTGAGGTTCCCTGGGGCGAGGTGTATTACCGGCAGTTCAATGGCCGCTGTATGATGCGTCTGGCATTCTCTTATGGAAATAAACTGGAGGCTTTTGCGCAGGCCATGAAAACCATGGGCGCCATTCCGGTAAAAGCAGGAGATTCCGGCTTTCAGTTCGAAATCTTTCCGGGCTATTTTGTGCAGTTCCTGCTGTGGGCGGGGGATGAGGAATTTCCGCCTTCCTCTCAAATCCTGTTTAGTGACAATTTCACAGCGGCATTTCATGCAGAAGATCTGGTAGTAGTGTGTGATGTGGCGATTGGAACGCTGAAAAAGTTGTAATTTATCAAATTTGCACAAATAGGTGTTGAATTTAATGCTTATCTATCTTAAAATAGAGGTTGAGGAATGTTCCTTTGAACCTCTATTTTTTCGTTTCAAAAATACGAAATTCAGAAACGAAAACAGAAAAATCGCAAATGAAAATGGCAGAGTATAAAATAAATAAGATACTTCTGCGAAAAATGAAAGGAGATTTTTACGATGGGATTCAAATCTGATATTGAAATTGCACAGGAAACTACCATGTCACCGATTACAGAGGTGGCTGCAAAAGCGGATATTGATGCAAAATATCTGGAGCAGTATGGTAATTACAAGGCAAAAATCGACTACAACATGTTAAAAGAAACGGACAAAAAAGACGGAAAGCTGATCCTGGTTACCGCAATCAATCCTACTCCGGCCGGAGAAGGCAAGACCACTACTACAGTAGGTCTGGCAGACGGTATGCAGAAGCTTGGCAAAAAAGTGTGCGTAGCACTTCGTGAGCCGTCCCTTGGACCGGTATTTGGCGTAAAAGGCGGAGCAGCCGGCGGCGGATATGCACAGGTAGTTCCGATGGAAGATATTAACCTTCATTTCACCGGTGACTTCCATGCCATCGGCGCAGCGAACAACCTGCTGGCAGCGATGCTGGACAACCATATTTTCCAGGGAAATGCATTACATATTGATCCGAGAAAGATCACCTGGAGAAGATGTGTGGATATGAATGACCGCCAGCTTCGTTTTGTGCTGGATGGTATGGGCGGAAAGACCAATGGTATGCCAAGAGAAGATGGCTATGATATCACGGTAGCATCTGAGATCATGGCAGTGCTTTGCCTGGCAAATGACATCAATGACCTGAAAGCACGTCTGTCCCGCATTATCGTAGGATATACTTATGGAAAAGTGGCAGAGCAGAAACCGGTCACCGCAGGTGATCTTCATGCACAGGGCGCTATGACCGCACTGTTAAAGGATGCCCTGAAACCAAACCTGGTACAGACTCTGGAGCATACCCCGGCTATCATCCATGGCGGACCATTTGCAAACATCGCTCACGGCTGCAACTCCGTTATTGCTACCAAGATGGCTCTGAAATTAGGCGATTATGCCATCACAGAAGCCGGCTTTGGCGCTGACCTGGGTGCTGAGAAGTTCCTGGATATCAAATGCCGTATGGCCGGTCTGAATCCGAGTGCAGTAGTGATCGTAGCTACCGTCCGTGCTCTGAAATACAACGGCGGCGTTCCAAAGGCAGATCTGAATAATCAGAATCTGGAAGCACTGGAAAAAGGACTTCCGAACCTGCTGAAGCATGTAAGCAATATCAGAAACGTATACAAACTGCCCTGCGTAGTTGCAATTAACGCATTCCCGACCGATACCAAAGAAGAACTGGATCTGGTAGAAGCAAAATGCAAAGAACTGGGCGTAAACGTAGCTCTGTCTGAAGTATGGGCAAAGGGCGGCGAAGGCGGAAAGAGACTGGCAGAAGAAGTGATCCGTCTCTGTGAAGAACCGAATGATTTCACCTTCAGCTATGAACTGGAAGGCGCCATCGAAGAAAAACTGGATCAGATCGTTCAGAAGATCTACGGCGGAAGCAAGGCAGTGCTGACCGCAAATGCTCAGAAGCAGGCAAAACAACTGGAAGCTATGGGCTACGGTGACTGCCCGATCTGTGTAGCGAAGACACAGTACTCCCTGACCGACGACCAGACCAAGCTGGGCGCACCGACTGGATTTGAAGTGACCGTTCGCAATCTGAAGATTTCTGCAGGCGCAGGCTTTATCGTAGCCCTCACCGGTGAGATCATGACCATGCCGGGACTGCCGAAGGTACCGGCTGCAGAGCGTATTGATGTGGACGAGACCGGAAAAATTTCCGGATTGTTCTAAGGAACAATCCGGAAGCCCTCCGGGCGGGATCGCAGAGGCGCGCTAAGGAAGATGTCATGCCTTGCATGACGCGCGCCTCGCGTCCAGAATGCAAGGCATTCTGGATTTGGAGTTGTTCTAAAGAATAATCCGGAAGTCCGACCGGGCGGGATCGCAGAGGCGCGCTAAGGAAGATGTCATGCCTTGCATGACGCGCGCCTTGCGTCCGGAATGCGGTGGCATTCTGGATTTGGAGTTGTTCTAAAGAACAATCCGGAAGGCCGACCGGCGGGAGCGCAGGAATGCGCAATATTTTACGATATGACAATTAGATAACAGGAGGATTAACCCATGGGATTTTCAACGGTACCATGTAATGAATTTGTGGAAGTGCTGGCTTCCAAGGCTCCGGTTCCGGGCGGCGGCGGGGCATCTGCCCTGGTGGGCGCAGTAGGCACCGCACTTGGCAATATGGTTGGCAGTCTGACCGTAGGCAAGAAGAAATATGCAGATGTGGAAGCAGAGATGTATGAGCTGAAAGCAAAATGCGATCAGCTTCAGAAAGAGCTGCTGGAGCTGGTGGAGAAAGACGCAGAAGTATTTGAACCACTGGCAAAGGCATATGGCCTGCCAAGAGCAACGGAAGAAGAAAAGGCAGAAAAAGCCAGAGTGATGGAAATCGTTCTGAAGGATGCCTGTGCAGTTCCAATGGAAATTATGGAAAAATGCTGTGAAGCCATCGGAGTGATCAAAGAATTTGCTGCAAAGGGCTCTGCTCTGGCAATCAGTGACGCAGGCGTAGGCGCTGCATTCTGTAAAGCAGCGTTAAAGGGCGCCAGCCTGAACGTGTACATTAATACCAAGTCTATGACAAACAAAGAATATGCTGCAGAACTGAACGCAAAAGCAGATGCCATGCTGGAAAAATATCCGCCGATGGCAGACGAGATCTTTGACAGCGTACTGGCAAGACTGAAAGGATGAGAGGGGACGATACCAATGGCAAAACAATTACTGGGCAAAGAAGTGACTGCAGCTTTAAATGAGAAAATCAAAGCGCAGGTAGCAGAATTACAGGGAAAAGGAATCAATCCTACGCTGGGCATCATTCGTGTAGGGGAGAATCCAAGCGATATTTCTTATGAAAGAGGAGCAACAAAACGCTGCGAGACCTTAGGCGTAGCATGTGAAAAGATTCTCCTTCCGGAAGATGTATCACAGGAAGAATTACTGAGTGTAATCGATAAAGTAAACAAAGACACAAAAATCCACGGCGTTCTGTTATTCCGTCCGCTGCCAAAGCATTTGAATCAGGCAGTGATCGAAAATGCTCTGGATCCTGCAAAGGATGTAGACTGTATGACAGACGGTTCCATGTCTGGTGTATTCACAGGTAAAAAAGTAGGTTTCCCGCCTTGTACGCCGCAGGCCTGCATGGAGATCCTGGATCATTACGGAATTGACTGTACCGGTAAAAAAGCAGTAGTGATCGGACGTTCTCTGGTAGTTGGAAAACCGGCTGCCATGATGCTGATCAAGAAAAATGCTACCGTTACCGTTTGTCATACCAGAACCGTAGATATGCCGTCCGTATCCAGAGAAGCAGATATCATTATCGTAGCTGCAGGACGTGCCGGTGTGGTTGGAGCTGAATATGTAAAACCAGGCCAGATCATCATTGATGTAGGTATCAATGTAAATGCAGAAGGAAAGCTCTGTGGTGATGTGGACTATGCAGCAGTAGAGCCGATCGTAGATGCCATCACTCCGGTACCAGGCGGCGTGGGCAGCGTAACTACTTCCGTGCTGGTTGGACATGTCGCAGAAGCAGCAGCGAGAATGCAGGAAGCATAAACATTATAAGAAATCGAATCCAAAGGAAACAGGGGGCAGGTTTTTCATTCAATGAAAAACCTGATTCCCTGTTTTTTTTGTTCATTTCACTTCTCAAACAATTATTTAGTGTAAAAGTGCATAAAAACTTAATAATTTTCCGCAAAAACTTTTTTTAATAAATTTTTTAAAGGTTATTGCTATTATTTTAAAAATTTATTATAATGGACAGGATGTTAAGGCATATATCGCTGGTATGTAAAGGAAATGAAGAAGAAACCGGCAGGTGCTGACGGTGCCCGATACAATAATATTTTACTTGAGGAGGATTTATTATGTCATACGTTGATGATGTCTTAGCCATGGTAGTGGCTAAAAACCCGGCTCAGCCTGAATTTCACCAGGCAGTGAAGGAAGTTCTGGAATCCCTTCGTGTCGTAATTGAAGAGAATGAAGAAGAATATCGTAAAAATGCATTGCTTGAAAGACTGGTTACTCCGGAAAGAGTTATCATGTTCCGTGTACCATGGGTGGATGATAAAGGACAGGTACAGGTAAACAATGGTTTCCGTGTACAGTTTAACAGTGCCATCGGGCCATATAAGGGAGGACTTCGTTTCCATCCATCTGTAAACCTTGGTATTATTAAATTTCTTGGATTTGAACAGACCTTTAAAAATTCTCTGACCAGTCTGCCAATCGGCGGCGGCAAGGGTGGTTCTGACTTCGATCCAAAAGGAAAATCAGACCGTGAAGTCATGGCATTCTGCCAGAGCTTTATGACAGAACTGTGCAAACATATCGGAGCAGATACGGACGTACCGGCAGGCGATATCGGTGTCGGCGGACGTGAGATTGGCTTCCTGTTCGGACAGTACAAGAGAATCCGAAATCTGTATGAGGGAGTTCTTACCGGAAAAGGACTTACCTATGGCGGTTCTCTGGCAAGAACAGAAGCTACCGGCTACGGTCTGCTTTATCTGACACAGGAATTGCTTAAATGCAATGGCAAAGATATCAAAGGCCAGACCATAGCAGTATCCGGTGCAGGCAATGTAGCAATCTATGCGATCCAGAAAGCACAGCAGTTGGGAGCAAAACCGGTAACTTGTTCTGATTCTACCGGCTGGATCTATGATCCGGAAGGCATCGATACAGCACTTCTGAAAGAGATCAAAGAAGTAAAACGTGCCCGTCTGACTGAATACGCTGCACAGAGACCATCTGCACAGTATCACGAAGGCAAAGGCGTATGGACCGTAAAATGTGATGTGGCACTGCCATGCGCTACTCAGAATGAACTGGGCCTGGAAGATGCAAAGTCACTGAAAGAGAACGGATGCTTCGCAGTCGTAGAAGGTGCTAATATGCCTACTACTCTGGAAGCTACCGAGTATCTTCAGAAGAATGGTATCCTGTTCTGCCCCGGCAAAGCATCCAATGCAGGCGGCGTAGCTACCTCCGCTCTGGAGATGAGCCAGAACTCCGAAAGACTGAGCTGGACCTTTGAAGAAGTCGATAACAGATTAAAGACCATCATGGTTAATATTTTCCACAATCTGGATGATGCTTCCAAGAAATACGGAATGGAAGGCAACTATGTAGCAGGTGCTAATATTGCCGGCTTCCTTAAAGTAGCAGAGGCGATGAAAGCACAGGGAATCGTTTAAAAATCAGAAACACTTAAAGAATATTTGTATTATAATTCCTAAAAAGTACAGGAAACAGTCAATACAGGCTGTATCCTGTGCTTTTTTTGCTGGTTATAGTTCAGCCTTGAAATGAGAACGCTTTCCGGGCGGCTGCCCCAGGTATGCCGCAGGTGCTGTTTCGAAAGCCAAGAGCATCTAGGGCTTCCGCAAGGTGTTCCAAAAGCAGGAATTGGAAGCCATAACTCACCTTCGGTTCAAACAAATGACTCCCAATTCCTATGGAACATCTTGTGGAACCCAAGATGCTTAGTCTTTCTGCAAATGCACCTGCATTATACCTGGGGCAGCCGCCCGGAAGCTGTACTTCAAGTTAAAGGCTGAACTGTATCCTTGTTTGCTGTTTTTTGTATGACGAAGGTTGACATTTCCAGAGAAGATGAATATGATATTATAAGGAGCAAAGCGCATGCAGAAAACGCAAAAAAGTGCGTTTGCGCTTTGCGTAGGTAATTGCCAAAAAGCAGGGCAATTACATGCTATAATAATATTTTGCGAGAAATACTCTTTGCACTGCATAATTTACTACAGTACAAACTGAGCAGGCGATGGATTTTGATCCGTGGGGCTGGGTCACGTAATGTGGCAGCAGATGAAATGATAACTTCAGACATCTGTGGGACAGTAGTTTACTAATTATTGTTCTACAGGTGTTTTTTTGTACCCAAATTTGGGGAAAGTCTGTAATAATAGATAATTGTGCGTGTTAAGGAGATATAAAAGGCTGGGCAGATGTTCCAAGGTTGTGTCAAGTTTTCTATGAAAACTTGACCTGTAGCGTCAGCCCATTTGTCACAGGCAAATTTTAAATGGACTGATGTTCTAATGCAGGGGGAAAGAATGAAAAAGAAAAATTTGAAACAGACTACAGAAGAAAAAATATCCATGAAACAGGAGCAATCCATGCTTCAGACAGCCATGAAGGTCTCTGCCGTCACCATTGCGGTAAATTTGCTCCTGTCGTTATTTAAATTATTTGCAGGAATTTTCGGAAAATCCAGCGCTATGATATCGGATGCAATTCATTCCGCATCCGATGTGTTCAGTACCTTTATCGTAATTATCGGGGTGCGGATTGCTGGAAAGAGCTCTGATGAAGACCATCCTTATGGACATGAGCGCATGGAATGTGTGGCATCCATTATTCTGTCAGTGATTTTATTTGCTACAGGAATTGGAGTGGGCTTAGAAGGACTTAGAAAGGTAATCAATGGAGACAATGACACACTTTGGATACCGGGGATTTTGGCCCTGGTGGCTGCGGTGGTATCCATTGTGGTAAAAGAGTGGATGTACCATTATACGAAAGCGGCGGCAAAAAAGATCCATTCGGGAGCCCTGCTGGCAGATGCCTGGCATCATCGTTCCGATGCCCTTTCTTCCATTGGCGCACTGATTGGTATCCTTGGATCAAGACTGGGGTATCCGGTTATGGATTCTGCAGCCAGTATTCTAATCTGTCTCTTTATCGGAAAAGCATCATGGGATATTTTTAAAGACGCTGTTGACAAGATGGTAGATAAATCCTGTGATCCAAAACTGGAAGAAAAAATGAAAGATGTAATTCTGCAGCAGCAGGGTGTAATTGATGTAGATCATATTAAAACGCGTCTGTTTGGCGATAAAGTATACATGGATGTGGAAATCGGTGCAGATGGAACGAAAAGTCTCAATGAGGCACATGAGATTGCAGAAAATGTCCATCTGGCCATGGAAGCATCCTTTCCGGAGGTCAAACACTGTATGGTTCACGTAAACCCTCATTCTGCAGCGGAGGATATTTTATCGATACTGCGGCAGATCGGAGAAGTGCCCGGAGAAGTTGTACATCGGATCAATACTCAGGAAAACAGGGATAAATTAAAAGAATGGTTTGCCATTGCGCAGTCAGCCGAAGGCATAGAAGAATTTGTCCAGAAAATGTAAGGTTTAAAAGCTTCCGGCAAAATTGCAGAGGTGCGCAGCGCATGTGATGCTGCGCATGAAAAATATCTGCAAAAATAAGGAGGCTTTTTTTGATATCTGCCATTGCGATACAGACAAGCCCCGGTATCAGCATTCCAGGATAACCTTATGCTTCGCTTATACTAATGCTTATGAACGCTTTCCTTCTCATGATCAATAAACATCAGGAAGAATGCTGCAATCAATATAATAGAACTTCCCAGTATTGCTTTTTCTGCAAAAAGCAGGATTAAATGATTTCCAATCACCGCGCCCAGCACAAAGAAGAAAATAATTCCATAATAGAACAGCCCATTGTGCAGATGCTGACGATTTTTTGTATGGACGTAGGTGCAGAGATTTTCCGTGCCGCTTCGCAGGTTGCCGATGCACATGGTCGTGGCCACCCCGTTTCCGTGTATTTTCCGAAAGCTTTCTACCTGGATTCCACAGGCCAGGGAGGTCAGGCTGTTGGCCACAAGATTAAGACTCTGAGGCAGAAAACTCACCCCCAGCAATACAAAAGCTTCTATGAGAACAGAAATCTGGCGCCAATGCAGACGGCTGATCCCCTTCATCCTTATGCAGTCAGCCAGCGCAATGCCGATTCCAAATGCCAGGATAGGGAAAAGATAACGGATTGCCAGAGAGAAGTCACCCTCGGAAAGATGAACTCCCAGCAGCAGCATATTTCCGGTCTGGGCATTGGCAAATACCTTTCCCCGTTCCAAATAGGAATACGCATCCATAAATCCGCCGGATAAAGCCAGCATAATTCCCAATTCCATTGATTCCGAAACCTGAATGTTTTTTTTCATATTCTGTCCACCTCTGTAAAAATTATTATTTCCCCAGGCAACGAGCCAAACAGCCATGCAGGAAGATCCAAACTTAAAAGTTCAGAGCTCCTCCAACTATAGTTTTACTGTAGCATATTATAGAAGCATTGGCGGAGACTGTCAAATAGTTACTCCAAATGGAACCTACGGAAACCAGTGGCCTTTTTTGTGAGGAGAATTTATCTGAAATTGCAGGCAGTATGGATAGCAATGTCAGGTCAGTTTGAATGCGTCTGACCTGCCTGCATTGCTTCCAGTTTATTTAACAATTCGCAAATTGTTTCTTTGCTTTCTTCCGGTGAGAGAATATAATCGGCATTTTCCCGGGCACTCATAAATTCATAGAAGGCATCACAGATACTGGATTCGGTGATGAAAACAAAGACAAAATGAAAGTCTTTTTCTATTTTCAGAAAGTTCAGACAGGTGCGTTCCATCATTTCGATACAGAGATTTGATGGAATATGGAAAATTTCAGGAGCAATCATAGCCATACCGTGGTTTCTATCAATATCATCATCGACTTGAAAAGATAAAATATTTTTTAAATATTCAATCCGCTGGGGCACAGAAGCGGGAGGGAGAAATGCACCTATATTTCCGGATACGCGACCAGTTCGGCAAAACGTATCCAGACCGGGCAGTGTAAAACAGCTTTGAACATGATAATTTTTGATATTTTGTATTGTTTTGACATAATAACCGGCTATTTCCTGCAACTTTGGGGGACAAGCACTGGCAGCCTCCAGAAAGGTTTCCAATGGTGCCATATCCATGGGGCAAGGTGCATACTCCATAGCATGAAAATAACTGTTTGTGTCATTCTCCGTAATTTTTCCTAGATAAGCGACAGCGGCTTCATCCGGATCGGAAAACGATTGAATGAGAGGATGCCCGTTGTTTCTGGCCTTTTCAAACGTCTTTTTGTATAAGGTCACAATCTCCGTTTCGGAATGCAGTACCGCCTCTGACAGATCAGAGGAGAGCAGCAGAACATGATGCGGCGTAATCACATAATATGGAAACAAGAGAGGAAGCTCATTCTTCAGATCATTTCGGGTATAGGAATAGTAGACCTGATAAGAAATTGATTCTGAAAATGCCAGAGGGAGAATCTGACTCAGCATCTCCAGATTGTAAGAGGCACCATCGTTTTGAAGCTGAAACGATACAAACTGTTCTACATTTATTTTTTTTGGGTAATGCTGGCAAAGCAGCATTAAAATATGAGAAAAATAACCATTGTGCAGAGAGCAGTTCGTGTAAACCCAACTTTTTTCTTCCGAAACAAATTCTTCCGTCAGTATAGAGTAAAGAAGTAATTCCACTTCATAGGTATGTACAGCGATAGGACGGTCTGCCTGTGAAATGATTGGAACGGCCGGAACACTTTCCGGTATATGGGAAGCGCTCTTCTCAAGATCTGACAGATGATTTAAAACCTGAATAATACTCTGGCGGTTGCGCCAGGTGGTTTCTCCCATTTCTTCCATGCGATATAGCTGCAGAAGCTGCAGCTCATCCGCATGCGGGATGCGCAGCTCGCGGCAAAAATTCCGGACAAACTCAATATTGGGACGTCGTTTTCCGGTCACCATCCGCTGCAGCGTGGTATGTTCCAGCGAAGCGGATTTGGATAATCTGTAGACATTGGTTCCATTCTCTTCTAATAAAGCTTTACATTTTTCACTGAACTTTGACATGATTGTTTCAATCTCCTGAATCATCATTAGTATTTTAGGTAATTGTACCACAGAATATAAAAAAATGTGAAAAATATTAAAGTTGTGGAGCACAGTTGGGAGCACACATTGAAACCAGGGGAAGAAAAGCGATATAATCATAGTCAGGAAAAATCAGAAAAATAGTGTATGTTTTCTGGTAAAAAATATCATCATTAAAAATAATATGTTTGAGCAAAACTGAGCCCATATTGTAAAAACTGAGAACTTGGTAAACTATAAAAGTTATATGGAATATTGGAATTTCAGCAAGGATGTCAAAGAACAATTGATTACCAAACTGACATTGGCATTGCCTACGCTTCAAGGAGCAGTAGGGGCATCGCAGGATGAAGTAGCCAATGTTATCGGATTATCAAGGTAGACATACAACTCGATTGAATTGAGGAAAAGAAAAATGACATGGGGAACATATATGGCGTTAATGCTCTTTTTCGATTATAACCCACTTTCCCACAATACAATTAGGCAATTAGAGGTGTTTCCGTATCAGTTGGACGAATGTTGGTTGTCTGGGAAGATTGTACAGGTGATAGGAGATAAGCCATGAGTTCTGCATTTATGAAAAAAGATATGGAGATGTTTCAGAGTTCAGTTAGAAAACTTAGCACGGAAATAGGTAGAGCATCTTCTATTTGGACTGATTCAAAATTTTCTGAGTTATCAGCAAGCGTAAGTACAATTGCAAATATGTCTAAGGATGTCATTGTAGCTAGTGAACGTTGTTGCAGTTCAGCAGATCGATTCGAGAAAATTGGAAACGAGAAGTATTAGAAGAGGATGATAGATGGTTGATGTAACGAATGAAGCCTTACAGATGGTGAAAAACGCATTAAAAAATTTTAAAACAGATATTGAGGGAATACCGGAAAGCGTTAAAAATTCAACAGATGCTTTAGTCCAAGAAGGACATTTGAAAGTGTCGGAATCAGAACAGGATGTATTTCAATCAGAAGAGATAATCAATAAGCTAACCAAGAATATTGAAATCCTTGACGATAAAATTATACAAATGTCTGGCGAAATTGTTAGAATTGAAAATCGTATACCAGCTATACATCAACAGATTCAGTCGATAAATGGCCAACGTAGAACATTAGAAATGCAAAAATCAGAATTACAATCCCAATTAGCTAATACAGATGATGAGGACGAGCGTTTTCAGATTCAGACACAAATAAGCATGGTGGAGAGTAGAATTAATCAATGTACGATGCAATGCAGTGAACTTGAATCAGAACTACATAACTTGTCATCGAAAAGGGATACGCTGAAGCAGGATATGAATTCTGCAAAGTCTCAAAAAACTCAATGTGAGATGAAGTTATCAGAAGAGAAAAACAGATGTAATAAGCTCAAAAGTAAACTGGAAAGATTAAAAAGTGCGTTCAAAAAAATGGAGTCTGACGCATCAGCGTATGTTGCGGCAGCAAAAAAGTTTCAATCAACAGCAAGTAGCACAGCACAGAGCAATGCATCAGCTATTGAGAGATGTATTTCAAGTATTGAGGAATACGAAAATACAAGCTTATAAATCATTAAATACAAGGGAGGTAAAACAATGGCAAGTGGTGTATCCGTAGAAAGTGCAGCAATTCAAGGTGGGATAGGATGTTGCAAAACATCAATCCATGAGCTAGAGGCAGCATCAAACAGCCTACAGCGTAGTTATCAGCAAGCAGGTTCTGGGGGCTGGAAAGATCAAAAATATGCTGCTCTGGGCGGAATTGTTGAGGAATGTTGCAGTGCCTTAACTAAGCCGGTGAGCGAACTTCAGGATTGCATGGGAAAACTCCAGGATTTACTTGCAGCAGTTCAGGATTATGAATCAACAAGTCTATAAGACCAGGAGGTAACGAAATATGGCAGTAAAAGCTTCTCCCGAAACCATAAGGGAAATGAAAAAGGATATTTCAAATACAATCAAAGATATAGAAAGAATTAGCAGTGGAATCAGAACAGGAATGTCTGCTACTTCAAATTGGGACGATGCTCAGGCAGCTCAGTTCAATATGCTTATGCAACAGATTGCGCGATTAACGGCAACTCCTGTTGATACTTTAAATTCAGCGTTACCCAAATTAGAAAAATTGGCTCAATCTTTGGACCAATATAATAAAGTAAAATTTTAACAGGAGGAAGAGAGAACATGGGAGTTCAAGAAAAACAAGGTGGCACAATTCCAACATTCACACCGCCGTCAGACGCTGCACCAACATTTACGCCACCGCCACAGGCACAGTTTAACGGTCCGGGGTGTTATCATCATCCAGATGAACCAGCTGTAGCACAGTGTGCAAGATGTGGAAAGTATATTTGCAAAGATTGTGCAGAAGCATACGGAGTAACATCGGGTGAATATGCAGGAAAAAGTTTATGCTATGATTGTTGTCAGCAAATTGTCGCAGATAACGTGGCAGAATTAACCAAAAACAAAAACAAAATTAAGGCTCAGTTTATCCTTTCTCTTGTTGGTATTGTAATTGGCTTTATTATTGGTATGTCAGATGGAATATCCGGGGGCGATTTTGGAGCAGGTTTATTGGCTGGACTGATTTATGCTTGTATCGGCGGTGTGTTCCTTAGTGCATTGAAGGCGTTTGGCTCATTGGCATGGGATTGTATTAAAATTGCGTTTGCTGGTCAATTTGGTATCTTTACAGTCATTTCGATTTTCTTTAACTTGATTGTAATCGTGTTTAAATGTATCTGGATAACGATCACTAATACGATATACTATATTACTTACTTGAAGAAAACGTCTGGATTTATTGAATCCGATAGTGCTGCATTACAGCAGATGAAGGACTATATGGAGTATACATTGGTTCGTAATAAGAATCGAGGTGTTGATCTTGATACTCTCATGAATGAAGGTAGTGAACTGTATAATAACTCTTATGCACAGGCAGTTCGCACTAACGGCGAGGAAGCAGCAGATGCAGCACTTCGTCAGGCAACAACTAGAATTGCTGAAAACGGTGAGATTATCAGAGATTTCCCGAATGCAGCTTAAGCAGTCATTGTAATATCGAACAGGAGGAATGAAAGATGGATAATAATGCAAATAGCGATGCAGTAGCAGCACGTCGTAGAGCGTTGGCAGAAGCACTCCGACAAGGCGAACCCGTTGTAGTGACTCCGACAGGAGAAGTTGGTACAAAGGATGAAATGCAGGATAATGGAATGTCTGGTATTCAGGTTCCTGATGGAAAACTGGCAAAGGAGGGCTGAGTATGGCGTTTTATTGGTATCAGAGTGATCCACAGTTATATCAAGCTGAAGTAGCAGCGATGCAAAAGTTTTTTCCAGCTTTTAAAATCAATCAGCTTCAAGATGGTTCCGGAAGACTATATTGGCGCGGTAAGGTTCAGCCAACAGGTGCAGGTGGTATGGTTTGGGATTTGATGTTGATTTATAAAAATGATCATCCTCATGCATCAGAGGGCGAATATGGAGGTTCTATTCAGATTCTTCCGCTTCAGCCACGACTCAAAGATGTGGCTGATCGTATGATGCCCATCGTTATGGACACTTATGGAACTTATGATAACGCAGCTAAACACGGTTTTGGGTTGGGTTTACCACATATTTATCGTAATAATTTTGGGCGTAATGAAGAGTATTTTATCTGTACTGCAGACCCTCGATATTTTAAAGCGGGACAGAGTCGTTCTACTTCTGCAGCGTCTGCTCTTAGTTGGGCCTGTAAATGGATTATACTTTGCGAAATGTGGCTGAATGGCGAAATCAGTGATGATGTTGCTATGGAGGGTAATTACTAAATTACTGGGTGTCCAGCTTCATTTTGAAGCTGGACACTTTTGTATGTAAAGGGAGGTAAAGAAGCATGAATGTGGTTTTTTCAGACAGGGCATATGCGGCCGTGCTGGCAGAAACCACCGAAAAAATACAGACTGAAACGGGTGGATTGTTTTTAGGAACATTTGACCGAGGAATCTGGTATATCATAGAAGCAATTGACCCAGGTCCCAAGTCTATTTTTGAAGTGGCATATTTTGAATACGATCAAAAGTATACCCAGCACCTAATAAATAAAGTTGCTAATCTATATGAGCAAAAACTGACGTTAATCGGATTGTGGCATAGACATCCAGGCTCATTCGATATATTTTCAACTACAGACAACGGAACAAATTCTAAATATGCGCAAATGAGAAAAGAGGGTGCAATTTCTGCACTTGTAAATATTGATCCTAAGTTCAGAATTACCATGTATCATGTAGAAAGTCCATGTTCCTATTCGAAAATATCATATGTTGTTGGTAATGACTTAATTCCTCAAAAATATTTAAGGCTTAAACCTTTGCAGAAATACGAGCAAATTATGCAAAATATAATGCAGGGAGATTCCACCAGAGAAGATTTGCATCCGTCTATAAGTTTATGTTCCTTCATGGATAAGTTAAAACCGTTGTATAGTGATCGCATAACAGCGGATAGGGTCGATAAGCCTAGGGTATTCTCACAGGACTTGAAAGATAAATTAATTGACAATACAGTGTCAGACATCTCCTTTATGTCTGATGAGGTGGGGATTGAGTTATCTGTTGTTCAAAAGGATGGGCTTCTTGCTTTAATTCAAGATACTGTTGATGGAATTACAAAGGTGTTTTTTGCTTATTCAGAGAAAAATGACGAATTGTTTTTTCAATACCAAGGAACAAATTATCTATACGAGGATGGATTGTTTGAAAATTTATTTGGAATGATTCCACAGAATGAGAACATAGAGATGGAATCCAAGCCCCACACACAAGTTATCGTAGAACCTGAAACGAAAAAGATAATCGATGGTGTTTTGAGATTTATTGGATTTGACAGGAAGGATGAATAATAAATGGAAAATTTCTTTAACGATGAAATCAAGAAAACTGTGTTTATTTCAGAAGAGCAGCTGACAAACACTGAAGTTAGAGAGTTGTATGGTCATTACTATGCGGATACGTGTATATATAATGTATTTCCGGAAAGCTTAAATGATCGTGGAGAACTCTTGTGCGCTGTCTTGCCAGAAAAGAGTGAAGTGCCAAATCGAGGGTTCTGCGCAATCCAATCTGAAAATAAAGTGAAATTCTATTTTGATGGAGTTGAATTAAAAACGGAATCATATGGCTTGTATCAAAGTATTTTTTCACGTAATAAAGGTATTCTTGAAACAGACACAATGTCGAAGAAAAAAGTAATCATACTTGGATGTGGTTCAGTTGGCAGCTTGGTTGCAATGGAGTTGGCTAGAGCGGGTGTGGGACATTTTCTGCTTGTCGATTCTGATATTGTTGAATATCACAATATATGCAGACATCAGTGCGGGATTGAAGATGTTGGCGATTTGAAAGTGAATGCTTTGATTCGTAAACTTAAAAACATCAATCCTAATGTTAAGATTGAAACATTTGAAGGAATAGTACAAAATCTTCCGAAGAAACAGCTGGATGATTTTTGTGTAGAGGGAGATACAATCTTTGTTGGTTGCGCTGATAATCGTGCTGCAGATGTGTATACAAATCGTATCAGCATCTACTATTCGGCATATTTTATTTCTATCGGTTTTTGGGAAAGAGCCTTTGCCGGTGAAATATTTTATCACATACCAAATTCCGGTATGCCATGCTATGAGTGTGCATTGGGGGAGGGTGGAAATATATCTGCAAGAGCACAGGCGAATCACCACATTTATTCTAACCAAGAGCAGACGGAAGGGATAAAATTTGAGCCAGGTATATCTGTCGACATAAATTTCATTACTACAATAGGAATTAAAATAATCATTGATATGCTCAATCGCACAAATCAAGAGTATATTCCGCGAGTACTTGACAATTTGAAACAGTATACAGTTATATGTAATACGTGCAACACTAAAATAGGTGGCGAAATGGTTGAAATTTTTAGTTATCCGCTTCAAATTACAACATCATTAGTGGTTGATTTTGGGAAAACACAATGCAAAGAGAAGTGCGTTTGTAAGTACGAACTCGAAGATAAATAACTGATAGTAGGGCTATTCAGAGAAAGGACACAATTTATGAAAGCAATATCACAAGCAGAGATTATAACTTTGATTTCTGATATTAATGTGTTTGCAGATAAGTCAGAAAATCTTATCAGTACAACACAGGCTACCTATGATAAAGAGAAGAGTACACTTCAAGCAAGGCATAGAGGCGCACTGTCCGCTCTGGAGAGTGGTTATCAGAATAATTGTTCAGCTGTTAGAAACAAGTCGCAGCAAACAGTAACAGACGCGAAAAAAATATTAGCCGAAATAACAAAACTTGACGAGCAACTTTCTCTTGTAGATAAGTATTATGTTAAGACAAAGAAAAAGAAGGAAGAAACACTATCACAAGTGACCAGCTCAAAATATGATGAAGCCACAGACTTTTTTGATGCTTTAGCGGAAATTAAAAAAAGTTTCAATGCTCTGTATAAGAAATATTCAGAAGACATTTTGCCAAGGTTAATCAATGGATTGAATTACTTGTTTTCTGGGCAAAGAAAAAAAGACTATGAAGAGTTGATTGTTCTTCGCAATACCGTTTCGGCCTTTGTTAAGGAAATTGAAGAAACTCTCTCCCCTTTGACAGAAGAAAACTTGAATTCGTTGAGGGACAGTTATACAGAGCAGAAGCGTATTCTTTCGGAGAAACATAAAAATGAGTCAGATGCCTTTGAGAAGAGACATCTGATAACGCTTGATGAAGTGGCGGAGCAAATCTGTTCAGAATTAGACAGAGTTTTGTCAGATGATTTTGTTGATTATCTTTATCTGTTGATTAAGCATTATGAGGAAAATATCTACAAAGTTAATTCTTCAAAAGAGATCGTTGATGGCGTATTTAACATGATGTTTGTGGATTATCCCATTGATTTTTTTGTACAGTCCCAAATTGTTGCATCCGTAATTAAAGATAAATGCATGAAATTACTTGAAAATGGTGCCATACGTTTTCCAGTGGCGATGTCTATGCAGGATGCACCTTCATGGATGATAGTAAATGACAATAGCAATCCAAGCCTTGTTCAATCATTTGTACACTCGATAATGTTTGGAATGTTATCGGCAGTTCCTGTCTCACGCTTGATTTACGATATTGTTGATCCGGAAAACAGAGGTAATAGCATATTTCCATTTTTTGATGCTAAGAAAAAGCTTCCCGAGTTATTCGGCGAAAAAATATACATAAATAAAGATGAAGTGGCAGCAAAGATTGGAAAAATGAATGCGTTTATTGAATCTGTTCTTCAAGATAAGCTGGGGAATCAGTACGAAAATATATTTGAGTATGCAAAAGAACACGAAGGTTATCGAGCAAACGTCGAGGTTTTAGTCCTTTTTGATTTTCCAAAGGCTTTTGATGAACGCACTTTAGCGGAACTGAGAAACGTTCTTAGAAACGGTAACAGATGTGGGATTTTTACAATTATCTCATATTCGCCTAGCCCGGATGGATTGCGCTCCCATGAATTTGAACAGAATATGCAATCTGTTTTTGATTTGACTACAGTTATTTCACAAAGCACGACTGATTTTGTGCTACGAGGTTTGCCATTGACTTATTATGTGATGCCGGAAAAAATGGATTTTGGTAAATTCTTCAGCAAGTATATGCTCATTTTTGAGGGTATTAACAATAGAGGAATAGCCTTTGCACCACTGATAAAAAAACTGGTTGATTTACAGGACTCTGTAGAGTTAGATTCTCACATATCGTGTATTTGCGATATGATGGAAAACTATGAAAAAGCCTATGCACAGGTTCCTGCAGTTGGGTCATCATTTCCACCTGTTGTCATACTCGGAACAGTGCTGTATCCAGCAGATATTTTTTCTGATAGCGTAGGATATCAGAAAATAAAAGACAGATTTGGAGCTGGAAACTTTACAGAAGACACGATGGGATATGTAGAACTCCCATTAACTTTTGACTTAAGAAACAATTTCAACTTGCTTTTGTATTGCTCGCAGGAAACGAATGCGAAGATGCTATCTTTTGCGCATCATGTTATGTGGAGTTTTCTTTCTTTCATGCCGGTGACAAAAGTTGATATCTGTGTATTTGACGGCGAGCAGAGGGGCAACAGCATAATTCCGTTCTTGGATTTCCGTAAACAGTGTCCAGATATTTTTGATCAAAAAGTATATACGAATCAAGAATCAATGATTGAACGTTTACAAAAGATTAATATGCAAATAGATGAGTTCATTCAGGACAAACTAGGAAATAAGTATCGAGATATTTATGATTACAATATTAATACACCAAATAGGGCAGAAGCTGTGACATTGCTCGTGTTATACGATTTTCCAAGCGGTATGGACGGAAGAAGTTTAGACTTGTTGGCTAACATTTTGCGAAATGGTAATAAATGCGGAGTGTTTGTTACTGTCTGCTATAATCCAGACATAACATTTTCAAAATATGAAAGTATCGAGGAACGTTTAGAGGGTATAGCCAAATATTGTACATCTGTTGAATTTAAGGATGGGCACTATGGATTTATGCCATATAATCTACAAATAAATATGCCGGATATGATGTCAAATCAGGATATTGATGAATTTATAGCCGATTATGTTAAGAAAAGTGACGTGATTAAAAAGCAAGGCTTGTCATTTAAGGATATTTTGGCACATCAACTGTTTGCAAGTAGTTCCGCTAAATCTCTTTCCATCCCGGTAGGAGTGGGAGATGGGGATTCTATTGTAAATATGACAATTGGTGTGGGTTCTTCGCATCATGGACTAATTGCTGGAGCAACCGGCTCTGGTAAATCTACGCTTTTGCATACCCTGATTATGAGTAGTATGCTTCATTACACACCAGATCAATTACATCTCTACCTTATGGATTTTAAGAGCGGAACAGAGTTCAAAATATATGAATCTGTGCGTCTGCCGCATATTCAATTGCTTGCATTAGATGCAATGCAAGAGTTCGGTGAAAGCATTCTTGAAAACCTTGTTAAGGAGATGGAAAAGCGTGGTAATCTATTCAAAGAAGCTGGACAAACCAGTTTGAATGGTTACACTCAGGCCACAGGACAGCCTTTGCCTCGCATTCTTGTAATTATGGACGAGTTTCAAATTCTTTTCAATGATTCGACTAATAGAAAAGTTGCTATGAATTGTGCCGAACTTACTAAACGCATTGTTACAGAAGGCCGTGCGTTTGGAATTCACCTTTTAATGGCTACCCAGTCTACAAAGGTTATATCAGATTTAACATTATCACACGGAACTATAGAGCAAATGAGAATTCGTGTTGGTCTAAAGTGTGGAGAGAGTGACGCACGTTATCTCTTCTCCGATCAAAATGATACAAAGGCTCTTGCAATGATGAAGGGTCCCATCGGAACCGCTGTAATGAACTTGGATTATACTGAGAAACCAAATATTGGGTTCAGAGCGGCTTACTGTGACGATAAAACACAAAAGCATTATCTTATGGAAATAAGCAAAACATTTGCAGACCAGCCGTATTCACTGCAAACTTTTGAAGGTGGAAGAACAACCAAATTGCTTGATTATTTTGCTTCGGCAGGTATCAATACAACGAGCGAACTACCTGCAAACATTCACATGGGTACATTGATAAAGGTTGCACCACCATTTGCGATTACCATAGATAAGAAGAAAAAACATAATCTGCTGATATGTGGTTCGAACGAGAAAATGGCAACTACAGTATCAAATAATTATATCGTATCAGCATTATTTAATGAAAACGCAACGGTATATTGCGTAGATGGGGATACACTTGTCGGTGATGATACTTGTAGGGATTTTTATGATGTTGTAAGTAATTGTTGTAATAGGTTCAAGGTTGCTCAGGATAGAGCAGATATTATAAAATTTATCAATGAGATATACCGAGATTTTCAGGATTGGAAGAAGCAAAACAGCAATGAAATTATATTTGTAGTTATTAAGAATCTTCAGTTTTTGGACATAATCAAATCCATGTTCAAGGGAGAAAACATTGATGAAAGTGAGTTCATAGATGATGCAATTGATGAACCCGAAATTGACCCTGCTAATCCTTTTGCAGCAGTGAACAGTATGTTTGCCAATAGAAGTTCTGATGATAATATGTCAGTTGGCGAAAAACTGGTTAAGTTAATTGAAGACGGATCGGGATTTGGCATTCACTTTATTGTAACATCCCTTGAATATCAAACAGTTCGAGAGTGTATGTATTACGGGGAAAATATACTAACAAAATTCCCGGAACGTATTATTTTTTCGCTTGGTTCAAACGATGCAGATAATTTAATTGAGAATGTTTCAGTTGCTGGATTGCGTGACAATACGGTGTACTTTACAGATGGTGTAAAAAATACATTCCAAATGAAACCATATGTAACACCAAGCATAGATGAAGTGAGCAATTTGCTGCGATAGACTTAGGATAAACGCATCAATGTAATTGTGCGAAAACCAGAAATAATTCAAAGTAAAAAGTAATAATAGATTGAATATTTATAATAACATTAGTGCTATATAGTTGACTGTTATGGATCTGATATGGCGCATTTGGCTCTGCATAGACTAAAAATGGTCAAAGTTCAATAATATGTAATACATTTAAACAGCCAAAAAGTGTATGGAACAAATCAATGCTAAAAGTCAATAGCTTTTACAAAAGAAATGATGCGTTTATCCTGGCGATAGACTGTATATATCATATGTATGAACGTGGGAAATAAAAGTACATATATGCTCATTACTCATTTCAAAAATTATGCAAGGAGGTGCAAATGTGGGTGCGGTTAATGTAAATGTAGAAGTGTTGGTCTCAACAGTTCAAAATATGAAGTCTGCAATACAGAGTATTGAAAATACAAAGCAATCAATTTCTCGTAAGTATCAGCAACTCGGTCAAGATTGGAACGATAAAAAATATAAAGAATTAGGAGATACAATACAAGCGTGTAATAGTGCATTTGCATCCGTTTTGAAAATTCTCTTACAGGGAGAAAAATATGTCATTCAATTGTATGATGCATTGCAAAAGTATGAGGAAACAAACTTTAGTGGTTCGCTCTCTGGAACACCGAGGCATTTCACAGCCAATGAAGAGTCAGCTAGATGGCAATCTATTGTTGATAGCATAAACGTGGAAATAGAAAACTATAAAACGGAGTTGATGAACCGAAATGTACCGGAGTGTAAGTGGTTAAATGATACACTTGCAAGGCATCGTGCGGCAATGCTTGAACAAGAAGGCTATAATTTAAATGTAGCGAGTGGGAATGGCTCGATAAGCACTAACTCATCAAATGCATACACATATCCTACGGATTATTCAAACTTCTACGATGATTTGGCGAATCAATTTAGACAGTACAGTTTGCAGGCAACAAATCCTAATTATAATGTTTCGCCACAATGGAGAGACAACTGTCAACGCTGTGTTCCGACACACGAAATGCGGCGTAGAGGGTCAGAAGTGTCAGCCAGACCATCAACATATGGGGCGGAGTATTTGTCATACCACCCATTTGATGTTTGGCAGAATGCTAATGTCCTACACTGTCAAGGAAACGGAATGGAAGATATTCAAAATGCCATGCATTCTTGGGGAGATGGAGCACGAGCACAGATTGTGGTATACTGGGATAGTCCCCATGGCGGAGGACATACTTTTATTGCGGAACAACGAAATGGGGAAACAATTTTCTCTGATCCGCAAACTGGAAATGTTAATGTTATAAATTATTTTAATCGTGTAGTTAGAAATCAAACTCAATTTTGCAGAATAGATAATCTGGAGTTTTCAGACTACATTGACGAATGTTATCAGGAGGTATAATGATGAATTATAACGATGCTTGTCATAAGGCGTACGACTATTTCAAGGATAATTTAGGTGTTATAGGTCTATCTACAGCTACGGAAAATGATGAAAAATGGTTTTTTAGTGCTGGAAAAGATAGCGATAAACGCATTGGAAATGTAATTATCTCTTTATCGAAAGAAACAGGAAATATTGAAATGGTAGATTTGTTATCAGACGAAGGCTACGAGACTTTAAAAGTAAGCCATAAGGTAGAGATTTCACAAGAATATTTGGGATGAATTTCCAGTCTATTCTATAATATGTCAAGATGAAAAATGTATCAAAGACGGCTGTTAGATAAAAGAAGTTGATGGGAACTTAATAAGAAGGAAAAAAAGCAGATAGTATTGCAAAGGCTGTGGATAAAGCAATTTCTATATACAACAGAGGAAATCAGAATGTTCAGCGCTATTTTGAGTCTGAAAAATCATGAAGCAAATGAAACGACAAAATTGTTGGAATATGGTGTGTAAGCATCAGACAAAATGACAGGAGGTTTTTACTATGAAAATTACCAGAAAAAGCAGACTATTATTGTTACTGGTTATGATTAGTATTTTCAGTATTTCTGAGACAAACTATGCAGCAACTAAAAACATAAAGGTGAAGGGGCAGAATTACTCGATTGTAACCAGTGGAGCTGCCAGCTCAGGTTTCTGTAAGCTTTATCAAAAGGTATCCGGTAAAAACAAGCAGCTTCTAAAACTGAAAAACGCTTATCTTTATTATTATACTGCGAGTGGAAACAATATTTATTTCAATGTGACGGATTACAAACCCTATCATACGCATGCACATGGTTCATGGGCTGGTTGTGACACCGCCTGCTTTAATATAAAGACAAAGAAGTTTAAATGGCTCAGTAAAGATACTTCTTTCCGTCTGAAAATTGGAAACTACGCCATGCAGACAAGCTCTTATTATGGTGACGGAGGTTGTGTAGGGAAGGCTTACAGCTACAATTTGTCCTCGGGAAAGAAGAAGTTGTTGGGAGCAAACTGTGATGGCCTGAGTCTGAAGTACATGTTCGGAAGAGTATATTATGCTGAACTAAGCAGTGATTATAGTTACCTGTATATCAAATCCTGTATGCCTTCTAGTGCCGAAAAAAGGACGATCGCAAAAATTAACTGTAAAAATATACGGAATTTTAAAGCTAACTTTATTAAAACAAATATATATTCAACGTATTGTACAATTGCAGTAGGAAGGAAAACATATCGTGCATATTATTAACAAGAAAGATAAGATGAAATGAAAAAAATGTATCTTTTATGTTCTTCTACAATGACAATTTGGTCTTATTATTTCGGAGACAATATGTAGAAACTAAGTGGAAATTTGAAGTACGGTTATATAAAAAACTTCCTCTGGATGGACTCTGTATCTATAATCTTGCAACCGGAGAGAAAATTGATATAAACAGCACTGGCATCAGGCAGATAAAGCCTGGTGCTCTTTTATGATACATGAAAGTTATTCCCGACAGGATAGTATGATCAATAATCTCTGCACATTAAAATACATGATTGCCATTTCCCACATCAATTGCTATACTACACCTAAGAGCTTTAAGGATGTCAAATAATCCTATCACAAAAGAAGCATCCCAAGAGCGTAATCATACAAAATGCAGGGAGGTGAAGATGATATGCTTATGCCAGATAAACTTCCAATCGGAATTGAAAATTTCAAAAAAATCAGAACAAATGGATTTTACTATGTTGACAAAACAGAACTGATAAAAGAACTGCTGATAAATTGGGGAGAGGTCAATCTTTTTACCAGACCAAGGCGATTTGGCAAGTCCCTCAATATGAGTATGCTGAAATACTTTTTTGAATATGGGTGTGACAGAAGACTTTTTGAGGGACTTGCCATCAGCAGGGAAGAGAGCCTCTGCGGGGAATACATGGGAAAATATCCGGTCATATCCATCAGTCTCAAGGGAGCAGGCGGAGAAAGCTTTGCAGCAGCGAAAGCAATGATGCGCACTGTGATTGCTGAGGAGGCCATGAGATTTCTGTTTTTAAAAGAGAGCGATAATCTGGAGGAAAATGAGCGGAGACAATATCGGGCATTGATTCATGTGGATGATACCGGATGCTTTGATATACCGGATTCTCTGCTTGAGAACAGCCTGAAGAGCCTTTCCGGATTCCTCGAAAAACACTATGGACAAAAGGTGATTCTTCTCATTGATGAGTATGATGTACCATTGGATAAAGCATATCAGGCCGGATACTATGACCAGATGGTCGGCCTGCTCCGCGGTATGCTCGGGGGAGTACTGAAGACAAATAACAGTCTGCAGCTTGCGGTGCTGACCGGGTGTCTGCGTATCTCGAAGGAAAGTATCTTTACCGGATTAAATAATCTGAAGGTTTATTCAATCGCAGATGTACGTTTTGATGAATATTTTGGATTCACTAATGCAGAAGTAAGGGATATGCTTGAGTATTATGGGCTGTCAGAACATTTTGGTACAGTAAAGGAATGGTACGATGGTTATCTTTTTGGCAAGATAGAAGTATATTGTCCATGGGATGTTATCAATTTTGTGGATTTATTACGGGCCGATCCAGAGGCCTGGCCTCAGGCATACTGGGTCAATTCCAGCGGGAACAGTATTCTGCACAAGTTTTTTCAGAAATCGGGCGGTTTGACTGCGAAGCGGGAGATAGAACAACTGATTGCGGGGGAGACCGTCACAAAAGAAATTCACATGGAACTGACTTACCAGGAGCTGGACAAGAGTCTTGCAAATTTATGGAGCGTTTTATTTATGACCGGCTATCTGACGCAGACGGAGCAGCGGGACAATGGGATATTTCTTCTGCGTATTCCCAATCTGGAAATTCGAAATATCTTTACAAAGCAGATTTACCGCTGGTTTGAAGAAAGTGCTGCAAAAGATGGGGAACGTCTGAATGCTTTCTGTAATGCATTAAAGAGCGGTGATGCAGCTCAGGTGGAAAACCGGTTCAATGATTATCTGGGCAGAACCATCAGTATTCGGGATAATTTCGTAAAGAAACGATTGAAGGAAAATTTCTACCATGGGATCCTGCTTGGCCTGATCAGCTTTAAAGAAAATTGGGATGTGGCCTCTAACAAAGAATCCGGAGAGGGCTACAGTGATATCCTGATTGAGATTGCGGAGGAAGAGACCGGGATTATTATAGAAGTGAAGTATCCGGATAATAAAGATATTGAAGCAGGAAGTGCCGCAGCTCTAGCACAAATTGAGACGCTCCATTACGATGAGCCGCTTCGCATGAACGGGATAAAAAACATACTGAAATATGGAATCGCATGCTATGGAAAACACTGTAAGGTTGCCGGGCAGTGTATCAAAACCCTATAAGATAAGAGATTATTATTTCTTATAGGCAGCTCAGAGAGGAAACCACATGTTATATCAGATTACAGACGGGACGGTCTCACTTGGAGGTGAGACCATCCTTTCTCATTTTAATTTTGAAATAAAGGGAACGGAAAAGATAGCGGTGGTGGGGCGCAACGGGGCGGGCAAGACCACCCTGCTTCGGCTGATTGCCGGAGAGGTTGATCTGGACCGGGATGATAAAAGGACAGAAAACGGAATCCGAATGGAAAACGGAATCCGCAGTTCCAGGAGAGTGTCCATTGGGATGCTGCGTCAAAGCAGTCAGAACGATCTTGGAAAGACGGTGGAGGAGCTTTTGCTGGAAAGCTGTCCGGAGAAAGAAACCTATGGGAAAGAGCGGTTTGCCTACGAGATGGAATACGACCGGCTCTTTACCGGGTTTGGTTTTGAAAAACAGGAAAAGAAACGGAAGCTGGCGGAGTTTTCCGGCGGGGAACAGACAAAAATCGAACTGATCCGCCTGCTTTTGATGAAGCCGGATATTCTTCTGCTGGATGAGCCCACCAATCATCTGGATATCCAGACCGTGGAATGGCTGGAGCAATATATGAGACGATATGAAAAAGCGGTGGTATTCGTATCCCATGACCGTTTTTTTCTGGACCGGGTGGTGGATGTGGTATATGAACTGCAGCAGGGCGGTCTGAGACGGTATTCCGGCAATTACACCCGATATCGGGAACAAAAATGCAAGGATATTGTGATACAAAGAAAAGCTTATGAGCGTCAGCAGGCAGAAATAAAACGTCTGAATGAATTGATCGAACAATTCAGGCACAAGCCAAAAAAGGCGGCCTTTGCCCGTTCCCGCAGGAGCATTCTGGAGCGGATGGAAAAAGTGGAAAAGCCCCAGGAGGATGAGGTTTCTGTTTTCACCGGTCCACTGGAACCAGCGTTTTTAGGAAGCAAATGGGTGCTGGAGGCGGAGCATCTGAAGATCGGATATGAAAAGCCGCTTCTGGAACTGTCCCTTCGTGTGCGCCGGGGGCAGAAAATTGGAATTATCGGAGACAATGGTGCAGGAAAAACCACATTTCTCAAAACAGTGGCAGGACTGCTGACACCGCTTTCGGGAAAATGTGCTTTGGGGGAGCATACGATGTTTGGTTATTTTGACCAGCAGTCCGGCTCCATCCAGTCTGAGAAATCAGTCATCCGGCATTTTCATGATCTGTTTCCGGCCATGACTGAAAAAGAAGCCCGCCAGCTTCTGGGGGCTTATCTCTTTGGCGGAAAGGATGCTTCGAAAAAGGTGGATGTGCTCTCCGGAGGGGAAAAGGCCAGACTGGTTCTGGCAGAAATGCTCACCGGCCGTCCCAATCTCCTGATTCTGGACGAACCAACCAATCATATGGATATTCAGGCAAAAGAAACCCTGGAATCTGCTTTCCGTTCCTACACCGGGACGATTCTTTTTGTGTCCCATGACCGCTATTTTATTCAGCAGGTAGCGGATGCCATACTGGTATTTGAGGGGGAAGATGTCCTGTATTATCCCTTCGGTTATCTGCACTATCTGGAGCGAAAGCAGCGCAGCCGGGAAGAAAATCCGGCCGCCGCCCTGAAGGCGGAAGAGCAGGCCATGATCGCCGGATTTCAGGCAGTACCTAAGGCAGAAAAGCACCGTCTGAAAGAAATCAGCACAGAAGAAGCCTATCTGGACTGGAAATTCCGGCTGGCGGCAGAACCGATGGAAGCTGCACAAAAAAAGGTGGAGCTGCTTTGGAATCAATTGCAGCAGAGTCAGGAGAGCGTGGACGCGGCCTGTTTGAAATCACTGGGAGAAGAGAGAGAGAGGTCCGCTGATTTAAAATCAAAAGCTTCCGGTCCGGACCTACCTGATCAGGAACAGATTCTGCAGGAAAAAGCTCATAGAATGCAGGCGTCAGATAGAAAAGCAGAAACCCTGGCCCAACTGACTCAAATGGAAAAAACAAAAGTACAACTGGCACAGGCCTGGGAAGAATGGACAAAATGCTGTATGAAATGGTATGATGTCTGGGAAAATAGAAATTCAGAATGAAAAAGCTGTGCTGCCAGAAAAACCGGCTCGCGAGGTATACAAGGCACAGCTTTTTTCCAAGAAAAAAGCAGATAACGGGAATCGGACCCGCCTCTCCAGCTTGGGAAGCTAGCGTTCTACCGATGAACTATATCTGCATGTAACTAGTATATCATTATTTTTTAAAAAATCAAGAAAAACTGAAGAAGAATTGGAAAAGAAGTTACAGTTTTGCCTTTTACTTGAAGTACAGCTTCCGGGCGGCTGCCCCAGGTATGCTGCAGCCGCCCGGAAAGTGTCCTCATTCCAAGGCTGAACGGTAACGAAAAAGTTATAACAATTCGAAAAAATGATATTCTTCACCCACGGAAGGGAGATTATGACATGACAAGAGATGACTTTCAAGAATTGACAAATCAGAAGCTTTTGTATCTGGACGGCGCTACCGGATCCAATCTTTATCTGGCGGGAATGCCCAGGGGAGTATGTACGGAACAGTGGATACTGGAGCATGAGCAGGTGCTGATCGAACTGCAGAGGGCATATGCCCGGGCGGGATCCCAGATCGTATATGCGCCTACCTTTGGAGCGAATCGGGTGAACTTATGCCGTCACGGGCTGGAAGATGATATTGCTGATATGAACAAACGGCTGGTGGACCTTTCCAGGCGGGCGGTAGGACACGATGTGCTGATTGCAGGAGATATTTCTCCCACCGGAAAGCTGCTGGAAGGCAGCGGCGGGGATACCTCAGTGGAAGAATTGTTTGAGGTTTACCGGGAGCAGATCTCTATCCTGGCAGCGGAAGGGATCGATCTGATCGTGGCAGAGACCATGCTGAGTGTGGATGAGACGGTGGTCGCACTGGATGCGGCCATGTCAGTCTGCAGCCTTCCCGTGATCTGTACTCTGACTCTGGAAGCGGATGGCAATGCCATCTATGGAGGGAATGCGGTAGAAGCTGTGGAGACGCTGCAGGCGGTGGGGGCCAGCGCAGTAGGACTGAACTGCTCCGTGGGACCGGATCAGTTAGAAAGTGTGATACGGAATATGAAATCGGCAGCAGAGGTGCCTGTCATTGCAAAGCCAAATGCCGGCATGCCTGTCATTGATACATCCGGCAATGCAGTCTATGGCATGGGAGCGGAAGAATTTGCAGGTCACATGGAACAACTGGCAAAAGCCGGAGCTTCCGTTTTAGGCGGATGCTGCGGTACTACACCAGACTATATCAGGAAGCTCCGCCTGCGGATGGAAGGACATCTGATTCGCTGATTTTGTATTACAGAGTGGGAGACTGAGTCTTATGCAGTATTACCTGTGTGGTAAACACCTTTCCTTCCTGGGAAAAAGAATAGATTCCATTATATTTTCCGGCAATCAGGGAAATGCTTCTGGTTCCCATCCCGTGGCCGCTCCTGGCGGTTACCGGCAGATCCTCCCGAAAGGAAACCGGTTCTTCGCAGGCATTTTCCATTTTAAAGAAAAGGCGCTCTGAGGTGGTGTTCAGCTCCAGCCGCAAAAAAGGGGTTACAGCGCAGCAGGCCGCATTCCAGGCATTTTCCAGCGAATTTGCCAGGATCATGCAAAGATCTGTTTCTGATACAAAGATATCTGCGGGCACATTTACCGTAAGTTCCGTCGGGATCTTTTCCCTCAAAAACGGTTCCAGATAGGAAGAAAGGATCAGATTCACGGAAGTATTTCTGCAGTAGTCCTTTACCACGGCTTTATCCAGCTTTTCACTGATGCCCTGCAGGCACTCCTGGATCTTTTCCAGATTTCCGGAGGAGGCATATCCTTCCAGCAGGGTGCAGAAATGCCGGATATCATGACGCAGGATTCTGGTCTGGGTATTGGCATCCTGCAGCTTCTGCACCTGGGTATCAATGGCATCGGAAGCCAGAAGCAGCATCCGCTGGCGATTTTCCAGCACACTTTTTTTGTCATAGGCCACAAAATAGATCTGCAGATAGTAGAACAGAATGCAGAATAAAAGGGTGAACATAATTGCCATCAGCAGAGTGGGATTTAGTTTACCCAGCCCCATATAGACCGACAATCCATAAGAAAGAAAATAAATGACGGCCAGAGGAACAATGAACAGCAGCAGATCCTTTCGGGGCCTTTTTAATAGCTGGCGAAAGGGTGTCACCGCATATCTGAGCAGTACGAGCGCAAAGGGAAGAGTTACAATGCTTCTTCCCGTAACCTCAGGACAGGGCAGGGATGGAAAGCAGATAATCACGCCGTACCCCAGAATATAGCGGGGAGAAGTCAGAAAATAGCTCAGAAAAATGGAAGACAGGGAAGAAGTAAAATCACACCGGAAAATTTTCACGCACAAAAACAGAAGCGGAAGATGAACCAGCAGAGGATACCATCGTTCCACCATGGCTGAGCTGCCCCAGTAACCGATGACCGTCTGGGCGGTCAGACTCAGCAGAGAATATCCGATCAGCCATACCACATTTTTCCTGCGAAACGGAATATCCAGGAAAAGGACGGTAAAAATCACACCGAATAAAAAAGTCAGGACCAGATAGATAAAATACAGGATCAGATCGAGTGGCATCCGTCTCCCCCTTTCGTGTTATGAAACAGATCTTCTACATAATGAAAATAGGCCGTCTTGACAGAAGAAACATATTTCTTTGACAGGGGAATCCGTTCGCCAAAGGACAGTATGATCTCTTCAGAAGAAATCTCCCGGATATACCGCAGATTTACCATATAAGAGCGGTGGGTACGGACAAATTCCGAATGCCCTTTCAGCTTCTGTTCCATCTCCTGCATTGTGCTGTAGATTTCCAGATGCTCCCCGCTGTTTTGACTGATGCATATTTTATTGCGCCGTGATTCCAGACAGCAGATAGAATCATAGGAAACAGACTTATGTATTCCTCGTTCCCGCAGCAGCAGCCCGGACAACGGAACCGGCTGCTTCATCATCGGCAGCCGCAAAAGTGCCTCTTCCAGACACTTTGTTTTGATCGGCTTTATCAGATAGGCGCTGGCCCATACCTCATAGGATTCTACCGCATACTCCGTAGAGGAGGTCAAAAATAAAATCGCCGCAGTCTCATCAAAGCCGCGAATCTGACGGGCAATCTCCATACCGGAAACTCCAGGCATCACAATATCCAGAAGGTAGATCCAGCCGGCCGGTCTCTCAGAAAGCTGCTGCAGCAGCTTATTGCCTTCCGTATAAGTGAGGATCCGGTAATCCCTTTGATGCTTCTCCATAAACATTCTGATTTTCTCACCCAGCTCCGAAGCCACGGACTGGTCATCATCACAGATACATATTGTAAGCAATTTTAAAACTCCTTTTTCTTCATAGTCCTTGCTTCTTTTCATTATATCTATTATGGAACCGGAATACAAGAGCACGTTTGGCAGGATTTTTTTCAGGAAGAGATTGACAGCCTCCCAAAGATTTGTTAGACTGATGTTAGTGTGAATATGCCGTATTAAGTGAGACAATATTTCCAGTCAGTTATGTGTTGTTTTTGCTGGATGATTTGTCGAGAGGGAATCAGGTGAGATACCTGAGCGATCCGGTCACTGTGAGCAGGGAGCCAAACTTCAATTTACCATTGCATACCCATTTATTTTGTGAGAAGGTGAAGTTGAGCGTTGATCTGCAAGCCAGGAAACCTGCTTAGTATAAGAGATGAGCTTCCGAGTAAGGCTTAACGTCTGGTAAAATAGAAACTGGCATTTCTGTTTTACAACGATGTCTGCTTAGGGTAAGCGGATGTTTTTTATTGAAACGAAAAGTACGTCAAACGTTTCTTTTTGTCTGATCTTAAATGATGTGATCTCGTGGCGATACGAACACAAAACATACCTCCTTCAATGCTGTATCCGCAAGTACAGTGTTGAAATAAAAACGCGATATCAGTGCAGACCGCAATGCATTGGTACCGCGTTTTTTCTTTTGTTCTAAACTTTCTCGCCTTGGCATATAGTATAGCAATACCGATAACCAGAGTGCAGAGGGAGATTTATGCAGGAATTTCAATTATACAAAGATATACAAGCCCGTACAGGCGGTGAAGTTTACATAGGCGTGGTAGGGCCGGTACGCACGGGAAAATCTACGTTCATTCGAAAATTCATGGAGCAGATGGTGCTGCCGTCCCAGACAGGACATGAGCTGGAGATGATGCGGGATGAACTGCCCACCAGCGGGATTGGAAAGACCATTACAACGGTGGAGCCGAAATTTGTTCCCCGGACGGCAGTGCAGATTTCACTGGGGGATGATATCTCAGTGAAAATGCGCATGGTGGACTGCGTGGGATATGTAACGGATGGAGCCGAAGGCTATGTGGGAGAAGGCGGCAGCCCCCGCATGGTAAAAACTCCCTGGGATAAAAAGCAAATTCCTTTTACGCAGGCAGCTTCCATCGGCACCGATAAGGTAATCCGGGAGCATGCTACGGTGGGGCTGGTCATGACCTGTGACGGCAGCTTCGGTGATCTGCCCAGAGAAAATTTTATGGAGGCCGAAAAAAAAGCCATTCTGGAGCTGAAACGCATTGGGAAACCATTTCTGGTATTAGTGAATTCAGAAAAACCGCACGGAGATGATGCCGCCAGGACGGTGCATTATCTGGAAAACACGTATGAAGTTTCCTGTATGGCGGTCAACAGTGAACAGCTTCGAAAAGAGGATATCGAACACATTTTCGAAAAGCTGCTGCAGGAATTTCCGGTAGTCCGCCTGGAATTTTTTGTGCCGAAATGGATGGAGATGCTGAACAATGACCACTGGATGAAGCAGGAGCTGCTGCAGGAAGTTCACCGGATCATGGAGAAAACACATACGATACGGGACATTTCCCAGAATGCACTGACGATAGATAAACCATTTATTAAAAAGGTGAAGCTGGATCAGATCAATCTGGCGGAGGGGCTGGCACAGATCACTCTGGAGCCGGATGACAGCTATTATTACAATATTCTGAGTGAAATCACCGGAATAAGCATTGCGGGCGAATACCAGATGATCTCGCTGCTCAGGGAACTGGCATCGAAACGGACAGAATATGATGCAGTGGAAGAAGCCATGAATGCAGTGCGCCTGACCGGTTACGGTATTATCACTCCCCGGAAAAATGAAATCACCTTAAACGAGCCGGAAAAAATAAAGCAGGGCAGTAAATACGGTGTGAAGATCAAAGCGGCCAGTCCTTCTATTCATTTGATCCGGGCGGATATCGAGACAGAAATCGCTCCCATCGTAGGCAGTGAAACTCAGGCGGAGGATCTGATCCAGTACATCCGTGCATCGGAAGAAGCCGGGGAGGGTATATGGAAGACGAATATCTTCGGGAAATCGGTGGAACAGCTTGTGTCCGACGGGATTCAGAGCAAGCTGGCGCTGATTGGGGAGGAGAGCCAGAAAAAGCTGCAGGACTCCATGCAGAAGATTGTAAATGAAACCAGCGGCGGCCTGATCTGCATTATTATTTGACAAAAGTTACAAGATGCATTATAATGGGTGAAAAGTGTAATAATTTTGTAATATTTGAAGAAAAGGTTTAATATTAAAGAAACAAACTATTGTGGGTATTGGAGAAACTAAGGAGGGTTTTGTTATGAACAGAAAGACATGGCTGGTATCAGCGCTGTTTTTTCTGCTGGTTATGTTTGTGGCACCGGTAAAGGCAGAGGCAGGTCTGGTAAAGACCGGCAGCTATACCTATTGCTATAATTCGGATGGAAGCATTCATACAGGATGGTATAAGTCCGGCAGCAGCCTGTACTATATGGATAAGAATGGAAGGATGCTTACTTCCAAGTGGATTTCTTACCAGGGCAACCGCTATTATGCAAGAAAGAACGGAAAGCTCTACCGGAACTGCCGGGTCAAGATAGGATCCTATTATTACGGATTTGATAAAAACGGTGTCATGCTTCGTGGAAAAACCACGCTTGGAGGCAAGACCTATTATTTTTACAAAAAGAACGGGCGTATGCTGCGCAAGGTTTTCGTGAAGATCAATGATAAAAAATATTACTTTGGTTCAGATGGTGTTATGGGACGCAAGGTCTGGGTGAAGAACTATTACGTCAATGCCAGCGGATATGTGGCGACCAATACCTGGGTGGGCAGCCGGTATGTGGGTGCGGATGGTCATCCTCTGACCGGACTGAAAGAATTGAATGGGGTATACTATTACTTCAGTACCAGTACCAGCAAGAAGCTTACCAATACCACCAAGGCGGTGGATGGAATTAAATACAGCTTTGATTCCACGGGAAAGGGTACCGCTGATACCCAGATCAACGAAACAGAAAAACCAAGTGTATCCGTGCAGAGCACCTATTATACGGATCCGGTTGTGGAAGAAGAGGTGCTGCTGTCCGCCATCATTTACTGTGAAGCCGGCAATCAGCCTTATTACGGCCAGCTTGGCGTAGGCATGGTGATCACGAACCGGATGAGAAGTTCCAGCTTCCCGTCCAAGCTGAAGGAAGTGGTTTATCAGACCGTTCAGTTCTCCCCTACCTTTGACGGGGCACTGACCAGAGCGCTGAAGAACCAGAGCCTGATCACCGATAGCTGCAAAAAAGCGGCAAAGGAAATCATGAGCAAATATAAGGCGGGCAATTACAGCATCACCGCAGAAGGGAAAGTCCTTAATCTGAAGTCTTATCTGTTCTTTATGACGGAGGGTGCATATCAGCGTCTGAACCTGGCCTCCAGCTATAAAAAACTGGGAGACCACGTATTTTTCAAGAAATGGCAGTATGCATAGCATAAGACGGGGAGCTGTTTTCCTGATTGCTGATGGATGAAAATCATGTTTCAAAAGCAGGGTTTTCATCCATCGGCGGCAGGGAGGACAGCTTCTTTTTTCACGTTCTTTTTTTTGCTTTTTCCTTTTGGGTTGCACGTTTGCATAAAATATTGTAGAATTGACTCATTGAGCCTGAATGGGAAGGAAGCAAAAGAGATGTTTAGTGTAGTGACCGGAGGCAGCGGAAGCGGTAAATCTGCCTATGCAGAACAGCGGGTACTGTCATTTGGAGAACATAAAAGGATTTATATTGCCACGATGATGTGTTTTGATGAGGAAAGCAAAAAAAGAGTGGCCCGCCATCGGCTTATGCGCCGCGGCAAAGGCTTTGAGACCATAGAACAATGCCTTGATCTGGCAAAAGTGAGGATTCCGGAGCACTCCGTTGTCCTTTTGGAATGCATGTCCAATCTGGCTGCCAATGAAATGTTTGATCCAAAAGGGGCGGGAGAAAATACCGCCGCGGCGATCAAAGCAGGGATCCACCGGCTGCTGCCGCGCTGCGATCATCTTGTGGTGGTGACCAATGAAGTATTTTCCGATGGTATGATTTATGAGGCACAGACCAGAGAATATCAGAGGGTGCTTGGAGAGGTCAACTGTTATATGGCTGGCCTGGCGGATGAAGTGACCGAAGTGGTCTATGGCATTCCAATCAGACAGAAGTAACAGAAAAAGACAAAAAGAAGCTGTAATGGGCTGATGTTCAGGGAGGCAGAACAGAAGATGAAAGATTTTTTAATGGGATTTGTGGTAGCGTTTTCAATGTATTCTAAAATTCCAATGCCGAGGCTGGAGTGGACTTCACGCAATATGAAATATTGTATGTGCTTTTTTCCGCTGATTGGACTGGTGATCGGGGCTTTGGATATTGCATGGTATCAATTGGCGGTGTATCTGGGCTTCGGTCAGATTTTCCGTACTGCGGTATTGATTTTAATACCGGTTATCGTGACAGGCGGCATTCATCTGGATGGCCTGCTGGACACAGCGGATGCGCTTAGTTCTTATAAGCCGATGGAAGAAAAGCTCCTGATCTTGAAGGACAGCCATGCCGGCGCATTTGCGATTATTGTGGGTATTTTTTATTTTGTCCTTTCCTTTGGTGTTTTTTCAGAAGTGACATTACAGAAACTGTATGTGATTGGCGCAGGCTTTGTACTGAGCAGAGCCTTCTCAGGACTGGGACTGGTTTCTTTAAAAAAAGCAAAAAACACCGGGCTGCTGGCTGCATTTTCCGATGCGGCCGCCAATCAGAAAGTGGCTGCTGTTATGATCGGCTATCTTTTTCTGACCGGTCTGTCCATGATACTGCTGGCTCCGCCGGAAGGTACCGTGGCAGTTTTGCTGGCAGCTCTGACGTTTTTATGGTACCGCCGGATGTCCTATCAGAAATTCGGCGGAATCACCGGAGATCTGGCAGGCTGTTTTTTACAGACCTGTGAACTTGTGATGGCATTGGGGGTGATCCTGGTTTGAAGCTGATTATAGGAGGCGCCTTTCAGGGAAAGCTGGAATATGCGGTAAAACTGACCGGCTGCGCAAAAGAAGATTTTTTAGATGGAGCGGCCTGCGAACTTCAGGATGTGTTTGAAGCGAAGGGAATTTATCATTTTCAGGAATATATCCGCCGGTGCCTGGAGCTGGAGGAGGACTGCAGCGAACTGGCCGGCCGGCTGGCAGAGCAGAATCCGGATCTGGTGATTATCAGTGAGGAACTGGGGTACGGCATTGTGCCCTATGAGCCCTTTGACCGGAAGTACCGGGAGACCACCGGGAGAGTGTGCACCAGCCTGGCTGCTTTGTCTTCCCAGGTGGTTCGGGTTGTCTGCGGAATCGGGATGGTATTGAAAAATGATAAAAATTAATTTGATCCGGCATGGAATGACCGCCGGAAATCTTATGAACCGATATATCGGAACCACCGAGGAGCCCTTGTGTGAAGCCGGGCGGGCAGGGCTATTATGCAGGGCATATCCGGACGCAGATTTTATCTTTCTCAGTCCGATGCAGCGCTGCATTCAGACGGCGGAGCTGATCTATCCCGGAAAGACAGGACAGACTGTGCCGGATTTTCGGGAATGTGACTTTGGTCTGTTTGAGAATAAAAATTATCTGGAGCTGGCGGACTGCCCTGAATATCAGGAATGGATTGACAGCGGCGGAACGCTTCCTTTTCCGGGAGGGGAAAGTCCGGAGGGCTTCAAAGTCCGAAGCTGTGCTGCATTTGAACAGAGGATGCGTCAGATTCTGGAGCAGGGATGGCAAAATGTCTCGATGGTGGTTCATGGCGGGACGATCATGAGCATCATGGAGCACTATGCGCTGCCTCATCAGGAATATTATCAATGGCATGTAAAAAATGGTGCCGGATATTCTATTCTGCTGAAACAGGAAGAGTGGAGTCAGGGGCATTTTACGGTCTATGAGTCTCTGTGAATGGAGAATACCGGGATCAATGACGGGGAAAGGCCCGAACATAAAAATAAGGGGATAAAAACAGATGATTGCTTTTTTAAGAGGTGAAGTAATATCAGTCAGTGAAAACCGTGTCGTGCTGGAGGTCAATCATGTGGGCTATCAGATTTTGATCTCTTCCAGGGATGCGGCGGATATGCCTTCTGTGGGTGAGACGGTAAAGCTGCATACCTATTTCAGCGTGCGGGAGGATGCCATGCAGTTGTTTGGTTTTCTGTCAGAGGATGATCTGGAGACGTATAAGCTGCTGCTGAATGTAAACGGGATTGGTCCCAAGGCCGGGCTGGGAATCTTGTCGGCGCTCTCTTCGGATGAACTGCGGTTTGCCGTTCTTGCTGAGGATGCCAAGACGATTTCCAAAGCGCCGGGGATTGGAAACAAAACAGCACAGAAGTTAATTCTGGAATTAAAGGATAAAATGAGTCTGGAGGATGCCTTTGAGAAACGGCTGCAAAAAGCATCTCCGGAGACCTCCAGGGAAGAAGATGCCAGAAGCGAGGCGGTACAGGCGCTGGTGGCTCTGGGCTATTCCAACTCCGATGCGCTGCGCGCAGTCAAGGGACTGGATATTACGGAAGATATGGATGCAGAAGCAATTCTAAAACAGGCATTAAAGAAAATTTCTTTTTTATAAAATTGTGTCAGGTTATCTATGAAAGCCTGACATGCAGGGCAGCTCATTTGCCGGAGGCAAATCTAGGATGAGCTGTGGTTCAACCGGGGGAACATAAATGGGAAAACGCATTATCACAACCGATATGACGGAAGAAGATATTAAGATTGAGCCAAATCTGCGTCCGCAGACGCTGGCGGAATACATCGGGCAGGAAAAAGCAAAAAGCACTTTAAAAATCTATATTGAGGCGGCAAAACAGCGAAAGGACACTCTGGATCATGTGCTGTTCTATGGTCCTCCCGGACTGGGCAAGACCACGCTGGCGGGAATCATTGCCAATGAAATGGGTGTAAATTTGAAGATTACTTCCGGGCCGGCCATTGAGAAGCCGGGAGAAATGGCTGCCGTACTGAACAATCTGCAGGAAGGAGATGTACTTTTTGTGGATGAGATCCACCGCCTGAACCGACAGGTCGAGGAAGTGCTGTACCCTGCCATGGAGGATTTTGCCATTGATATCATGATTGGCAAGGGCGCTGCCGCCAGGTCGATCCGGCTGGATCTGCCCCATTTTACGCTGGTAGGGGCGACCACCAGAGCCGGACTTTTGACCGCTCCTCTGCGGGACCGTTTCGGTGTCATCCATCACCTGGAGTTTTACACCGAAGAGGAGCTGCAGATCATTATCCTGCGTTCGGCAGATGTTCTGGGCGTGAAGATTGATGAAAAGGGCGCTCTGGAGATGGCCCGCCGTTCCAGAGGGACACCAAGGCTTGCCAACCGTTTCCTGAAGCGGGTGCGGGATTTCGCCCAGGTCAAATATCAGGGGGAGATTACCGAAGAGGTGGCTTCGCTGGCCCTGGATCTGCTGGAGGTGGACCGGTATGGTCTGGATTCCACGGACCGGATGATATTAAATACCATGATTGACAAGTTCTCAGGAGGACCGGTGGGACTGGATACTCTGGCGGCTGCCATTGGTGAGGATTCCGGCACGATCGAAGATGTGTATGAGCCTTATCTGATCAAAAACGGATTCATCAACCGGACACCCAAGGGAAGAACCGTTTCTGAAAAAGCATATCATCATTTGGGATTATCTGAATAAAAATTGTTGTAATTCATTTGAATTTGTTTATAATAGAATTAGATATACATGGAAGCTGAGAAAGGAAGGGCCGCCCAATGTCATCCAAAAATAAAACCGAAGTATTGATAGGTGGAAAAATATATACATTAAGTGGCTACGAGAGTGAAGAATATCTTCAGAAAGTAGCTACATATATGAACAATAAAATTGCAGAATTTAAAAATATGGACGGATATCAGAAACTGTCCTCTGATCTGAGGGGCATCCTGTTGAATCTGAACACGGCGGATGACTATTTCAAAGCCAAAAAGCAGGCGGATAACCTGGAGGACGAGCTGTCCGAAAAGGACAAGGAGCTGTATGAGATCAAGCATGAGCTGATCACAGCCCAGATCAAGCTGGAGACTGCGGAGAAGACCCTGGAATCTCTGCAGGAAGAATCCAATGATTACCAGAAGAGGATCGTTCAGTTGGAGACACAACTGGAGAGCCTGAAGGAGCAGAAAAATCCAACGGACTGAGATCTGACTGCCGTGAATAATGGCACAGGAAATAATGGCACAAGGAAATGAAGGGGGCTGTCTGATGAGGGACGGCCTTTTAAATGAAAGGGGCTGTCTGATGGAGGACGGCCTTTTTTATACCATAGGGAAATGCTGCACAAAATGTCTGTCCTATAGACTCATTAAATTCAGAAACGAGGTAGCTATGATTGAATTACTTGCCCCGGGAGGCTCTTACGATGGCATGAAAGCGGCGGTGAATGCCGGCGCAGATGCGATCTATATGGGAGGCCGGCGCTTCGGTGCCCGGGCCTATGCAAAAAACCCGGAAGAAACGGAGCTTCTTGCGGCGATGGATTACTGCCATCTCCATGGGAGAAGGCTCTATCTGACGGTGAATACTCTGCTGAAGGAAACGGAGCTGGAACGGGAATTATATGATTATATTCTTCCGCTCTATGAGCACGGTGTGGATGCCATTCTGGTACAGGATTTTGGGGTGTTTTGCTTTCTGCGCCGGAATTTTCCGGATCTGGAGCTGCACGCCAGCACGCAGATGACCATTACCGGACCGGATGGAGCCAGACTGCTGAAACGGATGGGAGCCAAACGGATCGTTACCTCCAGAGAGCTGTCGCTAAAGGAGATTTCAGAGATTCACAGACAGGTGGATATTGAGATAGAAGCCTTTGTCCATGGAGCTCTGTGCTACTGCTATTCCGGTCAGTGCCTTATGAGCAGCCTGATCGGAGGCAGAAGCGGCAACCGGGGGCGCTGTGCCCAGCCCTGCCGTCTCCCCTATGATCTGATACAGGATGGCAGCGTACCCAACAGAGACAAATACCTTCTGAGTCTGAAGGATATCTGCACCTTAGAGCTGCTTGCGGATATGGCGCAGGCGGGAATCTGCTCACTCAAGATTGAGGGACGGATGAAGCGGGCGGAATATGCTGCCGGCGTGACGGCGGTATACCGAAAATACCTGGACCAATACGTTATCCCGGGAAAAAAAGATTACCGGGTAGAAGAAGAGGATCTGCAGATTTTAATGGATCTGTATAATCGGGGCGGTTTTTCCAAAGGATATTATCAGGTTTATAATGGAAAAGAGATGATGTCCATGAAACGTCCCAACCACTATGGCACAGAGGCAGTAAAGGTTCTGTCCGCAGATTCAAATCAGATCCGGCTGAAAGCCCTGGAACCGCTCTGGGAAAAAGACACCATAGAATTGACCGGAAAAGAAACGGAGCTGATGATCCGGGAAACCGTGCCTCAGGGAAAAGAATTTACCGTTTCCGGCCATTATCCGGTGCAAAAAAAAGGCCGGATATTATCCCGGGTCAAGTCAGAACATCTTCTGAATGAACTTCAGAAAAAATATCTGGATATAGATATTTTTGAAAAAATTAAGGGAAAATTCATGCTTGTGCCGGAGAATCCTGCTATACTGAGCGTAAGCTGTGCCAATCAGGAAGTGACTGTCTATGGAGAAATTCCGGAACAGGCACAGAGCCGCCCGCTGGATTCGGACACCGTATCCAGGCAGCTTCAAAAAACCGGAGGAACCCTGTTTCAGTTTGAACAACTGGACATTACAATAGAAGGACAGCTTTTTTATCCCATGCAGAGCCTGAATGCCATGAGAAGATCTGCACTGGAAGAACTGAAAAACAAACTGCTGGAAGCATTTCGCAGAAAGCAGACCATACAGCCGGTTTCTCTAAAGGATCTGCCCCTCAGAAAAACAGCAGAAGAAAGTCAGGCGCAGCCAGAGCTTCGGGTTTCTGTGGAAACCTGGGAACAGTTGGAGGCGGCGGCAGAATCTGATTTGGTATCCGCTGTCTATGTGGACTGCTGTATGTTTTTTCCAATAAAGGGAAGAGATGCCGGAAGCTTCGCCAAGGCAGCCAGCCTGCTGCATGCACGAAATAAAAAATGCTGCATTGCCATGCCGGTAATCTGGCGCCCAAAAAGCATTCTGGCTTTTGAAAAAAATCTTCTTAACCAGATTGCATCCGCAGACGGCTTTTTGCTGCGCAATGCGGAAGAACTGGAATATCTTCAGACGTACAGAGGCAGTTTTGAATGGATCGCAGACAGCAGCCTGTATACTTACAACAGGGAAGCCAGGGAATTTCTGCGGGAGCAGGGGATTACAGGGGATACCATACCGTTGGAACTGAATCTGGGTGAACTGAAAGAACGGGGCTGCGAAGGCAGTGAGATCACCATATATGGTTATCAGCCACTGATGATTACAGCACAGTGTCTGATCCGCAATACGTCAGAGTGCAGAAAAACTCCTGGCATTTCCTATCTGAAGGATCGGAAAGAGATCAGATTTCCGGTGAAGAATCAATGCAGCATCTGCACCAATATTATTTATAATTCACTGCCGCTGAATCTGTTTTCTTTTTCAGGACAGATTCTCGGTCTGCATCCGGCTTCGGTCAGACTGGCATTTACCCTTGAGACAAAGCAGGAGACTGCGGCGATATTGGAAGCTGCAAACTCTTTCTTTGCAAAGGAAACTATGGAGAATCGGTGGAAGGCAGAAGGGACCAGAGGGCATTTTAAGAGGGGAGTCGAATAAGGAGAGTATGATAAATTTAGTGATACAGGTATCCAGATACCTGATTATAATACTGATGGCCCTGTATACGCTGCAAAGCTATACGGTGTTTCGCAGGACCAGCAGCAGGGCAAAGGAATATGTGTTTTTGCGGCAGAATATTTCCATGTTTTTTATACATTTTATTGCTTTTGCCGTATTGTTTCTGGAGACGATGGAGATACAGATTCTGGTATTTTACGGGGCACAGGTCATTTATCTGGCGGCTACTCTGGTGTTTTTCCGGAATCTCTATCCGAAGGCATCCAAGCTGCTGATCAATAATATGTGCATGCTGATGACGATTGGATTTATCATGATCACCAGGCTGTCCTATGACCAGTCCATTAAGCAATTTAAGATCGCGGTGGCCGGCACCATACTGGCTCTGATCATTCCTCTGATCATCCGCAAGCTTCAGGTGATCACAAAAATGACCTGGGCTTATGCATTTGTGGGTATCGGGCTTTTGGGGCTGGTATTTGTAGCAGCCCGTGTGACCAACGGCGCAAAGCTGGCCCTGAACATAGGAGGGTTTTCGTTCCAGGCATCGGAATTTGTAAAGATTGTCTTTGTATTTGCAGTAGCCGGACTTCTTTCCGAGGCCCGGGACTTGCGGCGGATTGTGATCGCTACCGGGCTGGCAGCGGTACATGTGCTGATCTTGGTTATTTCTACTGACCTTGGCAGCGCTTTGATCTTTTTTATCACCTATCTGGTCATGCTGTTTGTGGCTACCCGGAATCCCTTTCTGGTGCTGGCGGGACTGCTGGCAGGAGCAGTGGCTGCGGTAGTGGCTTATTTTCGCTTCTCTCACGTAAAAGTGCGTGTGGAGGTATGGCTGCATCCTTTTGATGATTATGCCAATAAAGGCTATCAGATCTGTCAGTCTCTGTTTTCCATCGGGGCAGGCGGATGGCTGGGGACGGGGCTGTATCAGGGTTCTCCAGGTGCGATTCCCTATGCTCAGCAGGATTTTATGTTTTCTGCGATTACAGAGGAACTGGGCGGGATCTTTTCTATCTGCCTGATTCTCGTCTGCATGAGCTGCTTTATTATGTTTATCAATATTGCCATGAAGCTGACAAACCGTTTTTACCGTCTTGTGGCGCTGGGACTGGGCACTACCTATGCGATGCAGGTATTTCTGACGGTGGGGGGCGGTATGAAGATGATCCCCCTGACCGGTGTGACACTGCCGCTGGTCAGCTATGGCGGAAGTTCCGTTCTGAGTACGTTGATTATGTTTGCAATTGTTCAGGGGCTGTATATGCTCAGAAGAGATGAGGAAGAGAAGGATGATGAAAAGAGATTCAAAGAATTCCAGCAAAATCAAGGTCCGAGAGATCCGTCTGGATTCGGAAACCCAGGAGGTCAGTACTGAGCCGAAACGCAACACGGAGCTGGTGATCGTGACCTATGTCTTTGCTTTTATGTTTTTGCTGATGGCCGGTTACCTGATTTATTTTAACGTGGTGAAGCGGGATGAGATCAATGCCAACGCCAACAACACCAAGCAGGACAGCCAGTCGGATAAGATTATCCGCGGCTCCATCGTGACAGATGACGGAACTGTGCTGGCCAGTACCAGTGTGAATTCCGATGGAACAGAGACCAGAACCTACCCTTATGAAAATGTATTTGCTCATGTGGTTGGGTATGCCAGCAACGGTAAGGCCGGTCTGGAGGCGGCGGCCAACTACGACCTGATGACTTCCCATTCCTCTCTGCTCAATCAGATCAAAAACGGGGAAAACAATGAAAAGATCAAAGGGGATAATGTGGTGGTTACACTGAATCCCGTGATACAGCAGGCTGCTTATTATGCGCTGGGCTCCTACAAAGGGGCGGTGGTGGTGATGGAACCGGACAGCGGTAAAATTCTGGCTATGGTTTCCAAACCCGATTTTAATCCCAATACCATTTCGGAAGAATGGGAAACCATGGTATCGGATGATACGAACAGCTCTCTGCTGAACCGGGCTGCCCAGGGACTTTATCCGCCGGGCTCCACCTTTAAAATACTGACCACACTTGCCTATCTTCAGCAGAACAATGATATTTATTCCGGATTTTCCTTTGACTGTACCGGTTCGCTGACACAGAATGATGTGACCATCACCTGTTACAACGGCAATGTGCATGGGGCAGAAGATTTAAAGACAGCATTTGCCCATTCCTGCAATACTGCATTTGCCAACATTGGCCTGAATCTGGACAATGGCGCATTCCGCAAACTGGCGGAAAAATTTTTGTTTAACAACTCTCTTCCCACCAGTCTTACCCACAGTGACAGTGTATTTAAGCTGGACAAGGATACCTCTTACGGCGAAGTGATGACAACAGCCATCGGCCAGGGAGATACGCTGGTCACCCCGCTTCATATGGCGCTGATCACCTCTACGGTGGCCAATGGGGGGATCATGATGACGCCTTATTACGTGGAGCGGATTGAGACTTACGATGGTGATGTGGTGTCGGAGACCAGGCCTTCCGCCTACAAGGAGCTGATGAGCACCCAGGAAGCCGGGATTCTTACCGATTTTATGAAAGAAACAGTGAACAGCGGCACCGGTACCGCTTTGAGTTATTCCGGCTATTCCGTGGCAGGAAAGACCGGCTCTGCGGAGTATGAGACAAATGGCGTGACCGGAACCCATTCCTGGTTTGTGGGATTTTCAAATGTGGATGATCCGGATATTGTGGTGGCTGTGATCGCAGAAGACGGAGGCACCGGCAGCCAGACGGCTGTGCCCATTGCCAAAGCGATTTTTGATGCTTATTATAACGCCGGATATTAAATATCTGAATTTACAGCAGCAAAATTTTTGAGGCATCAAATTTTGAACTGTGAAAATTTTGAGCAGTGAATTTTGAGCAGCCATGAAGGGGTTGCAGGATTTTTGAAAAAGAGTTATACTGTTCTCAGTCATAAATGACACAACGCATTACAGGAGGGATTGCAATGATTGAGGCAACGAGCTGTGGCGGGGTGGTAATTTTTCGAGGTAAGATACTGGTTCTCTACAAAAGCTACAAGAACAAATACGAGGGCTGGGTACTGCCAAAGGGAACAGTAGAAGCGGGGGAAGAATATAAGGATACCGCATCCAGAGAAGTGCTGGAGGAGACAGGTGTGAAGGCTTCTATTGTGAAATACATCGGAAAAAGTCAATACACATTCAATGTACCGGAGGATACAGTTGAGAAGGATGTACACTGGTATCTTATGATGTCGGACAGCTATTACAGCAAGCCACAACGAGAAGAGTATTTTGTAGATTCAGGCTACTACAAGTTTCATGAGGCATTTCATTTACTGAAGTTTTCCAATGAAAAGATTATTTTGGAAAAAGCATACAATGAATATCTGGAACTGAAAAAAAAGAACCTGTGGGGCAGCAGAAAATATTATTAGGTTACTGAAGGAGCCGTTGTAATGATTGCAGTGGCTCCTTTCTGAACATGGCGGGAAGGATTAAGCATATGAACTGGTATTCGCATCTTTATACTGGCAGAAATGCAGAAAAAAACAGGAAAAAGATGATCCGGAGAGTAGAACAGAAAAAAATGCTGACCAATATTTATCTGATCACACTGGCAGCCAACCCGGAGAATCAACTGGACATCATGCCGGCGGGCAGTCTCCATTTTCCATACCTGGAGCGTTCCTGCCCACTGATCATAGGTATTGCGGCAGGATATGAAGAGGCGCTGGAGCTGGTGCAGACAATTGTATCTGAAGTGTATCAACAGACCGGTGATGTACGCATCCGGGATTATCTGGAAACTGGAAAATAACTGAAAATGGCAGGAGTAGTATATGCTTCATATTATTCTGGGAATACTGAAAATAATAGGTATCATTTTGCTGATTATCATCAGTCTGGTTCTTCTGATAATCTTATCCACGCTGTTCGTGCCGGTGCGATACCGGCTGACAGCACAGAAAAATGAAAATAATCTATACGGACAGGTAAGACTGACCTGGCTGCTGCATTTGATCTCATTTTCCGTGGAATACAAAGAAAATCATCCGCTGATCATGGTCAGGCTGTTTGGGATGGATTTCAACAAACTGGTGAACTGGTGGAAAAATGCAGCGAAAAAATTATCGCGAAAGAAAAAAACTTCAAAAAAGAAGATAACTTCAAAAAAGAAAAAAACAAAATCCAAAAAGCCGGAAAGGAAGAAGTCCGAAGCTTCGGATTTAAAAGCCGCCAAGACAGAAGTATTGACGCTGGGAACTGCGAAAACGGAAATAAAAAAAGAGGAACTAAGCAGCGGACAGGCCGCAGAGCCGCAGAAGCTTTTTCCGGAAAAGACAGATTCTGCGGTGTGGGAAGAACCGAAGGCTTCCTTGGGAAGGCTTGCGATTTTAAAAGAAAAAATAAAAGCTTTTTGGGACCGGCTGAAGCTGCTTTTTCAGAAAATAAAGGATTTGGCTTCTTCCGGAAACGAAACAGCAGAGAAAATCGACCGCATCAAAGAAAAGATTTCGGATCTGAAGCTGCAGTTCTGGGATGATGAGGCAAAGAATATTTACCGGAAATTACTGGGGCATCTGCAATTTATCTGGAAGCATTTCCGGCCGCGGAAATTAAAGGGCTGGATCCGCTTCGGTACGGGAGCGCCGGACATTACGGGAGAGCTGACCGGAGTTATCTATCTGCTGCTGCCGGCCAGTGCGGCGGATCTTACTATTATTCCGGATTTTAATAATCTGGTTCTGGAAACAGACATCATGATGAAAGGCCACATCCGCGTTTTTCATCTGGTAAGAACAGCGGGAGCATTGTGGTTTGATAAAGAAGTAAGAAGATTCATCAGAAGAGCAAGAGCCAAAGGAGGAAAATAACATGGCAGACAATTTTCAGACAACAGTAGATTCACTTTTTAAAGGGATGGAAAATTTTGTTACAACGAAGACGGTGGTCGGAGATGCAATTCATATCGGTGATACGATTATTCTTCCGCTGATCGACGTTACATTCGGCGTGGCAGCCACTGCAAAATCAGAAGACAAAAAGAACAATGGCGGCGGCGGAATGGGCGGAAAGATGACACCCAGCGCGATTCTGGTGATCAAAGACGGATCTGCCAAGCTGGTCAATGTAAAACAGCAGGATGGCGTGACCAAGATTTTGGATATGGTTCCGGATATTGTAAACAAATTCATGCCCGGAAGTAAGACAGCGCCAAAAACAGATCCGGATGTGGAAAAAGCATGTGAGGATGCTTCCAAAAAAGAAGAGACATTTTAATGTAGTGGAACCAGCCTTTGATGCATACAATAAAACAAAGAGAATTCCGGAGGCAGCAGATGAAACGCCTGATAGGATATTCCCTGTTTTGTATTGCAATCGGTATGCTGATAGGGCTGTTTATCAGCAGTATACTGCTGCAGGCTCTGATTGTTTTTCTCCTGCTGCTGATAGGATATAATCTGTTCGTATGCTAAAAAAAGACACTGCCCAAAGGACAATGTCTTTTTATATTCTCACTAAGCTCTTTCTACTTTGCCGGATCTCAAACAGGAAGTACAAACGTACAACTTTCTAGAAGCTCCGTTAACCTTGCATGTAACATGTTTAATGTTAGATTTCCACATTTTATTGCTTCTTCTATGAGAATGGCTCACATTGTTTCCAAAATGAGCAGCTTTATCACAAATAGCACATCTAGCCATGATAGCACCTCCTTGCAACATATTAAGTCTAATCCTTTTAGACCTGCAACAAAATTTATTTTAACAGAAGGTCTATTATTTTGCAAGCACAATTTCGAAAAAAAAGAAAGAATTTCATAAAAAATTGATCATAAGTCCCAGTTTTCGGTTGTAAATGCCGTGTAAAAATGATTAATTAAGGAAAATGAAAAATATATATTTTCTTTTTCTCATATATCTGATACAATTACTTAAGAAGTATATTTAAAACGGAAAAGAATATGGAGTCACAGCGAAAAGCCTGCCACCAGCGGCAGGCCGTGCCATGACGTATCCCAACAGCGGAGCAGAATGCATCCTCCGCTGTATTTTCCGTAAGATACAAAGAATAAAAATGGAGGTATCATTATGAACAACGGACGTATGGACAGTGCACTTGGATCAATCGTGATTGATACGAATGTGATTGCTACCTATGCCGGAAGCGTGGCGGTAGAGTGCTTCGGTATTGTGGGCATGGCGAGTGTGAATATGAAAGATGGTCTCGTAAAGCTTTTGAAGAAAGAGAATCTGGAACGGGGCATTAGTGTTCGTGTTGATGAAAATAAAATAACTCTGGATTTCCACGTAATCGTCTCTTATGGCGTAAGTATTTCCGCAGTGGCAAATAACCTGCTGGATAACGTGAAATACAAGCTGGAAGCTTTTACAGGTATGGAGGTTGAAAAAATCAGCATATTTGTAGAAGGGGTAAGAGTCATTGATTAAGGAGGAAATCACTTTGAGTACAAATAATATAGATGCTGAACTCTGCGCAAAAATGTTTCTGGCAGGGGCCAAAAATCTTGAGTCAAAAAAAGAATGGATCAATGAGCTGAATGTTTTTCCTGTGCCGGATGGCGATACGGGAACGAACATGACTCTGACCATTATGTCTGCTGCGAAAGAAGTTGCCGTCCTGCCGGGCATCTCAATGGAAGCTCTGGCAAAGGCCATGTCTTCCGGTTCCTTAAGAGGAGCCAGAGGTAATTCCGGCGTTATTCTTTCCCAGTTATTCCGTGGATTTTGCAAAGGCATCCGGGAAGAAAAGGAGCTTACGGTAGATATTCTGGCGGCTGCCTTCCAAAAAGCAGTGGAAACGGCATATAAAGCAGTTATGAAGCCAAAAGAAGGAACAATCCTGACTGTGGCCAGAGGAGCTGCTGACAAAGCGCAGGAGCTGCTGGAAGAAGATCCTGATATCGGGATGGAGCGTTTTATCGGTGAGGTGATTGCCTGTGCGGATGAAGTGCTGGCAAGGACTCCGGATATGCTTCCGGTCTTAAAAGAAGCAGGTGTGGTGGACTCCGGCGGCCAGGGACTGGTACAGATCCTCAAGGGCGCCTATGATGCATATCTTGGCAAAGAGGTGGACTACACCATAGAGACAGCCGAAACAGCCGGTGCAGCTTCCCAGGCGGGGACACAGGCGGCGGCAGATATTAAATTTGGCTATTGCACCGAATTTATTATTATGCTGGAAAAGGACTATACCAGCGAGACGGAATTACAGTTTAAGGGATTTCTGGAATCCATCGGCGATTCTATCGTTGTAGTTTCTGATGACGGCATTGTAAAGGTTCATGTGCACACCAATGATCCCGGACTGGCGATCCAGAGGGCTCTGACTTACGGTTCTCTGACCAGAATGAAAATCGATAATATGAGAGAAGAGCATCAGGAAAGACTGATCAAAGAAGCGGATAAGATAGCTGCACAGCAGAAAGAGCAAACAATGCAGATGCCGAAAAAGGATGTGGGCTTCATCTCCGTATCCATCGGCGAGGGAATTGGACGGATTTTCAAAGATCTGGGTGCGGATTACCTGATTGAAGGCGGTCAGACCATGAACCCAAGCACCGAAGATATGCTCAATGCCATTGACCGGGTGAATGCGGACACGATTTTTATCCTTCCGAACAATAAAAATATTATTCTGGCAGCAAATCAGGCACAGGCTTTGACAAAGGACAAAAAGATCATTGTAGTGCCAACGAAGACGATTCCTCAGGGCGTGACCGCTATGATTAATTATGTTCCGGAAAAGACGCCGGAAGAGAATGAAGCCGTGATGAAGGATGAGATCAAGCATGTGAAGACGGGACAACTGACCTATGCGGTTCGTGATACCCATATTGAGGATAAGGATATCCACGAGGGTGATATCATGGGCGTAGGCGATAAGTCGATTCTGGCTGTGGGAACAGAGATAAAAGATACCGCACTGGAAACGGTGAAGCTGATGGTGGATGAAGATTCTGAACTGATCAGTATCTATTACGGAGAAGATGTCAAAGAAGAGGATGCCGGAGTTCTGGCAGAAGAACTGGAAGCTCTTTTCCCTGACTGTGATGTGGAAGTGAATCCCGGCGGACAGCCGATCTATTATTATATCATTTCAGTGAAGTGATGTGCATCGTGATAAAAGAAGAAGCATCTCTGGATATTCTGAAAGGAATCGGAGAAAAAACAAAACTGGTTTTTCAAAAAGCAGGCATAGAGACGGTAGGAGATTTGCTGAATTATTATCCGAGAGCCTATGATACTTTTGAAGAACCGGTAGAAATAGAAAATTTAGCAGACGGCCGGATACAGGCCGTCTGCGGTTTTATAGAGAAAACGCTTTCAATCCGTCACGCCGGGCGGTTTCAGATCGCTTCGGGGAAGATTCGGTGCGGCAGTGATACGGTCGCTGTCGTCTGGTTCAACATGCCTTATCTGAGGAATACAGTCAAACCGGCGCTTCGTTATGTATTTCGCGGCAGAGTGAAGAAAAAGGGACAGCAGCTTACGCTGGAGCAGCCGGCCATTTTTGATGTATTTCAGTATGAGGAAAAGGTCAGGCAGCTTCAGCCGGTCTATCCTCTGGTCAGCGGTCTGACGGCGCATATGCTGGAAAAGGCACTTCGCCAGGCGATTGACGGCATGGATCTGACCAGGGATTATCTGCCCTCTGACCTGAGAAAGGAACAGGAACTGGCCGAATATAATTTTGCGGTCCAGCAGATTCATTTTCCAAAAGATATTCAGGCAATGCATCTGGCCAGAAGAAGGCTGGTATTTGACGAGTTTTTCCTGTTTATTCTGGCGCTGCAGAGGCTGAAAAGTGCCAGAGAGACTGTATTTCACAGCTATGAGATTGAGAAGACGCCCGATACCGACAGCATCCTCCGGCAGCTTCCCTATAAGCTTACCGGAGCACAGCAGAGGGTATGGCATCAGATCGAAGGGGAACTGCAGCAAAAAAAAGTAATGGCAAGACTGATCCAGGGAGATGTGGGATCCGGAAAGACGATCCTTGCATTTCTGGCTCTGGTCCAGGCTGCGGCAAATCAGGCCCAGGGTGCCCTTATGGTGCCTACCGAGGTTTTGGCAAGACAGCATTTTGAGGCATTTCAAGATCTGATGGAGCGCTGTCATCTGCCCTATCAGGCGGTGCTGCTGACCGGCTCCCTCCCGGCAAAGGAAAAACGAAAGATCTGCGAACAGATTGAAAGCGGCCAGGCTTCCGTCATCATAGGTACCCATGCTCTGATCCAGGAAAAAGTGACCTACCATCAGCTTGTACTGGTGATCACAGATGAACAGCACCGGTTCGGAGTGAAGCAGCGGGAAGCACTGGCATATAAAGGAGAACTGCCGCATACGGTTGTGATGAGTGCGACTCCTATCCCCAGAACACTGGCGGTCATTTTATACGGTGATCTGGATGTATCCGTCATTGACGAGCTTCCGGCATCCCGGCTTCCCATCAAAAACTGTGTGGTTGGAACCTCCTATCGGAAGAAAGCCTATGCCTTTATCCAAAAAGAAATCCAGCAGGGACATCAGGCCTACATTATCTGCCCCATGGTGGAAGAAAGTGAAGTGATCGAAGCGGAGAATGTGATCGATTATACCGATCGTCTGCGGGCGCATTATCCGGAAAGCATTCGGGTAGAATACCTGCACGGAAAAATGAAGGCAAACGAAAAAAATGAGATTATGGAACGGTTTCTGAAAAATGAAATTCAGGTTCTGATCTCTACCACGGTAATCGAGGTGGGTGTAAATGTTCCCAATGCAACAGTGATGATGATAGAAAATGCGGAGCGTTTTGGCCTTGCACAGCTTCACCAGCTTCGGGGACGGGTTGGACGCGGTGCGGCCCAGTCCTACTGCATGATGGTCCGGGGCAATGACAATCAGGCCGTGGCCGAGCGTCTGGAGATTTTGAACAAATCAAATGATGGTTTTGAGATTGCCCGCAAGGATTTGAAACTGCGGGGGCCCGGGGATTTGTTTGGCATTCGTCAGAGCGGACTGCTGGATTTTCAGATTGCGGATGTATTTGCAGATGCGGATGTTATGCAGTCTGCCAGCGAGGCGGCAGCCCGGATACTTAAGGAAGATCCCGAACTTCAGTCAGAAAAACACCTATATCTGCAGAAAAAACTCACATCATATATGAAGAATGGGCTTGAGAATCTGAACATTTAGTATAAATTCTGTGACAAAACGGCTTTTTTGTTGCAATCGTGGATATTTTGGAGTATGATACAATTTGTAAAAAGTGTTTTTGTAATAGGAGGAGAAATTCTATGAAAAATGAAACAAAAAAGACGGTAACTGCTCAGACAGCAAAAGCTGCACCTGTAAAGGAAGCAGTAAAGCCGGCAGCACCAGTTTCCGCGAAAGAAGATAAGGTTGTAGAAGAAAAGACTCCGGCTCTTAAGACCGCTGAAAAAGTGGTGGAGAAAGTGGCAGCAAAGACAGCAGAGGTAGTGGCGAAGACAGAAAAAGCAGCCGCAAAGACAGAGAAAGCAGCAGAAAAAGCAGTAGTAAAGACGGAGAAGGCTGTAAAAACAGCCGTAAAAAAGACAACGGCTGCTGCTAAAAAGACCATTGTAAAAGAGCAGGTGTACTTACAGTATCTTGGAAAAGAAATCAGCAAGGATGACATCATGAAGCAGGTAAAGGAAATCTGGACAAAACAGTTGAAAAAGAAAGCAGCTGAAATGAAGTCGGTTACGATTTACCTGAAACCGGAAGAAAATGCTGCATATTATGTGATTAACGAAGAAGAGACAGGAAAAATCGCATTATAATGCAATCTAAGAAAAGCACCGGAGCAAGTCTGGTGCTTTTTTCATGCAATCTAAAATTCATGCTTTAAACCGCCGCGCCAGTCAAGGTCACCATTCGCAAGGCCCAGAACCATGGACTCTGCGGTTCCGATATTGGTGGCGATCGGAATATTATAGCGGTCACAGCTCCGGGTAATGGCAAAGATATCAGCCTCGTTCGGGCTGTTCAGAAGGGGGTTATAAAAGAAAATAACCAGATCCATGTAATCGCGTTCAATCATATCAATAAACTGCTTTTCTCCGCCAACACTGCCGGAAAGGAATTTATGCACTTTCAAGTTGGTGGCCTCTTCAATTCTGCGGCCGGTATTCTCAGTAGCATATAATTCGTGTTTTCCTAAGATATATTTATAGGCAAGGCAGAAGTTTTCTATTAAGTTTTTTCTGCTGTTATGAGCAATAAATCCAATATTCATCAGTGGACACTCCAATCTAAAATTACACATTATTATTTATTATAACAAATTAAAATAGAAATGCAATTATTTTTTGCAAAAAATTAGTAAAAACTTACAAAACGCACAAAATTAATATGGAGGATACTGTTTTTGGGTTATAACTGCTCCTTTCAATTAAAATCTTAACTTACAAAAACTTCCAGTTTAAGATTCTATCGGATGCACATACTAGGAGTGCAATCAAAAGATTGTAAATAAACACAAAAGAAGGAGGCGTTCATTATGGCAAGTCGTTCATCTGGCACTACAGCAGTTCCGGAAGCAAAGGGAGCTATGGATCGTTTCAAATTCGAAATTGCAAACGAACTGGGAGTACCTCTTACCGATGGTTATAATGGTAACTTAACATCCAAGCAGAACGGTTCTGTTGGCGGTTATATGGTTAAAAAAATGATCGAAGCGCAGGAAAGACAGATGTCTGGAGAAAGCTCCAGAATGTAATGAACCGAATACAAAAGAGGAACGAAGGCCTGGTACAAAAACCGGGCCTTTTTAATGTACCGAAATACTTTTCATTCATTTTTTCATATATTTATTGACAGTATGTCTGTAAAACAACTATAATAAAATGGAATTTGAAAAGAAATAAACGGAAATTGAGGAGTTTATATGAGAGTTATCGCTGGCAGCGCCAGAAGGCTGCCGTTAAAAACCATAGAAGGCCTGGATACCAGACCTACCACGGATCGAATCAAAGAAACTTTATTTAACATACTTCAGGACGAACTGTATGACTGCAGATTCCTGGATCTGTTCGCCGGAAGCGGAAGTATTGGAATCGAGGCACTGAGCCGCGGAGCCAGGGAAGCAGTTTTTGTAGAGAATAACCGCAGGGCAGTTTCCTGTATTCAGGAGAATTTGGAATTTACCAAACTGGCTTCTTTGGGGAAAGTCATTTCCGGAGATGTGCTCAGTGCACTGAACCGGTTGAACGGGCAGGAGCCATTCCATATTATCTTTATGGATCCGCCCTACGGGCATCTATGGGAAAAAAGAGTGCTGGAGGTGCTGGCAGACAGCAGTATTGTGGATGAGGATACTCTCCTTATCGCGGAAGCATCCCTGGATACAGATTTTTCTTATCTGGACGAGCTGGGTTATGAGGTACGCAGAAGAAAAGAATATAAAACAAATACACATATGTTTTTAAGGAGAGTATAAAAATGAGAAGAGCCGTGTATCCGGGCAGTTTTGATCCGGTCACGTTTGGTCACTTGGACGTAATCGAAAGATCTGCCGCTCTGGTGGATGAATTAATTGTTGGTGTATTGATAAATCATGCAAAAACACCGTTGTTTTCTGCGGAAGAACGTGTTAATATGTTACTGGATGCAACTAAAAATATTAGTAATGTAAGAGTGGAAGCATTTTCCGGTCTTTCCGTGGATTTTGTAAAGCGGTGCGATGCGAAGTTTATTGTACGAGGACTCAGGGCTATCACAGACTTTGAATACGAGCTGCAGATGGCACAGACGAACCGGATCATGAATTCAGAAATTGATACCTTGTTTTTGACAACAAATCTTGAGTATGCATATTTAAGTTCAACTACAGTAAAAGAAGTTGCCTATTATGGGGGAGACATCACTCATTTTGTACCGGAAGCGGTGGTCAATCAGGTGTATCGCCGTATTGAAGAGCGCAAATTAACGGGAACTAAATAATTTAATAAGGAGAATAGGTTATGAGCAGCAGAATTGAACAGATTATTGAAGAAATCGAAGAGTACGTAGACAGTTGTAAATTTCAGCCGTTATCATCTACGAAAATCGTTGTAAATAAAGAGGAACTGGAGGAATTGCTGAGAGAACTCCGCATGAAGACTCCGGATGAAATCAAACGCTACCAGAAGATCATCAGCAATAAAGATGCCATACTGGAAGATGCACAGGCAAAGGCCGATGGAATTATTTCGGATGCTCAGGCAAAAGCAGAGAAGATTGTCAGTGAAAGCGAAGTTATGCAAAGAGCGCTGGAACAGTCAAATCAGCTTCTGGAGCAGACGAATGCTCAGGCACAGGAGCTGATTGACAATGCAACCAATGATTCCAACAATATTCGTATGAGCGCTATTTCTTATACTGATGAAATGCTGGACAATCTGGAAAAGATCATGAGCCATACCATTGATGCTGCCGGAACGAAATATAATAATTTTATTAATTCGATTCAGTCCTGCTACGATATCGTAAATAAAAACCGCCAGGAGCTTTCTCCTCAGGCAGTACCATCCAGCTACGTGGCCGAAGCTTCTTCCGAAATGGATGAAGAGCCTGAGGCTTAACTGACTCTGTTATCCGGGTTGGAGGAAGCTGCAAAAGTATGACCGCGCTGTGATATTTGAGCCGATAAAAACAAAAGTTTCATCAGGCTGTCAGAAAAATCAGCGTCAGAAGGAAACTGATACCAAGAGTTATCATTTTGGAAATAAGGTAGTGGCGCAAAATATCACGTTTCATTTTGTAAATGGAAAGTGTTTGAAACAATGCACACAGACCGCCAAAGCTGCATACTGCAATAAGGCAGAGATATTGAACGGGAAAAGGAAACGGCATATGCGCAATGGCATGTACTCCGGCTGAAACCTCCAGACAACCTGTCAGGATACAATGAAGCAGTGTATTTTTGGTGGGCAGCAGATCCAGAACCCCTGCCAGCAGCGAGAACAGCATGATATATGCTCCCAGTTTTGTAATATTGGTTATTCCATCAAATATACAGGCATCTAACAGTTCAAACTGGTTTTGGACTAAGGATGTCTTATTTTGTTGCGGGTGTACTTTAGACTCTGCCAATCGTTTCCGGTAATGCAGTCCATAAATCAGGCTGCAGAGAATGGGAGAACCATACAGGATGACCAGCGTAGGAAAAAGCAAGGATGTCTGCTGCAGGCTGCTATGTACCACAAAGGTGATGACAAATGCCGGGCTCAGATTATTTACAAAACCCATCAGATATTTGGCTTCACAGTCACTGATCCTGTTTTCCTTCTGCAAATCGGCAGTGATCTTTGCGCCCATGGGAAACCCGAACAGAAAGCCGCCCAGAATCCCATAGCTTCCATAGAGTGAGGTTCCCCAGACAAAATGAAAAAAGGGATGAAGGAACCGCAGCAGAGATCGGATCAGATCCATCCGTATCATTAAATTTGACAGCACCATAAAAGGAAAAAGGACCGGAACCAGATTCCGGTACCATAAAAGCAGCCCTTTTTGGGCGCACTCCAGCGCCTTCTCCGGGAAAAAAAGAAGAAATGAAAACAGAGAAAAAAGTAAAACAGCAAACGTGATTCGCTTATAACGACTCATATCCACCATCCGTTTTTTACATATATATGTGGTTTGAAGAACGAAGATGTGTTATACTAAATGAAGTGCGCTGAAGCGCACGCAGGTCATCAACCTTCGGTTGACGACAGGGTATACTAAGGAAGTGCGCTGAAGCGCACGCAGGTCATCAACCTGAGGCTGCTGACAGAGTATCTCATATAGAAGTGCGCCGAAGCGCGCGCAGGACTGATAGAGGAGCAATACATGGAAATACAACTTTGGCGGGAGATTCTTACACCGTACGAACTGGCAGTCAGAGAGCTGACTGTAAAATTCGAACATCTGATGAAGGAGTACAGGGACAGAGGGATGTACTCTCCGATTGAACAGGTGACCGGCCGTGTCAAAACCATTTCCAGCATTTTGGAAAAGGCACAGAAGAAGCAGATTCCCATTGAAAAAATAGAAGAAAATATGTATGATATTGCAGGCGTGCGCATCATCTGCCAATTTGTCGAGGATATTCAGATGGTAGTGGAGATGATACGGAAACGTTCGGATATGAAGGTGCAAAGTGAGCGGGATTATGTAAATCATGTAAAGGAAAGCGGTTATCGAAGCTACCATATGATTATTTCCTATGAGGTGCAGACTCTGTATGGTGCCAGAACTATTCTGGCTGAGCTTCAGGTACGGACGCTGGGCATGAACTTCTGGTCCATTATCGAGCATTCCATGCAGTATAAATATCATAAAAACATACCGGAGCATATCCGGAAAAAACTGCTGAAAGCAGCTCAGGCGATTGTGGTACTGGACAAAGAAATGTCTTCGGTGCGGAGCGAGATCATGGACGCACAAAATTCATTTCAGATACAGGCGAATCTGGTCTCTGAGATTTTAAATAATATACAGAATTTGTACCATCTGGCAAACAAGAGAGAAATTATTAAAATACAGGATGAATTTTACCGCATTTATGAAATGAATGATATCGAACGGCTTCAGCGGTTTAATAAAGAACTGGATCTGATCGCCGAAGGATACCGGGCACAGGCGCTGGATCAGTACACATAGGAGATTTTATGAACTTACCGTCAGCATTTACAAAACAAATGGCAGCTTTGCTGGGTGCAGAATATCAGGACTTTCTAAACTGCTATACCCGGGAAAAAAAGCAGGGACTCCGGGTGAATACAGCAAAGATTTCCGTGGAAGAATTTTTGGCTCTGACTCCTTTCAGGCTTTCTCCCGTGCCATGGACGGACAATGGATTTTATTATCAGGAAGCGGATAAAGTGACAAAACATCCGCATTATTATGCGGGGCTGTATTATATCCAGGAGCCAAGCGCCATGGTTCCGGCCAGCCGTCTTCCGATCAAACCGGGGGAACGGGTGCTGGATCTGTGTGCGGCTCCCGGCGGAAAATCCACAGAGCTGGGTGCCAGACTGAAGGGAAGCGGAATTCTGGTTTCCAATGACGTAAGCGTATCCAGAGCAAGGGCGCTTCTGAAAAACATGGAACTGTTCGGCATTCCCAATTCCTTTGTGACAGGAGAGACACCGGAAAAGCTGATGCAGTATTTCAACGGCTATTTTGACAAAATTCTGGTGGACGCGCCCTGCTCCGGCGAAGGAATGTTTCGAAAAGATCCGGGGCTGATCAAGAGCTGGGAAGAGCGGGGACCGGAGTATTATGCCCCGATTCAGAGTAAAATTTTATCCTGCGCTCTGTCTATGTTAAAGCCGGGGGGAGAATTGCTGTATTCCACCTGTACTTTTTCACCGGAGGAAAACGAGGCCGTTCTGAATGAAGTATTGCAGGAGTATCCTCAGATCCGTTTGATTACGCCAAAAAGGTACGAAGGATTTGCAGGAGGCATCTTTTCCGGTCAGTGGGAAAATCTGGATGTGGAAAAATGTGTGCGCATTTGGCCCCATAAAATGGAGGGCGAAGGTCATTTCACTGCATTGATGAAAAAAGATGCTTCAGAGAAAACGCAGGAACCGGATCAGACGAAAGCAGAAAAGAAGACGGCCCTGTGGGGCCGGATTCCAAAAGAAGCCGAAGCCTTTCTTCGGATGCTGGACTTTCCCCTTTTTCAGAGCGGAAGCCTGGTTCAGAAGCAGGACAATCTGTTCTGGCTGCCAAAGCAGGGGCAGAATATGCCAAAACTCAGATATCTGCGCACCGGACTGCTGCTGGGAATCTTGAAGAAAGAACGCTTTGAGCCCTCTCAGCCGCTGGCTATGGCCCTGACGAAGGACAGTTTTCCCAATGTAGTGGATCTGCCCTGGGATCATCCGGGAATTTTGCGGTATCTGAAGGGAGAGACTCTGGATCTGGAGGAGACAGACCGCTGCCGGAATGGATGGATTCTGGTCTGCTGTGACGGCTATTCGCTGGGCTGGGGAAAATGCATAAACGGAACGCTGAAAAACAAATATTATCCCGGATGGAGGATGCAGTAAAGGTCTGATCTGTATGGCTCCGGCGGGACTGTGGAGGAGAGCAGAGTATGCCGCAGATGAGATTGGATAAATTTCTTGCCAGCGCAGGGGAAAAGACAAGATCAACGGTCAAGCAGATTTTGAAAAAAGGCTGTGTGACGGTGAACGGTACCGTTGTAAAAAAACCGGAGACAAAAGTGGATCCGGATCTGGACTGTGTGAAGCTGTATGGAGAAACGGTTCATTTCCAGGAGTATTTTTATTATATGCTGAACAAACCGGCCGGCTGTGTGTCGGCTACAGAAGATAATCTGCATCCGGTTGTTTTGGACTACATCAAAGAGCCCCATAAGATGGAGCTGTTTCCGGTGGGACGGCTGGATATCGATACGGTGGGACTGCTGCTGCTGACCAATGACGGCGCTCTGGCCCATGATCTGCTCTCCCCGAAAAAGCATGTGGACAAGACCTATTATGCCAGGGTTGAGGGCGATGTGACCGCCGGGGACTGCGAGCTTTTTCAGGCCGGTCTGGATATCGGGGAGAAGAACCGGACGCTGCCGGCACAGTTGAATATTCTTCGTACCACTTCAGCCATTGAAGCATCCGCAGGCAATGCTGCCGCTGCGCAGCCAAAATCCCCCCTCACCGAAATTGAGGTGACCATCCGCGAAGGAAAATTTCATCAGATAAAACGAATGTTTGAAGCGGTGGGCAAACGGGTGATTTATCTGAAACGATTATCCATGGGAGGCCTTACACTGGATTCTGCGCTGGCGGAAGGAGAATACCGAAGCCTTACTCCAGCGGAAATAGAGAAGCTGAAAAACAGATAAAAGGAGTTTTGCTATGTTTGAACATAAAAAAGCAGTGATCTTCGATATGGACGGCACCCTAATGGATTCCATGTGGATGTGGAAGGATATTGATATTGAATATCTGGGGCGTTTTCATATTGAGCTTCCCAGGGATCTGGAGATTGCCATCGAGGGGATGGGGTTTACCGAAACTGCCGCTTATTTTAAAAACCGGTTTCAGCTTCCCCTGAGCGTAGAAGAGGTAAAAGCGGACTGGAACCGGATGGCTTATGAAAAGTATGAAAAGCAGGTCCCGTTAAAACAGGGTGCGCTGCAAATGCTGCTGAAATTAAAAGAGATGGGATTTCGTCTTGGAATCGCCACCAGCAATCATATTGAGCTGGCCCGCGCCGCCTTAAAAAGCAATCAGGTGGAAGGGCTGTTTGACTGCATCCGCACCTCCTGTGAGGTGGCAAAAGGAAAACCGGCTCCGGACGTTTACCTGAGTGTAGCCGATACTTTTCGGGTGACTCCCAAAGAGTGTCTGGTGTTTGAAGACGTCCCTATGGGAATCCAGGCCGGACTGAACGCAGGAATGCAGGTCTGTGCGGTAGAAGACGACTATTCCAGAAACCGGACGCAGGAAATTAGATCACTTGCGAACTATTATATCCATAATTTTGATGAGGTATTGGATCATACCTATGAGGTGCTGCGATGAGTTTGAACTTTCTCCCTGTTTCGAAAGAGGATATGAAGCTTCAGGGAATCGAACAATTGGATTTTGTCTATGTCATTGGGGATGCCTATGTGGATCACCCTTCCTTCGGACATGCAATCATCAGCCGCCTTCTTCAAAAAAACGGCTATTCGGTGGGGATTATCTCCCAGCCCGACTGGAAGGACAGCCGCAGTATAACCGTGCTGGGAGAGCCCCGGCTGGGCTTTCTGGTATCAGCGGGAAATATGGATTCCATGGTGAATCACTATTCCGTTTCCAAAAAGCACCGGCAGACCGATGCCTATACACCGGGAGGAGTGATGGGCAGACGGCCGGACCGGGCTGTGATGGTATACTGCAATTTAATCCGCCAGGTATATAAAAAAACGCCTGTGATCGCAGGCGGAATCGAAGCCAGTCTGCGCAGACTGGCCCATTATGATTATTGGAGCAATTCTCTGAAACGGTCACTGCTGATGGACTGCGGAGCGGATCTGATCTCCTACGGAATGGGAGAGCGCTCCATTGTGGAGATAGCAGATGCCCTTTCTTCCGGCATTGAGATAAAGGATATTACCTTCATCGACGGTACCTGTTTTAAGACGAAGCGAATCGATCAGGTCTATGATTATGAGCTGCTTCCATCCTATGAGAAACTGCAGGAGGATCCGGTCAATTATGCCAGAAGCTTTTATCAGCAGTACTGCAATACGGATCCTTTTTCCGGAAAACGCATGGCGGAACAGTATGACACGGTCTTCGTGGTGCAGAATCCTACGGCAAAACCGCTGAATCAGGAAGAAATGGATGAAGTCTATGGCCTGCCTTACTGCAGGACCTATCACCCTTCCTATGAAGCGCTGGGCGGAGTGCCCGCGATCACAGAGATCAAGTTCAGCCTGGTCAGCAACCGGGGCTGCTTTGGCGGCTGCAATTTCTGCGCGCTGACCTTTCATCAGGGACGGATTATTCAGACCAGGAGCCATGATTCCATTCTCAATGAAGCAAAGCTGATGACAGCGGAACCGGATTTCAAAGGATATATCCACGATGTGGGCGGCCCTACCGCAAATTTCCGTCAGCCCTCCTGCCGGAAGCAGCTTACCCGCGGCGTATGCAAAGACCGTCAGTGCCTGTTTCCCCAACCCTGTAAAAATCTGACCGCAGATCACAGGGATTATGTGGAATTATTAAGGAAACTGCGGGCGCTTCCCAAAATCAAAAAAGTATTTGTGCGTTCCGGAATCCGTTTTGACTATGTGACTGCAGATCATTCGGACGAATTTCTGAGAGAACTGGTGAAATATCACATCAGCGGACAGCTAAAGGTGGCGCCTGAGCATGTCTCCGACCGGGTGCTGGAAAAAATGGGAAAGCCCCGGCACAGCGTCTATCAGAAATTTGTGGACCAATATCAGAAAATGAATCAGACCTGCGGCATGAATCAGTTCCTGGTTCCTTATCTGATGTCCTCTCATCCGGGCTGCACCATGAAGGATGCGGTGGAACTGGCGGAATATCTGAGGGATCTGGGTTATATGCCGGAACAGGTACAGGATTTTTATCCTACGCCGTCCACGATCTCTACCTGTATGTATTATACAGGACTGGATCCGCGCACCATGGATAAGGTATACGTGCCCCGAAATCCTCATGAAAAAGCTCTGCAAAGGGCATTGATGCAGTACCGGAATCCAAAAAACAGAGAACTGGTGGAAGAAGCACTGAAGCTGGCACATCGGGAGGATCTGATCGGATTTGGTCCAAAATGTCTGCTGCATCCTCAAAAAGCCGGGGGCTTTGGACAGACTCACGCAGATTTCCATTCGTCCGGGAACAGCAATAAAAAACAGGAAATCAGACAGAAGAGAACCGGGAGAACCATCCGGAATGTCCATAAAAAGAAATGAAAGGCGGCACCATGAAGAAAATCACCAAAGGCAATTACGGCTATATTAAATACGAAAAAAAGAAACGCGGCATTATTACATTCGTCATGTTTGCCATTCCCATGATTATTTTTATCACCGGACTGCTGCAGACAGGGACCAGAAAAAATCTGTTTACCCTGGTGGCTGTCCTTGGAATGCTTCCGGCAGCGAAGGTGGCCGTGAATCTGATCATGATCCTGATGCAGAAATCGGCAATGCAGGAGACCTTTGATCAGACAGAAGCACGGGCAAAAAATCTGGTGAGAGCCTATGAACTGACTGTGACCGCCTATGAAGGCAGCATGTCCATGGAAGCGATGGTCATCTGCGGCAATCAGGTAGCCGCCTACAGCAGCGCAGAAAAAGGGAAATTTGACTTTATGGAAAAACATATGGCAAAGATCCTCAGCTCCAATGGATATTATTCTGTAAAAGTAAAAATATTCCGGGAACTGAAGCCGTTTCTGGAACGGATCGATCAACTTGCAAAAAATCCGGAAAAATATCAGGAAGGGATCAAGTTCACGCCGGATGAAAACTATCCGGACTTGTCCAGAGAAGAGCTGATCAAGCATGTGCTGATGGCAATCTCGATCTGACGAACTGAAAATCAGGAGGCATCTGTGAAAGAAATTATCGTATCTTCAAATGAAGCCGGCCAGAGGCTGGATAAGCTGCTGGCAAAATATTTAAAAGAGGCTCCCAAAAGCTTTTTATACAAAATGCTCCGGAAAAAGAACATTACACTCAATGAGAAAAAAGCGGATGGCTCCGAAAAGCTGCAGGAAAAAGATCAGATCCGGATTTTCTTATCGGATGAGACTTACGAAAAATTTAAGGGAGCGGATGTGATCCCGGATCAGGCGGCCGTGAAAGCGGAGAGGGATCAGTCGGTTTCTCTGAATATTATTTATGAGGATCAAAATATACTGCTGATCAACAAACCGGCCGGTATGCTGTCTCAAAAAGCCGCTCCAAAAGATGTGTCCCTGGTGGAATATCTGACAGCTTACCTCCTTCGCACCGGTGCCGTAACACCAAAACAGCTTCAGACCTTCCGCCCATCGGTCTGCAACCGTCTGGACCGCAATACCAGCGGAATGGTGGCGGCAGGCAAAACCCTGGCCGGACTGCAGGAGCTGAGCGAACTGTTCCGGAACCGGACAATGCATAAATATTACCGCTGTCTGGTGAAGGGGCAGATCACAGATTCCCGGCATCTGGAAGGATATCTGGTCAAAAATGAAAGAACTAATCAGGTAACGGTATCCGCAGTGGAAAAGCCCGGTGCCTCCCTGATCCGCACCGAATATCATCCGATTCAAACCGGAAAGGATCTGACCTTGCTGGAGGTAAAACTGATTACCGGAAAAAGCCATCAGATCCGCGCTCACCTGGCATCCATAGGGCATCCCATCATCGGAGATACCAAATATGGAAATCCGGGATTAAACGAACAATTCCGTAAAAAATACAGACTGACCTGTCAGCTTCTGCATTCCTATCGTCTGGAAATGCCGGTACTGACTGGAGCCTTATCCAATGTATCTGAAAAAGTATTTGTCGCCGAACTGCCGGCAGAATTTCAGAAGATACTGGAAGGCGAAATGCAAAAGCCCCGCAGGCACTGATCAAAATAGGCAGGAGAGAAAATTTATGACAACCTGGAATTCCAGAGGACTTCGTGGTTCTACCCTGGAGGATCTGATCAACCGCACAAACGAACAGTATATGGAAAAGGGACTGGCCCTGATTCAAAAGGTTCCGACTCCCATCACCCCGATAAAAATCGACAAAGAAAACCGTCATATCACACTGGCTTATTTTGACCAGAAAAGTACCGTAGACTACATAGGAGCGGTTCAGGGGCTTCCCGTCTGCTTTGACGCAAAGGAATGTAATTATGACACCTTCAGTCTTCAGAATATTCATGCGCATCAGATGAAGTTTATGGAGCTGTTTGAAAAGCAGGGAGGCATTTCTTTTTTCATTATTTTCTACACCCACCGAAACGAAATGTACTATCTGCCCTATGATCACATTAAGGTGTTCTGGCAGCGGGCGGAGGATGGAGGAAGAAAAAGCTTCCGCTTCGAAGAACTGGACCAGAGCTTTCAGATCCGGCAAAACCACGGAGTCCTGGTGCCTTATCTGGAACCGCTGCAGAGAGATCTGAACCGCAGAGAATGAGCTGTGCACTAAAATGATGCAGGAACCGCAGAATGAGCCGTGCACTAAAATGATGTAGGAACCGCCGAGAATGAGCTGTATACTAAAATGATGCAGGAACCGCAGTGCTGAGAAAAAAGAGATTCCGAAAAGATTTGAATACCGGGGATTGACAGGAATGGAGTTATTTTGTATAATGGGCGGAGCAGTTTAATGCTCTACCATACTAAAGTGAAATATTCAGTTTTACGAAGCGGAAAGGAAATGATATGATACAGAAAATTTTACATACACCGGAGGGTGTACGGGATATTTACAGCGAAGAGTGCGAGAAAAAGCTGATTTTGGAAAGCCACTTAAGACAGGTACTCAATTCCTATGGATATCGTGATATTGAGACACCTACCTTTGAGTTCTTTGATGTATTCAGCCGGGAGGTGGGCACCATTCCCTCCAGAGAATTATATAAATTTTTTGACCGCGAGGGAAATACGCTGGTGCTTCGGCCCGATTTCACCCCCTCTATCGCAAGGGCGGCATCCAAATACTTTATGAATGAGGAAAAGCCCATCCGTCTCAGCTATCTTGGAAATAATTTCATCAATAATTCCAGCTATCAGGGACGCCTAAAGGAAAGTACGGAACTGGGAGCCGAGCTGATCGGCGATTCTACGGCGGAAGCGGATGCTGAGGTGATCGCCATGGTGATTGATACTCTCCTGAAGGCAGGATTAAGAGATTTTCAGATCAGCATCGGCCAGGTTCAGTTTTTTGAAGGTCTGGCCGCAGAGGCCGGACTGAACGGTCAGAAGGAAGAAGAATTGAGACAGTTGATCATCAATAAGAACAGCTTTGGTGTAGAAAAGCTCCTGTCCGAAGAGACCATTGACGAGGAGCTGAAAAAAGTATTTGCAGCGCTGCCTTCCCTGTTTGGGGGAGAAGAGATACTGGAAAGGGCGCTGTCCATGGATGCGTTCAAAAACGGCGGCTCTTCCCGGATGACCTCTGCTTCCCAGGCGATCACCCGTCTGCAGGAGGTATTGGATATTCTGAAAATCTATGAGCTGGACCGCTATGTTTCCTTTGATCTTGGAATGCTGAGCAGTTATATGTATTATACCGGCATTATTTTCCGGGGATATACTTATGGGAGCGGAGATGCTCTGATCAAAGGCGGACGCTATGACCAGCTTCTGGGGCATTTTGGAAAAGAGGCACCGGCCATTGGTTTTGTGGTGGTGATCAACCAGCTTATGAATGCATTGTCCAGACAGAAGATTGACATTTTATCAGAGCACAGCCGCTATCTGATCCTGTATCATAAAAGGAACCGGACGGCTGCGATCCAAAAAGCCATGGATTACCGCCGTCAGGGAAAATATGTGGAGCTGATGCAGATGGAAGACGGCAAAGGCAAAAAGGACTATCAGACTTACGCGGATGCAGAGAAATTTGCCGGTGTGATAGAGATGGAGGACATCTGAGATGAGATATTTGACATTTGCCCTGGGAAAGGGAAGACTTGCTAAAAAGACGCTGGAATTATTTGAAAAAATCGGGATTACCTGCGAGGAGATGAAGGATCCGGATTCCCGAAAGCTGATTTTTGTAAATGAAGAATTAAAACTGAAATTCTTTCTCTCCAAGGGGCCGGATGTGCCCACTTATGTGGAATATGGTGCGGCGGACATCGGAGTAGTGGGAAAGGATACGATTCTGGAAGAGCAGAGAAAATTATATGAGGTGCTGGATCTGGGCTTTGGAAAATGCCGCATGTGTGTCTGCGGACCGGAATCCGCGCGGGAGCTTCTTCTGCACCAGGAACAGATTCGTGTCGCCACCAAGTACCCCAATATTGCCAAGGATTATTTTTATAACCAGAAAAACCAGACGGTGGAGATCATTAAATTAAACGGTTCCATCGAGCTGGCGCCCATCGTAGGGCTGTCCGAGGTCATTGTGGATATCGTGGAGACCGGCTCCACCCTGCGGGAAAACGGGCTGGTGGTACTGGAAGAGGTATGCCCTCTCTCCGCCAGAGTGGTGGTGAATCAGGTAAGCATGAAGATGGAAAATGAGCGGATCACAAAGCTGCTGCAGGATCTGAACCGGGTGCTGCCAGAAGAAGAGAAGTCTGCAAAATTAATGGACTGATATTCATACAGGAGGAAACAGACATGAGAATCGTAAAATTGACGGAAGAAACCAGAAAAGATATTCTGGAAAATCTTTTAAAACGCAGCCCAAACAGCTATCGTGAATTTGAAGAAAGGGTTGCCGATATCGTAGCGGCGGTGAAGGAAAAAAGAGATGAAGCCCTGTTTGATTACACCGCCAGATTTGACGGTGTAACCCTGACGAAAGAAACCATTCAGGTAACAGCAGAAGAGATCCGCGAAGCCTATGAAACCGTGGATCCGTCTTTGCTGAACGTCATCCGCAAAGCGCTGGTGAATATCCGTTCGTATCATGAAAAACAGCGGCGGAACAGTTGGTTTGACAGCCAGCCGGACGGAACCATCCTGGGACAGAAAATAACTGCGCTGGAAAAGGTGGGCGTCTACGTGCCGGGCGGCAAGGCAGTCTATCCGTCTTCCGTTCTCATGAATGTGGTCCCTGCCAAAACAGCCGGTGTAGACCAGATTATTATGACCACTCCTCCCGGAAAAGACGGAAAGGTAAATCCCTCTACTCTGGTGGCCGCAAAGGAAGCCGGTGTGGATGTGATCTATAAAGCAGGCGGAGCACAGGCCATTGCGGCTCTGGCTTTCGGTACCGAGAGCATTCCAAAGGTGGATAAGATCGTAGGTCCCGGCAATATCTATGTGGCATTGGCAAAGAAGGCAGTCTATGGCAATGTGAGTATCGATTCCATCGCCGGCCCCAGTGAGATCATGGTGCTGGCCGATGAGACGGCCAATCCGACCTATGTGGCAGCGGACCTTCTCTCCCAGGCAGAACACGATGAGATGGCATCCGCGATTCTGGTGACTACCTCTGAAGCACTGGCAAAACAGGTCTCCGAGGAAGCTGCCCGCTTCACCGCTAAGCTGTCCCGAAACGAAATCATCCAAAAATCCCTGGATCAGTACGGATATATTCTGGTGGCAGAGACTATGGAAGATGCCATTGCCACGGCCAATGATATTGCCTCGGAGCATCTGGAAATTATGACCAGAGATCCCTTCCGGGTCATGACGAAGATAAGAAATGCCGGTGCAATTTTCATTGGCGAATACAGCAGTGAGCCTCTGGGAGATTATTTCGCCGGCCCGAATCATATTCTGCCTACGAATGGTACCGCAAAGTTCTTTTCCCCGCTGTCGGTGGATGACTTTATCAAAAAATCCAGCATTATCTATTATTCCAGAGAAGCGCTGGAACCGATTCATGAGGATATTATTCAGTTCGCAAAAGCAGAACGGCTGACAGCCCATGCCAACTCCATTGGGGTGCGCTTTGGAAAAGAAGTTCACTGACCGGCCGGCTTTGAACAACAGCAGGCGGCTTAGGAAAACGCAGGACAGACAAAAATCAGGAGAGATGACAATCAAGCGAAATGACAATCAGGCAAAATGACAATCAGGAGAAATAATATGAATAGAACTGCAGCAGTGGAACGCAATACAAAGGAAACCAGAATAAAGGCTGAGCTGAATCTGGATGGAACGGGAATAGCAGAGATTAATACGGGAATTGGCTTCTTTGATCATATGCTGGATGGATTTGCCCGTCATGGCCTGTTTGATCTGAAGATCACAGCGGACGGAGATCTGCAGGTGGATGACCATCATACGATAGAGGACACCGGAATTGTGCTGGGCACTGCGATCCGTCAGGCCCTGGGTGATAAAAAGGGCATCTGCCGCTATGGGGATAGGATTCTACCCATGGACGAGGTGCTGGCATTGTGTGCGCTGGATCTTGGCGGGCGGCCTTATTTTTCCTATGAAGCAGAATTTGCGCCGGGGAAAATGGGGGATATGAGTACGGAAATGGTAAGAGAATTTTTCTATGCGGTTTCCTACAGCGCCGCCATGAACCTGCATTTAAAAATACTGACGCCGGGAAATAATCATCATATGGCCGAGGCTATGTTCAAGGCGTTTTCAAAAGCTTTGGATCAGGCGGTGACGTTTGATCCCAGAATCAAAGATGTCCTTTCCACCAAGGGATCCATCTAAACATAATTTAAGATAAGTGACAGAAAGGCAGATAAAATGCAGAAAAAATTAATTTCAGTGATATACCTTAAAGATGGAAAGGCGGTTTGCGGTTTTCAGAATCATCAGCGCTTTGATGACGGAGACGCCCTCAGACTGGCGGAGCACTACAGCAACAGAGGAATGGACGCTCTGCTGATCTTTGATCTGTCCGATGATGATGATGAGCATGAGCAGTCCCTGAACCTGATCAAAGAAATGTCCAGAAAAGTGGATATTCCCATGTATGGCTGCGGCAATATCAAACGGGTGGAGGACGTAAAAAAGCTGATCTATGCAGGCTGCCGCAAAGCGGTGCTGAATTATGCGAAGCCCTCCAATCTGGAAATGCTGGAAGAAGTATCCAAGCGGTTTGGCAAAGAAAAAATCTCCATCTGTATCGATGCCAGATGTGATGAAGCCCTTACTCTGGAGCAGAAGGAACAATTCGAGACCTATGCCGATGATGCCGTTATCATTACAGATACACTTCTCTTCCTGAAAAACAAAGAGGAACTGGCCATGCTGGGAAATATGCCGGTTAATTTATATGTGGCGGACAGCAGCAGCCTTACGGAAGAAGAGATGAAAGACCTTTTGAATAACGAAAATGTGACCGGACTGGCAGCCAATCATCTGATCAGCCTGAATACCGATATCATGGAATTGAAATTCGGATTAAAGGGACGGGGTATCTCTGTGAACACCTACGAAAGCAGTCTGCAGTGGGGTGATTTCAAAGTGAACAGCGACGGTCTGGTGCCGGTGGTGGTCCAGGATTATAAGACGCAGGATGTCCTTATGGTCGCCTACATGAATCAGGAAGCCTATGAAACCACCGTGCGCAGCGGCCGCATGACTTACTGGAGCAGAAGCCGCCAGGAGCTGTGGATCAAGGGACTGACCTCCGGACATTTCCAGTACGTCAGGGAGCTTTGCATTGACTGCGACAATGACACCATACTCGCAAAGGTGGCTCAGATCGGAGCAGCCTGCCATACCGGAAACCGGAGCTGTTTTTACCGTACCATGATGAAAAAAGACTATGTGGAACGCAATCCCATGAAGGTCTTCGAAGATGTCTACGGTGTGATTGAGGACCGCAGGCTTCATCCGAAGGAAGGTTCCTATACGAACTATCTGTTTGATAAAGGAATTGACAAAATTCTGAAAAAGGTAGGGGAAGAGGCTGCCGAAATCATTATTGCTGCCAAGAACCCCAATCCGGAAGAAATCAAATACGAAATATCAGATTTTCTGTATCACGTCATGGTTTTGATGTCTGAGCGGGGCGTGACCTGGGAAGATATCGCCAAAGAACTTGCTGATCGCTAGACTGATTATTTATACAGGGGATGTGTAATGAAGGAAACGCAAAAGAAAGAGAAAAAAAATTTAATCCGGCGCTACTGGCCTTATTTAAAAAAATACAGAAAAACCGTGCTGCTGGATCTGTTCTGTGCAGCGCTGACCTGTCTGTGTGATCTGGTACTGCCTTTGATTTTAAGAACAATTACCAATACGGCTATGACCGATCTGGCAGCTCTGACGGTTTCTCTGGTGCTGAAGCTGGCAGCAGTTTATCTGGTGCTGCGCCTGATCGATGCGGCAGCCCAGTATTTCATGGCGGATATGGGACACGTTATGGGTGTTTATATTGAGACGGATATGCGTGAGGATGCCTTTGAGCATTTGCAGAGGCTGGGCTATACCTATTATTCCAATACGAAGATCGGCCAGATCATGGGGCGCATTACCAACGATCTGTTTGAAGTGACGGAATTTTCCCATCACTGCCCGGAAGAATTCTTTATCGCAGGCTTAAAGATAGTGGTAAGTTTTTCTATTTTATGTACCTATAACGTACCGCTGACGGTTCTGATCTTTCTGTGTGTGCCGTTGATGGCAGTGGTCTCCACCACTTTGAATCACAAGCTGCGGGCAGCTTTTTTCAAGCAGAGGGTACAGATCGGGGAGCTGAATGCACAGATTGAAGACAGCCTGCTGGGCGAACGGGTAGTGAAGGCCTTTGGCGCCGAAGATATGGAAGCGGAAAAGTTTTCCCAGGGAAATCAGGAGTTTCAGGACATCAAAAAGAAAAGCTACCATTTCATGGCGCTGTTTCAGTCCTCCACCCGTCTCTTTGACGGACTGATGTATCTGGTGGTGATCCTTGGCGGCGGCCTGTCGGTGGTCTACGGCGTGATTACGCCGGGAGATCTGGTGGCTTATGTGCTTTACGTATCCACACTGATCGCCACGATACGGCGGATCGTGGAATTTGCAGAGCAGTTCCAGCGCGGTATGACAGGGATCGAACGTTTCTTCGAAATCATGGATGCCCCGGTGGAGATTCTGGATGCAGAGAATGCAAAACCGCTGAACATCCAAAATGGCCGGATCGACTTTAAGGATGTGAGTTTCGAATATCCGGATGACCATAATGCAGTGCTTCATCATCTCAATCTTTCTATTCATGCAGGAGAACGGATCGCACTGGTGGGCTCCTCCGGCGGAGGCAAGACTACACTGTGCAATCTGATTCCCAGATTTTACGATGTGACCGACGGGGAAATCGACATTGACGGTCAGGATGTCCGGCAGGTGACTTTAAAGAGCCTGCGCGGAGCAATCGGCATTGTACAGCAGGATGTGTATCTGTTCAGCGGCTCTGTGGCCCAGAATATCGCTTACGGAAAGCCGGATGCCCCCCGGGCGGAGATTGAAAAGGCAGCTCAACTGGCAGGGGCCGATGATTTTATCCGAAAGCTGAAGCAGGGCTACGATACCTATGTGGGTGAGCGGGGCGTCAAACTGTCCGGAGGCCAGAAGCAGCGTATCGCCATCGCCCGTGTATTTTTGAAGAATCCTCCGATTCTGCTTTTGGACGAGGCCACCAGCGCTTTGGACAATGAAAGCGAGATTCTGGTAGGACAGAGTCTGGAGGTTCTCGCTCATGGCAGGACCACCCTGACCATCGCCCACCGCCTCACTTCCATTAAGGACTATGACCGCATTCTTGTGCTTGGGGCAGAGGGCATCATGGAAGAAGGAAAACATGATGAACTGCTCCGTCAGAAAGGAATCTATTACCGGCTCTGGAATCAGATTCCGGTGAAGGGATTCGAAATGGAACCGCAGAAATGATCCGATTAATTATAAAGCAATAGAGTAGAGAAATAACTGCAAGATAAAAGGGCAGCCTGCCGCTTGGGATGGCTGCCTTTTTAACGTATCGGATGCATGGGTAAGATATGACAAAGAAATATCACTATTTTCAGCTAAATATAGCAAATATGTGCATCTAATCAAAAAATAATGGGTGTGCGTCCGGCAGATGATACATTATAATTAGAATGAGAATATAATTTTTATAATTATGCCGAAAAATGGCGTTTTGAAAAGGGGGAACTATGCTGGACAATCAAATGAGATGCAAAGTAAAAAATGTACTTCTGTGTATGCAGCGCCATTCCTGGGAACAGGGGGTGGCCATGCAGGCTTTTCTGGAGTCCGGAGAAGGGGATCTGGTCATTGATATGGCTTTCGAAGCGGTCAACCGCATGATGGATGACGGACGGGTGGCTACCATTGGAGTGACGGACGGGGTGACGGATCCTTGCAGTACGGGCGAAGCACTGCTCTATGCCTGCCGGGAGACCCAGAATACCAGGCTGAGCCAGGCGGCCGGGCGGCTGCTGGACTGGACTTTAAAACTGGCCCCCAGGAATCCGGAGGGCATTGTTTATCATCTGACCAGAACAAAAGAATTCTGGGCAGATTCTTTTTATATGCTGCCTCCCTATCTGGCTGCTGCCGGAGCCTTTGAAGAAGGGCTGAAGCAGTGGAACGGCTACTGGAACGCACTGTATGATTCCAAAGCAGGTCTGATCTGCCATATGTGGAACGATGAGACCGGAACCTTTACCAGAGCTGCTCACTGGGGCATTGGAAATGGCTGGGCGCTGGCCTCCGTACCACGCATGATGGCTCTGTGGCCCGATCAAAGGCTGGAAGAGGAACGCAGCAAGATGCTTCAAAAAGCAGGCGCTCTGCTGGACGCCCTGCTGCATTACATGACACCGGAAGGATACTTCCATGATGTAGTGGATGATGAAAATACTTTTGTAGAAACGAACCTTTCCCAACTGACGGCATACACCATTTATCGCGGAATGCGCCAGGGATGGCTGCCCGTCAGCTATGAGGACACCGCGGTGCGGCTGCAGCAGGCGGCAGAACAGAAAATCGATTCCTATGGATTTGTCCGGGATGTCTGCGGCGCACCGACCTTTGATAAGCCGGGGATTGCACCGGAAGCCCAGGCTTTCTGCCTGCTGATGGAAGAAGCGGCCAGGAGCTGGAAAGAAGATACAAACTAATATATCAGGAGGAAATAAAAAATGATCAATTTCAAATCATACAATCCTACCAGAATAATATTTGGCAGAGACACCTACAAAAAGGTGGGCGAAGAAGTTCAAAATTACGGAAAGAAAGTGCTGATGGTATACGGAGGCAAAAGTCTGAAAGCAAACGGCACTTACGATGAAGTGGTAAAGTCACTGGAGGCCGCAGGGATCGAATTTTGCGAACTGGAAGGCGTAAAGCCGAATCCCAGACTGTCTCTGGTCTACGAAGGCATTCAGCTTGCCAGGGAGCAGAAGGTGGATCTGATTCTGGCTGTGGGAGGCGGCAGTGTCATCGATACGGCAAAAGCGGTGGCCGCCGGCATGTGCTATGACGGGGATGTCTGGGACTTTTATTCTACGGAAAAGCAGCCCAAGCTTGTCATGCCCGTAGGCGTGGTGCTGACCATACCCGCAGCCGGCAGCGAGAGCAGTGACGGCAGTGTCATTACCAAAGAAGAAGGACTGCTGAAACGCTCCTGCTGCACGGATCTGTTTTTCCCTAAATTTGCGATCCTGGATCCCCAGCTTTGCTTTACCCTTCCTCCGCACCAGATCAGCGCAGGCGGCTGTGATATCCTGGCTCACGTAATGGAACGATATTTTGTTCCGGACGATCATCATGATTTTTCCGACCGGCTCTGTGAAGCAGCCATGATTTCCCTGATTGAAAATCTGCCTAAGGTATTGGAAAATAAAAAGGATTATGATGCCTGGGCGGAAATCATGTGGATTGGAAATATTGCACATAATGGTCTTTTGGGCAGAGGAAAGAGAGATGACTGGGGCAGCCATGACATCGAACACCAGCTCAGCGCTCATTATGATATTGCCCATGGTGCAGGACTTGCCATTATTTTCCCGGCCTGGATGAAATATGTCTGGAAAGAAAAACCGGAAATGATGGAGCAGTATGCCCTCCGGGTATGGCACGTTTCACCGGAAGGGAAGACGCAGGAAGAAGTGGTGCTGGAGGGAATTCAAAAGACAGAAGACTTTTATCATTCCATCGGTCTGGCAACCAGACTTTCCGGGGTGGGCATCGATGACAGGGATTTTGCAGTCATGGCCAAAAAAGCAGTCATGAGCGGTCCTCTGGGCAATTTCAAGAAGCTATATGCCGAAGATGTGAAAAAAATATATGAAATTTCTTTGTGATATTGCACATAAAATATTGAAAAACAAATATATGATATACAAAATAATGAAAACAGTAAAAAATAGTCCACCATTTTGAAAAATACTATGTTAAATAATACAAATCAAACTGATATACTCTTTACATAAGATAACGAGCCGGAATTAAAAAGAACGAACCGGTCATTCACATTTCATCTTAAAAGGAGGAAAAGTTTATGAAATTAAGAAAAGCAATGGCAGCAGGTATTGCTGTAGCAACCGCATTTTCCATGATGCCTATGAGCGCAATGGCAGAAGAGGAGCCGGTAACAATCAAGGTATTTTCCAACAATCCGGACCGGACCGCAGATCAGGGCCTGGTAGAGCAGACAATCTTTGATGCCTATATGGTAGAACATCCAAACGTTACCATCGATGTGGAAGCTCTGGATGATGAAGCTTACAAGACCAAATTCAAAGCGTATGCAGCAGGCAGCGAAATGCCGGATCTGGTCAGCGTATGGGGACAGCCTGGATTTATCGATGAAGTTATTGACGCAGGCATCCTTGCAGAATTAAATCAGGATGATTATGCTGACTATGGATTTATCAGCGGTTCCACCGATGGCTTCAGTGCTGACGGAAAACTGTATGGTCTGCCTCGTAATACGGATGTAATCGTAATGTATTACAACGCAAAGATGTTTGAAGACAACGGCTGGGAAATTCCTGCCACTTATGATGATTTCCTTACCCTGGCGGATACCATTAATGAAGCAGGTATCATTCCGGTAGCAATGGATGGCGGAGACAAATGGCCGCTGTATATTTATCTGACTGATATGATCCAGAAATCCGAAGGCGAAGGCGTACTGCAGAAAACACTGGATGCAATTTCCAGCGGAGATTATTCCGATCCTGTTTTCGCAGATGCAGCAAACAAACTTCGTGAAGCAGCAGAGCGCAACGTATTTGAGATAGGTTTTGAGACCACTGATTACGGTACCGCACAGAACCTGTTCACCAACGGTCAGGCAGCAATGTACTACATGGGAAGCTGGGATATGAGTATGGCTACCAATCAGGATATTCCTGATGAGATCCGTGAAAATATCCGCATTTTCAATATGCCGGTAATCAACAGCGACAAAGCAGCATCTACCGCACTCACCGCATGGAATGGCGGCGGCTACTCTGTAACAGCTAACGCTGCAAACAAAGAAGCAGCGATTGATCTGCTCAACTACATGTTCCTTCCAGAAAACTGGACAAGAATTGCATGGGAAAATGGTGTATGTATGTCAGCACAGGATTTCTCACAGTTCGCAACCGGAACTGAAACAGAAGTTCAGAAACAGTTGATGGATATGGTATCTGCTTCCACCAATGTATCCGGAAGCCCTCTGGGAGATCTGGGAACCTCTGAATATAAGACTGTTTGTGAAGATACAGTACAGCAGCTTGCTATCGGTTCTATCAGTACCGAAGATTTCTACGCTGGTCTGTCTGCACTTGTTAAATAATAGTCCTCCCTCATAGTTAATGGCCGTCCTCTGTGTGGAGGGCGGCCATTGCCTTTTCTTCGGACCGATTGTATGCTTCACTCAGGCGGTTTTCTGAAAACAGGGCAATTACAGGACGAGACAGGCAGTGCACAGGTAACAAATGAACGAAGGAGGGTGTGACAATGCAGAAAGCATACAGTAACAAAAAAATTATATTTACCCTTGTATTTCCGGGACTGCTGATGTTTACATTTGCTGTTCTGGCGCCGATTTGTCTGAGCGTCTACTACGGATTTACAGACTTCAGCGGGTTGGGAAAGTTTAATTTCATAGGCTTTAAAAATTATCAGGAGATGATGAAGGATAAAAACTTCTGGATGTCTCTGCGAAATTCAGTGCTGCTGGCAGCAGGCTTTATCGTGATCCAGCATCCGCTGGCGATTATTACCGCAGCGCTTCTGGACCGGATGGGAAGAAAAGCAGAAGGATTTTTCCGCTGTGTCTATTTCCTGCCAAATGTAATTTCAGTAGCAGTCATTGCTTATTTGTGGAAATTCATCTATAATCCAAATTTCGGCCTGTTAAACAACATTGCAAAGTTGTTTGGATTTTCCGGAAAAACAAACTGGCTGGGAACAGGAACTGCCATCTGGTCTGTGCTCATCGTACTGATCTGGCATGGGTTTGGATGGGGAATGCTGATCTATTATACCGGTATCAAAAATATTGATCCGGTGCTCTATGAAGCAGCCGCGATCGACGGAGCGGATAACAAGCAGACCTTTTTGCGGATCACCCTCCCACTGATGAAGCCGGTCATTGAAGTGAATGTAACGCTGGCTGTCATTTCTGCATTGAAGCAGATGGAGACGGTATATCTGCTGACTGCAGGAGGACCCGGCAATGAAACTCAGTTTATGGCGAATTATCTGTACAAGCAGGCGTTCAGCTCCTTCCGTTACGGCTACGGCAATGCCATCAGTGTGATTTTTGTACTGATCTGTATTCTGGCAACCCGTCTGCTGTCCAAAGTTTTTCCAAAGGAGGCGTAGAGAATGAAAGGAAAAAAGAAGAAACTCACACCGGCAAGAATCGTGATGTGGTTTGTGCTGCTGGTATTCGCGGTAATACAGATATTTCCGCTGATCTGGCTTCTGGATTTCTCGTTTGCCAGCAACACAGAGATGTTTACCAGAGGACTTTTGATCTGGCCGGAAAATATACGATGGGATAATTATGTCACTGCATTTGTCAACGGACATTTTCTGCTGTACCTGAAAAACAGTCTGCTGATCAATATTCTGGCGGTGATCCTGGTTCTGATGATCTCTGTCATGATGGCATTTGCCTGTACCAGAATGCACTGGAAACTGTCCGGTACGGTCAGAGGACTTATTCTTTTGGGAATGATGATACCAATTCATGCCACACTTTTGCCAAATTACATCATTTATGATAAACTGCATCTGACAGATACCATCTGGGCACTGCTGATTCCCTATGTGGCTTTTTCACTTCCACAGGGACTGTTTCTGACCGGAAGCTTTATGGAAAGTATTCCCAAGGAAATTGAAGAAGCGGCAGTCATTGACGGCTGCGGAATTTACCGGGTTATTGTAGTTATCATGATACCGATGCTCAAGACCTCACTGGTAACAGTTTCTATCATGACTTTCTTAAATAACTGGAACGAATTCATGATGGCCAGCACCTACCTGAGCAGTCCGAAGTGGAAGACACTTCCATTCTCCGTACTTGAGTTTACCGGAATCTATGCTTCCAACTACTCGGTTCAGTTTGCAGTCATGGCACTGACAGCAGCTCCTATGGTGATTTTGTATCTGATCTTAAACAGACACATTACAGAAGGCGTGGCAATGGGCGCAGTAAAGGGCTGATGTGTCAAAGGAAAGAGAAGGCTGCAGGATGAAAAAACGGACCTGTTTTCAGACAATCAAATACCGCAATCTCAGGATGAAAAATAAGATTATTGTATCCATCTATCTGATATTGCTCCCCATCTTACTGATCGGTACCGGCATCATATATATCTGGATCTATCATAATACGATGCGGGATGAACTTACGACTTATCAGAGATTTGTGCAGACCATCAGTGAAAATATTGACTATATGCAGCAGGATGTGCTGGATATTTCCGATTATTTCGCGGTGAATGCAGGGATCCATCAGCTTTTGCTGAACGAAAAGGAGAAGTATCAGGGAGATGGTCTGTTCTGGACCAAAAACACTCCGGTTTCCTTCGTTTCCGATATCCTGGCAATCAAGAGCCAGATCAAAACCGTGATCTTGTATCCGGAAAATGGCCTGTCCCCTTTTTATATCAGCCGTGATGCCAGTGTACATAATACTCATATCGAACATATCCGCGAGCTGCCTTTTTACGAAGAGGCGGCAGCGGCTATGGGCGATATCATATGGAAGCGGGTAAAATCCGGCAATCAGGATATTTTTCTGTATAATAAATCAGATAAGATGGTAGCTTACCGAATCCTTTTTGATATGGCTAAACGCAGAAGACTTGGCGTACTGGCAATCGGAATTGAAGTATCCAGGTATGATACCATCTGTTCTAATGTAATAAAATATCCCAATGAGGGTGTGGTGATCATGGACAGTCTGGGGCAGGTACTGCTCAGTTCCGGCCAGGTGAATGAGGACAGTCTGGAAGAATTATCTTCCGTAACGGCACAGAAGCTGAAAGAACTGCAAACGTCATCAAATACCGATGAATCGGTCCGGCTTTCTTCCCAAAGTTCCTATCTGTTCGCAGCACCAAACAGTAAAGATAACATGATCATATGTTACGTATCTCCGAAGGAAAACTGGAGAATGCATACCCAGGCGGATCTGCTTCTCCCTGCTACAATGATGATACTGCTCCTGGTGATGGCATGGCCCTTATCCTCCATCATCTCCGGCAGTCTGTCCCGTTCGGTCAAGACACTGCTGGCCTCCATGGAACGTTTTCAAAATGGTGATTTTTCCCAGCAGGTAGAGGTGGTCGGCCTGGATGAGATTGGGGAACTGTCCATGGGCTTCAACCACATGGCAGCGGAGACGAAGCGCCTGATTGACCGCAACTATGTCATGGCACTGAAGGAGCGGGAGATCGAGCTGAATGCGCTGCAGGCACAGATCAACCCTCATTTTCTGTATAACGTACTGGATTCTCTGTATTGGGAAGCCATTGATGCAGGCAGTGAAAAGCTGGGCGAAGATATTCTGGCCCTCTCTGAACTGTTCCGGCTGCTTTTAAGCCAGGGAGAAAGTGAGATTACTGTGGGGCGGGAAATGGATCTGATCACCCGATATCTGCAAATCCAGAGAATGCGTTTTTCCAGAAGCTTTTTTTATAAAATAGATGTGGAAGAACAGATCATGCAGTATAAGATCAGCAAGCTTCTGCTTCAGCCATTTGTGGAAAATGCAATTGTCCACGGCTTTGAACAGAAGCAGGAAAGCAGCTATGTCCATATTTCCGGAGTGGAAAAAGATGGAACCATGGAATTTATCATTGAAGATGACGGTGCCGGAATGGATCAGGAGGAGGCAGACCTTCTTCTTGAAGAAATGGCGCCGGATCATTATCCCAACCTCAGAATCGGTCATTACGCAATTCGAAATATCAAAGAACGTCTGACTCTGCGGTATGGAGAGAATTACCAGTTGAAGATCACCAGTCAAAAGGGGAAAGGGACTAAGGTATGGATTGTCATACCGATTATTCATTAGATAACAATGGTTGTGTCAAGTTTTCTGTAAAAAACTGGCATGCAGCATCAGTCCATTTGTCCAGGACAAATTCAGGATGGGCTGATGTTCAAGAAGAGGCATGAAATATGGAAGAGAGAAAAGCACGTCTGTTAATTGTAGATGATGAAGAAAACATATTAAACCGGATGGCAAAATATATCCTGAATAATATGAATTGTTTTTCTGCTGTATATACCGCAAAGAGCGGGGAAGAGGCGCTGGATCTTATTTACCGGCAGCAGCCTGAGGTTATGCTGCTGGATGTGCAGATGCCCGGAAAAAACGGCCTGGAAGTGATGAAAGAGGCAAAGAATAAAGGAATCTGTCCCAAAACCATCATTTTGTCCGGCTACGATACCTTTTCCTACGTACAGCAGGCCCTGCGCCTTGGCGCAGTGGATTACCTGTTAAAGCCCTGCCGCTCCACTGAACTCTGTGAAAGACTGAGTCAGATTTTGAACTCGGACAGCAATAAAACAGCAGTGGAACAGCCGAAGGTAAAGTCTGAAGAAAAGATGGGCAATCTGCCGGTCTATAATGCCAGGGAATATATCCGGGAGCATTTGAGGGAGGATCTGAATCTGAAGCAGGTGGCGGAAAAGGTGGGGGTGTCCACCGCATATCTGTCCACCTTGTTTTCACAGCATCTTGGCTGCGGCTTCATTGATTATTTGAATAAAACAAGGATTGAATATGCCTGCAATTATATGCAGGATGGCAGCATGAAAATTTATGAGATTGCCTTTCAATCCGGCTTTCATGATGAAAAGTATTTTTCCAGAGTATTTAAGAAGGTGATGGGGCAGAGCCCCTCAGAATACAGAAAAAGTTTGGGGGTAGTGGACGAATGAAACAGGAATTTACGAAAAAGAATGAAATTAAAATGACCGCGGATATCACCTCTTATGATGGATGCACCATACAAAAGAGCAGTCAGACCGCCGTATTAAAAGAAGACCCATCCAGGGAAAATCAGGTGATTAATCTCTATCCGTTTCTGACCGGACAGAAGATCGAAGGCTTCGGAGCTACTCTGACAGAAGCAGCAGCCTTCACCTTTGCGAAAATGAGCGAACAGAATAAGAAACAGTTTCTGGATGCCTGCTTTGGACAAGACGGTCTCGGATACAATCAGACCAGAATGGCAATCGATAGCTGCGATGCAAGCCTGGGCAATTATTCCGCCATGGAGGATGAGACTGATACCGCTATGGAAAGTTTCTCTCTGAAAAGAGATGAAGAGTATATTCTTCCCTTCTATAACGCGATAACCCAAGAACGTCAGGAGCCATTGACTGTGATGCTCAGTCCCTGGAGTCCTCCTGCATTTATGAAAACAAATGGTGAAAAGAATCACGGCGGAATGCTGAAAAAAGAATACTATGAGATGTGGGCCGAGTATATGTGCCGTTTTGTGGAGGCCTATCTTGAAACCGGAGTGGCAGTGAAGCGAATCAGTATCCAGAACGAACCAAATGCTGTACAGACCTGGGATTCCTGCTGTTATGACGGAGCGCAGGAAAAAGAATTTCTGAAGGACTTCCTCTATCCGGCCTTAAAGCGCCATGGTCTTACCGGTCTGGAGGTCTTTATCTGGGATCACAATAAAGAGAGAATGGTGGAACGGGCCAGAGAGGTCATCGATGAGGAAACAGCTTCTATGGTGGATGGCATTGGCTTTCACTGGTATTCCGGAGATCACTTTGAGGCGCTGGACGTTCTGCGCAGACTTTATCCGGATAAAAAGCTGGCCTTTACCGAAGGCTGCGTGGAGTACAGTCATTTTACCACCGGGGATCAACTGGCCCATGCCAGAATGTATGGTCATGATATGGCCGGCAATCTCAACGGCGGAGCGTCCTTCCTGGTAAACTGGAGCATTCTGTTCAACAGTCAGGGCGGCCCGAATCATGTGCAGAACTGGTGCGAAGCGCCCATGATGTATGATGAAAAAACAGATACGCTGGAGACCAAGCTTTCCTGGGAATACATCCGCCACTTCAGCCATTACATCCTTCCGGGAAGTGTATGGATTGCAAACAGCAAATATACCGATGAACTGGATGTGACAGCCGCACTGCGTCCCGATGGGCAGATTGCCGTGGTTGTGATGAACCGGACCGCAAAAGAAAAAGAAGTCTATCTGAGAACAGAAGGTAAGACGGCCGCACTGAAGCTGCCGGGAGACGCAATCGCTACCGTTCTGCTTTCATAATGCTTCCTTAGGAGTAAAAAGCAGTCTTGCCATGTAAAATTCAAATCCTAAAAACAACTCTTTTCTGTAAAATAAATGTGTTTTTTGCGTAAGTTATGTAAAGTTTATGCAATATTTCATAAACTTTCTGACAACTGCATTGACAACAGGGGATTTTAGTGCCATACTTTACCTCGGCACACAGGATAAAAGGAATTATACTTCAGGGGCCCGGAAGTTTAACTCACCTGTTACCAGTAATATTATTTGAATAAAAATAAAATATCTGGTTGAGTTTGAAAGGAGTTAAACTATTATGAAGAGAAAAGTTGTTGCCGCACTTATGACCGTTTTAGCCATTGCAGGAACCTGCCCGGCAGTATATGCCAGCACAGATCATTACAATGACAGCAGTGTAACCGGCGCGGAGAGTGGATGGAGTGAATGGACTGCAGATTGGGAGAATATTGCTGCTGATTATACAAAAGTATCCCTCACTCCGGGAGCAGATGAGTCTGAATTGAATTTTGCATGGTATAGTGAAAAGACTGACAGTGAAGCTACTCCAATCGTACACTTTGGAACGGATCAGGCAGCTTTGGAGGCATTCACAGGAACCTCAGGTGATGTGGATCAGACATTGACCGGTGACACTGCTTATACATACAATCATGTAACTGTAACAGGTCTGGAACCGGACACCACTTATTTTTATACCGTAGAAAAGAACGGAGAGCAGAGTGATGTCTGTGAATACAAAACACAGAGCCTGGACAGCGTAAAGATCCTTTACGTTGGCGATCCTCAGATCGGTGCTTCCAAGGGACAGACTCAGAACGGCGCAGAGCTGGTACCGGATGATGGAGCAGCAAATACCGCAGCCTGTAACGATGGCTTTGCATGGAACCGCACTCTGACCACTGCCGTAACAGAAAATCCGGATCTGAACTTTGTCATTTCCGCAGGTGATCAGGTAAACAAAACCGGTAAGCCAAAGGAAGAAGAGTATGCTGCTTATCTGAATGCAGAAGCACTTACCGGACTGTCCGTAGCTACCACGATTGGTAACCATGACTCTCTGAATGAGGACTATGCTTATCATTTCAACAATCCAAATGCAACAGAAAACGGAACAACTGCGGCTGGCGGTGACTACTACTACAGCTATGGTGATGGCCTGTTTATTGTTCTGAACACCAACAATTACAATGCAGCAGAACATTCTGCAGCCATCCAGGAAGCAGTAGATGCTTATCCGGATGCAGCATGGAGAATCGTAACCATGCATCAGGATATTTACGGATCAGGTCTGGATCATTCAGACACAGATGGTATGATCCTTCGTACTCAGTTGACTCCGATTTTTGATACTTTCAATATTGATGTTGTTCTGCAGGGACATGACCATACCTACAGCCGTTCTAAAATGCTCTACGGAGATGGACAAGAACATCAGAATTATGAATTCACTCTGAATGAGGATGGATCCGATTATGACTGGGATCATGCGACAAACACAGCAAGCGGTGAGAAGATCGCACTGGCTCCGGAAGAGGGAGACGAAGAAGCTGCTTCTGCACTGGCTGCATTCCAGGAAGATAACCAGTGTTATACCATCGAAGATGTAGAAGGAAACACGGTTACTAATCCGGAAGGAACTCTGTATATGACAGCAAACTCCGCTTCTGGTTCTAAATATTATGAACTGATCAGCACTCAGCAGGATTACATCGCAGCCCGCAGCCAGAACTGGCTTCCAAGCTACTCTGTAATCACCATGGATGCGGACAGCTTTGCAATCGACACTTATCAGATTACTGATGATGGAAGTGTAGAGAGCATTGATGATACCTTTACTATTGAGAAGACTGGTGCTGCCAGCGAGTCTTCTGAGACAGCTTCTGATACCGCTGAAAGCGAAACTACTGCAAAGTAGAACAGGTATTCGTGAATATATTTAAAAAGACCGGGCTTCCGACGAAAAAATCGGTGGTCCGGTATCTTATTTATCTGGTCTTTTTTATTCTCTTTGCTGTTTTCGTCTATCGCATCAATCAGGTAGATAAAACAGAGCTGGTAGCGCGGGAAGGACAGACCTTTGAAAAAGCAGAAGTAACCGAAATTATATCAGACAATATTCAATCCAACGGCAGCCGTTCCGGAGAACAGAAGGTACGGGTAAAACTTCTGACCGGCGAGAGAAAGGGAACCGAGCTGGAAATCACCAGCAGCTCCGGATTTCTGTTCGGCGCAGTATGTAAGGTCGGCATGAAGGTAGTTGTCATGCAGAGTGTGGCCGGTGATACCGTAATTGCCAGCGTCTATGCCCAGTACAGAGAATGGGTGATTTATGGCTTCGCAGCCCTGTACCTGCTGTCATTGTGTGTGATTGGAGGATGGCAGGGACTGAAGGGCTGTCTTGGCCTGATTTTTACCTTCTTTTCCATGCTCTTTGTCTATCTGCCCATGGTTTACCGGGGATATTCCCCGTTTTGGACCGCTGTATTTCTGTGCTTTATTACAACACTGGTCACCATGGTGCTGATTGGCGGCCTCACAAGGAAGACGGCAGCGGCTATCAGCGGAACTCTGGCCGGCGTAGTGATTGCCGGCCTGTCAGCCTGGCTGTTCAGCATGGCTTCCGGCATCACGGGCTACAATGTATCCGATATTGAAAGCCTGATGACACTGTGGAATACCAATGGGATTCAGGTAGGAAATCTTTTATTTTCCGGGCTGCTGATATCCGCCCTGGGTGCCGTGATGGATGTGGCTATGTCCATCAGCAGTTCTCTCCATGAAATCTATGCCCAGAATCCTTCCATGACCAGGCTGCAGATTTTCAAGTCCGGTATGCGGGTAGGGCGGGATATGATGGGTACCGACAGCAACACTCTGATCCTGGCTTTTGTGGGAAGCAGTGTGAGCATGCTGATTCTGGATTATTCCTATGATCTTCCTTATCAGCAGATCATCAATTCCAATAATATCGGCATTGCCATTATGCAGGGACTTTCCGGCAGCTTCGGCGTGGTGCTTTCGGTGCCGCTGACCGTGCTGATCTGTACCATGCTGTACTATAAAAAAGCGCCTGAACACTTTTGCTCTTGACATAAAAAAACCGGATCCGTATAATAAAAATAGAAGTGGCCTGACATGCCATAAAAGAGAGTTGGTAATGCTGCGGTATTATGGCTCTCTTTTTTGTTTCGCACAGAGGATGCCTTGATTGAAAATGGAGGAGCAGATGGGACATGAGTGAACAAATGACAATTATGATTACCGAAGATGATGAGATCCTGGCGGAGGAAATGAAGGTATTTCTGGAAAAATGGGGATATCAGGTATCTGCTGTATTGAATTATAACGATATTGTTTCCGAATTTTCCAGGCTTCGTCCACAGTTGATTCTGATGGATATCAATCTGCCCTGCTACGATGGCTTTTACTGGTGTCAGAAGATCCGTGAATTCTCTGAGGTCCCCATTATCTATATCAGCAGCCGCAGCGATGACAGGGACAAGATTATGGCCATCGCCCAGGGCGGAGATGATTATGTGGAGAAGCCATTTCATCTGGAGCTGCTGAAGGCGAAGATAGATGCCATCCTGCGGCGTACCTACCGCTACAAGGTAAAGAATCGGACCGCGCTGAATGAAGACTTATATTTTGATTTTCCGGCATCTGCTCTGATCTATCATGGACATGAGCTGGATCTGACCAGGTCAGAGAAAAAGATCATAGCATGTCTGATGGATGCAAAATCAGAAGTAGTGACCAGAGAAGAATTGATGAATGTACTCTGGAATACGGATGAGTTCGTGTCCGACAGCACACTGACCACCCTGATCAGCCGTCTGCGCAGCAAGCTGAAGAGCTCCTGCGCAGAAGAGATCATACAGACCAAAAAGGGACTGGGTTATTATATCATGTAATTGCCCGGGTTCTGGGCAATTACCTACGCACGCATCAGCGTGCTCCATACTCTGTAATTGCCCGGGTTGAAACTGTAGAAACGGAGCAAAATGAACTATATTAAAAAATATCGAAATTACCTTCTGGCTCTGCTCTTTATGGCAGCGGCATTTAATCTGTATTTTATTTTTCTGGTGCCGGGAATCAACACAGGGAATCTGCTTTACTTTGACCTCTTGCTGCTGATTGGATTGGCATTATTTATGGCGGCAGAGTATGATCGGTACTGCAAAGCACAGAAGCGCAGAGAAGAAGCACTGAAGCTGGACTGCATTATCAGCAAGGACCTGAGCGAATTTGAAAACAGCGATATCGCCGTTCATGATGTGAATATTCTGCAAAATCAACTGAGAGACCAGTTTAATGAAAACTGTAATCTGCAGGATTATATTACAAAATGGTGTCATGAAGTAAAGCTGCCGCTGGCGGCAGGGCTGCTGATGACAGAAAAGGTGACCGATGCAAAATTAAAACTGTCTCTGCAGGAGCAGTTGGAAAAAATAAATCAGCAGCTAAATTCCGCCCTGCTGGGATGTAAAGTACAAAGTACGCTGTTCGATATGAATATCCATCCGGTAAAACTGATGGAGTGCGTGCGCACCTCCATTCAGAACAACCGTTTTTTCCTGATGAAGAACCACTTTGAGCTGGAGGTGGAGGTGGGAGAATTTACTGTCTATACGGATAAATCCTGTCTGGTGTACGTGCTGGATCAACTGCTGAACAATGCCGCCAAGTATGCCGGTCCTGCACCGAAAATAAAGATTGGCTGCGCTCCTGACAATCACAGCAGAACGGATGTCTGCGGCAGCACAACCCGGACAGCAGGCATCCTCCTGCAGGTAGAAGACAACGGAGAAGGCATCAAACCGGAGGACATCCGGCGGATTTTTGAAAAAGGCTTCACCGGAAGCAATCATCACAATGGAAAATACCGTTCCACTGGAATGGGACTGTATCTGGCCTCTCAGATCCTGGAAAAGCTTGGACATTCCATTCGCGTGGAAAGTGAATACGGAAAATTCACCCGGTTTACCATAGAATTTCAGGATAACAGAGAATTTTTTGGCCGCTGATATTACAGAAAATGTAATGTTGGCGGCTGTTTTGTAATGCAAATGACAGGATTTTTCCGGGTGGTTTTCCTATAATAAATATAAGGTTCGGGTACACCCAAAGCCATATAAGGAATAGCGCGCAAACGCATACGAGGAGGAAACATCACATGAGTGAAACGAAAGTAGCGGAGATTAAAAATTTAGTCAAGGATTACGGAACCAGAGGATTTCAAACCCGGGTGCTCAAGGGGATTGACCTGAAAATCAACCGGAATGATTTTACTGCAATCATGGGACCCAGCGGTTCCGGGAAAACAACTCTGCTGAACATATTATCTTCTATCGATAAGCCCACCCAGGGTTCGGTGATTCTGGACGGGAAGGATATTACCCGGATTTCCAACCGGGAGCTGTCCAATCTGCGCCGGGATAAGATCGGCTTCATTTTTCAGGATTACAATCTGCTGGATACCATGACGCTGCAGGACAATATCGCCCTTCCTCTGTCCTTAAACGGTGTCTCCAGTAAAATCTGTCTGGAAAAAACATTGGAACTGGCAGAGACGTTTGGTCTGACACAGCATTTGAAGAAATATCCCTATCAGCTTTCCGGCGGGCAGAAGCAGCGGGGTGCCACCTGCCGGGCGCTGATTACGGATCCGGAAATTATTTTTGCAGATGAGCCCACGGGCGCACTGGATTCCAAATCCAGCCGGGATCTGCTGGAGTGCCTGCGTCTGGTCAACGACCAGCAGAAAGCTACCATCCTGATGGTCACTCATGATGCCTTCTGTGCCTCTTATGCAAAGGATGTCTATATCCTCAGTGACGGGAAGATTCAGTGTCGGCTGAGCAGGGGACTGACCCGGAAGGAATTTTATGACCGGATCATTGATATGCAGTCCTCCATGGGAGGTGATTTCTCATGAGTATGGGAAAACTGGCGCTGCAGAATTTTAAGAGCAGCTTTAAAAACTATCTGGCACTGATTCTGTCTCTGGGCTTTACTGTGCTGATTTTTCTGAATTTTCAATATCTGGTCTACTCGGATGCGCTGACCATCCTGGGGCAGCAGAACGCGGAGTATTCCGAAATTTTAGTGCAGGTGGTTTCTGTCGTTCTGGTCTGCTTTATCTTCTTTTTTCTCTGGTATTCTACGAATGTGTTTTTGACAAAACGGAAAAAAGAGATCGGCATCTATATTTTCATGGGCCTGACCAATCAGAAGATCGGCCGGCTGTACATGATGGAAAGCATGATGACCGGAGGAACAGCTCTGGCGCTCGGTATCGGTGCAGGCATTCTCACCACCCGGCTGTTTCAGATGATCCTGATGGCACTGTCCGGTATTGCTGCAGATATTCAGTTTCACTTTGTTCTCCAGCCGATTCTGATTACCGCAGCGGTCTATCTGGCAATCTATTTTCTTTTCGTTCTAAAGGGCTATGTGAGCATTGTGCGCAGCAGTGTGCTGGACATGGTATCCGCCAACAGGAAAAATGAATATGTGCAGCAGAAGAACTGGATCCTTATGGGAAAAGCGATTGCGGGAACCGGAATTCTGGCATCAGGATATTATATGGCGACAAAAGACGGAGGACAGGAAGTCATGGGAAATGTAATGATTGCCGTCATTCTGGTGATTATTGGCATTTATCTGCTGTTTGACGGACTTCTTCCGGTTCTGTTTCAGAAGCTGGCAAAAAACAAGCGGTTTTTATATCAGAAAGAGAGGACTCTCTGGATCAACAATGTGATCTTCCGGATGAAGAAAAATTACCGCACCTATGCCATGGTCTGCATTCTGATGCTCTGTTCCGTCACGGCACTGGCCACCGGATTTGCCATGAACGAGAGGTATGAAAATATCCAGCATTTTCGGAATACTTATACGTATCAGCTTCTGGGCAGTCAGCCGGATCTGGACCGTCAGATCACCCCTCTGATCGAAAAGGAGAATCCCATCGAATACAGCACCAGGGCGGAGATACTGATGCTGGACAGCGGTCAGGACGCTTCCGAAAGCTATCAGAAAATATACGGTCTTCTTTCCTATTCTCAAATCAGAGAACTGGCAGGTTTGGCCAATTTAAAATGTGATATCGAAGAGCCTGCAGACGATGAAGTGATTTCCGTATCCCACCTGTACCTGCTGTCTCTTATGACAAACCGCAATCATGTGAATGTCACCCTCGACGGGAAGGAATATCATCAGACCGCAGAAATTAATGAACCTTATCTTGGCTATTTACAGGAAGACATGGAATACTATCTGGTCAATGACCGGGTATTTCAGATGCTGCTGCCCAAAGGCCAGGTGCTTTACACCTACAATTACCGGATTACGGATCCTTTGAATTATAAAGCATCCCTGGATGAACTGGATGCATTGACAAACGGCAATCCGGACGTTTATACCGGAAGAATCGCCATCGATCCGGAAAATAAGGGAGATGAATGGATCAAGGTAGCTTATTCTGTCTGTGTATTTATGTTTCTGGTCTTTGTGATGGCCAGCGGCAGTATCTTATTCATGAAGCTTTATAATGATGCATTCGAAGAAAAAGAACGATATGGAGTGCTGCAGAAACTGGGCTATCAGCGTAATAAATTGAGAAAGGCGATTTCCCGTGAGCTGGCATTTGCCTATGTGCTTCCATTTGCCATTATGACACTGTCCAGTTATTTTTCCATTCACGCATTGGAGAAGATGATGAATACCAGCCTTTTAATCCTGAACATGGTCAGCGTGGCAATCATTTTGCTGTTTTTCCTGCTGTGTTACCTTCTTTCCGTGTCCATGTATCAGAAAAATGCAGGATTGAAAAAATCTTCTTGATTAAATTGTATCAATATGGTAATATAATCTACATCTCTGTGAGGGAGTAATCAGCATACCTGGTATGTGATACTATCGACATAATGGTGCGGATGCACCCGGTAATATTTTAAATGATGAGACTCACGGACAGCTTTTTTCAGGCTGTCCGTGAGTCTCATTATTTTGTATCTGATTTCAGGCTCCATCACTGAGCAGCAGAAAACAAACATAGGAAAAATGGAAAAGAAAGGAAAGAAAAAAATGGGACTTTTGGAATTATTTATACTGGCAGTGGGGCTTTCCATGGATGCCTTTGCCGTATCCGTGTGCAAAGGATTATCTCTTGGAAAGATCAATGGAAAACATATGTGTATTGCCGGAGCGTGGTTTGGAGGCTTTCAGGCGCTGATGCCTCTGATCGGTTATTTTTTCGGCCGGTTCTTTTCCGATTATATCACCCAGTATGACCACTGGATTGCCTTTATCCTGCTGGCTCTGATCGGCGGCAATATGATAAAAGAAGCCTTTGAAAAAGAAGAGTGCATGGACTGCTCCATGAATCCGAAATCCATGTTTGTTCTGGCCGTGGCGACCAGCATTGACGCACTGGCAGTTGGAGTTACTTTTGCATTCCTGAAAGTGGCCATTCTTCCGGCAGTTTCTTTTATCGGCGTGGTGACCTTTGTCTGTTCCGCAGTGGGTGTGAAGATTGGCAGTCTTTTCGGTGTGAAATACAAATCGCGGGCAGAGCTGTTTGGCGGTGTGATTCTGATCCTGATCGGGGCCAAAATCCTGCTGGAGGGAATTGGTATTATTTAGCCTCAGAGGAAAATTAAAATTAACATTTTCCCTCAATGTATGTTAAAATAAGAATGTCCATTTTGAAAAAACGAAATGGAAAAGCTTATGTACGCTAAAAAGGCGAAGAACTTAAAATCTGGAAAAAAGAGGGAAAATATGGACGATAATAGATATGCTCTGCTGATTGATTCCGATAATGTATCCGCAAAATACATCAGCGGGATCCTGGATGAGATTACGAAATACGGGGTAGCTACCTACAAGCGGATTTACGGAGACTGGACCAGCACGCAGGCCAATAAATGGAAAGAGGAGCTGCTGGTCAATTCCATCGTTCCGATTCAGCAGTTCAGCAACACCGTGGGGAAAAATGCCACCGATTCTGCTCTGATCATTGATGCCATGGATATTTTATACGGCGGCAGCGTAGAGGGCTTCTGCATTGTATCCAGCGACAGCGATTTTACCCGGCTGGCAAGCCGACTGAGGGAATCCGGCATGTCCGTGCTGGGCATGGGAGAAGAAAAGACACCCATGGCCTTTCGAAATGCCTGTACCAAATTTGTGAATCTGGAAAATCTTCTGGATCCCGGCGAAGAAGTACTGACAGAATCCATCGACAAAAATGCCGGAACGGTGCTGAGCCAGTCCCTGCTGGAAAGCACGATTGCGGATATCATTTCGGAAAATGCCAATAAAGGCAAGCTGACGGGACTGGGTGAGATCGGCAGCCGCCTGAGCAACAAATATCCGGATTTTGACGTCCGCAATTACGGCTACAGCTATCTGTCAAAGTTTCTGGAGGAGCTGCCGGAATTTGAACTGGATAAACAGGACAGCACGATCATGGTAGGGATTCGGGACAACGCATTTTCCATGGACGCGGTGGTGAAATTTATCAAAAAGAGCCTGAAAACCCAGTCCAAGGGAATGGATCTGAGCGAACTGAGCAATCAGGTGCACCGGGAATTTCCGGACTTTAAGCTGAAAGACTTCGGTTACTCCCAGTTCTACAAATTCATCCAGAATATTTCCGGTATTGAGGTTTCCCAGAAGGGAACAAACCACAAGATGGCCAGATTAAAATCGGTATAGCAGGCTTCTGCAAAAGCCTTCACGGTACGAACAAGAGTAATCATCAGTACACTAGATAGCCTGCTGCAGCTTTCGGAATATTTTCCGATAGTTCTTTCTTCTCCCTTTTTCCCAGTGTCTTATGGTTCTTCCCATCGTGCGCATGGATTGAAGCGGATGCTCCATAAGGGTGTAGATATCCCCGGCATCGGTAGCTGTGACCAGCTCATACGAATCCGCCACAAAGTTTTTTCTCTGTGTATATGGAATACTGCGGATCAGCCGGTTCACTCTCTGCGCACGAAGATAAGCTTTGCGCGCAATTCCGGTATGCGCCGCCAACTGACCGTCCCGGATAACCCAGGAAAGCGGATCGTGCTGAGCTATGCCGGCAAAATGGCTCCGGACCGTCTGGCAGCTCCCGCTGATGGAAAAGAGCAGGCCAATCAGAGAGCTTTCCGGAATGAGCTTGCATATTTTACCTTCAATGGCTGAATAGCCGGTATTTCTATAGAACGTAGGCCAGAAGCCGGGACCATCCAGATTGTAGATCCTCTGGATCCGTTCCTGCAGGGCAGGATTGGCACAGGCGCTGCTGTAGACAGATAGATTTCCCCCCTTAGAATGGCCGCCGATCAAAACAGGGCCTTCCGTAAGGGCACCGATCTGTTCCAGATAACATGCAGCCTCCGTCTGTGATGGAATCTGGCGCATACATGCCATATTAAAGTTTTCTTTCCATCCAATCAGGGAAGAATCGGTTCCCCGAAATGCCACAAAAATGGAAGCGAAGGGAAGAGCAGCAAAGGTTTTTTCTGCCTCATGGGAAGAAAGAAGGGTAATACCGGGCAGATAAAATACCATGCCGCAAAACTGATGCTCCTGATCCAGATCAACGTGATTGACAAAACACCCAAGAGCCATCCGGGAGAAACGCCTGCTTTCCAGAAGCAGCGCCCACAGCTCCCGATAAGTCCCTCCATAGACCGGATCCGAAAACATGTGCTCCGCGTCCGGATGAGCAGCAATCTGTTCCAAAGTCATTTTTTCAGTTCCAATTCCCGGCAGAATCCCATCATAATTCAGATAAGCAGCCTGCGTTAATACAATAGCATCTATTTCTGAAAACGGCCGTTCGGAGAAATCCTGATCGCCCCATTCTTTTATATAGTCCAGTAAGTCTGATCTCATACAATATCACACCTCTTATATTATTATTTTCTTTATGAGAAGCAAAACCTGCCTCAAATCACTTGCTATAAGTTATATTATATCTCAGAATTCTAAATTTCCTCTTAAGCCAAGCTGAAATTACTGGAAAAATTCATAAAATTTTTGTCATGGGTGGGATTCTGGTTCTGATATGCCGTTCGAAAAAGTACACAGTATAATTGAAATAAAAATAAAAAAACTATCAGCCGCCGGACAGGCATTCTGATAGTTTTCTTCTTCATAACTATAATTGATCAAAAATCAGGCGAAGCAGAACTGCTTCTAGTTTTCCAGATATTTTGCCTGCAGGGCTGCAATGTCTTCTTCTGAAACATCCAGTTGATTATTTAAATATTCCTGCATGGAGCCGTATTCATCGTCAATCAGATCCAGTGCATTCTGCATATATTCTGCATTAACACCAGAAAGATTCTTTACGCCGGCTACTTCGTCTTCCGTGCATCCTTTTTCTTCTGCCATTTGTACCATATATGCGATGTTGTCCTGATAAGCCACATTAGAAAGTTCAAAATCAGCCATAATGGTATCTTCCTCTACACCGAGAGCGGAGAGCAGTAAGACTGTTGCCAGCCCGGCCCGGTCTTTTCCTCCGGTACAATGCCAGAGTATCGCACCGTCTTCCTGATTCAGCAGTTCGTCAAAGAACTGTGTGTAGCCTGCCTGGCTGTGTTCATTGACAACAATATCAGTATACATTGTCTCAACTTTTCCGCTTTTCGCATAATCAATCAGCATCTGTACCGGATCTGCAGAAGAAGATACCGTAGCTGCCAGATTAGAAGTATCTCCTTCCTCTTCCAGGATGGAAATCCACAGGTTTTCTGCTCCCGCTACTTCTGGATCCGGAGCTTCTTCTTTTTCAAATGAGGTACGAAAATCAATAATTTTTGTTACATGATAAGTATCCGTCAGCTTTGCAAGATCTGCTTGCGTAGCATCCGTCAGTTTTCCGGTTCTGAGCAAAAGATTCTCTTTTACTTTTTTTCCATCTGCGCCGATATATCCTCCCAGTTGTCTTGCATTAGCAACACCCTCCAGGCCAATAGACTGCTCCTCGTACGATACTTCTGCTGCTCCTGCAGTCAAACCGGAAATCAGGCCCGTCATCATCACTGCGGAAATACCCAATACTGCTAATCTCTTTTTCATAATGTTCTCCTTCTTTTTTCCATTTTCAGCCGCCTTTTTCATTTGACGGCAAAATTATTAAATCAGGAAGAGTCTAACACAGTGATGTAAAAACCAAAGTCCTGCTATTGTAAATTGCAGTAAAAATATTTGTAAACTGAACTGATTTTGATTTCCAATTCATTGAGATAGGGATTATAATAAAATCAGACAGGAATACAGGATACGAAAATAAAGAATTTATATTCGATTGACCGGAGGAGGGCATAAGATGTACAACGAAAAAGTAACTGCACTATTCGAAAATTGGGAGGAAGCGTTGATATGGTCTTGCCTGCAGGGATATATGGGTACCTTGATCACGGATGATGAAAACGATCCAAAATCGGCAATTATTGATCATGGTGACTTCAGTTTCTGCGCAGGACTGCCCAATGAGCATTTGCTTAACTCCATATCTATGGACCGCTTTAAGCTGATCGTACCCAGGAACGAAGAGTGGCAAACACTGATAGAACTTGTTTTTGCCAAAAAAGCAAAGAAGGTATTGCGCTATGCCATTAAAAAGGAGCCGGATGTTTTTGACAAAGAAAAGCTGAAATCATATGTGGCATCCCTTGATAACGACTATGAGATCAGATTGTTTGACAGTAACATTTTCAAATCGGCTCAAAGTGAAAGCTGGTCCGCAGATTTATGTTCACAATTTAAGGATTATTCCGAATATCAAAATCATGCAATCGGTGTGGCAATCCTACACTGCGGCAAACTGGTTTCCGGTGCTTCCCCCTATGGGGTGTATCGAAATGGGATTGAAATTGAGATAGATACAAAACCGGAGTACAGAGGAAAGGGACTTGCAACGGTATGCGGGGCCAGGCTGATTTTGGAATGCCTGGCTAAAAACATTTACCCGAGCTGGGATGCCCATGACTTGAGGTCAGTTCATTTAGCGGAAAAATTAGGATATCACCTTTCCCACTCATATGTTACTTATGAAATTACAAATGAAGTATAGCTTGCCAATACCTTGGTTATTGTAAAGGAACATGGGATAGCTGCTTTATGATGCGCTTGTTTTCATACATTCGTGCGTCAGCAAGTTCAATGGTGCGTTCTAAATCCCCCTGTGTTTCTCTGGTATCACACATGCCGATGGCGTAGCTCAGCGTGGCTGGCAGGGAACTGTGACAATTGTACGATTCGGTGGCCTGCTTCACTGCGTGTATCATTTCGTCAGCCTTGCCGGGAGGCAGACCATCACAGAACACCCAGAATTCGTCACCGCCCACGCGGTAGCATTTTCCAACGGATAAGAACACGCAGTTGAGCACGTCACCAAACGCACGGATCAGTTGATCACCCGCACCGTGTCCATAGAGATCGTTGGTTGCTTTTAAGTTATTCAGATCCATGAAAAATGCGGTGCGTACAGCCTCCCCACACCATGCGCTCTTGTCCAGTTCAAACGCCGCACGTGAATAACAGCGCGAAAGCGGATCCTGAAATGCCAGCGTTTTATAATAGGATTCCCGCGCCGCCTCCGCACTGTGCTGCATGAGTAAGCGGACAAATTGATACATTTGATAAAACAAATAGGACAAAATACCAATCTTCAGGAAAAATACATTGTTTTCTCCGATTTCACATAAGAACAAAGTAAGATCAACCGCACCGGTCAGTGCAATTAATCCCCCGAAATAAAGCCCGGGATTACTCTTTTTGCGGATAAGACCATATACAATACAGGTAATCACCGCTAAAATCCCCACAATCTGTACTGCGTGTGTCACCGGCAAAAGCCGCCGCAATTCGATGCCGCAAAGCAGCGATACTGCCAGCTCCGCCAGCGCTGCAATCATGCCGATTCCCGCAATGGACTTCAGCAGTTTTCCGCGCCAATCCTCCAACTCCCAGCCGAAAACAGCCAGCAGTGGTGGCCCCAGCATAGCAAAGGACAGCATATCCACCAGATAGACGATCCGTGAGTTAGACGCAAGGTATACGATGCTATAGGTTTCGCACATAAAATATAGTCCGCAGTTAATCGCCAGAAAGCCGCGCAGCAGCATTTTGTAAAGGTCAATCCCCTTGCGGGCCATCAGCGAGAGAGCCATGAGAATCAGCCCGCTGAGCAGAATCAGAATGTTGAGCACAAGAGCCGGAATATCCCGCAGCACTTGCTGCCTGAGAAAAACTGACTCATTGGCGATGATCAGCTCAGGCATTGAAACGCGGGTCAGTCCGTTTTCAGGCACGGTGACGCGAATTTCCAGTTGTCCATTACTCACCTTCTGCGGCAGGGGGATATGGGTGAAATAGTTGCCCAGCGAATACGTCTGCGGCTCAACGCGGTAAAGGACCTCCCCGTCAAGCAAAATCGTCATAAACGTATGATTGGCCTGCAAAATCAGCGATGGAACCGTTCGACCGGAAAAGGCGTAATCCAGTGTGAATTGCAGCCGCGTTTCCCCCATCACATCAAAATAGTCAGGCAGGACAATTTTTGTGCGCTGCCCGCTGCTGATCAGCTCGCCATCTTTAGCCAGCACAATCTGCTCATCGACCGCCTTGGGCAGTACAGCAGCCTCCCGGTTGGAGATGGAAAGCCCGAGCATGGCCAGATATATTATAAGTATGGAGGAAATAAACACAATTGCCCGCTTTTTTTTCATAGAAGCCTCTTTTCCAGATAATTTCACAATCTATCATATTCAGAAATTTCCACCATGATAGAATACAAAGTATATAAACAAAGAGGGGCGATATGGTATGGTGAATAAATTTTATTGCGTCCCTCAAAAAATGGCTCAAAAAATTTAACAGCACTATATCTTACCATATCCAACTTGAAAAATCTACAATATTGCGAATTACTTATTTCTTAATAGTTCGACTAAGGACTCCTTCTTTAGAGAACGGTTTAACAGCAGTTCCAATGCAAGCTCAACAAAACACAACACAAAAATAAAAATCAGATATTCCCTGAGCGGAAACAAATACTGTTCTACAGCACCAATCATCTTGAATGTGTTAGTAACCCGATAGCCCAAAGGAATACCAATGGCAGAAGCAATCAATGCGGAACTGATAACCAGCAATTCGCCCTCATAAATCCTTGAACTCCTAAGCTGTCGTTTTGTCAATCCCACTGCCAGCATGATACCGCTTTCGTTCTTTCGTATGATTTGGTTTGTCCCCGTGAGATTGACTAAATTGATAATCCCAAAGACCCCAAGGAATAACACGAGTACATATATCGTAAAAATTCCGCTCCGATATTGCCCGGACAGTGTATTCACATATTCCTGCAGCGTATTTAATGATAATTCGGGGGCATTTTTTACCACATCCTGCAGAGCCGTTTCTACAGTATCCTCTTTTGCATTTTCCGTTATGATTTCCCAATCGGAAGTAATGTCATAATCTGTTACTTTTTGCAATTCATCGAATGGCAGCCTGAAAATGTTTGAGAAACCATCTTTCCCGTCAGTAATTCCCATAATAGTAAAAGTCTTTATAACAGGTATTCCGCTTTTACTCCAAAATGAAAGAGTGACTTCATCTCCAAGCTGCGGTGTCCAATGATACACCGTCTGCGGAGCATTTTCCGCGATATTGACAATAATACCATTTCCCTGTTCCAGTTCCGCCATATTAGCTGTACCCGAAACTAAATTGTTCTCCATTTTGGATAATTCATCTTCGGTATATCCCCAAATTGTGGTTTGGTCTTTCTTACCATTTATGTAAAAGAGTGCAGTTGTACCAAACCATTCCTTGATGTCTTTCACACCGTCAATGGATAAAACCTTTTGCTTCAGCTCTGCGGAAAAAACATTGCTGTTTGCCTGCAATGCCGCTCTGTTATAATTTTTTGCTTCACCGCCTAAACTGTCTATCATGGAGCTGTTGCCCTCGAACTCTAACTTAAAATCCCCATATTGAAATTCGCCTGTTCTTGCCATATTTGTTTCCGACAGCGAATTACGTATACTTGCACAGGCAATCAGCATGACGCCGCATAACCCAAGGGATAATATCGTTAAAGCCGTCTTTTTCTTATTGCGAACAAGATTAAGCTTTGCCAGTGTAAAGGGCGTGATTTTATGCCGTTTGCCGTTTCCACTGATTTTTTCGTTGGAATAACCCGAATAACTCACAGCCTCCATAGGTGAAATTTTGCCTGCCATTTTTGCAGGTGAATAAATACTGATTTTGATCGTCAAGACGCCAAACACAAACGCAATCAGTGCGGCAATCACTGTATTAAGCCAGTACCAGCCCTCCGGCTGAACAAAGCTGCCGATAGCTGCGCCGACTATTATACCTGATGCAATACCCGGCATTGCAATTTTTTTACCCTCGGCAGAAATCATCTTCTTAACCTGTCGCGGTGTCATTCCAATCGTCCTAAGCTGACCGTATTCCTGCGTTTTTCTGCTGATCGAAATATAGAAAATATTATAAATCACCACAGCCGCGGCAAAAAAGACAACCAGTGCAGCCAGTAAAATTTTAAGCAATTCTTGAATATCTATATTACGGGATGCAAGAGAAAAGTATCGTGAACTAATAGAGGTATCATTTGATGGAATATTATATTTTTCAGAAAGCTGTGTTAAATCTGCGGCAACATCTTCCTGGCTCAAATCTTTTGGATTATTCCAAAAAAGGAGTAGTGTATAATCAATATTTTCTGCTGCAACTGCTTCAAGCAGGTATTCTTCCGAACAGTAAACGCCAATATTCCTCGCCCGTTCCGAAGCCAATTCAATGATACCCGATACAATGTAATCATTTTCGCCTGTTCCTAAATTCAACGGCAAATGACTTCCGACGGCAATGCCTTCCGGTAAATATGCAAGACTGCCCGATGTCAGCACAATTTCGTTGCTCTTTTGGGGGAGTTTTCCCGTGAGAGTTGTATCAGAGAAGTACGCCGGGTCGTCACAAAAGACCGCCTGCAAAGATACCTCGTCATAATATTTTACTTTTTCAAAGGCATATTGAGAAATTATTTTTCCGATGCTCTCATCATGCTTTAACTTATCGTAAGTATCCGCATTGATATGAGATAGAAATGCCTGGGGCGTTTTTTCTGCTTGAATAGACATTTTGTGCTGTGCTGCAAACATCGTACAAGCTAAAGTCATAATTAAAGCAACGGCAATCGCGACCGTAGTAGAGGTATATAAAAGTCTTTGCTTATCGCTCTTGACACTTGTTTTTGCAAGTTTTTTTACTATAGTATCTGTATCATTTTCAAATGGTAACGTCATATTGCTACCTCCTCACTCCACAATCTTGCCGTCCTCGATTCGCACAATGCGGTCGGCAAGCTGGGCAATTTCGCTGTTGTGGGTAATCATTACGATAGTTTGGCTGAACTCGCTGCCGGTACGCTTCAAAAGCCCTAACACATCGGCACTCGTATGGCTGTCGAGATTTCCGGTAGGCTCATCCGCCAAGACAATCGCGGGCTTCGTCACAAGAGCGCGGGCGATAGCCACACGCTGCTGCTGGCCGCCGGAAAGATTGTTCGGCATATTTTTCAATTTATCTTCCAGACCCAGCAGATGAACAATTTCCTCCATAAACTTCTGATCTTCGGTGTCCCCGTCCAGTTCCACCGGCAGGACGATGTTCTCATACACATTCAGGATCGGGACAAGATTATAGTTCTGGAAGATAAAACCGATATTACGACGGCGGAAAATAGTAAGCTGTTCGTCGTTCATCCTTGCCAGTTCCTTATCTCGTACATAGACGGAACCGGAAGTTGGAATATCAAGTCCGCCCATCATGTGCAGCAATGTAGATTTGCCGCTGCCGGATGTGCCGACCACGGCCACAAATTCCCCCTGCTCCACAGCAAAAGTCACGCCGTCGAGGGCGCGGGTAATATTCGGCTCGGTGCCGTAATACTTTTTCAAATCAGTTGTTTGTAAGATATTCATTAAAATACCTGCCCTTCTTTATTTGATAGGCATATCATAAAGCCAAAATGTTGCAGAAATGTCCCAAATGTCATAAAAAAACACCTTGCATTGCTTCAATTTTAAGACATTTCATTTTTTTGGCAAAAAAACGGAGAACGTAGAGCCTTTTGGGGCAGTGGAAGTGACTTTGATATAGCCTCCCTGCATGGTGATAATCTCGCGGGCAAGGTAAAGGCCTATTCCTATTCCGTCTATATCGTGTACCGCTTCCTCCCGGTAAAACCGTTTAAAAATAGCTCCTTGCTCACTTTCGGAAATACCCTTGCCTGTGTCAGTCACATCCACCTTCAGATACATTTCCCATTCATGCACGCTCACGCTGATACTGCCCCCGGCGGGAGTGTATTTTACTGCATTATCCAGAAGGTTATACAGGGCTTCTGCTGTCCATCGGCTGTCATGAAATAGCATCAGTTTCTCCGGGCAATTCACAGATAGCGCAATTTTCTTTTTTTCCATGGTGGCAAGAACGCCATTAACAGCAATCGTCAGCGTGTCGGCAAATAAAGCCTGTTTCTTTTCAAGGGTGATGATTCCGGTTTCCAGGCGGGAAGTCTTGACCATTGCCTGAATGAGAAAATCTAATTTGTCAAGCTGGCTCCCCATCGCCTGTAGAAATTCCCGCTGCTTTTCCTCCGGCATGGTTCGCGTCAAGAGCGTATCGTTTACCATTTTGAGGTTGGCAATCGGTGTTTTCGTTTGGTGGGAAATATCTGATATCAAGGACTGCAGTTCTGCTTTTTCATCCTTAATTTTACAGTGGCTTGCCTGCATGATATTGTAAAGTCGTTCTAAGCGGTGTGAGATACGGGATAAAGAGGTTTCTGCATCAAAATCCATATCCGGTTTTTCGCTGCCGTCTATCATGCCGTCCAGTGTCCGGCACAGGCTGTCGGTAAACTCGGACAGCTTCTTTTGAAAAAATTTCAAAAAGACCGCCCCCCACGCAAAAAGGGCAGCGGTAAGCAGCAGCCCGCAAAGGACAAGGGTGACATTTCCCGTAAGCAAATATAGGGCAAGCAGCAAAGCAGCAGCGGTCAAAGCTGCATATATCACAATCGCAAGTAAAATCTTTCGGACGGAATATCTCTGCATTTTCATTTCTGCTCACCGCCGATCCACTGATAGCCGATACCGTAAGCAGTCTTGATATATTTGTGTTCGTCCGTTTCAATCTTTTTCCGTAAGCGGCTTATGATTGTGGTTAATGTATGTTCATCCACAAAATCGCTGTCAATGTCCCACAGTTTTTCTAAAAGCTGCGTTTTTGTTAAAATGAGTTTTCTGTTTTTAACGAATAAAAGCAGGGTGCGGTATTCCTTTGGCGTAAAGTCTATCGGCTCCCCGTTCAGTGCTGCGTTCTGCTCAGAAAAGTCGATTCTCAAAAAGCCGTCGTCATATAAATCGTGGCAGGGATGATGCTGCTCCATTGTTTCAAATACAGCGGAAATCTTTTTACAGAGTACCGCCACAGAAAACGGTTTTGTGATGTAGTCCGCACCGCCGACCTCATACCCCTTTAGCATATCGCTTTCTTTGTCATTGGCGGTCAGAAATATAATATAGGTTTCCGGGCAGCGTTCCTTTATCTCGGTGCAAAGATCAAGACCGTTTCCGTCCGGCAGATTGATATCAAGCAGCACTAAATGATAGTTATTTTTCAGCAATTCCCTTGCTGCCAGGCAGGTATAGGCGGAAGCTGCCTCATAGCCATCGGAGACAAGATTATAGGAAAGTGTCCTATTTAACAGGGTATCATCTTCAATGATGATTATTTTCCTCATGTGTTCACGTCCTTTCCGGTAATTCGTATAAGTCATTCTAAAACACAAATGTTGCAGAAATGTCCTAAATTCATTTTTTGTTTTCTTAATTATATGTGGTCAGCCGAATGAAAGCAATTGATAACCTATGAATAAATTTTGTCGTTACAAAATAAAAGAATTGTATTATAATTAAGAGCAGAAATCATACACTTGCGAAAAAGTGATTTTTAGCCCTGCTGCATACTTGCAACTTCAAGTTGACAAGGTGCATCTCAAGAAAGGTAGAAAATGACAACGTGACTTGATAAAATTTTGCTATCAAATCACAGGAGGAATTTACAATATGAATTTAGGCGAAAAGATTTTTAAATTGAGGAAAGAGAAAGGATTATCACAAGAGAATCTGGCAGAACAGCTTGGGACAACCAGGCAGGCAATCAGCAAATGGGAAAATAATCAAGGTTTTCCCGAAACAGAAAAACTCTTACAGTTATCCAATATTTTTGAAGTGTCAACTGATTTTTTACTAAAGGACGAAAAATCTAAAAAAGACGCTGATGAAAAAGGTTATTATGTAAGCAGAGAAATGGCAAAAGGATATCTCGCCAATGAGAAAAGAATGAGCCGGTATATGGGGATTGGATTTATGTTTTGGGCGTTGGCAGGAATACCGTACGTAATGTTTTCTGCAAATACAATGTTACGCTATTTAGGTATTGCAATTTGTGTAATCATCGGCATTATCTCCATTGTATTTGCGATGTTCTCAGAGCAAATTCAATATAAGGTATTAAAACAAGAACCGCTTTTATTTGACTACGATTATTTGAAAGAACTATCCAGGGAATATGCTGTGAATAAAAAGAAGTATGTAGCAGTGGCTATTCCCTGTACCACCTTATTTATTTCAGGTTTTGTATTTTTGGCATTTACTCAAAGAGGCAATATTGCATGGTCTGACTACCATTCCCTTGTCTTTCTTGGATTCGCGATAGGTCTTTTGGGATTTGTGTATTCAGCAGGGGTTATGGAAGCCTATGAATTGCTGGTTTATAATGAGAAGTATTCAACACATCTCTTTTTTAAGATAAAACGAAAAATAAAAGAAAAAATAAATGACCTTTAATTGATAAATTCTCATACCAGTATTAGGTTATCGGAATTAGTTCTGTTGATAAATTAAAAAGGGTTGGAGCTAAATCAGCGTGGTTGAAAATTCAAGAGATTGATGAATCAGCCTGCATCAATCGTTTGATGGCACTTGAGGGTGCAATTCAAGGTGTAAAGAAAACAATGTTGTCAGATGAAGTGAAAGCTGATTTAAAGGAGTTTTATCAATGGCATAAAAAATAGGCAGCTTCCGATTTGTTTAGAAGTTGGAATTTTGATAAAACAGTGAGTGAAATATGAATCTATGCGGAGGTGTGTTAATGAAAATAGAAATAGGAAAAGAATTTCCACAGTATTTCAAACCCTCATACCCAGAAGAATTTGAATTATTTTCACACTTTGAAACGACAGCAGGTATACCAACGGTTTTGTTTGCAATCACTACATGGAAGGAAAACGGAAAGCCGAATGTTTGTTTTCATTCATGGAGTTGCTTTCATGGAGATAAGACAGCTTTCTTTGCCGTTATGGGGAATTTATATCAACATACACATACTTATGCTAATATTCAACGTGAAAAATGCTTCTGCATCAATTTTCTTCCAATAAGCTGTTATGATAAATTGATAGATACAATCAATCAAAATGACTTAGAAACTGATGAATTTGAAGTGGGGAATTTCACACTTTCCAACGCAAAAACGATTCCTGCGCCAGCTATTCAAGAGGCTTTTATCAATATGGAATGTACCTTAAAAGAAATACAAGATTTAAGCGGTGCAGGAATAACAGCTATGATTGTTGGACAGGTACAACATATTTCTGTTGATGAAAAATATGCACGGGGATATAAACAGCGATATGGAAAAGAGGGGTTTATGATGTTGATACCAGCACCTCAAAATCTCACTACTGGCGAACCAAATCAATCTGCGGTTGCCACTGTAAATATTGAAAAGTATGATTGACAACTTCCTTAGGATAGAATCGATGATGTAAACGAAAAAGCAGCTTTGGCCTGTCAGAGCTGCCCTTTCATTTACATCATTTTCGATTTGTCCTAAACGAAAGAGTGCTTCGCACACCCCGCGAGCCAGTTCCTTTAGCAGCACAGCTTTCGTTCCGCGCGCGAAGCTGCGCATCCATATGCCGAAGCAGGTTATCACGAATGGATTTGTAAATTCAGTTTGTAGAAACACGCCATCATTTCTTGACCTGCTTGCTTTGTTCGGGCAATCGAAATATAATAGTACCTGATGGATGCAGCAGCCATTCGGCTGATTCCAAAGGATGCAAAAAAACATAAGGAAGATGCTTCGCTGTAAACGGGAACGCCGGGAGGTACATACGTGGAAAACATATTAATTATTGAAGATGATCTGTCTATTGTGAAAAATCTGGAAATTCTGTTGAAGGACGAGGGCTTTCGTGTATATGCAGTATCTACGAAAAAGGCTGCGGCAGAAGAATTGGAAAAGTGCCAATATGATTTGATTTTGTTGGATCTGACATTGCCGGATGGCAGCGGATATTCTTTGTGTTCCGCAATCAAGCACAGGGGGAATACCCCGATTATTATTTTAACAGCGATGAATGATGAAGCAAGTATTGTGACAGGATTTGATCTGGGTGCAGATGATTATATTACCAAACCCTTTAAACCAATGGAGCTGGTATCAAGAGTAAAAAACATTTTACGACGCTGCGGAAAAAGTCCGTCTATATTGGAAATTGAAGATTTGAAAATTGATACATTGAAGGCGTCCGTCTGGAAAAGGGGAACAGAAATTTCTTTATCCGCATTGGAGTATCGACTTTTGTTAGTATTTCTGAACCATCAGGGAGAGGTCATGTCAAGGAGCAGGCTGTTAGAAGAAATTTGGGATATTGCAGGGGATTATGTAAATGACAATACCCTGACCGTTTATATGAAAAGATTGAGAGACAAAATCGAAGATAATCCAACCAGCCCGGTAATTCTCAAAACGGTTCGTGGGCTGGGCTATGTATTAGGAGAATGATATGATGCAGATAATCAGAAATCCGGAAATCAAAAAAATGATGCTGATATATATGACTTTTACATTCATAGTGTCGCTGACAGCATTTGTTGTATTCAGTCCTGTGGTTATGTACTATATTCTATTTGTCTGTTTCGGAGCATTGGCTCTTTTCCTTATCCATACAAAGCACAGATATGAAGATATATCCAATTTAAGCTATGAAATGGATAAAATTTTACACGCAAGCGAAAGCGCTTATCTCGTCCCCAATCAGGAGGGCGAACTGGCTATACTTACAAACCAAATAGCAAAAATGACGATACGCCTTCAAGAGCAGTCCGAGCAGTTACAAAAAGAAAAAGGCATTTTAAGCGATGCAATAGCGAATATATCTCATCAGATCAGGACTCCGCTGACATCAATTCGCATGACGATACACCGGCTTATGAAGGATAGCCTCACCGGAGAACAGAGAAATGAATGCGTATGTGAAATAAACAGTATGCTTTCAAGGATAGAGTGGCTGATTACTGCACTTTTAAAAATAGCCCGTTTAGAATCTGGAATAGTGGTATTTGACAATAAAAAAGTAGCGGTAAATGAACTATTGGAAATGTCATTGGCGCCATTAGAAATTATGATGGAGGTAAAAGAAATTCATGCAGATATACAAGTGGAACAAGATGCAGCGTTTATTGGGGATTTAGCATGGACGAATGAAGCAGTCAGCAATATACTGAAAAACTGTATCGAGCACACTTCACAGGGAGGAGCGTTGAAAATCAGAGCGATTGAGAATTCTCTTTATACAAAAATCACCATAGCAGATAACGGTACCGGTATTCCGGAAAAAGAGTTACCCCATTTGTTTGAACGATTTTATAAAGGGGAAAATTCGTCTGCTCAAAATATCGGAATAGGCTTAGCCCTCTCCCGTATGATAATAAAAAAAGAAAACGGTACAATCAAGGTACAAAATGTCATACCACATGGCACAGAATTTTCAATTACTTTTTACAAGGGAGCTGTATAAGCTCTTTTTTAGTTTGGTGACAAAATTGTAATGAAAAAGTCACGAACCTGTCATGGGGGAAATTGTAGAATAGACATAACAGTAATTCTATCCAACGAAAAGAAAGGGAACCATTATGGAAATATTAAAAGTTGAAAATCTATGCAAAAGCTATGGTGCAGGCGAAACAAAAGTAACTGCATTAGACAATGTCTCCTTTTCCGCCCAAAAAGGGGAATTTATTTCTGTTGTAGGGCCGTCAGGCTCAGGCAAATCAACACTGCTGCATATCATTGCCGGCGTTGATAAACCGACAAGCGGAAAACTAATTGTAGATGGAAAGGAAGTATTACAGAAAAGCCAGGAGGAATTGGCGATTTACAGACGCAGACAAGTAGGGCTTATTTATCAATTCTACAATTTAATCCCGGTACTGAATGCAGAAGAAAATATTGTGCTGCCATTAAAGCTGGATGGGCAGAAAATAAATCAGGCGCGTGTAAACGAGTTGATTGACGCACTGGGGCTTACGGACAGACGAAAGCATTTGCCAAAGCAATTATCAGGAGGGCAGCAGCAGAGAGTATCTATCGGCAGAGCAATCATCAACGCTCCGGCATTGGTTGCTGCAGACGAGCCCACGGGAAATCTCGACAATCAAAATGGCAGAGAAATCATTGAATTACTGAAGTATTCAAATAAAAAATATAATCAGACATTGATTGTTGTCACTCACGATGAAGAACTGGCATTACAGGCAGATCGTATCATTCGGCTTCAGGATGGAAAAATCCTGTCAGACGAAAAACTGAAATAAGGGGGATGATAGAATGTGGACTGATTATTCCATTCGCTACATCAAAAACAATAAAACGAGCAGTATTTCTCTTGCGGGAATTTCTTTTGTATCTTCCGCATTTCTGGCACTTTTATGCAGCATGGCATACAATATGTGGATAGACCATGTGAATCAGATTATGGTACAGGAGGGAAGCTACACCTCAAGACCAGAGCCGCTTGCAGCCGCCTATGGCTTCGTTATCGCAGCCGCTTGTCTATCACTGATTATAATGATTCACAATGCCTTTGAAATACCTATGAATAGCCGTATTCATCAACTGGGGATTCTGCAAAGTGTCGGAGCAACACCGAAGCAGATCAGAAGCTTTCTCTTGCAGGAGGTTATGATTTTATGTGCGATACCGATTGTGCTTGGAATTGGGGTGGGCATTGGCAGCAGTTTCCTCTTAGTGCAGACTGCTGTTTTCGTTACGGATGAAATCAGGACTTATGAAGTAACCTTTCAGTTTCATATTATGGTGGTGCTTCTTTCTTTATTTGCATCAGGACTGACGGTGCTTTTATCAGCATGGATTCCGGCAAGAAGAATTAGCAGACTTACACCACTCACAGCCTTAAGCTATGGAACAGAATTGTCTGTACCAAAAATGAAACGCTTTTCACTTTTTTCACGCTTCTTCGGTATTCATGGTGAACTGGCAAGAAAATCTATTTATGCAAGGCGGAAAGAATTGCGTACTTCCACGCTGTCTCTTACCTTTGCATTTCTTGCGCTAATTGGATTGTTGAATATCGAAGCAATATCCGGCATCAGCACACAGTTTACTTATTTTGAAAGATTTCGTGACAAATGGGACATGACGCTTACTACCGCAAGTGATAGCGGGGAGTTACTGCAGCAGCTTAAATCTATGGAGGGGATAAAGAGCTGTATTGCCTACAAAAAAGCAGTTGCGGATACCTGTATTTCGGATCAGGTTTTCAGTAAAGAGCTGCAGGAGACAGGTGTCCATAATCTGAATGAGCAATTTGTACCAAACAATGAGAACCTCTATCCATTTTCAGTTCCAATTTATATATTGGATGATGACAGTTTCGGGGCATATTGTAAGGATAATCGGCTGGAACAAAATGGGATCGCCGCAATCAATACCATTTGGGACAGCATTCACAGTTCCAGAAAATATAGAGAATACATTCCTCTTGTAGATCAGGAAAAACCACTTACTGTTGATGTGGCGGGAAATCAATTTACCATTACTGATTTTGCAAAAGAAATGCCGATGATAAAAGAAGAATATAAACAGTATTCTTTGAGCCTGATACTTTCAGAGAGCTTTTATGAAAAAGTGAGAGAAACACTGCAGACAGACGAAACCACCTACAATATCTATTTGACTTCTATGGATATGGATAAAAAGGTTCAGGAGCAAATTCATAATAATCTGCCGGAAAATTCCACCTATACCTTAGAAAGCCGAATGGAAGAAGAAAAATCAGAGTTCAAAATGAGAAATGGCCTCAAAATTTTTGTCTGCTGCTTCGCCGGTTTCCTTGCACTTATTGGTATTGTAAATATTTTCTCTTTTACACTGGGACAGATATATCAAAGAAAAAAAGAGTTCGCAAGATATTTTTCAGTTGGTCTTTCACCAAAAGGTATGCGGAAAATTTTAACATTGGAAGCAATGGTAATTTCTGTCCGGCCATTTTTGCTGGGGGTACTGATAAGCCTTCCTTTTGTGGCATGGGCTTTGCAAGCGTCAGAAATAGCTGTATCCGAATATATTCAGAAAGCGCCTGTTCTGATTACGGGCCTTTTTACACTTGCAATATTTTTATTTATCATGCTCGCTTACTGCATCGGCGGCAAAAAGGTCTGCAATAGTGATTTTGTTGAAGTCATTAAGGATGAAACAATGTTGTAAATTTTGCCTCTTATTGGTAAAATTTAAAATGAATAGTTTACTGGTAAAGACAATAGATTTATAATTAACTTCATAAAAAGGAGGCAGAGATAGAATGAAAATAACAATCATCCACGGACAAAGCCACAAAGGCTCCACCTATCATGCAGCCCGATTGCTTGCAGAGAAACTCGGTGGGGAGATCACAGAGTTTTTTCTCCCGCGGGATTTTGACAAATTCTGTGTGGGGTGTACCAACTGTTTTTCAAAGAAAGAGACACTCTGCCCGCATTATGAGCAGCTTTTGCCGATTACAAGGGCTATGGATGATGCAGACGTGCTGATTTTGGCAAGTCCTGTGTATGTATTTCATGCAACGGGGGCAATGAAAGCGTTTCTGGATCATTATGGTTATCGCTGGATGGTGCACAGACCGTGTGGAGCGATGTTTAAAAAGCAGGCGGTTTGTATTTCAACGGCAGCAGGCGGCGGGATGCATTCCACAAACAAAGATATGGCACACAGCCTGTTTTTCTGGGGCGTTGCAAAGGTATATCAATATGGTGTCGGTGTGCGGGAAACAGCTTACCAGCGTGTGGACGGGAAGATTAAGGAAAAAATCGATAAAAAAACGACAACGCTTGCAAAGAAAATCAAAGCAGGAGAGCAGCGGCAGATCCAGCCAGGCATCCGGACAAAAGGTTTTTTCTTTATAATGCATCTTTTGCAGCGAAACGGTTTTAATCCGGCGGACCGCGACTACTGGACAGAACAGGGCTGGACGAAGAAGGTGCGTCCGTGGAAGTAAGAGAAGAGAAAAAATATTCCATGAAATGAGAGAAAGCATAGCCTGAGGCTACAGTTCAGCCTTGAAATGAGGACGCTTTCCGGGTGGCTGCCCCCAGGCATGCTGCAGATGCTGTTTCGAAAGCCAAGAGCATCTAAGGCTTCCGCAAGGTGTTCCAAAAGCAGGAATTGGGAGCCATAACTCACCTTCGGTTCAAACAAATGACTCCCAATTCCTATGGAACATCTTGTGGAACCCAAGATGCTTAGGCTTTCTGCAAATGCACCTGCAGCATACCTGGGGCCGCCGCCCGAAAGCTGTGCGTCAAATAAAAGGCTGAACTGTAATAGCCTGAGTATCCTTTTAAATTAATTGAAATTACTTTGGACTTGTGTTACAATAAATTCAGAGTTTTTTGTATATAATATATAATTTTCTGAAAATTGGAGGATGTATCATGGTAACGGACGGCAAAATCCTCATGGGAAAAGGTGAGGAACAGGTGTTTTTGATTCCTTCTATGTTAAATCGACATGGGCTGATTGCAGGTGCAACCGGAACGGGTAAGACGATTACACTGAAAGTAATGGCAGAGGGATTATCAGATATCGGCGTACCGGTATTTCTGGCCGATATCAAAGGCGATGTGAGCGGGACCGCATTATCCGGAACAGACAGTGAGAAAATGCAGGGGCGCCTGACAAAAGTGGGAATCAATCCGGCGGAATTCACCTACCATGGGTATCCGAGCCGCTTCTGGGATGTTTACGGGAAGGGCGGAACCCCGGTTCGTGCCACCATCAGTGACATGGGACCGCTGATGCTTTCGAGGATCCTTGATCTGACGGATGTACAGGAAGGTGTTTTGAATATCGTTTTTAAAGTCGCAGATGACAAGGGATGGAAACTGATTGATTTTAAAGATCTGAAAGCGATGCTGACCTATACCGGTGAGCACAGCAAAGAACTGATGACAACCTATGGAAACGTATCCTCTCAGAGCATCGGAGCGATTCAAAGAAGTCTGCTGACACTGGAGGATGCGGGTGCAGAGCAGTTTTTCGGGGAACCGAACCTGGATGTGACCGACTGGATGCAGACGGACAAGGATGGACATGGAATCATCAATGTCCTGCACTGCGTAGAGCTCTATCAGCACCCGGCACTGTATGCGACCTTTATGCTCTGGCTTTTGAGCGAATTATTCGAAGTCATGCCGGAGGCAGGAGACGCAGATAAGCCGAAAATGGTATTTTTCTTTGACGAAGCACATCTGTTATTTAATGATGCGCCCAAAGTGCTGGTAGAAAAGATCGTTCAGGTGGTCAAACTGATCCGTTCAAAGGGAATCGGTATCTTCTTTATCACCCAGTCACCATCGGATATTCCGGATGATGTACTGGCACAGTTGAATAACCGTGTACAGCATGCACTTCGCGCCTACACACCGGCGGAGCAGAAAGCGGTCCGGGCGGCAGCACAGTCCTTCCGGCCAAATCCTGCCTTTAAAACGGAGGATGTGATCGGAAGTCTCGGCACGGGGTGTGCACTTGTTTCATTCCTTGATGAGGAAGGCGTGCCATCCATCGTACAGCAGGCAATGATTTGTCCGCCCCAAAGTGCCATGAAGGCATTGGATGATGCTGCCAGAGCGCAGCTCATTACAATGAATCCACTGCATGACAAATATTCGGCAGCCATTGATAACGAGAGTGCCTACGAAATCCTGAACGAGCAGAAGCAGAAGGCTGACGAAGAAAAAAAGGCGGCAGAAGAGGCAGAAGCAGCCAAGAAGCAGGAAGAGGAAGCCGAAAAAGAGAAAGAAAAAGAACAGAAAGAGAAAGATGCAGAGGTGCTCAGAGAGGCCAGGCTTGCCAAGGCGGAGGCAACAATCAAAAACGGGGGACGAACCAGCAGAAAAAGAGAATCGGTTGTGGAAAAAGGTCTCAGCAGTGCAGCCAGAAGCATTGGACGCGACGTGGGTAAACAGATCACCAGAGGAATTCTTGGATCTTCACATAAAACCGTTGAAAAAGCGGCGGGAAGCCTCGTCAGCAATCTGCTGGGTGGACTGTTTCACTAAAATCAAATAGACGGAGGAAAAGGCAATGGAAGAATTATTGAAAAAAGTGGAAGACGTGGTAAAAAAACTGGAATCAGATAAAGATCTGATGGCAAAGTTTAAAGCAGATCCGATCGCAACGATTGAAGGTCTGGCTGGAATTGATATTCCGGAAGAAGAAGTGAAAAAAGTGGTAGAGCTGGTAAAAGGCAAAATAGGTGTTGACGGCGTAGCCGGCGCGCTGAAAGGTCTGCTGGGTAAGTAACAATAAGGCGGATGCCAATCCCGGGTTCTTTCTGGACCCGGGGTATATTGATGCGAAATATTAGCTGGTATCAATTGATGCCAGCTAATATTTTATTTTTGAAATTTGAGATGGGTTGATGTTTAAATTGCGGAGGATAATAATATGGCAATCGAAAAAGTAAAGTCATACTTTAAACAATATAATATGGAAAATCGTGTGCAGGAGTTTGAAGTATCAAGCGCAACCGTAGAATTAGCGGCCGAAGCTCTGCATTGTGAGCCTGACAGAATCGCCAAAACCCTTTCCTTTCTGGTGAATGGGAAGGCTATTCTAATTGTTACGGCCGGGGATGCTAAAGTTGACAATCCCAAATACAAAGCACAATTTGGAGTGAAAGCGAAAATGCTTACCCCTGAGGAAACAAAAGCATGGACCGGTTATGCGGTTGGTGGAGTTTGTCCGTTTGCTGTTAATGCAGATGTCTCCATCTATCTCGATCTGTCTCTAAAACGGTTTCATACGGTCTTCCCTGCCTGTGGGAGCAGCAACAGCGCAATCGAATTGACGATTGAGGAATTGGAAAAACACACTCATCCTGTTTCATGGATCGATGTATGCAAGAACTGGAACCATTAGACTGTCGTTGATATTGGCTGAAGGACTTTTGGTAAAAAAGCTTTGATTCCATTTTCGGGTATTATTTTGGTGAAAAACAAGCTATTTTGCAATATACGCTTGCGAAATAGAATGAATAATTGTAAAATAAAATTATCAGAAAATTCTAGTATTGGAGGTAAAGTAATGGGGAAATTTGAAATCAAGAAAACGGAAACAGGATGGACTTTTCATTTGAAAGCAGCCAATGGTCAAATCGTTGCAACTTCACAGGTGTATGCTTCTGTCGAGACCTGCCAAAAAGGAATCGACAGCGTAAAAACCAATGCAGCGATTGCACCGGTAGAGAACCAGACAAAGGAAGGATATGCCACAGAGAAGAATCCGAAATTCGAGATCTACAAAGATAAAGCGGATAAATTCCGCTTTCGTCTGAAGGCAAAGAACGGACAGGATATCATCGCAAGTCAGGCATATAAAGAAGAAGAAGGCTGTACGAAGGGAATTGAAAGTATCAAGAAAAATGCTGCAGATGCTGAAGTTGTTGAGCTTGCAGAGTAGAGCTTAACTTTTCTTCTTTTTCGTCATAGCGTACAAAACATAAGGCTTTTGGGAACGCTTATGCTGGCTGGGGAGGGAAGAAAAATGAGCGTAACAGTTTTGGATTTGCTGAAATTACCCTCTTTGAATAAGAGCAAAGTCCTGGGAGGGCGCAATGGATTGACGAAAATAGTATCTTCTATTTCCGTTCTGGAGTCCATTGATCCAAAGGTTCTAGTGGATACTATTTTTCCGCAGGGAGAGTTTTACGGCAGTGAATTAGTCGTTACAGGTTTCTTGAACTGTGCAGATAATGTGGATCTGCAGTGCGAAAATATGCGTCGTCTTGCAGAAGGCGGCGAGGTAGGAATTATCCTGTATTACGTGGGAGCATTTCTGCCGAAGGTGGATGAACGCCTGATCAGACTGGCTGATGAACTGGATTTTGTACTTATCTGCATGCCGGAGGGAAATACAGAGCTTCGCTATGGGGAAGTAATTAATGATGTCATGGAATGCATTTTTCGGGATCGTGCGAAAAATGATTCTATCGTGCTGGATATTTTAGACCGTGTTTCGGGGCTGCCGAAGCATCAGCAGTCGGTGAATACGGTACTGAAAATGATCAGCGACCGCGTATCGGCTTCCATCGTATTGTGCGATGAGGAGCTTCGCATTCTGAATATGACGGTATGGCCCAGAGGAAATGAAGAAAATGTAAAGAGATATATTGAAAAAGCAGAATTTACGAAAGAATCAGAGAGTGGCAGCAGATTATACCGGACCAGCCTGAAAACAGACAGTGGTCAGCATATGGAGCTTTTTATCCTGAAGTCCGGACCTGTATTGGATCCAAAAATATTTGAGCAGATTATTGATGCGGTAAGGATTGGTATCAATATCTGGGGCAGGAAGCATGGAGAAGTTGCCATTCACGAGCTTGTCCGTTCTATTTTGCAGGATGAGCCGATGAAGATGAATCGGCTTGCCCGGATTTTTCATATCGATATTGGTTCCATTCATGAAATGTGGATTCTGAAAAGTGAACAGGCAATAAAGGAACTGTCCGCAATGCTTGAAGATTATTTCTCGACTTTCAAAGGAACTGCGATAACGGACATATATGAAGGGCATCTGATGCTCTTCATGAGTACGCCGGAAAGCCAGTATGAAGCGGAAACCATGATGGAAGAACTCTATCATCTGGGATCGGAGATCGACCAGAGGGTTACACTGACAAGGTGCAGCCTGCTCGAAAATACCTCTGAGGTACGAAAAGCATATTTTTGTTACAAAAATCATTTGAAAGATGCAGGAATTATTTTTCCAGACAGACATTGTTTTTCTATTGCGGATATGGAGTTCACCGAAAAATGTAAGGAAGCAATTCAGACTGGTGAGGACAGGCTCAAAAAGCTGCTGATGCCGCTGAAACGGCTGAACGTGTCAAATGATGGGGCCCAGTTGGAGAAAACATTGGAGGTATTTCTGCTGGAAGGCGATATGAGTGCAACAAAAACGGCTCAGATCCTGTTTTTGCATGTGAATACCGTAAAGTACCGTTTGCGGAGGATCTCAGATCTGCTTGGATATCGGCCGGGAAAAATGCCGGAGGTCATAGGATTGTACCAGGCAGCCGCCATTCAAAGGCTGATAAGATAAAAGAAGAGCTTCATTTCTTTGTCCGAAAGGACAATGAATGAAGCTCTTTTTCTGCCCATGCAACAATTTTCTTTCATACGTTGAACTGTTATACTGTGAAAAATAGAAAATGAAAGAAGGAGGAAAAACATGAGTGGAAAAAACAGTGGGTTTGAAGTGAAAGAGGATCAGAGACAGAGCTGGCAGTCAATAGCGGCTGTGTGGGCAGGCGGCATGATCTGCGTGCCATGTCTGATGATAGGAGGTGTACTTTCAGGAAGTGGATTGTCTATTCCGCAGATTGTATTATCTATTCTGATTGGATATGGTCTTATCTGTGTATATATGATTTTTATCGGTATGCAGGCCTGTGATACCGGGCTTCCGGTATCGGTTATGGCATCTGGGGCTCTAGGAGAAAAGGGCGCGCGTTATATCATCAGTATTTTGCTGACGGTTGCCTGTGTGGGATGGTTTGGTATTCAGTCTGCCACTTGCGGAGCAGCTTTTGCATCTATGCTTGGATCGCTTCTTTCCATAGAAGTAACCAATGGTCTGACTGCAGTATGCTCTATCGTATGGGGCGCTATCATGTTGGCAACAGCTTGTGCGGGATTTAAAGGCCTGAAGTGGCTCAATTATATTGCAGTTCCGCTTCTGGTTCTGGTTTGTCTTTATGGACTCATTGCAGGTATCATCAGCAATAATGGTGCACAGGCCATTGCAAATTATGCACCGGCAGAATCAGCAGGCTTGATTTTTGGTATTTCCATGGTGGTAGCATCCTTTGCACTGGGTGGTGTTATTTCAGCAGATTACTGCCGCTTTGCAAAGACCAGATCTGATGTAATCAAATCCTCTATCGTCGGTGTAATTCCCGCAGGGCTGTTTATGCTTTTGACGGGTTCGCTGATGAGCATCGTAAGCGGACAGTATGATATTTCTGCAATTCTTGCTTCCCTGGGCGTGCCCATCCTTGGTCTGATTGCCCTGGTATTGGCTACCTGGACAACCAACGTGACAAATGCCTATTCAGGAGGTCTGGCGCTCAGTAACCTGCTTGGTTTTGACGAGAGCAAATTTAAAATAACAACAGGAATCGCAGGGGGAATTGGCACGCTGCTTGCAGCCTTTGGCCTGCTGAATGCATTTCAGGAATTTTTAAGTCTGATGTCTGCGCTGATCCCGCCACTTGCAGGAGTGATCATTGCAGCTTACTGGATATCCGGAAAAGGAAAAAAAGAGAATTTCACATTTGTAAAAGGCTTCAGCGCACAGGGTGTGATTGCTTATGTGATAGGCGCACTGTTTGCATGTATTACGGGAGGAGCTTTTGCCAATCTGCCGGGCCTTGTTGAGGCAATGCCGTTTTTAAATATCCCATTCTTTGTGGGACCGGTAAATGGAATTGTCCTGTCATTAATTTTGTATGTTATTCTTGATAAATGTATTGCGAAACAGGGAAGCAGAGTGGAAGGAGCAGAAACAGTATGAGAAAGATAGGGATTCAGGAAATCGAAGATATCGCTACAGGAGCTGCGCTCTTAGGTGCAGGCGGCGGCGGTGATCCATATGTAGGAAAGCTGGTGGCTATTGGTGCGGTGAAGGAATGTGGTGAGGTCACACTCCTGGATCCGGAAGAAGTGCCGGATGATGCACTGATTGTCCCCATTGCGATGATGGGGGCACCGACGGTGCTGGCCGAAAAAGCAATCGGCGGGCAGGAATATAAAAAGCTGTATGATATGGTGACGCAGTTCTTTGGGAAAAAAATCTATGCATTTATGCCGATCGAAGCAGGCGGCGTAAATTCAATGCTGCCAATCGCAGCAGCAGCACGCCTTGGCCTGCCGCTGGTGGATGTGGACGGAATGGGACGTGCGTTTCCGGAACTGCAGATGGTTACGTTTACGATTGGCGGATTAAAAGCAACACCGATGGCATTGACGGATGAAAAAGGAAACAGTGTTATTTTCGAAACCATCACCAATAAATGGACAGAAGAACTGGCGCGTTCGGTTACTATGAGCTGCGGCGGTTCGGTATCGGTATCCCTCTTCCCAATGAATGGAAAACAGATGAAAGAGTATGGCGTGAAGGGAATCGTGACCCGCAGCCAGAAGCTGGGAGAAGCGATCCGCACTGTAAAGAATGCGGAAAATCAGACACCAGAAGAGCACTTTTTGCAGTTTACAGAAGGCTTCAGGCTTTTTAAGGGTAAAATTTCGGATGTGCTGCGTGAAACCAGGGGAGGGTTTAACATAGGTAAAGTGGTTCTGGATGGCATTGGTGACTACAAGGGACATACGGCATATGTGGAATTTCAGAATGAAAATCTGGCAGCGGTGGTGGATGGAAAAATTCTTGCGACAACACCGGACCTGATATGCCTGGTAGATACGGAGACCTTTACTCCGGTTACGACAGATGCATTGAAGTATGGAAAGCGTGTTATGGTCATAGGACTGAAATGTTTTGAAATGTGGAGGACTGCAAGTGGTATTGAGCTGGTAGGGCCACGGTATTTCGGCATTGACACCGATTATATTCCACTGGAAGAACGCTGCAAAGGAGGAAAATAGGCTATGTATAAACTGGGAATAGATGTAGGCGGAACGAATACCGATGCGGTTCTGATCGATGATAAGCTTCGGGTGGTTGCAGATATCAAGCAGCCCACATCGGAAGATATCTATGAGGGTATTCTGCGTGCAATCCGCAATGTACTGGAGGTATCTGGGGTAGATAAAAGCCGGATTACGCAGGCAATGCTTGGAACGACACAGTGTACCAATGCCATTGTAGAACGGCGGAATCTGGCACCGATCGGCATCTTAAGAATCGGTGCTCCGGCGACCTGTGGAGTGCCGCCAATGGTTGACTGGGCGGAAGATATACAGAAGATTGCCGTCGGCAGCGTAATTATCCGGGGTGGTTCTGAGTTTGACGGAAAAGAGCTGGTGCCATTAGATGAAGATGCCGCAGCAGCATTTTTCCGGGAAATGAAAGAAAAAGGGATAAAATCTATTGCAATTTCCTGCGTATTTTCCACAGTGCGTAATGATTATGAAGTCAGAGCCGCACAACTATGCAGGGAAGTTATGGGAAATGATGTCCATATCTCCATTTCCAGCGAACTTGGCTCCATGGGGCTGATTGAACGAGAGAATGCAACGATTCTAAATGCCGCACTCTGGAAAGTGGCAGAACGGTTTACAGAAGGATTTGCAAAAAGCCTGCAGGATGAAGGAGTTGTAAATGCAGAGGTCTATCTGAGCCAGAACGATGGAACCTTAATGACGATGGAACATGCACGCCGTTATCCAATCCTGACCATAGCCTGCGGCCCCACAAATTCGATTCGCGGAGCAAGCTATCTGAGTAAGCTGAAAAATGCAGTTGTCATTGATGTTGGCGGCACTACGACGGATCTGGGCGTGATTCAGAGTGGATTTCCAAGAGAATCCAGTGTGGCGGTTACGATCGGAGGTGTGCGGACAAATTTCCGTATGCCGGATGTGATTTCCATTGGCCTTGGAGGAGGCTCGATTGTCCATGAGAAAGCGGATGGAACGATTACGGTTGGACCGGACAGCGTGGGGTATGCGATTTCTGACAGGGCACTTGTTTTCGGCGGCGATACGATGACCGCGACTGATATTGCAGTACGTCTGGGGATGGCAGAACTTGGGGATAAGAAGCTTGTTTCGCACATTCCGGAGGACTTTGCGAAAAGAGCCATGGATGTCATTCGAAGCATGATAGAAGATTCCGTGGATGCGATGAAAGTATCGAAGGAAGACTGCGATGTAATTCTGGTGGGCGGCGGCTCCATTATCCTGCCGGAGAAGATAGAAGGGGCACGAAGCGTAATGAAACCAGAGCATTTTGGCTGCGCAAATGCCATTGGATCTGCGATATCAAAGGTCAGCGGAACTTATGAAAAACTGATTGACTATAATGAAATTCCAAGAGAAACCGCCCTGGAGCAGGCGAAAGCAGAGGCCGTGGAGCTGGCTGTAAAAGCAGGAGCGATTCCGGCAACCGTAGAGATCATAGAGGTGGATGATGTACCCTTACAGTATCACCCTGGAAATACGAATCGGGTGAAGGTAAAGGCTGCAGGAGATTTGGCATAGCATTTGCCTGGCAGCAGGAGGCTAATCCTCTATAGCCTCCACCAAAAAAGAAACTGGCCGAATACCATCTGTACAGCATAAAACCTGCATACCGTCTTTATTGTTCCACGGTTTGTAAGTTGCGCCGGCAGAAAGCGCATTTACACCACGGTAAATGTCGATCCATGCCCAGGGGCAAAGACCCTGAGGCATTTCCGAGCCTCCTTCATAGAGGAACACATCCCCCTCGTTCAAAATAGGACAAGCTCCAACCTGCTGCCCGTCCGTTAAATACTTTTCTGCAAATTCAGGATAAAATTCTTTTTTAAGAACTGTAATTTTAACTTTTTTCATTCTCATTCCTCCGTAAGATTATATAAAATTTTCCCCTGCACTTGCTTTCACAGGCGCAGGAGAAAATTTATTGCTGTTCAATCTTGCTTTACTTTCTTACGGACTGTGCAGTGAATGCGCAGTCCTGTGTGAACCAATAACGACTTTTTTTCATATCCAGTATATCACACCGTTTCTAACCTGTACAAGCGATTTGATTTTATGCTACACTAAATTGGCAAAAGTTAAAAACCGGCAATTCAAAAGACACAATGCAACAATATATTATGCTCTTGGCTTTCGAAACAGCACATCAGAAGATTTTTGTTTATCTCTTGCAGTTTGGGTTATTCTCCCTTATAATATCAACAGCATATTATCCATGTGTCATCTTGTTCATTTATGAATAAATATAGTAACTGGTCAGGTACTGAACAGTTACTATATATACATAATTTGTTCGCTTAGTTTCAATGATTTTATCCGTTTCATTTAGTGCTGAAAATTTGATAAGGTGACTCAATACAAAAAAGGAAGTAATTTATGAGAAAATTAGCATTATCTGACGAAATATTGCTGTCTGTAGAGAAGCCGGCGCGATATATCGGCAATGAAGTAAACAGTGTTATGAAGACACTGACCTATGTTCCGGGCGAAAACAGCCTTGAAAATCAGGATGAAAAACAGTATTTGGAAAACACTCAGAAAAAAAATCGGATCCGTTTAGCCATGTGTTTTCCGGACGTCTATGAAATCGGTATGTCCCATCTCGGCATTCAGATCCTTTATGATCTGTTCAACAAACGGGAGGATACCTGGTGCGAGCGGGTGTATTCCCCCTGGGTGGATCTGGACAAGGTGATGCGGGAGCAGCAGCTCCCGCTGTTTGCGCTGGAGTCCCAGGATCCGATAAAGGACTTTGATTTTCTGGGAATTACCATTCAGTATGAGATGTGTTATACCAACATTCTTCAGATCCTGGAGCTGAGCCAGATTCCGCTGTTCGCCAGCGAGCGCGGCGAAGAATGTCCCCTCGTGATCGGCGGAGGCCCCTGTACTTACAATCCGGAGCCGCTGGCTGATTTCTTTGATCTGTTCTATATCGGAGAGGGCGAGACCGTTTATGATGACCTTCTGGATCTGTATAAAGCCTGTAAGACATCCGGCTGCAGCAGAGCAGAGTTTCTGCATCAGGCGGCAAAGATCCCGGGCATTTATGTACCATCGCTCTATGAGGTGACATATCTGGAGGATGGTACGATAAAAGCATTTACACCGAAGCAGAAGGATATTCCGGCAAAGATTGCGAAGCAGGTGGTTACGGATGTGACGCATGCATCGTATCCGGATGCGCCTGTGGTGCCATTTATCAAAGTGACGCAGGACCGGGTTGTTTTGGAGATTCAAAGAGGCTGCATCAGGGGATGCCGGTTCTGTCAGGCCGGCATGGTATACCGTCCCAACCGGGAGCGGGATCTGGAGGTATTGAAAGAGCACGCAAAAAATATGCTGAAAAATACCGGCCATGAGGAAATTTCCCTCAGTTCCTTAAGCTCCAGTGATTATTCGGATCTGGAGGGAATGGTTACTTATCTGATGGAAGAGTTTCATGATAAGAATATCAACATTTCTCTGCCATCCCTGCGAATCGATGCGTTTTCCCTGGATGTGATGAGCAAGGTGCAGGACGTGCGCAAAAGCAGTCTGACCTTCGCGCCGGAGGCCGGTTCCCAGCGTCTGCGGGATGTGATCAACAAAGGGCTGACGGAAGAGATCATTTTAAATGGTGCCGGTGAGGCGTTTGAAGGCGGCTGGAATAAGGTGAAGCTGTATTTTATGCTGGGACTGCCCACGGAGACGGAAGAGGACCGCAAAGAGATCGCCCATCTGGCGAATGCGATTGCGGTGCGTTATTATGAGATACCAAAGGATCAGAGGAATGGAAAATGCCAGATCACGGTCAGCACTTCTTTTCTGGTGCCAAAGCCTTTTACCCCGTTCCAGTGGGCTTCCATGCATGAACCCGGCGATTATCTGGGATTTGCAAAGACGGTAAATCATGAGATCAGAGAAATGCTGAATCAGAAGAGCATTAAATATAACTGGCATCAGGCGGACGTGACGGTTCTGGAGGGCTTTCTGGCCAGAGGGGACCGCAAAGCCGGCAAGGTGATTCTGGAAGCCTACCGAAGAGGCGCTCTGTTCGATGCCTGGACCGAATTTTGGAATTATGACCGCTGGCTGGAGGCATTTGAAGCTACAGACACTGATCTGTATTTCTACACCAGACGGGAACGGAAAGAGGATGAGATCTTCCCATGGGATTTTATCGATATCGGTGTGACAAAGCAGTTCCTGCTGAAGGAATGGAACAAAGCAAAGGCGGGAGAGATTACGAAAAACTGCCGCGCAGGCTGTTCCGGCTGCGGAGCGATGAAGTACGAAGGAGGTGTCTGCTTTGAAGGTAAGAATTAAATTTGCAAAACAGGGAGCGATGAAATTTATCGGTCATCTGGATGTGATGCGTTATTTTCAGAAGGCACTGCGCAGGGCGGACATCGACATTGCCTTTTCGGAAGGCATGAGTCCGCATATGATCATGTCCTTTGCAGCGCCGCTGGGCGTGGGCCTGACCAGTGACGGAGAATACGTGGATATTGAGATCAAAACGCCCATCACTACCGCAGAAGCACTGGAAAAATTAAACAAGGTGATGGCAGACGGCATGACGATTCTGGACTTTCGCCAGATCGAAGAGGGAAAAGCCAGCAAGGCGATGTCTCTGGTAGCCGCTGCGGATTATACAGTAAAATTTCGAAAAGGCTGTGAGCCGGTGGGAAAGAAGAATCCAGAGGACGGCCCGGCCGGTAAAATGGACTGGCAGTCCGACATTTCCGGCTTCTTTGCCCGGAAATCCATCGTGATCACAAAACAGACGAAAAAGGGCGAGAGCGAAGTGGACATTCGTCCCATGATCTATCAGATGAGCGTCAATGCCGGTGTGGTATCCATGCAGTTGGCAACCGGAAGTGTGGCGAATCTGAAACCGGAGCTGGTGATGGAGGCCTATGCAAAATTCAAGGGCTTTGAGCTGCCGGAATTTGCACTGGAGGTAAACCGCCGGGAAGTGTATGCCGATCTGGGACAAAACGGAAAGCGAAGGCTGGTTTCACTAAATGACCTTGGCACGATCCTCGCATAAAGAAATGATATTTATAAGCGAAAATCTATTTAAAATCGTCTTCGGCGATGGAATTTTCTCACACTTGGTTCATCTTCTCACGGTCTGTGCATTTACTGCACAGACCTTCTGAATAGTTACTCGAAAAGCTTCTTAGAGAACAGTCAAAAGACGGGGAAGGCGGGAGTTTTTCTTTGGTTTACGATAAAAATAAAATTAGAAATGAGAACAAGATGAAATACTGTATTACGAAGCTGCAGAATAAGATAGTGTCTTTTCTGATGGACGAATCCGGCCATGCGGTGGAAATCCATGCGGATGAAGAAGAAGGACAGGAGCTGCTGGGCAATATTTATATCGGCCGTGTGCAGAATGTGGTGAAAAATCTGCAGGCCGCTTTTGTAGAAATTGAACCGGGAAAGGTGTGTTACCTTCCTCTGGAGGATTTGAAAGATCCTGTTTTTACGAAAAAAGGGCCATCCAAAAGCATTCAGCAGGGAGATGAACTGGTGGTGCAGGTCAGCCGGGAGGCAATCAAGACAAAGGCCCCTTCGGTGAGCACCAACCTGTGCCTGCAGGGACGGTATGTAGTGCTGGACCGGAAGCAGACCGGAGTGGGCATTTCAAAGAAGCTGCCGGAGGAGCAGCGGAGCAGATTGAAGCAGCTGGTGGAAGCAGGCCTGGCAGAAAAAGAATGTAAATATGGAATGATAGTGCGGACCAATGCCGCCGAAGCCGGAGAAGCAGCTATTCTGGCAGAATTAAAAGTGCTGGATGACAGGCTGACCAGAATACAGGACACAGCGAAATATCGAACCTGCTTTTCCTGCCTTTATCGGACACCCCTTCAGTGGCTGAAGCGGATTGACAGCATCCCATGGGGGCAGGACGGTGCTGCAGCAGAGCATTCTTCCATCGTGGTAGAAGATGCAGAACTGCAGGAACAGCTGCAGCAGTATCTGGAGCAAAATCATCCGGATGATCTGGTACAGCTGGTTCACTATCAGGATGCGTTATTGCCCATGGTCAAATTGTATTCTCTGGAAAAGGAACTGAAGGAAGCACTGCTTCCCAGAGTCTGGCTCAGATCCGGTGGATATCTGATCATTCAGCCCACGGAAGCATTGACGGTGGTGGATGTGAATACCGGAAAATTTGAAGGCGAAAAAAAGAAAGAAGCTGCTGTCCTGAAGGTGAATCTGGAAGCAGCCAGAGAGACTGCCCGTCAGCTTCGACTGCGAAATTTATCCGGCATCATCATAGTGGATTTTATCAATATGACGGAGGAAGCGTCGAAAAAGCAGCTGATCGAGGTGTTGAAACAAAATCTGCTGATGGATCCCGTACCGGCAAGGTTCGTGGATATTACAAAGCTGGAGCTGGTGGAGATTACGAGGAAGAAGATTGAGAAACCATTGGAGGAGAGTATGCGCTCGTAAGGGTTTTCTTTATGGACGAAAGCGCAAAGAAAGCATGGTTTAAGAACACCTTTGTAACTAAAATGTAAGTGAGAATGTCTGAACCCGCTTTCTGATGGTACAGAGGAAAAGGAGTTGGCATGAATATTGAAGGAAATTTTAATACTTTAAAGGTGTATATGAAGAAAATATACTGTCTTATTAATCTTACTTTTCAATTGATCATTCTGTCACTGCTTCTTACTGGTTGCGGTATCTCAGCAGATGCTAATTCAAGACAATTTGATGATGCATGGAATAGGGTAATTTTAAATTCTGACTTAGGAACCAGACCGGATGAACAAGGGGAAAAAAATGGAATAATAATTGAAAAGGCTATTTTTGAGAAAGACATGATTTCAATTTACTGTAGCAGCAATGATCAGATTATATATGCAGCTGCAGTTATTTACAGTCATACAGCAGACAATACCTTCACGGAAGTACTTTCGACTGATATCTTTAACAATAAAAATCATTTCATTATTCCATTTGAACTGGAGTATGGAAAATTAAAATCAGGTGATAATTTAGAAATTAGCTTATTACCTAAATCCCCAATTGACGAGGAGGCTTCTGAACCATTTTGCTTTTCTGATATTACATTATATGATAATAAGTCAGAGGTAATAGACATTGATGAAAAAATAAGTATGGGTGAATACTGTAGTTTTCATCTTTCAAAAGTGGAGATTTCTCCTTACAGGATTAAACTTGTCATCGATGATATTCAAGTAAATAATAAAGATGTTCAGGCAGCAGTGTTCTTGGTAGATAAAAACAATAAGATGGAAGCTATGGGTGGAAAAGTATTTTTGTATTGCTATGCAGCAGAACCGGAATTTTCGACGCAAGATAAAGAAATTAGTGTTTACTTTTATTACGGAGATAATTCAAGCACTCTTTATCCAATCATTTATTTGTTTGAAGATTATACAAATGAAATAGAAGCAAGAACGTTAGATAACGTAGTACTATCATTGGACGAGTACTAGGAAGAAATGTGTAATTTTAGTGAAACAGTTGAAAAATGATGTAAAATGTGAAAAAATAGAAGCTGTAACAGTAAATACTTATTTGACAGAAAAGAGAACCTGTATGAACAGTTTTTACGGCGACTATTTATTTATCCTGCAAAGTGCACTGAATAATGTTCTCTCCGACATAGAACTGATCCGGGCCTGGAAAAAATCCTGCGGTTATCGGGATCCGGTAGAACACTGCAAGGGCAGAATCAAGAGTGAAGAAAGCATGATTGACAAGCTGAAGCGAAAGAACATGAAGCCCACGCTGGACAATGCCAGATCAAAAATTTTTGATGCGGTAGGCGTCCGGATTGTCTGCAATTTTGTGGATGATGTCTATGAAATTCGGGATATCATAAAATCGCCGTCCAGCCTCCAGATCATTCAGGAGAAGGATTATATCGCCGTGCCCAAGCCCAATGGCTACCGCAGTTACCATCTGATCGTAAAGACCAGAGTGAATATACCGGGCCGGACATTGGATGTCCCTGCCGAGATACAGATCCGCACCATTGCCCAGGACAGTTGGGCAGCTTTGGAACATCAGTTAAAATACAAACAGGAAATCGACAATATGGAATTGCTGCAAAAGGAATTGAAACGCTGCTCCGATGAAATGGCCTCTACTGATTTGACCATGCAGACCGTGCGGCAGATGATCAATGGAGAAATCAAATGAAATTATTAATAGCGGATGATGAAAGAGACATTGCAGATGCAATTGGATATATTTTGGAATACAGCGGTTTTGAATGTGATGTGGTCTATGATGGCGCCGCTGCCAGGGAACAGGCTTCCAGAGAAATTTATGACGGTATGGTACTGGATATCATGATGCCGAAAATGAGCGGTGTGGATGTGGTAAAGCATTTACGGGCCGCCGGAGACGAAACACCGGTGCTTTTGCTGACTGCCAAGGCGGAGACAGAGGATAAGATATCCGGCCTGAATGCGGGTGCCGATGATTATCTGACCAAGCCATTTGATAAAGGGGAGCTTCTGGCCCGCATCAATGCCTTGCTGCGCCGAAAAAAGGTTTACGGTGGAGAAAGCATTACTTTTGGCAATACCTGCTTAAACCGGATCAAGCTGGAAATCTCAAATCAGGAAAATTCCCTCCGGCTGGCCGGCAAAGAAGTGGAGCTTCTGGATTTTCTGATGGAAAATCGAATGAAGTGGATCGGGGAGGATACCCTGCTTCATAAAATCTGGCCCGACGGATGTGCCAAAGGCATGATGACGCTTTACATGGGATACCTTCGGAATAAGCTGAATTCCATTGGCTCGGATCTGGAAATCGTGATGGAAACAGGAAACAGAAAGGATTACCAGCTTCGGAGAAAGGGGTAAAAATGTTCCGGGAATTAAGGAAAAAGATCATTTTTATTCAGATTATTGCTTTTCTGGTGGTTACCGTTCTGATCGTCGGTACCATCAACCTGAATGCCTATCAGCAGATGGTGCGCAGCGCTCATCAGGTACTGGAAATGCTGTCGGATTCCGAGGGGATTTTTCCGGAGCTGATCCGTACAGAAGGAAATTCTTCCGATACTGATTTTGGCTTTGGTTCCAAAATGACAGAAGAGACCAGTTACATCACCCGTTATTTTTATGTCCGGCTGGGAACGGACGGTGAAATTCTGGAATATAATCTGGATCATATCGCTTCCGTCACTTCGGATGATGTAGCAGACTTTACAGCAGAGGTTCTAAACAGATCAAAATCGGAAGGAATGATCGATTCCTATCGCTATTTAAAGAAAACCATCGATGATGAAATAAGCATTTATTTTGTGGACTGCTATACCCAGCAGAATTATGTGCATTATGTCATGCGTATTTCCATAATTGTGGCCATTTTATGTATGATCTTCGTCTGCATTTTTGTCTACCTGCTGTCGGACAAAGCAATTGCCCCGCTGGAAGAAAATCTGGAAAAGCAGCGAAGATTTATCACGGATGCCAGCCATGAGCTGAAGACTCCGCTGGCCGCTATATCCGCCAACGCCGATGTTTTGGAGCTGATGGTCGGGGAAAACGAGATTACTGAGAAAATAAAGCGGCAGACAAAACAGTTAAACGGCCTGGTAAATGAGATGCTGACCCTCTCCAGAATGGATGGGATCATTGTGAAAAAAGAAGATTATGAAAACATTGATTTTTCCGCCCTGGTTCAGTCCTGCGTATCCGATTTTAGTGCCATTACCGTCAGCCAGAAGAAAACCTTGACAATGGACGTAAAATCCAAGATACAAATTCGGGGGGTTCGAAAGGACATCATAAGACTGGTTTCTGTTCTTTTAGATAATGCGATAAAATATTGTCAGGAAGAGGGCGCGGTGAGGGTATGCCTTATCGCTCCCTCCGCCAAGACGGTCCGTCTGGAAATACACAATACCTGTGAGCCGCTTCCCAGGGAAAGCCTTCCTCATTTATTTGAACGATTTTACCGCACAGATGTATCCCGCTGCCGGGATACAGGAAGCTATGGTATCGGATTGTCCATTGCAAAAGCAATTGTAATAAACCACAAAGGCAAAATCGGAGTAAAAAATGAAGCCGACGGAGTCTGCTTTTTCGTTGAACTCCCGCTGCACAAAGCAGGAAGGAGATCAAGCGAATATCAGGATATCCTGCAAACAGATGTGCCGCGAAAGAACGGCTGATAAAATATTTAGAAATATCAAAAATTGCATTGACAATTTTTATCGGCTGCGCTATTATATATAAGTATGCCGCACAGAGAGGTCTAAGTATCATGCCATTTCGGAATGATCACCAAATCTGGCGAGTAATGATAATAGGAGGTGCCATATGTACGCAATTATTGCAACAGGTGGTAAACAGTACAAAGTAGCCGAAGGCGATATCATTAACGTAGAAAAGCTTGGTGTAGAAGCTGGTGAGTCTGTTACATTTGATCAGGTACTTGCAGTAAGCAATGACGGTATGAAGGTCGGAGCAGACGTTGCCGATGCAACTGTTACCGCTACTGTAGTGAAGAATGACAAAGCAAAAAAAGTCATCATTTACAAGTATAAGAGAAAAACCGGATACCACAAGAAAAACGGTCACAGACAGCAGTATACACAGGTTAAGATTGAAAAGATTAACGGTTAATTGTGTATGATTTCGATCACAGTTTTTAGATCTGGTCATCAATACCGCGGATTTGTCAGTAAAGGACATGCCGGTTTCGCAGAAGAGGGATATGATATCATCTGTGCTGCGGTGTCCGTATTGACGATCAATACCATCAATTCTATGGAACAGTTCACCGATGAGAAGTTCACCGTGGAGCAGGGAGAAGATGGCGGATATCTGAAGCTGGAATTATCCGGCCTGTTATCCGAAAAAGCGGAGTTGCTGATGAATAGTCTGGTCTTAGGACTTCAGACGATTGAAGAAAATTACGGCAGTAAGTACATTCGTGTACATATCTCAGACTGCCAGGGAGATCACCCGATTTCCAGGTCATAATTTGATTACCTAAGGAGGTGTAAGACATGTTAAAAATGAACCTTCAGTTGTTCGCTCATAAAAAGGGTGTTGGTTCTACAAAGAACGGCCGTGATTCCGAGTCAAAGAGACTTGGAGCAAAGAGAGCAGACGGACAGTTTGTATTGGCAGGCAATATTCTTTACAGACAGCGCGGTACTAAAATTCATCCAGGCGTAAACGTAGGCCGTGGTGGAGATGATACCCTGTTCGCACTGGTAGACGGTGTTGTAAGATTTGAGAGAAAAGGCAGAGACAAGAAACAGGTTTCTATCGTTCCAGTTGCAGTAGCTGAATAAGAGAGATTATGTGAGGCTTCAAATCATACATCGATTTGAAGCCTTATTTATCTTAAAAGAAGAGAAAGCCTCGCAGCAAAAATGCAGAGGCGTTCTTGAATATTGTATAAGAAAGGAGGTTAAACGATGTTTGCAGACAGAGCAAAGATTGTAATCCGTTCCGGCAAAGGCGGGGACGGTCATATCAGCTTCCGGCGGGAGAAATATGTGCCGGATGGCGGACCGGACGGCGGTGACGGCGGACGCGGAGGAGATGTGATCTTCGAAGTGGATGACGGACTGAATACCCTGATTGATTACCGCTACCGAAAGAAATTTTCGGCCACCAACGGTGAAGACGGCGGCAAAAAGCGCTGCCATGGTTCCGATGGAGAAGATATCATTTTGAAGGTACCAGCGGGTACTGTGATTAAAGAAGCGGAGAGCGGACAGGTGATTGCCGATATGTCAGGTGATAACCGCAGACAGCTCATATTAAAAGGCGGAAGAGGCGGTAATGGAAATATGAATTATGCCACTCCTACCATGCAGGCGCCCAAGTATGCACAGCCGGGACAGGACGCGAAAGAGCTGGAAGTTCTGCTGGAGCTGAAGGTGATCGCGGATGTGGGACTGGTAGGCTTCCCGAATGTGGGAAAATCCACGCTGCTTTCCCGTGTGACCAATGCGACGCCGAAGATCGCCAATTATCATTTTACTACCCTGAGCCCTAATCTGGGCGTGGTAGACCTGGACAGCGGAAGAGGCTTTGTGATTGCCGATATTCCGGGACTGATTGAAGGAGCATCGGAAGGTGTGGGACTGGGACATGAATTTCTGCGCCATATTGAACGCACGAAAGTGATGATACATCTGGTAGATGCCGCTTCTACGGAAGGCAGGGATCCAGTGGAGGATGTCTATAAGATCAATGCAGAACTGGCAGCCTATGACGCCAGTCTGGCACAGCGCTCCCAGGTCATTGCCGCCAACAAAATCGATGCGATTTACAGCGAAGATGAGGATCCGGTTGAAAAGCTGAGAAAAGAATTTGAGCCAAAGGGAATTAAGGTATTTGCCATTTCCGCGGTCAGCGGCCAGGGCCTGAAGGAGCTTCTCTATTATGTGCGTGATATGCTGGATAAGCTGCCGGATACCCCGATAGTCTATGAGCAGGAGTTTTTCCCCAACGAGCATATGGCGGACAATAATCTTCCTTATACTGTTGAGGTTTCACAAGAAGATGAGCATGTATTCATTGTGGAAGGTCCCAAGATTGAAAAAATGCTGGGCTACACCAATCTGGAATCCGAAAAAGGCTTCCGCTTTTTTCAGAATTTCCTGAAGGATACCGGCATTTTGAAGGAGCTGGAAGCGAAGGGCATCAAAGAGGGCGACACCGTAAAGATGTACGGACTTCAGTTCGATTATTACAAATAAAAGCAAAAAGCAAAAACACCACAGAGCCAGTGTGTTTTTGCTTTTTTGGTAAAGAAGGGCGGCTTATATGGAAAATCAGGAAATCAAGAAAAAGCGCCGGGTGCGTTACAGCGGCACCCATCCTAAAAAGTTCAATGAAAAATACAAAGAACTCAATCCGGAAAAATATACGGATACCATAGAAAAGGTAATTCGCAAAGGAAGCACTCCCGCCGGTATGCACATTTCCATCTGTGTGAAAGAGATTCTGGATTTTCTCCAAATTCAGCCGGGGCAGAAAGGTCTGGATGCCACACTGGGATACGGCGGTCACACTTCCAGGATGCTGGAATGTCTGAAGGGAGAGGGACATATCTATGCGCTGGATGTAGATTCCATTGAGATTGAAAAGACCAGAAAACGACTGGCACAGATGGGCTACGGGCCGGAAATTCTCACCATCTGTCAGTTAAATTTTGCCGATATGGACCAGGTGGCAGTCAAGGGAGGTCCCTTTGATTTTGTTCTGGCGGATCTTGGCGTATCTTCGATGCAGATTGACAATCCGGAACGTGGTTTTTCTTTCAAATCTGAAGGCCCTCTTGATCTCCGGCTGGATCCTTTGAAGGGAACTCCCGCTTACAAACGGCTCTTGGAGGTTTCCCAGGAGGAATTGGAAGGAATGCTGGCAGAAAATTCCGATGAGCCCTATGCCGCGGAAATTGCAAAAGAAGTAAGATCCTGGCAGCGCAGGGGAAAAGAAATTGTAACCACTACTCATATGAAAACGGTCATTGAACAGGCACTGGAAAAGGTACCGGAATGGAAAAAAGCCTCTCCGGATGCACGAAAAGAACTGGTCAAAAAAACGTGTCAGCGCTGCTTTCAGGCCCTGCGCATCGATGTAAACAGTGAGTTTGAAGTACTGGAGGCGTTTCTGGACAAACTTCCGGGAGTGCTTGCCCCCGGAGGCCGGGCCGCCATCCTCACCTTCCACTCCGGCGAAGACCGCCTGGTAAAACAGTCCTTCAAACAGTTGGAAAAAGAAGGCGTTTACTCGGCCGTGGCAAAGGATGTGATCCGCCCTTCTGCCGAAGAGTGTGCGGTCAACGGAAGAGCCCGCTCTACCAAAATGAGATGGGCCGTCAAGGCGTGAGCAGCAGGCTGCTAAAGAAACTGGCCTGCGGAGTGTGTAGGATAAACGTATCATTTTAAGAAACACTAATCGAAAAAGCCAGTAGCCATATGCTTTTACAGCATATTGGCAGCTGGCTTTTTCCTGCTTTTTGGGTTTCAAATTAGTATCATATGGCTTATCAC
>JAQVCW010000027.1:15607-50930 GCA_028689585.1 Lachnospiraceae bacterium | reverse complement strand
TCTTCATCGTCGGAAACAGCAAAACATCTCTTATTGCCTGTGCATCCGTCAGCAGCATACACATCCGGTCGATTCCGAATCCGATGCCTCCCGTTGGCGGCATGCCGATCTCCAGCGCATTCAGGAAATCTTCGTCGGTGGTGTTGGCTTCTTCGTCGCCCTGGGCCAGCAGTTCTTCCTGGGCTTTGAAACGTTCGCGCTGGTCGATTGGATCGTTCAGCTCGGAATAGGCATTGGCCATCTCCCAGCCGTTCATGAAGAACTCGAAACGCTCTACGTATTCTGGATTCTCCGGTTTTTTCTTGGTCAGCGGTGAAATCTCGATGGGGTGATCCATCAGGAAGGTGGGCTGAACCAGATGCTCTTCTACGAATTCTTCAAAGAACAGATTCAGGATATCACCTTTCTTGTGACGCTCCTCGAATTCCACATGTTTTTCTTTTGCGATGGCTCTGGCTTCTTCCAGGGTGTGGATTTCGCTGAAATCTACGCCGGCATATTTCTTTACGGCGTCCACCATGGTAATGCGCTCAAATGGCTTGCCAAGATCCATCTCAATGCCGTTGTATACGATCTTTGTGGTGCCCAGGACTTCCTGTGCCACGTAGCGGTACATATTTTCGGTCAGATCCATCATTCCGTTGTAATCGGTATATGCCTGATACAGCTCCATCAGAGTAAATTCCGGATTATGTCTGGTGTCCAGACCCTCGTTGCGGAATACGCGGCCGATTTCATAGACACGTTCCATACCGCCCACGATCAGGCGCTTCAGATAGAGCTCCAGAGAAATACGCAGCTTCAGGTCTTCGTTCAGAGCATTAAAGTGAGTCTCAAATGGTCTGGCAGATGCACCGCCGGCATTGGATACCAGCATCGGAGTCTCTACTTCCATGAAGTTCTCTCCTGCCAAATATTTGCGGATCGCTGCAATGATCCTGGAACGTTTTACAAAGGTTCCTTTTACTTCCGGATTCATAATCAGATCCACGTAACGCTGGCGGTAACGGATATCCGTATTGGTCAGTCCATGGAATTTTTCCGGAAGGATCTGGAGACTCTTGGACAGCAGCGTCACTGCAGATGCATGGATGGAGATTTCTCCGGTCTTGGTCTTGAATACTTCGCCCCGAAGGCCTACGATATCGCCGATGTCCATTTTTTTGAAATCTTTGTATTCTTCTTCGCCAATGCTGTCGCGGGCCACATAGGACTGGATATTGCCCTGAAGATCAGCAATATTGCAGAAGGAAGCCTTGCCCATCACACGTTTGGACATCATACGTCCTGCCAGTGTCACTGTCTTTCCTTCTAATTCTTCAAACTGATCTTTTACTTCCTGACTGTGATGCGTAACATCATATTTTGTGATGATAAATGGATCTTTTCCATTTGCCTGCAAATCAGCCAGCTTTTCTCTGCGGACCTTTAACAGTTGCTTTTCATCCTGCTGCGCAGGCTGCTGTGTATTTTTCTGTTCTCCCACTTTATATGCTCCTTCTATCTGATATCTTTTCTGTACAACCTATCTGCTAAATTCCGGTCAGAGATTCTCCGCCTGCCGGCTTTCATCTACAGCGGCTATTCACCAAGCCACAAGCTCACCTGCAGCACAGGCATTCCTTAAACTGCCAGCTTCCACCCACAGCGGCCATTCTCCAAGCCACAGGCTCGCCTGCAACACAGACATTCCTCATGCTACCGACTTCCACCTACAGCAGCCATTCTCCAAGCCACGGGCTCGCCTGCAACACAGGCATTCCTTAAACTGCCGGGCTTTCACCTACAGCGGCTATTCTCTAAGCCACAGGCTCGCCTACAGCCCAGACATGCCTCAAACTGCCAGGCTTCCACCCACAGCAACTATTCACCAAGCCACAAGCTCGCCTACAGCCCAGACATGCCTCAAACTGCCAGGCTTCCCCCCACAGCAACTATTCACCAAGCCACAAGCTCATCTGCAGCACAGACATTCCTCAAACTGCCGGTCTCCACCCACAGCAACTATTCACCAAGCCACAAGCTCACCTGCAGCACAGACATTCCTTAAACTGCCAGCTTCCACCCGCAGCGGCTATTCACCAAGCCACAGGCTCGCCTGCAGCACAGACATTCCTCAACTGCAGGCTTCCACCCACAGCAGCCATTCTCCAAGCCACAAGCTCACCTGCAGCACAGGCATTCCTCAAACTGCGGGCTCACCCGCAGCAGCCATTCTCCAAGCCACAGGCTCGCCTGCAGCACAGACATTCCTCAACTGCAGGTTTCCACCCACAGCAGCCATTCTCCAAGCCACAAGCTCACCCGCAGTGTCCATTCGTCTCCGGTTTCCCAGAACCTCTCAGACGGAACGCTCAATATTCAGCACCTTATACTGAATATCTCCTGCCTGTGTCTCCACGGTAGTGATATCACCGATGCCTTTGCCGATCAGGGCTTTTCCTACCGGTGATTCATTGGAAATCTTGCCTTTCAGGCTGTTGGATTCAGAGGAACCTACGATCTTGAATTCAATCTCTTCTTCGAATTCCATATCGTATACGGAAACCGTACAGCCTACGTTGATCTTGTCTACATCAACTTCGTCTTCTATTACAACCTCTGCATTCTTGAGGATTTTTTCAATCTCTTCAATACGTGCTTCGATATCTCTCTGCTCATCTTTGGCTGCATCATATTCTGCATTCTCGGATAAGTCACCCTGTTCTCTGGCTTCTTTGATCTTGCCTGCTACTTCTTTTCTCCGATTTACCTTCAGATCATGCAGCTCGTCTTCCAGAGCTTTCAGACCTACGTAAGTTAATAAATTTTTCTTTGCCTCCATTGTTACTACACCCTTCCTTCACTCAATAATCAAGGTATTATAGCCTATAGCACCATCTTTGTCAAGAGCGCTTCCAATTCCTCCACGCGGTTGATCTCATTCGTTCTGGCCCGCAATCTGGCGGAATGGGGAAATCCGGCAGTATACCATGCGATGTGTTTCCGCATTTCCCGGATGCCGGTATAATCGCCCTTATACTCCAGCAGCATCTTTGTGTGACGCAGCATCATCTGCTTTACTTCCTCCATGGACGGTTTCCCCGGATCTGTCCCGGTTTTGAGGTAAGTATCGATCCGGTGAAATATCCACGGATTTCCTCTGGCAGCGCGCCCGATCATCAGGCCGTCACAGCCCGTCTCTTCCAGCATTTTTTTTGCACTTTCCGGTGAATCGATATCACCGTTGCCAATGACGGGGATCTTCACCGCTTCTTTTACCTGGCGGATGATATCCCAGTCTGCCTGTCCGGAATAATACTGCTCTCTGGTACGCCCGTGCACCGCAATCGCTGCCGCTCCGGATGCTTCTGCGATCTTCGCAATCTCCACCGCATTTACATGGGCCTCGTCAAAGCCCTTTCTTATCTTTACCGTCACCGGTTTGCGTATGGCTCTCACTGTCTTTGTGACAATAGCCTCCACCGCTTTCGGATTTTTCATCAGTGCAGAGCCTTCGCCGTTCCCGGCTACCTTTGGTACGGGGCAGCCCATATTGAGATCCAGGATGCTGAAAGGCCTTTCCTCAATATATGCCGCCATTTCACTGATAATGTCCGGATCTGCTCCAAACAACTGCAGCGAAACCGGCGGTTCTTTCGGATCAATCTGCAGCAGCGCCTCTGTATTCTTATTATGGAAGGAAATGGCCTTGGCACTGACCATTTCCATGCACAGCAGCCCTGCTCCCTGCTCCCTGCAGAGCAAACGAAATGGCAGGTCCGTCACTCCTGCCATGGGCGCCAGTATCAGATTATTGGATATTACTACGTTTCCTATCTGCATGCTTCTCTCCTGTATTCAGTTCTGCTCCAGCGGCTCTCCGAGAATCACGACTTTATAAAATAATTCAATCGAACGCAGCAGCTCTTCTTTGCTTTTCTGTATTTCTTTTATCATCAGTACACTGCCCACTTCATCGTAAGCGTAATCATTTTCTTTCGCTTCTGTCCGGATCTGCAGGCTGCCGTCTTCATCAAATTCCATCAGGAAAATTCCGCCGATTTCCTTTGTATACAGTACACACATGATCTTCAGTTCATTTCGGATCCCCTCCGGCAGCTTTGAAAACAGCGGATTCAAATAGTATTTTTCTGTATATGCACTGGCAGCGCACAATGTGATGGTTTCTGCTGCCTCGTTTGCAAATGCTTTTTTTTCAGACATATCCATAGACTCCTCTTACCGATACCTCGCCTGCATACACCGCAGACCTGGTACCATCTTCTTTGACCACCAGAAGCTCTCCTGCTTTATTAATGCCCTGAGAGGTTCCGGTATATTCGTTTCCAAGCTCTAAAACCCGAACTTCGCGCCCCCGGTTCAGCAGGATTTCGTTGTATTGCTCCATCAGCAGTGACAGATCACCCGCCTGGGTAAATTTTTCATAAAACTGTTCAAAATACTTCATACAACAGGCGATCAGCTCTGCGCGGTTTACCTTATGCCCCAGCTCCAGGATCAGTGAAGTAGCTTTCTGCCGGATTTCCTCAGGGAAGTCCTGAATGTTGGCATTGATCCCGGTGCCTATGACCACATAATTCACAGAGGACAGTTCCGCGCTCATCTCCGTGAGAATGCCGCATATTTTCTTTCCCTCTATCACCACGTCATTGGGCCATTTGATCCCCGTCGGCAGTCCGTATAATTCCCGGCAGGCACAGGCCACCGCCAGGCCCATCACCAGAGTGACCATGGAAATGCGCTCCGGCGGCAGCTTGGGACGAAGCACCAGTGTCATGGACACCGCAGTTCCCGGCAGTGTATTCCACACCCGGCCCCGGCGCCCTTTTCCCTGTGTCTGGTCATCCGCAACCACCAGAGTGCCCTCCTCCGCCCCATCTTCCGCAATTTTCTTCGCATAGGTATTGGTGGAGTTGATCTCTTTAAAATACTGTACCGGCCGGCCGGCCCAGACCGTCTGCAGACGGCTCATCACCTCTTCGCAGGCCACTGTGTCCGGCCAGCCCAAAAGGCGGTATCCCTTTTTGGAAACCGCCTCGATTTCATATCCTTCCTCCTGTAACTGCTTAATGCTTTTCCACACCGCAGTCCTGGAGACATTCAGTTTTTCACATAAATCCTGTCCGGAAACAAAATCCTCTGTTTCCCGCAGGGCACTTAAAATTTCACTTTTCACATTAATTCCTGCCTTGTTTTTTCTCACTTATCTGTGTATCCCCAGATAGATCATCGCGCCGCACAATCCCAAAAACAGTACCAGAGCAATTATGCTCACAATTTTATTTTTCCGCAGAAGCCCGCAGGCTGCCACCGCCAGATTCAGCAGCAGCCCCAGGGCCAGCACGATCCACAAAATCCACTGGCGCTGCAGAATATCCAGCAGATAGATCAGCGCCAGCGCCAAAATCACCAGTGCATTGATCACGCACATGTCTTCCAGCATTCCGATATCTTTTTCTTTTCTGTGCTTCATCCTCTGCCTCTTACCCCGTTTCTGTTACAAAGTGGCTGCCATGACAGCTTTGATCGTATGCATCCGGTTTTCTGCTTCGTCAAATACTACAGACTGAGGTGATTCAAATACTTCGTCTGTCACTTCCATGGCATCCAGACCATATTTCTCATGAATTTCTTTGCCGATCTTCGTATCCAGATCGTGGAATGCCGGCAGACAGTGCATGAAAACAGCCTGGGGGCCTGCATTCTCCATCACCTTTTTATTTACCTGATACGGAAGCAGCGCCTTAATGCGCTCAGCCCATACCTGTTCGGGCTCGCCCATAGATACCCACACATCGGTATAGATCACATCTGCATTCTTCGTTCCTGCCATCACATCTTCCGTCAGAGTAATGGTGGAGCCGCTTTCTTCTGCATAGGTCTGACATTCTTTCACCAGCGCCTCGTCCGGGAAATATTCTTTTGCGGTGCAGGCGGTAAAATCAAGGCCCAGCTTTGCACATACGATCATCAGGGAATTTCCCATATTGTAGCGGGCATCTCCCATGTAAACCAGCTTCCTGCCCTTCAATGTACCAAAATGCTCCCGGATCGTCAGCATATCAGCCAGCATCTGCGTCGGATGGTATTCATTGGTCAGTCCATTCCAGACCGGCACCCCTGCATACTTTCCAAGCTCTTCCACAATGCTCTGCTCAAATCCACGATATTCAATGCCGTCGTACATTCTTCCCAGCACACGGGCGGTATCCTTAATGCTTTCCTTTTTTCCGATCTGGGAGCCGGACGGATCCAGATAGGTCACATGCATCCCCATATCATAGGCTGCCACTTCAAAAGAGCAGCGGGTTCTGGTGCTGGTCTTTTCAAAGATCAGTGCCACATTTTTTCCGGAATGGCGCAGATCCGCTTTGCCATTTTTCTTATTTTCTTTCAGTTCTGCCGCCAGATCCAGCAGATAAGTAATCTCCTGCCGGGTGTAATCCTTCAGTGTCAGAAAATTCTTTCCTTTTAAATTCATTGTTCTTATGCCTCCGTTTTTTCTGTTCTGTATCTTTCCGTAAACCGTTTATTTACAGATGTTTCCTTATCAAAAGGCACAGCAGTTTTTCTCTGTGTGCCTTTTGTATCACTTATTTTACTCAGTCCTTTGCCACTTCGGCAATGGATTTTACCAGTCCGGAGATATTCTGCAGCTCCGATGGGATGATAATCTTTGTGGATTGTCCGTCTGCTACCTTTGCCAGTGCCTCAAAGCTCTTTAAGGTCAGCACAGCCTGATCCGCTCCCGCTTCTTTAATCAGGCGGATACCATCTGCATTGGCTTCCTGTACTTTGCGGATGGCCTCTGCCTGTCCTTCGGCCTCTCTGATCATCTTTTCCTTCTGCGCCTCTGCATGGAGGATCGCTGCGGTCTTCTCCGCTTCTGCTTCCAGGATGGCAGAATCTTTTTTACCCTCTGCACGGAGAATGGAGGATTTCTTTTCTCCCTCTGCACGAAGGATGGCCTCTCTTCGTTCCCGCTCTGCCTTCATCTGCTTCTCCATGGCATCTACGATCTGTGTCGGCGGAAGAATGCTTTTCAGCTCCACACGGTTTACCTTAATGCCCCATGGGTCGGTAGCCTGATCCAGACTGGCCCGCATCTTTGTATTGATCGTCTCACAGGAGGTCAGGGTCTGATCCAGCTCCATATCACCAATGATATTACGAAGGGTGGTAGCGGTCAGGTTCTCAATCGCCATAATGGGATTTTCCACACCGTAGGCAAACAGCTTCGGATCGGTAATCTGAAAAAAGACTACGGTATCGATCCGCATGGTTACATTATCTTTTGTGATCACCGGCTGCGGCGCAAAGTCCACTACCTGTTCCTTTAAAAGCACTCTCTTTGCCACCCGGTCAATGATCGGAATTTTGAAATGCACGCCTACGCCCCAGGTTCCCTGATAACCGCCCAGACGTTCAATCACCAGCGCCTGCGCCTGGGGAACGATCTTGATACAGGAAATCAGGATACATACAACGATCAGTGCCAGTATCACCAGCAAAATCGGTCCCAGAAAATCAGAAACATGTGTAGTACGATAAATATCCATCTTTAATACCTCCTAATTTTTCTTTTAATATAATTTTAACCTCTTTGCCCGATTATAATTCTTGTTCTGATTACGCTTCCTTAGCTTGATCATAGTTACAGTTCCGCCTTTTACTTGATGCACAGCTTCCGGGCGGCTGACCCAGGTATGCTGCAGGTGCATTTGCAGAAAGCCTAAAATATGTTCCGATTGCAAAGCAATCGAGAACACGGAGTCTCGCAGAGACGAAGGTAGCATCTTGGGTTCCACAAGATGTTCCATAGGAATTGGGAGTCATTTGTTTGAACCGAAGGTGAGTTATGGCTCCCAATTCCTATGGAACACCTTGCGGAAGCCTTAGATGCTCTTGGCTTTTGAAACAGCACCTGCGGTATACCTGGGGCAGCCACCCGGAAAGCGTCCTCATTTCAAGACTGAACTGTAACTGATCATACTTCTTTTTCTACGATCAGCTTGACGCCTCTGATCTCCAGCACTTTTACTCTGGCTCCTTCCGAAATCACTGTTTCCTCCTGACTTGCCCTGGCAGTCCAGCTCTGCCCGGATATCTGCGCCCGTCCGGTTCCTTCCAGATTGTTGATCGTCTCTGTCACCACTGCGGTGCGTCCGATCAGACTGTCCGCATTTGTCTTTACTCTGCTCTTGTTCACGTATTTCACCGCAAAAGGTCTGGTGAAAATCAGCAGTATCAGCGAAATTGCGATAAACAGAACAATCTGCAGTGTCAGACTGCCTCCCAGCATCGATACAATAAATGCTGCCAATGCTCCGCCTGCAAACCAGATCGTTGTCAAACCCAGAGTAGCAAGTTCAATTCCAAGCAGAATTACCAGCATCGCCAGCCAGGCGACTGATTGTATTCCCATATCCTGCACTCCCTTCCTGAAACAGTTTATAATACACATCTTACTATAAAAAGTCACGAAATACAATACACTTTGCTGATTTTAAAAACAGGAGGCGGGAAACGGTCTTCTTGATAAGGATGTTTACGCTAACCAAGTAAAGTCAAGGCATATAGCCAAAGCGATATGAAGTAAATTGTAAATCTCTCTTTATCAAGGAGGCCTTTATGGCTATTATCGACTTAGAATACACAGAGATTGACGGATTGCTTTATCCGAACATTGAAATTGGGGACAAAGAGTTGCTCGACAATTTAGGCACGTATGGCACGTTAAGGCTCTGCTATCTATACGAACACAAGCCTGAAATGTATCGTGAATTGCTGATTACCGGCAAGCTGGCGCAAGTATTGCGACAGCATTGACAAAACCGCATTTGAGCGGTCGGAGCGCATCCGTGCCGACTATCTCAAAGAGCATCCATGCCCGATGAGGACATGATGGAACGCATCCGTATCTCCATGCAGGCACAGATGACAGCGAACGAAATTGTCTCCACCGAACTAATTTATCTATAAGACAGCGGAGAAAGCGAGGCTTTAAGTCTCGTTTTCTCCGCTGTTATCGCTTATACTGGAAAGATGGGGGTATGTTATGGAGACTTTCGATTTTAATCCGTATAAAACTGCCGTATTTGAGCGGATTGACGCAGACAACGGCAAGGGATCTTTGACGGACAGCCAGTTTCGCCAACTCGCGGTGGAGAACTTGATTTGTAAAAAACTGAACATCGAAGTTTCCGAATTGGATGCCATCGTTGACCACTATCAGCAACGATATAATATTATCGGTTCAGTTGGCAAGGCGTTTTATCAAGAATCAGCTTGTGGGCGGCAATACAGGCATCTTTGCTTGGAGCGTGCAATCCTGTATTTCGAGGGTGAAGAACTGCGGTTTATGGATTGGCTTTTAGAACGTCAGTACTATACAAATTTTCCGAAATGCTGCCGGAATATCTTGATAGCCTGCGCACACAAAACCTCTATCCTCCCATCATCACAAAAATTGCCGAAGAGGTATGGAAACAACTGCAAAGTGATTCATAGGAAACAGCAATATAGAGCCAGTCTGCTTACCAAATAAGCAGTGAAACCGCCCTCATCTCCAGACAATGACAAGGGCAGTTTTCAAACATTTTATGTGCCAGCCGAAGTCTAGTACAAACACTGTGATACAGTAATGTGTCATCATTATGCCGTCAGAACCGGAGTATATTTTTCTGCAATTTCCTTGTCCAAATAACCGCATAGGTGCTCTGCGATAGCTTTCGCCAATATTGGCGGTACGGCATTCCCAACTTGCTGATATTGGGAATCCTTCGGCCCGCAGAAAACAAAACTATCTGGGAAAGTCTGCAAACGAGCAGCCTCACGAATACTCAATGCCCGATGTAGCACTGGATGAATCCACATAGATTTGCGAACATTTACCACCGTACCGGAAGGTTCATTATATACCAATCTAAGATATATGGTATTTTGTGTACGTTTAGAGTCAGAATAGCTTTTTTTCAAATATTCCGGAAGACTGTGAAAATTTTGCCCCTGTTTAATCGCTTTAAATCTCTCAAGTGCAAGCTCAGTCGTTTCTGTCGATATATGGTTGCACAATACAGCCGAATCACGCAGGGATAATCCTAATGCAGAAGTTCCCGCAGGTGCCGCCCCTATAAAAACGCCCTTACTACCTTCGGCAACATCAGTTGTTGTAATGATTTTCTCTAAATCCCATATCGCATCGTGGACAGTTCTGAATTGCCCTTCTTCAATCGTTCCTTTAGGCAATTCAACACAGTCTGCGATACTCTTCTTTACACCCAGAAGAACATAACGCATACGCTTTTGAGGTGCGCCGAAAGCGACCGCTGATAAAACGCCTTTATCAATGGTATATCCATCACGTCCAGCCCCTAAAATAGATGTTATATAGTCTAATACAGACATAGACTGAACATGAGCAACTAAACCCTCGTCAATAGAAAACCGTCCAACTTTGATGGCATTATCTTTGATTTCCTTTGCTTTTGAAAGCATACGCTGCAATAAAACAGATGGTCTTATTGCTTCGCAAAGTTCATCCGCTATGTTGCTCTCAAAATAGTGCTGCAGGGCATTTCCTGCAATCCGCCCCTGCTGGACGATATAGTTGTCTCCTTCACAAACGATTAGCTTTTCAGCAAAATCAGTTAATCGGCGCTGGTGCTTTGCCAAAGCTGTTTTGAGTTTTTCTACATTATTGCGATTTTTGAAAACTACATTCAGTGCGAGATAATCTTTTTCTTCCCAAAGATAATTTGCAATTAAGTTTGAATTCGATACGATGTCAATTACGCCATCAAATACAAATTCTTCTTCAAGGAGCTGAATTTGCGAATCAGCAGTAGCGATACTGTACTTTTTAATATCGTCTGCATCTTCACCAGAAACATAAAAACGGTGAACTTCTGATTGAAGCATACTGACATTCTCCATTAAAAATGCTTTAGGATTCAAATGGAGGACAGCTTTTACATATTTCTTCACAAGTGAGTTGTTTAGGCTTATTGCATGGTTCTTTTGGCGGTTAGCATTGGAAAACCCTTGACATGGCGGCCCGCCGATGACAATATCTATCTCTCCAAGTTTTTTCTTTGTTTCGTCTAACAGCGCATCGCTGACATCGCTGTACATACAGCTTTTGTCTATGCTGTGATTACGGAGATAGGTCTGCTGAGCATTGGGATTCATTTCAAATGCGGCCTTTACAGCAAACCGCCCAGTCTGAAGGAAGCCACAGCTGAGGCCGCCTGCGCCCGCAAACAAGTCAACTATACTGTATTTTTTCATTGCCTGCTTACTCATAGCTTGAATCCCTCCTCATATAATCTTTCCAGCAACGCGATCAACTTTTTACTCTGCGTTGGTGTTGGCACTTTTGCCGGCAACTGACAGGCGATGCGCAATGCTGTGTGTTCTTCTGGCGTAATCATTCGCCTGTTTGCTGCAAAAGCCATTGCATTGCGCCATTGATCGGGGCGAATTTTGACCACTTTCGTCATTGCATCAGCATCCATTTCAATACGCCGGTCTGCTCTTGCTTCTTTAACCACGGTTCGCATTGCATCCTGCCCAACCAAACAATCCTCAATCTCGCCGGGCAGTTTATATTCGATACTCTGAACACTACTCCAGCAACCCTCACGCTTACACCACTGGGTAACATTTTCTACGCCGCGCTTGGGGTCTGTCAGTTTTTCATATACGCATTCCGATAATTCTGAAAGTACATTTTGCACCGTAGCCGGAACAGCCTGCCGAGTCCAGATTCCCATTAAATCTAGGTCTTTCTTAGGAAATTGTGCCTGTATCAGCTTATGCAAAATCGCCATTGTGTACGTCACAATATTGGCTCGGTAGCCTTGCTGATACCACGGTTGGTGCGGTATTATTATTTCAGTATACCTAAAAATCAGGCACAGCGCAACGGATTCTTGAAAATATTTGTCTCCGAAAAGTAATCCCTCGTCCTTCTCCCAAGCATCGCTGATTTTCTGTGCGAATTCCGTGAAGTTGGTCTGCGCACCCTTGCTGACGATATGTGGAAGTCCAGCCCAAGTGTTGCGCACTTTTGCAAGATCGGTTTTGGTAATAAGCTGGTTCTTGGGATTTTTCAGCAGAAACTTCTTCTTTTCACTGGCAGTCATCCGCATTTGCTTTTGGAGATATTGTCCGCGCGCTCTCTCATAAAACCATTTTGTTTCAAATTGCAATCCACCAGTACCCCGTGCCCCCAGTCGCTGAGAACAACGCTCCATTTGAACATGAAATGGATGCGTGGAGAAAAAGTCTGCATCACTGACCTTATTCTGGCTGTTTGAAGACCGGGATATATTCTGAACCAGCGTGGCGGCAGCATCGTCTTCAAGCGTTCGGTTAATCACAGTCAGTTTCATTTGAACAAAAATTGCACCAAGATTAGCTTTGCCCTTATAATTATATCTTGCGCTTGAAAGTGACGCCGTTGTCTGCCCGCCGTTAATTATTTGAAAATCCCGTGCCGACACAAGAAACAGTCCCTGCTCTGTATGCTCAAACTGTACATCCATTGCAGTTGCTGATATGCCATTGTTATAGGCAAAGAATCGTTCCGGCTGCTGTAAAATAGTGGTTCGTATCTTCTTATTTACCGCAACCTTTGTAGAAAGAAAAGAACGGACATTACCTTCCAACAACGAGCTGCCGTATTTATCATAGAGGTCTGCAAGTGCAGTACCCGGAATGATGCAGAGATAGCTTTTGAAGTCATCGGCAGCAACGTTGCTGGCTTCTAAGCAGGGGATACCGTTTTCGGAATGCTCCTTAAAGTTAATCTCAATGATATGCCGCCCTGTATCAGAACCGCAAAGCTGAAACAGGCGCTCAATATCCCAAATTTGGCACTCTGACGGAACCCCATTAATATTATCGGATTCAAGGATTTTGATTGTTGCACTGATATTTGCGGTTGTAAAAATAAGCAGTTGGTACTTGCGTATCTCCTTTCGCTTTTCCCGCAGCAAATCTACCAAGTCGGAACATGGCCGACTCATCTCTAGATTTCGGTGAAGTTGAGTGTTAAGAGCATCATTAATGAAATAAATCAGTCTGTTCTGCAACTGTCCCGCTTGCGTCTTGGCAAGTGTGCGATCATCTGATATATCGTAATCAGCAATAATTAGGCTCATGGTCTTATCGAATTCATCGTAGGTATATCCGTCAACGCGCAATTTTCGATTTTGCTTTCCCGTCCCTTCAAAATATGAAGAAGTGAAATCCAAGAGATATTCGGCTTCTTGTAAATAACGGGCAAATGAGCTGACAAAAGAAGCGCAAGAACCCTCACCGGTCGCCAAAGCATCGGCTTTAATATCTTCAAGAAAATCTTTTCTGAACTCTTGCGCATCCATTTGTTTACTCCTTTCGCCAGTCTGCCAAAGACGGCAAATCTAATTCGTAATGCAGCGATGACACCTGAGCCGGAACATTTGCCTTAGTGAGTTTTGGAAAAGAGTTATCCACAAGGTATCGTTGTGTGCTGGAACAGAAATACTTTTGCTCCGAATATTCCTGTAAGTCCATATAACCATAGATGCTCAGTTTTGCACGGAATAAATCAAATGCTTCGGCATCACCAATTAACATGGAACTCATTTTCCGAACTACGTCATTTAGTGAAAATGCTCCCGCTTTTTCCGGCGCAGCCTTATCAATCCGTTTAATAACCAACTCGCCCTCGTCTGCACAGTCAAGCTGTTCCAAAGAAGAGATTGTGACACTGACTGCGGATGCACCTGTACTCTTGATTTCAAACCAACCATCAGGATAGATGAAATCTTGATCGGCACCATCTGCGCCAACCCATCCTTGTATTGCAGCCAAAATTGAGCCAACCGAAGCGATACGTTGCTCTAAGAACAATAGCTCACCGAGCAGTCCTTTGCGTCTATGCTCATCCATAAGGCCGTTGCGTTGCGTTTCCAACAGCTTGCTCCATTGCTTATAGCGGCTGATAACCAGTTTGAGAGCTTCCGCTTCTGTAGTTGCCGGACGAGAATGCTCAATCACATCACAGCAGAGGATAGCAAACACTCCCTGCTGCTCGTTGCGAAGCAACTCAAAAGACAGCGTCCAGCGGTTGTCCGATTCACGTCTGCGCCTGCTGACTATCATCGACTTTGATGAATCAATCGCACTAATTTCTTCATCGCAGATAAGCAACAACGTCCGCTGGCTGATAGATTGATAACCAATATGCCACTCCAGCGGATGCTCTGTATCAATCTGCAAAAATCCGCCGTCCATGTATCTAATGCTGCTCCATTGTTTTTCGAGGATTTCAGGAGTTATTTTCATTCATCTTCATCCTCCTCAACATCGTAATAATTTTTCAATTCAACCATATTCACCATGTAATTGGCGATTTTTTCATCTCCGATTGCAGGAACTCCAATACCCAATGCAAAAAGGTAATCAGGAATCTCACAGCCAGCATCAATTTGAGTTTTAGGGTTGGCACGGTCAACAGCAATGACATGGAGCATTAAAATTGGAGGACGCTCAATATAGAGGTATGCACTGTCTGGAATATGCAATTTACCGCTGTTCTTCCGAAATTTTTCTTCAGCTTCATTACGCTGATAATTCGTTAAACCAACTTTTGTTGCACCGCCGGCACCTACGCGGACTTTGGTTCCGCTGATACTGATTTGCTCATTTGTCGCTTTTACGATACGATTTTCCGGTTTAATATACAAGGTATCATTACCGCAAATCAATTCAACGTCATGTTCCTTAACTGAACCCTCTGCAATGACAACATCCCAATCAGTCATTTCATTGCAGCTACTAATAAAGTCCGCAAGAGCAGAGCCTTGAAAAGACAGATGCCAAGGATGGGTTTTGAAATCTCGAATAAGCTGTGCGACTTCATCCTTGCTAACACCTTCCCAGAAATAGGTTCCTCCGCGTTTGGTTCTGCGTCCAATTTCGGGAAGTCTCTTTACAAACTCTCTGAATGCATCCTCATTTAGCTTCAATGAAGATGCATCGGTCCGCAGACGCGGTGTTTCGAGTAATCGGCCCGATACGGTTATTGGGCGTCTTACGGGGGTAGCCGACCGCATTTTATTTCTTGCGGTTACAATAAGCGAGGCAGGGTCTTGGCGAACTTTCAGTCCAAATTCCATAGGTGTGAGATTGGCATCTCTCATCCTGATGATTTCCCGCTTTAATTCCTCTGCGGCTGCCGTTATGTAGCCATACCAGTCAATCGCTTCAACACTGATCCATATCTTAAAAAGGTCATCATATCCAGGACGATAGCCGAACCAACGCCCCATTTGGAGAAGCGTGTCATACATCTGAGATTTGCGATAAAAATAACTTACGCACAGTCCTTCAAGGGTAAGGCCTCTCGAAAGGCTATTGCCCCCAACCGCTATTACTCGAAGTCCTTTTTCTTTGTGGTTATAGTAATCCAATCCAGTTGAACTGCTCTTTTGATTTACCGAGCGGACGACAATCGGAGCAACAGCGGTAAAAAGATATTCAGACAGAAACCTGTGCCACGGCATAGGCCTGCCCTCTGATCCTGTTTTTGCTGATAGGTTATGCTTGTTCCATACTTCCTTTAGAAAAGCGATATTGTTGATTACATCACTCTCGTTTTCGGGTAAGCAGGCATAATTTTGAAGATCGGAGCGTACATCTTCAACCCAATCGTGAACCAATCCGCTGATTTGATTTTGGACATCAGTAAATCTGCTGACATGAATCATCATGGAACGATGCTCTTTTTTATCTCCGCGTACGTCACGAATACCGTTCGCAAGTAAAAAATACGCAATAGCCTCTCTCATACTTGGCGGCAATTCATCCACAACAAGGTCTTTCTTATGATTGAATGGGAAAAACGCATCCATCTCTTGTGGGTATATTTCTTCAAGAGCAGTTTCAAATTTGGCCTCTTCACCAAAGATATTCTCTGCACCGATATAATTTGTTGGCGGAGCCAATGAATAAATGAAATCCCTCGGAAATAAATCATCATCCCGCATTTCATCGGTTGTTTCCGGGTTAATGAAAATATTCGCATATGGTGTTGCCGTAATTCCAAGATACGATGCCTGCCGGAACAGTTTCAGCAGACGGCGAATCGCATCATTGATTGCTGTTGGGTCTTCATCCTCTTTTTTTGTATTAACAGAGGCATTATCAGCTTCATCGTCAATTAGCAGAATGGGAAGGTCGATTGCTCCCCGTGCATCATGGTTGTTGCTTTTCAGCCATTTAATGAGATTATTGAGAATACTTTTATTTTTTTTGATTACAAAAAGAACGGTGGTGTTTACATTATGCAGCGACAGATTTAAGGCACGGAGGATATTCTTATCAAAATCCTTCGTGACCGATGTAAATGTCGCAATTTGTTTCTCTTGCCCATACTTGCCAACACCTACAGGTACATTTTCAATCTCTTGTTTGGGGTCAAGCAGGTATTGACTCATTCTTCCAGAAAATTCAGCATCAAGGCGCTCTTGCGTCTGCTGACGCAGATTCTCCATCGTTCCGGCAAGAATAATGATAACTCGATAACCAGTATCTGCCGCTTTATTACTAATGGCGGTATAGTTTGCTGTTTTACCGGATTGGACATCGCCCAGCACAAGACCGCGCCGCTGAAATGGAGCATCGCTTTTCGGATCGCCCAGATAATCAACAATCTCATCCGAAACACGTCCAAGGTTGCCTGTTACGCGAGGATTCCAATGTTTCACTTCCTCTAAAAACTTTTTATATCTATTCCAAAAGAAGAAATCCAGTGACGTGCGACGTGCAGAAAGCCACGGCAGATGCTGTTGCCTATCCTTTATCAAAACACCTAAATCCATTTGTACGACGATATTAGTTTTAAGTTTACGCTTAATTTCCATAAATTCTTCATCGCTGATTGGATATAAGGCAGCTAATGACTGCCTCAACGTGTTCACTTCGTCATCAAATACCGCTTCAACAGGCGGAACATCAGGATATTTCGTATTTATAGCTGTAGAAATTATGCCTTCCAACAATTCAGCGTTAGTTCCGGGCATGAGAGTTTCCTCCTAACTCGTATTTTTTAATAATCTGTGGATAGTGTACAAACGGTTCAGAAACGGCGAGTCTATCCAGCAATTCTATTTTTGCTGCGTCATCAGGAAATTGTACAAGCAAATCTTTCAGCAGGGTTTCAACAGCTTGTGCGGAGGTTTCCGTTTCATTTTCTACTGGCTTATCGGAATTCAAGTCCAAATACAACGAACTGAGCGGAAGTCCATCCTCGATTGCTTTTAATAAATTTTCCACATTCTGTTTGATTTGCTGTGATGAATCCTCAAATACCTCAACCAGCGGATGATCCCGATTTATGGTATAGTACGTTCCCCCCTGCTTCCCTTTAAATCGCTGCCATACATGAACGATTGAGTCGTGAGTTTCTTTCTTGCCTCGGAATACCCACGTTCTTTTGCTATGCTCAGCGAGCCTTTCAATGACAGAAGCTAAATTATTCCGTACTTCTTCCGGCGGCATTGCAGTGGATTTCTTAATATCCAGTGTCCAAAGACTGTCCAGCTCATTTGGAATATCAACCTGAACACGAGCAAGTTTAGAAAGTTCCGCCTGCCTCATCATCCGAAACCACGTCCCCCAGACAAGCAGCCGTTTATTCCTGTAAACATAAAATCCTTGCCTTTTACGCAACCCTTCCTTGCCGCCAAGTGCAGCAATCTCATCACTGGTTAAGTTTGAGATGTGTGGGAGGATATAGGGGCGAACCACAACCTTTGAGCCGTTGATGTTCATAATCTCATCAGACATCACTTGTGTGTTCCGTTTTGAAAGGAATGGATCCGCTGGATCGACAGGTGTATTATTCATCCGTAGCTGCATTTTCTTAATACCCGGTTCGCCGCTAATATATCGGTGAAAAACCAAAGAAAGATGAGCACGGACATCATCCATCTTTTTCCCCATAGAACGGCTGAAATCCAACTCGCCTACTTTAAGTCTATCGAGATTTTGCCAAACCACAAGTGTGCCGGATTTTAATTTCCGCAATTTATCGATTTGAGGAATTGCGTTAAATTCTTCCTCCGAATCAAGAATCAGCAGCGACCAATCATGAGCTTCAATTACATGGTCAATATCCCAGCAACGAGCTTCTATGTGACTTCCTTGTTTGCTGGCTACCGTTAATGTCCGGCATTGAGAAAGCGATGCTGTTTTTAAACCCAAGCCAAAACGGCCCAAATCATTGGCATCTCGCTTTTCATTAGGATTTTGGCTGCCGTACCGCATTGCAGTTTCAAGTGCATCAGCATTCATTCCGCAGCCGTTATCCAGAATAGCTATGTAGGAGTCACCAACAGGAAAGAAGAAAATGTCGGTGCATGAAGCTGATGCGGATATGCTATTATCAACTATATCAGCAATCGCCGCCTCCAACGTGTAACCGATAGCACGGGTAGATTCTATCAGCGTTGGCGCATACGGCGGAAGAGGCTTGGTCTTCATGTCGAAACTCCTTTCGCAGAATTTATCTATAGTTCTCCAATTCGGACAGGATGCTATTGGAGACGACTTTTAAAGCGCAGTAATCTTTCAGCTTATCCATAGCTAAACGGCTCGGCCTTATTATTCTCCCATCGATTCATCGTGGCATAACTCACGTTCAAATCACGAGCGAGTGTTTCTTGTGAAATATTCAATTCCTTGCAGATCAATTTCAGTATCTCACAGATGGGCATTGCACCCCACCTCCATATCTCATTTATTATAACAAGTGATACAGCAAAATACAATGTCCGAGCATAACAATTTTGCGATTTTTCGACAGCAAACCCTATACTCACAGAGAATGTTTAAGAAAATAATGAGCTATCTGCACTTGTGCCGGATATTACAGGCAATCATTTTTGCCGAATCAACTAACCGGTAATGCTCACAATGCTACGGCTATATTACTCTAAAGAGTTTCATAACTATGGCATTGTGTATTATTTTTTCATTCATTCGACAGCAGATGCGTCAGTCGTTATCTGTTCAAAGAGTCGTTCTAATCGCTCATGTCTGACATCTTTTTTTAGTTCACATTCCCAGACGATAATCACATTCCATCCTTTATTTTCAAGTCCCGCCTTGTTTTCTGCATCCCGCAAGCGGTTTCTTTCCAGTTTTGGTATCCAATATTCCGGGTTGGATTTGGGAGCAACAAAATCTTTACATCCTTCATGGCTGTGCCAAAAACATCCGTTTACAAATACGATTGTCTTGTACTTAGGAAGCACTATGTCTGGGTGTCCTGGATACCGTTTATCATTCTTGCGGAAGCGGAGTCCTCTTGAAAACAAGTATTTGTGTACAATCTCTTCTGGCTTAGTGTTCTTGCTTCGTATCTGCGACATATTATAACTGCGGACTTCTTTTGTATGATTATCAGACATCTTTTTCGCCCTTCTTTTTTAAATGTCACACGTATATCTTCTCCATTAGATATTTCCCGCTGATTTCTTCCGCGAAATACTGTTTCCGCAGTTTCCTCACATTTTTAGACCACTCCCCAAACGCCTGCTTTGCCCTGCCGGAATCGGCGGGGCTTTCCTTTTGCTCGTCACGCTCCATCTGGGCGTGGCGTGCTTTATATATCCGTTCATATTCCTGCAAAGCAGGGTCAGCGGCAATCCAGCGGTCATACTCCTGTTTGTTGCCCACCTGCTTGCAGGTGCGTTTTCCGCTATAAATGCGGTCGCAGAACAGTGTTTTGTGCTTGTTTTGCAAAGCGAAATACTTCTCGCACAACCGGCACTTTCTGATTTGCAAGCCCTGTTTCAGCAACTCGGCAAACTCAAAGTACAGAAAATCAGCGAAGTCTTGCAACATGGTAAATGACACAGGATTTGCACCCTTCTCGTTCAGTTTGTCTACAATGGCGAGCTGTTCTTTTTTGTCCGTGACCTTATCAGCGTTGACATTATCAATCACTTCAAAGTCAATATTGCCATCCCTTGTGGGAGCGATTGCCATGCCGGCCAGGAGATGATAATTCATGAAATCTTGATGTTTGGCGGTAAAGACGAGAAATAGACCGCTTGGAGAAATGCTCTCCTTATCAAAGTCCACATCACAGCACATGGTCCGTCAGTCCGTCAGCAAAAATCTCCTGCAAGATAAGAACTTCCTCAAGCACCTTAACCGCCAGCTTAATTTGTTCCGTACTGGAGATTTTGATGCTGAACACGGTATCCAGCTTGCCCAGCAGAAACATACAGACAATCGTATGCGGATTGTTCAGCAGATTGCCAACTGTAGCCTGTTCCAGCATGGCGGCAGTCTACTGATTTTTATGCGCCACATACCGCACTCTGTTTTTGCCGTCCTGATAGACGTTGATATAGGGACACCTCACATCATAGTTCATGTCGTCACCGCCCTTTTTCTTATCAGTATAGCACGGAGTATTGCTTTTTGCAAAATGGGATTATTTTCACTTCTTCATTTCAATCTGATTTTTGCCTTGCTATGCTGATGATACAGAAACAATCGCTTCGAGTATCACGCAAAGGAGATTACTCCATGCCAAATGTATCCTTATCTTCCTCATTCTTTTAGAAAAGCCGCATCAAGGCACTGTCACTGCAAAAGGACGAAGACACTTCTCTTCTACTCTGGCTGAAACTGTTTTTTGCCGTTATCCGTGAGGACAGCGATGGCAGGCTGATGCTTTACGGTGATGTTCCGCACGATGAAAAGAGCCTGTCCGCTGTTTATGGTTTGCCTATGGCAAAGGTAAAAGCGATACTGGAATTGTTGGTGAAATTCGGATTGCTGGAGCGGAGTTCAGATCACTACGCTATTAACAACTATGCCGAGTTGATATCAGCCGACAAACGGAAACGCCACCGCCAAAGCCAGCGGAAATATGCTGCTGGGAGGATGGAAGCTACGCCGCAGGTGCAGTCACAAACACTAAACCGACAGGTTTGAGGTGAAGTGCAGGAATAGGGGGTGTTCGTAAAAACACCGTACAGGCAAAGTCTGTACCCTTGTTAATCAAAGCATGGCGTTAACAACGCCGGGAAAGAGGGATTTATGGCAGCTAAAACCGGCAGAATCATTACTTCTATTTATCTCACAAAGGATATGTGCGAGAAAATAGACAAAAAGGCTGACCGGCATCGTCTCTTGCGCCGACTGCGGCAAACGACATTACTTCTGCCGGTGCGGAAGCTGGAATGAGGCGCAGTACACCTACACCTGCGGCACCTACCACGCCCACAAAGAGGAATGTACGCCCCACACTATCGAGATCATGGTGCTCCATCAAATTATTCTGGTTGAAATTCAGCGAGTTACGCGGGAAGCGAAACAGCACACAGACGAATTCTTACAACAGGCGATGGACAAGCATCAAAGCCAGCTCAAGCGGGAACTTTCCGCAAAAATACGGGAGTTTGAGAAAGGTGGGAAACGCCTTGCTGCTTTGGACAAGCTGTTCCGCAAGGCGTTTGAGGAAATGACACTGGAAAATCTCTCCGCACAGCAATTTCAAATGCTGACCGATAGTTACAAAGCGGAAAAGAAAGATTTGACTGCCATAACATCCGCATTGGAGCGGGAAATAAGCGCTGAACAGGACAAAATGCTGAATGCCGACCGTTTTCTCAAAATCGTGGATAAGTACACCGACATACAGGAATTAACGCCTGAAATCGTGCGGGAGTTCATCGACAAAATCGTGGTTCATGAGCGCAGCGAGGCGTGGAAAAAGAAAAACTATACCCAAGAGGTCGAAGTGTACTTCAACTTCGTCGGCAGGGTTTAAGACAAGAGAAAAGCCACAGAAAACCATGATGGTTCCTGCGGCAAATCCCAAGGATGTGAAACATCCTTATCGGGCGGAGCCTAATGTCTGGCTTTTTTCATCCCCAGGTTTTCGTTTCCAGATAATACAATTTCGTACACACCTTTTTCAGCAGCTCTTCACTGTGGCTCACCGTCAGAAGTCCGATTTTTCTTCTCTGAGTTTCTTCTATTAAAAAGTGCCAGATCTGGCTCTGGGTAATCAGATCCAGCATGGTGCTGATCTCATCTGCCAGCAGAAAGCGGGTTCCCTCGCCCAGCACTCTGGCAATACAGAACCGCTGCATTTCTCCCCCGGAGATTTCCGCCGGGAACCGGTTCATCCAGTCCGCCTCTATTCCCAGTCCATCCACTACACTTGGATCCACCTGATTTCCCTCTTCGATCACTGCCCGCATCCGCCTCCTGGGGTTCACCGACTGCTCCGGATGCTGCCAGATCATCTGTACCGGACAATATCCCCGATATTCTGACAGGGCTTTGCCATCCACCAGTACCTCACCGCCCAGGGGACGCTCATAGCCCGCCAGAATCTTGCAGAGGGTGGTTTTTCCAAAGCCGCTGGGAGCCACCAGACCGATCCGGTCCGTGCTTTCCACCTGAATGCTGAAATTTTCCAAGATCATGCGGGAATTTTTCTCATATTGAAATGATATCTCTCTTGCTTCAAGCATCATACAGGCACCTCACATATCCATCCCGCACCTTTCGATAGGGAATTTCTCCTTCGCATTCGGCCGTTCTTTTTTCACATCGGGGCGCAAAGGGACAGCCCTTTGGCATTTCCTTTACATAGGGCTGGATTCCCGGAATGCTCTCAAAGCCATTCTGGGGAATCGCCTTCCACAGCGCCCTGGTATAGGGATGGCGCAGCAGTGATACCTCCTTAAAGTCTGATGCATTCGCCTCTTCAATGGTATGCCCTGCATAAAAGACCACCACTTTATCCGCGGTCTCCAGTGCCAGCTCCAGATCATGGGTGATCACCAGCACACCGGCCCCCATATCCGCCAACTGGCGAAAATGCTCCATAGCCCGCTTTGCCATCTTCAGATGCAGTCCTGGCGTGGGTTCGTCTGCGATCACCAGCCGGGGATTCTCAATCAATGCCGTGGAAATCATGATGCGCCTGGTCATGCCGCCGGACAGTTCAAAGGGATATTGCTGCTGTACCTTTTCCTCCAGTGAAAAACGATGAAAAATTTGATTCAGTTTTTTCTTTTTTTCCTCATCCCGGCTGCCTTTGCAGATCTGCTGTCCCACCTTCATCAAAGGATCCAGATAGGAAGTGCTCTGAGGCACCATCACAATTTCATTTCCCCGCAGCTTCTGAATCCGTTTCCGGGTCAGTGGCTGGCCCCGGTAGATCATCTCTCCGCCCATCGATGCGTTGTAGGGAAGAATGCCCATCACTCCATGGGCCAGAAGACTTTTTCCGGAGCCGGAGGAACCCACTACAGCCACCATTTCTCCCTCTTCTATGGTCAGATTCAGATCGGATATCACCGGCAGCTCCACCTGCCGGAACCCCTTTTCATATTGAAGAAAGGAGATATTCATATGTCGGATTTCCAGTACCGGACTCGTATTCTTTTCCATCTTTCTCCCCTCCTACTGATGCGCGCTGGCCGGATCGATTAATTTTCTGAGGCTGTCGCCCATAGTATAAAAACAGATTACCGTCAGGACCAGCATAATGCCCGGGAACAATGCCAGCCACCATTTTCCGGTGACCAGATATTTCATGGCTTCTGATAAAATAATACCGATGGCCGGCTGCTCATTTGACAGGCCAAAGCCCAGAAATGTGATGCCTGACTCATGCAGGATTGCATGGGGAAATAATAGCACCAGTCCCACCACGAACTGGGGAAACAACTGCGGCGCCATATGCTTCATTGCCACGTACCATCTGCCCTTGCCCAGCTTGTATGCAATCTTCACGTAATTCTGCTCCTTCAGTTGAAGGACCTCGCCCCGGATCAGCCGAGTCAGGGAAGTCCAGTGCGTCAGGGCCACCCCGAGAATGACTCCCTTCAGCCCCCTTCCGCTGGCTACGCAGATCAGGATCAACAGCAGCATATGTGGAATTCCCATCACCAGATCAATCAGCCAGGTCACAATGCCATCCGCCATTTTTCCCATGGTGGCAGAAACTACTCCCAGCAAAAATGCCGCCACTGCGCTGACGCTTGCCGCACATACTCCGATCAGAATGCTGATGGACAGGCCCCGGATGGTCCTGGCGAACATGTCCCGTCCCAGCCAGTCTGTGCCAAAGGGATACTGGATACAGGGAGAAATATTTTTTCTGGAAAAATCCGTCACCCTGGCGGTCTCATCCAGAAAGCTGCCCCCGATGCACACGGCAGTCAGGAAAAGAACGGACAGGACCAGCCAGAATAAAAGCAGCGTTCTTCCATTTATTTTCTTTTTCATACTGCTTTTTCTCCTTTTCTGATTCTTGGATCAATCACGCCATAGAGAATGTTGGCGATGAGATTGCCTCCGAAAACAAATAATGCACTGATGATCGTGATCGCCATCAGCAGCGGAAGATCACTGCCCAGCCCTGCGCTGACAGCGGCCTGCCCCAGTCCCGGATAGGAAAACACCTGCTCTACCAGCACCGATCCTCCAAAGATCTCGCTGATGGCTGCAAACTGAAGTGTCATGGCCGGACCGATCACATTGCGAAAGCCATGATTTTTAAATATCTGCCAGTTGCTTTCTCCTCTGGCTCTGGCAAACAGAACGTAATCGCTTTCCATGATATCGATCATTTTCTCTCTGGTATGAAGAGCAATATTGGAAATCCCGGTGATGGAAAGGGTCACCGCCGGAAGGATGGCGTGGCGCACCCGGTCTAAAAAGGTAACTCCGCTGGCTTCCACGCCAATGGGCACGCTCAGTCCGATGGGCAGCACCTTCAGCCACACTCCGAAGACGATCAGCAGCAGCATGGCGATCCAGAAGGCCGGTGTGCTGGAAACGGTCAGGCAGTAGCCGCGGATGATTTTATCTGCCGCCCTGCCACGGTGCATTCCTGCCACCGCACCCAGCACAAACCCCAGGATCCCGGAAAACACCCAGGCCATGACCATTAAAAACATGGAATTTCCCAGTTTTACCGCAATTACCTTGGAAACCTCCTGCCGGTACAGCAGGGAAACGCCCATATCCCCGGTAAAAAAGTCCTTTGCCCAGGCCAGATAACGCTGCAGCGGCGGCTGTCCCACTCCCCAGTACTCTTCCAGTTTGGCAATCTGCTCCTGGCTCATGGAGCCCAGAGCCGCCTGCCCTACATTGGCCTGCAGCGGATCAATGGGGGAAAGCGTCATCAGCGTAAATGCCGCGATACTCACTGCGATCACCAGCAGTATCATTCTTATTATGTTTTTTCCGATTGTTTTTCCCATGGAACTGCTCAAAATAATTCTCCTTCTTATATACAGATTTTGCCGGAGAAGAGAAACGCCGCATTCTGCGGTGCTCTCTTCTCCGGCTCATTTTTTTAAATGCCTCTGAATTCTTGCTGCGATATTTGCCATGCTTCGCATGGCAAATACATCTGCAATCTGCCAGAAGCTTTATCTCTGTTCTCCCTGCTGTTATTCCCAGCTCCACTGATCCACATTATTTACGATCGACCAGCCATGTCCGTGGGGATGGATTTTCTGTTCTGCGATCTGCAGTCCGTCTCTGACAAAGTACAAATGGTCGATATTGCACAGCCATATCCACGGAATTTCACCCTCCTGGATAATGCCGTTTTCTCCGTCCCATTGAGCTTTCTTCCACAGTTCGTAGGATTCTTCCAGATCACTGCTTTCCAGAGCCTCATCCATATACTGATCCACGGTCTCATTTGCATAAGGTGAATATTCTGCCAGTCCGGTATCCTTCATGGTATGATAAATATTGTATACCTCCATCGGACTGTGGGCTCCCCAGCCCCATACCAGCGGTTCGGACTCTGCTCTGGTGTAGGCGGTATCCCAGCCGACACCTTCTGTGGTCACTTCGATGCCAAGCTGTGCCAACTGATTTTTGGTATCCTCCGCCAGTGCCTGACGAACCGAATCGGAGGACGGATACAGTAAGGTAAACGCTGCACGAACGCCGTCTTTTTCCCGGATGCCGTCTGCTCCTTCTGCCCATCCGGCATCTTCCAGAAGCTTCACTGCCGCATCAAAATCATAAGCGACCTCTGCATCAGCATTGTACCACGGCAGCTTATCGCATACGCTGTAGGCCGGTGTTCCGTAACCATTCAATACATTCTGGATCATCTCGTCCCGGTCAATTCCGATGTTGATGGCACGTCTTACTGCCACATCGCCGGTGAAATCATTGCCCACCGTGACGCCGTCCACATCCGCTGCCGGCACTGCCGGAAGATTGATGCCGCGGTTGTCTACCGTTGCCACGCTCAGCAGATTGTAGCCGTCTATCGTCAGATCCGAATAGGAAGCCGCAGTGTGGGCCACATCCACCTGTCCCGCCTGTGCCGCTGCCAGTGCCGCATCCTCTTCCATAAACAGCACTGTCACCTTCTGCATCTTCGGCGCTTCCCCGTAATAATCCGGATTGGCTTCGAAAATCACCTGCTGTCCCCTATCCCACTGTTTCATGATATAACGCCCGGAACCGATGGGATGCTGTCCATAATTCTCATCATAGGCATGTTCCGGAACAATTCCAACAATCGCCATGGTATAAGGCCAGATGGAAAATGCCTTTGTCATGTGAAACTCCACCGTGGTATCATCCACTGCCACTGCCTCTTTCAGCATGGAAAAATCATTCACTGAGCTGTTGTCCCGGCAGTTATTGTAGGTAAAAGCCACATCCTCTGCGGTCAATGGCTCTCCGTCCGTGAATTTTACATCATCCCGTATTTTCACGGTCCAGGTCAGACCGTCTTCGCTGGCCGAATACTCCGTCGCCAGATCCATTCCAATGGAAAGATCTGAATTGGTAATCGTCAGCGTGCTCTGTATCAATGGCTCATGCACATGCTCTCCTGCCCCCCAGCCATAAGCCGGATCAAAACCCGCTTCCGGTTCCGAAGTGGTTGGCATTGTCACAATTACTTCATTCTTTGCATTTTCCTCCGCCTGTGCCGAAAGGCCGGTGCCCATGAGGGACGCTGCCATGAGGCCCGCTGCCAAAAGTGTAATCCATGTTTTTTTCATTTCCTGCTCCTCCCCGATGTGTGAACATCAGCCCATTCTGAATTTGCCTTTGGCAAATGGGCTGACGCTGTTATTTTATGTCAAAAATCATCTGGCCATGCGCTTTGATGATCAGCGCCAGCTCCAGCATGTTTTCCATTATAACAGAGTATCATCAAAGGTATAAGCCCCCATGGGGGATAAAAATATATTTTTTTTATATGTATTTGTTCTTTTTCTTCACGGCAGAACAGCCGCAAAAAGCTGTTAAAAAGCCGGTATATTTCATATGCTTCAAAATATGAAATATACCGGCTTTAAGAGAATTAACAAAATGGGTACTGACTTGTTTTGCATGATTGGAGGCATGCGTTTTTGACATATTCACATCTTACTACACTTTAAAAGGGGCTGCAAGCCACCCGGGGGGTAAAACTTTTTTATGAAATTTATGCCGTAAGTAAGGGATTTTTCCTGTCCCTCTATCCCTATCCCCCGGTTTTAGAAGGATCAGAAGCAGCTTCCTATTCTTCCCATTTCAGAATTTCCAGCAGTCCGGGCACCAGTTCTCTGGCGCTGGTGCGCAGAATAATGTCACCTTTTTCCGGGGTGGCACCGGAGGGATCTCCGCCGATACCGATGGGATTTCCCTGCTCGTCTTTCCAGTCCTCGGACACCCAGCCGATGGATACACTGCCATAGGGCAGCAGGGATTTATTTTTCACAAATGCCTCCGGGCGCCCGGCCACTGCTGTTTCCAGCTTTACGCATTCCGGATGAACTGCCATTACCATGGAAGTTTCCATCTCCCCGCCGTGGAAATCCCAGATATTTCCTTCTGAGATCGTCGCTTTTACATCGGGATGACCAAACGCTCCGGATGACAGGATAAATGCGGACAGACCGAACTCACTTCTCAGCTCCCTGCTCAGGATCTGAATCACCGGAGCATTCCCCCCATGGCAGACCAGAAACGCGATTTTCCGGAAGCCGTGATGATGAAGGCTTTCGCAGATATCATGAAGCATATGGTAGTAGGTATCCGGCTTGAAGGTGACAGAACCGCAAAAATTCTTGTGTTCTGTACTCAGTCCCACCGGAATGACCGGAAAATAAAGCATGGGGAAGTCCTCCGGCAGTTCCTTTTTCAGATAATCCAGCATGGCCTCGGCGATGAAATCATCCGTTCCCAGAGGAGCCTGGTTGCCATGCTGCTCCAGAGCGCCCACCGGAATCAATACGATCGTGTGAGCCTTATCCACCTGCTCCATCTCCAGCCTGGTCAAATCCCTGTAATTTCGGATCATGATTCTGCAAATCTCCTTTCAAATACATGAACGTTGGACAGTCTCTCATACAGAGCATATCCGATCACACAATTCAGCACATTTTTCAGAAGGTTGAACGGAATCGTCGCCAGCACAATGAAAGTAGGCAGATTGGTGATCGCGGGATTTACGCTGCCCACCATCTGTACTACGGCATCCATGGAGAGGTTCATCGCTGCTGCATAGAGCGGCAGTGTGATAAATGCGTTGACACAGCAGGAAAATGCGATCCGCACCGGAACGGATACCATCAAAGATACCTTCGCCGCTTTTTTGGTGCAGTTCATTTTCTTAAATACCAGCCACAGCGGAACAATAAACAGCACTACGCCGATCAGGTTCGCCAGTTCTCCCACGTAGGCGGTATTCGTTCCCACCGTGACCAGCTTGATCAAAATCTTCAGTACCTCCACTGCCGCTCCGGAAGCCGGACCATAGGCAAATAATGCAATGATCGAAGGCACATCACTGAAATCCAGTTTGTAAAACGGAGGCATAAATGGAATGGAAATCTCCAGACTCATCAGCACCCCTGCTACCGCTGCCAGCATGGCCGTAGCCACCAGCACTTTTAAATTTGTTCTCTCTTTCATAAGAATCCTTTCCGCCGTAATCCGGCATTCGCTTTATTTATTGCAAATTGAGCGACTGGGAAAGTAGGTATAAAAAAAGGAACTGGAAATGCTGCTCTCCGGTTCCTCAATGTTCTAAGATGATGATCACTTCCCATGCCACCGCTCTCTGTCGATTCCGCATATGGAAAATAATCAATTCATATAAAACTGACTTCTCTCATCCAGACTGTACTGTTGGTTTTGGAATTCTGCGACACGCTGCCACAGTCACCAAATCGGCCTACTTAAAGGTTCGCGGACTATACCGCCAGTAGGGAATTGCACCCTGCCCCGAAGTTCGTATTCAATTTGCTAATATAAAGTTAGCACTGATTGCGGTTTCTGTCAAGAGAAAAAAAGGGGACGGGAAGGGGGGACGGTTCCTTTTTTCCCAGGAACCGTCCCCTCTTCCCGCCGTCCCCTTTTTCAGAAAACGTCCGGGTAAAAATCTTTTGCCATTGTTTCTACCGCATAAGCCATGCGGTCTCCCGGAAGTACACTTTCCAGTGTAATGATGCCAAAACGTTCATTTTTCACACAATCCAGTTGTGCTAACGTAGGATTGGACTTAATCTCCGCGATCTTTTCTTCTACGGAAGGAGAGTCGTAATCATGAATCAGGATCAGATCCGGATTTCGCGCAAGCACTTCTTCATAGCTGACCGTTACCCACTGTTTTTCTGTCAGGTCTTCAAAAATGTTGCGGCCGCCAGCCAGTCCCACCAGCAGGGATTCAAAATTGGTGCCGGCGCAGGTGAAGACACCGTCATTTCCGCTGTCATAAATCAGGACATTCAGAGGTTCCTGATCCGCCAGTTTCTCCTGTACTGCTGCAATACGGTCCTTCTGATCCTGTACAAATGCCGCTGCCGTGTCCTCGATATCAAAGATTTTCCCAATATCGGAGATTTCCTGATACTGTTCTTCCAGTGTGGTAGCTGAATTTACATAGACATCCATGCCATACTGGCCCACTTCATCAATATTGCAGCCCTCATCGCCGATCTCCCAGTCCAGAGCATAGATAAAATCTGCTCCGCTGGAAATGATCGCCTCTCTGGTCGCACTGGAATAATTCAGCTCCGGAATCGCATTTACCTTATCTGCATATTCATCCAGCGGTCCCCGGCTGTGATTGATCAGGGAACGTCCCACCACCAGGTCAGACAGTCCCAGTGCCGCAAACAGTTCCGTACAGTTCGGCCCAAGCGTCAGTACTTTTTCCGGCTTATCCGCGATTGTTACTTCTCTTCCATAATTGTCCACCGTAACCGGATAGCCTTCTGCTGCAAAAGCAGCACTGCCAAAAGATACTGCCATTACCGCTGACAGGGCCACCGCCGCTGCCTTACCTACTAAATTCTTCATTTCATACCCTCCTGTTGTTTGTTGTGAGGTGACCATGATTTGATAACCACCTCTGTTTTCCTTGTTGTTCAATGCCCATGCACTGACGGCACCCTCGCGTTTTCTGCACTGCTGTTTCCTGCATTGCTTTACATGATTGCGCTTATTTTATATTCCCGCAGGCAGAAATGTAATTGCTCTCCTGCCTGTTATCGGATGTTTTACCACGGAGCTTTTCACTCCATATACCTGATAGATGTTCTCTTCGGTCAGAACCTCATCCGGTGTTCCGGAAAGAACTACTTTCCCTTCCTGCAGCACATAGATCCGGTCGCAGTACAATGCCGCCATATTCAGATCATGGATTGCAGAAAGTACCGTTACATTTTCCAGACGTTTCATAAAATCAAATATCTGCATCTGATAACTGATATCCAGGTGATTCGTAGGCTCATCCAGAATATAGAAATCACTTTCCTGCGCCACCGCCCTTGCAATAATGACACGCTGCTTTTCGCCTCCTGACAAACGCAGATAATTTCTTTTGGCCATTTTTTCCATTCCTACATGCTCCAGGGAATGATGAACAATTTTTTTATCCTGAGCGTTATCCGCATCAAACAGCTTCTTGTGCGGACTGCGTCCCATTGCCACAATCTCCTCTGCCATAAAATCAAACGGCACATCATTCTCCTGTCCTACGACTGCCATCTTCAATGCGGATTCCCGGTAAGGCATCCTCAGCAGATTGTCCCCGTCCATTGTAATGGTTCCCGAATCCGGCTGCAGCCCCCGGTAAATGTTTTTCAGCACCGTGGATTTTCCGCTTCCATTGGGGCCGATCAGACCGACAAATTCCCCCTGATTTACCTCCAGACTCACTCCGTTTATTGCATCCTTATCTCCATAAGAATAGGTTAAATTTTCTACCCGTAACCGCATCTTCCCGTTCCTCCTACTTCTCCCGGTTATTTTTTTTCAGCATCCATATAAAGATCGGGCCGCCGATTACAGCAGTCAGAATACCTACCGGCAGCTCCTCCGGAGCAATCAGCATCCTGGCCGCCACATCCACCCAGACCACCAGAATACCGCCCAGAAGTGCCGATATGGGCAGTACCTTTTTATGATCTCCCCCCACCAGCAGCCGGGTAAAGTGGGGTACCATAAGTCCGATAAAACCGATAGTTCCGCTGACTGCGATAGTAACACCCGCCATCAGTGAGGCCACCAGCACCAGTTCCTTCTGCAGCCTCCGCACATTTACTCCCAGAGCGCCTGCGCTCTCATCTCCCAGCAAAAGCAGATTCAGGCCACGATAATGTGCCATCAAAAAAACGAGACATAAGATCAGCACTCCAAAGGGAAGCTTCAGATAAGCCCACTTTGCGCCGGCCAGACTGCCGGACATCCAGAATTCCGCATTGTGCAACCCCAGGGCATTGGGCGCGCTCAGCTTGATGATACTGGTCACACCGTCCATGATCATGGAAATCGCCACACCGGAAAGCAGCAATTGTGTGATATTAATCCGTCCCCGAACCCTGGAAATCATATATACAAAGATAATCGTAATCGCAGATCCAATGAAAGCACTGATGGACAGTGAATAGGTTCCCAAAAACGAAAAAGCGCCAAACAGCATTCCCAGTGTAGCAAACGCCGCAGCTCCGGAAGACACCCCCAGGATAAACGGATCCGCCAGGTTATTTCTGACCAGCGCCTGCATGGTCACGCCGCAGACTGCCAGGGAGGCTCCCACTACCATACCCAGACATACACGTGGCAGTCTTAAGCCCAGCACGATATTCTGATCCAACTGTTCCCAGGTAGCCTGAATTCCATTTCCGATCCCCGGGATTTGTTTCAATAAAATCTTTGCCGTATTCCATGGTGTCACAGATACCGGGCCAAGCCCCATCGCCAGCAGCATGGTCACCACAGCCAAAATCCCCAGTATTGCAATAATCAGCGGCATATTCGGCTCCGTCCGATTAAAATGTTTTTTCCCTCTGTCCATTTGTCTTTTCTCCATCTTTTCCTTTGTTCTGTTTTTTAATCCGAATACCCGAATTTTCAATACCCGTCATTTATATCACTGCCAATGAAATCCCGCAAGCCACCCCGGGGGTAAAAAAATTCTCACTAATTTATACGGGGAAACAAAGGGGGATTCCTTCCTGATATCCCCCCACCCCCGGTGACAACTCACCACATTCAAGAACACCCCTGCGTTCTTGCTGCAAGGTTCATCATGCTTCGCATGACATGCTCTGCACAGTTATGCCATGTCTCCGCATGGGTTGTGAATGGCAGGCTTACCATTCACGGCACCGGAGCAGTCCTTTTTCTGTTCTCTGCCCGGAAGATTTTCTCATTCTGGCATACTGTTTTTCTTCTTCAATTATTTTTCTTCCGTAAAATGCTTTTTTTCAATCTACACATTTAAAAAATAGGAATATCCGCACAACCCACCAGGGGATCATGTTGACATTCCTATTTTTCATCGATATATTTTAAAATTAAATATAATATTTTTCTTACCGCACCGTTTCAAACCAGGGGGTCATCAGTTCACGCCTTCACTTTCCGGATCCCACTCACAGCCGATCTTCTCCGCCACATGTAAAGCCACATCAATATCGACGGTATCAGCGATCACTCCCAGAGCCATATCCAGACTGGCCATGGCGCTGCTGCAGGAATAAAATTTACCGTCCATCAGCCATCTCACATTCGGCACATGGGTGATCCCTACGGTAAACATCCGCTTCCAGTTCTCATCGTAATCATAATCCGCCACCTGCCGCTGAAACAGCAGTCCGCTGGAGGCCAGAATAGCGGAAGCATTTTCCGTCATCAGACACAGATCCGCCTCCTGCACCGCCTTTTTCAGCAGGGGAAGATTTTTCTCTTCCAGGCGCACAAAGCTTCTGACTCCTCTGCCTCCTGTCAAAATCAGAATATCCTCAATTTCATCCGGATTCAGCGGTTCTGTCCACACCTTGACTCCCTGGCTGCTGTTTACAATGCCTCCGTTCATGGAGATATAACGGATATAAAAATGCTCCTGCACACTGCCAAATATCTCCGCCGGTCCAAATGCATCCAGTGTATCAAAATCATCAAACAAAAAAATATTTACAAACATATCCCATCCTCCGTGTGTCCTTTTTGACCTGCTTGCCGGCTGCTTCTGCTGATTACTGTCTCAGTGCACCTCTGCCGTCCCTGCCAGGATGCAGCGCAGCGATTTGCCGCCTGCTCACCACCGGTCGGGGTGGTAATCTTATCTGCTTCAAATTAAAATACTAACAGAAAAAATCCCCCCGCACAACCCCGTGGGGGGGATATCATCATTCAAAACCTTTTATGCTTTTTCGCCGCGTTCCACAAATACGACACCAAAAGCTCCTCCGCCGATATGAGTACCTATCGTAGGCCCGATTTCCAGCATTGGCTCCTCTCCCGGCAGCAATCCTTTTTCTCCGGCACTGCTTTGAAAATTGATACAATTCTCTTTATTTTCAGAATAAATCAGATAAACCGGAAATCTTCGGTCAATCTGTTTGTGCTTCATCTGATCCATAAGCTGGCGCATAGCACGTTTCCGGCCCATCGCCTTGGACAGGATTTTCACCTGGCCCTCCTGCAGGGTGATGACCGGCTTAATATTCGCCAATGTCCCCAGTCCCGCTTCCGCTTTTGTCAGACGGCCTCCCTTGTACAAATATTCCAGAGTATCAATCACGGCCAGCACCCGCACCCTCTCTTTCAGCTTTTCCAACGCCCGGGCGATCTTCTCCGCATTTTTTCCCTCTTCTATCCACATCAGTGCCGCATCCACCATAATCCGGCCGGCCGCCGTAGCATTCAGCGTATCCACAATATAGATTTCATCATAATGCGCCATTGATTTTGCCAGAGTGGCACTTTGCACCGTGCCGCTGAGAGCACTGGACAGCAAAATTGCAATCACACTGTCTCCCGCTTCTTTCGCCTTCTCAAACTCATTCAGAAAAAGCTCCGGCGAAGGCTGAGAGGTAACCGGAATTGCCTTTTCGCCCACCAGCTTATGATAAAACTCCGCCGTACTGATATCCACTCCATCCTGCAGAGTCTCCTCCCCGTAGGTAAGACTCATGGGGATGATTGTAACCCCTTTTTCCGTCTGATATTCTTTGCTGCATTCCGATGCCGTATCGGTCAGTATTCTGATTGCCATTCTATTTTTCTCCTTATTGTTTTTTATTATTTTTCTTTTTATTTTTCTTCTATCACTTCTTCAAAGCTCGCCGCCAGATAATTCAGCATCCGGGCCGCATTCAGCCCTTCCTTTTCACTGATCCGCTCCAGCAGGCGGCTCACCAACTGCAGAATACGTGCATGATTCTCATAGTACACCTCCAGATGATCCGGCGCAATCCGCACCTCAATCTGTCTCCGGTCATTTTCAGACCGCTGCCGGAAAATCATATGCTTTTTTTCCAGCGAAGTTAAAATGGCATTCATCTGGGATTTCAAAATATGTGTCTGGCGGCACAATTCCGTTGCCGTCATCATCCCTGACGGATCCTGGCTGTACTGTCTATATAAAATGTTGCAGATCAACGCCTCATTAAAAGATACCCCCGAAACCAGCCTGTGATTGCTGATACTGGAAGAAAGCTTCAGCCACGCATCCAGAAGCTGTTCCTTGACATCCTCTTTATTCAGGATTTCTTTCCCACATTCCATTTCCCCCATATCATCCTCCAATTAGTTCAATTCGTGAACTTTCCTATCATAAGGTATTTGTGCTGATTTGTCAAACATTTTCCGGTCTGAGGGGGGACGGTTCTTGAGGGAGGGACGGTTCTTGAGGGAGGGACGGTTCTTGAGGGAGGGACGGTTCTTGAGGGAGGGACGGTTCTTGAGGGAGGGACGGTTCTTGAGGGAGGGACGGTTCTTGAGGGAGGGACGGTTCTTGAGGGAG
>JAQVCW010000027.1:0-15507 GCA_028689585.1 Lachnospiraceae bacterium | reverse complement strand
GGACGGTTCTTTGGCTCAATTCTGGTGCCAAAGAACCGTCCCTCCCTCGAAGAACCGTCCCCACTCAGCCTTCTTTCTTCTTTTCAAACATTTTCCGGTATTCCGATGGCGAGCAGTCTGTTGCTTTCTTAAAAACACGCCAAAAATAATTTACATTTTCATATCCGACATGCTCTGCTATTTCTTCCACTGGCATGTCGGTGGTAACCAGAAGCTGTTTTGCAATTGTAACCCGATGCTGATTGGCATACCGGATCGGTGTTGTGCCCGTTTCCCTCCGGAAAATCCGATTCAAGTAAGATACACTGACCATACACATCGAAGCCAGCTTTTCCGTGGAAATTTCTTTTCTGTAATTATTTAAGATATATTCTGTTACAAATGAAACCAGATTCGATTTCAAAAAAGGCTGTTTTTTAAAATAACGGATAGAATATAAAAATATAGCCTTGATGTATGTGTGAATCACCTGTTCTGCCGTTTCTGAACTATGGCTGTATTCCCACCAGATCTGCTCAAATAAAAACAGAAAAACACCTCTTTCATCTGTCAGCTTAAATGAATAATCCGGTGTGAAAATCACATTTCCAATATCTATACCTATTTCAATCACTTCCTGATTTATATCCGGGTTTTTATATTCCTGATGCGCTACACCCGGTGGGTAAAAAAGCAGATTATAGGTAACAACCTGCATTCTGTTTCCATTAGAATCCACATTAAGCTTTCCGTTTTTAAAAAAGATGATTTCTATATAAGAATGGCTGTGCTTTTTATAATTCCATTTTGTACTGTCACCCTTTATCTTTTCGCAGGAAACCAATTTTATATTTTCCTCATGAATACTGGTCAAAAATGTGCAGATTTCATTATTTCTCATCTATTCCTCCTTCCAGCTCAAAGTGTCGAATTTAGGTTATATTTTATCAGAAATACTCGGTTTTTTCTTATTATTCAGTATAACTGGAATTAATGCCGGTGACAACCCACACTTATCCATTGGTTCTTTTTTGTTCATATTCCTGATTATTCTGTTCATTCCTTTTTTCCAAATTGCAGGATATGATAATGACATCGATGGAGGATCGCCGGGGCGGGGTTGAATGGGGGACGGTTCTTGCGACGGGGACGGTTCTCCGGGCGGGGACGGTTCTCCGGGTGGGGACGGTTCTCCGGGCGGGGACGGTTCTCCGGGTGGGGACGGTTCTCCGGGTGGGGACGGTTCTCCGGGTGGGGACGGTTCTCCGGGTGGGGACGGTTCTCCCGGCGGGGACGGTTCTCCCGAGAACCGTCCCCCTCACCCAAGAACCCACCCCGCCCCAAGAACCGTCCCCATTAAAAAAGGCCCCCGGCCTCTGGCCGGGAGCACATTTGACAGCAATGCTGTTTGATTTTTCGACTTATTTGAAGTCAGCTACGTTTTCAGCAGATACGGTAGAAACACCTGTATCAACTACTTCGCCAGCCAGGTCTTCGCCGTTAGCCAGGGAAACTACTGCATCAATAGCGTCTGATCCCATTACGTCCGGGTTCTGAGCCATGAATGCTAACAGTTCGCCGCCCTCAACATGAGCGATGTTGGAGTCTGATTTGTCCCAGCCTACACAGTAAACTGTAGTGTCATTTTTAGCTGCATCTGCAACTGCTGCTGCTGCACCATTGGTAGCACCATCGTTGGTTCCGTAAAGAGCTACAGCGCCGTTAGCGATCAGAGTGTTTGCGATTTCCTGAGCTTTTGCGTTGTCGCCATCAGAATACTGACGCTCGCCAAGAGTGAAGTCTGTTCCTTCGAATACGGAAGCAAATCCATCATAACGGTTCTGGCAGGAGTCTACACCAGCCTGAGCGTCTACGATACCGATGGTTCCTTCGGTCAAACCAGCATCGGTCAGGACTTTCAGCATGTACTCGCCAGCCTGAACACCTCCCTGGTAGTTATCGGTAGCGAAAGTAGCGGAACCTTCTAAGGTTGCAGGAGCGTCAACATAAATGATCTTGATGCCTGCATCCAGAGCTTCCTGCAGAGCGTTGTTGCAAGAAGTAGCATCATTACAAGCGATAATGATATATTCGTTGCCATCAGCGATTGCGGATTCAATTTTCTGGATCTGCTGTGCATTATCTTTGGTTTCCGGAGCAAGCCAGTTCAATGTAATATTGCTTCCTGCTTCATTCAGCTCAGCAACTCTTGCTTCTGCTGCTGCTTCCAGACGTACCCAGTGAACATCCATCTGATCCATGGTGATCAGAGCCACTTTTGCTTCTACCGGTGCAGCTTCCTCAGCAAAGCTGATTCCTGCGGTAAGTCCCATTACCATACTAGTTGCCATGAGCATTGCGAACACTTTTCTTTTCATTTTAAAATCCTCCTTGAAATAGGTTTTATTTGCAAAGGCATGATTGCCTTTGTAATACAGAGTAAAATAATTTGGATACTGCATCAATACTAAAATATTACCAATCGGTAAACCGATAAATTATTTCTTCTTGCCAAGCTTCACACCATTACGGCGCATGATATCCAGAAGTACACATGCAACTACGATCACACCGATAACGATGTTACGGATTGCTACCGGAACATTTGCCAGAGTCAGACCATTCTGAAGAATAGCCCATACGGAAGCGCCGGCAATGGTACCTACCAGCAGTCCGCTGCCGCCCAGGGTAGAGATACCGCCAATAACGGCTGCCGCTACACCATACATCTCGTAGCTTAAGCCTGCCTGCATGGAACCCATACCTGCTGCCGCCATGGTGATAAAACCGGCGATACAGGAACAGAATGCGGAAATCAGGTATGCAACAGTAGTTGTCTTGAATACATCAACACCAGAAAGTCTGGCTGCATCCACGTTGGAACCGATTGCATAAATATGACGCCCTGTACGGGTATAATTCATAATATAGTTAAATACAAACCAGATAATCAATGATACGATAACACCATAATAGATGAAACCAACTTTTCCGTAGTAGAAAATGTCACGGATGGCAGTAGCCATACCGGAAGTTCCGATATCACCGGTGTTGTAGTTTCCGTTTACGATCTCAGCCAGACCACGGCAGATTGTCATGGTGCCCAGAGTTCCGATAAATGGCGGCAGTTTGAATTTACCAACCAGAACACCGTTTACCACACCAACAGCCAGACATGCGATGATGGTGATGACCAGTGCAAGGATCGGATTTACTCCATTGCAGATCAATGTAGCAGAAATCATAGCGGACATACCGAGAACGGATCCGATAGAAAGATCGATGTTACCGGTAATACACACGATACCCTGTCCAATACCTACCAGCAGATACGGGCAGATAGAACGTGACAGCGGCACCAGATTTCTCTGGGATATAAAGTTCGGGTTCATAAATGTAAAAATAATCATCAGGATTACTACACCGACAAACGCAGTAAGTACGGATGCCATACCCGGAATTGACATAAATTTATGGAATGAGTTTTTTTTCTCCATAGCAGATTACACTCCTTTTACTTGTTGGATTTACTGACTACAATCATTTGGGAAACGGCTGTCTCCCCAGAATAATCAATCTCTCAGCTTGCATTTTCACCAAACTGGGTAGCATATGTCATGATCTCTTCTTCTGATACCGTACGCGGATCTACTTCTCCGGTAACCTTACCGTTGCACATAACGATAACCCGGTCTGAAATACCCATAACCTCCGGCATCTCCGAAGATACGATGATTACACCGATACCACGCTTTTTCAGGGTGTTAATGATCTGATAGATCTCGACCTTAGCCGCCACATCAATACCACGGGTAGGTTCATCAAAGATGACCACTCTGGACTCTCTGGCAAGCCATTTGGCAACTACCACCTTCTGCTGATTACCACCGGAAAGACTTCCGGCCTGAGAATCCGGCCCCGGCATCTTAATCGTAAGAGAATTTTTGCCTTTTTCTATCATTTCATCTTCTATTTTTTTATTGATTTTTCCGGTAGAATTACAAATCAAATCCAAGTTCGGCAAAGCAATGTTGTCTCGAATGGAAAGCTTTGTACACAAACCTTCTTTTTTACGGTCTTCCGGTGCAAGCACAATACCCTGACGGATTGCATCATCCGGCTTGCGGATCGTAAGCTTTTTGCCGTCCAGAATGATCTCGCCGCTCTCTTTCACATCTGCTCCGAAGATCGCACGCATGGTCTCGGTACGTCCGGCGCCTACCAGACCTGAGAAACCAAGCACTTCTCCTTCATAGAGGTCGAAGCTCACATCCCGAACCATACGTCCCGCATTCAGGTTCTTGATCTCCAGGATCTTCTTGCCCCGCGCTACCTGATCCCTTGGAAACTGATTGGTGATCTCACGGCCAACCATGTTGGCAATGATCTCTTCCATGGTAAAATCTTTGAACTTGCCTTCTGTTATGTATTTACCATCACGCATGATGGTCACACTGTCTACGATATTGTGAAGCTCCTGGAGACGATGACTGATATAGACAATCGCAGTTCCCATGGCTTTCAGCTCATGAACGATACGGAACATCTCCGTAATCTCTGCATTGGACAGAGAAGAAGACGGCTCATCCATGATCAGCACTTTGGCATTGATCAGAAGTGCTTTAGCGATCTCTACCATCTGCTGACGTCCAACCGGCAGATCACCTACCGTTGCATTGGGATCCAGATCCATAATACCAAGCTTTGCAAGCTGCTCCTGCGCCTGTCTGTTCATCTCTTTCGTATCGAGCCGGCCGTTTTTAATCAGCTCCCGTCCGAGGAACATATTATTTGCAACAGTCAGATGCTGACACATGTTCAATTCCTGATGAATGATCGCCACGCCCAGATCCTGAGCCTGTTTTGTGTTCAGATCACCGACAATGTCCTGTCCAAAGATCTCCATCTTCCCGGAATCTCTTGTATATACACCGGAAAGAATTTTCATCAGGGTAGATTTTCCAGCTCCGTTTTCCCCCAGCAGCGCCATGACTTCGCCAGTCTTCAAATGAAGCTGAACATCATCCAGTGCCTTTACTCCAGGGAAGGTTTTCGTAATGTGCTCCATTAATACAACATATTCGCTCATCACTCTACTCCTTTCATATTAGCCTTTCACCAGTCAGAGACCGGTGCAGGCATCACTTACTTTATCTTGCTTCGATCAGTCTTTTGCAGCCGGATACTCGTTGCAAAGCAGACGATACGGTGCTTCATCTTCTTCGATGGTCGGGAAACGTCCCAGCGGCTCAAAGAAACGATTGTCTGTATTATCATCATTGCACATAGATACTTCTCCGATCAGTACCTTTGTTGAATCTTTCGGAATGATGAACTCATGATAGTAATATGGGTACAGAGACAGGCTCTCTCCCGGATGCAGAACCACATCAGAACCGGCCTTCACCATATAACGGCGTCCGTCGGAACAGATCTCCACATCGGTATCCAGCAGCTTGCTTTCGTCTTCTCTGTCTGCATTCCAGAGATGGAAAACGATGTCTCCGCCTCCGCGGTTAATAATATCTTCCATTTTGTTCCAATGAAAATGGTTCGGTGAAACCTGTCCCGGATAGAGCATCATAATCTTTTCTGCATAAGATTTTGTGTACTTTGGATCATGTACATTTCCATTGCGGATGGTGATCAGTGACAGGCCCTTTGTCTCAAAATTGCCTTCGCCATAATCGGTAATATCCCAGCCAAGTGCATTGTCACGGATCTCATCATATTCGTGACCTTTCTCGGCCCATTCCTCCGGTGTAAAGCTCAGGAATGGAGGAAGTGCAAACTTGTATTCCTGTAACATTGCTTCAAATTCTTTGATTACTGCATTAATTTTTGAACGTTTCATGTTAGTCTCCTTTTCTCGCATAGATACTCCGTGTCATGTAAACTACACTTTGTCAACTGACTTTATTATATGCTAACTGCCGAGTCAAGTCAATACACTAATTGCATTTTCGATATTGTGCAACAAAACAGTCCATTGTTTTTGTGCATATTGCCATTTTTTATTTAAAAGTTGCAGAAAGTATTTTTCTCATTCTGTCTACCTTATACAATTTGCCTTTTTGTTGGAATAAGCAGTGCCGAATTCAAGAACGCCTCTGAGACTAAATTGCTGCCCACCGCCTATCGAGGCGGGGGGCACTCCCCCACTGAGGTGTGATTTTTAAAAAGACAGTTCCGCACAGGCAGCCCTGGCCTGCGGGGATTTTTGATTTTTACAGATCATATTTTGCGGCAAATGCTTTCGCAGCCGCATTGATTTCCTCTTCCCCATCCAGAATGGTAAACTTCAGGATATTGGTTTCTTTTGCAAAAGGAGCAAGCGTGTGCACCGAATTTCGTTCTTCGTGGAATGGTCTGCCGTAAACGCTGGAGTTGGATGGTTCCAGACCGATCACATAATCTCCGGATGCGGTAGATTTCCATTCCATAAAATACGGAAGGAACTTCGTATTGTAGGCCAGCTTCAGCCCCAGTCCGAGAGGACGGTTCAGCACCAGAATTTCCGTATTTCCCTGATCGTCTGTTTTCAGATCATGGATAAACACGTATTCCGGCTCATTTTCCTTCGGTACATCCATGTGATTGTACTCTGCTTCATGGCCTTCTCCATCTTTATCACGGGCTGTCACTTTTCTGGTGGGAATCATAAGCTCTGTATTTTCATCCAGGAACGGATATCCCATATTGATATGATACAAAAGCATCAGCGGTTCTTCCCGATAAGCTTCATTTTCAATCTCATCGGTCACCGTAATGGTCTTCTCCCCATATACACTGCCGATCTCTCTGCGCAGTACCATATTCTCGCCAAACAGAGCTGCTTCCCGCATCTCCCCTTTGACTGTCAGATGATATTCTTCTTCCATCCAGCGGGCATCCCCGCTCAGATGTTCTCCTGGCGTGGTGCGGATTCTGCCGTGCATCGGATAATCCGTGCCGTCAATGGTACAGGGAGCACAGATATTTTCCAGACCTGACGTAAAGAAAAAGCCTCCCATGATGCTGCGGATCGCCTCATCCCCGTTGGTATCGTAAGGATTCCGTCCCTGCAGTCCCGGTTTGGACAGAAAATTGATGTTTATACCCTTATAAGACACCGAACTCATATCCAGGCACTTGTCCGCAAGAATCTGATAAGTCAGGCAGCCGTTTTTTACCTCAAAGGCTTTCAGTCCTGAGGATCTGCCCTCTGTCAAAGTGACCGGGCGAACGTAAGCCACCTGCTGCATACTGCCCATATATTTCATGATTTCTGATTTTCTGCTCATTTTTTTGTCCTCATCTGCCGTGAGGCGGACACACTCCGGCATCCGTCCCCGCTTTTTTGTTTATCTGACCGGATATGTTATTCCGGATATCTTATTCCGGATATCTTATTCCGGATATCTTATTCCGGATATCTTATTCCAGATTTGCGTGATACTGCCACAGAGATTTCATATCCAGTTGTCTCTCCTCGATGATCATCTTCGCCAGCACATCTCCCAGCAGCAGCACACTCTGCTCAAACAGAGAGGTCATCGGCTGGCAGGAATCAATTTCGTCTTCCAGATAGAATTTTGTGCGGACCGGGATACGAACCATGAAATCACAGATATCCTTCATCTCGCTGTTTGGATTGGAACCGATATGTACGATCTTGCAGCCCACCACCGCTCTTGCTTTTTTTGCAATCCCCAGGGGGAACAGGGATCCGCCGGAGCCGGAGCCCACGATCAGCAGGTCATTTTTGGTAATTGCCGGTTCTGTGATCTCACCCACATAATGAGCTTTGATGCCCAGATGAGCCAGACGCTTGCAGACACACTGCAGAGCCAGCATCACGCGTCCTACGCCCACAAAAAATACCTGATCTGCCGCCAGGATTTCCTTCGTCAGAAGCTCCAGGGAAGCAGCATCAATGCTTGTCAGGGTTTTATTCAATTCTGCAATTACGTCCGTACAGGACTGTTCATAATTCTCTTTAAATGTCATTTTTCTTCTCCTTCTTTAGAACGTCAGCCCATTTAAAATTTGCTTTCAGCAAATGGGGCTGACGCTGCATGTTATGTTACAGGCTCTGGCGGATCGCGTTCAGTTTCTGGAAGCTGCCGGCCATATCTTTTTTATCGATGCAGGTGCTTCCGGTTACGACAATGTCTACATCCTTCTTTCCGTAATCGATCATGTTCTGCGGTGAAATACGCCCATCCACTTCGATCTTCGTCTTCAGACCTCTGTCATCGATCATCCTGCGAAGTTCTTTGATCTTACGATCTGCGTAAGTCACCTGCTGCTCTCCCTTGACAAAAGCATAGCCGGGATTAATCAGCATCAGCAGCACGGTATCGCATTTATCCAGCACATAATCAACCATAGAAAGAGGAGTAGCCGGTTTCAGAGCAACGCCTGCCTTGACTCCTTTTGCATGGATCCGGTTCAGCATTCCGTCAATATGAGGCTGGGTTTCACCGTGAAACACAATCTGCTCCACTCCGATATCCAGCAGCTCATCCACAAAATAATCCTGCTCTGTCACCATCACATGACAGTCAAACTGCAGGTCTGTCTTCGCCCGGAGCTGACGTACCGTATCCAGTCCCAGCGGCATACTCGGGCTGAAATGCCCGTCCAGAATGTCTACGTGAAGCATTTTGATCCCGGACTCCTCCAGAATTCTGATCTGACTTTCCAGATTACACATATCCAGGCAGATCAACGACGGTGAGATAATACATTTTTCATTCCATACTGACTGCATTTTCACATTTCCTCCTCTGTTTTCAATTCAAAGTTACAGGTTCTATTTTTTACAGGTTCTCTTTCAGATATTCTTCAATCTGTGCGCGGGTCGGGATCGACACAATGGCGCCCTTGCTCTGTACACAGATGCATCCCGATACATTGCCGTATTCCATCGCTGTGCGGATAATATCAGCAGTGAGATCCGCCGCTGTATTCACGCCCTGAATTCTCAGGCTGGATAAGAATCCGCCCCAGAACGCATCTCCTGCTCCGGTAGCATCCACAGCCTTTACCCTGCGGCCTGCGATACGGATCACTTCGCCGCCAAAAAATGCCTGAGCGCCTTCCGAACCGAGTGTCTCGATCAGAAGTGTAATGCCTTCCTTCTTCATCAGCTCCGGAAGCGCTGCTTCTCCGCCCATCATCTCTACCTCTTCTTCTGAAATCTTCAGAAGATCCACATATTTCAAAATGTCCATCACCGCCTGAGTGCAGGCCTTCTGATCATCCTTCCACATCAGGTTGCGGTAGTTCACATCAAAGCTGACAAGCTTTCCCTTTTCATGCGCCACTCTCATGGCCTTTACGGTAGCGGAAGCTACCGGCTGCGCAGAAAGAGAACAGGAACCTGCATGAATGATCGCGGAATTTTCAATATCCTCTTCCTTCACATCCTCTTCCGTCAGAAACATGTCTGCTCCCGGTTTTCTTGCAAAGGTAAATACTCTCTCTCCGTCTTCTGCCAGAGATACAAATGCCATCGTGGTAATCGCCTCTTCACAAAGCTTTGGGCAGGCTGCCTTTACCTTATATTCCTCCAGCGTCTTCATCAGGAAACGGCCAAAGTCATCCTCTCCTACTTTGCAGCACATGCTGGCAGAGAGATCATTTTTCGCTACTGCAATTGCCACATTAGCAGGAGCACCGCCGGCCTTTCTGATATAGCTGGCTTCCTCACTTCCGGGAATAAAGTCAATCACCATCTCACCAATGCTGTACACATCTACCATCGTCTTTTCCTCCTTCATTCGAACATCTGCCCTCCTGAATTTGCCTTTTGCAAATGGGCTGACAGAATCATCGTCTCGTCATTTATTTGTCTGCGCTGTCTATCGTTATTCCAGATACTTTGAGTATAATATTCTTAATTAATAAAGTCAATACACTAATTGTTTTTTTGATATTTTTAACGATTTTCTGTCATTTTTTTTGTTATATTTGTATAAAAAAAGAAACCAGATGCCTTTTTTGGTATCCGATTCCTTTGTCTTTTGCAAACACTAAAACTGCTCTCCCTGGAACAGCGGATTGATTGCGTTGCAGGCCGCTCCCAGCACCTGAGTCCGCTCCAGAAAATATGCCTTTTTCACCGGAACACGCACCTCCCGGTTTCCGAACTTCTTCCGGTTCACCTCTTCTTCGATCATCCGGATATATTTTTCCGGCCAGATGACGCAGTCCATACATACCAGTATGATCTGCGAATTCAGAATATTCAGTGCGCTCACGATCGCATTGGTCAGTTTGTGGATCATATCCCGCATGATTTCATCCACCTGCGGATCATCCTCCATCTGGCAGAATTCCTCATAGCTGCGGTCCAGACCGGTGGTCTCCCGAAAACGGGCCAGCATTACAGGAGAATTCACGTACCGCTCCAGACATCCCACATTTCCGCAGACACAGGGGACTCCATTATAATCAATGGAAATATGCCCGATCTCAGGAGCGTACCCGGAATAGCTGTGATACCGCTGTCCCTCCACAAGAATACCGCAGCCTACTCCACGCCCCACGCTGAGCAGCAGAATATCCTGATATCCCCTTCCGTTTCCATACAACTGTTCCGCCTGGGCAGCACTCTGATTGTCATGGTCAAAGTAAACCGGCAGCAGATATCTTTCCTCAAGCTGTTTGCGGATCTCAATATTTTCGACCTCATTAAAATACAGCGGATGCACAATCATTCCTTCTTTGATGCTGACCGGTCCGATGGACGCCACACCAATTCCGGATACATTGGTCTCCCCTTCCAGCATATGATCCAGCAGTGTATAGACAGCCTGCATCAGCTCTGCTGCATCCATCCATTCCTTTTTAATCTTCTCTATCTTCAGAACATTTAGCTGCATGTCACAAAGAACAGCTTCACAGTACCCTCTCTGCACCAGAACTCCCGCATATCTTGGCGCCCTGGGGGAAATATCCAGTCCCACGGGATTTCTCCCCAGCTCCGACGTATTCTCCTTCTTCGTCTCAATCAGATAATTCTTTTCAATCAGTTCATTCACAATCTGGGAAATCGCCGTTTTCGTCAAGCCTGTCATTCTGGACAAATCTACCCGGGAAGTACACTGTCTGGTGGCAATCAAACGCAACACAATCCCCCTGTTCGTCTTTTTTTGATTGTCTCTGTTTACTCCCAATTTTGCCATTGTTACCGGTTCCTCACACTTCTGTTTTATTTTTATCCTGCCATCTAAGAACGCCTCTGCGTTCCTGCTGCGAAGCATATCTGTGCGCCTCTGCGTTCCTGCTGCGAGGCATACTCTGTGCGCCTCTGCAATCCCGCAGAAGGCTTACATCCCAGCGGGGAATGCTCCCCGCCGCGCAGAGTGAATTGCTTCCCGCCGCATCGCGAGGCAGGGACACTCCCTCACTCTAATCTACCTTCCCGGACAGTCAGATGCACTGACTTTCTTTGCTATTGCGTACTGGGATGTTTTCAGCACAGTACTGTAAAGGGGATAGGAATAGAAAAACTTTGTTCCCCTCAGGAAAAAGCTTGATGAAGCCTGGTTCACATCCGCCATATAGTATTTTCCGCCAATCTGGATCACATTCCAGAAATGATGCCCTGCACTGCTGTCATTCTCCACCAGATCCACAGTCAGACCTGCATGACGGCACAGGGTAATATAGACAATGGACATGATAAGGCAGTCACCTTTTCTAAACACCAGACCGCCTCCGGCCCAGTCAGTCCGGATCGCCACCATGCCGGCGGACGTTCCAAAGTAATTGTCCCTGCTGTTGTCATCGGCTTTCCCAGATGATTTCATGGCATCAATCTGTTTTCCGTATGCCTTGATCGCGGCTTTCGCCTTTGCGCTCTTGATGTCCATGTAGGCCTTTCCTGTACCATTCATGCTGACGTCACCCCGGTCATACTTCAGGTTCGATGCGCACCAGTTGTAAATCGCCCTGGCCCGCTCCAGCTCCGTCATTCCATCGGTAAGCACCTGGCGGCAGATAACCTCTGCCAGATAGTCCAGGGTGTCATTTCCCGCCAGATACACCTTCCAGCTCCATGCCTTATCTGTATTCTCAGTATCGCCCGGAGTGGTACCGATACCGGAATCCGTATTCTCCTTTACGGTAACCCCTGTGGTTTTCTTAATATATTTGTTTTTGCCGCCCACTGTATACCGCAGATATGCCGTCAGTTTATAAGCCCCTGCCGGGACATACTCCGTGGAAGACAGACCGGCTTCATTTCCGGAAGATGGTTTTCCATCCCAGGAGTTCGTGTAGGTTCCGCTCTTTCTGGTTCCAAGTACCTTACTGTAAACCAGCTTCCCGCTGCTGTCCTTCACCTTATAATACGCCTTCACAGCCACGCTGGAGCCAAATTTCAGCTTCACCGACAGCTTGGAGGAAGCAGATGGCAGCCATCCCGCACCGGACGAAGGAGAAGCTGTCAGTGCAGTAATCTTCGGCATGGCCGGCCGGATCAGCTTAATCTGAAATGTCTTCCGGCTTCCATCCTTTTGCTTTACCGTAAATGACAGTTTCGTAGCCGCAGATAATGCGGCACTTTTTTTATACACAATGCTTTTTGCCATATTTTTGTAATAAGCAGTTTTTTCCTTTATAGAAACAGCAGCCTGTTTTGCCCCGGCATAGACAGATAAAGTGCGAAGGCTCTTCTTCGCCGCCACCGTACCGTCCGAATACTGATAGACCGGAACATTCTGTGACACAAAGCCATCATTGATCACCAGCGTAAATAACCGCCTGGCGCTGGCCGCCTCTGCTTTCCCTGCCGGCAAAAGACAGCAGACCAATAATAACAGGCTTAAAAAAAGTGTCCTGATTTTCTTCATCCCTATTTCCTCCCTCATTTGAACCTCAGTCCATCCTAAATTTGCCTGCGCAAATGGGTTGGCGCTGCACATCATTTTCATAGTATCCTTGATACAGCCTGAACCTCAGCCCATATTAAATTTATCTTCAACAAGTGGTTGTGTCAAGTTTTTTATGAAAATTTGACACAACCACTTCCTTTTCTTCTGCTAATGCATAGCTACATTTTACAATATAATTAATTTTATTACAATAGTTTTAATCGCAATATTTTTTTCCTTTTTTTCTTCAAAAATCTTCAAAATTTTCACAAAAAAGGATTGACAGCATATCTACTTTCGTGTATTATAATGCCGTACTTAAGAGAAAAAAGCCGAAAAACGGAAGATAAAGATAAATTAATGTCCAAAAGATAACGTTTCAAATGATAGCATTACGAAAGATAATTATTCAAATGATAACCTTTGAAATAATAATTATTCAAATGATAGCATTACGAAAGAAAACTTTAACATAAAAAACACAATTTAGCCTCAGGCTAAATTGTGTTTTTTACTTTCGGCCTATTCCATTTCTATAAAATTGTTTACAATGCTGATCACAGCATTCACCACCCCATCGATTCCGAATTTAGAGGTGCTCAGGGCAATGTCATAATTGGAATCCTGGCCCCATTTTCCGTCCGTGTAATAATGGTAATACGCTTTTCTGGATTTATCCACTTTTTTGATCAGCTTTTCTGCCTCCTCTGTGGTGATATCCGCCGCTTCTCTGATTCGCTTCACCTTAAATTCTTTCTCTGCAAAGATGAATACGCTGATACATTCCGGGTTGTTCTCCAATACCTTATCCCCGCACCGCCCTATGATAATGCAGGATTCCGCTGAAGCCTTCTCCCGGATAATCTGAGACTGAATGTCGAACAGCCGGTCATTGAATACCGTCAGACCGCCAGGTATGGGCGGCTCCCATGGTTTTGCCTTCGTCTCATCCGCCGCTTCTACCACTTCAGAGGAAATCCCCCGCTTCTCCGCTGCCAGCCGGATCAGATCTTTATCATAGTATTCTACTCCAAAATGATCCGCCAGCCTCTGGGCCACTTCAAATCCACCGCTTCCATATTCACGGCTAAGGGCAATCACAAATCTCTTCATATTTGTTTCCTCCTTTCTTTGGAACATCAGGTACAGTTTATGGTTTTACGATTTTCCCTGCTTTCGCCATCGTTTCTGCGATCACGTACATATTTGTAACCGTCCCTGCCGCCAGCTTTTCCGACAGCTTGTAATGGTTCAGGCAGGTTCCGCAGGTGAGAATTTCCGTTCCCTGCGCTTCCAGAAAGCGGATGTCTTCCAAAGAATCTGAGCCTTCGCAGGTCAGAAATGCGCCGGAATTGTAAAACAGCATAGTTTTTGGCAGAGCATCCAACTGAGTCAGGGCATAGATAAAACCCTTCATCAGCAGCTTTCCAAGTACCTCATCACCGGTGCCCATTTCTGAGGAACTGATGACAATTACGGTATCGTCAGCTTTCGCACCTGTATCCCGGCCGATCTCTGCTGCCGGATTCCGGAGCTTGTCTGTATCCGCACCAGTCACCGGCTGACCGATGCTGTCCCCCACATTGAAGACCACCTTGTATTCTTTCTCTTTCATCTGCCGGGATACCGCTTCACAGCCCCGGCTCTTTGCCAGTTTCAATAAATTTTCAACCGCTATTTCATTATCAACCAGAACCTCTACCTGCTTCTCTACCCGCTCCGCCCCCTGCAGCTCATCCAAAGCCTTTTTTGTTTTCACTACAGGAATCGGGCACGCATCCCCAAGTGCATTAATTTTAATCATTCTTCTGTCCTTCCCGGTGCCGCCGTCTCACCTGTGCCGCATCTTTATCTGTTCTGTACTTTTATCTGTGCTGCATCTTTACCTGTTCTGTACTTTCACCTATGCATTTCCCAGCTTTTCTTCCAATCATAATCATGTAATTGTCCCGTTTCCGGGGAATTGCCTGCGCAAAGTACGGACACGCTTTTTGCGTTTTCTGCATGTGCTTTATTTCTTAAATTATAGCATATTTTGTCCCAAAAAGGGAGAAAATGCGCCCATATTTCCGGGCGCAGGAAGGTATTGCTTATTGCTGAAATTGGCAAGGAGCAACTGAAAAAGCTGAAGGCTAAAAAAGAGCCGCCAATACTTGATGAATAGGGAGTTTTCACGATTTTGCCGAGGTCAGCAAAATCGCAATCGAATAATAATTTCGTAAAAGCCGTTTGTAGAGATACAGGCGGCTTTTTGCGTGGAAAAGAGTATTTTATTTTGGGTTATTTTCGGATTACTCCGTATCATATTCAGTACACTCTGCTCATTTTCCGTAAGTGAAATAGAATAATCAGTCGCATCAGTCTCATGATTAGTCGCATTAGTCGCATGATTAGTCTCATGATTAGTCGCATTAGTCTCACTCGTAGTTTCTGAACCAATTTCCATATCAAAGGAATATCTATCATCCAACGGCACTACAATACGGAACACATCGCCTTCCTGAAATACCAGGTCTTTTCCAGAATAGAACTTCGTATACGTGACCCACTCCCACCACTTAATCAAAGATTTGAAGTGAGGGCTTCCTGTTCAATAGCTCCCATGAGCCAAGTATCAGCAGGCTATCCCCGCAGGCCCTGCGGTTCTGTTTTGGTGCGGTCA
>JAQVCW010000053.1:4894-11410 GCA_028689585.1 Lachnospiraceae bacterium | reverse complement strand
TGGGTGTTTGGCGAAAGCATATCTGCTGGGATGGATGCAGAAATCAGGAGAGCCAAAAGGAAAAATTACAGACTGCGATATTTCGGCAGTGATTTGAAGGAGGCAGAAGCGAATGGGAATGCAAGTGAAGGTATCCATCTGCAACCGCAGAACAGATAAAAAGTATAAAAATCAGGAAGTCGAGTGGGACTATATCAAGCAGCGTAACCGCACCCCTATCCGTACCTCCGAAACCGCTGAAGAATATCCGAAACTCAGCAAAAATCAGCGTGGTAATATAAAGGACATTGGCGGCTTTGTAGGTGGCTGGCTGAAAGGCGGTATTCGTAAAAACGGTAATGTAATCAGCCGTCAGATTGGTTTGCTTGATGCCGACCATGTGCCACAGGATATTGACCTATGCGATACAGTGCGTTCCGTGTATGGAAACGTGACATATTTTATATATTCCACGCACAGCCATACAGCAGAAAATCCACGATGGCGTATTGTGTTCCGGTTCAATCGTGAGGTTACCGAGGAAGAATATCCAGCTGTTATGCGTATGGCGGCAAAGGCAATCGGTATGGATTATATGGATGATTCCACTTATCAGGCAAACCGTATGATGTATTGGGCATCCTGCCCCTCAAACGGAGAATTTATCTTCGAGGAAAACGATGGAGAGCCGCTTGATGTGGATGCACTGCTTCAGAAATATGAGGACTGGCGGGATGTGTCGCAGTGGCCGACTTCTTCCAGACAGTCTGAGGTGATTAAGGCCGCCGCAAAGCAGCAGCAGAATCCACTTGAAAAAGAAGGCATGGTAGGTTTATTCTGTCGTGCCTATGGCACTATCCAGAATGTAATTTCGGAATACTTATCCGATGTATATGCACCGACAGCTGACTGCTCCGGCAGATATGATTATATCCCCGGCGAAGGAACGGCGGGTGTTGTAATATATGATGACCTTTTCGTATACAGCCACCATGCCACCGACCCCGCCTGCGAAAAACTGTTGAACGCTTTTGACTTGGTGCGTATCCATAAATTCGGTGACGAGGGCGAAAAAAAGTCCTTTTCCTCCATGCTGGTGCTTGCTTCAAAGGACGAACGTGTGAAAGCACTGTCCTTAAAGGAAAAGCAGGAAAAAGCAAAGCTTGAATTTGATGATTGGACAAAAGGACTGGAGCATGACAAAAGCGGGACGCTTCTGAATACCCTCCATAATATTCTTCTTATTATGGAAAACGATGAAAACCTGCAGCCGATTGTATTTAATCAGCTGGCTGATGGTATGGAGATTAAAGGCGAAGTGCCGTGGCAGCACCCTGCAAGGTTTTGGAGGGATGCAGACGATGCACAGCTTATCTGTTATGTGGACGAAAATTATGGCACCTTTTCTGCCCGTAATTATCAGATTGCAGTGACAAAGGTAACCGATGACCGTTCCTACCATCCTATCCGTGAATATTTGGATTCATTGCCGGATTGGGACCACATACCAAGAATTGAAACTTCGCTGATTGATTATTTGGGTGCAGAGGATAACCGCTATGTGCGGGCAGTCAGCCGGAAATCATTCTGTGCGGCGGTCAAGCGTGTCAAAGAACCGGGCATTAAGTTTGATACGATGGCTGTATTAAACGGTCCCCAAGGCATCGGCAAGTCTACCTTCATTGCCAAAATCGGTATGAGCTGGTACTCCGATAGTCTGAACCTTTCGGATATGAACGATAAAACAGCTGCGGAAAAACTGCAGGGATATTGGATTTTGGAAATCGGAGAGCTGGCGGGAATGAAAAAAGCGGATGTGGACAAGGTGAAAGCCTTTGTATCCCGTCAGGACGATAAGTACCGTGCTTCTTTCGGCAGACGTGTAACACCGCATCCAAGGCAGTGCATTTTCTTTGGTACGACTAATTCCGAGAATGGGTATCTCCGTGATATTACAGGTAATCGCCGCTTTTGGAATGTGAAAACTCCCGGAACAGGCAAAAAGAAACCGTGGGAACTTACACAGGAAGATGTCGACCAGATGTGGGCAGAGGCACTTTGGTATGTTGGGCAGGGCGAAAAACTCTACCTTGATGCCGAATTGGAAGTTATGGCAAGCAGTGAGCAGAAGGCAGCAATGGAGCAGGATGACCGAGAAGGTATTGTGCGTGAATATCTTGATACACTTTTGCCTGAAAGCTGGGAGAGTATGGATATATACAAGCGTCAGGAATTTATCCGTGACCGTGACAACCCAACTCAGCCAAAAGGAGCAGTACGCAGGGACAGCGTATGCAATCTTGAGATTTGGTGCGAATGCTTCGGTAAGCATAAAGAAGATATTAAGCCTTCCGATTCTTATGCGATAGCGTCCATTATGGCTCGCATTGAGGACTGGGAGAAATCCGGGAAGTTTAAGAGCCACCCGTTATATGGCAGGCAAAGAATTTATACCCGAAAGTAAGCAGACCGATGCACAAGTGGAGGGAACAGCTTGTTCAAGTGGTTGTTCACCCAGATTTGTTCACCTTTAAGTTCCCGGTTTTAGGGGACTTTTTGGCACAAGGTGCAACAACACAGCTTAATAATGCTAATAGTACAAAAATATAAAAATTAAAGAAATAGAGCGTGTACGAGGGCGCATATACGCACATATTCGCACGTAAGAGGAATTTGTGGTGGTTGTGCGTTATCTTGTTCACAGTTAGGAGGTCAGTGATGGAATTATACAGTGAAAGCTATAAAGCCAAGTGTATCAGGAAATTAAAAGAATGGGGCGCACCCTTGGATGGCTGGGAGCGCATGATTACTTATGACGTGGCAGAGGATGAGGACTATGATGATGCGGTTCTGACCGAGTGCGAACTTTGCGGATGTAAGCGAGTGCGATATGTTCATGTCATGCGTAACCCCAGATATTTTGAGGATATTGAAGTGGGATGTATCTGTGCAGGAATTATGGAGGGAGATATTCTTGCAGCGAAAGAGCGTGAACGTAAATTGAAGAATCGTTCCAGACGCAGACAGCATTTCGTGAAAAAGAAATGGGAGGAGATTGCAGATAACATTTGGGTAAGAACTTACAAATACCATCGCCTGCAGATTGTAAAGGATTATTCCGGTCAGTATACGGTAAGCGACAATAGCAGGTGTACGAAGAAATACAGAGGCAGAACGATTGACAATTTTCTCTCTGCATCCTATGCCGCCTATGACCTTGCAGATCCCAAAGAAAGCGTGAAACACCATGCGTGAGAAAATAATAGAACAGAAACTTGTAACGGCAGTAAAAAAGCATGGCGGGATTTGTCCGAAGTTCGTATCTCCCGGTTTCGATGGAATGCCGGACAGGCTGGTGCTTCTTCCACATGGCAGGTTCGCTTTTGTGGAAGTCAAAGCACCGGGAGAAAAACCAAGACCGCTGCAATTAGCAAGACACCGACTGTTGGAGCGTCTGGGATTTAGGGTGTATGTCCTTGACCGTGAGGAGCAGATTGGAGGGATAATTGATGAAATTATCAATTCAATGTGATTGGTGTGGAAAAGAATTTGTAAGGGATGCTGCCCAGTTGAAAGGTAAAAAGCATCACTTTTGCTGCAGACAGTGCCTTGCTGATTTTAGTAATAAAGCAAAGAATCCTGATGGATATGATTCGTTGAAGGACTTTACAAATATCAGTAAAAATATGATACAGATTAATGAGCGTATGAATCCAAGCAGGATGACAAAGGAAACGAGAAAAAAGCTGAGAGAAGCTCATCTTGGAAAAGGTGAATGCACTGGGTATTCAAAAATCTACAGCAGACTTGCACATCGAGTAATTGCAGAGAAAATCTTAGGCAGACCACTTAAACCAGAGGAAGTAGTGCATCACAGGGATGGAAACAGATATAACAATATTCCGGAAAATTTGGTAGTGTTCCCTTCAGTTGGTGAGCATACGAGGTTTCATAGTGAGCTTAGATGCTTTTTGCGGGAGTTGGAGAGATTGGAGGTGGAGAATGCTGAAACGAAGTGACCTTCATTATTATCAGTCATATTGTGTGGAATACATTAAACAGAATCACACTGCTGCAGTTTTCTTGGATTGTGGACTAGGTAAAACTTCCATCACCTTAACTGCAATCGAAGACTTGCTGTTTGACAGCTTCGAGGTACATAAAATTCTTGTAATCGCACCCCTTCGAGTGGCTTCTGTGACATGGGGAGCCGAAATCGAAAAATGGGAGCATCTGCATCTCCTTCAGTATTCAGTGGTAGTAGGTACAGAAGCAGAAAGGCTGACGGCACTGAATGCACAGGCAGATATTTATATCATCAACCGTGAAAATGTGCAGTGGCTGATTGAAAAAAGCGGTGTTCCCTTTGAATTCGATATGCTGGTGGTGGATGAATTGTCAAGTTTCAAGAACTACCAGTCCAAGCGGTTCAAGGCACTGATGAAGGTAAGACCAAAAATAAAAAGAGCCGTGGGTCTGACAGGAACACCAAGCAGTAACGGTCTGATGGATTTATTTGCAGAATTTAAGCTGCTGGATATGGGTGTAAGGCTTGGCAGATTTATTGGGCAGTACCGAACCGCCTACTTCTCCCCAGACAAGCGAAACGGACAGATTGTTTACAGCTATAAGCCATTGCTGAATGCAGAACAGCAGATTTATGAGAAAATCTCCGATATTACGATTTCCATGAAATCCACTGACCACCTAAAGATGCCGGAACTTATCAGCACCCAGTATGAAGTGGAATTATCGGAGGAGGAAAAGAAGAAATATGAAGAACTGAAAAAAGACCTTATATTGCAGCTTCCGGATGGAGAAATCACAGCCGCCAATGCCGCATCGCTGACAGGAAAACTGTTGCAGATGGCAAATGGTGCCATTTATTCTGATGATGAGAGTATCTTGGAAATACATCAGCGAAAGCTGGATGCTTTGGAGGATATTATTGAATCGGCAAATGGCAAGCCTGTTCTTTTGGCATATTGGTTCCGCCATGATCTGGAACGAATTAAGAAACGCTTTGCTGTGAGAGAAATCAAGACAAGCCGTGATATTGCCGACTGGAATAACGGCAGTATCCCTGTGGCAGTCATTCATCCGGCATCAGCAGGTCACGGACTGAACCTGCAAAGTGGTGGTTCTACATTGGTGTGGTTTGGCATCACATGGTCGCTGGAATTATATCAGCAGACCAATGCCAGACTTTGGCGGCAGGGACAGACGGCGGAAACGGTGGTCATTACACATATCATTGCCAAAGGCACCATTGATGAGCGGATAGTAAAGGCTTTGAAAATGAAGGACACTTCACAGTCCGCCTTGATAGATGCCGTAAAAGCCAATCTATGAAAAGCAGAGTCAACCTATGACAATCCAAGCCAATCCGAGTGGACTATAAAATTTCGGAGGTAAGGATATGACAGGAAAAGAATACTTATTGCAGGCACGATATTTGGATGAACGTATTCATTCTAAAATACAGCAGATAGAGTCTTTAAATGACTTGGCCACCAGCTGTTCAGCAGTAATTAGTGATATGCCGAGAAACCCCAATCAGGGTGGTAGTAAAATGGCAGATGCCGTTATCAAGATTGTTACCTTGCAGGAAGAAATCAACCAGGACATCAATGCCCTTGTAGAATTGAAACATCAAATAATGGGTGTCATCAAAGCCGTGCCGAATGTAGAGTATCAGACGCTGTTGGAGAAACGCTATCTTTGTTTTATTACTTGGGAGCAAATTGCCGTGGATATGAAATATTCCATGCAGCATATACACCGAATGCACAGTGCCGCACTGAAAGAAATTACCGTGCCGACAAAGGATGAGAGTTAATGTGATAGAATGAGAGTACGTACCTGTGATATTATTATAATAGCGAAAAGCAAAAAATATAAATGGGCATAACTGTATCAAGCCTTGTTGGTCACACAGATCTTCAGGGCTTTTCTTATGCCTAATTTTAAGGAGAAAGCAATGCCTAGAAAGCCTAAAAGACCATGTTCTTTTCCAGGGTGCCCTAATTTGACTGATGGACGCTTTTGTGAAGAGCATGAAAAGAAAGAAAACAAATGCTACGAAAGGTACGAAAGAAACCCTGCCACCAAACGCAGGTATGGCAGAGCATGGAAACGTATCCGTGACAGCTATGCTGCTGAACATCCATTGTGTGAACAGTGCATGGCTGTTGGAAAGTATGTGGCAACAGCAGAGATTCATCACAAGCTGCCATTAGCTGAAGGTGGTACTCATGACAGAAGAAACCTTATTGCTTTATGTAAAGAGTGCCATGCAAGAATTCATGCGAAAAACGGCTCAAGATGGGCGAGTAAGCCTAAAGAATTTTGAAAACCTAGTGTTTATAGGGCATAGGGGGATGTCAAATCTCTAAACCATAGACAGGGTGGCACGGGCGTGGGGTCTTACGCAAAAAAACGCGAAAGTTTAAGGGGGATTACCCCCGTGATTTAAGGAGGTAGTAGAAAATTGGGTAAAAGAGGACCTAGTCCGGGTACGGGAGGACGTCCCAGCAA
>JAQVCW010000053.1:0-4794 GCA_028689585.1 Lachnospiraceae bacterium | reverse complement strand
ATTATAGCTGGTCATGGCAGGGTGCTTGCTGCCAAGGAAGAAGGTATTACTGATGTCCCCTGTGTTTTGGTAGATTACTTAACAGAGGCACAAAAGAAAGCCTACATCATTGCAGATAACCGATTTGCTATGGATGCTGGGTGGGATGAGGAACTATTGCGTATTGAAATTGAATCCTTGCAGGGTGCAGAGTTTGATGTTGCTCTTACTGGCTTTGAGCCTGCTGAACTGGATAAGCTCTTTAATACCGGGGAAGATGTAAAAGACGATGACTTTGATGTGGAAGAAGAACTGAAAAAGCCGACTTTTTCTAAGCTTGGCGATATTTGGACATTAGGCAAGCACAAAGTTATCTGTGGTGATTCTACAGACCCGGCCACTTTTGAAAAGCTGCTGGGAGAAATCAAGGTAAACCTTGTATGTACCGATGCTCCATATTTTGTAGAACTGAAAAATAAGTCAGGCACGATTGCAAATGACAATTTAAACGATAAGCAGGGATATGAATTTCTTTTGAAGGTATTTACAAACTTCAAAAATGCTATGGCATTGGATGCATCAATCTACGAATTCTATGCAACCATGAAAACCCGTGTGTTTTATGATGCGTTTGAAGATGCTGGATTTAAAGTCGGTGCAGGTCTGATTTGGAAAAAGCCAAGGGCACCATTTATGCGCACCGATTGGAAGTTTAATATGGAGCCAATTATATGGGGCTGGCGTAAAGACGGCAAACATATCTGGTATGGAGATCAGAAACAGACAGCCGTCTTTGAATTCGATGGAATAAAGGATTCTGAAAAAGATGGATGTGGACATCCGTCAAGTAAGCCTGTTCCGATGATAGCGTATCTTATTAAACAATGTACACAGTCAAATGGCATTGTGCTGGACGGTTTTCTCGGCAGTGCATCTACCTTGATGGCCTGTGAACAGATGGACAGAATTTGTTATGGTGTAGAATTGGAACAAAAATTTGTAGATGTGGCTGTGAAAAGATATGCTCAATTCAGAAATGGACAGACAGAAGATATTTCCGTTCTTCGTGACGGCAAGACTATCCGATTTGATGATTTGGAGGTTGAACCAGAAACGGAGGCAAAAAATGAGTAATGTTGTTTACAGCTTTGATGGCAACGTGGGGTATGGTAAATTGCCGAATGGAATGGTATTCCGATTCGACCGAGATGCCTTTCATAAAATCAGTAATGTAAAATGGTATGCAAGCTGTGAAAGTGGAAGATTCTATATTATAGATTGCCGTGGCAGAAAACTGCACAGTTATTTATTGAATTGCTTGAAAGGATATGAGGTTGACCATATTAGTCTTGATACTTTAGATAATTGTTCGAGTAATCTTCGCATATGCACACATCAGCAGAACCAGATGAATCAGCCGATTCAGAAAAATAATACTTCGGGAGTAAGTGGAGTAAGCTGGTATGCTCCAAGAAATAAATTCAGGGCAAGAATAAAAGTAAACCAGAAAGAAATCCATCTTGGTTATTTTGATACATTTGATGATGCTGTGAAAGCGAGAAATATTGGGATGCGATGTATGTTCGGTGCTTATGGCCGTTATGATAACGTGGGAAAAATACCGTTTTGGATAGAAAAGCTGGTAGCAGAAAAATGCATTCGTTTTGTGGAGTTGTCACAGAACAGTGCATTTTTTGATTTCTGGGATTTGGAGGTGACTGCCGATGCGTAAATTAACATTAGGCAGTCTTTTTGATGGCTCAGGTGGTTTTGCCTTAGGTGGTATATTATCCGGTATTAATCCTATCTGGGCATCAGAAATTGAGCCGTTCCCTATTAGGGTAACTTCAAAACGGCTGCCAGACGTACAGCATTTAGGAGATATTAATCAAATAAACGGAGCAAAAATTACACCCGTGGATATTATAACCTTCGGCTCACCCTGTACGGATATGAGCCTTGCTGGAAGAAGGGCAGGACTCGTTGGCAGTCAGTCCATATTATTTTACCAAGCAATTAGAATTATTAAAGAAATGAGGAATGCAACAGATGGAAAATATCCAAGATACATCGTGTGGGAAAATGTTCCCGGAGCGTTCTCCTCAAATAAAGGGGAGGACTTCAAAGCAGTGCTTGAAGCCATCTGCAAAATCAAAACAGAAGATGCTGTTATTCCTGAACTTAAAGAAGGTAAATGGAGTAATGCAGGAAATATCGTGGCAGAGGATTTTTCCCTTGCCTGGCGAGTTCTCGATGCCCAATATTGGGGAGTACCCCAGCGCAGAAGACGCATCTATCTTGTCGCAGATTTTGCAGGCAGGAGTGCAGGAGAAATATTATTTGAGTCAGAAGGCTTGTCTGGGTATTCTAAGAAGGGCCGCTGCCCGTGGCAAAAAACTGCCGGAGGTACTGAGGCTTGCCTTGGAGAAACAGGCACAATCTGCTTAAACGACCAAGGTGGAGAGCGGATGGACGTAACAGAAGATAAAACCTCTACGCTTCGTGCTAAGTCAAACCATCCGCCATTGGTGTTTGAAAACCATTCCCAAGATTCAAGATTTGTAGGACCCTTGGATAAAGCACAGACCGTGTTGGCTACTTTTGGTACAGGCGGTAATAACCAGCCGTTTGTAATGGAAACACCTAAGACCCTGAAAATCCGCAGTGGTTGTGAGGGTGGTGGCAAAGGTGCCTTAGTGCAGGATAATCTTTCGGCAACACTTGCCTGCAATAATGACCAGACGGTATTTGTGCCTAAGGCGTATTGTATCTGTTCTAAGGACAGCAATTCCATGAAGTCAGATAATCCTGATAGTGGATTTTACGAGGCAGATTCTTCGCGAACCATTGATGGCAATGGCGGTAATCCTGCTTGCAATCAAGGTGGAATGGCTGTTGTGGAAAATATGACAGCCTTTCATGTAAACCAAAGAGATGAGATAATAGACCTAAAAGGTAAATCCGGTGCGTTAATGGCTAGGCAAAGTAACCAGATACAGACCTTTGTTTTGCAGGGTTCCATGATTGGCAGGAAGGACGAGAACGGACCACAGGGTGATGGTGTGAATGAAGGTGTCAGTTTTACGCTTAACACCGTAGATAAACACGTGGTAGCTTTTGCCGAAAAACACGCTACTCTCTCGGCAAATGATGGACCTAAGGGACCATCAAGCCAGATGCTGGCAAGTCCCGAAGAAAACTTTGTGGCAGAGCCAGCATACGGCATTGACCGTGCGGCATTTAATCAAGGAGAAAATGCTAAATTTAATTTTCAGATTGAAGAGGAGGTTGAACCAACTATCATATCCCGTGGACCTAATGCGGTGGCGTCACCAATATATTCTCTAACAACAGGCAGTTTTATGCAGGTCAATCAAGAGATGGCACCAACACTTGCGGCAAGAGATTATAAAGACGCTCCTGTGGTCAATTACATGGACGAGCCAAAATATATAGTAAGAAGGCTGACTCCGACAGAATGTGCAAGGCTGCAGGGCTTTCCGGATTGGTGGTGCAGTGACCTTGGCATTGAAAACCCAAGTGAAGAAGATATCAGCTTTTGGACTGAGGTGTTTGAAACACACCGAAGAATAATGGGAACGGCTAAAAAGCCTAAGAGCCGGAATCAGATTATTAAGTGGCTTAAAAATCCACATTCGGATTCAGCGGAATATAAGATGTGGGGCAATGGTGTGGCACTTCCATGCGTATGCTTTGTTTTGGCGGGTATCGTTTGGTCGCAGCAAGACTAAAAGTATACTAGATACTAGGCTTAAATGACTTGATAATAAGTACATTTAGAGCGAATATGTACTTACCAAAACAAAAGGAGGCAATTAGCATGAATGTACATTTTGAAGTCGAAAACAGAAAAGAATTAGTAAAAGCCTTGGAGGAGCTTACCCTGGAGAAAGCAAAATACCTTGGTGTTCCAAGCTGTGCTTACCAAATTGGCAGCTTAACCTTAAGCAAGAACAGCAACCTAAGCTGGGGAGCAGAAGTAAACGAAACAGCGATGGAAAGACTGCTTGCAGCCCTAAAAGAAAAAGGTTTTACTTCCAAAGAGGAAAAGCTGGCAGACAAGATGTTGAATAATATGGTGGCTGCAGAAAAGGCTGACGAGCCTGCTGATTCGAAAAACGAGCCTGAAATGCTTGATGTAAACATTTCATTGCCGAAAGATATTTTTACACCAGAAACTTGGGAAAACCTCAATAACCTTTTAGTAGCTAAGGGAAGGCTTATTCAAAAGGCATTAGGCCTTGAAGAATTGCCCGAGGTGATTGAAGAAGAAGATAGGATAACCTTCCCTTGGTTTAAAATTAAACCTTCAGATAACGGCTTAGTTGAAGCCTACAGTAAATTCGTATGCGCCTTGGCAAAGCTTGCCAGAGAGCAAAAACGGGTAAATTCTAAAGAAAAAGAAGTAGAAAATGAAAAATATGCTTTTAGATGTTTCCTCTTACGATTAGGGTTTATTGGCAAAGAATACAAAGAGGTCAGAAAGACCTTGCTTAAGAATTTTACAGGCTCATCAGCTTTCAAAGGAGGTGTCGACCATGCGGTTTCCAAATAGAGAAACGGTTGAAAGAGTACGCAACGAATATCCAAAAGGAACCAGGGTTGAGCTGGTGAAGATGGATGACTTCCAAGCACCGCCAATCGGAACCAAAGGCACGGTCTTAGGCGTTGATGATATCGCCAGCATAATGGTGGCTTGGGATAATGGTTCAGGACTTAGCGTAGCCTATGGCGAAGACATTTGCCGTAAGATTGGAGACGGTAAATGATGAGCGAAACTGTAAAAAAGCAAAT
>JAQVCW010000052.1 GCA_028689585.1 Lachnospiraceae bacterium | reverse complement strand
ACATTTTCCGACGGGGTATTTTCATTGTAATGCTTGACATACATATCAGATTGTGTTAGTATAATCAATGTTGGTTGAAAGATTGACATTTATGACTCAGTAGCTCAGCTGGATTAGAGTATTTGACTACGAATCAAAGGGTCGGGGGTTCGAGTCCCTCCTGGGTCACCATTGGATGTTTAAAGACAGAGCCTGTGCTCTGTCTTTTTTGTATGTCTGAATAAACTTCTTTGCCGCAGGCTGAGTTTGCAAGAAAAATGAATATGATTCATTTTTCTCTTTTAAAATAGATGATTTTCAGATATAATAGGAGAATGAGTCGTTGGGAGGTGGTTCTTGATGGTTGAAGCAGTTGGCAAAAGGGAGCAGAAGAAGCTCCTTGCCAGAAACAAAATCATGGAGGCAGCGGTCAGCCAGTTCGGCAGCCAGGGCTTTCAGCTTACCTCGGTGGCGGATATTATGCGGGCAGCCGACATGGGGCTTGGTACCTTTTATAATTATTTTGCCTCCAAGGATGAGCTGCTGCACTGCCTGCTGGATGGGTTGGCAGTCAGACTGCGCCAGCATCTGCAGAGGCTGGAGGAAAAACAGGAGAGCCAGGCGGAGATTTTGCGGGAAATGGTTATGCTGACCGCGGAGCTGGTGGGGCAGAATAAATATGTGCTGCCTCTGTTTCTCAATGCTGGCGAAAAATCGGAAAGCACTTCGGAGCAAAGGGAGAAGCTGGCGGACAAGGCGCATGGACCGGCCTTTATTGCCATGTTTTTGCATCTGGTGCAGGCGGGACAGCAGAGCGGTGAGTTTCGCCGGGATATGTCCGCCGAGATTATCACGGAGATGTTCCATTCGTTGTTTCAGGCGGCGGCCTTCAGCAGCCTGCCGCTGAGCTTTGAAGAAAACATCAAGATGAAGCTGAAGCTGATGATTGACGGTATCTGCGTCAAGGCATAGCCGCTGTTGTATATTGTGTTTATTAGGATGAGTGTGTAATCAATGATAAGTGTAACTAAACTTTTATTTGCAAGAGAGTATTATGGAGATTCCCTGCGTTATACCAAGAATGCCCATGCCATGCGCAACGGAGCTGGTGAGGGCATGGGACCGGTGGTGGTGTGGAACTCCACCAAGACCTGCAACCTGAAATGCCGGCATTGCTATATGAGCTCTGATAATAAAAAATATCAGAATGAGCTGACTACAGATGAAGCCAAGGCATTTATTGATGATTTGGCTGATTTCCATGTGCCTGTACTGCTGTTTTCCGGCGGAGAGCCGCTGATTCGTCCGGATTTTTTCCAGCTGGCAGAGTATGCCCAGCAAAAGGGTGTCCGTCCAACGCTTTCTACGAACGGCACGCTGATTACGCCGGAGACTGCCGCCCGCATCAAGGAGATTGGCGTTGGCTATGTAGGCATTTCTTTGGATGGGCTGCAGGATGTCAACGATGAATTCCGCGGTGTGGAGGGTGCCTTTACCAGAGCAATGGAAGGAATCCAGAACTGTGTGGCTGTCGGCCAGCGGGTGGGGCTGCGCTTTACCATCAACCATCACAATATTCAGGAGCTGGACAAGATTTTTGATTTCATCGAGCGGGAGAACATCAACCGCGTCTGCTTCTATCATCTGGTGTATTCCGGGCGCGGCAATGCCATGATGGATCAGGATGTGACCGCAGAGGAATCCCGTCGTGCCATGGATATCATCATCCGCCGCACAAGGGACTTTGAGGCACGGGGTCTGGAAAAGGAAATTTTGACGGTGGATAATCACTGCGATGGTGTATATATGTATCTAAAAGCACTGTCTGAGGGCAATGACAGCCAGGCGGAGCAGATAAAGAAATATATTTCCATGAACGGCGGCAACCGCTCCGGCATCGCCTTCGGTGAGGTTGACCCTTTTGGCTATGTGCATCCGGATCAGTTTACCCAGCACCATACCTTTGGCAATGTGCGTGACAGGAAGTTCAGCGAGATTTGGCAGGATACCAGCAATGAGCTGATGGCGGGACTGAAGAACCGCAAGCCTCTTTTAAAGGGGCGCTGTGCCAGGTGCAGCTTCCTGGACAACTGCAACGGCAATTTCCGCACCCGTGCCGAAGCGATGACGGGAGATTTTTGGGAGTCTGACCCGTCCTGCTATCTGACGGATGAGGAGATTGGTCTTACAGGAGGCAAAGCGGAATGATTGTTTCATGGAATACTACAAATGCGTGCAATATGTACTGCGACCATTGCTATCGTGATGCAGGCTGCAAGGCAGAGGAGGAGCTTTCTACGGAGGAAGCCAGGACCATGCTGGAACAGATTGCCAAAGCAAATTTCAAAATCATGATTTTTTCCGGAGGAGAGCCGCTGATGCGCCCAGATATTGTAGAGCTGGTGGAATATGCTTCCAGTCTGGGGCTGCGTCCTGTTTTCGGCACCAATGGCACGCTTCTTACTCTGGAGCTGGCTCAAAGGCTGAAAGCGGCAGGAGCTATGGGCATGGGCATCTCACTGGATTCTCTGGACCGGGAAAAGCATAACAGCTTCCGCAAGTTCCCGGGGGCCTGGGAGGGTGCGGTGCAGGGAATGCGCAACTGCCGTGCGGCGGGACTGCCCTTTCAGATCCATACCACGGTGATGGACTGGAACAACCATGAGCTGGAGGCACTGACGGATTTTGCCGTGGCAGAGGGTGCAGTAGCACATCATTTTTTCTTTTTGGTGCCTACCGGCAGAGCCAGGAATATTGAGACAGAATCCCTGCGTGCCGAGGCCTATGAGGATACTTTGACCCGTATCATGAAAAAGCAGCAGGAGGTAGCTATTGAGCTGAAGCCTACCTGTGCACCGCAGTTCCTGCGCATAGCTGCCCAAATGGGAATGAAAACGCGTTTCCGGCGAGGTTGCCTGGCAGGAACAGCTTATTGTATAATTAGTCCGAGGGGCAAGGTACAGCCATGTGCCTATTTGAATATGGAGCTGGGGGATGTGCGCCAGACGCCTTTTGATGAGATTTGGCAAAACAGCGAGGTCCTCAACAGACTCAGGACCCTGGAGTATTCCGGCGGCTGCGGCAGCTGTGAGTACAAGCGGGCCTGCGGCGGCTGCCGTGCCAGAGCGGCATATTACCATGGGGGAGACTATATGGCAGAGGAGCCGTGGTGCCTGTACCATGACCGCAGGGGTCAGTGAAGTTTTTTTTCGCGATGTAGTTCAGGAGTGTAGCGTATGATTAAAATTATTTTTTCCGACATGGATGGTACTTTACTGGATGAAAATGGCAGGCTTCCGGCAGAATTCGACGAAATCATCGGGGAGCTGAAAAAGCGCGGGGTAATTTTTGCGCCTACCAGCGGCAGACAGTATTTTGCACTTATGCATCAGATGGGCAAATATAAGGATGATTTTCTGTTTCTGGCAGAAAACGGCGCATATTCCTGTTATCGGGAAAAAGAGATATTCTCCAGCCCCATTGACAAGACTGAATACATGAAGGTCCTGAACAAGGCAGTGAGCCTGCCTGGGATATATCCCGTGGTCAGCGGCAAGAAGATAGGCTATGTGCTGCGGGAGTGGGAGCCTTATATCGGCGAGCTGAATAAGTATTATACCCGCACTGAATTCGTGGACAGCTTTGAGGATATTGACGATGAATTCATCAAGCTGGCCCTGGCGGACAACGAACGCGAGAATTCAGTAAAAACCATCTGGGAGCCAATGTCAGAGGTGGATACTTATCTGCATAAAACCTTGAGCAGCAATGTCTGGGTGGATTTTTTGAATCCGGAGGCCAACAAGGGCTGGGCGGTAAAAAAAATCCAGGAGATGTTTGGCTTTAAGCCGGAGGAATGTGCAGCCTTCGGTGATTATATGAACGACTACGAAATGATGCAGTCAGTTTATTACGGCTATGCGATGGAAAATGCCCATCCTGAGCTGAAAAAGGTGGCACGCTTCCAGTGCAGAAGCAATGTGGAGCACGGTGTAATGGAGCAGATCAGAGAGCTTATCCGTCAGGGATTGATTTGATTGAACAGCAAAGAAGGCGCAAGCATGAAATATGATTATCACATGCACTTTGAATACGGTGACTACGATGTGGAATGGGTCAAGGGCTTTTTTGAGGCGGCAGCCAAAAGAGGCATAGATGAAATCGGTATTACGGAGCACACACATACCTTTCCGGAATTTCAGCAGCTGTATTATGATGATTTGATTCTGGATGATTCCTTTGTGGGGAGCTTTCAGCAGAAGTGGCTGAAAAAAAATAAATTCAAGCACAGTCTGGAGGATTATTTTGCTTTTATGGAGAAGCTCAAGGGAATGGGCTGCAAAGTAAAAACAGGCATAGAGGTGTGCAATTTCCAAAATCAGGCGAAGGTGAGGGAAATCCTTGCCCAATATGATTTTGATTACATCATAGGCTCCATTCACTTCATCAGGGGCTGGGCCTATGACTCTGCCGAAATCAAGGCAGAATGGCAGAACCATTCCCTGAAGGATATTTATGAGTGGTACACTCAGGAGATAGAGCATCTTTGCAGCGGCGGTCTGTATGATGTGCTGGGGCACCCCTTCAACCTGCGGCTGTACAGATTCCTGCCGGACTTTGATGTGACGCCGTATCTTCTGCGGGCGGTGCAGGCCCTGAAGCAGGCCAATATGGGAGTGGATGTGAATACCGGTACTTTGTACCGCTATCCTATCAAGGAAATATCACCGTATCCGGATTTTATGAAGCTGGCAGCAGAATACAAGCTGCCGATCATCACTTCCTCGGACTCTCACAAGCCGGAGGACTGCGGCAGTCATATCCAGGAGGCTATTGAATATGTGAAGGGCTTCGGGTATACCGAGGGCATGATATTTGATCAGCGCAGACGAGAATTTGTGACTTTGGGGTGAAAATAAAAATGCTGTTCAGTGACGGTGTCGCTGAGCAGCATTTTTTTTAGTGCTTGCAATTGGCTGATTCTAGAGACATCTTTTGTTATTTTACTGCTGTTTGCGTTACAATAAATATCTGCAATGTCTTTTCGGGGGGGGTATTTGTGCTATAATGAAGAACAGTTATAAACAGCTTTTTAGCAGACAGAGGTAGGGAATGGCAGAAAATTTATTGGCAGCTTTAGAATATCCTTATGATTGTGAACTGTTGCTTCGTAAGCGCAAATCCCTGCGGCGGCAACTGTTGGCTCGCAAGGAAGAAGCATATATTGAAAAGCGCATTGCAATTTTAGGCGGCTCGACAACAGCAGATGTTAAGGATATGTTGGAGTTGTTTTTGCTGGGAGCAGGTATCAGGCCTTCATTTTATGAATCCGAATATAACAGATTTTATGAGGACGCTGTATTTGGTAATTCTGAGTTGGATGATTTTGCACCGGAGATTGTAATTATATGGACGAGTTTTGTTAATTTGTTAAACACGCCTAAGATAAAGGATACGCCAGCAGAAATTGCGGCAAAGCTGAATGAAGACTACCGTCGCTTTGAGCGGGTTTGGGAGAGTTTGGCGGAACGATATAATACAGTTGTGATTCAAAATAATATTGAATTACCGTATATGCGGCCTTTGGGAAATTTGGATGGGTCACTGCCTCAGGGGATTTGCTGCTATGTAGAGGAGCTTAACAAGCGTTTTGCTCTATATGCTGAAAAAAATACTGGTTTTTATCTGCATGATTTGCATTATTTGGCGGCAAAGATTGGTTTGGCACATTTTTATAACCCGTTTCAGTATTATGGCTTTAAATTTGCTGTTAATTATGATGCTGTGCCGGAGGCTGCAGCAGGATTGGCACATTTGACAGGAGCGGTTCTTGGCAAGACAAAAAAATGCCTGGTGCTGGATTTGGACAATACTATTTGGGGTGGTGTCATTGGCGATGACGGAGTGGAAAATATCCAGCTTGGGCATGAAACTCCGGCTGCTGAAGCATATACGGAATTTCAGCGGTATGTTTTGGAGTTGAAAAATCGCGGTGTGATTTTGGCAGTATGCTCAAAAAATGATGAAGATATTGCAAAGGCCGGTTTTAACCATCCTGACAGTGTGCTTTCTTATGATGACTTTGCAGCCTTTCGTGCTAATTGGGAGCCAAAGGATATAAACATCCGTGCTATTGCACAGGAAATAAATATCGGATTGGACAGCTTGGTCTTTATTGATGATAATCCTGCAGAGAGGGCGATTGTTCGTCAGTCTTTGCCGGAGGTTGCAGTGCCTGAGGTAGATGTGCGGGATGTATTTTCATATATTCGTGCAATTGAAGAAAATGCTTACTTTGAAGTGGCATCTTTATCAGAGGACGATTTTAAGCGCAATGAGACATATCGAAAGAATAGAGAGCGCATAAAGTTGGCAGGCAGTGTCGGCAGTTATGAGGAATATCTGCAGTCTTTAAAGATGCAGGCCGAACTTGCTGCTTTTAAGCCGATTTATTTTGACCGCATAGCACAGCTTACAGGCAAGAGCAATCAGTTCAATCTTACTACTCGCCGTTACACGAGGGCGGATATTGAAAATATGGCTTCAAACAGCAGATTTATTACACTTTATGGTCGACTGTCGGACTGTTTTGGTGATAATGGCTTGATTGCGGCTGCGATTGGTGAACAAAAAGGCTTGGAACTGCATATCTTGTTGTGGCTTATGAGTTGCCGAGTTCTCAAACGAGGTATGGAGAATGTCATGTTGGATAAATTGGTGGGAGAAGCTAATGACCGAGAAATTAAAGAAATTTACGGCTACTATTATCCCACAAAGAAAAATAAAATGGTTGCGGGACTTTATGAGAGCTTTGGCTTTGAAAAGGTTAATGAAGATGGGGCTGGGAATTCAGTATGGCGCTTGTCTGTGGCAGGATATGAAAAACAAGGCAGGTTTATTAAAATATTGTGAGAGGCGGATTCTACATGAAGGAATATAGCTTTGATGAGTTGCATATAGACCAAACAGCGAGCTTCGAGGTTAAAATTACCGAGGAAATGTTGGATAAGTTCTGTGAAATTTCGGGAGATATAAATCCATTGCATAGGGATGAAGAGTTTGCTAAAAGCAAAGGCTTTCCCGGACGGGTTGCTTACGGAATGTTAGTTGCATCCCTGTATTCCTGTTTAGCAGGTGTGCATTTACCTGGCAAGAATTGCATTTTGCATAGTGTTCAGTCTGATTTTATACGCCCTGTGTTTATAGGAGACACGCTTGTTGTCAGGGGGGGAATAACAGAAAAGAATGAAAGTGTAAGGCAGATTGTCATTAAAGCAACTATCTGTAATCAAGCAAACAGGAAAGTGTCTAAAGCTCGGATTGAAGCAGGAGTGATTTAATGGCAAGAAAATATTTGATTTTAGGAGCAGGCTCTGACTTGGCAAAAAGTTTTTTAAAATTGCAAAAGTTTGAAGCTGGAGATGAAGCTGTTTTGCAATATCGTACTTTTCAGCCAGCTTTACAGAATTTTGCCCAGGAACACGATTTTAAACTGGAGCAGGCAGATTTTCAGGATTTAGGCAGTACGCAAGCGTTTGTAGATAAGCTGAAAGCACAGAAATTTGTGCCGACGCACATACTGCATATTCCAGCTGCTCCGATTGAAAACAAGAGGTTTACCGAATATGCTTGGGCAGAGGCGGAGCAGCAATTTAATGTGCAGGTGCGTTCTTTATGGATGGTTTTACAGACATTGATAAAGCCCATGGCAAAGACTAGCACAGGCAAAATAGTACTTATTCTCACTAGTTATACAAAAGGAGTACCACCAAAATATTTGTCAACTTATGTGGCAGTCAAATATGCTCTTATGGGACTGGGGAAAGCGTTGGCTTCTGAATATGCTCCCAAACACATTCAGGTCAATATGATTTCGCCGTCAATGATGGAAACTAAGTTTTTGCAGAATGTTTATGCAGGTGTGGTGGAGCAGAGCGCCGCTGCTAACCCGATGGGCAGAAATGTTCATGTGGAAGATGTCGTATCGTTGGTGCAGTATTTATTTTCTGAAAAAAATTCCTTTGTCACTGGGGTTAATATTCCGGTAAGTGGAGGAGAGGTTTTTTAGTGACAGCAGATATTAGTAAATTTGTTGTATGAGGAGTTTGATATAATGGAAAAGGAACAGATTTTAGCAGAAGTACAGGAGATTTTTCGTGATGTTTTCGATGATGAAAATTTGGTGATTTCAGAAGATACCAGCGCGGCAGATATAGATGATTGGGATTCTTTGTCACATATTCGTTTGGTTGTAGCTATTGAGAAAAAGTTTGATATAAAATTTGCATTTGGCGAATTGCAGGAATTGAAGAATGTTGGTGAAATGCTGGAATTAATACAGGAAAAATTGGAGGACTGAGCAAAGAAGATGCTGTTCAATTCGCATGAGTTTATTTTTGTTTTTTTACCTGTCACGTTGCTGGTATATTTTTATTTGGGCAGAAAGGCTGATTGTCACTTTGCAAATGCCTGGTTAGTATTTGTGAGTTTATTTTTTTATTCGTATTGGAATATAAAATATTTACCACTATTACTGTGCAGCATAGGCATTAATTATTATCTTTCGGGAAAAATTATATTTTACAGGAAAAATGCAGATGGGTTGTTGACCGGTAAATTATTTTTTGTATTTGGTATGATATTTAATGCCGTATTATTGGGATTTTATAAATATGCTGATTTTTTAATTGGGAATGTTAATTTTATTATGGGAATGGAATATAATTTACTCCACATAGTATTGCCTTTGGGAATCAGTTTTTTTACGATAACGCAAATGGTGTATTTGGTAGATTGCTATGAGGGTATAGCTAAAAAACGCAATCTTATAAATTATGCCTTATTTGTGTCTTTTTTTCCGCATTTATTGGCCGGACCGATTTTATATCATAAATCTATGATGAAACAGTTTGCCGATAAATCTTTACAAAGTGTTAATTGGGAAAATGTGGCATGTGGTCTGTCCTTGTTTATTATTGGCCTGTCTAAGAAAATGCTTATTGCAGATACTCTAAGCAATTTTGTAGGTATTGGTTATGGTAATACGGAAAATTTGACACTTGTTAATAGCTGGCTTCTTAGTATTTGTTATATGATGCAGCTTTTTTTTGATTTTTCAGGTTATAGTGATATGGCGGTCGGTATATCAAGAATGTTCAATATTCAGATACCAGTAAACTTCAAATCGCCTTATAGAGCATATGGAATGATAAACTTTTGGTCGTCTTGGCATATATCTTTAACCACAACTATAACAAATTATCTATATACGCCTATGGTTAAGCTTTGTAAAAATATTACCTTTGCAAAGGCAATGTGGGCTACTTTGGCAGCTATGTTTATTGCAGGTATTTGGCATGGTGCAGGGTGGACCTTTGTGATATTTGGTACAATACATGGTTTAGGGCTGGTGATAAATCATATCTGGAAGCACTATCATTTGTGGATGTGGCGTCCGTTGGGGTATATGCTGACGCTTTTAACAGTACTTGTCGGGACAGTATTTTTTAGAGCTGATAGCGTAGCTGATGCGTTAAATGTTTTGTGCGCAATGAGCGGTGGCAAAGGTATTGTCGTACCAACTGTGGTTGATGCTTATCTGAGCAAGTATTTTGGCATAGATATTGCTTCAGGTTATGTATTGGAAAATGTTCCTAAAAAAGCATTGCTCATCGCTATGACATTAGTGATATTTGCTCCAAGTTCGAATGAGCTTATTAAAAAAATGCAGCCTGATGTAAAATGGGCTGTTGGTTTGGCAGCTTTGTTTATAACATGTTTTTTGCTTTTAGGACAGCCAACAGAATTTTTATATTTTCAATTTTGAGTTAGGATGAGTTATGGATATTTATAAAAAATGGGTAGGCAAACTAATAATATCTGTAGTTGGGCTGATAATAATTTGGTGTGGTATTTCTGAGTGGTGTGTACAAAGAATAAATGAACATTATACAGAGAATGAAATTATAGCTTTGCAGTGCAATGCAAAATCTCTTTATGGTACAGCTATAACAGGTGACGAAGCAATAAAAATCCCCATTGGCTTAGCGAGAAAACCTGATTTGGTAGTCTTAGGCTCATCAAGAGTTATGCAGTTCAGAGAAGCTTTTTTCAAGAATATATCCTTTTACAATTTTGGCTTGTCCGGGAGCAGTGTGAATGATTTAAATTATGCTGCTGATAGGATATTAGCAGAGCATGTGCCAAAGACTGTTATAATAGGCATGGATCTTTGGTCATTGGATTATAAATGGACAAATATGACAAGGCATCATGTTAATGAAAAAAATATATTCGCAACTAGACATCATCTGTATATATGCTTGTGGAAAGAAATGTTAAACAATCCCAAAGTGCGTCAGCAGGTTTTTGAGCCTTCTATAAGGGAATATGATGTATTGGGGCATAGAAAGACTATTGGCTTGGCTGCAGCTGGGGATGCACCATCAGGTTTTAGAGAAGATGGAAGTTTCCAATATGGAGATTTAATTACGGAACCAACTTCATATGAATCTAAAATGGCATCAACCTACAATATGATAACGGAAGAGAACAACTATTTTGAATGTAATGGAATATCTTCTGATAGTATTGCTAAATTGGAAACTTTACTGTTAAAGTTTAAAAATAGAGGCTGCAATGTGATAGTTGTATTAACACCATTTCCTGCTGACGCCTATAATACTCTGTCAGGAATAGAAAAATATAATAACTATATGAATGATTTTGTTGTTGCAGTTAATGAGTTATGTCAAAAAGATAGTATTACATGCTATAATTTTCTAAATCCCTTGTCATTGGGAGCTGAGCCTGCTGAAATTATAAATGGCCTCCATTCCAGTGAAAAGACCTACGCACGAATGACTTTGGCCATGAAAGATGATGAAAGGCTGGCGAACTGCATAGATGCTGACTATATTGAATATTGTCTAAAAAACGCTAGCAATCCGTATTATGTAATTCCTTTTGAAAAATAGGTTTAAATTCAAAAATGCTGTTCAGTGACGGTGTCGCTGAGCAGCATTTTTTAGTTTCAATTTTCTCTCATCATCGGTGGTATCTTCATGTCTATTGCCTGGTGCGCCAGCAGGTTTTCGCTCATTTCCCTGGAGCTGCGGCTCTGCCAGATTTTTTGCAGGGCTGTCACGAAGGCGGCAGGGGTCATGGGAGACTCAAGCTGTCCCTTGACGGCACGGCGCAGCTCCCGGAAGAAATCCTGGTTCAGCTCTGCTGTCCGCTGTGCTAAAAGAATCTGTAAATGGGTATCCACCAGATACAGATGCAGGACAGGCTCCTGCAAATCCTCCAGTATCGGCTTCATGCCGGGCGGCAGAAGCTGCACTCCCAGCGGGCAGTCGCCCCAGCCGTCCTTGAAAATGCCGTCTATTTTATACAGCAGGAACAAAATGCCGTCCTGCTCATAAAGCCCCAGCTCCAGCCTGCCGGTGCGGAATGCCTCCACAGCAATCACATCGGTTTGGCTGAGCTGTAAAA
>JAQVCW010000065.1 GCA_028689585.1 Lachnospiraceae bacterium | reverse complement strand
TATAATTCTTAAGTGAAGTATCAGATTCAGAGCAAAGAAAAAAGAGCGGCCCATCATAAAACTAAGCTGCTCTGAATGTGATTCTTCGCAATTGTACCAGATCGCGGTGATTTTGCGAGATATATGGGGATTGAATCTTTCCCTTACCCGGGAGAATATGCGAATTTCCTCAAAGATATCGGGCTAGCGCAGAAAAACGCTCCGCTTTCTGTGGAAAACTGCATGACAAATAAGCCCTTCGGCAAAAGAGCGCAGAAAAAGTATGGAATCTGTGAAGCTACTTCCGCAGAGGAAAAGTCCTTCCGGCATGGCGCATCCCGCAGCATCCGCAGACAGGGCAGATATGGATGTCATAGCCCCAGACCTGCTTTAGAAGTTCGTCCATGGGCAGACCGGAGAGTCTGGCATGGAATTTCTGGCGTCCCTGGATCTGGAATATGACCCCTAAATTCTTTTTTTTGCTGCGGTTGTTCAGAAATCCATAGTAGCGGATTTTCTGAAATCCCGAAGGGAGGACGTGCATCAGAAGACGCCGGATGAACTCCTTGTTTTCTAGAGTGACATCGCGGTTTTCACCGGTTTTGTAATCCTTTGCAGAGAATGTTACATGGGTTTCGCTCACGGAGCGGATGCGGGTATTGGTGATTGCAATCCGGTGAGTGTAGCGTCCAAGATATTCGATGGCATTTCCGGAGCCATTAAAGGTCTCCTTGATGTAGGGACACCATTCCTTCCTGTAGAGATGATCGCGGAATTCATTCCAGGCATGAGAACTGCTCAATTCCTTACAGGAATAAGAAAAGGCAAGCCTGCCGGAGGCATAGATGGACTGAATTCCGGCGAGAAATTTCCCCCGGAACTTTGAAGCTATGACCTTGACGGGGATGAAAAAATTACCACCGCATGTTTTCAGTTTCAGATCTCTGGTCAGTCCGCCGCCTGAGACAATGCAGTGGATGTGTGGGTGGAAATTCAGCTTCTGCCCCCAGGTATGGAGAACCTGGATGATGCCGGGTGCTGCGCCGAGATACTTTCTGTCTTTTGACAGTTCCAGAAGGGTTTCAGCGGAGCATCGGTGCATAAGAGAATACAGAAGCTCCTGATTGGCGTAAATCAGCGGATTCAACTCGGCAGGAACAGTGAAGACCACATGGAAGTAAGGTGCGTCAATCACTTCCGACCTGCGGCTGTCGATCCAGACTTCTTTCAGAACTGCCTGGCAGTTGGGACAATTACGGTTGCGGCAGGAGTTGCTGTGGAAGTCAATGTGGCCGCAATCATCGCAAATGCTGATGTTATGACCGCACTTTCCGGTCTTGCAGTTCATGATGGAGCTGGCAGCCTTGCATTGGACTTCCGAAGGGGAGAAAGCGTCCAGGTACTGCCCAAAGCCGTAGGAAAGAATCTGCTGGATCTTGGATTCACTCATGAGGCACACCCCCCATCAGGTCAAAAGGACTCTTCACAGCCCTTGAGGAAAAGGATGCCATGTGAACGTAGATCATGGTGGAGTTAAGGGACTTGTGACCCATGAGATGCTTGATTGTAAGCAGGTCGGTGCCGTTCTCATAAAGGTGAGTGCCAAAAGCATGGCGGAAGGAATGACAGGTGATGCGGTGTTCCCAGCCGAGGCGTTTTTCATGGATACTCAGATGCCTTGCAAGATAGAAAGTATCGATTGGCCTTGACTGGTCAAACTGCTTGGGAAAGAGCCAATCGGTCGGCTTGCCGGAGGTGCGCCAGTATTCCGTGAGGATGGCAAGGGTATTCTCTGAGAGGATGGCGTACCGGTCGGAGCGGTTCTTTCCATGAGAGACATGGATGCGCATATTCTTACGCTCAATGTCCTTGCATTTCAAACAGCAGACTTCGCCAATCCTGAGCCCGGCTGAATAAAGAAGCGACACCATGGCCTTCTGTTTCAGGTCAGTCAGAGTGGAGATGAATGTCTGCACCTCGTTCTTCGTCGGTACGTAGGGCAGATAGGAATCGAACCTGCGCATTGGAAGCTGATAGGGATCCCAGGGCTTGTGAAGGACATAGAGAGTGAAGAAACGGAGCTGGGAAATGACGCCGTTTATGGTACGGTCAGAAAGGCTGCGCGTCTTCTGAAGCCAGCCGATGAATTTGCGCATATCGTTCCAGGTTGCCTGGGAAGGATACTTGCGGACAACTGTTTCCAGGTAGTCCAAGTATGCGGAAATATATGTGGAATAGGATCGGACCGTATGCTCCGTCAGACCGCGTAAAGCAATCATTTTGTGGTAGCGTTTTAAGTAATCCATAGTGAAACCTCCTGAAAATGAAATGATAACTGTAACGGAAAATCATTTCATGGAGGCGGACGGATAAAAAAATCAGATATGCAGTTGTTGAAGGTCTTTGCAAATGATAAACTATTCATAGTAGCGGTGAATGTAAATGTTTGTCTGTTGAGGTTTGCAATTCAACAATAAAGCATATATACAGAAACCGCTACTGTTTTTTGAAAAACTTTGATCGAAGTGATCATTTTAGCGTAATGCTAGCCATCGCGTCAGCGATTTGGTACAATATA
>JAQVCW010000026.1 GCA_028689585.1 Lachnospiraceae bacterium | reverse complement strand
AATCTTTCGTCTGTATTTCACAGACCACACCATATGGTAGTTGATATTGTACACGCATGTGCGTGAATGTATAAGGTTTTCTTTCATACATATAGTATACGTCTATGGCTCTTATTAGTCAAGTGTTCTATCGAATATATGTTCGTTTTTTCAAATATAGTCAGTTCCCTGTTAAGTAAATAATTTTGTGCCGACAGGCACATTTTACGCTCTCATCGGAAATTGAATAACCGAGGTTTCCCACTTGTTTTCCTAAAGTAAATAATTTGTGGCACCCCGGAGTGTATTTTTGAAGACTGCTATAACTACCTTCAAACACGCTCCGGGGGCCGTGCTTTGCCCCTGAATGACAGAGCCGCAGCTCAATCTTTTTTCTTTTTTTCTCTCAATTCCCGAAAAAATCCGGACAGCATCTGACTGCACTCTTCCTGCAAAATGCCTCTGGTAACCTCCACCTGGTGATTAAATTCCGGCATTTCCAAAATATTTAACACAGAGCCGGCGCATCCGGCTTTTGCATTCATACTGCCAATCACCGCTCTGGTAATTCTGGCCTGCACAATGGCGCCGGCGCACATCTGGCATGGTTCCAGCGTAATATAAATAGTACAGCCCTCCAGTCTCCAGTCTCCCAGCTTTTTGCTAGCTTTGCGAATCGCATTCATCTCTGCGTGGGAAGTGGTATTCTGTTCGGTGTTTCTGCGGTTATAGCCCCTGGCTATGATTTTTCCCTCAGATACAATGACACAGCCGATCGGCACCTCCTCCAGAGCATATGCCTTTTTCGCCTGTACAATGGCTGCTTTCATAAATCTTTCGTCATCTGTTAATTTTCCCATGATTTTTCCCTTACTTCATTCTATCCAAAGTGCAAAAAAAGAAGGCACCGCATCTCTCTGCGAAAGCCTCCTGTTATTTTCTTTTCACCGCGCGCCTTACTTCGACTGCCTGCCACAAACGTTACCTTTACAGTTAACTCGGCCCAGGCTGCCTCACGGCACACAGAAGCTTCTGCTTAGTGCTGCTCCGTTCCCGACCTGACACAGTTCACAGATTTCTGTTGCGCAAGACCCAGGCGTCAACGCCACTTATAAAGGGCAGCTTCACAACAAAACAGCCTCGGTTCGGCATCACCCCTGCTGTAGCGGATTGCAGGTACAGGGCACCGCTATCTCCCCGGCTGCGCGGTGCTTTAACTATACAAAGTTTTTCCGGTTTTGTCAACCAAAATATCCGGGCCGCCCAGGCTAAACTTATAAACTGTTATTCCTCCATCGCCAGCCGATACAGCACATCCACACAGGCGTCCACACCCAGCGCGGAGGAACTCAGGCAGATATCATAGGAATCTGCCACGCCGAAATCCCGGCTGGTGTAATAGGCGCAATATTTTTTGCGGGCTTTATCGATCGTGTTCAGTTCTTCGCAGAGCTTGGCTTCACTTGCATCCGGAAGCTTCTTTTTCATATGCTCCAGACGCCAGTAATAGTCTGCATAAATAAATACGTGCAGCGTGTTTTCGAACTCACCCAGAATGCTGTTGGCATTGCGGCCAACGATGACGCAGCGGCCTTTTTCGCCCAGAGTTTTGATGACATTCTCCTGAGCGGCATAGAGCTTTTCCCCCAGAGGTTTGTTGTAAAAGTTGAAAAGGCTCTGGGCGAAACCGAAATTGGCAGGTACCTTTTCGTCCCAGCGCAGGAGCGTATCCATATCCAGATTGGAAGTCCTGGCCGCCTGCAGGATAATTTCTTTATCATAATATTCAAAGCCCAGCTTTTCTGCCAGAGTGTGACCGATGGTGCCGCCTGCAGCACCGAATTCCCGGCTGATGGTAATGATTTTTTTCATAGCGTCCTCCTACAGAACTTTATTCAGAAAATCGATGGTACGGGCTTCCCTAGGATGAAGGATCAGATCCTGAGGGGTACCCTGTTCCACAATGTAACCGTCGTCCATGAAGACCACACGATCTGCTACTTCTCTGGCAAATCCGATCTCGTGGGTAACCACCACCATGGTCATGCCTTCTGCAGCCAGCTCCTTCATAACAGCCAGCACCTCGCCGACCATTTCCGGATCCAGTGCGGAGGTGGGTTCGTCAAAGAGCATGATATCCGGTTTCATCGCCAGAGAACGGGCAATGGCTACTCTCTGTTTTTGACCGCCGGAAATCTGGGAAGGATAGATATCTGCTTTTTCATGCATACCAACCCTCTTTAAAAGGCGCATTCCTTCTTCTCTGGCTTCGTCCTTTGTCATTTTTTTCAGCTCAATGGGAGCCATGGTAATATTCTGCAGTACGGTTTTGTGGGCAAACAGATTGAAATGCTGAAATACCATGCCGATATTTTCACGTACTTTATTGATGTCGGTGTGTTTATCGGTCACGTTGTGTCCGTCGATGATGATGGTGCCGCTGGTGGCTTCCTCCAACTGGTTCAGACAGCGCAGAAAAGTAGATTTTCCGCTTCCGGATGGTCCCAAAAGTACCACTACTTCCCCTTCCTGAATGTCAATGCTGATATCCTTCAGCACTTCCAGCTTGCCGAAATTTTTCTTCAGGTTCTGAACATGAACCATTACTTTTTTATCTTCCACGATTAGCCCTCCTTTCAATCCGCTTTGCGACCTTGCTCAGGGTGACGATGACTATCATATACATAATGCCGACGATCGCCCAGGTCTGCAGGGATTTAAAGGTATTTCCGCTGATGGTCTTGCCCATATTGGTCAATTCCGGGAAACCGATGACAGAGAGGATAGAGGTATCTTTCAGTGTAATGATGAACTGATTAATAATAGAAGGAATCATAGTGCGGATGGCCTGAGGCAGCACCACCAGACGCATACTTTTGTTGTAATTCAGGCCCAGGCTTCGGCTGGCTTCCATCTGGCCCCGGTCTACACTCTCGATACCGGCACGGATGATCTCTGCCATATAGGCGCCGCAATTCATGGACAGTGCAATGGTACCTGCAGACAATGCGGACAGGCGGAAATTCTGAATGCCCATGGCCTTGATGCCGGAGGGTAAACCAAAATAAATAAAATAGGCCAGTACAATCAGGGGAACGCCGCGGACAGCATCCACATAGACGGTTCCCACAAGATTGAAAAATCTGTTTCGTCCCACGTTCATCAGCGCAAAAATAAAGCCGATGATCATTGCGAAGATCAGGGACAGCAGGCACAGCAGCAATGTCTGACCCATGGATCGCAGGAGCATGCTCCAGTAGGTTTGTACGATATTGATCATTTTGTCACTCCTTAGTGAAAAGAGATAGATTAAAGGGAAAAAACGGGACCGCTGCAGAGAATGGCGGCTGGCAGATCATCCAGCAAAGCCTTTCTTGCGGCAGCCCCGTGTAGGCAATTCTATTTGTAATATCATTTGCAGTTGTCTGGCAACTGACCAGTTACGATTATTTACAATAATTTGCAATAAAGAAGCTTATTCTGTGACAGCTTCGGTCTCTGCTTCAGCAGAACCTTCAGCAGTGGTCAGAGAAGCAACCGCTTCCGCAGCAGCATCGGCACCGAGATATTTGGTGATGATTTCTTCGTAAGTGCCATTTTCAATAATATTTGCCAGGCCTGCATTGAACATATCCATCAGTTCCTGATTTGCTTCGTCCATGATAGCGAAACCATAAGGAGCGCCTTCACTTTCCATGCCAGCCGGGATCTTCAGAGCCAGTCCGCCTTCCGTGATGGATGCCTGCATGATGGGGGTATCCTCTACACAGGCTGCGCTGTTGCCCAGGAGCACATCCTGATACATCGTCGGTGAATCTTCGAATGTAGTTACGGTAAATCCATACTCATCCTTCAGGCTGTTAGCGAAATCAGCACCGGCAGTACCATTTTTCACTGCTACATTCTGGCCTTCCAGATCTGCGAAGGAAGCGATCTCGCTGTCTTCACTCACTACAAAAGTCTGAGTTGCATTGTAATATCCGTCGGAAAAGATCCAGCCGGAATCGATACGTTCCTGTTTGATGGTAGCGCCAGCGATCAAGGCATCAGCCTGACCAGCCTCAACAGCGGCTGCACCGGCGTCCCATCCAAGACTCTGCAATTCATATTCAAAACCCTGATCTTCCGCTACTGCAGCCATGATATCCACGTCGATCCCTACGAATTCATTGTTTTCGTTGGTGTATTCAAATGGTTTGAATACGGTGTCGGTAGCGACCACCCAGGTCTTTGCTTCCTCTGCCTGACAGATGCCTGCCATAAGGCCTGCAGCCAATGTGGTACATGCGAGAAATGCCATTGTTCTTTTCATGATAAACTCCTCCTTCTTTGTGATGGCACATCTAAGGTGCCAGAATTTGCCAGATTATAAAAGCAGAGGGCATAGTACGCCTATAAATCAGACCTCTTTGTCCTCTGCTTTCACCTTTTTCTATTATAAACAGTTTTATTTTGTGTGTCAATAAAAGACGTGCAGTATTCAGGTTAAACTGTAACGACTTGACTATTGTTTTCAAAACTCTTAGAATAGTTCATATTCGGAAGCACTCCGCATTTCAACATTTTAGGAGGTATTTATGAAAATCCATGGGCTTCAAAAACTGACCTTATTAGATTACCCGGAACATCTGGCTGCGGTACTGTTTACCGGAAGCTGCAATTTCCGCTGCCCTTTCTGCCAAAACGGCAGTCTGGTGCTGGATCCTTCCTCCGAACCGGTCATTCCGGAAGCAGATATACTTGCATTTTTGAAAAAACGAATCGGTATCCTTGACGGCGTCTGCATTACCGGAGGGGAACCGACGCTCCATTCTGATCTCCCAAGGCTGATTCGCCAGATAAAAGCACTGGGCTACCTGATTAAGCTGGACACCAATGGCACCAATCCCGCCATGGTGAAATATCTGTCTCAGGAAAAGCTTCTGGACTACGTTGCCATGGATATCAAAGCCTCCCGTCAGAATTATGGGAACGTCAGCGGCTGCCCTCAGCTATCTCTGGCCCCTGTTCAGGAAACCATTGATTTTCTCATACATTCCGGGCTGGAATACGAATTTCGGACTACCGCAGTAAAAGGACTTCACACACTGGACGATTTTGAAGATATCGCCGAATGGCTGGCCGGTGACAGCCGCTATTATATTCAGAATTACCGGTCTTCCGATTTGATTCTCCAGCGGCTGCAGGGGGGCAGTGATACTCTTGCTTCTTTCAGCACAGAAGAAATGCAGCATTTTCTCCGCCAGGTAAGAAAACGTCTGCCAAATGCCTGCCTTCGCGGTGTGGATGAAACCTGAAATTTTATAAAATTGTCCTTTATCTGAGAATGCGTCTGCACCAGTAGCCCCTTTTTTCGGATGCATCCTTTACAGTTTTGAACTCCGGAAAACCAAAGGAACGGGCTATGCAGGCTTGCTGGGGCATATAAAGGCCCGGCACTCCCAGCAGATAAGTTCCATCCTCCAGCTTTCCAAGCAGCAAATGACGATATCCATAAAATCCCCGCATCAGGAAATTATTTCGGTTTATCGGGCAGTCCTGCTGCTGCATCCACATGATATCCCGCGGGCAGATCTGAATGCACTGCATCTGCTGTTCATCCTTCAGAGCCGAAGCCGCAGGGCATCGCTTTTCCAGCGTTTCCCACGCCTTATCCATCGGACCGTTTCCTGCCGACAGCACCGTTTGCGCGCGCACCTGATGATGATCCGGCTGCATTTGCGGTATTTTATTTTTCTCTGCCGGAATGTCCTCCTCTACGTGCTCCTCTCCTTCATGCTCCACTTCTTCGTGTTCCTCTCCTTCATGCTCCTCTTCTTCGTGCTCCTCTTCTTCGTGCTCCACTTCCCCGGCTTCCATCTGAGGCAGACCCTGCGAGGGCCGTTCAGTTTTTTCTATATTTTCTGCTCCTTCACTTTCTGCCCCTTCATTTTCCGCTCCTTCACTTTCTGCATCTGCGGAAAATCTTTCTTGTCCTTCTCTGAAAGCCCCTTCTCCTGCCTCATCCCTTTCTTCTTCCTTCTCCCTTGATGCCGCATCCCTTTCTTCTTCCTTCTCCTTTGGTGCCGCATCCCTTTCTTCTTTCTTCTCCTTTGGTGCCGCATCCGATTTTTTTTCAAAAACCATGAGGCTCTCCGGTGCCGTCTCCGCCTCATCATCCCAATTGGACAAAAAGCAGCGGCCTTCCCCTATGGGAATCCAGAGGCCCTTTATTTCCTCAAATCCATACCCCGTGCCGTTTATTTCTCCCGCCGGAACCTGAAACTTCTGCACCATAGCCCCGTTCTTCCAATATGCGTTCCCCAGACAGATCCCCAGCCGCATCGTTTCCGTGCGAACATAACCATACAATTTCAAAACTGTCTCTTCCCGCCGCTCCCCCTTTAGCTGTAAGGTCAAGCGCCAGACATCTCCCCGAAGCTCCGTCTTTACAAATCCTGCATTTCTTACTTTCTTTCCGTTTATGTATTCATAAAAATATGCAATAAAACGTTTATAATCCGGCATATTTCACCATGTCACATTCTTCTCATGACAGTATATGAAATTCCGTTTTTCTTTATTCCTCAGCCCGCGCGATTTTATGCCGCAAATTGCGGTCCGGCGTCCACCGGATAATTCATCCGAGCCGCCCGGAAGCTGTGCGTCAAGTAAAAAGCTGAGCTGCAACGATTTTTTTAATTCTGTCATATCTTTTCATTGATTTCTCCCGTCCCAGCAAATATAATAGGGAAGCACGCTGAGGCGTGCGCAGGTCAACAACCTTCGGTTGATGACAGATTATAATAAGGAAGCACGCTGAGGCGTGGGCTGGGTTCTCCTATGAGCCGGGAATAGTAACACATTTAATATGTTTAGAAAATGGAGAATAGATAAATGGCAGATGCAATTGTTACATTAAAAAAAGGGGAGGGCCGCACCCTGAAAGCCGGCGGCATGTGGGTCTATGATAATGAAATCGCTTCTATGGAGGGTGATTTTGAAAATGGTGATATCATTTCTGTTCAGGATTTTGACGGCTATTTCATGGGCTACGGATTCATCAATACCAATTCAAAAATCACGGTACGCCTTATGTCCCGCAGAAAAGAGCACCCGGTAAATCATGAACTTCTGGAAACCCGCATCCGCAATGCCTGGAATTATCGAAAGGAAGTGACGGATACCGGCTGCTGCCGTCTGATCTTTGGAGAAGCAGATTTCCTGCCCGGTATTGTTATTGATAAATTTTCGGATGTTCTGGTGGTTGAGAGCCTTGCTCTGGGGATTGACCGTCTTAAGATGGAAATCCTGGAAATTTTGAAAGAAGTGCTGGCGGAGGATGGCATCAATGTCCGCGGCATTTATGAGCGAAGCGATTCGAAGGTCCGGACTCAGGAAGGAATGGAGCGGATCAAGGATTTCATTGGAGAACCTTTCGATACGAAAATAGAAATTCAGGAAAATGGAGTCCGCTATTTTGTGGATGTCCAGGATGGACAGAAAACCGGATTTTTCCTGGATCAGAAATATAACCGGACTGCTATAGGACGGCTCTGCAAAGGCAAGGATGTTCTGGACTGCTTTACCCATACCGGCTCCTTTGCTTTAAATGCAGGAAAGGCTGGGGCTGCTTCTGTTCTCGGAGTGGACGCTTCGGAACTGGGGGTAGCCCAGGCAGAAGAAAATGCGCGATTAAACCATCTGGAAGATACCGTTCATTTTCAGTGCGCTGATGTTTTTGACCTGCTTCCCTCTCTTGAAGCTTCCGGAAAGCAGTTTGATGTGGTTATTCTGGATCCGCCCGCTTTTACGAAATCCAGAAATTCCATTAAAAATGCGGTAAAAGGCTATCGTGAGATCAATCTGCGGGGAATCCGGCTGGTGAAAAACGGCGGCTATCTGGCCACCTGCTCCTGCTCCCATTTTATGGATCCGCAGTTGTTTGCCAAAACCATAAAAGAAGCTGCCTCCAGCACCCATCGGCGCCTCCGCCAGGTCGAGTTTCGCACCCAGGCCTGTGACCACCCAATTCTCTGGGCAGCAGATGAATCCTACTATCTGAAATTTTATATTTTCCAGGTATGTGACGAATTATAAACAAAAACGGAACTTTGAAGAACAGGGCCTTGCCCTAACGAGAAAACTGACAGCCTGTTTCCCGGCTGTCAGTTTCTCAGTTTTTCTCTGTGCATCATTTTCTTACATCGCGTAATCTGATTTCAATCCCAGTGTAATGGATACGGTTTTCTCTGTATATGCACCATTCGCTGCTGTCTGAACCGTCATATTTACCGTCTCGCCGCCTTTGTAATACTGCATAAGATTTTTCAGTTCATCCATGCTGGTGACGGAGTTGTCATCAAATGCGGTGATGATATCGCCCTGCTGCAGTCCTGCTTCTTCCGCCGGGCCTCCCTCTGCTACTTCAGTCACATAGACGCCTGCCGGTACGCTGTAGAGCTGAGTCACTTCTGACGTTACCCCCTGACCGCTGATGCCCATGTACGCCGTATCGGCATCATCCACCTTGCTTCTGGTTTCTTTGCTCATCAATTTTTCCAAAATCGGCTGTGCCTTGGAAATCGGGATTGCATATCCCATTCCTTCTACACCATTGGAAGATGCTTTTGCTGAATTAATCCCAATCACTTCACCGCTCATATTCATCAGAGCGCCGCCGCTGTTGCCGGGATTGATCGCTGCATCCGTCTGGATCAGATTTTCATAGGATACCGCTTCCATGCTGTCCTGGATATCAATGGTACGATCCAGTGCACTGACAATACCGGTCGTCACTGACTGGCCATATCCCAGTGCGTTGCCGATTGCCACAACCTGTTCTCCAACCTTCAGATCATCAGAACTGCCCATCTGAGCATTTTTAATCTGTTTCAGCGTGTCTGCGCTAATATCCTCCAGCTTCACTGCTACCACAGCCAGATCATTTGCCGCATCCGTTCCTTTTACCTGTGCCTCGTAGGAACTTTCATCAATAAAGCTTACTGTCAGTTCGGAAGAACCTTCTACTACATGATTATTCGTACAGATCAAAAGCTCCGTGTCATTCTCGCCTACAATAATACCGGAACCGGCGCTTTCACTTTCATACTGATAAGTCTGTCCGCGGTAAAATCCCTGCACCTCCTGTACTGATTTGTTGGTAATCGCAACAACCGTTGGCATGGTATTTTGTGCAATTTCCGAAACACCGGTATAGTCGGTGTCCATACTGTCAGTGCTGACCAGATTTGCCGTACCGACCTGGGCATCGGCGGAAGCGGTATTCGAAGCTGCTGCATCGGCAGCCTGCTCTGTTTCACTCTCACTCTCCGCTCCGGCAATCTGAAGCTTTACATCATCTGCATAACTGTACAACTGTGTGGCAGTACCTACGCCTGCGCCAACCACTACGATCCCTAATAATATTGCAATTCCTTTTTTCTTCATGGTGAAAACCTCCTCTATCCAATCGTCCTGTCTCCAGGGGTTTTTTGTTCTTTATCTTTTTGATAATGCTACTATATCCTTTTTTTTTGTAAGATTTGTGATAAGGAAATGGTTAATTTGTGTTTAGTTTATGTCCAAATTGTGAAAAATGGCACTAAACCAGGTCACCACGTTGGAACCGTTCATGAAGTCCATTCCGCCAAGCTCAGCCAGATCCGTCACCAGAATGCCATAGCTCTCCACACAGGGATACATCTGATCCGGATGTCTGCAGGGAGCCGTCGGATAGGAACATTTTTTGCACAATTCACAGGATTCCGTGGAAAGCGTGAGGGTTTCTTTGAAGTATCTTTGAAACAGTTCCGTAATCTGCTTTGTTATTTTTTCATGCTCCATACGGGTAGCCAGCGCGGCTTTCATATCTGTGATATCCTCCACCTCTGCAATGGTGGAAAACACAAATACATCTTTAAATCTGCTGCAGCGCTGCCTGCATTCTTCCACCGTTCCCACCGCCGGCGGGCAGGACCAGGAGGTGCCATAGCGGGAGCATTCCTGTTCACAGATAGTCCTCACCCGATCCAGAAAGGAAATTCTTTCTGTCTTTAAATAAGCCCATTGTAAAATAGGAAGGCTGGCCAGTTCTTCTTCTAACATATCCTGTTTCATAAAGACCTCCGGTTTTGTAAATATTTATCTTTCAAATCGTTTTCAAATCATTTATAATAATATCCATGCGGCACATGCCAACGAAACCGCTTCACCGCCCACCGCTCTCAGCGGCGGGTGTCAAATATAAAATGGGTATCTGCGCCGCCAGAAAGGGATTCTATGTCTACTTACTGTATCACAATGCAATACGACGGCAGCCGCTACAACGGCTGGCAAAAACAGGGCAACACTCCAAATACCATTCAGGAAAAGCTGGAAACCGTGCTTTCCCGCATCTACAACGCTCCGGTGGAAGCCGCCGGTTCCGGGCGAACGGATGCCGGTGTACATGCCCTTGGACAGACCGCCAGCTTCCATATTTCCTCCGGTCAGAATCAATATAGCTGTCAGGAGCTGCTTCAGCTTCTGAACCAGTATCTTCCATTGGATATCCGTATTCTTCAGATTGAGCCAAAGGAAGACCGTTTCCACGCCCGGCTCCATGCTGTCGGCAAAATCTATGAATACCGGATTGATAACGGTGCCTATGCGGATGTCTTTTTGCGGCGCTATGCCGCCCATATCCCGGATACACTGGATATTGATGCAATGCGCAGGGCTGCCGCCCATCTGATTGGCACCCACGATTTCAAAAGCTTCTGCGCCAACCGCCGCATGAAAAAATCCACGGTCCGCACAATAGAAGCCATTGATTTTCAGCAGGAAGGAACGCTTCTCACCATTCGTTTTTCCGGAGACGGCTTCCTGTATCACATGGTACGGCTGCTCACCGGCACTCTGATTGAAGTGGGACGGCACCAGCGGAAAGCCGATGACATATCATCCATTCTGGATGCGAAAGATTATTCACAGGTCACTTTTACTGCCCCTGCGGAGGGACTGTTTCTGGTCAGCGTCCGATATTAAGCCTTAAGGAGAATTTTTATGTTTTTAGTCATTTTAAGCCAGGTATTTAAGATGTTTCTTCTCATGATGATCGGTTACCTTTGTTTCCGTACAAAACTCGTGGATCATCAGGGCAATAAGACGCTTTCCAATCTCCTGCTCATGGTCATTAACCCGTTTTTAATCGTCAATGCATTCCAGATGGATTATACCCCGTCTCTGATGAAGGGCTTCTTATATTCGTTTCTTCTGGCTATGCTGACACATGCTATTGGCATTCTTATCTGCCAGCTTATGATTAAAAAAACCGGAAATCCGGATTATAACATTGAACGTTTTTCCGGGCTCTATTCCAACTGCGGTTTTATGGGAATTCCTCTGATTAGCTGCATTATGGGCAATGAAGGGGTTCTCTATATCACCGCCTATATGGTGGCCTTTAATCTTCTGGTGTGGACTCACGGACTGCTCCTGATGACCGGTGAGACCACCCTGGCGCAACTAAAGAAAGGCCTCACATCCCCCGTTATGTTCGGAATCCTGATCGGCCTTTTCCTTTTTGTTACACAAATTCAGCTTCCCGGCATCCTGTCGGATACCATCCACTATATTTCCGCTCTGAATACGCCTATTGGTATGATGATCGCAGGCATTTCTCTGGCAGAGACAGATCTTGGTCTGGCATTAAAAAACAAACGTCTCTACCTGACCACTGCCATTAAGCTGCTTCTGATACCGGCTGTCATGCTGCTGATACTGACACTGCTCCCCGTCTCTTCCGGCGTTCGCTATGCCATCCTGATAGCGGCTGCATGTCCTGCTGCCACCACCTGTACGATGTTTGCCCTGCGCTATGACGGAAACTACCGGTATGCCTCTGAAATTTTCGCATTTTCAACCCTGCTGTCCATGCTCACCATTCCGGCCCTGATCTATGCTGCGGAACATTTTGCATTCTGACCGGCTGCATGGTATGCTCTGCCCACCACCTATAGAAGCGTGATGGGCTCCCTTCCATTATTCGTTTCCTTTCCAGAAGCCTTCCTGACCAAGCTCTGTCATTCTGATCTGAGCCTTTGCACTGCGGTCTTTAAACTGAAGCTCCGGATTCTTAATGCTGACTCTGGTACCGCTGGGTACCGATGAGGTAATAAATGCATTGGAACCAATCACAGCGCCTTCCCCTATGGTGGTCTCACCGCCCAGAATAGAAGCTCCGGAATATACAGTGACATCATCCTCTAAGGTGGGGTGACGCTTCGTGTGTCTCCAGGACTGACCGCCTCTGGTAGAAAGTGCTCCCAGAGTAACACCCTGATAAATTTTCACTCTTTTTCCAATCTCCGTAGTCTCACCCACTACCACACCGGTACCGTGATCAATAAAGAAATATTCTCCAATGGTAGCACCTGGATGAATATCGATTCCCGTAAGTCCATGAGCATACTCTGTCATCATTCGGGGGATCAGGGGAACTTCCATCAAATGCAGTTCATGGGCAATTCGATTGACACTGATGGCAAACACACCCGGATAGGAAAAAATAACTTCATCCGTATTGAACGCTGCCGGATCACCATCATAGGCCGCCTGCACATCTGTTGCCAGGATTTCCCGCAGTGCAGGTATTTTTTCCAGAAACGTGGTGGCAATCTGCTCCGCCCGGTCTTCCAGGCATTCTGCTTTTACCGGCCTGCCCTCTTCGGTATGATGCAGCGCCTTGAATACCTGACGTTTCAGCCGGTAATGGATATCCTCCAGCAGCTCTCCCAGGTGGTACTCAATCGATTGGCCATTCAGATGCTTCTCTTCAAAAAATCCCGGAAACACCACATAACGAATCTTCTCCAGAATGTCAATGATAATGTCTTTATTCAGACGGTTATCGGTATCTATATTACATGTCTTTGGGTAAGCCTGATAGCTGTCCAATATTTTATTTACCAGTGGTCTGATTCCTTCTGTTTCATTTCCGCTCATTATGATAGACCTTTCTGTTATTTCTTTCTTATTTTTATGCACTGCCTGCTGCATGTGATTCTGTTTCCGCCGCTGCCGTCTCTTATAGACTCTGCGTTTCGTTTGCCTTAGCTGTCTCGTCCGTTTCCGCCTCTTCGCTGACATTTTCTGCTGCTGCCATCTCTTCTATTGCTTCGTCAACGTTTTCTGCCGCTGCAGTCTCATCTGCCGCCTGGCCGGCGTTTTCTGCCGCTGTCGTCTCTTCCTCCGCTGCGCCAACGTTTTCCGCTGCGGTCTCTTCCGCAGCGGTACCGACGTTTCCCGCCGTACCTGCCGGCGTTTCCCCAGCTTCGCTCACATTCTCCTGCGCATCAGCAGCACCCGCAGTTGTCTCCTCTGCTGCCGCTTCCTCCGCAGTCTCTGCAGATGCTTCTGCTCCGGCTGCCTCCGTCGAGTCTTCCGCGCCCTCGTACATTCCTTCTTCATACACCTGCGCGTCTTCTGCCGCCTCATCCTTTGGTGCAATTTTGGAACTGAGGCCCTTTGCCAAAGCCTTTGCCTTATCAATCACATCTTCCACGAGCTCACCTGCGGTATTAGCCGCAGCTCCTGCCGCATCCTTAATATCCTCTTTGATCTCCTCTGAAACCTCCGGAAGTCTGGCACCGCAACTGGAACAGAATTTTTCTCCCTTTGCCGCTTCTTTCCCGCATTCCGGGCAGACAGCCACTCCTTTTACCTGCTGAAGCTGATCATTGTATTCCTGAATATTTTCCAGCGACATCTTGATCGCCTCAAATTCTTCCTCCAGGCCCTCCAGCGGAGTCTTCGCATTCAGCGCATACAGCTTCCTTCCAATTTCCTCATATAAATTGTTCAGTACTTTCTTTTCCTCGTTGATCTTACCGGTAATCTGATAGCCTTCACTCATCTTCTGTACTCCGCTTTTCGTATCCTGTCCAAGACGGATTAATTTCTTTCCCAATTCTTCAAATCCCATAATAACGCTCCTTTCCTGCTCTTCCGGCAGTTCCAATTCAAAAACCTATGCTGTGCCCTGATACATTATGCATTATAAATCAATGCCATAAATACTAAATCTTCCTCAGAATTATTCTCCAGTGCATGGCTCTGACCCACCTCGATATAACATACATCCCCCGGGCCGACCTCTGTTCTGGATTTATCATTATCTACAAAAGTACCTTTGCCTTTCAAAATAAAATAAGGCTCCGTATTTCCAATATGCTGATGGTATCCGATGCTGCTTCCTGGTTTCAAAATACCCATGGCATACATGGATCCATGTCCATTCAGTTCCTCCGGCGATACAATATGATGCAGTTCCACCTGACCGCTGCCGCCGCGCAGGCCTTCCATTACCTTTACTTCTGTTTTTCGAACCATTCCCGCACCCCCTTTTTGTTTCTCAGTATAACACATTTTTTTTCCGGTTACATCTAAAATTTGCGTGAATTACATTAAGTAAAAATCAATTTGCTTCTTACTTATTGACATTCCTTCCGGACCGCTTTACAATTTTCTCCAGAACACGATTGCGTCACCCCGTTTACTGAAAGCAAATTTGAAATGGGCCGGTATGCCGCCCGGAGGAAAAACAAAATGAAAAAAGAAAATATAAATTCTGCTGCTTTCTGGCAGGCTCCTGCTATTCAGGAAGAGCTCATCCGCCTGATCATGGATCTGTGCGCAATCCCTGCGCCTTCCGGTCAGGAGCAGAAAAGAGCAGATTTCATCAACAAATGGCTGTCGAAAGAATGCCATATCAATGCTTCCATTGATACCGCCTGCAATGTGCTGGTCCTTCTCTCCCAACCGGATCCAAAAAACAGCGCCATCCCCAAAAGCCCGTCCCGTCTTCCGAAAGACAGCGGTCTTTCTGTCTTCATGGCTCACACGGATACGGTTTTTCCCGACACCGGGTCATTGCCTGTCAGACGCACTGAGGATCGTATCTGCAGCCCAGGTGCAGGAGACGATACTGCCTGCGCGGCTATTTTGATGATGTTTCTGAAATACGGACAGCCGGAACTGAAAAACTGCCGGAAACCTCTTTTATTTGCGTTCAACTCCTGCGAAGAGGGGCTTGGCAATCTAAAGGGTTCCCGGCAGATCATAAAAGATTATTCCGGAAAAATCTGTGAAGTTACTTCCTTTGACGGCGGTGTAAAAGGCATCTGCAATCACGCCGTGGGCTCCCTGCGCTATCAGATCACCGTTTCCACCAGAGGCGGCCATTCCTACAATGATTTTGGCAGCCGCAATGCCATTCTGGTCATGTCTCATCTGACAGAGCGCCTATACCGGCTTCAGGTTCCGGCAGAGGGCCGCAGCACCTACAATGCAGGTGTCATCACCGGCGGAACCTCCGTCAATACCATTGCCCAGTCCTGCCGGATGCTCTTTGAATACCGCTCCGACCGGAAAGAAAGTTTAAAGCTCATGCAGTCCTTCTTTTTTAAAACCCTATCCGAACTGCAGTCCGATTTTCCGGACATCCGCCTGGAATATGTCCTGGTTGGAGAACGTCCCTGCATGGGAGACGTAGACTCCGCCCGGCAGCAGGCGCTGACCGAACGGGCCCTTGCCAGCATACGAAAATTCACCGATGCCGAAGAAATGAGCGTGATCGGCTCCGGCTCCACCGACTGCAATATTCCCCTCTCTCAGGGCATCCCCGCCATTTGCTTTGGCGGCCTGCTGGGAGAGGGTGTCCATACCAGAGAAGAATATGTGACCATCCCCCTGCTGCTGCAGGAGGCTGCAATCATTTCGGATTATCTGTTGAATGCACTGTCACTGTAGTGCAGTGTGATTCCCTTTATAAAAACCGCTTTCCATGTAGCCGTTCCAGTCCGTAATCATACCGGGTAGTAACACCGGCAGTCGTTTCTTCCAGGACTTGAGCGATGCTGCCACTGACATCCTGAACATAGGTAGTCATCTGCCATTGGTCAGCAGCTTCTGCAGTATGATCAGAACCGCCAGCCTTCTCCTCCTGTGACTTGCCCTCCAGGATCTCTTCCTGTGTCAGACGGCGGCTTTTTCCTTTCACTGACTTTTGTTAACTGGCAATTCCGTACGAAGGACGCAAGGGTAAGGTTGTTTTCTAAAAGAGGGGGTAAACAAACTAAAGGTCTTTTTTGTAAACAATCCAATTATTCACTTAATAGGTCATCATGAACTACTTTATCGACTTTGATTAAGTCTTTCCGAGTATAAGCAAATATGAATTCATCTTTTGTTTTATCCTTTACTTTATTTTTAGGTATGTAATAAACCTCTTCATCCACCAAAACCTTTAAAAATTCTTTGTAACCTACAACTTCGTCTGATATTATTTTGCATCTAACTGCTTCTGTATCTCCTTCATTTACCATTGTTCCAAACAATTTGATAAAACAATTATAACTATTTCCTACTTTCATAAATTCAAAATTTTTAGTGCTTACTAGTGCTGAATCATCAAAGCAGACATCTATATGTCCTGTAATTTCGTTTTCTAATTCAACCGTTCTTGTCGCTGTAGAGTCATTAATTTTAACTAATTTGTACATATTTTTCCCTCTCATTCTAATCAATTGGATAAAACGACACTATATATCCATTAGTTCCATATGCTACTCTATACCTTGTTCCATTTACCATATATTCTGGAAATGGTCCTTTAGCTCCTACTCCTATTTTCACAGCATCAGTTTTTAAAACATCATTTAAATACTTTGGAATATCATTTACTCCTTTAGCCGTAAAATCGACTGCATGTCCATCAACAATATGTTTTAATCCCGCTGAACCATTTCCTTTTTCTAACCACAGAAGTTTTCCGTCGGCATTTTTTGTAATCATGACAACATCATCAGCATTATACTTAACTCCACTCTCTGCTAACTCATTCATTAACTTTTTATCAAGTCCAGCTCCCTCACCCGCGTCATTCTTCTTTACCGCATCCTCTTTTGCCGCATTCCCTTTATTTCCTTTGGTCTTTGGGGTTTCCGCTCCCCATTGATACAGCTTGGCCATAGTAAGGATATACATGCCACTCAGGATATCTCGCCAGCCGGCATCCCGTTTATTATCCAGCCAGTAGTTCATTCCAACATAATCATTGTTATTGTGGAATTTTTCCAGCACTTCAATATCTTTCTTTGTCAGCTTATGCCGATACTCATCGAATGCTGCTACCTGTTCTTTACTTCCATAACTGCCAAGGATATCTTCTACAGAATTGATGATCTGTGCTAAATTATCCTGAGGGTTAAGGCTGACAAGAGCCTGAATTGTTTCCATCTGCCGCGTCTGTTCGTTTTCTGCCAGATCATTCAGACTGATGGGTTTATTCTTTGCTGCCTTTTTCAACATTCTGGAAGCTTCTCTTAGCTTTTTTTCATCCTGCCACCAGCGTCCGGAAAAATATTCTCCTTGGAATTTACAACAAAAACCATCCTCTGTAAAGGTCTGCTTCGCACCATTTCATGGCAAGACCCTTGACAGAGGATATTCTTTTATTGTTTTTGGTAGTCAAGCGGGTGTAAGGATAATACTACAAACTTGTTTTGCCCACTTTTAGAATAGTTACCAACGAGATACTTCTTTTTTTATGAGTTTTCCTGTTTTATAATTGAATTTGTACTTAATGCCCCAAAAAGTTACCGCATATATTTCTTTCTCTTGATTTACAATTAACCCTACATATACACTTTCAGTTAAATTATCAAATTCTGGATTTCCTGTTTTTTCTGTTGGAAAAGAAATACTCGGATTTTCTATTCTCCAAATAGCTCTCCCCGAAATATCAACACCAAATATATTATCTATTTCATTACAATCATTTGGTATATCCAATAAAACTATATAAATTCCATCAAGATATTCCACCTTCTTTACATCATATTCAAAGTTTTTTTCAAACTCATTCGTTATCAATTTATTTTTTATTATTTCAAATTTTTCATCCATTTTCACTTCTCCTTACTGTAATGGTCGTCCATTGATAAATCAGCTTAGGGTTTTCAACTTCACCTAATAATTTATCTCTTATAGAACTTCCAGCTCCACCAGCTCCCTCACCCGCATCATTCTTCTTTACCGCATCCTCTTTTGCCGCATTCCCTTTATTTCCTTTGGTCTTTGGAGTTTCCGCTCCCCATTGATACAGCTTGGCCATTGTAAGGATATACATGCCACTCAGGATATCTCGCCAGCCGGCATCCAGTTTATTATCCAGCCAGTAGTTCATTCCAACATAATCATTGTTATTGTGGAATTTTTCCAGCACCTCAATATCTTTCTTTGTCAGCCTATGCCGATACTCATCGAATGCTGCTACCTGTTCTTTACTTCCATAACTGCCAAGGATATCTTCTACAGAATTGATGGTCTGTGCTAAATTATCCTGAGGTTTAAGGCTGACAAGAGCCTGGATTGTTTCCATCTGCCGCGTCTGTTCGTTTTCTGCCAGGTCATTCAGACTGATGGGTTTATTCTTTGCTGCCTTTTTCAACATTCTGGAGGCTTCTCTTAGCTTTTTTTCATCCTGCCACCAGCATCCGGAAAAATATTCTCCTGTCTGGTTCCAGTACTGTTTTGCAGCCTCTGTTTCCGCCAGCTCGCAGACATAAGCCACCTGCTTCTGTGGAGACAGACTGTTGATATTGACCGGTCCCATCTTTCCGCTCAAGTTATACTCTTTTATAACTGCCTGTGCTGCCACCCGGTCTTTCTGTTCTTGTAAGTATTGACGCGGTGCTGCTGGACTCGGAAAGATTACCATGAACCGGGTATATCGGTTCGTTGGCCCAATGTGAAACGGAGACATTTTCCCAAAATCCTAAAAATCGTAGGGTCGAAATGTGTGCTGGTTAAAGAGGTTATGCCATGAAGCGTCATAACCTCCGGGGACATCGCCCGGCAAAGCAGGGCGAATATCAAATGCTTTCAATATACATGCCTACTTTTTCTACCCATTGAATTGTTTGTTTACTTATCTCATTGCATGTAATATAAACATATAAATCATAGCCAAATTCAATTGTAACTTTTGAAGTTGGACACTCTAGTTTGCACCAAAAACAATCCTTTAATATGAATGATACTATTTTTCTTAAATTATCTAGTGAAACTAAGTAACCATTTTTTATGTCTGTAATAAACCGTATATCCTCTTCCGAAAGCTCTATCTCCTTTTTGATTAATATATTCTTTATTTCTTCTACTGAAAAACCACGTTCTAACTCTTTTACTACCAAAGTTGTTGCTTCACATTCTTCACAAATACGCTTTACTATTTTTTGATAATTTCTTTCAATATTGATGTACTCTTCTAAGGTTAATTGATTACCATTAAATTTTTTACCTATATCAGCATATGAAGTCCAATCATCTTTTAAATATCGTCCCCTTTCATCCCTATATATTGGTGAGTATTTTGATATTCGATACTTTTTCATTGCTTTATTAATCCCCTATTCTTATTAAATTAGCATCATATGTGCCCATTCTGGTGGATTTTGAACCTAAATTTTTAATAGAATCCGCCATCTTCCACACGCCGCCATTATGAGCATCAACATCCGGTGTAATATACTTATTGCCCTTTTTGTAAACAGGTTGCCCATGCGACTTATAATTTGTCTTGGAGTATCCAAGTTTTTCTGCTGCCTTATCTGCTGCTTTTGCTACTTGATTTCCAGTTACCGGACAGGCGATGGATTTCACTCCGGATTACTCACTTTCCTTTGTATTAACACTTGAGAGCCAACTCTAATTTGTTTCCCTTTTCACACAATAACTTCCCAACGAGAGCAATTTTGTTGCATTTTTTCAAAACCTTTTAAATTCTTTTCACCCACTCGTTGGAATTTGCAACAAAAAATATTCTCCGTAAAGGTCTGCTTCGCACTATTTCATGGCAAGAACCTTGACAGCGAATATTCTTTTATTGTATCTGGTAGTCGAGCGGATGTAAGAATATAAACACAACTTTATTTGAGCTCTTTTACATTTCCATCACATAATCATCTACAATTTTAAAGTAGAACTTATCATCAATTTTTAGCACAGCCTCCCATTCACATAAATTTCCTGAAATATCAACATAGACCGTAATACTTTTTGAATCCTTTTCCACTAATCTCTGTAAATTTATATTGTTATTACTTGTTATATTACTAATGCATACTGCTAATTCATCTTCTTCCTCCGAAAAAGTAATAATATTACTTATAATATCACTAAAGTCCAAATACTCCGATATATTAAACTTGTGCTTAAAGTCACTTAGTAATATATTGTAAATATCTTGTTGATTTACTTGTTGTACCTTTTTCAGTAATTCTCTATCAATGTAACTAATTTCAACAAGTTCCTCATACTCATCATTATCAAACACCAAAGGTTTATACTTATAATCACTCTCCAATAAGCCAGATTCCGTTGGTACTGTAATAATAACATCATCTGTCTTTTTAATCACTGAGGAATAATAGGAATCCGTTCCATAATTTAATTTCAATTCCAATTTACCATTAATGCAAGATATAAGTCCTATTAAACTGCCGTCATGAAAAACTGCATCACCCCTTTTCATTTCCAACCAATCCTTATAATCACCAGTTACACTGTAAATATATTTATCCATTAGCTTTCTCCTCACTTCAATGGTGGTATGTCGGCCAGAGATGGCAACCCATTTACACTTGAAAATCTTCCCCAGTCAGATGACGGTATAAAGGTTCTGTGAATTATCATATCACCTTTTGTCGTTATATGATAGACACCATCTACCCCATTAACACTTCCATGTGCTAAATATTCTATTCTACCATCTGATCTGTATACATTTGGGTTTTCCAACACAAAATCATCCAAATTTTTCGGGAAGTCATGGTATAACTCCTTAGCTTTTTCAACTACACTTTTGCTATATTTATAATTCTTAGCTCCACTAGCTCCCTCACCCGCGTCATTCTTCTTTACCGCATCCTCTTTTGCCGCATTTCCTTTATTTCCTTTGGTCTTTGGGGTTTCCGCTCCCCATTGATACAGTTTGGCCATAGTAAGGATATACATGCCACTAAGGATATCTCGCCAGCCGGCATCCAGTTTATTATCCAGCCAGTAGTTCATTCCAACATAATCATTGTTATTGTGGAATTTTTCAAGCACCTCAATATCTTTCTTTGTCAGTTTATGCCGATACTCATCGAATGCTGCTACCTGTTCTTTACTTCCATAACTGCCAAGGACATCTTCTACAGAATTGATGGTCTGTGCTAAATTATCCTGAGGTTTAAGGCTGACAAGAGCCTGGATTGTTTCCATCTGCCGCGTCTGTTCGTTTTCTGCCAGGTCATTCAGACTGATGGGTTTATTCTTTGCTACCTTTTTCAACATTCTGGAGGCTTCTCTTAGCTTTTTTTCATCCTGCCACCAGCATCCGGAAAAATATTCTCCTGTCTGGTTCCAGTACTGTTTTGCATCCTCTGTTTCCGCCAGCTCGCAGACATAAGCCACCTGCTTCTGCGGAGACAGATTGTTGATATTGACCGGTCCCATCTTTCCGCTCAGGTTATAATCTTTTATAACTGCCTGTGCTGCTAATCGGTCCGTCTGATCCTGTATGTACTGGCGTATCTCGGTCTGCTGCTGAATGGGATTCCGATAACCTGCGCTTACCTTTTTCTGTTTCAGGGAAGTTTGGTTCCATGGGGAGCCTGCAAAACCGGTATTCACTGCTGGAGCGGATGGTTTCGTAAAAGTCTGATGCTGCTGGTTATACTGATTCTGTATCGGTGTTGAATAAGTAATCCTGCCGGAATTGCTCTGCACTGTACGGATACCTGCACTGGCGTTAGCTGCCACGCTGGGACCTCTGTAGATATAAGCCGGTGTTTTTACCGGTCCACTGATCGCGGACACTCTAACTGCTCCGCTGGGATCCTGATTCAGGACCGGTTCATTTTCCACATACAGGTAACGATTCAGGGAGAGTGGAGCGTTCAGACTGCCTGCCTGCGCATCTTTCTGATTGAACCTTGCCATAACAGGCTCATACCATCTGGCACGAAGATTTTGCATACCGGTAGCGGCATCGTAATATTCCCCATTGTAACCATAACCGGAGCTGTTTCCATTCATCTGTTCCCCATATGGGCTGTAACTCTTTGACTGCTTTCCTGCTAAAATCTGGCGGATGGCAGAATCTTCCTTCTGCTCAATCCCTGTCTGTGTAATCTGATACTGCAGTTCTTCCGCTACGCTGCCTCTGCCATCGTACACATAGGTGGTCTTTTCTGATGCAGGCTCATATTCTGCATTATTCTGTCCTTTCCTGCTGTAGGCATTTAGCCGTTCCAGTCCGTAATCATACCGGGTAGTAACACCGGCAGTCGTTTCTTCCATGACTTGAGCGATGCTGCCACTGACATCCTGAACATAGGTAGTCATCTGCCATTGGTCAGCCACTTCTGCAGTATGATCAGAACCGCCAGCCTTCTCCTCCTGTGACTTTCCCTCCAGGATCTCTTCCTGTGTCAGACGGCGGCTGTTCCCTTTCACTGATTTTTGAGACAGTGTTCCATCCGGCAGATACTGTGCCGTTTCTTCATAGCCGTCATATCCCTGATAGCTGCTTCGTCTGCCCTGGGCATCGTAGCCGTAAGTGTCTGTTCCGGTCTGGGAGGTCTTGGATACCATATTTCCGTTGGCATCATACCCATAGGCGATCGTGCCATTGGTACCGGTCATTGTGGTCAGCTGGTTTGCCTGATTATAGGATAGCGAAAGCCTTTCGTTATTGATTTCTTTGGTGATCATATTTCCGGAGCCGTCATAGGTATATGCCTCGGAATGTCCGTCCGAACGCAGGTATCCGGTCAGTTCTCCAGCGGCATCGTAAGTATAGGTGCCGGTATAGTTCTCTGCTTCCCCTGACCTGGTCTCCTGAAGCATCCGCCCCGCCTTATCATAGGTATATGCAAAGGACAGACTGGTATCCCCGGTGGTATTCTGCCCGGTCAGATTACCGGTGGTGTCATAGGTATACTCTGTTATGGTATGATCTGTGCTGGTGCGGATCCTCCGTCCTGCCTTGTCATACTCATAGCTGGTCTGGCTTCCATCCAGGCCGCTCACCTGGCTTAGACGCCCCATGGAATCATATTCATAGCTGACACTGTCCCCTTCCGGATAGGTCAGGCTGATCTGGCGTCCATATGCATCATACTCGTATTTTACCACGGTCCCATCCAGATTTTCTAACCGGATCAGATTCCCATTGCCGTCATACTGGTAACGGGTTTCTCCGGACACGCTGGAGGTGACGCAGAATATTCCCTGCTCATTGTAGCCGGAGGAGACGGTCTCTTCCCCTGCATAATCCACCGCCGTCACGGTGCCTGTTTTATCATAGGTGTAGGTGACCGTCTTCCCGTCTGCTTTTGTCAGGACGGAAAGCCATCCTTCCGGAGTGTATGCATAGGTGACCGTATTGCCTTCTCCGTCTGTCTCACTGGTCAGATTGCCGCTGATATCGTAGGTATAAGTGGTTTTTCTGTCTTCCGGATCCGTTACCTGGGTCAGATGGTCCCCGGAATCATAGGTATAGGTGGTGACATGCCCAAGTGCATCGGATACCTGGATCAGATGTCCGGCCGCATCGTAATCATAGCTGGTTTTCTCCCCGTTTTCGTTTGTCTCTCCCGTCCGGTTTCCGTTCCGGTCATAGGTATAGCTGCGGCTGGTGCCATCCGCCCAGGTGATGCAGGACTGACGGCCCATGGCATCATAGGTATACCTGGTTTCATTGCCCAGGCCGTCCCGCTGCAGGATCCGCTGACCGTTTCCGTCATATTCGTATTCCGTGGTGCTGCCATCTGCGGCGGTTTCCCGGATCATCTGGCCTTTTTTATCATATTCATAAGTGGTGCATGCATCCTGTTCTGTTTTGCTGGCAGGATCCCCGTTTTCATTGTAGGTATAATGAGTGACCGTTCCAGCCGCACTGGTCAGGGAAAGAAGTTTTCCATAGTGGTCATAGACATAGACATCCTTCGAACCGTCTCCATAGGATACCTCCGTCTGGTTTCCGGCAACGTCATAAGCATAGGAAATACTCCTGCCCTCCCCATCGGTCACGGTGCGGATCGTTCCAGCCACATCATAGGTATATACTGTCCTATCTTCCCCTGTCTGCTCCGACAGCAGATTCCCCGCCCGGTCATACGCCCAGGCCGTGGTCTGGCCACCGGCAGTGGTAGCTGATATCTGATCTCCCAGTAAATTGTAACGGTATGTTTCGGTCTCTCCGGACGGTCCGATCGTCCCGGTCAGATTTCCGGATGCATCATAAGTAAACTCTGCCGCCTGCCCCAGAGCATCCGTCACACGGACTAACTGGCCAAACTGATCGTATTCATAGCGGGTCTCATTGCCTTCCCCATCCGTACTGCCGGTCTGGTTTCCGGCCATATCATAGGCAGCTTTTGTCACGGTACCGTCTGCATACTCGGTGCGGATGCAGTTTCCATTCGCATCGTACTGGTAACGGGTGGTATGCCCCAGGGCATCCGTTCTGGCAGCGACCGTTCCGTCTGTATTATATGCTATTCCTGTTTTGTAGTCCAGCGGATCGGTAACTTCTGTGAGGTTTCCCGCCTGGTCATACGTATATTCGGTGGTTCCGCCCAGCGGGTTTGTGCTGGTCACGACACGATTGAGGGCATCATAAGTATAGGTGGTGATACCATCCCCGGAGGTTGTTCCCGTCAGGTTCCCTGCGGCATCGTACCGGTTCTCAACGACTCCTCCCAGTTCATTTGTGGTGCCAATCAGGTTCCCGGCAGCATCATATTCCCAGGAGAGTACCCCTCCGCTCTTTGTGGTCTGGGAGACCTTCCGGTTCAGAGCATCATAGGTATAGCAGACACTGCTTCCGTCATCATAGAGTTCCCGGGTGATGTTCCCCTTTTCATCATAGGTATAGGATGTGCTGCCGCCCTCGGAATCTGCTGCGGTCAGTAAGAGTCCGGTGGCTTCATCATAAGTGTAATCCAGTACGATCCCCGACGGAAGAGTTTCCCGGATCACCCGGTTGAGCGCATCGTATTCGAACGCGGTGGTGTTTCCATGGATATCGACTGTACGGATTTCATTCCTGTTTTTATCATACTGGTGGCTGGTTACATTTCCCTGAATGTCCGTCTCAGACAACAGGTCGCCGCTTTTAGAGTAAGTCCGTTCCGTAAAAGTACCGTCCGGGAAGACCGTTTTTACCAGCCTGGAGAACGCGTCATAGAAGTAGGTGGTAGTCTGTCCATTTCTTGTCTCACTCAGGCGGTTCCCCATCTCATCCCAGGTATAGGACAGCCTGGTTCCATCTCCATAGAGGATCTGCTGCAGATTTCCCTGATCGTCATATTGATAGGAGGTGGAAGTCACGGCATTGGTTTCACTGCTCCTGCGTCCCTGTGCATCATAGGTATAGCTTGTCTTGTTCCCATTTGGATCCGTGGAGGAGATCAGGCGGTTTCCTTCATACCGGAAGCTGGAACGGTTCCCGAGGGGATCGATGACGGCCGTCTGGTTCCCATGTGCATCGTATTCATAGACGGTCACATTCCCGCAGGCATCCGCAGCCTTCGTAAGCCGGCCCGCTGAATCATAATCCCAGGCGGTGACATTGCCTGCCTCATCGGTCAGCTTTGTCATATTCCCATTGGAATCATATTCCATGGACACTGCGGTGCCATCCGGTGCAATTTCTTTTATCTTATTTCCCTGGGCATCGTACTGAAAGGAGGTCAGCCTTCCAAGGCTGTCCGTCTTTCCGTTCAAGAGGCCGTTTTCATCATAGGAATACAGGGTTTCCCTCCCGTAGGAGTCCACTTCTTTTACGGTGCGTTTCTGATTGTCAAACCAGATGGAGGATTCATTTCCCTCTCCATCGGTGGTTACCGTATGATCCTCATAATAAGTCAGGGTATATTCTCCCTCCATGGCATCCATCTGATGGATCACGCGGTCATTGTCATCATACTGGTTCTCCACCTGGCAGTTGCCTGCCGCATCGAACCATCTGGTCATGCGTCCCCTGCTATCGTACTCATACCGGACAGTGCCGCCTCCTTCTTCTGTCCTGGAGATCAGCTCCTCTCCCTCGTAAGCGTAGACCGTTGCTCTGCCTCCCGGTTCGGTGATGGTCTGGATCTGACCCGTCTGGTTGGTCTCGATGGACAGAACGGTCCCGTCCGGCCCGGTCAGGGAACTCAGTCTTCCCTCCTGGTATTCCAAAAGGATCTCTTTCCCTTCTATCTGATAGGAAATCAAGCGTCCATCGGCATCAAAACAGCTGCTTTCCGCTCCATTATCGATCACGTACCCGGAAGCATTTTTCTCTAACCTTATGTTTTCTTCGGTGCCGCACTGATAGCCTGCCGCATTTACGGAGAAGGGAACCAGGGCACCGTCCCCTTTTCGGTATTCCACGCTGCCGTCGGAACGGACCGTAAGAGACTGGTTCCAGTCACTGGCCCATTTTGCACCGAATAACCCTTTTGTTTCCGTTGATTTCGTATTATAGGTACGAAGCAGGGACCACCCTGATTCGCTGTTTGCCTGAAAGGAATCCTCTGCCTCCAGAATAAAATTTCCGGTGTTGAAATTGACCGGTTCGAAACCGATAGAACAGTAATGGCTCTTCCCCAGGCGGGTCTGATCCAGGGTCAAACCGGAGAGAGGGGCTTTCTGGCTGGTCACGAAGGTTTTATTGCTTTGATACAGGGTAGTCTGATCCTTTGCCTGCGTCTGATTCTCTACCGTATGATGCTGCGCTTCCGGCTTCTTATTTTGTGTCATCACCGTTTTGTGGCCTGTACACTTTGCGCTTTCCCGCACCAGGTAAGGGGCATCCCCCTCATAGGTGTGCACCGTGCTCACTTCGTATACTGCATCCCCTACATAGTCGGAATCCAGGAAGGAGACCTGATCTGTTTCCGCCAGAAATGCTCCGTTGCGGTAGATCCGATAGGTGGTCTGGTATGCTGCGGTCTCATCCGCGCTTTGGCGGTCGGTCCAGAACAGTTCATACCGTTTTGGATCAAATGCCCCAAAATCCGATACTGCTGCCTGGATAGGCGGCTGCACCAAAGCGGCCGTTACGCTGCGTGTTCCCGCATGATAACCCATCAGCTGCCATCCGGCCAACGATGCGCCCTCTTCCATTTGAGCACGAATCCAGACTGTGGGTACCGCTTTTTCAAGCAGCGTTATGCTTTCGTTGGAAATCGGTTCCCAGCTGATCTGATCCGTGCTGTAGGAAAAAAAGGCATCACCGTTTCGCACCGCACCAGAGAGCTGCAGGGCACAGACCGGTTCTTCTGTCTGGATGGCCTCACTGGTTATGGTACCGGAGGCATATCCCGTATCCTGTCTCAGCAGGATCAGACTGGACGCATCCGAAAGGAACAGCTCTCCCGTACTGTCAAGCAGCAGACCGGACAGGGCAGACTGAGCCCTTTCCTCCAGATACCTTGCATCAAAGGAGGTTCCGGTAAATGGAACCAGATTTCCATCCAGATACCAGGCACTGTCCTGGATTTCCGAAGGGGTTCCCTCCAGTGTGAAAGGTGTAACTGCTTTTTCCGCCGTATCCGGCCCGATAATCCGGAAGCTGGAAGCATTCTTACGCATGCTTACCTGAAATCCTCCGGGGTTCAGTTCGATCACACCCTGCAGCTTCATCCGGTAAAGCCTTGCTTCTCCATCCCCGGAAAAGAGCGTCCGTACCTGCACGTTTTCCGCCGGACGCGGAAGGATCAGATCCTGATCAGGGAGAATTGGCTTCCAGTCTGCGCCATCCGCTGAATATTCATACGCAATGGAACTCCCCTCCGGAATAAAGTCTGTTACATTCAACCGCAATGCTTCCATCGGTTTTGCAGCTGAAAAAGAGGATGTCATGTAAATACCGTCCGTTTGTTCTGCACCGGCTTCCCAGGTGGTGTCCATCAGCTCCTGTGTCCCATAGCCCTGGCTGTAATCCACGCTTCCGTCCTGATTGCTGCGGATCGCAGACATGGTATGGGAGCTGTTTTCCTCCTGACGCACTGCATCGATCAGAAATGCGCCGCCGGACACAGTTTCCAAAAGTGTTCCGTCCAGATACAGGTTCGTGTACTGTTCGGCCGCTTCGGAAGAGGAGCGATAGCTTCCCCCGGTCTGAGCCTGCTGTATCACCCCCGGAAAGGCAAGGTTCAGTGTGGTTTCAAAGGCAGACATACTTCCGCTCAGACGTATAATGGAAATGCTGGTTTCTTTGCGGTTCCCCGCTGCATCTTCTGCCCTTAAGGTCAGGGTAAGGTTTTCTCCATCCGGATAAGCGCTCAGATCCACAGAACCAAGAAGCGCCCCAGTTGTCACAGCCGTTCCTTCGGATACGGGCTTTACGCTTCCGTCACTTCCCTGCACCGTCAGGCTCCAGGATTTGATGTGTTCCTCCTTCACTGTGCCTTTGATCTCCACCGTATCATTCAGCAGCGCTCCGTCCGCAGGTGCCGTAATCACGCACTCCGGCGCTTTCCGGTCGATCTGCAGGGATGCTGTGGAGATTTCTGACGAATTGCCTGCCAGGTCAAATGCTTTCATCTGAATGGTATGAAGCCCATCGGATAACGCAGTAAAATCCAGATCCAGTGTGCCAGAGCCCTCCGTCCCGGGAAGCTCCCGCCAGACGCCATCTATGGCATAAGAAAGCGCTGCAATCCCGCTGTAGGAATCCAGATACCCGGACCAGGACAGTCTGCCGCTGGCCGCATTCGTCCAGCCGGCAGGCTCTGCCAGCAGTGTTCCCGTCGAGGGCGCACTTCTGTCAATATAAAAATCGGCTGATGCTGTCGTACCTGTATTGCCCAGACTGTCTGTTCCCTGAATCGACACCGTATGCACACCATCTCCAAGGGAGGCTGTATCCACCACAAGGTCAGCAAAGGAGCCGTCTTTTCTCCCCGTGTCGGTCCAGTCTCCATTGTCTATCCGGTATGCAACCGCTGCCAGTTCATTGACATCCTGCATGCCGCTTAAGGATACCGTTATCGTATTTTCTTTTGTCCACGTATCCGGCAAAACAGCAACTGCATGTCCCTCTGGTCCGGTACGGTCGATGTAGAAGTTGGTTCCATAGGCTTCTCCGGTATTTCCTGCCTCGTCCATGCCTCGGATGTAGATGGAATGCTCTCCATCCCCGCAGGCATCCGTGGGCACAGACGCGGTACCGGATGCAGTATTCTTACTGGTATTGACCCAGTTGTCTTTCCCATCGATGGAATACTGGATGCATCCTTTACCCAGATTGCTTACAATAGCTGCAGATTTTGTATTATAATCCCTTACCCCTGACCAGGATACTGATATCTGGGAATCATTGTTGTAGCCGGAGGGCACTGCAGTGACAGCGCTCGCCTGGTTTGGTGCTATGGTATCCGGCAGTATCGCACTGACCTGCTCAAAGGTATCCGGATCAATTGCCTGCCCGTATTTATTGCAGGGTACGATCTTAAAATAATACTTTAAGCTGCTGCCATAGGCTCCGCCTTTCACATTGTCATAGGTAAATGCCGGAATACAGGGCAGTTCCCCTCCGGTTCCATCCGTGTGCAGCTGATATCTGCCCGCCGCTATCTCCTTCTGGGTAGGCCAGATTCCTTTTCCTTTTGTTGACCACTTTGTCTTATTTCCAACAAAGATGTATTCAAATTTTTTGCCATTAAATACTGCCACATAATAGCTTTCTGCATTCGCCACTTTATTCCAGGCAAGCTCCACATATCCGCTGCCGCTGTTGACCCCATTTCCTTTTACACTGGTCTTTAAGCCCAATTCTGTCTTTGCATTGATCTCTTTATAGGTAATGGAAAACTTTACGGTTTGAGAAGTATCATAATCGTCGGAGGAGGACAGCACAATATAGGTATTTTTCTTTCCGGTGCCAAACAGCGCAAATCCGTAGTTATCCTTCTGATCCAGACAATTGAACCATTCCGATACCAGCTCCTTGATGTCAAAGGTGTGGGTGCCTGCATTCATGGCATCCTGGATATATACTTTCTCCGAAACGGCCGGTTTGATCTTGTCTGTGATATCTCTGGAGTTCCAGGGCTCCTCTACCAGATACATGGAATAGGTGTCCGTCCCTTTTTTCTCTTTCACATGCAGGCGCACACTTGCATCCGTAATCACAATCCTGGACGCGATTGCCTTTACCGCATCCGGAATAGCCGGACGAGCATATGCGCTGTACGTTTTCCCATCCTTATTTCCCACGATCATCTTGGGATCATTGTACTCATGATTGATACCTGACTCATCCCCGCTGCCGGTATAATTATCTTCGATCTGTTCCGGATCGGTCACCTCTATGGTTGGATCCAGGACAACCGGGTAAGAACGTTCCGGCTACGCCAGCCATGCATCGGAGGGCACATAAGACAGGGTAAAGCTTCCGTCCGGATTTTCCAGAAGGCTGACTGCTACCTCATAGCATTTCTCTCCGGAAGCATCATATAGATAAGGTGCACTGATGTTGGCCTGCACGGTACCCTCTTTATCACACAGTTCTATTTTCTGGTCTTTTTGAACCGGAACCAGTCCTTCCATCCGAAATTGGTAATCCACTCGGTGTCCGCCCCGGTATCCATACAGGACCAGTTCTTCTTTGATTCCATTTTCCAGCTTTTGATAGCGAATGGAGGAATCCGGAATCTCGGTCTCAGTTTCAGCCTCAGTTTCGCTTTCCGGTTCGGTTTCGGACTCAGTTTCGGTCTCAGTCTCAGTTTCGGTTCCTGGTTCAGTCTCGATTCCAGTCTCGGTTTCGGACTCAGTTTCAGTTCCGGTCCCGGTTCCAATCTCGGTTCCTGGTTCGGTCACGGTTCCAGCCCCAGCCTCGGTTTCGGGCTCAGTTTCAGTTCCGATCTCAGCCTCAGTTCCAAATCTGGTCTCGGGCTCAGTTTCCCTCTCGATTCCGGCCTCCGTGCCTGGTTCCGCTTCCGCTGTTTTCTCTGTAATCACTTCTGTCGGGAATTCTGTCTCATCTTCTGGCACAGCCGCCGTTTCCGCCTGCGCTTCTATTTCTGTTATTTCTGGTTTTTTTCCTTCCGGATCAGCAACCGTTTCTTTTTCCAGTTCTCCGGAAGCTGTCTTTTGATCCGAATGAGTTTCCAACTGCGCAGTTTCTTCTTTTTCTGCATTTATTTCATGAATCTCTGGTGTAAAAGCAATGGAAAAGCTGCCATACTCCATCGTGACAAGAATGTCATCCCCGCTGCCCTCTATTGTTGTTTCCAATTTAGGGGCATCTGTCTCTTCCTCCGGCATTTCATCACCCAAGGACATTGCCATAATACCTTCGGTCTCTGTCTCTTCTTCTGCCAAAGAGACATAATCGGTGGGTTCGATATCAGCCGAAAAGGTAAGTGTCTTCGTCCCATCCATATTACTCCGGATTGTATACCCATCCCCCTGCACTACAGCCTGTTCTTCATTTGCCGCCATCACATTTATGGTCGGCTGCATTCCAATCAGCAGGGCAAAAGCCCCGCACAACATCCGTTTCATTCTGGTTTTCATACTCTTTGCTCCCTCGTTTTCTTTTGTACTTTACGATATTTTTTGGAAATATCAGATTTTCATGGATTCATTTGCATTGATCCGATTTATCCTTTCGCTTTCCTATATCAAACAACTATATTACACCTAAATAATGTATTATAGTGCAATGTGTCCCTTTTATGCATAAAACTGGTATTATCATAATAGTTGTGAAACTGAAGGTCTTGCCACATTTTCCACACTTGTATACCGGTTGATTATCTTGCCACTCTAACTTATCATTTGCTTTATCTGCATCAGTCACTTCAACATGACCAAGAGTATCAAAGATCTCCTGAACATGCCGTCAAAAAAGCTGCCAGATTAATCCGGCAGCTCTTTGATCTGATTATCCAATTTGACCGGACTCATTTTGTCCGCATCCATCCTCTATGCACTAATACTATTCCCCGTATACAACTGATAATATTTTCCTCTCTCCTCCAGAAGCTCCTCATGAGTTCCCCGCTCAATGATCCGGCCCTGTTCCAGCACCATGATACAGTTGCTGTTCTTGACTGTGGACAGGCGGTGGGCGATCACGAAGGTGGTCCGCCCCTGCATCAGCTTATCCATGCCGTCCTGCACGATCCGCTCGGTTCTGGTATCGATAGAGCTGGTGGCTTCATCCAAAATCAGCACCGGCGGATCTGCAATGGCCGCTCTGGCGATGGAGAGAAGCTGGCGCTGGCCCTGGCTTAAGTTGCCGCCGTCTCCGGTAAGCACCGTCTGATAGCCCTGGGGCAGTTGACGGATAAAGCCGTCTGCATTCGCCAGCTTTGCTGCTGCGATCACCTCTTCTTCGGTGGCCTCCAGCTTTCCATAGCGGATATTTTCCATTACGGTTCCGGTGAACAGATGCGTATCCTGCAGCACCATTCCCAGAGAATGACGCAGGTCATCCTTTCTGATCTTGTTGATATTGATACCGTCATACCGGATTTTTCCATCCTGAATATCATAAAAACGGTTGATCAGATTGGTGATGGTGGTCTTTCCGGCACCGGTGGAACCTACAAATGCAATCTTCTGTCCCGGTGTAGCATAGAGTTTAATATTATGCAGCACGCTCTTTTCCGGCGTATAGCCGAAGTCCACATCATTGAACACCACATCTCCCTCCAGCAGCTTGTAGTCCGTGGTTCCTTCCGCCTTGTGGTAATGCTTCCAGGCCCAGATGCCGGTATGCTTTTCTCCGGCCTCCGTCACCACACCGTCCTTTACCACGGCATTGACCAGCGTCACATACCCATCATTCTGCTCCGGCTTTTCATCCAGCAGTTTAAAGATACGCTCGGCTCCGGCCAGGGCCATGACAATGCTGTTTAGCTGCATGGAAATCTGGTTGATCGGCATACTGAAGCTTTTATTAAAGGTCAGGAAGCTGGCCAGACCGCCAAGGGTGAGGCCGCTGACTCCATTGATTGCCAGTACACCGCCCACGATAGCGCACAGTACATAACTGATATTTCCGATCTGAGAATTGATTGGCCCCAGCACATTGGAAAACTTGTTGGCACTGTCTGCACTGGCAAACAGCTCATCATTTAACTGGTCAAACTTCTCAATACTTTCTTCTTCGTGACAGAAAACCTTTACCACCTTCTGCCCGTTCATCATTTCTTCGATATAGCCATTGACCTTCCCCAGTGAATTCTGCTGCGCCAGGAAATACCGGCTGCTCTGCCCCGCACATTTCTTTGTAGCTGTGACGGTCACACCCACCATTACCAGCGTGATCACCGTCAGCGGAATATTCAGTACCAGCATGCAGACAAATACGCTCAAAATAGTGATGCCGGAATTCAATAGCTGCGGCATACTCTGGCTGATCATCTGGCGCAGTGTATCAATATCGTTGGTATATACCGACATGATATCCCCGTGGGAATGGGTGTCAAAATAAGAAATCGGCAGGCTCTCCATATGGGTAAAGATATCAATCCGCATATTTTTCATGGTTCCCTGGCTGACACTGATCATCAGCCGGTTGTACAGATACGTGGATACCACTCCAATTCCATAAAACACTGCCACTCTGCCAATAGCGGCCGCCAGATTGGAGAAATCCGGATTTTCCGCTGTCAGCAGCGGCATAATGTAAGAGTCGATCAAGGTTCTGGTGAACATCGTTCCCTGCACATTTGCCAGTACACCGATAATGATAAATACCACCACCAGAATACACTGAGGCGTATAATTCTTTAAAATATATTTCATCAGCCGGCTAAACAGCCTGCCCGGATGATCCAGCTTTGGTCTGGGACCTCTGACTCTGCCGCCCGGACCTCCCATGGGTTTTACCGTGGTTCTCGTCTGATTCTGCTCTGCCATTATGCTTCGCCTCCTTCCGTGCTTTCATTTCCCAGGGAATCAAAGTCTCCTGCCCCGCTGTTCTGGGATTCGTACACATCCCTATAGATTTCATCCGTTTTCATCAGCTCTTCATGAGTGCCAAATCCATGGATTTTTCCTTCATCCAGAACGATGATCCGGTCCGCATTCTGCACACTGGAAATACGCTGGGCAATGATCAGCTTGGTCGTTCCCGGAATCTCTTTCGCAAATGCATCCCGGATTCTGGCATCCGTAGCGGTATCCACCGCACTGGTGCTATCATCCAGAATCAGGATTTTGGGATTTTTCAGCAATGCCCTGGCAATACAGAGTCTCTGCTTCTGGCCGCCTGATACATTGGAACCGCCCTGTTCGATATAAGTATGATACCCTTCCGGGAAACGCTGAATAAATTCATCCGCACAGGCCAGTTCACAGGCATGAATGCACTCTTCTTCCGTTGCATCCTCCTTGCCCCAGCGCAGGTTATCCAGAATTGTGCCGGAAAACAGCACGTTTTTCTGCAGAACCACAGCCACCTCATTTCTCAGAGTTTCCATGTCATAGCTTCTCACATCTTTTCCGCCCACCATCACAGCGCCGTCTGTCACATCATACAGGCGGCTGATCAGGCTCACCAGACTGGATTTGGAACTGCCGGTGCCGCCGATGATGCCGATGGTCTCGCCGGAATGAATGGACAGATTGATCTGATCCAGCACCGGTTTTTCCGCCGTTTTACTGTAAGAAAAACTCACGTTCTGAAATTCAATGCTGCCATCCGCCACCTGAAAATCAGGGTGCTCCGGATTCGTCAGATCGCTCTTTTCATTCAGAACCTCTGCCACACGTTCTCCGCTGGCCATACTCATGGTCACCATTACAAATACCATGGACAGCATCATCAGACTCATCAGAATATTCATGCAGTAAGTCAGCAGACTCATCAGCTCTCCGGTAGTCAGGCTGCCGCCTACGATCATTTTGGCTCCCAGCCAGCTCAGAAGCAGGATGCAGCCATAGACAGTCAACTGCATCATGGGATTATTCACCACCAAAATCCGCTCTGCCCGGATAAACATCTTATATACATTTTCTGCTGCTCTGGTAAATTTCTTATTTTCATAATCTTCCCGCACAAAGGATTTCACCACCCGGATAGCCGAGACATTCTCCTGCACGCTGGCATTCAGATCATCATACTTCTGAAATACTTCTTTAAAATACCGGGAGGCCTTCGACATAATGAGAAACAGAATTGTTCCCAGCACCACCACTGCGATCAGATAAATGCTGGCCAGTCTGGCGTTGATTAAAAATGCCATGATCATGGCACAGATCAGGCTGGCCGGTGCCCGAAAGCACATCCGCAGGATCATCTGATATGCATTCTGCAGATTGGTCACATCCGTAGTCATCCTGGTCACCAGACCGGCTACACTGTACTTATCTATATTGGAAAAAGAAAAATTCTGAATATTATCAAACATTCCTTTTCTTAAGTTCCTTGCAAAACCGGTAGATGCCTTCGCTCCAAATACGCCTCCCAGAATGCCGGCCAGCAATCCCAGAGCTGCTGCCCCCACCATCCAGATACCCACAATATAGATATGCCGGATATTCCCCTTATTTACTCCATTATCAATAATGGAAGCCATCAAAAGGGGAATCAAGGTCTCCATCAATACCTCAAAAATCATACTTACCGGTGTCAGAAAAGAAACCTTCTTAAATTCCTTCACCTGCGCTGCTAATGTTTTAATCATGCTGACACTCCTCACTTACTGCTGCCTTTACCTGTTTTCCTGATAACCTGCGGACTTCTGCCGCTTGCCCGCCTTTCCTGACGGCTCTGCCGCATTTCCCGCTTTTCCTGTCAATTCTGCCGGGAATTACGGCTCACTGGCTCACTCTTTCTTTCCGGCGGAATCCCTCTGTGAAATGGTCCCACATCGCAGTACCGGTCCAATTCAATTTCTCCCAGGTTCTGCTTCATCTTCCGGATCACCTCCAGGAATGTCACAAGATCCTTATCCTCGATCCCTGCCACCAGTTCATTTTCCATCATCTCATGCATATCCATGTAATTCTTCTGCTGAATATTCAATGCTTTCTCCGTCAGAACAATTTTCTTCAGCCGGGCATCCTTCGCCACCGCAACCCTCTGTATATATCCCTTTTTTTCCATCAGCTTCAGGATATTCGTCACCGTAGATCTGGTAATGCAGAATTTCGCCTCCAGATCCTTCTGGTAAATATCCTGATCCTGATTTTTGTACAGATATCCGATGATCCACCCATGCATAACCGTCAGCTGATCCATTCCGTTTTTAATGGAAATTGACATAACCTTACGGCCAATCATATTGTCCAGCGTTTTGATTTCATAACCATATCGCCGATCTTTTTCTGCTCTACTCACCTTAAGCCTCTCCTTTCTCCGATTTTTCCACACAGATTGAAAAACTCGATTCCCCATAGCTCCTATTCCGTTCGTTTCCCAACTGTTCGATATGAGATTGTTTTATATCAAACATATTATAAATGAATGATTATTATCTGTCAAGCGATTCTTATTTCTTTAAAATTTACAATTCAGCCTTTTGCTTGACGCACAGCTTTCGGGCGGCTGCCCCAGGTATGCCACAGGTGCATTTGCAGAAAGCATAAGCATCTTGGGTTCCACAAGATGTTCCATAGGAATTGGGAGCCATTTGTTTGAACCGAAGGTGAGTTATGGCTCCCAATTCCTGCTTTTGGAACACCTTGTGGAAGCCTTAGATGCTCTTGGCTTTCGAAACAGCACCAGTGGCATACCTGGGGCAGCCGCCCGGAAAGCGTCCTCATTCCAAAGCTGAACGGTAACTTCTATACGACAAAAAAAAAGTGCCGATACCGCACCAGCCTCTGGCTTGGTGCGGCCGCACCCTTTCCCTTTTTTACATTCTGTCCGGAATTAAGCTTCCTTTTTTGAAAGATACATCCAAAGATACGCTGCAATCGCTGCGCCAACCAATGGAGCCAGTATAAATACCCACACCTGTGAAAGTGCCTGTCCGCCTGCAAAGATGGCCGGTCCAAGGCTTCTTGCCGGATTGACACTGGTGCCGGTCAGCGGAATACCAATGATATGTACAAATGCCAGTACCAGACCGATCACGATGCCTGCCACGCTGCTGAATTTTTCAACAGAAGTAACACCCAGAATAGCCAGCAGGAAAATACAGGTTAAAACAACTTCAACTAAAAATGCTCCTGCACAGCTCAGCCCCACATAGGAAGCATCGCCAAAACCGTTGGTGCCAAGTCCGGTAATGACCGGATTACACATGGAACCGATCAGAGCCAGGAGTCCCGCTCCCAGGATACCGCCGATGCACTGTGCAACCACATATCCCACAAAATCCTTTGCATCCATTTTCTTGCTGAGGAACATGGCCAGAGATACTGCAGGGTTGATATGGCATCCTGAGATGTTTCCAATGGAATATGCCATTGCCACAATAGAGAGGCCAAATGCCATGGCAATTCCCAATACCCCAAGCACTCCGCCAATTCCGCCTGAGATTGCTGCTGATCCGCATCCTACAAAGGTCAGTACAAATGTTCCGATTAATTCTGCTGCATACTTCTTCATTCTTTTTTCCTCTTTTCTTTTTTTTCTATATCATTTTTTTGAAACCATAATGTCAAAACGGATATTTGCAATCCGCTCCGCTGCCCGGTGCTGCACCTCACAGCTCTGAATCCTTTAATTTTCCTGATTCTCAGTTACATGCAGATCTTTTGACGCCTCTTTCTGCTCCTGTACGAAGGCTGCTGCCTCTTTCTTCTGCTTCGGAGTTGCCACAGTAGTTGCTGTCGGCTGATTGATCACAACCTGCGGGAACGGAATATTAATATGATTCCGGTCGAAAATCAGCTTGATTTCCCGATTTAATGATCTGGCCAGTCCTGCACGGTCAATCTCATTACATTTCGCAAGAATACGGATGACCACGCTGGAATCTCCCAGCGAAACCACACCTTTATAAAATGGGCCATCTGTAATTTCCGGAATCTTTCCTTTGACCTTAGGAAGCTCTTTATCCAGTATACTCTCCACCCGCTCCAGTGATTCATTATAATCAATACCCACATCAATATAAGAATAGGAAAACTTGCGGGTCATATTAACAACTCCTGAAATATTAGAGTTATTGAATATCTTTATATTCTGGGCCAGATCTTCAATCTTTGTGGAACGCATTCCGATTTCACGTACAATGCCCCGGAAATCACCAATCGTAACAATATCGCCCACCCGGAATTCACCCTCAAACACGATGAAGATTCCGGCTACGACATCACTGACCAGAGACTGGATGCCGAGCCCCACAATCAAGGTCAAAATTCCTGCTGACGCCAGCAGTGTAGAAGAATCAATTCCCAGAAAGCTGATGCAGTAAAAAATTGCCCCAATGATCGACAGGTATTTGATTGCACTGTTTATCAACCGCTCGATGGTCTTAACGCGGGGACCCATACCATTTGAAAAAAGGGTCAGCAGCTTCCGGATAACCGTAGTGACCACAATAATCTGTATCAGCACGATCCCAATGTAGGTAAATGAAAAAATACTGGGCATTTTTTCCCATTTCTGATAAAGAATATAGGATAAAATGGAGTTTTGATCATAGGAATTCTTCATAAAATTGAAATATATCACCATGATTATCCCAACTGCTCCCATGAAGCCAAAAAGAACCTGCTTTATTTTCTGTTCCGGTGTCTTTTGAGCCCAGGTACTTTCCTCATCCAGCTCCTGTATTGGAATTGGAACTGCTTCCGTAACGGTTTCGAACTCGTCATCCTCCTTCTTTACAATCATCGACAGTGCCGATATACCCAGCAGCAGAAGGAAGCTGGTAACCGCAACCAGCACCGCCATAGTGAGCCGTCCATTCGTCACCGCCGAAACCGGCGCTGCCACAAAGATATAAGCTCCATTATATTCCTGACTGAAAACAAAACACTTCTGGTTGTTGATCATCTGATATCCTGAGTATCCGTCCCCCAGAGCATTTTCTTTTATCCCAAGCTCTGCCGCATCCCGTTCTATATACTTCTCATCCGGAAAATACACAATCTTTTGTGTTTCTTTGTCAATTGCAAAAGCATAACCCTGATTTTCCACCGCAATGTTTTTCAGAATATACTCCATCGTAGTGCTCTGAAGACGTTCAGCCAGCATCTGCGGGGAAAGTCCGATTTCGACCATGCCCGGTGCATCCATGCGGGCCACCCCTACATACTGGGTATAGGAACCATCCGAGTTTTCCTCCGGCTTTGCCTCCTGAAGCATCACATCCTTATATCCTTTTATCACATCCTGAAAAACATAGGAAGAATCCCGCTCATTGTTGCTCAGCTTAAAATCCTTATAGACCGTATTGGTATGTACCGTCTGACCATTCTCATCAAAAATGTAGATGGAATCGATCTGAGCCCGCTTCGCCAGCTTGGCAAGCTGTTCGTCCTCCTGCAGCGCCGGATCCTGTTTTAGGAGATAAGCAATATTCTGGGCACGGCGGATATACTCAGCATTGTACTCTTCCGTCAGCATTTGCAGCTTATCCTCATTTTCCACAAAAATCTCCTGGATATCACTCATCTTTGCATTGCTCTTGGCCGATTGCTTGGAAAGTGCCGCCAGGGATTCCACATAAAATGCTATGCAAAAAATCGCTGCTGTACCGATCCATACCACATGACTGACCTTTTTCCAGATTGTTCTGTTAAAATAATGCTTTCCTCCGATATTCAGAAAACCGGAGCGTCCTGACTTAATCTGCTGCTGATCCGTCTGGATAAAAAACATATAAATAACAATAAGGGAAATAACCAGAGCGAACACCGCAATGCCAAGCAATACCATCTGTCTGTTTGTGGCTGTAATCTCACTGGCAGGAACCATGGTCACATAGAGGTAATCTTTGCTGGCCCTACTGCAGCTGTAATAAGAAGTATCTCCACAGGTGATCCAGCCATTATAGCCATCCTTCAAAACAGCTTCTTTGATTCCAAGCGTATCCACCGGCTGGTTTTGCAATGCGGCATCCTTATGGTAAGCGATTGTGCTGTCGCTGAGGTCAACCGCCATAATAAACCCGGTAGTTCCCACCCGTATTGTATTCAGCGAATACTTTGGTGAGGTGAGCTCTGCCTGCTGTGCCATAAGGGTACTGCATTCTCTTCCGGCCACGATCACCTGATCTTCCGATATGATCCTGCTGGTATAGTAGCGGGTATCTCCAATCGTAACCGGTTCCCTGTTCTCCAGAAGCGTCAGCAGTTCCGGATTTTCTTCAAAATCCGGTCCCACAGCCTGATTGGAGCTGATCAGATGATGATCAGTGTCATCCAGAATATACAGATAATTCAGTTCCCACTGAGATGCCATTTTGGAAATGCTGGCTTCCAGATCCGGATTCCGGCTGTAAAAATAGGATAATACATTCACCTTCGCCTGACTGAACACATCGTAGCGATACAGATTTTGTTCTGCTTCTAATACATGCGAAGTCATTCTCTGCTGGGCAATATCCAGCTTCAGCATCGAATTCTCATACTGACGCTGCACAGAAAGCCTTGTCTGTGCATAATTCAGGATAAAATATAATACTATAATCCCCACTATTTCTAATAAAATTGTAATTGCCAGTTTTTTTAATTTTTTCTGTTTTTCCATAAAATTTTTTCTCTTTCTTGTAAAAAATCTCTGTTATACCAGACCGGCTACCGTTTATCATGATCGATAAATTCCAGAAACAGAACCCCTACAGCAACGTAAAGCAATGCAAATGCCAATAAAATTTTCCACTCTTTTATTATGTTATTTACTTCATACTCATAGTTCTCATTCTGCAGGTATTTTGCGCCCAGCATTTCCAGGTCAGCCTTATTCACATTATCCAGAAAAACCTGCACAACAGGATACTCATCGAACATTTCAATCTCTTTTAACAGCACTGTAGACGGAAGGTTGTTGTAATTAGCTTCGGTACATACTGCATAGATTCCCCACTTACTGACGGTAAGATCTGACATCCGAGCTGGAAAACCCTTCAGGGGAAAGGCAACTCCCGCAAACACCAACTGTACGATCAGCAGAAAGGGCATCACCGTCATTGCTGAAGTAGTGGTGTGTACAATACAGGAAACCATCAGTGCCATCATGTCAGACGCATACGTTATCAAGAATAAGGTTATAAAAATATCAGCCAGAAAGGAACCGGTCACCAGCCCCTCTGTCGGAAATGTCATTCCGGCAAACCAGTATACCGCCAGCGAAATAATAATCTGGCAGATACATACCAATGCCTGGTAGATCATATGAGCCGCAATATAGGAAGAAATATGAAGTCCGGAACGATGCTCCCTTTTGATAATGGCCCGTTCCCTGCAGACCACTTGAATGGAATTAAAGAATCCGTTCCAGATGCAGACGCAGACCAGAGCCAGTGATCCAATTCTGGTTCCCTCCATATTTACAAACATATTAGGGCCGACCACGTAAGCCACCATAACCGCAATTACCGCAGCCATGGGCAGTACCTTCCAGTCTTTCTCATAGATAAAGATGCGGAACAGCTTTCCCAGGTATATTTTAATCTGGCCCAGGCGGCCGGCATGCCGTGTCTGACCGCTCTCTGTCTCCGGCAGCACGGCTTCCTTTATTTCCTTTATTTTTTCTTCTATTGATTCACCTGTGCTCATGCATCTGCCTCCGGTTCACTGTTCTGTAGCTGACTGTATTTTTCAATATAATAATCTGACTTTCCTTCTCCGCCTTCTTCTATTCCATTCACCGTCTTAACAATGTCCTCCATGGTGCTGCATCCAAAGAAGCTTCTGGCTTCTTCCACCGGTCCGTAAAATGCCAGACGTCCCACATGATCCTCTGTGCTCTTAGCCAGCACGATCACTTTATCAAACAAATCAATGACTCTGTCCGGAGTATGGGTGATTACCAGTACAATTTTATTCTGATCCGCAATCTTGCACAAATTTTCCATCAGCGAGCGGGCCATAACACCGTCCAGCCCGGAATCCGGTTCATCCAGGAAAAACAGGGATGGATCAGCAATAAATTCGACTCCTATGGAAAGACGTTTCCTCTGTCCTCCGGAGAGCTTTCCAACCAGTTCCTCCTTCTGCGGATCCAGGCCAAACATATTCAGTATCTCATCTACCCGCTTTGAACGGTCTTTTGCAGAGACATTTTCCGGCATACGAAGCTCCGCTGCGTTAACCAGTGTCATTCGTACCGTATCATCCTCCCGCAGAAGATCCTGCTGCGGCACAAAGCCAATGTCGTATTTCATGCTTTCGTAATCTTCATATACATCACGGCCGCCTTCCAATATCCTGGCTTTTGCTTTTTCATAACCGGTAACTGCATTTACAAAAGTAGTTTTTCCAGCCCCGGATCCCCCCAGTAGCAGCACCATGTCTCCGGCCTCGATGGTCAGATTGATATCCTTCAAAAGAATATGTTTTTTAAACAGCTCGCGCACTGACCGTTCCTCGATATGGATTACCAGATTGTTCTGTTTCAAAGTCTTATGGTTAAAAACCAGCCTGTTCTCCTGATAAAGAAACAGAGTATCTCCGATGCAGATCACGTCCTGATTAGTCAGGGCCCGGGAACCCTGGACTTTCGCTTTGTTCACATATACCCCCCGGCTGGTACAGGTATCCTCTACCTCCCATTTCCCGTTTACATAACGCATCTGGGCATGATGACCGTCTTCCGTTTTATCGGATATCTGATTTTCTTCGGGCAGGGAAGCCGCTTCTGCTTCATCCCCTCCTTCCAAAGTTTCATAAGATCGAATATGTATCACTTGATCTTTTTGATCCAGTGAGATCGTTTTCCACTCTGCATCCTCCTGATAATGATCCATAAAAATAAGAAGCAGTGTCTGTCCATGTTCAATGCGCAGCACATCTGCGTCATGCAGAGCGGCCTCTTCATTTTCCCCCAGTAATTTATCATTAAGAAACGTATCCGTACCTTCCGACTTATTGATATAACTCCAATGAGTAATATGATGTTTTATAACTGCCTGAACCGGATCCAGGAATGAATAATTCAGGATCAGCTTCTCAGACTCATCATCAGAAGCGGCCTCTGATACCAGTTTTGAGGTGCCTGTTACTTTATATTCTCTGGGTATTCCGTTTTGTTCACAGACCACCAGCTTTGCAGGTGTAATATCTTTTTTTATATTGAATATATTTTCTGCCGGCATGTCTTCCTCCTTTCCTATCTGCAGCAACAAAAAACTGCAAGGAGCTTCCACCCTAAAGCGAAAGCCCCTATAAAGTGTGTTTGTCAGATATTACACTTCAGTGTTCTATTAATTTTCTCTTCTGACTTGCAGGAGTCATATCCTGTTAAAATTCTCTTTATGCTTTTACAGTAATCTTGCAGGTCAGTTTACGGCTCCTGTTTCCCACTTTAACGGTACAGTAAATCTTGCAGCTTCCTTTTTTCCTCGCGGTTACATAGCCGTATTTTGATACCGTAGCAATTTTCGAGCTGCTGGTTTTCCAGGTTGTCTTGACCCGCATACCCGTTGTTCCGCGAAGAAGAAGATGATATTTATGCTTTACCTTCACCGTGCGTGATGTTTTGTTTAGACGCAGATTTTCCATAGCATCAATCTTATAGGTGTAGGATTTATAAATGTATCCTGTCTCCATATTATCATCTACGTTCACGGTGACCTTATACCAGTGCTGTGACTCCGCTAATATAGTGACAACCTGTCCCGGATAAAGCCCATCTATCACACGTGCAGAAGTGCTTGGTGATGCATGCATATTCAATTCCTTGGTCAGAGAGCTCTTTACCTGTGCACTGTATCCGTAAATGTTCTTAAACTGCTCATACTGTGTAGACGCTGCCCTATTGGATATTTTCACCCAGCTCTGGCTGACATAACCTACGATCCTCGTTGAGCCTCTGTAATACTGAACCTTGATCCAGCCATTGTTTGTATAGCCGAGGGCAACCACTACCTGTCCTCTGTAAATATCGTCTACGATGTTGGAGCTAAGACGAACCGGCTGACGATGCACATTCAGAGCACTTGCTGTAACAGTAGCCTGCTTACTGGTACTATAGGAATAGACCGTCGGCGAAGCTGCTGCTGTGGAAGCCGCTGCAAACCACCCATTTGTATATCCTAATACATATCCAATGGTTCCGTTATAGTTAACCAGCATCCAGCCATTGCTTTCATTGATCTGCAGTATGATAACCTCTGAACCATACTTAAGCGTAGTGATCTTAGAAGCGTTCACATCGTGTTCCGTATGCATATTCACACCATCCGGTGCTGTTACCATAATGCGTTCCCCGTCCCAGAAATTTAAAAAGTTTGCCGCTTCTGCATCCATAGCCGGAAGACAGGTAATCATCATTGCTGCTGCCAAAAGAAATGCAGCCATTTTTTTTACTAGTTTTTTCATGCCTCTTTTCTCCTTTTTATTTGATACCAACCCTTTTTATTTGATACTAACCCTTTTTATTCTACGGAATAAATACCGTACATATAATCTCCTACATAATCAACCAGTACATATGCACCCTCATACATAGACCCGCTGATCGTCACATTGTCTTTATTTGCGGATAACGTCACACCATTATCCAGTGCAACTGTAATGCTTGACATACCGTAGCCAATTACGGTACCATATGCTTCCTTATCGACATACCCTTCGACATAATCATCATCCATTGTATTGTCCATTGTATTGCCCTGAACCTGGTGGTTATTATAATCATCCACCTCTGTGGCCGTATAGCTGCCATCATACACATAGGTAACTCCGATCCAGTCCCCAACGATCAGTCCGTCCGCTGTATTCATATACGCATTTCCGCTGCTGAAGGTATACTCATTTCCGTTGGAGGTCTCCACTACCAGGTTGTTCATGGATGCATCAACCAGAGTTCCTTCCAGATATCCGGAGGACGTAGTATTTGCGGGAGCTGAATAGATTTCCGGTGCATCCCAGGTGAGGTAATCAGCATATACATAGCCGGTCTCACCGCCATAGTTCACTTCGATCCAGTTGTTATCCGTATATCCCTTTGTCTCAATAGCATCTCCGGAGCCCATCACGCCAAGCACAGAACCGTCCGTAGAATAGGTGCTTCTGACATTCACCTGTATGGTGGCATACATGGTCCCGCTCATCGCAGTCACTATCACCGGCTTAGTAGTGCTTACATAATTGCCGCTGATATATCCGGTAGCATTGTTGTAGCTGATCTGGATCCAGCCGTCACTGGTATATCCGGTTTCCTCTGCCGCATCTCCGGCACTCATCCCGCCAATCACGGCGGCTGTCACATTATTCTGTGCCCGCACATTGATTCCCGTGGTAGCATAGATCGTCTGGTCCAGCGGAGTAATGGTCGTAACCTTCTCATTGGAATCTTTCTCTTTATAAGAGGACAGGTCCGGCAGGCTTACTGCTGTGCTCTGCCCTGCATTCTGGAATACCGCATCTGAATTTAAAATGCAAATCTGAGGCTGATCTCCTGATTTAACAGAATAGACCATTTCGATTTTCCGCTCCGTTACATTTCCGTTCGCATCCGTATCCACCGTTCCCTGAAGAGAGACAATGCTGATTGCATGCTCCTCCTGAGCTCCCTCCAGCAGCTTGTCCGCATACTCTCCTATAGTAGAATCCGTTGCCGCAAAGGTATAGGTAGCACCGCCGTTCGTACCTGCTTCTTTTTCCAGCACGGAAAGGTATTCTGAATTAAAATCCAGATAGACATAATAGTTCAGAATATCCTGCATTATGTCCTGCTTCATGGCATATTTCATGTTCTTTCCGGTTTGATTTGAATAGAAATAGCCATTGTCGTAATACTGCTTTTTATCCCCATCTGTCGTATTAATATCAATCGCTGCCTGCAGCTTCCCCTCTGTCTGCATTCCTGCGGTCTGAAGATTAATTGTTTTTTCCACCTTATCAGACTGTCCCGCTACGGTAACTGTTTCCTTCACCGTCACATTCAGGCCATCCAGTCCATCCTGCATATCCACAGCAGCATCATAAGCCTGAATCACATCTGCATCAGCTACTGCTGCCTGTGCAGTCACGCTCCATGCCAGGCCTGTCAGCATCACACAGGTCATTACTGCTATCTTTTTCCTTTTCATTAAATATAATCCTCCTTTGTTTTATGTAACTCCCATTTATTCTCAGTTTCTAAGTAAAAGTATATTATTCCTGCCAAAATAAAGCAAGGCTTTTTTGAGTAAATACTCACTTTTTGTCAAAATCTCTTTCTTTTGTGCGAAGCTCTCTTCCCAGCCTCTGCCGTGCCTTTATATCAGCCCGCCGATTCCTCCCCAGATCAGCTTCCAGGCAAGCTCAAAATTTTCGGCTGTTGCCGGTATATTCTGACAGATAAAGCGCCGGGCAAACAACCCGGTTCCATCCAGAATATACGTCCAGAACAGTTGGTTATTCATTCGCTGAAACACATGATACATCTGATCAAACTGCTGAAAAATAAAAACAAACTTTTTGAAATAGGTTTTAGCTGCTTCGTCCCCGTCCTCCCGTACCTCCCGTTCAAAAGCAGTTCGATATTCAAAATAAAAAAGTGTCCTGAAATCATTTTTTACCAGAAATTGTATATACCTCATCCACATTTCATGAGCAAGTCCATGCACTCCCGGCTGGCTTTGAAGCATGGTAACCTGCATATCCTCAAACAGGCTCCCGATCTGCTGATTAACAGTATCATAGCATTTTTTCAGAAGCTTCTCCTTTGTTCCAAAGTATTTATAGATCAGTGCCTCTGACACACCGGCTTTTGTCGTAACCTGTTTCATTGCAAAAGAATTCATCCCGTTTTTGGCAATAATCTCCATCGCAGCTTCCATCAAACATGCTTCACGATCTTTTTGCTTCATAACCCTCCTGCCCCTTCCCATCCACACTTTATTGCATTTCAAGAATGCCTCTGCGTTCTTGCTGTGCTTCTGCTTCTCCTGTAATTTGCCCTCTTGTGCTGATATTATAGCGCAGGCAAAAATATATGTCCAATGAAATAACATTTTATGGTATAATAAGGGTTACAATTCAGCCTTTTACTTGACGCACAGCTTCCGGGCGGCTGCCCCAGGTATGCTGTAGGTGCATTTGCAAAAAGCCTAAGCATCTTGGGTTCCACAAAATGTTCCATAGGAATTGGGAGTCATTTGTTTGAACCGAAGGTGAGTTATGGCTCCCAATTCCTGCTTTTGGAACATCTTGCGGAAGCCTTAGATGCTCTTGGCTTTCGAAACAGCACATACGGTATACCTGGGGCAGCCACCCGGAAAGCGTCCTCATTTCAAGGCTGAACCGTAACTAATAAGAGCAAAGCGCATGCAGAAAACGCAAAGAGCGCGTTTGCTCTTTACATAAGTAATTGCTTCATGAATATCATAAAAAACAAAGGAAGAGGAGTGAACATGGAAAAATTATTTGTATTGGGAACCGGAAACGCGCAGGCAATTCACTGCTATAACACCTGTTTTGCCATGTTGAAAAATGGAGAATATTTTCTGACCGATGCAGGAGGAGGCAATGGCATTCTGCTGGCGCTGGACAATAGCGGGATTCCCTTAGAAAAAATCCATCACATTTTTGTAACTCATGCCCACAGTGACCATATACTGGGAATGGTGTGGATGATCCGCATGATTGCCACCAAAATGAATAAAGACAGCTATGACGGAAACCTCTGCATATACTGCCATAAAGAATTGATTGCCACAATAAAAACTCTGACCAGTCTCACGGTAGGGAAGAAATTCTGCCGCCATTTCGATGAACGAATTCTCTTTATTCCCGTAGCGGACGGAGAAACACGATCCATTCTGGGCGAACGTTTTACTTTTTTTGATATCTGCTCTACAAAAGAAAAGCAATTTGGCTTCACTCTGGAAATGGAGCAGAAGATAAAGCTGGCGTTTCCGGGAGACGAGCCCTACCGGGAAAACCTCTCTCCCTATGTTCAGGGAGCTCATTGGCTTCTTCATGAGGCCTTCTGTCTGTATGACCAGCGCGATCGTTTTAAGCCCTACGAAAAACACCACAGCACGGTCAAGGATGCCTGTGAATTAGCCGAACATCTGGGAATTCCAAACCTGGTTCTGTGGCATACTGAAGATAAAACTATAGCAGACCGTAAAACTCTGTATCTGGCGGAAGGGAGTCAGTATTATCACGGCCGCCTTTACGTCCCGGAAGACGGCGAGGTATTTACCTTCTAATCCCGTGTTTCCCGGCTAACCATACCACTTACATGAAATATTTTTCAAATATGATGTTTTAAAAACAGGCGCGGCAGGATGCAGTATCCTTTTTATTTCGGTTATTCTTCGTGAACCTCCGGTAATTCTTCAATATATTCTGCCGCCTTGACCGCCTGGCGGATCATATGAGCACCTTCCGGATTCATAACACCCAAATCCGGCATTTCAAAAAAAGTATCATTCAAAAAAGCATTGGACAGACGAAGTACCACATTTTCAAACCCCACAGAACTTTGAACCATTATTTCTCCCTGGTCCTTCATCATGTTCAGATTTTTATCCCCATCCAGAGTCATTTCATTTAAAATCTCCAGCATTATGGCAAAATGCTCTTCATCCCAGCAGGAGAGATACATACATTTACATAATCCTTTTGTAAAAAAAGCAGCTCCATAATAGCAGTTCAAAAGATCCCGAAATCGGATTCGATGTGCATTGTCCTCAAATAAATTATGATGAGTAAGATCCAGCATACATTTCTCATTCCAGTTCATAACAAAACTCCTTTGTTTACTGCATATAATTTACCATATTTACAGGCAGCTTCTTCTATATATTTCATACCGTATGTTTTGTAAAGTTTATTTCTAATATAGATTACTTCGGTAAAATATACAAGGCAATTTTCATATTTTATCAACTTTTTTTAAGTATTTCCCATGTTCCGCCTTGTTTCACAGTTAAAAATATCGTATACTGGTTCAGTAGCTCTGCCTGGCGGATTTTTCCACATCTGACAGGTAAACTGTCCCGTAATTTACACCAACAATACTGTCTCTGGAATTCAGATACAGAATGAACTATGGAGGAATTATCAATGTTAGAATTACAACATGTCAGCTTTTCCGCGGATAAAAAAGAAATCCTCCGCGATGTAAGCCTGAAAATAGACGATCGTTTCGTAGCCGTAACCGGTCCCAACGGCGGTGGAAAGTCCACACTGGCCAAGGTAATCATGGGAATTGACAAACCGGAAGAAGGACGTATTTTGCTGGACGGCGAGGATATCACAGACCTCTCCATTACAGAACGCGCTCAGCGGGGAATCAGCTATGCTTTTCAGCAGCCGGTTCGCTTTAAGGGACTGAAAATAAAGGATCTTTTGAAGCTTGCTGCCGGTAAAGACACCTCTGTAACGGATGCCTGCAGTGTATTGAGCGAGGTGGGCTTATGCGCCCGGGATTATATTGACCGGGAACTAAACGATACTCTTTCCGGCGGTGAATTAAAGCGAATCGAGATTGCCATGGCCCTGGCCCGCGGCACCAAATTAACTGTATTCGATGAACCGGAAGCCGGCATCGATTTATGGAGCTTCCAGAATCTGATTCATGTATTTGAAAAAATGTATGAACAAACACGGGGAAGCATCCTGATCATCAGTCATCAGGAACGCATTCTAAACATTGCTGATAAAATCATCTACATCCGGGGCGGCGTGGTAGAAAAATATGGCCCCCGGGAAGAAATTCTGCCGGGACTGCTGGGCAGCGATGCATGTAAGATCCTGACTGACAAACTGGTTAATCAGAAGGAGGCTAAATAATGGAAGACTTATTTCAAACCAATCTTCTTCATGAAGTAGCACAACTGGATGCCCTTCCGGTAGGTGCCTATAACATTCGTGCAAACGGTGAAAGTGCTGCCCGCAATACCACAGAACATATTGACATCGTTTCCAAAACTGATAAAACAGGGATTGATATCATCATCAAACCCGGAACCAAAAATGAAAGTATACACATACCTGTCATTATCAGCCAAACCGGCCTGAAGGAATGTGTTTACAACGATTTCTTTGTAGGGGAAGATTGCGATGTCACCATTGTAGCCGGATGCGGCATTCATAACTGTGGCGGACAGGACAGTCAGCATGATGGCATTCATACATTTTTTGTAGGTGAAAACAGTAAGGTCCGTTACATTGAAAAGCACTACGGAGAAGGAAACGGCAGCGGAAAACGCCTGATGAATCCCACTACCGTAGTACATCTGGAAAAAGGGGCGCACATGGAGATGGAAACCACACAGATTTCCGGTATCAATGACACCCTGCGAAAAACCAGCGCCGATTTGAAAGAAAATTCCAGCCTGGTGGTTCATGAAAAAATTATGACTACCGGAGATCAGCATGCGCAGACTGATTTCACTGCTGATCTGGATGGTACCGGCTGTAGCTGCAATATCATCAGCCGAAGCGTAGCCAAAGATCATAGTCACCAGAATTTCATCAGCCGTCTCAACGGAAATGCTGCCTGCGCCGGACACACGGAATGCGATGCCATCATCATGGATCATGCCAGTGTGCTGGCCAGCCCTCAGTTAACCGCCAACAACGTAGATGCCAGCCTGATCCACGAAGCTGCCATCGGAAAGATTGCCGGAGAACAGCTAATCAAACTGATGAGCCTTGGCCTGACCGAGAAAGAAGCAGAAGAACAAATTGTCAATGGCTTCTTAAAATAGATATTTTTTCTATAGAAAAAGGATTGGGTACCCAGTGAAACACTGTCGATACACAATCCTTTTTCCTTTATAAATCATCTGTTCCTGACCTGATATTCACCAGGTTAGATGTTTTTTGCTGGTTACAACACACAACCTATATCCATTTTTTAAGATGGTATGTGTAAGTAACTCCCCTTTACCCCTTTATTCTAATATTCTGTTAAAGTAATGTCAATGAAACATTTCTTAATTTTTCTTAATATTTCATAATTTTTACCCTGTTCATAGTATTTTTTTGTTCATATCTGCTAATAAAAAGCACTGTTGGGTATACTTGAAAATTTATCATTTTCTTTTATCAGATAGAACGAAAGTGTGCTTCGTAACCCTCGCGAGCCGGTTTTCCGGCAGCACAACTTTTGTTCCGCATGCGTAGCTGCGCATCTGTGCACGAAGTGCTTTTATATCATAGGACAAATTTTCCTATGGTATAAAAAAAGCTCCTGATTTTTCAGGAGCTTTTCAGAGGCGTCAACCAGATTTGAACTGGTGATGGAGGTGTTGCAGACCTTTGCCTTACCACTTGGCTATGACGCCATAAGCTATAATACAAAAGACAAATGCTACATTCGATAAATGTATATTTGTCAAATGACTCCTACGGGATTTGAACCCATGTTACCGCCGTGAAAGGGCGGTGTCTTAACCGCTTGACCAAGGAGCCTTATTTTTTAACTAATTGCTTTCCTTGTCCGAATCCGTATCCAGACCTTAATTTCAACTGCAAAACTCCCCGAGTTGGGCTCGAACCAACAACCCTTCGGTTAACAGCCGAATGCTCTACCATTGAGCTATCGAGGAATAAAGACATGAGAAGGTAATACATTCGCTTCGCAAATACATTACGTGCCTTCAAAACCACACACAGAAATTTTTATATCATCCGATTTTCTTACAACCCGTTATCCTTTGGATAAGCTTGCGACCGATTAGTGACAGTCAGCTCCATACATCTCTGTACTTCCACCTCTGCCCT
>JAQVCW010000004.1 GCA_028689585.1 Lachnospiraceae bacterium | reverse complement strand
GTGATAAGCCATATGATACTAATTTGAAACCCAAAAAGCAGGAAAAAGCCAGCTGCCAATATGCTGTAAAAGCATATGGCTACTGGCTTTTTCGATTAGTGTTTCTTAAAATGATACGTTTATCCTATTTAATTTCGTATTTTTTCGCGTTTTTTCCGTTTTTTCATTCTATTTCATCCGCCATCCGGGATGATATTTATTTTTCAGCATTCCATTTACCAGCTTGCCCCACCCCAGTGGATAGCCGCTGACACACACCAATTTCCAGCCGCTCTGGCTGTCGGCTTCTGTTTCCTGAATTTCGATGGTTTCCCCCTTCAGATAACGCTTTATGCGCTCATCTTCCGGTCCCAGTTCGATGGTCCCGCTGTAATCTCCGGCAGACAATGCCATGGCGAGGGACTGGCTTGGTTCAAAGCGATCTTTTTTCAGTTCTCCCAGATACAGGCCATTTCGAAGAAATGGAATGCCGCTCACCCCGGGAAGCAGGTTCGAAAGCAGATATACCTGATTTTGGCGCACCTCGATTTGCTCCATCGGAAAATCCCCCTGTATATTCCCCAGAAAATAGTCCAATGCTTTCTGCTGTACTTTGTCCGGACGGTAATCTCCATTCCCGCTTTTGGAAAGTACATTCTTCGCCATATTCTTTTGTGACTTTTTATTTTTCGGAAGGAAGGACTTCTTCCCGGTGAATTTTTCCGGGCCGTATGCCTCCTGAGCTTTTCCCGCAGCATCCATTCCCTGCGTGCTGCTTTCCGGGCATTGATCTCCGTCCCAATCCCAGGCCGGCAAACCGTCCTCTTTCACCAGCAATGCCATAAAATGTCCTTCCCCGTTCATTTTATGCGGCCAAAGACGAACGCACTCTTTCATCTCTCCCATGCCCGGGGAAAACCCTTCCCTCTCCGGGATAGAACAAAGGTGCATCTGCGGACACTCTTTTAAGAGGTGTTCAATCACTTCTTCGTTTTCCTGGGGCGCAAAGGTACAGGTGGAATAGAGCATCCGCCCTCCCGGCCGCAGCATACGGGCGGCTCTCAGGATAATGTCCTTCTGGATTCTGGCGCATTCCGCCGGCTTTTGCGGATACCAGGCTCTGATAGTATCTTCGTCCTTCCGGAACATTCCTTCGCCGGAGCAGGGGGCATCCACCAGGATCTTATCAAAGAACCGGGGAAATTGTTCTTCCAGCCGGGCAGGCACGGCATTGGTGACGAATAGATTGGAAATGCCGAATACCTCCAGATTCTTCAGCAGCGCCTTTGCCCGGGATGCGCTGATATCATTCGCCACCAAAAGCCCGCTTTCCTGCAGTTTTGCTCCCAGAGCAGTGGCTTTTCCTCCCGGCGCAGCGCACAGATCCAGCACCTTCTCGCCCGGATTGATTTCCAGCACACTGGCCGGTGTCATGGCACTTGGCTCCTGCAGATAATAAAGTCCCGCGTAATAGAAAGGGTGTCTTGCCGGAGCATCCTCCTCCAGATAATAATACCCGCCTGGAATCCAGGGGATTTTCGTCAGATGGAAAGGAGCAATGCGTTCAAATTCCGCCGCACTGATCTTTTTCGTATTTACCCTGAGTCCATACTTTCTGGGTTCCTCATAGCTCTTTAGAAAATCCCCATACTCTTCTCCCAGGATATCTCGCATCCTCTCTTCAAATTCCACCGGTAGCTTTACCATTCTTTCCTGCTCCTTCTTCTTTTTCTCTTTTCTCCACGGCAGCTCTGCCACTCGTACCGGTGGAGCTGCCCTTCCAGCTTCATATGATCAAACTGGTTCTGCCGCAGCGCTTCGTACAGCACGATCGCCACGGAATTGCTCAGATTCAGGGATCGTGTCTCTCCTGTCATGGGAATCCGCACTGCAGTTTCTTTATTCTGCAGCAGGATTTCCTCCGGTATTCCGGCGCTTTCTTTTCCGAACATAATGTAGCAGTCCGGCTCATAATGCACTTCTGTATAGGTCTGCCGTGCCTTTGTGGTCGCCATATAAATTTTCGCACCCGGATTTTTCTCCAGAAAATCCTCATAATTGCTGTATCTGCGCACATCCAGATCTCCCCAGTAATCCATGCCGGCCCGTTTGACCGCCTTCTCTGTCAGGTGAAATCCCAGAGGCTCGATCAGATGCAGTCTGGTTCCTGTAGCGACACAGGTTCTTCCGATATTTCCGGTATTGGAGGGGATTTCCGGTTCAAATAATACAATGTTTAACTCTGCCATTTTATTTTTTCATCTCCCGAAGCTTACATACAAATCTGCCCAGACGTCCCAATGCCACCTTCAGATCCTCCAGCGAATAAGCATAAGAAATCCTCAGGAACCCTTCTCCGCAGTCTCCAAAGGCATCCCCCGGCACCACAGCTACCCGTTCCTCCTCCAGCAGTCTTGTGGCAAATTCTTCACTGGACATGCCAAATTCCCGAATGCATGGGAAGACATAGAATGCCCCGAACGGTTCAAAGCAGGGCAGTCCCATCTCCTGAAAAGAATACATCAGATAACGGCGCCGCTGGTTATACGCTTCCCTCATCCGTGCCACTTCCCCGTCGCAGTCCCGCAGGGCGGCCACTGCCGCATACTGGCTGTTGGTGGGGGCGCACATAATCGCGAACTGATGGATCTTCACCATCTGCCCGATAATTTCTTTGGGTCCGCAGGCATAGCCCAGACGCCATCCCGTCATGGCATGGGATTTGGAAAAACCGTTGATCAAAATAGTGCGTTCCTTCATGCCCGGCAGGCTGGCAATGCTCACATGATTCTCTTCGCCAAAGGTCAGTTCAGCATAAATTTCATCACTGAGCACATAGATATCTTTTTCAATAATCACTTCTGCGATGGCTTCCAGATCCTCCCTGCTCATAATGGCCCCGGTAGGGTTGTTTGGAAATGGAAGGACAAGAATCTTGGTCTTTTCGGTAATCGCCTCCAGCAGTTCCTCTCTGGTAAGCCGGAATTCATTTTCCGCTTTCAGGTTAATCGCCACCGGGACTCCGTCCGCCAGTTCTGCACAAGGTACATAGGACACGTAGCAGGGCTGTGGAATCAGCACCTCATCGCCCGGATTCAGCATGGCGCGAAAGGCCAGATCAATGCCTTCACTGCCCCCTACCGTCACCAGCGTTTCCTGCAGCGGATCATATTCCAGCGCAAATCTCCGCTTCAGATAACGGCAGATTTCTGTTCTCAGCTCTTTTAGTCCGGCATTGGAGGTGTAGAATGTCTTCCCCCGCTCCAGCGTGTAGATGCCCTCATCCCGGACCGCCCAGGGCGTATCGAAATCCGGCTCTCCTACTCCAAGGGAAACCACATCATCCATCTCACTGACAATATCAAAAAACTTTCTTATGCCGGATGGTTTTATTTTTCCGGCTTTTTCTGCTATGGGATTTCTCAAGGCGTCATCAACATCCTTTCGTCTTTCGATTTTTTCGACATAATAATACCATCATCTTTATATTTTTTCAGAATAAAATGAGTGGCTGTGCTGATCACTGTCTCCAGGGTGGACAGCTTGTCGGAAACAAAGCTGGATACCTCCTTCAGAGTCTTTCCCTCCAGGATCACCAGAAGGTCATAAGCGCCGGAAATCAAATACACTGACTGCACCTCAGGATAGTTGTAGATCCGCTCTGCGATATTGTCAAAGCCCTGTCCCCGCTGAGGCGTCACCCGCACTTCGATCAGCGCGGTGATCTTGTCTTCTTCTGTCTTATCCCAGTTCACCAGAGTATGGTACCCGCAGATGATCTGCTCCTGTTCCATCTTTTTGATCTCTTCTGCGATCACTTCTTCGCTGGAGCCCAATAGAATTGCCAGCTCTTTTGCATCAATTTTGCTGTTTTTTTCCAGAAATGTTAAAATCTGCTCTCTCATTTCCACTCTCCCATCTGCTGCAGGTACTGCAGCATGTTTTGTTTTCTCTGTTTCATGACCTGCACTTCTGCGTTCTCCGGCTTCTGCATTCTCCGGCTTCTGCATTCTCTAATTTCCGCATGTTCCAGTCTCTGCATCCGCCAGCTTCCACAGCGCATCCTGCTGCGGCCGCTCCAGGAAACGCTGCTCTTCCCCGTTTCTTAAGATCCGGTCATTTCCCGCAGTCGTCCGTCCGATCACTGCCGCAGGTATCCCTGCCGCCTGCAGTGCCAGGACCAGTGCTCCTCCTTCTTCGGTTCCAAAAAGCAGCGCTCCCTGTCCGTAGAGCTGATAGGGATTGATGCCAAAAAAGTCACTGATCTCTATGGTTTCCTGACGAACCGGCAGTTTTTTCAGGTCCGCTTCCATTCCAACCCCTGCCGCTTCTGTCATCTCCCACAGAGCGCCAAAAATGCCTCCCGAAGACACATCATGCATCGCAGTCACTCCGGCTGCATTTCCGATCTCTGCGGCTTTCACTATCATCAGATGCTCCCGGATTCCCTTCGCTCCATCCACCAGAGAAAAAGGATACCGTTTTAAAAGTTCCTCTTCCCGGTTCTGCGCCAAAATTACCGTACCGGCCATACCGATCCAGCCGGCCATCACCAGATCACAGGATGGCCGGAGCTGTTTTCTTTCTGCAATTTTGCTGCCAAAGCCTGTTATGGATATCACCGGGCTCTCCAGGACACTGCCCGCCTCCGTATGACCGCCTGCTATCTTAAGCCGGCGCGCAGCGCATGCGGCTCCGGCCTGCCTGGCATACTCCCCCAGCCTGCTCTCTTCTGTCCCGGCCGGAAGCATAATGTTCATAGAAACCGCCTCCGCCTGCACTCCGCCTGCCGCCAGATTATTTACAATGCTGTTCAGAAACATTTCCATATCCCTGTCATAACAGCCTCCCAGCGTGCCGCAGACAGAGGTGATGCCGGTCTGTGGGCCGGCACTTTGCCAGAGCTGACAGTCCTCCCCCGGAAATCCTCCCGCAGAGCGGGAGCCCGCTGCAAATACTGCACCCGCTCCCAACAGGGGGCGCAGTACCGAACGTTTTAAAACACTTTCTGATACCTTACCACTTTTCATCACTTTCTCCATCTGCTAAAAATGGGCTGTCACACACTACAGCAAACCTTTTTCACTGTATGGTGCGACAGCCCCAAAGTCATATTCTCCCGGCATCGCCGCAAAGCTGCGTATTGCCGATACAAAACTGCTGCAAAATCATCATTCCGGAGGATCAACGATCGTCACATCTCCACCGCCTTCATCCATCACCGGAGCCTCTGTCGCAGGTGCTTCTGTCGCAGGCGCTTCTGTCGCAGGCTGCGATGTGCTCGGCGTCTCCGTCGGCGCTGTATAAGACGAAGCATTGGCGATCACCGTCTGTACCGAAGCCAGATCATTGTTTCCGATGGCGGTATAGATGGCCTGTGACAGCGCAGTATTTGAAGTGGCTACTCCCACATCATAAGCAGTGCCTACGGACTGGTAAGTGCTGCTGTTGATCTGCACACTGTCCACCAGATTTCCGTCTTCGTAGATATTTTTCCACAGCTCCGCGGTATATCCGGTGTGTGGAGACTGAACCTGATTCAGGTAACCTACATTCTGCGCTGTATTCGGATACAGCATCACGCCCGACGGCTCTGTGGTACTGGTCACCCTGCTTTCAAACTCAATGCTGCGGTTCGATGCCCTTGTCTCATGTCCATAAATGGTGAATGTGATCTGCCCGCCGTAAGTATAGCCTGTAATATAAATGGGGGCATCCGTGTTATTTACAAATGCCAGATCCATAACACCTTCTGCAATAGCCGCATCCTTGGAAGGATCCACGTAAGTAACGATCATGGTGTGGTTCGATCTGGATGTGACTTCCAGCTCTGACTTTAGCACAGCATTGTACAATGTGGTGGACACCTGACAGATTCCTCCGCCATAAGAATCCACTACCCTGTTTTCTTCATAAGAAGGAGCCGGTTCATAGCCATTTTCCGCCGTAAACGGAACTACGGCCGCTGTCACGGAAAAGCCCTCACCCGGGAAGATCAGAGAACCATTGAGCTTGGCACAGCCGTTTTGCACATTGATGGCTCTGGCTGAACTGGATGCCGAATAATCGGTAGTTGCCGTCCCCAGCACATCCTTTACCAGACTCAGCTCTTCCTGGCTGATATCCGGCGCAGCCTTATCAACCGCCAGATCCACCGTCAGCTCTCCGCCGGTCCAGCCCTCGACTGCCTGCTCCACTGCGGTCACAGAATCGTCCACCCGCAGCGTCACGCCGTCCGTGCCGCCTTCTACTGCAGGGGTACCATCATCAGCGGTATAGATCGTTCCATTGACCGGCTCTGAATTGTATATGCTGCAGCCCTCAAGATAGCTTCTTGCCATATCATTGTCTGTGGTAAATGTAATATCATACTCCTTATTCTGCTGCTCCAGATCCTTCTGATCCTTATACCGCTGCACAATATTACCTGTAGTCCCCAGCTTTTGTACTTCATCAATAATTTCTTTGTTGCCCCATTCCAGGCCAAGCTGATTGAGCGTCGCTGTAATCGTAGTCTCATCCCCCATGGTCAGGGTGACGGTCGCTTCCCCCATCTCTTTCACTTTGGCCTGTACTGCATCCACCGCTTCCCGGGCAGTCATTCCGCTGACATCTACCCCTTCAATCAGAACACCTTTGCTGATGCGGATCTCTTCTTCTGCCCGGATCATCTGACTGCCAGTGCAGAATATAGCTCCCGATAAAATGACAGCGGCGGCTGCCGCCTTTACACTGCTTTTTTTCATTCGACTGTATCCTCATTAAGTTGGCTGATTAAAATTTTATACCACTGCGCTCAGTATCATCGGCACTACCATCGCCAGTACGATTAAGATCGCAACTACTCCTACAATAATTCTCTTTGTTTTGGAATTTCTGAAATTCATCATGTCAATCACCTCTTATCTTCTACGCTGCTTCCTATTGTAAAATATTTTGGCAAATCCTACAAGCCTATTTTTACTTCTTTTCCTTTTTCTTTTCTTTACAGTATTTTGTCAGAAAGCACTCCTCACAGTTTGGGTTTCTGGCAAAGCAGATCTGGCGTCCAAAGGTTATGATCTGGATATTATATAAAATCCAATGATCCTTTGGAAGCACCTTCATCAGCTCCATCTCAATCTTTTCCGGATCCTCTTCTCTGGCCAGACCCAGCCTCCTGGAAATCCGTTTTACATGGGTATCCACCACCACGCTGGGCTCATGATAAATGTTGCCCCGGATCACATTGGCCGTCTTGCGCCCCACACCCGCCAGAGAAGTCAATTCCTCCATGGAGGACGGCACCTCTCCGCCGTACTTCTCCACCAGATCTCTGGTACAGGATATGATATTTTTAGCTTTATTATGATAGAAGCCCGTAGGCTTGATATCCTGCTCCAGCTCCTTTAGATCAGCACCGGCAAACTTTTCCAGTGTATCATATTTCTGAAACAGATCCGCCGTCACGATATTGACACGGGCATCTGTGCACTGGGCACTGAGCATGGTAGCGATCAAAAGCTGCCATGCATTTTCATGATTCAGATAACAAACATACTCTGTGGTATATTTTTCATCCAGAAGATCCAGAATTTCCTTCGTTCGTTTTGTCATTTTCACCTCTCCTTCGAGCATCAGCCCAATCTAAATCTGCTGACTGCAAATGGGCTGACGGGCTTTACTCCCCTTCAGTCAGGACTGACTCCATCGTCTCTGTGATATCATAGGTCATGGCATCATTATTTAACGGGCTGCGCTGGCGGTAGTCAAACAGCAGCCACTGCGCGCCTTCTTTTTGAGGAAAACGCTCCAGGTGAGTCATCTTGCTCATCTGCTTCCAGTTAAACCCTTCATAGCCCTTCAGATAACAGCGTCTTTCTTCTTCCCACTGATAAAAATGGACCATGGCCCTCTTGTACTCTGTCTGATCCGCTGCCCAGGACGGACGGCTCTTGGCGTTTTCACGCAGATACAGATCCCGCAAAAGAGGTTCGTCATACGCATACGCATGATCGGGATCCGCCCCGCGGGCAAAAGCTCTGAGAATTTCCATCCTCTGCAGCCGTGAATACATGGTTCCATTCAGTCCCTCTTTTTCATAGTAATCCGCCAGTGCCGCATACAGATCAAAAGCCGAGGAAAAGTTCTGCTCCAGCCTGCTTATGGTAAGGGCAAACTGCTGGCTGTTGTAATAGACCTCCAGCATTTCCTCCACACCCTTTAATCTCAGGATATCCTCATAGCTCAGCCAGTTTGTGGATAATACCTCATAGACAGGCTGTTTCTGCCAGATAATTCCATAGCAGGCCGCATCCTCCCGGATACCGGCCCCCTTGAGCACCTTCAAAAAGCCAAGCTGAAGCTCCTGGGGATGAAGCCCGTAAACCATATCGAAGGAATGGCGAAAGCTGTCAAAATCCTCATAGGGAAGCCCTGCGATCAAATCCAGATGCTGATGAATATTCCCGCCGGAAGCGATCCGCCTGGATACTGCCGCAATTTTTGCAAAATCCGTCCTGCGGTGCACCGCCTCCAGCGTCTGAGGATTCACAGACTGCACCCCGATCTCCAACTGTACCAGTCCGGAACGCATCCTTCCCAGCAGCTCCAGCTCTTCTTCTGTCAGCAGATCCGCTTCAATCTCAAAATGAAAGTTGGTAATTCCATTGTCATGCTCCAGAATATACTGCCAGATTCCCATGGCATGGGCATGATTGCAGTTAAAGGTGCGGTCTACGAATTTCACCTGGGGCACCCTGTGATCCAGGAAAAACTGAAGCTCCTTTTGTACCAGCTCCAGGCTGCGCAGACGCACCCGCTTGTCGATGGAGGAAAGACAGTAGCTGCAGGAAAAAGGGCAGCCCCGGCTGCTTTCATAGTATATGATCTTATTGGCATAGCGGGACATATCTTCGTAGACAAAAGGAAGCTCATCCATGGGGATATAAGCTGCCGGAAGCTTCCTGGGATTTTCGAAAATATCACACGGCTGTGCTTCACTGCCCCGGTAAACGATTCCCGGGATCTGGCTCAGGCTCCCGCTCCCATCCAGATAATATTCCATCAGGGAGCCAAAGCTGCGTTCTCCTTCTCCCTGCATGATTCCCGTAATCTCCGGGTGCTCCTCCATCAGCTCCCGGCTGCAGTAGGACGCTTCCGGACCGCCCAGCCAGATCTTTGTCTCCGGCAGTACCAGGTGCAGATTTTCCATCAGCCAGACCACATACTCCATATTCCATATATAACAGGAAAAAGCCAGAATATCCGGCTTTTTTCTGTATATTTCCTGCAAAATATAATCTTTATAGTGGTTGATGGTGAATTCTGCAATCTCAATCTGTCCATCGTATTTTGGGGTGCAGGCCTTCAGGCTGTACACCGCCAGATTCGAATGTATGTATTTCGCGTTAACCGCAGTTAATAAAACCTTCTTCATGTCTATACCATCTATCCTGAATATCAGCCCTCTTACATCTGCTTTCAGCAAATGGGCCGGCACAATCTTCCAGAGGCCCTTTTCAGCCGCTTTCCCAAATTCGTTTTTACAGCATCATCTTTGCCGCACCATAGATGCCGGCATCATTTCCCAGAGTAGCTAATGCGAACGCCGCACTCTTACAGGTGGAGAATGCATATTCCTTATAATACTTCTGTACATATTCCACCAGGATCGGGCCGGCCTTGGACACTCCGCCGCCGATCACAAATACTTCCGGATCCGTTACGCAGGCATATACCGCCAGAGCCTTTCCAAGATAGCAGCCAAAGCGCTCCACAATGCGTTCTGCCAGGGCATCCCCGGCTTTTAATGCATCAAAAACGCTTTTCGCGGATATCGGGCCTTTTCTCAGCAGAGAAGCCTCATCAGAAGCTGCCAGTTCCTCTTTTGCCAGACGAACAATTCCGGTAGCGGATGCTACCTGCTCCAGGCAGCCGCAGTTCCCGCAGTTGCAGGGGTCGGTAATGGCATCCTCTACATGTGCATGGCCGATCTCCCCGGCCGCACCGTGAGGTCCTGCAACGATCTTGTCATTAATGATAACACCGCCGCCCACACCGGTTCCCAATGTCACCAGGATCAGATTGTGGTAGCCTACGCCGCCGCCCTTCCATAATTCGCCCAATGCAGCCACGTTGGCATCATTGCCTGCTTTTACCTTCAGACCGGTCAACTGCTCCATCTCCTTCGCCACTGCCACAAAACCCCAGTGAAGGTTCACAGCTACCGCCACATCTCCATTTTCATTCACCGGTCCCGGTACACCGATACCAATGCCGGCAATTTCTTCTTTTTTCAGCTTTCTTTCTTCTATCTTTTTGTTGATCGTCTCTGCCACATCCGGCAGAATGAGGCGTCCGTTCTCCTCTGTTCTGGTATGAATTTCCCATTTTTCCACTACTGTTCCGTCTGTCTGGAACAGTCCGCATTTAACCGTGGTGCCGCCCACGTCAATTCCAAAACAATACTTCTTCATCTTCTTTACCCTAATCTTCCTCTTTTTTATTCATATTTTTCATCAGACTGTTCTGGACACGGTTGTACAGCTCTTTCGCCGCATTGTATCCCATCTTTTTCTGTCTGTGATTAACTGCTGCCGACTCTACAATGACTGCCAGATTACGCCCCGGACGAATCGGAAGTGAATGACATACTACTTTATTTCCGAGGAATTCGGTATATTCCTCTTCCAGGCCAAGGCGGTCATATTCCTTGTCCCGATCCCACTCTTCCAGCTTGATCACCAGGTCAATATTGCTGGTATTTTTTACACTCTCCACACCGAACAGCGTCTTTACATCAATAATGCCAATGCCGCGCAGCTCAATGAAATGCCTGGTAATATCAGGAGCGGTACCGATCAGCGTCTCGTCGCTGACCTTGCGGATCTCCACTACATCATCGGTAATCAGGCGGTGTCCCCGCTTGATCAGTTCCAGGGCGGCCTCACTCTTTCCGATTCCGCTCTCACCCATGATCAGGATACCTTCGCCATATACATCCACAAGCACTCCGTGAATGGAAATGCAGGGAGCCAGTTCCACATTCAGCCACCGGATCACCTCTGCCATAAATGCGGAAGTTGCTTTCTTCGTCATAAAAACAGGAATCTCATACTTCCTTGCCAGCTCCAGCATATCCTGGTCCGGTTCAGTCAAAGTGGTGTAAATCAGACAGGGGATATTATAAGAAAGCAGCTTCTCATATACCGGCACCTTCTGTTCTCTGGTCAGGTGCTCCAGATAGGTAAATTCCACATAACCAATGATCTGGACACGTTCCACATCGAAATGATCAAAATAACCGGTCAACTGAAGTGCCGGACGGTTAATCTCTGTAGTAGTAATCTTTTTATTCGAAATATCGATTTCCGGTATCATGTTTTCCAGCTTCATTTTGTCTGCCAGCTTTTGCAGTGCAACGCTATTACTCATTCCCGATTCTCCTCGTTCCTAAATGTGATAATTGCTGCCTTTATCCTAACACTCTTTTTGGATTTTGTCCACCGGCTCACTCACTTTTCTCAGCAAAATTCCCCTGAGGTTCACCGCCCGGATGGAAGAAGGAAAAAACCTTGCCGGCGCTGGCCGTATTCATCGAAGGGGCATTCGCAAGCTGCTCCAGAGAAGCACTGCGGATAGCCTCCAGGGATTTGAAGGTGCGCATCAGAGCCTTGCGCCTGGCGGGGCCGATGCCCTCAATATCATCCAGGATAGAATGCACCTGTCCCTTGCTGCGCAGGCTTCTATGATATTCGATGGCAAAACGGTGGGCCTCATCCTGAATTCTGGTGATCAGCTTAAAGCCTTCCGAATGCTCGTCGATTGGCAGCTCTACATTCTGATAGTACAATCCTCTGGTCCTGTGGTAATCATCCTTCACCATACCGCAGACCGGAATGTCCACTCCCAGAGTATTTAATACCTGCAAAGCCGAATTGACCTGACCTTTTCCGCCATCCATCATGATCAGATCCGGGAAGCTGGAAAAGCTGCCCAGCTCCTGATCCAGTCCCTTTTCTTCCAATTCCTTCTGTTCTTCCAGTCCGTGGGAAAAACGTCTGGTCAGGACCTCTTCCAGACTGGCATAGTCGTTTGGTCCCTGCACATATTTTATTTTGAATTTACGGTAATCGCTGCGTTTCGGCTTTCCTTTTTCATAGACGATCATGGAACCCACCGATTCAAAACCGCTGATATTGGAGATATCGTAGGCCTCCACCCTATGGATCCGTTCCATCCCCAGCAGATCTGCAATCTCTTTTACCGCTCCGATAGTCCGCCCCTCTTCCCGTTTGATGCGCTCTCTGTCCTGGTTCAGCACAATGACCGCATTCTGTCTGGCCAGCTCTACCAGCTTTTCCTTGGTTCCCTTTTTAGGAACGCGGATGTACACCTTCTGCCCCTTCCGCTCCGTCAGCCACTGCTCCAGCAGCGCCTGATCCTCCACTTCGATTTCCAGCATCAGCTCCTTGGGAATATAAGGAGTGCCTGCATAAAACTGCTTCATAAAGCTGTTCAGAATAGTTGCTTTTTTATCATACAGACCGATTTTCAGGTAAAAATGATCCCGACCGATCAGACGCCCGCCGCGGATAAAAAATACCTGTACCACAGCATCGGTCCCATCCGCCGCCAGAGCCAGCACATCCTTGTCCTCTCCGTCTCCGCTGGTGATCTTCTGCTTCTGAGCCACCTGCTTCACACTGCCCAGCAGATCCCGAAAGACCGCGGCATCTTCAAATTCCATGTTTTCTGATGCAGCCAGCATTTTTTCCTCCAGCATTTTAAGCACCGGACTGTAGTTTCCATTTAAAAAGTCCAGCGCCCCGGCCACGGATACGCGGTATTCTTCTTTGCTGATATAGCCCTGACAGGGGGCCTGGCACTGCTTAATATGATAGTTGAGACAGGGCCTGTCATTTCCGATCTCCTTTGGCAGACTGCGGTGGCAGCTTCGAAGCTGATAAAGCTTGCGGATCAGATCAATGGTGTCCTTCACCGCTCCCGCACTGGTGTACGGGCCAAAATACCTGGATTTATCCTTTTTCATGGTTCTGGAGAACAATACCCTGGGATAATCCTCCCCCATGGTCACCTTGATAAAGGGATAGGTCTTGTCATCCTTAAGCATGGTGTTGTATTTGGGCCGGTGCTCCTTAATCAGATTGCACTCCAGCACCAGAGCCTCCAGCTCAGAATCTGTCACGATATATTCAAACCGGCAGATCTGAGTCACCATCCGTTCAATCTTCGCTCCCTTGCTGCGGCTGCTCTGAAAATACTGCCGGACGCGGTTTTTCAGGCTGATGGCCTTTCCCACGTAAATGATCGCATCATTTTCATCATGCATAATATAAACCCCAGGACGCCCGGGCAGTTTTTTCAATTCTTCTTCTATATTAAAATTGCTGCTCATACCTTGCCTCCTTTGTAATTGTCCGCTCCCCGGGCAATTGCAGATTCTATATTACCTGCATCCGCCTCCACTTTCCCTTCCGGTAACGCAGGATGAAAAATGCGGAGCGGAACACCCAGTCTATGATCATCGCGATCCATACGCCCACTGCTCCCATACCGAAGCCAATTCCCAGAATGATGCTGAACACGATCCGAAACAGCAGCATGGACACTACTGAAATGATCATGGTACATTTTACATCTCCCGCTGCCCGCAGCGCATAAGAAAGTGTAAATGCCACGGGCCAGAGCAGGATGGCAAAACCGTCATGGAGCGCTACCAGCGTAATGGAGCATTGTCTGGCTTCTGCCGACAGCGAATAAAAATTCAGAATCGGATTCAGAAAGATCAGAATAGCCCCGCAGGTGAGCCCGATGATGCCATAGGTGATTTTCATCAGACGCTTCGTATAGGCCGCTGCCTGGTCACTGTCTCCCGCTCCGATGCACTGTCCTATCACCGTGATCATCGCCAGGTTCATGGCGTTGCCGCCCAGGACCCCCAGCGCATCCAGACTGTTGGCCACTGCATTCGCGGCGATCTGGGCAGTCCCAAAACCGGCTATGATGCTGACCACCACGACACGGCCTCCCTGAAAGATACCGCTCTCCACACCGTTAGGCAGGGCAATTCCCAGGATTTTCTTAATCATACCACTATTCCAGTGAAATACGGTATTTTTTTGGATAAATACCTGGTTCTTCCTGGAACAGACCAGCGCCGTCTGCACACAGCCCGCAATCGCCCGGGCCGCCAGTGTAGACAGGGCAGCTCCGGTCACACCCATATGAAAACCAAAAATCAAAACAGCATTTCCAATAATATTAATGATATTCATCCCTGCTGAAATATACATAGGAACCTTTGAATTTCCCATGGACCGGTATATGGCCGCTCCGGAATTATAGACCGCCAGAAATGGATAAGAATAGGCGGACAAAATCAGGTAAGTAATGGCATTTCCCATCACATCCTCATCGATGGAGCCAAACAGGAGCCGGAGCATATGCTCTCTGAAAATCAGAGCAAGCGCCATAATCCCCACCGAAATCAATGCCGTGATCAGGATAAGCTGCCCTGCCGCCTCGCAGGATTTTTTTCGGCTGCGGCTCCCCAGATACTGGGAAATAATCACCGCGCCACCGGTAGAAATCGCCGCAAAAATACCAATCAGCAGATTGTTGATCATATCCACCAGAGACACGCCGGAAATGGCCGCCTCGCCCGCACTGGATATCATCATCGTATCCGCGATGCCCACCGTCATTGCCAGGATTTGTTCAATTACCAGCGGAATGATCAATGCCTTCAGCTCTTTTTTTGTAAATAACTCCCTCATCACTTCAGCCCTTTTCTGTATTCTCTCTAAACAGGATAAAAGAGGCCTTCGCGCAATGCAAAAGCCCCTTTCTTACTGACACACGGTTCTTATGTATTAATAAATCCTCCGAAAACTCTGCTTGCGGTATCCCATACCTTCGTTCTGAAAAATCCGCTCACAGAACATCTGAAGCGCTACGCTCATCAGAATTCCAAGAGATACATCCACTACGGAATGCTGCTTCAGGAACATGGTAGATAATACGATGGATACGGTTAAAATACCGGTAAAAACACGAATTCCCTTTTTCTTCTTCAACTGCTCACTTCCGTTGACCGCATAAAACATCACCAGCGAATTGAACACATGAATGCTGGGCAGAATATTGGTAGGTGTATCCCCCTTGTAAAGCAACTGCACCATCTGAGTAAAAATATTCTGGTTTGCAAATACGGCAGGACGCAGATCCTGCTTATTCGGGTAAATGCAGCTAACCACCAAAAAGATGGTCATGCCGATCGCCAGCACCGATATCAACTGGTAATATTCCCGTTTGTTCTGGTTCCTGAAAATAAACCAGCAGACACCCACAGCCAGGTAAACGAACCAAAGCAGATACGGAATAATAAAATATTCACAAAACGGAATCTGGTCATCCAGCCAACTGTGTATCACATGATAATGCCTGTGTCCGGCATTCTCCAGGATGAAGAAGCCCATCATATAAAAAATCATATATGCAACAATCCAGAGGCCATGCTTATATTTGTTAAAATAATTTTTAATTGCAGTCATATCAATCTCCCCTATCAACTGTAATCTGAGTAAATGCAGCTATCTGCTACCAACTGCTTCCAAACGAATATTTTAACACGTTTCCCTCAAAATTCAATGCGCATAATTCCTAATTTTTTTTTATTTCCTCACTGTTTTTGTTCTTATTGTACACTGCCCTGCGTTTTTCACCTTAAAATCTATTCCTGCTCTGCCGCCGGCCGGTCTTCCAGCGGTCTATCCTGAATTCTGGCTTCGCCGCCCTCTTTGTTTCCTGCGAAATCCCCCTCCACCTGACGGAAGATCTCCATAAACTCTTTGCCGGTAATGGTTTCCTTCTCAATCAGAAATGCTGCAATCTGATCCAGTGTATGTCTGTGTCCGTTCAAAAGACGTTTTGCTTCCTCATAAGACTCTTTGAGGACACGCATCACTTCTTTATCCACTTCTGATGCGGTGGCATCACTGCAGTTGAGGACCGTTCTGCCTTCCAGGTACTGGTTCTCAGCACTCTCCAGTCCCATCAGGCCGAACTTCTCAGACATGCCGTACTGGGTGATCATGGCTCTGGCCACTTTGGTTGCCTTCTCAATATCATTGGCCGCTCCTGTGGTGACTGTATCAAATACAATCTCCTCTGCTGCACGGCCTGCCACAAATTCCACCAGCATCGCCCGGATTTCTTTTTCCGTATTCAGGAATTTTTCCTCTTCCGGTACATTCATCACATAGCCCAGGGCCCCCATGGTTCTCGGTACGATGGTGATCTTCTGAACCGGCTCTGAATTTTTCTGCAGGGCGCTGGCCAGGGCATGACCTACCTCATGATAGGATACAATGCGGCGCTCTTCTTTGCTCAGAACCCGGTCTTTCTTTTCTTTTCCCACCAGAACCACTTCCACTGCTTCAAACAGGTCGGACTGGCTGACTACATTTCTGCCCTTCTTGACTGCCAGGATCGCAGCCTCATTGATCATGTTCGCCAGATCAGAACCCACTGCACCTGAGGTAGCCAGGGCAATCGCCTCCAGGTCTACGGTCTCATCCATACGCACATTCTTGGAATGCACCTTCAGGACATCCACACGTCCCTTCAGATCAGGCTTATCCACGATAATACGGCGGTCAAAACGTCCCGGACGCAGCAGTGCCTGATCCAGAACCTCCGGACGGTTGGTGGCTGCCAGAATCAACAGTCCCTTGGAAGTATCGAAGCCATCCATCTCAGCCAGAAGCTGGTTCAGCGTCTGTTCTCTTTCGTCATTGCCTCCGCCGTAACGGCTGTCACGGCTCTTGCCGATCGCATCGATCTCATCAATAAAAATAATACAGGGTGCATTTTTCTTCGCTTCTTCAAACAGATCACGGACACGGGATGCACCTACGCCCACAAACATCTCTACGAAATCAGAACCTGACAGAGAGAAAAACGGACACTTCGCTTCACCTGCCACGGCCTTCGCCAGCAGAGTCTTACCGGTTCCCGGAGGTCCCACCAGCAGCGCTCCCTTTGGAAGCTTGGCGCCAATCTTCGTGTATTTTCCGGGATTTTCCAGGAAATCCACCACTTCCTGCAGTGATTCCTTTGCTTCATCCTGTCCGGCCACATCCTTGAAAAGAATGCCGGTCTCCTTCTGTACATATACCTTTGCCTTGCTCTTGCCCACGCCCATCATACCGCCGCCGGCGGACATTCTGCGCATCACCACGCCCAGCAGGATCCAGATCAGGATCAGCGGAGCGAAAGAAAGCACCACATTCAGTATCAGGCTGGTAGTCGTATCCGGGATCTCTTCCGAGAATTCCACTCCTGCCTTTTCCAGACGGCTCACCAGATCAGGGTCATTGATCAGCCCTGTGTAATAGGAAATCTTCATGCCCTGTCCGGAAAGCGGCTGCTGCTTCGGCACGATTTCCAGTTGATTGCTGCTGACGGTTACGCTGCTCACATTTCCTTCCTCTATCATTTTCAAGAACTGATCATAGGTAATTTCCTGTGAAGTCGTATCCTTCATCATATTATTAAAGAAACTCATGATCAGCAATGTCACCAGCGTAACAATCATAAAAACCATAATCGTAGAATGATTTTTATTGTTGTTTGCATTGTTTCCAGGACCAGATCCACCACTTTTGTTTGGTCCGTTGCTGCCTTGGTTGTTATCCATTTTTTCCTCCTCATGCATGCACGTATCCATTACGTCATGTCTTTTCTAATTATAAGGATACCCCTCTCATAAATCAATACTCTAAATTAAAATAAATCGAAAAGTTTTCTTAAATTTCCTTCAAATAATCGTAGATTTCTAAAACCAATCGTTGTATAATAGGTGCTTATTAAAAAAATCAGGTTTTGTATCATCATATCTTAAAGGAGGAACTCTATGCCAGTAAAATACGTATTTGTAACCGGCGGCGTAGTTTCCGGACTGGGCAAGGGCATCACTGCCGCTTCCCTGGGACGCTTACTGAAAGCCCGCGGATACAAAGTAACCATGCAGAAATTCGACCCCTACATTAACATTGATCCAGGCACCATGAATCCCATTCAGCACGGTGAAGTATTCGTGACCGATGACGGCGCTGAGACTGATCTGGACCTGGGACATTATGAACGCTTCATTGACGAAAGTCTTACCAAAAATTCCAACGTTACCACCGGAAAAATATACTGGTCTGTTCTTCACAAGGAACGCCGCGGCGATTATGGCGGAGGCACGGTGCAGGTGATCCCGCATATTACAAATGAGATCAAAAGCCGCTTCCACCGGGATTTCACCTCAGACGATACCAGTATCGCCATCATTGAAGTGGGCGGTACCGCAGGCGATATTGAGAGCCAGCCTTTCCTGGAAGCGATCCGCCAGTTTCAGCATGACGTGGGCCGTGAAAACGCCATTCTGATCCATGTCACTCTGATACCCTATCTGAAAGCCTCCGGCGAGATGAAGACAAAGCCCACCCAGGCCAGCGTAAAAGAACTGCAGGGCATGGGAATTCAGCCGGATATCATCGTCTGCCGTTCCGAGTACCCGCTGGATCAGCAGCTCAAGGATAAAATTGCTCTGTTCTGTAATGTTTCAAGCAGTCATGTGATCCAAAATCTGGACGTAGAATATTTATATGAAGCTCCCCTTGCCATGGAAAAAGAAAATCTGGCCCAGGTCGCCTGTGAATGTCTTCATCTGGACTGTCCCAAGCCGGATCTGGCCGATTGGGAGGAGATGGTCGATGCGCTCCGCCATCCAAATAAGGATGTCACCGTGGCCCTGGTGGGAAAATATACCCAGCTCCATGATGCCTACATCAGTGTAGTAGAGGCGCTGAAGCACGGCGGTATCGCAGAACGTGCCACGGTCAGCATCAAATGGATCGATTCGGAACTGCTGACTGAAACCAATGCGGCCGAACTGTTCCGGGATATTGATGGAATTCTGGTACCTGGCGGCTTCGGCGATCGGGGTATCGACGGAATGATCACTGCCATCCGCTATGCCCGCGAACAGCAGATCCCGTTCCTGGGCCTCTGCCTTGGCATGCAGCTTTCTATTGTAGAATATGCACGGCATATCCTCGTGTATACCGATGCCCACAGCATTGAGCTGGATCCCCTGACCACTCATCCGGTCATTGCCCTGATGCCGGATCAGAACGATATCGAGGATATCGGCGGCACCCTCCGCCTTGGTTCTTATCCCTGTGTGCTGGATCCGGCCACAAAAGCCTGTGAACTCTACGGCACGGATCATATCGAAGAGCGCCACAGACACCGCTATGAGGTGAACAATGATTACCGCAAAGCTCTGGTGGAAAATGGCATGACGCTTTCCGGCCTTTCCCCGGACGGACGGATCGTGGAAATGATCGAACTGAAAAGCCATCCGTTTTTCCTTGGCACCCAGGGACATCCGGAGCTGAAGTCCAGACCGAATCGTCCTCATCCGCTGTTTTGCGGATTTGTGGAAGCATCCCTGAAGCATAAAGCCCGGGATTAATCCTGCGGGATTAAAAATAAGTCCCTCTCAGAACCCGTCCGTCATACGGCAGGATCATGAGCAGGGACTTATTTCGATATTTCAGGCTCTTGGCAGTGCCGGAATCCGGTCCTGATCAGATTTTGATCAGTTCGTAATCTGAGCTGCCCAGGCCGATCTTCACCGCATGTTCAATGCCGGTCTTCCAGTTGGTGTCAGGGCCTACCGTGGTGAAGTGATCGTGATGATCATGATGCGCGTGAAGTTCATCGCCCAATACACTATTTTCCAGGGCCGGCTGTGCATTTACCGCATCCACACAGGCCATGTCCAGAGCCACCGGATCAAAAGAAGCAAACATTCCAACGTTTGGGATGATTGCAGCGTCATTCTCCGCATGACAGTCACAGCATGGAGATACATCGATCACCAGGCTGATATGGAAGTTCGGTCTGCCTGCGCAGACTGCCTTGCTGTATTCTGCGATCTTGCAGTTCAGGATATCATTGGATTCATCGGATGCCGCTAAAACTGCGTCTTTCGGACAGACACCGATACATCTGCCGCATCCCACACACTTATTATGATCAATTGATGCTTTTTTATCCACAACAGAAGGTGCATCATGAGCGCAGATCTTCACGCATTTGCCGCATCCCACACAGCGGGACTGATCCACATGCGGCTTGCCTGCACTGTGCATCTCCATCTTTCCTGCTCTGGAACCGCAGCCCATACCGATATTTTTCAAAGTTCCGCCAAATCCGGTGCACTCATGGCCCTTGAAATGAGTCAGGGTAATAAAGATATCCGCATCCATCACTGCCTGGCCGATCTTGGCTTCTTTGACATATTCTCCGCCCTCTACCGGCACCAGCGCTTCATCCGTTCCTTTCAGGCCGTCCGCAATGATCACCTGACAGCCGGTGGATAATGGAGAAAATCCATTCTCAAATGCTGAATCCATATGATCCAGCGCATTTTTTCTTCCGCCCACATAAAGTGTATTGCAGTCTGTCAAAAACGGCTTGCCCCCCAGCTCTTTTATCACATCCGCCACTGCCTTCGCATAGTTGGGACGGAGGAAAGCCAGATTGCCCGGTTCTCCAAAGTGCATTTTAATTGCGGCGAAATGACCGTTAAAATCAATCTCCCCGATCCCTGCCGTCTTAATCAGACGTTTTAATTTCATTGGCAGTGTCTCGCCGTTTCTGGTTCTCATGTCAGTAAAAAATACTTTTGACTTTTCCATTTTGTTGTCTCCAATCCAATTATTTAATTTACTCTGTGTCACAGCGGTTTCAAAATACCCCGGCCTTATCGTTTACCCGGCCGGGGTATTCACAAACCAAAATACTAGTGTTCCATTTTCATCTTTGCAAAAGTCTTAATCAGTTCCACAGCACCGTCGATTCCGATTGCACTGCTGTCCACGCTCAGGTTGTAGCTGGACGCGGCACCCCACTTTTTCTCCGTCTGGAAATTATAAAAGCTGGCACGTTTTTTATCCGCTTTCACAATAATGTCCCGGGCTTTCGTCTCGGGAATATGTTCGTACTCCGCCACACGCTTCATGCGGTAAGCCAGATCTGCATGTACAAATACCGTCACCAGATTTTTGTAATCCCGCAGGATATAATCCGCTCCCCGGCCTACAATAACGCAGCTCCCGGCATTCTCCAGTTTCTTGATCGTATCAAACTGTGCCTGATAGATCTGCTGATTGATCGAAGCTCCCACATAATTCATAGAAGGATACACGTCCATCGCAATCGAATACAGCAGACTGTTTGTCGGCTTCTCATCGTAATTCTCCAGCACCTTTTCACAGATGCCGCTCTCTTCTGCCACCAGCTTTAATAACTCTTTATCATATAATTTAATTCCAAGTTCACTGGCCAGCCTCTTGCCCACCTCATGGCCGCCGCTGCCAAACTGACGTCCAATTGTAATAATCATGTTTTCTGCCATACGAATCCTTCCCTTCTGCCGGTTATTTTTCCGCTGTTATCAAAAGCCCCTGACCTTCTTTGACCACATCACCCCATGCACTTCGTGCATGCATGCCATACGCTCTCTTCGCCAGCTAGACTTATTATACCACATAACCGAACCGATTTTCCAGACCGAATAAAAAAAATTGAGGTGCAGGTTTCTCCGAAGCTTACAGTTCATCCTCGTCATCCCAAGTGAACCTCTGCCTGCCTTTACTGCATCTTTGGGAATACCTTCTCCAGAGCATAATAGCAGTCATCAAACAATTCCCGGACCGGGCCATAGGCTTTTACTGCTGCCGGATCCGGCTCCTGTACGTCCGCGACCTCCAGGAAATTGTCAATCGCCTTAAAGTCTTTGTAAATGCCTGCGCCCACGCCGCCGATCACTGCCGCTCCCATGGAACCGGCTTCCTCCAGCACCGTAGGAACCACAATCTTCGTATTATATACATCCGCCATGATCTGGCGCCATACTCTTCCTTTGGCTCCTCCGCCTACTACCATGATCTCATCAATCTCCACCTGTGTCTTCAGAATATCCAGGACAATGGCCAGATTCATGGTCACGCCTTCCAGAACGCTTCGGAGCATATCCGCTCTTGCTGTCTCCGCCTTCAGACCTAAGAAAGCGCCCTTTGCTTCGTGATTCCAGCGGGGAGCTCTCTCCCCCAGCAGATATGGCAGGAACAGCACACCGTTTGCTCCTGCGGGACTTGCTTCAATCTCAGCGTTGATCAGATCATAGACTGACTTTTCCTGCTGTTTGGCCTCCAGGGCTTCTCTCTGACAGATGGTGTTTTTCAGCCAGCTATAGGCGCCGCCTGCTGTCTGCATCGTTCCATTGGGAGCGTAAAGTCCGGGAACCGCATGTGCCCAGGTCACAGAACGCATCTGTGGATCATAGATCGGCTTTTCCGTGGTGGTGGTGATCCATGCGGAAGTGCCCATACAACTGTAGGTCTTTCCCGGTTCAATCGATCCCGCACCTACATTGGCAGTCACGCCATCGCCTGCACCCAGCACTACCGGAGTTCCCACCGCCAGTCCTGTCTCTTTGGATGCTTCTTCTGTCACACCTCCGGCCATAAAAGTAGAAGGTTTTAATTCCGGCAGCTTGTCTCCGTCGATATCCGCATAGGAAATCAGTTCCTCTGACCATTTCAGATGGTTCAGATCAAAACATCCCATGCTGTTCCCGTCTGAATACTCGGTATAGAACTTTCCGGTCAGGCGGAAGACAATATAGTCTTTGGCATTTAAGGTCTTATAGGTCTGTTCATAAATATCCGGTTCATTGTCTCTCACCCACATCAGCTTCTGCACACCGTAGGAAGCGGTATTCCGATGCCCCACAATATGATAAAAATCCTGCTGGCTGATATGCTGCTCGATCATAGCCGCCTGAGCCTGCGCCCGCTGATCCGCCCAGATAATGGATTTGCGGAGAGGGTTTCCCTGCCGGTCCACACACAGACAGCCCATCATCTGTCCGCTGAAGCTGACCGCTCCGATTTCCTCCGGTTTGATGCCGGTGGCCGCAATCAGGTTCTTGCTGGTAATGCATACGGCATTCCACCAGTCCTGTGCATCCTGTTCTGCCCAGGTACTGTTAAAATAATGAACATCATAGGCAAACACCTGGCTGCCCACCAGCTTTCCGTCTGTCGTAAAGAGACTGGCCTTATTCCCGGATGTTCCTAAATCATGAGCTAAAATATACTGTTTCATTTGATCATGTCCTCCTGCTTAACGCAGCATCAGGCTTCTTATTTTTTCTGGTCAGCAAATACCGTAACCTCAAAGCTGTTACGGTCTGCGCGATAGCGTGCGATGGAATATTCCACTGGTTTTCCATATACATTATATCCCAGGGAACGGAACAGCTGAACCGGCTTCCCTTTTTTAATATCCAGATATTTTGTATCGCATGCTTTCGCTTCCACTGCCTCTACCTGACGCTTCACGCAATATACTTCTGTCTCCTCTTTTTCTGACATCACGTCATAGAGTGAGTTTTTTTCAAGATCATGCTGCATGACAAAGGCACAATCCTCATAGGGAAGATAAGTCTCCACTATTACGATGGGCTCCTCGTCCGCAAACCGCCTGCGGTAAAGATAAATCACCTTTGCTCCCACATCTATCTGCAGAGCGGATGCAATCCCATCCACGGCCGGAATCGTCTTCAGCTCCAGCACCTCTGTACGCGGAACTTTCCCGGAACGTTTCATTTCTTCTGGAAATGTCACCAGCTTGGAGATAAAATCCTGATTGATTTTAGGCGTAGATACAAAAGTACCTTTACTTTTGACACGATACAGCCATCCCTCCTGCACCAGTTCCGTAATGGCCTGGCGCACTGTCGTTCTGCTGATTCCAAAAATCTCACTGAATTCCTTTTCCGTAGGGAGCAGGCTGTCCCTCGGATAGGATCCTTCCTTGATCGCTGCCACTACCATCTCTTTCAACTGAAAATAGAGTGGAATAGGCACATTTTTGTCTAATTTTTTCTCTCCAAACTGCATATGATATTTCCTCCGCACCCGGCTGTTCGCCTGATTAATATTCGGTTACGGCTCAACCTTCAGCATACACAGAGTTGCCGGCATCTCGTGAGCCGTATTTACCTTGTCATCATCTGTCACTAAATCAAAGCACGATATTATAATATCATCTCCCCAGACACAGGGTTCTCCCGGCTGATCCAGTTCTCCATGCAGTCCATCCGTATCAGGGCTCACCGCAAGGCGGGTCACCTCTCCTGTCGGACTTACTTTTCCAATGGCATTGGCGCTGAAATCTGCAATATAAATATTGCCATACTGATCCATTGTCATTCCATCGGTGGACTTTAACTGCTCCGGATTTTTTGCCCACGGCTCATTTGTAAGTACATTACCTTCTTCATCGAATGTAAGTTTATAAATTTCACCATCACCAAAATTACCAATATATAAATTACCGGCTTTATCAAATATAATTCCATCCACACCGTACTGGCATCGTGGATTCTTTGTTACAAATGTAGCAATGATATTTTTGTCTTCCAGAGTATTTGTTATATGAATATTCTCATCATCCAGATGGAAACGATAAACACAGCTCATCAGCTTCCCATCCGGTCCCGGCACCTTACTCAGCGTGCTCTGAGTCACATACATATAATCTCCCTTGATACGCAGTCCGTTGGGGTGTTCCATTCCGTCCGCGACGGTGGTCACCTTTACAATCTTGTCCCCATCCATGCGCACACGGATGATTCTTCCCTGGAACTGCAGATCCGGTCTGTCTCCCAGCCAACCCTGGTTGTCTACGATATATAAGTCACGATCCGGTCCAAAAGCAATACCCATTGCTCTTGCCTCGTTTGTTTTTTCATTCAGGGGTACATCAAACCATTTTCGGATATTTTTATCCTTGTCGATACGGCAGATACAGCTTGGCATGGACAAATCAGCAAAGTTCGGGCAGGCCAAAATCAGTTCGCCCGTCTCTTCGTCCGGTTCCAGGCCATCCGGAGTACAGATATAATCTGGTAAAATCATAAATAACTTAGAAGTCTGCATAATCTTCCTCTCCTTTTCTATTTTACGATCCTGCTTCGTGATGTACGGTCAACCGAAATAGCTACTGCAAGCAAAATAATGATGCCATATACTACCTTCTGCCAGTAAACATTGACGCCGACCATATTCATACCATTTTTGATGATTGATATGATGAAAACACCCACGATGGATTTCAAAAGGCTTCCCGAACCTCCCACAAGAGAAGTTCCGCCTGCTACAACGGCTGAAATAACCATCAGTGTAAAGGACTCTCCTACCGTAGGAGCTGAGCTCTTTGCCTTCACCAAAAGGAACATAGCGCCAAGTGCAGCGCAGAAACCATTCATGGCAAATACAATAACCTTGTACAGATCAACCTTGATACCTGCGATTCTGGCAGACCGTTCATTTCCGCCAATTGCAAAGATCCCTCGTCCAAAAGCAGTTCTTGTTAATACAAAATGATAAAGAAGAATTACCAGAATAGCCAAAATCAGCGGTAAACCGATCGGCCCAATTTGTATTTTATACCAATCCGCCGTCATTTTCAATGCTTTTGGCAATTTTACCGGAGAACTGGTAATCATCAGTGCTACAGAATCCCATACTGACATAAAAGCCAGGGATGCAATAAAGGACGGAACCTTCAGTTTTACATGAATGAGTCCCAGAATAATTCCGCCCGCCACACCTGCTGCCAGGGTGATCACCAACGCCAGAATAAAGATCAGAACCGGGCTGGATATTGAATCCTTCATGCCAAGCATGATTGCCAGCATCAGCACATTCGCCACGGAACACATGGATCCAAGGGAAAGGTCGATAGAACCTAAGATCAAAATCGGCGTCATGCCTGCTGCCATGATCATCAGCGGTGCCGAGTCACTTAACAGGTTGACAATATTCATGGAATTCAGGAAATTCGGCTCCATAACAGTAAATATAATAATCATCAGAATGACAACCAGCACACTGTAATTTTTCATTATGATTTTTTTCCAGTCTGGTTTAGCTGCCACAGTCTTAGTCTTTTCCATATGCCTATCCTCCCTACATCATTAGCGTAACTATGCTGACCTGACTTGGCTTTTCGCCGGCATCCGCCTGGAATTCACCGGTGATCAGACCATCCTTCATCACGATAACACGGTTACTCATTCCAATGCATTCATCCAGTGTATCACCCAGCAGGATAACTGATTTTCCCTGTGCCACAACTTCACGGGTAAGAGCATAGATTTCTTCTTTCGCACCTACATCAACGCCTCGTGTGGGATGATTCAGTATAATAATATCGGCCTCCGACGCCAGTGCTCTTGCAAATACCACCTTCTGCTGGTTTCCTCCGGAAAGGGAGATTAATTCGGCATCTCTTCCGCTGGTCTTAATGCGCAGCTTGCCAATCCATTCATCCGCCTGTGCATTTACTTTTTTCACCGATACGATACCGTGTTCCGCTAAAAGAGGGGCATTGGACAATGCCATATTCTCCGCTACCGAAAGGTTACGCACGATACCTTCTGCATGCCGCTCCTTCGGTATCATCAGAATGCCGTCTGCCAGAGCCTGTGCAGGACTGCTGTAGTTCGTTTTCTTATTTTTCACATACAATTCACCGGAGGTAGGCTTTTCATCTCCGCAGATTACGGAACAGATCTCCTCTTTTCCGGATCCTACCACGCCGCAGATGCCAAGGATCTCGCCCTTATGCAGCTTCACATCACAGTGCTTGAATACCCCGGCCAGTCCCAGATCTTTTGCCTCCAGAACCACTTCTGCCTGAGCCTTTTTCTGCTCTGACTGATGATAATACTCTGTGGTGGTTCCATGTCCAACCATGGCCGCGTACAGTTTGTCCTCTGTTGCTTCCTGGATGTTCATATTTCCGGCATTTTCGCCATCCTTATAGATATATACCCGGTCAGAAATGTTCAGCACCTCATCCAGACGATGGGATACAAACACAACCGAATGTCCCTTCGCCGTCAGCTTGCGAACCTCTGTGAACAGGTTCTGCACCTCTGCTTCATTCAGAACCGAAGTCGGCTCATCCAACAGAATCAGACATTTCTGATCGTCATGCCCTGTTTTTGTCAGGTTAACTACTTTTGCGATCTCCACCATCTGTCGGGTTGCGAAGTTCAGGTCGATGACCTTCTTTTTCGGGTTAATGTAACCGCAGTTTACTTCTTCCAGAACTTTTCTGGATTCCTCGTACATTTTTCCCCAGTTTACAAATCCCATATTTTTAAAATCTTTTTCATGTCCAAAGAAAAGGTTCTGTCCTACAGAAAGATTGACGATCAGGGACTGTTCCTGAAACACCATGCCAATCCCTTCTTTGTTTGCTGCCATGGGATCTGCCGGTGCAAATGGCTTTCCATGCATGGTCATCTCTCCGGAAGTCTGCGGCTGCACGCCGATAATGATTTTCAGAAGAGTGGATTTTCCCGCGCCGTTTTCTCCAATCAGTCCTACTACTTCACCTTCATAAATATCCAGATCAACACCTTTTAAAGCCTGTGTTCCATAAAATGATTTTGTTATGTTTTTGGCGCTAAAAAGTAATTTTTTATCCATTTATCTTCTCCTCCAGCGCATTTATTTGGAAATAACGGTCGCTCCACGTTTAATTGTCAGGATTACTGCAACCAGGATAATAATTCCCTGGATACCGGTCTTGATGTTAGGATCTACGCCCATCATGGTCAGACCATTGATCAAGACTGTCATAATCAGAGTACCAACTACCGTATTGATCACGCCGCCTTTGCCGCCTGCAAGAGAGGTTCCGCCAATTACCACCGCTGCCTGTGCAGGAAACATTAAATCTTTTCCGATGCCCGCCTGTCCCTGTCCAAGACGTATCATGCCTACCACACCCGCTACGCCAAAGAGGAAACCGGCAAATGTAAACACCTTTATCTTAACTAAATCTACATTGATACCAACCGATCTTGGAATGGTCTCATCCGTACCCACCGCATAGATATGACGTCCGAATGGAGTGAATTCCTGGATGTAGATGCAGAGAGCAAGCATAATAAGAGCTACCCATGTAATAAAAGGAATTCCCAGAAAAGATGCCTTCGGCAGAGCCTTCAAAAGGGGATCCATAACGGTTGCAGGAGTCCCGCTGTATGTAATGTAGGCAATACCGATACAGATATTCTGAAATGCGAAGGTCACCATAAAAGAAGGAACCTTCAGCTTTACATGGATCAGACCGATCACGAAACCAACTGCCACGCTGCATAATATAGCAGCGATAATACCAAAAATACCAAAGTTGTTGCCATTTAACGTATTCATAACCAAAACAGATGCAATGGAACCTGCCATACCTACGGTTCCATCAATGGACAGATCAATACTGCCCAGCATAATAACAAAAGTCAGTCCCAAAGCAACCAGCAGCGGTATTGACCACTGATTCAACACTGCAACTAAATTGCTGACAGACGCAAATGCAGTTCCCCGTGCGATGGTAAAAAAGATAATTAATGCCACCAGCACCAGTACCGGCGCCCATCTGATTACTTTTTCTCTTCTATTTTCAGCCTTAATCTTCTTGGCAAATTCCTCTTGAATCGTTAAGGCCGCCTGATTTTCTTTTGCCATACCTTGTCTCCAATCATTAATAATTTTGACTTTTCAGCTTATTATGGGGATGGATTAACTCCATCCCCACAAATGCAACCTGCACGGTCCTATCATTTTATCCGATTGCTGCTTAGTCAGCCTTGCACCAGAAGATTTCAGAGAAGTCAAATTCTGGAGTTGCGTCAATGTAGCTAGCAATATACTCATCTACGTTCTCAGAGGTAATTACAGTTGCCGGGGTAGCAAATTCTCTGTATTCCAGAGGAAGTTCTTCCGGATCGATCAGTCCTGCCCATGCTGCGTAGCAGATAGCCAGTGTGTAACCACCCTGAAGGTAACCGTTGGAGGAAACTGTTGCAGTAGCGTTGCCAGCTTTAATTGCATCTACTACGTCGTTGTTTGCATCGATACCTACAACACCAACCTTGCCTAACAGTCCTGCATTTTCCAGAGCCTGCATAGCGCCGGTAGCCATATTATCATTTGCACACCAGATACCGCCAACATCCGGATACTGATTCAGCCATGTCTCAACCAGTGTCAGTGCATCTGCGGTTGCCCAGTTTGCGGTATCCTGTGCTGCTACTTCAATGTCAGGATATTCTGCCAGAGCCTCTTCCAGACCTTTGACACGATCGTTGTTTGCCGTATTACCAAGCATGCCTTCTACTACAAGGATCTGTCCTTTGCCGCCCATCTGATCAAACAGAGCGCTGGCAATTGCTTTACCATTTGCTACGTTATCCGGAGAAGTATGGATAACCCAGTTTGGATTATAATCTTCTACGGTGTCTTCTTCTTCACGGTTCCATGCGGTTCCGATGTATCCGCCTGACTCAGCCATAGCTTCTACCAGTGAAGTACAGATAGCAGACTCATTAGGATCTGAATATGCGATTGCATTTCCGTTTGCTTTTGCTGCAAACTGTTTCATGTTGTTGATCTCAGTGTCATTGGAGCCGCCGGAATCCAGAACCTGCATTTCATACTTCTGTCCAATGCTGTCCAGGTATTCGCAGAACATTTCCATACCAACTTTAATGGTATTGATGTACGGATTTTCCAGTCCGCGGATAGAACATGCTACAGAAATTGTAGTATCCAGTTTTTCCTGTGGTATCTGTGCCGGATCAATCTTAAAGCTCTTCCAGTCAGTGTCCGCTGCCATTGCAGTCATTCCGAGTGTGGCTGCTGCCATTGCACCTGCCAGTGTGATTGCTGTGATTTTTCTCAGTTTCATGTAATTACCTCCCAATAATTTTGTAATGTTACTACATTGTTACATATCTACATTTTAAATTATAGCTTTAGTGGAATGAATTGTCAATCCTTTTATTATTTTTGTCTATTATAATAAAATTTCTCTTTTGTTTTTTGTTCAATATGTACATGCATCAGGTGGACTATTTTTGTGTGTTGTAATAATAGTGTCCAAGTGCATCTGCTGCCTTCACGATGTCCATAACAGCTTCTACGGTGACCGGAGCAGGCTGTGCTGCCCAATAGGAATTTTTCACAGAAGATTCTGCAATAATTCTTATGTTCTCATCGGTAGCATCTACTTTTACATCCTCCAGAGTGATCGGCAGTCCTACGCTCATGCAGAAGTCCACTACTTCATCGATCAGCTCTGACGGTGCATTCTCAGCCACCAGTTCGCAGATCGTACCAAATGCAACCTGTTCTCCATGAAGCATACGTCCGGCGGTAGGTACTGCAGTGATGCCCTCCTGTACAGAATGAGCTGCTGCGCATCCGGTATTTTCAAATCCAAGGCCGCTCATCAGAGTATTTACTTCGATAATGGTCTCCAGAGCTTCTGTAATACAATGGTTTTCTGCTGCAATTTTTGCTTTCAGACCATTTTCAATCAGCATATCGTAGCATGCCTGTGCAACTACCATAGCTGTCTTGGTTCTGCGGAATTCGCCGGATTCTCCTGCGATATAGTTTGCGCTGTCAGATGCCTGATTGGCTTTTGCTTCAAAAACTGTAGCCAGAGCATCGCCCATGCCGGAAACCAGGAAGCGTGCCGGAGCGTCTGCAATGATTCTGCTGTCGATCAGTACGATATCCGGGTTCTTAATATAATGGCGTGCATGTGAATGTTCGCCGTTTGGTTTGTAAATAACAGAAAGTGAGCTGGTCGGTGCATCCGTAGATGCCGATGTCGGGGATACGATCACCGGAACATGCAGATCGTCTGCTACTGCCTTTGCGGTATCCAGTGTCTTTCCGCCGCCGATGCCAACGATAACGGAAGGATTGATTTCTTTTGCAATTGCGCTGGTAGCTGCAATCTGCTCTTCCGATACTTCTGTATTAAATACTACAGTCTTAAACTCGCCCGGAAGCGCTTCATACAATGCGCTCAGTTTCTTTGTCAGATCCTCATAAAAGAACTGGTCAATTACTACAAATACATTATCACCGAATTTTGTAGTATATTTCGGAAGATTGCTGATCTCCCCAGGTCCCTGAATATATCTTCCCGGAGATCCCCATGCCATTGTAGTTGTCTTTAAATTATTTGCCATTTCTAATTTACCTCCTGTCCTATTCGAATATTCTTCGTAATAGTTTTAATTGTTATAATGTTACTACATAATATCATTGCTTTGTTCACTTGTCAATATACCAGACAAAAATTTTTCATTTTTTTAGTCATTTGTCATAGCTTCCTTTTCTCTTCTTTTCTTCTATTCAAAAATAATAAACATTTTTTTATAAAATAGGGGTAGAAATTATATTCAATGTCTGTTATAATACATCCATAGTGATTTGTCACTACATTATACCATAGTTACATCATGATAATTACATCAGTTCAGTAATCCCGGTAATATGGTTATAATGCATCCTATACTTAATTTCAAAAATCATTCAGGAGGTAGTATTTATCATGAAAACATTTGTTGTAAACAAAGACGGCTCTACAGAGATCAAAGAAATCGCAAAGCCAAGATACAGCTCCAAACAGGCCCTGGTTAAGACAATTGCCTGCGGTATGTGCGGCACCGATGTAAAATTGCTTCATCGCACCTTTAAAGGTTTTCCGGAATCAGTTTACCCGATCATGCTGGGACATGAAGGCGTAGGCGAAGTAGTCGAAGTCGGCAGCGAAGTAACCACCTTCAAAATCGGCGACAAGGTAATCCTTCCATTCGTAGATCCTGATCCGGAGCTTTATCCGGGACTCGGCTCCGGCTGGGGCGCGCTGAGCGAATATGCCGTTGTATGTGATCCTGCAGCATGGCCAAAGGGAGAAGCTCCCGGATGCGCTTATGCTCAGACTGTTCTTTCCGATGATCTGGATCCGGTAGATGCAGTTATGATCGTAACCTTCCGTGAAGTGCTGAGCAATATCCGCTACTTCGGCATCAAACCCGGCGACAGCGTTGTTGTATTCGGATGCGGCCCGGTAGGCTCCACCTTTATCAAATTCTTAAATCTCTGTGGTATCACCGAAGTAACTGCTGTAGATATCATCGATGAGAAGCTGGAGAATGTAAAAGCCAACGGCGCTGCCCACATCATCAACAGCAAGAATTCCGATGTGACCGCAGAAGTTCGTAAATTATATCCGGACGGCGTAGATTATGTACTGGATGCCATCGGCGCTCCATTCGTAGTAAACGCTGCTATGCCTCTGATCAAAGACCGCGGTACGGTACTCTGCTACGGTGTTCCGGAAAAAGAAGAAATCACCATCGATTTCAGCAAAGCTGATTACAACTGGCGCGTGATCTACCAGCAGATGCCGAGAAAAGAAGAAGAAGGCGCTGCTCACGAACAGGTTCTGGAATGGATCCGCAGCGGCAAGCTGGTGATCAAAGATTTCATTTCTGATTACTTTAAATTTGAAGATTCAGTAGACGCTTACGAAAAACTGCTGGATCGCAAGATTACAAAAAAAGGTGTTATTGTTTTCTAATAAAGCATTTTTCCTCTCTTGTGTATATATAATGTGTATAGAACAGAAATGCCTGCCACGATATTCGCGGCAGGCATTTTTGGATGGGGCTGTAAAATAAGTCCCTAATTTGAAATTGCATCTTGATAAATCAATTAATTTTTCAATTTCCAGTGGTAATTTTAACTGTCTTACAGTATAATTATCATTGGTGTTTTTATTTATTAGCATAATTAATTATACCAAAAAATCGCTCAGATTTCACGGTCTGAGCGATTTTTCTTTTAGGGACTTATTTTACAGCCCCTTAAAAAATGTTTAAATATTATTTTTTATTTCTTTTACCTTATCCAGCGTAATACCTGCAATTTCTGCAATTTCTGTTTCGGAAAGAACACCTTTTTTTAATAACTTTTTTATCATCTCTGTCTTTTCCTGTTCTCTTCCTTGTTCTATTCCTTGCTCTATTCCTTGTTCTATTCCTTTTTCAATATTTTCCTGATCCCGCATCAACAAAGTCATGTATTCCCGCCTCCATTCTACGTTTTCTTTTACTTTTGCAAGTTTTTCCTGAAGTTTCTTTACAAACGCATCTTCACTTGGTGTTCCGTCTCCGACAAATTTCAAAAATGCTTTTACGCTTTCTGAAACGATTGATTCTTAATGTTTGCATTCATGTTTGAAACGAATCTGCATATCAGGGACAAAATTTATTTACAACGAACCCACAATTTTTTCTATCTCCGCTAAATTTTCCACATCTACGATAGCCCAAAAAACTCTTTTTAAATTCTTACCTTTTAACACCTGCGACGGCATTGCTGCATAACTGGCGAATTCTCTCACTAATACTTCTCTTGCCTTTCTGATTTTCTGTCCCTTTTCTTTTCCCGTATACTGCTCAAAAAAAAGTTTATTTTTAATCTCGAATGCTTTGAAAAGCTGTTCCCATCCTTTATCGTTCAAAATCAATTCATACACCATTTTTATAAGAGCAGCTCCGCAAGCAACACTTTGCGGTGAATAATCAACTTTACTATTGAGGTATAATGAGTTAAAGTCATTGATACATTTTTTTAATCCAGCGTCTTATTTATTTCTTCCTCTGTTCCAAAGAAAAGCATATCTATATCAACACTTGTTCTCTGTGCTTCGATTGGCAGGTAGAACTGCGTTGCCGCCCCACCTTTCAGGACAATTCGATCCCCCAAAATGTTCTGAATCTGGAGAAATAATTCCAAATCCCATAGGAACAGTTCCATCCGCCCCATATTTTTAAATCCGTACTCCTGCATTCTCCGAAAAAAAGTTTCCCTTTGAAACGCTTTTTCTTCGTGAAATAGATTCTTATACACTATTTATTCCTCTCGTTTAAGTATCTCAACAAATTTATGGGCTTCTGTCGTAATATATTTAGATTCAGCAATATAGCGAATATCATATTGCAAATTTCTTTTGGCTGCAATGGAAACCATTTTTTTCTTATCAAGAATACCAAGCCTTACCACATTCTCATAAATACGAACCAGTTCCTGAAGGGCAAGTGGATATTCATTTCGTGTGACGGCATAAAATAAGTCCACAAAGGCTTTTTCGATGGATGCAACTCCATCCATGACATCTTCAAAATTTTCTGTCTGGTACAGAACAATTTGTGGAATATCTTTCCCAGTCAATACATAATTCTCATGCATTTCCTTTATCTGCGCCGGTAACAGCGTTTCCATACCATTCTCCTGAAAAATATTTTTCACTTCTTCTTTTGAGTCCTTATTTATGAACAAAATGCAAGGATACTGCTCCGGGATATGCTGCATGTACTTCTGCAACACATCTAATCCTGAAATGCAATATTCAAATCCAGACTCATCCATAATATTTGCAATTTTCACTGCTGTATCAGATAGCGTAATGTTCTTCTTTCCGTACCATTCGTTAAATGCATAGACTCCATTCCGAACACGTTTCAAATACCCCTTCTCCACCAGTTTTGACATATTCCAGTAAAGAGAAGACTTCTTCATGTCGGGAAACACATCCTGAATATCATCCATATAAAAAGTAATCTCTTCGCCTAATTTTTCCAATATCTTTTGATATTTTTCTTCCAATGCTGATTTGTTATCCATATTGCACCTTCCTTCTTGGAAAGTATAACATAGTTTTTTCTTGTTTTCAATAAAATATACGCAAATATCATCTTTGCGTATATTTCTTTATTTTTCTATTTTATGCCGTTATTAACCTATTTTTATCTATATTCAATAAAATACGCGCAAATATTATCTTTGCGTGTATTCCTTTGTTTCATATCTATCATTACATTTTTTCCAGACTTCCATCGCTCCATCCGCCTTTTTCTGTCACACTCAATCCACTCATCTAAAGTGAGCGGCGTATAATCCGAATACCTACAGAAACAGTTAAGCATATTACAGGGAATATGCCAAGGCTCGGTTTGATTTACCGCCAACTGTCGGATTTTTTTGTCGCCAATCGTCGGAAAAATATTTCGCCAATCGTCGGAAAATCTTGTGAAATTTATAATTTTGGCATATACTATAGTCAAATGAATGGAAGCGAGGTGTTCCGAATGGAAAATTACAGAAGTAGAATCGCTGACGATATGTTAAAACGCAAGCTGGAGGGCAAGGGTGCCGTACTCATCGAAGGACCCAAGTGGTGCGGCAAAACAACCACTGCCGAACAGGTTGCCGCAAGCATCTTGTATATGGATGACCCGGAAAAGAAAGAACAAAACATCACCATGTCTGAGCTGAGCCCCAAACGACTTTTGAAGGGTGAAACGCCAAGACTGATTGATGAGTGGCAGCTTGCTCCAAAGCTGTGGGATGCTATACGCTTTGAGGTTGACCACCGAAGAGAGTTAGGACAGTTTGTTCTCACCGGCTCTGCTGTCCCTGCCGACACCAAAGAAATCACGCACTCCGGCACAGGTCGCTTCACCTGGCTTACTATGAGACCGATGAGCTTGTATGAATCGGGAGACTCAACAGGCGAAGTCAGTTTAAAAGATTTGTTTGACGGTATAAAGGAAATTGACGGTGAAAACCATATCGGCATCGACCGGCTGGCATTCCTTGTATGCCGAGGCGGTTGGCCGCAAGCGGTGGATATGCGTGATGAAATCGCCCTTGACCAGGCGATGGACTACTATGATGCAGTTGTTCGTTCCGATATTAACCGAGCAGACAATGTGCAGAAAAATTCCGAAAGAGTAAAGCGGCTTATGCGTTCCTACGCAAGAAACCAGGGCGGTCAAGTAGCTAACACCGTAATTGCGGCGGATATTGCCGCCAATGACGAAGCTCCTATGAGCGAGGAGACAATTGCCTCCTATCTGAGTGCTCTGCGTAAAATCTTTGTTGTGGAAGATATGCCGGCATGGAACCCGAATCTGCGTTCCAAAACCGCTATTCGTTCTTCTGACACACGATATTATATCGACCCCTCCATCGCTGCTGCGGCATTGGGTATCGGTCCGAATGACTTGGTAAATGACCTCAAAACCTTTGGCTTTCTCTTTGAAACCCTTTGTGTCAGAGACCTTCGTGTGTTTGCCGATGCGCTAAGCGGAGAGGTATATCACTATCGCGATAAGGATGGGCAGGAATGTGATGCTGTTGTGCATCTGCGAAATGGTGCGTACGGTCTGATTGAAATTAAGCTCGGTGGCAGCAAGCTGGTTGAGGAAGGTGCGGAAAGTCTTAAAACCATGCAGGCAAAAATCGACACCGACAAGATGAAAGCTCCGTCGTTCCTCATGGTATTGACAGGAACCGGTGATTACGCATATTGCCGTAAAGACGGTGTATATGTTGTTCCTATCGGTTGTCTCAAAAATTGATGAACTAAATAAATGACAGGAAAAGCGTCTCTGCGGAGGCGTCTTTCTTTTACCAAAAAAGGTCCTCCATACAGAGAACCCTCTTGAAAAAATATTTAAATATCCAGCGTAATGCCCCCAATTTCTGTGCTTTCTGAAACATCTCCTTTACTGCCATGACTTCGCCCTGATTTGCTTTTTAGCGGTTCACTACAAAACGGCATTCTTCTCCGGATAGCACTGCAATCAGGTTGTCAATGGCTGCCTGAGCCATGTTATCGGTAGCTTCTTTTGTATGGGCACCGGTATGAGGAGTCACTACCACATTCGGGAACTCGAAGAGCGGGGATGCTTTTGGAGGTTCCACTTCGAATGCATCCAGTCCAAGTCCTCCCAGCTTTCCGGATTTTAATGCGTCGTAAGCGGCTGCTTCATCGATAATTCCGCCTCTGGATGCATTAATTACGATCGTGCCTTCCTTCATCATCTGAAATGCCTGTTCGTTGATCAGGTGTTTTGTGCTGTCCAGAAGGGGCAGATGCAGGCTGATCACGTTTGCTGCCTTCAGCACTTCTTCCATGGAAGCTGCCTGGATGTCATTCTGCCTGCAGTATTCTTCATTGATAAACGGATCATAGGCCATTACCTTCATGTCAAAGCCCTTTGCGCATCTGGCTACCACTTTTCCAATTGCGCCCAGGCCAAAGATACCGATGGTCTTGCCTGACAGCTCCATTCCCGAGGAACGAACCCATTCTCCGGCCCTTGTCTGCTGATCTAGATAGGAAATCTTTCTGGCTGCTGACAGGATCAGGCCAAATGCCAGCTCCCCAACAGCTTCTGCATTTACCCCCGGCGTGTTGGTAACTTTAATTCCCTTCGCCTTTGCAGCCTGCAGGTCAACCCGGTCCACGCCGGCTCCGTATCTGGAAATCACTTTTAATTTCGAACAGTTTTCCAGTGCCTTTTCCGTCACAAAATCAAGGCCTGCAATATAGCCGTCACAGTCTGCCAGCGCTTCCCCCAGTTCTTCTTCCGTCAGCGGCCGCCCTGTCTCATTAAAGACCAGATCCTCTGAAAAGTTTTTCAATTTCTGAAGCATTTTGTCATTTTTCCCCGGCTGAAGCGAGGTAGGAGTTACCAATATCTTCATGATCAATCCTCTTTTCCTTTACTATTATTTTACCAGCTCTACCGCTTCCGCAGTCAACTGTCTGATTTTATCAAATTCATGGTTCAGAACCAGAGAATCCTTTACCATCCAGCTTCCGCCGCAGGCAATGATCTTCTGGAAGGATAAGTATTCCAGAATATTTCCGGCATTGATGCCTCCGGTCGGCATAAACTTCATGCTGGGGAAGGGAGCCGCCAGAGCCTTGATGGTATCCAGACCGCCATACTGTTTTGCCGGGAAGAATTTCACTACCTTCAGGCCATATTCCATGGCAGCCATCACCTCTGTAGGAGTACATGTTCCCGGAAAGACCGGAATCTGATGATCAATGGCAAATTCCGTTACTTTTCTGGAAAAGCCAGGGGATACGATAAATGTGGCACCTGCATCCAGTGCTCTCTTCGCCTGTTCCACATTGATAACCGTGCCCGCACCCACCATCATGTCCGGAAATTCTTTTTTCATAATACGGATGGATTCCTCCGCTGCATCGGTACGGAATGTCACCTCTGCCACCGGAAGACCTCCGGCACATAATGCTTCGCCCAGCGGCTTTGCATCCTCCACATGATCCAGTTTTACCACCGGAACGATCTTCCGTTCCGCAACCTGCTGCATAATATCTGTCATTCTATTTTTCCTCCTCCTGTTTTTAAACATCAGCCCATCCTAAATTTGCTTTCGGCAAATGGGCCGATGCTGCATGTCAAGTTTTCTGCGAAAACCTGACACAATCTATAAACACCAGTCCATCCTAAATTTGCCTTCGCAAATGGACTGACGCTGTATGTCAAGTTTTCACACTCTGTTTTTTATTTCCAGGCAAATGCCTTCGCACTGTTCCTGCGTATCATCTGCTCTGCTTTTTCCTCCGGGATGCCGGCTGCTGCCATCTTGGGCAAAAAGCTGTCAATCAAATAGACCAGACCAAGGCTCCCTCCATAGGAAGCCAGCCGCGCCCTGGTGGTATCCAGCGAAAACAGCAGCCTGTCTTCATAGCCCTGGCTACACATATGCCGTATGATCTCGATTTCCCGCTCATCACTGTGGTACTTGAACCGGCCGATGGTGTCATATTCCAGATAAGCGCCTGTGGAGGCCACCTCTTCGTGCCATGACAGTTCTTTGCATGCCCTGTCCATATGGCAGAATATCATCTGTTCCGCCCGAACCCCTTCTTTCAGAAGCAGCCCCAGCAGTTCTCTGGGATCCGTTCCATTCTCCACATGGATCATCACCGGAGCGCCGGTTTCCTTCGCCGCGTCCGCCGCCGCCAGGAACAGAGTCCGATACCTTTCGGTCAGCCCTTCCGTATCCAGCGCTGTCTTGATCTGCCCGGCCCGGTTGGGTATCCGCTGTTCCGGCTCCTTCTGATCCGCATCCACATACATGCCCTCCAGCAGTTCCTGCCGGAATATTTCCCTCATCTGTTCTCTGCTCTTACCGAAGATCCAATGTTTTTCCGGATAAAAGGACAGCTTATGGAAACCAGTGGATGCAATGATATGTACCCCTGTTTCTTTTGAAATGGACACAAGTCCTTCTGCCATCCGGCCGCAGCCCACCGGCTGCGCATCCACCAGGCTGCAGCCTCCCGCAGCCCGGTAAGACGTTACCTCTTCTGTGCTTTTGTCAACCTCATCCATAAATAAAACCGGATTCACCTGGTATGACTTTCCTTTACTGATCAGCAAGTGCTCATGGCACTGGCAAAATCCCAGTTGTTCTCCTGAGATTTTGCCTAAAACAGTCACTATATTTTTCATCTTAATTTTCCTGTTTCCATCATCATGCTCACTTGTGTGTCCGCCTGCTTCCGCCGCTGCACACTCCCAAGCTTTTTATGAAATTTCTCCAATGCGCACTCCTGCACATTTTATTTCCACTTCGGGTTCGGCTCGATGACCGGCTTTCCATCTTTTTCCAGAATGACATTGCGGTAGCCCTTGGTCTCGATGGTTCCGTAATCATGTCCTGCATCTGCTGCGAAGGTGAAGAATGCGATCAAAGTCTCATCTCCGGTATTGATAGTACGGTGAGCATATCCTCTCGGCACATAGACAGCCTTTCCTTTTTCCAGAGGTTCTGCCATCCAGTCCCCTTCCATGTTTTCCATCAGCATGAAGCCCTTGCCCTGCATGGTATAATACACTTCAGATGTGTTCACAATATTATGAAAATGTCCCTTTGTCATGTAATATTCATTTCCGATCTTGCCCGGATGAATCATCGTAGTGCCGAAGGCCAGATCCCCTTCCCGCTCCGGACAGCCCAGTTCATAAAATTCATAGATCACAGGATCTCCTGTTTTCAGAATTTCTTCTACTGCCGCCTGATCCTGATACATTGCTTTCATCTGTGATAAATGGCGCTGTGTAATCTCTGCCGTTTTGGACATTCCATCCTGAAAGCTGAAATCTACGGAAAACGTTCCGTCCCAGTTAAAATTATTCATTATCTGTTCTTTCCTTTCTTTATTTAAATACTGATCTTACTGCTTTGCGATCTCGCTCAAATGCTCCAGAATTTCCCCTTCAATTGAGATGTGGAATACTTCTGCGATTACCTGTGTCCATCCGTGGATAAAGTAAGTCCATCCGCCCTCTACATGAAGATTTTTTTCTTTCATCTGTGCCTCTGCCTGATCCTTAAACAGCAGGTTGCCTCTGTAGTTGATTTCCCATACCAGACTGTCCTTGGGGAACTGGCACGCATCGGTCAGCGGGCTGCCGGGAGCATCCTTGCCAAGTCCGGTGGCATTCACGATCACAGAATGAGGTTTCAAAGAAGCCAATGTTCTGTCATTATCCGCCGGTGTGGGATTCAGGATAAACTCAAATTTTGTCTTCGGATTTAATCCATTTAAGATGCGCTTCGCTTCATCCAGTCTTGGCTGGCTTCTGTTTGCGATAATAATTTTCTTCGGAACATTGTCTCCGAACTTCTCCTGTGTAAAGTAAACTGACATAGCCAAAGAGCTTCCGCCTGCTCCCAGCAGCAATACGTCTCCGTCAAAATCGGTCCAGTAATTTGCCGGAACAAAATTCTCCAATGCCAGTCCGCTGGAAATAGGATCCTTGGCATGTGCACAATATTTTCCGTCCTTTTTAGAAATAGAAGAAACTTCACCCAGTTGTTTTGCAAAAGGATCTACATAGTCAAACAAATCTTCACACGTTCTATAAAGATCGATTTTGTGTGTTGTAACCAGCGCTCCCATTGACAGGGGATCATTTTTAATAAAAGTCACTGCTTCTCTGTATTCCTCAGCGGATGAATGAGGTTTAAAATCAATTCCTTTGATCACTGCATCCTTCAACCCCAGCGCCTGTGCCCACTTCGGAAATACTTTCATGATGGAGGAACTTCCTGTCGTTACTCCAATAAAATAAATTGTTGGTTGCGTTGCTTTTTCATAAATATTCGCCATTTTGTTTTCAACCTCTTTCATCTTGTATTCCATTTGGTTAATTATTACTATGTAGTAACATAGTAATATTATAACCGTCATGTCTGTTCTTTGTCAATAGAAATACATCTATTTTTCCAATATATCTTTGTTCTTTTGTTAAATCTTCTATATTTTTAACATTTTCTCTCTTTTTATTGGATATTTTAACTTGACACATCTTCTTATTATCAGTATAATAAAACCATAGCAAATGTAAGCGATTACATTTCAATAAAGGAGCGCAGAATGTTCCCAAATTCAGGCTGGACAGTATCGCTGGTACTTAGCAGCGCACCAGGAGCACAGCGCATTTCTGAACCAGAGGGAGGTATTGCTTGTGGGATTAACGATTTCCGATGTGGCAAACTCGGCCGGGGTATCTACAGCTACAGTATCCCGTTATTTAAATCAGCCGCATCTCGTTTCACCGGACCGCCAGGAACGCATTGCAAAAACCATAGCAGAACTAAACTATGTCCCGAATAATATGGCCAAGGCTCTGACTACCAATCAGACCACTACGATCGGCGTAATCGTTCCTGATATCAACAATGTATATTATCCGCCCATTGTCAGAGGGATTGAGGATTATCTTACCGAATGCGGATTTGTTTCCTTTCTGTGCAATACAGATCAGAACCTGTCCAGAGAAAAGCGATATATTACCACGCTCCGCTCTCAGCAGGTGGCTGGCATGATTTTTGTGGGCAGCCGCCCGTCGAATCCGTCCCTCAGCGATCATCTGGCAGAGCTGCGCCGCAGTCTTCCGGTCCTGATGGTCAATGATGACATGCTGGATGGAAAAGTATCCAGCATCGGCAGCCAGGAAGCGGGAGGCATCTATCAGGCCATCAAATATCTGCATTCCCTGGGCCACCGCAATATCGCTTTTATCAGCTCGAGCGTTCCACTGAACACCTATATCCAGAAGGAACGGGGCTTTTGTCACGCAATGGAGCATCTGGGACTGGGCCCGGCAGGACAGTGGATCTTCCGGGATGCCAAAGAGTATGAGGCCGGAGGTTTTTCTGCCATGAAGAAAATCATGGAGCTGTCCAAGGCTCCCAGCGCAGTGGTAGCGGCCACCGATCAGATGGCGGTAGGCGCCGTGCATGCTCTGCTGGAGCATGGATACCGGATGCCCAGAGATTATTCTGTCGTAGGATACTCCAATTCCTGTATCTCCAGCACCACTTATCCGGGCATTACCACCATCGACCAGCATGGCTATGAGCTTGGAAAGCAGGCCGCCCAGATGCTGGTGCAGATTATTCATGGTGCAGAAGATGATCTTTCCGCACATTATCTCGATACCAAACTGGTCATCCGCAAGTCATCCGGCTTCTGCATGACCGGTGAATAGTATATAGCTTTTATCTATTAAATAATCAACTAAAAGGAGGGTTTTATCATGAAGGCTGTAGTTTATCATGAGCCACGCAACTATGAAGTAATGGAAGTACCAAAACCAGAAGTAAAATGCAATCAGGTTCTGATCAAAGTATACTCCTGTGGTATCTGCCGTACTGACGCTCACATCCATGAGGGCGATTTTATCTCCCGTTTTCCGCTTACTCCCGGGCATGAATTTGCCGGTATGATCGTGGAAGTCGGAGAACACGTAGCCGATTTCAAAGTGGGCGACCGTGTAACTGCCGACAATGCCGTAGAATGCGGTGACTGCTATTATTGTAAGAAAGATATGCCTCTGTTCTGTGAGAACTTCTATTCTCTTGGATGCAACGGCCCTGGAGGATTTGCAGAATACGTGGTAGTCAATGAAAACAAGGTATATCACATCAGTGATAATCTGACCTTTGACCAGGCATGTTTTTCAGAGCCTCTGGCCTGTGCTGTTCACGGTATGGACGTAATTGATGTCCACTGCGGTGATGATGTTTTGATATTCGGCTCCGGCCCCACCGGCATTTTACTGACTCAGCTCATCAAAAACGGCGGAGCTGCCAATGTTGTGGTATGTGCACCGTCCCAGGAAAAGCTGGATCTGATCGAACGTGACGGCTATGCAAAGACCATCAAAATGGACAAAAATGATTATTCCAAGCACACAAAGGTTCTGAAAGAAATGTTCCCGAAGGGCTTCGATATCGTAGTAGACGCTACCGGAAATCCCCGTGTTCTGGAACAGTGCTTCAATTTCCCGAAGCAGGCCGGCAAAGTCATTGTCTACGGCGTAGCAGCCAGCGATGACAAGATCACGCTCAGCCCTTATCAGATTTTCAACAGTGAGCTGAAGGTTCTCGGATCCTTTGCCCAGATTCACTGCTTTGACCGTGCAGTAAAATACCTGGAAAGCGGTATCATCAAGGTAGATGATCTGGCTACTCATCATTTCGATCTGGCTGATTTTGACAAAGCAATGGAGCAGATGCTTCACGGACATGGACAGTTAAAGATTATCGTTCATCCTAACAAGGACTGATCTGCTAAGGAGGGTATGACTCTATGAGATATGGTATATATTATGCCTACTGGACCAAAAACTGGCAGGTAGATTACAAAGAATATATCCGCAAGGTAAAACGGCTGGGATTTGACATTCTGGAAATGTCTGTCATTCCGCTGATCAACGCATCCGACAGTGAGCTTTTAGAGCTGAAATCGATCGCGGATGCAGAAGGACTGGCGCTGACTTCCGGTTATGGCCCTTCCGCGCAATACAACCTGGGAAGCAGTGATCCTGAAATTGTAAAAAATGCAGTTGATTTTTACGGTGAGATTTTCCGCAAGCTGGAATTGATGGATATTCACAAAATCGGCGGAGGAGTATACTCCTACTGGCCGGTGGATTACAGCAAACCGGTGGACAAGGCCGGTGACTGGGCCAACAGTGTGGCAAATGTCCGCACCGTAGGAAAGATGGCTCTGGACCGGGGCGTTGATTTCAACCTGGAGGTTCTGAACCGTTTTGAAGGCTACCTGATCAATACCGCTGCGGAGGCCCGCAAATTTGTGACCGAGGTAGATGTTCCTTCTGTAAAGATCATGCTGGATACCTTCCACATGAACATTGAAGAAGACAGCATGACCGAAGCCATCGCCACCGCCGGTGATCTCCTTGGACACTTCCATGTGGGAGAGCGGAATCGAAAAGTGCCCGGCAAAGGAAATATGCCATGGTATGAAATCGGTACTGCATTGAAAAAAGCAGGCTATGACAAAGATATTATCATGGAACCGTTCGTTATGATGGGCGGCGAAGTGGGAGCTGATATCAAGATCTGGCACGATATCAGCGAAGGCGCTTCTGAAGCGAAGCTGGATGAGGATGTAGCTAACTCAGTGCAGTTCCTGAGACACGTATTCGGTTGATCCAGTTGAAATGGGGACGGTTCTCTGAGGGAGGGACGGTTCCCGACGAAAGGGGGGACGGTTCTCTGATTTTCAGAGAACCGTCCCCCCTTTACTAAATTTTGTGATGCAGGATATCATATATATCTTTCTTTCCCGCTTCGGATTTTCCAGACGATCAATCAAAAGCTCCATCGCCGTTCTTCCCATCCCCTTCATATCCCGCGTAACGCAGTCATATTGATAGCCGATCATATCCAGCACCGGAATATGGTCAATCCCTACGAATGCGATCTGTTCATTCAGTTCCTGACCGCACTCCTTCAGGCCCTTTATAAAGCCTAACGTGGTTACATTGTTGGATAACACCAGTGCTTCCGGGAAATCGCCGGACCAAATCATCTTTTTGGTTATTTCACAGGTGATATCCGGAGAATACATGCCCTCGTAGACATACTCTTTTCTAACCGTCAGGCCATGATCCTCCATCGCCTGCACGTACCCCCGGTAGCGTTCCCTTGCATGCTTCAGATCCATATCCCCGGTAATCATTCCGATCACCTTTTTCCCCTGCTGTATCAAATGCTCGGCAGCCAGATAGCCGCTTTCGAAATTCTCATAGAAAACTCCATCCCACGGCACATCCTTTATCTCCCGGTCCACGATCACCACAGGGATCTTCAGATTTTTAAGCTGAATGCGTATGGATTTTGCCGCTTCTGCATCAGAATAACCGATCGCCGGCGTTAAGATCACGCCTTTGACACGCTGCTGCTCCATCATCTCCAATGCAGCCTTTTCTTTCTCCGCATTATTGCCGGTGTTGCACACGATCATCGTATAATTATTCTGATCCACTATCTCTGCCACGCCGGCCAGAACTTCACCGAAAAAAGCATTCTCCAGCTCCGGCACCACAACGCCGATCGTATTGGTCTCTCTTCGCGACAGATTTTGCGCCGTCGCGGATGGCGAATAGTGATAATCCTCTATAATCTTCTCAACTCTGCTGCGGGTTCCTTCATTTACATACCCGCTGTGATTCAGTACGCGGGACACCGTAGACTTGGAAACCCCCGCCATTTCAGCTATCTGGCCAATTGTCATCATTTATTTTACTCACTTTTTCTCTATTCATCCGCGCACATTCTCTCTGGTAGGATCCCGAGGCAAATAACCGCTGATTTGCTGAATATCATACCTTACTTTCAAAACTTTATCAACCTATTTTCTGGATTTAATCTGATCGACGACGACAGCCAGTGTAATCAGCACACCCGAGGTAATTTCAAGAACGAACGTATTCAGCCCGAACTGTGTTCCTGCATTGGTGATCAACACCATTAATATTGTGCCAAGAATGGTACCGGTGACTGCTCCTCTGCCGCCGCTGAGAGATGCCCCGCCGATAACCGCCGCTGCTATCGCATCCATTTCATAGCCTTCACCGCCGGTGGGCACCGCGCTGTTGATACGGGCCGCCAGCATAACTCCTGCTATTCCGCAGAGCATACCGCAGAGAGAGTAGACCATGTAAAACATTTTTCTTACCTTGATCCCGCTCAGCCGCGCCACTTCGACGCCGCTTCCCATTACATACAGATTCCTTCCAAATACCGTATACCGCAGAACAAAGATTGCAATAATCGCCACCACGATCCAGATCAATGCCAGTGACGGCAGCTTCCATACAGAGGATGTGCCCAGTACCGTAAAGCTTTTATTTAATCCGGAAACCGTCTTTGCTTCCGAAATAATCTTCACTGCGCCACGGATGATCGTCTGCGATCCAAGGGTGGCTATCATGGGCGTTACACGAAATTCATAAATGATAATTGCATTATAAAATCCGCAGATTGCTCCGATCACAATTGCCAGAACTACAGAAGCTGCAATGTTCATACCTGCTTTTGACTGTAGCAGCGCAATTGCCATACAGGAAAGACCGGTAATTGCGCCAATACTGATATCAATACCGGATGTGATGATGATAAATGTCTCTGCGATTGCAAGAACACCTATGATAGAGCACTGTTTCAGTAAGTTCATCAGATTATATTCTGAGAAAAAGTTTTTTGTTCCGAATACAGATGCCAGAAACAAAATAACAATAATTACAATCAGCGAAAACTCCGTATGCTGATAAAAATGCTTTACTCCATTGGATGATTTTTTGTTCATTTGAAAACCTCCCCGCCCTTATTCTTCAATTGATGCTGCCATCAGCACCTGTTCTTCTGTCAGGTTCTGCATCTGTTCATTGTCATAGCATACCGTTATCTTTCCCTGAGACATTACGATCAGCCGGTCCGCCAGCCCCATAACCTCCGGAAGATAAGATGAGATCAGGATAACTCCCTTCCCCTGTTCTGTCAGCTTTTCGATCAGTTTAAATATCTCTTCCTTCGCTCCTACATCTACACCCACCGTAGGTTCGTCAAAGATCAGGATTTCAGGATCGCGGCAGAGCAGCTTTGCAATAACCACCTTCTGCTGGTTTCCTCCGGACAGATTGCCGACCTGCTGCTGTATGCTCGGTGTCTTCACATTGATCTTTTCGCAGAATTCTTCGGCTCTTTCCTGTTCCTTTTTCAGATTGATCATCCCGGCACTGCTTATGATATCGTAGGAATTCATATTTATATTGACTTTAATCTCCAGCGGCAGCGCCAGTCCATCCGCACGCCGGTCCTCTGTCAGGAAACCGATCCCCTTCATCAGCGCATTCTGGGGATTTCTGATGTGAGTCTCTTCCCCTCTCAGATAGACCTTTCCTGTCTTATACCGGTCTACTCCGTAGACTGCACGCATAATTTCACTCCGTCCGGCACCTACCAGGCCGAAAAATCCCAGGATTTCACCGGCATGAACTGTAAAATCAATGTTTTGAAAATGTGTCTCATCACTCAGTCCTTCCACACGAAGCAGTTCTTTTCCGGGTTTAAAATGTTTGATTCCATAGATATCGGACATTTTTCTTCCTACCATCATAGAAACCAGTGTTTCCTTTGTCACCTCGGAAACGGATTTTGTATCCACATAGGTGCCATCCTTTAAAATCGTCACCGTATCACAGATATCCATAATTTCTTCCAGCCGATGCGATATGTAAATGATGCTTACACCCTGATTTTTCAATTCTTTAATATACGAAAACAGTGTTTCCACCTTTTCATTTTCCAATAATGCAGTGGGTTCATCAAAAATAACCAGTTTGATATCTTCATTTACTGATATTTTGCTGATCGTAACCATCGCCTGCATGGCAATCGGCAGATCCTTGATCTTCGCCTGTGGATTCACATCCATTTTGAATTTATTCACGATCTGCTGACTTTCTTCCTTCATTTTTTTCCAGTCAACCAGTCCCAGCTTTGTCCTGGGCACTCTTCCCAAAAAGTAATTCTCCGCAATGCTTAAATCCGGCGAAATATTTACATGCTGATAATTTGCAAACATTCCGTGAGCCTGAGCCTGCAGCGCATCCATACCGGAGACCCAGTTTCCATTATCATTCAGACTGATTGTTCCCTTATTTGGTACTTCCACACCCATGATGCATTTTATCAAAGTCGATTTTCCTGCACCATTCTCTCCTACCAGCGCACGTACCTCTCCTTTTTGTATCGTAAAGCTTACATCATTTAATGCAGTTACTCCGGGATAAAACTTACTGATATGTTCAATTTTTAAAATCGTATTATCCACTTTATCACCTTCCCGAGTTATGAAACAAGGCTGCCGCAGGTTTCTATTTTCCTCCATCCCGCTGCGGTTTCCTCCGTCTCTCAACGGAAGGAACCTTACCGGGCGGCAGGAACCAGACCATATCGCGGCAGCCTCGCCTATAATTAGTTATCTTATCGCCAGGACACGCAGGATTTTTGTCCCACACAGCAGACAGCGCATCCTAAAGCAAGAACACAGAAGCGCTCTTAAATATTATTTAGCAAGAAGAGTCGGATTTAACAGGGCCTGCATAGCATCTGTTCCCATATTATCTGCTGTGATCGCAACCGGTTCACAGTTTACTTTCTTTTCGCTTTCCGGATTCTCGCCGTTAAGCAGTGTCAGCAGAGCATTTTCCATCGCTGCATATCCCTGTGCATAAGCATCCTGAACCACGATTGCATCCAGGGTTCCGTTTTCCAGAGCTTCAATCTCGGTAGCATCTGAATCAACACCAACTACTGCAACCTTGTCCGAAATATTTGCTGCCGCTGCCGCCAGACACGCACCGTCTGCAGAAATATTCTGTCCGCCATAGATACCTACCAGTTCATCGCCATAGGTGGAGATCTGGTTTTCTACGTTTGCCTGAGCAGTCTCCAGATTATTATCATTGTAGAAGGTCTCTGTGCACACGATATCCGGTGCGTTTTCTGCCATATAATCACTGAAGCCTGTCATTCTGGCTGCCAGAGTCTCATTAACTACAGAGAAGTTCATAGCAATGGTTCCTTTTGGCTCAATTCCTTTTTCTTTCATCTTCGCAAGCATGGTCTCTGCTGCCAGACGTCCGATCGTTTCATTGGAGCAATAATAGAACTGATTATAAATATCATCATAGTCGGTAACATCCGGTGTAGACAGACCGCAGTTTACGAAGTTCAGCACGATCCCCTGACCAACTGCCTCCGTTGCCTTTGGAACTGTGGCATCCGCTACCTGAGTAGCCGTAACGATCGCATCCGGCATAGCTGCGATTGCTTCTTCAAAAGAAGTAACGTAAGCTTCCGTCTGAGATTCTTCTGCCGGTCCGGTAACCTGCAGATTTACCTTAATGCCATTTTCCGCCTCAAAATCCAGTGCTGCATTCTGAATACCAATTCCGATATACTGCCAGAATTCAGATGCGGTAGAGCAGGAAAGATAAATCACATCATATTCTTTTGCTTCTTCTGCATAGCTGGTGACACCCGTCATCATTCCAACCACCATAGTTGCTGTTAATAATGCACTTACGAGTCTCTTTTTCATTTAGAAATACCTCCTTTTTTGATGAACGACAAGCAGCTTACCGGTTTCTATCCGCACCGTTCCCCCCAGGAATCTGATTGTACTTTTATGCAACCGGTTTCATATTATTAATATATCTTGTCTTGTATATAATGTCAATTCATTTTTATATTTAGTTTTATTTTTAGTTATTATGCACAATGGCAGTGCCTTGTTTTTGTTCAAATTATTCCCTCTGTGTTATTACATTATGACATTATGGGAAATAAAAACAGCAAACCGCTCCCATGCTGGGGGGGACGGTTCTCTGATTTTCAGAGAACCGTCCCCCCTTCACCCCGAGAACCGTCCCCATTTACCACTCTGCGATATTTCCATCCGGTGTGCTCCAGACCGGATTTCTCCACTCTTCCCATTTCAATGCTTTTTCGCGGATTTTTTCTTCGTTTACTTCCACGCCAAGCCCGGGGCCGGTCAGTTTATTTACATATCCTTCTTTGTATTCGAAGACGGACTGATCTGTCAGATAGTCCATGAGATCTGATCCCTGGTTGTAGTGGATGCCAAGACTCTGCTCCTGTATGAATGCGTTGGTGGTGCAGAAATCAAGCTGCAGGCAGCTTGCCAGCGCTACCGGTCCCAGCGGACAGTGAGGCGCAACTGCAATGTCATAGGCTTCGGCCATGGCAGCAATCCGGCGCACCTCTGAGATGCCTCCGGCATGACTTAAATCCGGCTGTATAATGTCCACTCCTCCGCCGGTGATCATGTTCTTGAAGCCCCAGCGGGTGAAATTCCTTTCTCCGGTGGCGATCGGAATGCTGGTGCAGCTTTTCAGTTCCCGGAATGCTTCTTCGTTCTCACAGAGTACCGGTTCTTCCACAAACATGGGATGGAACTGTTCCAGCTCCTTCATAATGACCTTTGCCATTCCTTTATGTACCCGGCCATGGAAGTCCAGCGCGATATCCATCCGATATCCAAGCGCCTCCCGGATGCCTGCCACACGCTTCAGCACATCATCCACGACCTGATAATTGTCGATCCAGCCAATCTCCGGTGTCGCATTCATTTTGATGGCCCGATAACCCTGTTCGTATTTTTCCACGGCCGCTTTCGCCACATCATCCGGACGGTCACCGCCGATCCAGCAGTATACCTTCATTTTGTCTTTGACTGCACCGCCGAAGAAATCATAGACCGGCATGTTATGAGCTTTTCCCTTGATATCCCAAAGAGCCTGATCAATACCCGACATTGCGCTGGTCAGGATCGGACCTCCCCGGTAAAACGCTCCGCGATACAGTGTCTGCCAGATTTCTTCCACATTTTCAGCAGATCTGCCTATCATATAATCCTTCATTTCATGCACGGCTGCCTCTACGGTGGATGCTTTTCCTTCGATTACAGGTTCGCCCCATCCCACCAGACCGCTTTCCGTGGTCACCTTTAAAAAACACCAGCGCGGCTCCACCTTAAATGTTTCGATTGATTTTATTTTCATGCCTGCTGTCCGCCTCCTTCTTTTGCCGTTTTTATTCTTTCTGCGCTCTTCCCGGAATCCGCTCAGGCCAGATAGTACCTGCCCTGAAGCCTTCCTTTTCTGGTTTTTCCGCCCTCTGGTTTTCCTGTCAGCGCTCAGGCCAGAAAATAGTTTTTCGGGTTTTCCACCAGAAGCTGCTGGATTCCCTTTTCTTCAAATCCCAGCTCTCTGAGCATGGGCAGCACGTATCTGTGGATATAGCGGCTGTTGTATACCGCATCGTCCGGATCCGTGCCCCGCTTATTTTTCCATTCGAAGCTGCCCAGATCCACAAAGCTGACATAGTCATGAGAAATCATCAGTTGACTGATCCAGCCCCGTTCGCACAGCTTCATCAGCGTATCGACTCTGTTTTTCAACGGATTTTTTTCATCATCTCCAAATCGATCCAGTCCGATATAGCAGCCTCTGGACAGCAGTTCCTCCAGATAACCCAGATCATTGGTATCGCCGCAGTGGCCGATCAGTATTTTTTCCGGATTCAGTCCATGCTGTTCAAAAACATCCATCTGCTGCAATCCGCTCCGGTTGCCATAATAGGAATGAGTTGCAATGGGCAGTCCGCTTTCCTTCGCCATACGGGCATGGGCATTGAGCAATACCCGGTTGATCGGTGTGACTCCGGCCACATCGGTTGCACATTTAATCAGTCCGGGGCGGATATCCGTATCCTGAATCCCCTCATTGATATCCTTTCGCATACATTCCATCAGACTCTCTTCGCTGCGCCCGAACAGCCACTGGTTTTCCGTGTAGAAAAAACCGGTACATGCGATGATCTGTATTCCCGTCCGATCAGCCACTTCCCTGATCGCGTGAATATCCCGTCCGAGGCATACCGGCGTCTGCTCCACCAGCGTCCGCACCCCGATCTCACGGGTTCGTTTCACATCCTCCGATGCATATTCCATAAACTCATCATAGTTGAACCAGTGAGGATAGGACATGCGCATAGACCAGTTGGCCTGCAGCACATGCTCATGCATCAAAGTCACGCCCAGTTCTTCCGCCGGCAGCGGTCCATTTACTGTATTTACCATCCTGCCCATACTCCTGTCCTCCTTTTTTGCTTCCCGCTACATGAGATGCTCTGTCCTTTCGATCAGTTCATTCTGCGCCTTTTTTCCCATTTCCACAAAAAATGCGCTGTAGCCGGTGACTCTGACACAGAGTGTTCTGTATTTTTCCGGTGTTTTCTGGGCTTCCTTCAGTGTCTGGGCATCCACTACATTCACCTGAAGCTGCATTCCGCCCTTTTCCATATAGGTCTTAAATAATGCGCATAACACATCCAGGCCGTCCCCGCCTTCCACCGCCGACGGATGAAGCCTGAGATTCAGCGGTCCTCCGGTAATCTTATCAAACGGAATCTTTGAAACGGAGTTGAGCATGGCAGTGAGTCCCGATAAATCCTTTCCATTGGTGGGTGACTGATTTTCGCTCAACTGCTCCTTTGCCCGCCGTCCATCGGGAGTCGCCCCCACAAAACTGCCCATGGTGGTAAAATCACGGTCTGTGGAGTAGGTAGGCCACATCTGATACAGATATCCCCTGTTGCTTTCGTCTGTCGCTTTTACAAAAAGCTCCGTTACTATTTTCGCATACCGGTCCACCCCATCGATATCGTTTCCAAACTTGTCCAGTTTGTTTTTCCATTGAACAGAGAGCTTTTCCCTGCCCGCATAATCGGTTCGCAAAAGCTGTGCAAGCTCTCCCACCGTCATTTCCTTTTTCACAAAGCAGATCTGCTCGATGGCATAGAGCGCGTCAATGGCTGTAGCCAGACCGCTGCCCTGGGTGACGATCTTATGATATTTCGTGCCGCCCTCCGTCCAGGTCACTCCATTTTCTATGGTTCCTTTCAAGAAACAGTCCTCAATACGAATCTTGTTCCTGGTGATTTCCTGCTCCACCTCGAAATCCTGTTCAAAGCCCCGCCGGAACTCTGCCATCAGGTAGGAGAGCTGCTGGCTGTAAGCCTCCAGTACCTCTTCCATGGAGTTCATTTTCTCGGGAGCCATGGTTTTGATTCCATAATACGCCCCGGTCATCAGCCCGGTCATGCGGTCATCGATATCAAACTGGCACTCGGGATCCAGCGGCTGTCCGCTTCCGGTCTTTTCCAGCACCGTATCCCCAAGCGGTTCCATCGGATAGTCCCCCTGATTCAGAGCCAGCTCCAGAGGCTTGAGCAGATTCACCCATACCTGGCGCAGTCCGCCTTCCATGCCCGGAATATTCGGGTCATTGCAGCCAAAGAACCCGTAATCATATACCTCCGGCTCCCTAACTCCATAATATTTCAGCGCCGGTATCATCGTCTCATCATTGTATATTACCAGCGTGGTGTTTTCCCTCATGGCATCGCAGCAGTATTTCCAGAATTTCGGATCAATTCCCTCATGATACCGGACCACGATAAATGGATTCCTCAGCCGCAGTGCCCGGGCCGCCTCCACCATACGAAAAGACAGTTCATTCACTCCCGACCGGCCGTCCGCCAGTTTTCCGCCCAGCGTCAGATAGTTCGGGTCATCATACGCCACCTCCAGTGTATAGGAGGTTGTCTCAATTTCCTGTGACATATGGTCTGTCTGAACCATGATTTCATTGTTGTGGAAATAAAATTCCTGAAGCAGCTCCAAAGCTTCCTCTTCCGTCAAAATCCCGTTTTTCAGATCTGTGCGGTATCTTGACAGCAGATATTGATCCATTCTGCTCAGGTTCAATACCCCGCAGCCGCAGACCTTCTGCAAGATCAAAATCATAATCCAGAGAAGCTGCAGCGCCTGCGCAAAGGTTTCGGCCGGTCCTTCTGCAATCTGCTGCAGATCGGCCGCCATCCGGGTTCTTCCCTGCTTTTCGGCCTCCCTGCTGCACCGTTGAATGTACATGCTCACTGCGTCATAGCACAGAACCGCTCCCTGGAGAAATTCCTCCTGGTCTTTGCTGCACTCTGCTTTCAGCCTGTCCTGGGCTTTTTTCTTCAGTCCGCCCATTCCCAGATCAAGTATTCCTTCCCAGTCCATCGCCAGGTGTCCAAACGACGGAAAGAAATCCGGACGGCATTTCAGCCAGCCTTCAGAATAATAGAACAGAATTTTCTTATGACGTTCCTGAGTCGGGATATTCCACCATCGATGATATTCTGCCAGTATTTTTTCTTCTTCCTGTTTTGTGGGTATTCTCAGCTTCACTGCTCCTGCAATCGGTCCTTCGTCCAATACCACACTGATATTTTCCAGAATATATTGAAGCGTATGCCCGTACCGGGTGGAATACGCCTCATCTTCATACAGCTTTTCCGCCTCCAGTACCAGTTCGATCCGTTCCATAAAAGTTTCTCTGTAGTCCCGAAGCAGCCAGCTATCGATTCTATGTTGTAATGAAGCACTTATCGGCCTGACCATATCTGTCTCCTCTCTTCTCCCGATGCTCCTGATCCGCATCTGTTTTCCTATCATCTCCTGATGCTCCTGATCCGCATCTGTCTTCTCATTTCTGTCACCGTATTTTTCCATCAGTCCGCGCAAAAGTCAAAAACGCTCCTGATCTGCTCCAGTCTCTCTTTTTGAGGCGGAGCAAACTCCTCCATCTCCAAATTCACGCTGGCAGCCTTTGCCAGCCCCATATTGTGATAAGGAAGAAATCGGACTTTTTCTACACATTCATATCCATCAATCAGTTTCTGCAGCGCCCATGCATTCTCCAGCGTATCATTCACGCCGGCAATCACCGGAACCCGGATGTGCATCCTCTGCCCCATCTCCATCAATCTTCTGGCATTCTCCAGAATTTTTCGGTTGGATGCTCCGGTATAGCTTCGATGAAGCTCATCATCCATTATCTTAATGTCAAGCAGCACCAGATCCGTAAACGGAAGCACCCGGCGAAAATGCTCAAACTCCACATTTCCTGCGGTATCCAAAGCTGTCGATATCCCCTGTTCCTTCATTTTCTGAAACAGCAGTCCCACAAATTCAGACTGAAGCAGAGGCTCCCCTCCGGAAGCCGTGATGCCGCCCCCTGAGTTCTCATAATATGCCCTGTCCCGCAGAGCAAGACCGGTCAGCTCTTCCAGGGTGTATTCCCTTCCTGCATATTTTAACGCGCCGTTCATGCAGGCATCGACACATTTCTGACAGAGCACACAGTTTTCCAGCCCTGTTCTCTTCCCCTGTTCGATCCGGATTCCATGTTCACAGACCTTCCTGCATTCGCCGCATTCGATACATTTTTCTCTGAGATACTGGATCTCCGGTTCCATTTTGTAGGATTCCGGATTATGGCACCAGCGGCACCGCAGATTACAGCCCTTGAAAAACAGGGTGGTGCGGATCCCCGGTCCGTCATGCACGCTAAAACGCTGTACGTTAAATAATCTTCCTGTCATTCTTCACTCCTGCTCCAGCAGTCTCTTCAGCCGAAGGCTGCATTCCATCATGGAACGTCCCGAATGATAGATCGCTTTCCATGGATTTCCGATCTGAGGCACCAGGATGCTGCCGTCTTCACGCAGAAGCTGCCTCCATTCTCCCACTTCGTGGTTGATCATATAGTCCGTATCGAATTTCCAGTTCAGCCAGAAAGCCTCCAGATATTTTGTATCTCCAAACCTTTCATATGCATCCAGAAAACCGATCAGGGATTCGCAGTTCTGCCACCACTCTTTATCTCTTACCAGCGGTGCTCCCTCCTGGGGGCCATCCCGGTAGACTCCGCCCCTCTGATAGTCAAATCCATACTTTAACGCATGGTTCATCAGCTTCCTGGCAATATCCTGATAAGTACCCATTGGCATATCCATAATTTCCAGTGCGCGGTGGAGCAGCCAGACCAGTTCCACATTGTGACCATAGGAAGTGGTATCTGTCGGCGCTTCGATCACCTCACCGGTTTCCCGCTCGGCATTCCAGGTTCTTCTGATATTAATTGCCGGCTTCACCTGAAAATCCAGTGCAAACTGATTCTTACCGCAGCCCGCTTCCCGGTTTACCATGTGGTCCAGAATAATTCCGATCACTTCCTGAAGCTTGCGTTTATGTATCTCTTCCCCCGTGCATTCATACAGGGTGGTAAATGCCTCCATGGTATGCATATGGATATCCAGCGATTTCAAATCTCCCGCTGCAAAACCCGGTTCTGATATGCTCCAGTCCGCTTCCATATTCTCATAGTACCCGCCGTACCTGGTATCTGCACAGTATTTCTGCAAAAGCTCGAAGGTCCTGCAGGCGTATTCCTTTCCAATGGCATCTCCACTGGCCAGCGTATATTCAGCCAGTGCATAAATAGCAAAGGTCTGTCCGTAGACCACCTTTCCATTATCCAGCAGGGAACCGTCTCTGGTCGTTTTCCAGTACCAGCCGCCATTGGTTTCGTCCCAGAAATGGCGGATGAAAAATTCTACCCCCTGCTTTGCTTTCGCCAGATACTCCGTATGTCCCAGCTTTCTTGCAAAAGCCGAATAGCCCCAGATCATTCGTGTCTGGGTCACAATGTACTTGTCTTCGTCTTCCTTTTCTCTGCCGTTTTCATCAAATGTAGTGAGATATCCTCCGTAAATTTCATCCACCCCGTGAGCTTCCCAGAATGGGAGCAGCTCCTGATTTAAATGCTGTGTGATCTCCTGATATGCTGTCTGTAATTTTTCTTTCATTCTGCTCCTCCAGGGAGCGCATGCTGCGCTCCCGCTCCATAAGTCTTCGTTGTCTTCAGGCTCTATACCATTTCTTCAAAAGCTTTATACAGACGCCGGTTCATCTCCTGAATCCTGTGCTCCTCCACCTTTACTTCTTCTCTGTCATAGGTAACCAGTCCGTTTACCTCTTCTTCCACATCCGACACCTGGGTATAGACAATGGCGCACAGGCCATTTTTCAGATTGGGGATCAGTTCCTTATCCCACAGTCCCACCACTCCGTCTGTCAGATCCTGTTTGGAATAATATTTCCGATAGCCATAGACCTCATCACAGTAGCTTCTGCCCTCCACCCGGTAAGAATAGCCGCCGCACTCGGTCAGAGCGGCAACCCGGTCCTTCTGCGGCCGGAATTTCAGCGGGCGCCAGTAGTTGTGAATGCTGTACATGTCGCCGCCATGCTGGTCAAACCATCCGCTGGCTTCATCGATCAGACGGGAAGGATCCATCTTCCGCACCATTCTGGTCGCTGTGGACGCATCGAACTGTCCCCAGCCCTCATTGAACGGCACCCAGGCAGCAATGGAAGGATAGTTGTAAAGATGCCGGAGCATGTCTTTTAATTCCTGATAGTACTCTGCCTTGCCCCGTTCATTTGCCCGGGCAAACTTATGGTGCTTATTATCCTTAATAATTCTTCCGCTCCACATGAACATATTTGGCATGGTGCAGATAAATCGCATATTATAGGTTTCACCGCCGCAGACCATATCCTGCCAGACCAGCATCCCGATCCGGTCACAGTGATAATACCATCTTGCCGGTTCCACCTTAATATGCTTGCGCAGCAGATTAAAGCCCAGCTCCTTCATTTTCAGGATATCATACTGGAGCGCTTCATCGGAAGGCGCCGTATACAGCCCGTCCGGATAGTAGCCCTGATCCAGAAGCCCATTGTGTAAGCAGGGACGGTTATTCAGGAAAAACCGCAGCATCCCTTTCCGGTCCCGTCCCACCGAATATTTTCTCATTGCAAAGTAAGTCTCCACCCGGTCCTCCTCCATCTCGATGGTCATATCATAGAGAGAGGGTTTTTCCGGAGTCCACTCTTCAAATCGTTTTAATTCGATCCTTGTTTTCTGATTGGCATGAAACTTCACTGTCGTTATCACTTCTCCGCGCAGAGAAATTTTTCCGGTGCATTCCGTTTTTTCGTCCCGGTCTGTCATTACTTTTATCTCTATCTCACCCTCATCGTAACGAGGTATTATTTTCAATTCACTGATATGATTTTCCGGCACACATTCCATCCACACCGTCTGCCAGATACCGCTCTGAGCCGTATACCACATGCCCCCGCGCTCCAGCTTCTGCTTGCCTCTGGAGTGATAGGAGGTATCCGAATAATCCTTTACCTCCACCTGCAGGCAGTTCTCTCCGGTATGAACCAGTCCGGTAACGTCCAGTGTAAATGGAAGATACCCTCCGGTGTGTCCTCCTGCCAGCTTTCCATTCACAAAGACACGGCAGATCTGATCCACCGCGCCAAAATGAAGCAGACACCGCCCTGTCAGAAATGTTTCCGTCAGATTCACCATCCGCCGGTAATGAAGCACATCCTCCGGCATAACCTGACGGTTCACCCCGGATAATACCGCCTCCGGTGAAAACGGAACCAGAATGCTCCCGTCATACTGCTTTGGCATCAATTCTGACTGATCGATGGCGTACTCCCAGATACCATTTAAATTCAGATAGCTTTCTCTGACCATCGCCGGCCTTGGATACTCCTCCAGCACATGATCCGGATCCAGTTCTCTGCCCCATCGGGTATATAGCTGATTTGCCACGTCTTATCCCTCCTGTTTGAATATCAGCCCATCCTGAATTAGTCTTCGGCAAATGGGCTGACACAATCTCTATTCAATGTTTCGGTGATTCGCCTCCATGTCTTCATAGGTCATGCCCATCTCATCCTTCAGCAAGATAGCCACAATATCCATGAGCAGATACAGATGCTGTTCGTACTGATTGCCCATGGGCTGAATCGTGGGAACCACATCATGCTGCCTGGGGGCCCCGGGATCCTCTGCTGCATCTCCCATGTATACGGTGGAATGCACAAATAAAATCAGATCGGCATAATTCTTCGCCAGATTGCCCTCTGGCAGACAGGTGATCATGGCGATTTTGGCTCCGGTTTTGGATGCCTGCTCCACGATCCTCCGATGGATGCCCACATCGCCCCTGCCATCGGTGATGATAAATAAATCTCCCTGGTGCATTCCTATGGTGGTGTCATCCATCAGCCAGAAGACCTGTTTTCCAAGATGGGCCAGCCTCATGGCAAATCCCCGCATGGAAATCCCCTCTCTGCCTGTTCCGTGCACGAAAATATGTTTTGCTTCTATGACTGCATCTAAAAACGCTTTTAGCTGATCCATATCCAACTGTGCAAAGACAGCCTCATGTTCTGACACAATTGCCCCGGACAATTGTCTGTAGGTATCAATATAGCTCATATCTTATCCCTCCTGTGGTATAGGTTTTCACAGAAAACCCGACGCAAATCCTGTGGTATGCCAGGTTTCACAGAAAACCTGACGCAAATCCTGTGAAATGTCACTGTCTTTCGCTTTTCAGCTTTGACGCATCCTTGGTAAATACCACCTTCACGCCCATTTTGCTGCGCATCAGTTCGAACCCTTTTTTCCAGTCCTGCAAAGTGACGTAGTGGGATATCATTCCCTTCAGGTCCACTTTTCCCAACTCCAGCAGATGAATACAGTTTTTCCAGGACTGATAGTCGTATCCGAAATGTCCTTTGATGCTTACGCCCCGTTCCAGCAGATGGTCCAGAGAATAATTGAATGGGCGGGCATCGTATCCCACATGGACGATTTCCCCTCCGTTGCGGACCAGGTCAATTCCAAGATTCACCAGCTCATTGGCTCCGGCACAGTCCACCACCAGAGCGGCCATTTCCCCTTTTGTGATCCTGGCTACTTCCTTTACCACATCTGTTTTATCGGACTCGATCGTCCTGGTGGCACCGTATTTTTCAGCCATGGCAAAACGTGTATCATTGCCGCTGCGCCCCACTGCGATAATCTCTCCGCAGCCCATCACCTTTGCCACCTGCACTGCAAACAGCCCAATAGGGCCCACTCCAAAGATCACAATGTCTTCCCCCGGAAGTATATGAGACTCCTGGACGATGGCCTTATAGGGATTGCAGATGGGATCCAGTATTGCAGCTTCTTCATAAGATACATTGTCAGGAATACGAAAAACCGCATTGGGATTTTTTGCCAGCAGATCTCCGGATATTTTCACATACTCCGTAAATCCTCCATCCATCCCGTATCCCATGCCAAGGCGGTCCGGGCACATTAAAAACTGTCCCGTGGTACAGGCAAAGCACTTGCCGCACACATGCCCTGTATTGTCAGAGACAATCCGGTCTCCCACCTTCCAGTCCTTTACCTTTGATCCCACTTTCGCCACGCGGCCGGAAAACTCGTGGCCAAGAATCACCGGTGTATTTAACTGATTGGGGTGGAGCCCCGCATCATAGGCAAGATCCGAGCCGCAGATCCCTGCCGCCATCACTTCGATCAATAAGTCTTCTTCTCCGGTTTCCGGAACCGGAACTTCTCTCAGTTCGGTCTCTCCCGGTCCCTTTCCATACTTTACCAGTGCTAACATTTTTGAGTTTCCTTTCTCTTACTTCTGTGCATGTGGAATACTTCTGACTGAACGCCGATCGAGATCAGCACCAGAACGCCCATAACCACATTCTGCCACCAGGAGTTCAGGTTTCCTGCATAGTTGAAAATCGTATTAATGACTGCAATAATTAAAATTCCAAAGAAAGTTCCGCTGAATTTTCCTTCCCCGCCTGAGAGCTTTACACCGCCAAGTGCACACATGGCAATCGCTGTGGTCTCCCAGGTATCTCCTGCATTTGGCTGTGCCGTATAAAGGCGCCCCGCCAGAAGGATGCCTGCCACCGCCGCAAAAAATCCGCACCAGGTATAGGCTGCTATCTTTATCCTGGCCACCTTCAGTCCCATCATTCTGGCCGCTTCTTCATTGCCGCCCACCGCATAGACCGCCATTCCGAATTTTGTATTTCTCGCAATGTACATACAGATCAGGGTACACACCACCAGCAGAATCACCAGAATATGCACTCCGAATATACTGGCATTGCCCAGAGACTGCAAAACCGGATTGGAGATGGACACCGGTTTCTGATGAGTGATCAGAAGCACAATGCCCCGCAGGCCCAGCATCATCGCCAGAGATGCGATCCAGGAAGAAATTCTCATCTTCGCCACCATGAAACCATTGAGGAAACCGCAGAGAATGCCGATTCCCAGACCCGCCAAAACTCCAAGCACCGGATTTGTATTGCCAAACAGGCCCATCACCACACCGCTCATGGCCAGTACCGCGCCCACGGAAAGGTCAATCTGGCCGATCAGGATCACAAATGTCATTCCCAGTGCCAGAAAACCGCCGTCGCTGGCCGCTTTCCTGGCTACATTCATCAGAGACGGCACAGAGAAAAAGTTTCTTTGTGAAAATGCAATACTGGAAAAGATCACCAGAATTGCCAGCGCCATAATCGCACTTTTTGAACTGAACCAGTTATATACTTTTTTTGCTTTATTCATGTCCATCCCTCCTATGCCGCCTTATCTCTCTGAATATATACTGCAAATACTATGATGATCGCTTTAAATACCTGCGCATATTCATAAGTAATATTATTCATATTTACGGTAATGTTTATCAACTGCATGATCAGTGCGCCGACCACCGTTCCAAATACTTTGGCACGGCCGCCGGACATGCTGGTCCCTCCTACCGCCACGGCTGCAATCGCATCCAGTTCCGCCAGAAGCCCCAGGGAGTTTCCATCCGCCGCACCGATCTTTGCCGTAGCTACGATACCGGCAAATGCTGCAAATGCTGCGCTGTATATGTATACAAACATCAGCGTTTTTGTGGCGCTGATACCGGCCAGCATAGCAGATCTGGAATTGTCTCCCACGGCCTGGATATGGCGTCCCAGCATGGTCTTCTCCAAAATGAACCAGGTAACCGCCACCGCTGCGATGATCAGAATAACCTGTATCGGGATCACTCCGCCAATCTTTGCGGTGCCTAATTTCTTATAAACTTCCGCCCGGTCTCCCGTCAGATAAAAGATCTTGGCATCATTTACCAACTGAGCCACACCCCGGACTCCGATCAGCAGCGCCAGTGTCACGACCATGGCCTGCACCTTCAGCCGTCCTACCATAAAGCCGGCAATCACACCGGAAACACAGCAGAACAGAACCGCGATCAGAATGGCCGGTACCAGTCCCACACTATCCAGCAGCTTTGCGGAGATAATCCCGGCCAGCGCCATTACAGCACCTACGGAAATATCAATTCCGCCGGTTGAGATTACCGCCGTCATACCCATACCGGTAAGGATGATGGTACAGGTCTGTGTCACGATGTTCCACAGCGTACCGACCCGGAAAAAGTTCGGTGTAATAAACAGATTGAGCAGAAGCATAACTCCCAGTAATATAAATGCGCTGTAATGCTTCAGCGTAGCAATTGTATCCTCTTTTGTCCTCACTGCACTACTCATTGAAACCACCCTCCTTTTCCAATTCTCCTGCCGCAGCAGCAATCATAGCCATAATTGCATCCTGGTTGATCTCTTCTCCATAGAGCTGTCCCAGGGACCTTCCTTCTCTCATGACCACAACCCGGTCACAGTTTCGTTCCAGCTCGGCCATTTCAGAGGAGATCATCAAAACACTGATGCCATTGCCTGCCAGCTCCTGAATCAGAGCTTCAATCTCACCCTTTGCCCCCACATCAATGCCCCGGGTGGGTTCGTCCATGATCACCAGCTTGGGGTTCATGCAGAGCCATCTGGCCAGCAGCACCTTTTGCTGATTGCCTCCGCTGAGATTTCGAATTGCCTGGTTGGGAGAGGGCGTTTTGATTTTCAGCCTCTTAATGTATTCATCCACTATTTCACTCTGTTTCTTTTTGGATACCACGCCATATTTACTGATCTGAGGAAGCATGGCGATGGTCATGTTCTCTTTTACTGACAGATGGGGGATGATCCCCTCCACCTTCCGGTCCTCTGTACAGAACCCAATTCCTTTTTTAATGCTGTCCTTGGGTGTTTTAAAATGTACCTTTTCATCCATCCATAGGATATCGCCTTTGTCCGGCTGTGTGGCGCCAAAAAGCACCTTTGCCAGCTCGGTACGGCCTGAACCCAGAAGTCCGGCCAGTCCCAGCACTTCCCCTTTTTTGATATCGATCCCGATTCCGTTCAGCCGAAGCCCCTGCTCAATTTTTTCCATCCTGGCTATTTCCGGCGCATCCTGCAGTTTATACCCTGCCTTCGTCCGCTCCAGCTTCTTCGCCTCGCCGCCGATCATATAGGAAATCAGCTTTAACTGATCAATTTCTTCGATCCCCACTTCTCCGGAAAGAGCCCCATCCTTTAATATGGTCACTCTTTCACATATTTCAAAAATCTCATCCAGACGATGACTGATAAAAATAACCGCAATACCTCTCGCCTTTAATTTGCGGATAACGTCAAAAAGAACCTGTACCTCCTTTGTATCCAGGGAAGAAGTCGGCTCATCCATGATAACCAGTTTTGCATTTACTGAGATTGCCCGTCCGATTGCCACCATCTGCTGAACAGCCGTACCGTACTTTTGCAAAGGCACCGTTACATCCACATGGATCCCAAGGTCATTCAAAATCACTTTTGTTTCTGTTATCATCTTTTTCCGGTCTACACCGCCGAAAGCATTCCTGGGCTCTCTTCCCAGATACATGTTTTCATACACCGTCTGAAACGGAACCAGGTTCAGCTCCTGATAAATTGTGCTGATTCCTTCTCTCTGCGCTTCTACTGCCGTCCTCGGATTGATCTCTTTCCCGTCAAACCGGATTGTTCCCTCGTCCTTCTGATATATTCCGGTCAGTGCCTTGATCAACGTGGATTTACCCGCACCGTTTTCTCCCATCAGCGCATGTACTTCTCCTTTTGCCACCGTAAAGTCCACACCCCGCAGCGCACGGACACCAGGAAAGTTTTTCACAATTCCTTTCATTTCCAACAATACGTCTCTACCCATATGCTTTCTCCCGTCTTAAACATCAGCCCATCTTAAATTTGCGTTCAGCAAATGGTCTGACGCTGCTATTTTCATTTTTTTAGTAGAAAACGGCCATTTCCATAAGTCGAGTTATAGAAATAGCCGTTACTTATTTTACATCAGTGCATTCTTAATCCCGGTTCGTATTTACTTAGAAGCCAAGTGCAACATCTGCATTGTTGATATCATACAAGGTATCTGCATTTTTGATTTCAGCAGGTACCTCTTCGCCATTTGCGATCTTTGCAATTGTCTCATATGCGATCGGTCCAAACAGAGGTGAGCAGGAGCAGGAGCAAAGTTCTTTTCCAGCTAAGATTGCTTCCATCGCTGCTGCAGGTCCGTCAATACCGGCTACCTTGATGTCTTCGCCAGGAGTATAGCCTGCTGCTTCGATTGCCTGGATAGCGCCCAGAGCCATATCATCATTGTGGCAGAAGACATAATCAATCTCATCGCCCTGTGCCTGAAGAATATTCTCCATAACTTCCTGTGCCTTATCCATTACATAATCTGCTACCTGATCTGCAATCACTTTCATTTCAGTTCCTTCGATTGCATTTACGAAACCTTCCTGACGGTCAATTGTAGAAGTAGCGCCCTGAGTTCCCTGAAGGATTACTATATTTCCTTTTCCGCCGCCGTCTTCGATAAATTTATTTGCGACCTGTTCTGCCTCCCATACGAAGTCAGACATGATTGCTGTGGTATACTCTGATCCAGCGCTTCCATTGACACCACGGTCTACCAGGATAACCGGAATCCCTGCATCCATAGCGGATTTCAAAGATGCCTGAAGTCCATCCTCTTCCTGAGGTGCCACTACAAGGTAATCTACGCCCTGTGCAACCAGATCTTCAATATTGGATGCCTGCTTTGCGATATCACCGGATGCATCCGTGTAGATAAAGTTAATTCCGTACTCTTCTGCTTTTGACTGCATACTGTCTGTCTCTGCAATTCTCCAGCTATTTCCATTATCACACTGGCTGAAACCAACGGTCAGTCCTTTTAATACGCTCATGTCCACCTCAGATGCAGCCGCTGCTTCTGTAGCTGCTTCCTCTGCGAATGCACTCATGGAAAACATAGAAGCTGCCATTGCCCCAACCATCACCATAGATAATACTTTTCTCTTCATTCTTAAATACCCTCCTTTGATTTGCCGTTTCCAGTTACAACTCTTCGCTGGGGGATCGCTCCCCATCAGCCGATGAACACATCATACCAGACTCCTCTCGGAAGTAGAATAAAATAACTTATAATTTTCTTTAAATATTCTATTATTTTTTATAAATTTTATAGATTAATTCTTTTATTGAGCTGCTTTATTTTTACATTTTTTCTGTTTTTTCCGGTTTTTTCGCACTGTTTTTATTTATTTTTGTATTTCAGTCTGCTTTTCTGCACTTTTCTGCAATGGAAGGCAGGCCCTGGTAAACGCGCATGTCCTATTCTTTGCGATACTGTGATGGGGATATTCCGTGCATGCTCTTAAATACCGTGCTGAAATAGGTCGCATTTGCAAATCCGCAGGCCTGTGCCACCTCATAATTTTTCATGGAGGTTTCCTGCAGCAGCTTTCTGGCATGCTCCATGCGGATATCCGTCAGATATTCTATAAAGGTTTTTCCGGTATCCTTTTTCAGCAGCATACTCAGATAGGAACTGCTGATGTAAGAGTTCTTCGCCACCTCCCCTATGGTCAGCCCTTCATTGCCAAACTCACTGTTCATATAGCTGATCGCCCGCTTCAGACTGCTCTGGATCTTCGTATCCTTCGCACCGTCAAAGCACGCTCCCAGCGCCAGACAGTATTCCTTCAGCCCTTTGAGAAGCTCAGCACGGGTTCCTTTGGAAATAATCTTCTGATAATCTTCCATGGTAGCTCCCGCCGTTTCCCCGATGATCTGCTCCGCCTCCTGCGCCAGGCGGGCCAGCTCTTCAAAGATGCTGGTCACGATCAGGATCAGATGAATGTGGGATACCACCTTTCGGTTGCCCAGTTCTTTTTCCAATCTGGAGCACTCCTGCACAATTTCCTCCGAATTTCCGCTTTTTACCGCTTTCATTAAATCACCGTTATGATAATTAATGAAATTCACATTTTCCGGCACCTCATTCTCCGCCTGTATGATCTGACTCCATTCCTCCAGATATCTTTCTTCCAGCATCTTCCTGGCTTCCAGATAGGATTGATATAGTCCGGAAACATATCTGGCAGCGGTTCCGGCATTTACCTCAAAGGAGCAGTCGGAATGTTTATTTTCCAGCAGGCGCCTGCTCAAGTGATCCCGTTCCCGGCAGAGTTTTTCCCTGTCCTCTCCCCACAGCACCAGGATGCGCTCTCCCGCATTTCCCCGTACCATAGTATATTCCTTATCATCCCCCAGTACCGCCGTCAGCATTTCCTCAAAGCGATGATCCATTTCCATTATGCCGATATAATCCGCATTCATGGACAATGCCGCGAAGTCCTTCCAGACCACGATAATGGCGCTGAAATATCCCTCCCGTTCCTCCTTTGGAATCATGGATTCATAATTTTTTTCATGGCATTTCTGTTTTGCCCCATGAATAACCGCGCGGTAAAACTCCTGACGGATGCTTCCCAGGCTGTATTCCTCCAGTTGTTTTAATTTGCTGTATTCCTTTTTCTGACTCTGTCTCTGGCTCAATTTCGCTGATAACTTTTCCAGCGTTTCAATTACCTGCTCCAACTGCACCGGTTTTAAAATATACTCTGCCGCTCCCACCTTCAGCGCCCGCATTGCATACTCAAATTCATCATAACCGCTTATAAAGACGAGCTGTATCTCCGGATTCCACTCATAAATTTTTTCTGCCATGGTCAGACCGTCCATCTGCGCCATCCGAATGTCCGTAAATACCACATCCGGCTGGATTTCCTGAATCAGTTCCAGTCCCTGCCTGCCGTTGTCCGCATCTCCTGCGACAAAAAAGCCATAGTCTTCCCACGATATTGTTTGAATCAGTCCATTTCTGAGGATATCCTCATCTTCCACGATTACTATCTTCCAGCTCATTAAGTTCCTCCTGTACCGTTCTTTTCGGAATTGCCACGGTCACTTCTGTTCCCTGTCCCCACGCGCTCTGAAAATGCAGCCCGTATCCTCTGCCAAAATAAGTCTGTATTCTTCTCTGCACATTAATGACGCCGTAGGCACTGGTGTTATATTCCCGCCCTTCCTGCATCATCTGCTGAAGTTCACTGAGCTTCTCCTGTGTCATTCCCTGTCCGGTATCCGCCACATGAAACAGCAGGGTTCCATTTCGTTCCTCTGCTGTGATCTTTATCATGCCCCGCTCTCCTTTTTCCTTGATCCCGTGGTAAATGCTGTTTTCCACCAGCGGCTGAAGGATCATTTTCAGGCATTGATACCCGTAAAGCTCCCCGGGCACCGAGATCTCATAGTCCAGATACCGTTCATATCTCTTTTTCTGAATCAGAATATAGTTTTCCACATGTGTCAGCTCCTCTCCCACCGTGATAAAGGTCTTTCCCCTGCTGAGACTGATGCGGAAAAAAATACTGAGGGAATTGATCATTTCACTGACCTGATCCACCTGCCCCGCCCTTGCCATCCAGTTGATGGAATCCAGCGTATTGTACAGGAAATGGGGGTTGATCTGAGCCTGGAGCGCGTTCAGCTCCGCCATACGCAGCTTTTCCTGACTCTGCTTCTGCTGCTCCACCAGCATATTCAGCTTGTCCACCATATGATTAAAGGACTCGGCCAGTTCGCCGATCTCATCCTTCTGCCTGATCTGGGCATGCGCCTTCAGATCCCCCCGCTCCACCTTTTTCATCACGGAACGGATAAAGAGGATCGGGCTGGAAATCCCTTTTGAAACCCATGCCGAGAGCATGACCGAAAGAAAGATGCAGACTGCGCTGACCACCAGCATCAGATTCCGAACCGCATTGCTTTCACTGTAGATCATATCATGGGATACCATACCCACAATTTTCCAGCCTGCAATATCCAGCGGCATACTTGAAATCAAAAACCCCGAATCATCCATGCTGATTTCTGTGGTGCTCTCTTCCAGCTTTTCCTGGGAAAGAATCGTTTTCAGCCGTTCCATCTGTTCTTCTTCTATCTTTCCTTCGTAGTCCGAATAGAGCACCTTATTATTTTCATCCAGCAGCATCAGCATACCGTCAAATACCATGCCATTCTGGCTGATCTGCTTCAGGTCATCCATGCGCACATCCACCACCGTCACGCCAAGAAAGCGGTAGGATGCCCGGTCAATCACCGGAACCATGATTGAGATCATATAGTTATCGATATCCCGTATCAGGAACGATCCCGTGCTCTGGCAGGTCCACAGGGGTGTTTCTGAAGCCTTAACCTTCTGATACCAGTCATCCTCTCTGAAATCCTGAAGCATCATAGACCGGTTTGCCGAACGGAACTGCGCACCGTTTTCCCCCAGTATGTAGATCCCGTCCAGGTCCTTTGTATAGCGGTTCATGTACCAGAGCTTTGAATTGAAATCCATCCGCTGCCGGTACTTCTCCTGCTCATCCGAAGGCAGATCGTTTCTGAGAGCGGCCTGTATTTCACTGTCCTTTGCCTCCAGGTACGCAATCCGCTGCGCTTCATGAAGGGTATTGTATGTATCCAGATTGATCTTTTCCAGAATATTTTCCATGGAGGTCACCGCCACTCCGGTTACATTATCCATGGAAATACGGTAGAATGCAAAAAGACAGATTCCCATAATCATCACTACCATCAAAAAATATTTCATCAGTTTCCAGCGTATTGTTTCTTTTCTGTTTTTCAATTGTTTTCTCCGCCCTTTTTCGTATCTGCTGCAGGAATGATATGCCAAGCAGACGGAATCCGCAGCATTCCATCTGCAGCCTCCGTCTGTTCTATTTTACAACACTTCTATTTTATTTTATATTTAATTTCTAAAAAATTTATTTTCGTTCGATGCACTTCAGCCTTTTGCAGACCGGAGGCTTTATCTCTGAACTCTTCCGGAAGCATTTCCGCCGGCCAGTGAGGCCACCTCCGCTTCCGTCACCAGATTGAAATCATGCTCAATGGTATGCTTCAGGCAGGATGCCGCCACCGCAAAGTCAATCGCCTTCTGCTGGTCATAGTCACTGAGCAGGCTGTGGATCAGACCTCCGCCAAAGGAGTCCCCGCCCCCGACACGGTCTACGATGTGAACCAGAACAAGGTAATCCTTCCATTCGTAGATCCTGATCCGGAGCTTTATCCGGGACTCGGCTCCGGCTGGGGCGCGCTGAGCGAATATGCCGTTGTATGTGATCCTGCAGCATGGCCAAAGGGAGAAGCTCCCGGATGCGCTTATGCTCAGACTGTTCTTTCCGATGATCTGGATCCGGTAGATGCAGTTATGATCGTAACCTTCCGTGAAGTGCTGAGCAATATCCGCTACTTCGGCATCAAACCCGGCGACAGCGTTGTTGTATTCGGATGCGGCCCGGTAGGCTCCACCTTTATCAAATTCTTAAATCTCTGTGGTATCACCGAAGTAACTGCTGTAGATATCATCGATGAGAAGCTGGAGAATGTAAAAGCCAACGGCGCTGCCCACATCATCAACAGCAAGAATTCCGATGTGACCGCAGAAGTTCGTAAATTATATCCGGACGGCGTAGATTATGTACTGGATGCCATCGGCGCTCCATTCGTAGTAAACGCTGCTATGCCTCTGATCAAAGACCGCGGTACGGTACTCTGCTACGGTGTTCCGGAAAAAGAAGAAATCACCATCGATTTCAGCAAAGCTGATTACAACTGGCGCGTGATCTACCAGCAGATGCCGAGAAAAGAAGAAGAAGGCGCTGCTCACGAACAGGTTCTGGAATGGATCCGCAGCGGCAAGCTGGTGATCAAAGATTTCATTTCTGATTACTTTAAATTTGAAGATTCAGTAGACGCTTACGAAAAACTGCTGGATCGCAAGATTACAAAAAAAGGTGTTATTGTTTTCTAATAAAGCATTTTTCCTCTCTTGTGTATATATAATGTGTATAGAACAGAAATGCCTGCCACGATATTCGCGGCAGGCATTTTTGGATGGGGCTGTAAAATAAGTCCCTAATTTGAAATTGCATCTTGATAAATCAATTAATTTTTCAATTTCCAGTGGTAATTTTAACTGTCTTACAGTATAATTATCATTGGTGTTTTTATTTATTAGCATAATTAATTATACCAAAAAATCGCTCAGATTTCACGGTCTGAGCGATTTTTCTTTTAGGGACTTATTTTACAGCCCCTTAAAAAATGTTTAAATATTATTTTTTATTTCTTTTACCTTATCCAGCGTAATACCTGCAATTTCTGCAATTTCTGTTTCGGAAAGAACACCTTTTTTTAATAACTTTTTTATCATCTCTGTCTTTTCCTGTTCTCTTCCTTGTTCTATTCCTTGCTCTATTCCTTGTTCTATTCCTTTTTCAATATTTTCCTGATCCCGCATCAACAAAGTCATGTATTCCCGCCTCCATTCTACGTTTTCTTTTACTTTTGCAAGTTTTTCCTGAAGTTTCTTTACAAACGCATCTTCACTTGGTGTTCCGTCTCCGACAAATTTCAAAAATGCTTTTACGCTTTCTGAAACGATTGATTCTTAATGTTTGCATTCATGTTTGAAACGAATCTGCATATCAGGGACAAAATTTATTTACAACGAACCCACAATTTTTTCTATCTCCGCTAAATTTTCCACATCTACGATAGCCCAAAAAACTCTTTTTAAATTCTTACCTTTTAACACCTGCGACGGCATTGCTGCATAACTGGCGAATTCTCTCACTAATACTTCTCTTGCCTTTCTGATTTTCTGTCCCTTTTCTTTTCCCGTATACTGCTCAAAAAAAAGTTTATTTTTAATCTCGAATGCTTTGAAAAGCTGTTCCCATCCTTTATCGTTCAAAATCAATTCATACACCATTTTTATAAGAGCAGCTCCGCAAGCAACACTTTGCGGTGAATAATCAACTTTACTATTGAGGTATAATGAGTTAAAGTCATTGATACATTTTTTTAATCCAGCGTCTTATTTATTTCTTCCTCTGTTCCAAAGAAAAGCATATCTATATCAACACTTGTTCTCTGTGCTTCGATTGGCAGGTAGAACTGCGTTGCCGCCCCACCTTTCAGGACAATTCGATCCCCCAAAATGTTCTGAATCTGGAGAAATAATTCCAAATCCCATAGGAACAGTTCCATCCGCCCCATATTTTTAAATCCGTACTCCTGCATTCTCCGAAAAAAAGTTTCCCTTTGAAACGCTTTTTCTTCGTGAAATAGATTCTTATACACTATTTATTCCTCTCGTTTAAGTATCTCAACAAATTTATGGGCTTCTGTCGTAATATATTTAGATTCAGCAATATAGCGAATATCATATTGCAAATTTCTTTTGGCTGCAATGGAAACCATTTTTTTCTTATCAAGAATACCAAGCCTTACCACATTCTCATAAATACGAACCAGTTCCTGAAGGGCAAGTGGATATTCATTTCGTGTGACGGCATAAAATAAGTCCACAAAGGCTTTTTCGATGGATGCAACTCCATCCATGACATCTTCAAAATTTTCTGTCTGGTACAGAACAATTTGTGGAATATCTTTCCCAGTCAATACATAATTCTCATGCATTTCCTTTATCTGCGCCGGTAACAGCGTTTCCATACCATTCTCCTGAAAAATATTTTTCACTTCTTCTTTTGAGTCCTTATTTATGAACAAAATGCAAGGATACTGCTCCGGGATATGCTGCATGTACTTCTGCAACACATCTAATCCTGAAATGCAATATTCAAATCCAGACTCATCCATAATATTTGCAATTTTCACTGCTGTATCAGATAGCGTAATGTTCTTCTTTCCGTACCATTCGTTAAATGCATAGACTCCATTCCGAACACGTTTCAAATACCCCTTCTCCACCAGTTTTGACATATTCCAGTAAAGAGAAGACTTCTTCATGTCGGGAAACACATCCTGAATATCATCCATATAAAAAGTAATCTCTTCGCCTAATTTTTCCAATATCTTTTGATATTTTTCTTCCAATGCTGATTTGTTATCCATATTGCACCTTCCTTCTTGGAAAGTATAACATAGTTTTTTCTTGTTTTCAATAAAATATACGCAAATATCATCTTTGCGTATATTTCTTTATTTTTCTATTTTATGCCGTTATTAACCTATTTTTATCTATATTCAATAAAATACGCGCAAATATTATCTTTGCGTGTATTCCTTTGTTTCATATCTATCATTACATTTTTTCCAGACTTCCATCGCTCCATCCGCCTTTTTCTGTCACACTCAATCCACTCATCTAAAGTGAGCGGCGTATAATCCGAATACCTACAGAAACAGTTAAGCATATTACAGGGAATATGCCAAGGCTCGGTTTGATTTACCGCCAACTGTCGGATTTTTTTGTCGCCAATCGTCGGAAAAATATTTCGCCAATCGTCGGAAAATCTTGTGAAATTTATAATTTTGGCATATACTATAGTCAAATGAATGGAAGCGAGGTGTTCCGAATGGAAAATTACAGAAGTAGAATCGCTGACGATATGTTAAAACGCAAGCTGGAGGGCAAGGGTGCCGTACTCATCGAAGGACCCAAGTGGTGCGGCAAAACAACCACTGCCGAACAGGTTGCCGCAAGCATCTTGTATATGGATGACCCGGAAAAGAAAGAACAAAACATCACCATGTCTGAGCTGAGCCCCAAACGACTTTTGAAGGGTGAAACGCCAAGACTGATTGATGAGTGGCAGCTTGCTCCAAAGCTGTGGGATGCTATACGCTTTGAGGTTGACCACCGAAGAGAGTTAGGACAGTTTGTTCTCACCGGCTCTGCTGTCCCTGCCGACACCAAAGAAATCACGCACTCCGGCACAGGTCGCTTCACCTGGCTTACTATGAGACCGATGAGCTTGTATGAATCGGGAGACTCAACAGGCGAAGTCAGTTTAAAAGATTTGTTTGACGGTATAAAGGAAATTGACGGTGAAAACCATATCGGCATCGACCGGCTGGCATTCCTTGTATGCCGAGGCGGTTGGCCGCAAGCGGTGGATATGCGTGATGAAATCGCCCTTGACCAGGCGATGGACTACTATGATGCAGTTGTTCGTTCCGATATTAACCGAGCAGACAATGTGCAGAAAAATTCCGAAAGAGTAAAGCGGCTTATGCGTTCCTACGCAAGAAACCAGGGCGGTCAAGTAGCTAACACCGTAATTGCGGCGGATATTGCCGCCAATGACGAAGCTCCTATGAGCGAGGAGACAATTGCCTCCTATCTGAGTGCTCTGCGTAAAATCTTTGTTGTGGAAGATATGCCGGCATGGAACCCGAATCTGCGTTCCAAAACCGCTATTCGTTCTTCTGACACACGATATTATATCGACCCCTCCATCGCTGCTGCGGCATTGGGTATCGGTCCGAATGACTTGGTAAATGACCTCAAAACCTTTGGCTTTCTCTTTGAAACCCTTTGTGTCAGAGACCTTCGTGTGTTTGCCGATGCGCTAAGCGGAGAGGTATATCACTATCGCGATAAGGATGGGCAGGAATGTGATGCTGTTGTGCATCTGCGAAATGGTGCGTACGGTCTGATTGAAATTAAGCTCGGTGGCAGCAAGCTGGTTGAGGAAGGTGCGGAAAGTCTTAAAACCATGCAGGCAAAAATCGACACCGACAAGATGAAAGCTCCGTCGTTCCTCATGGTATTGACAGGAACCGGTGATTACGCATATTGCCGTAAAGACGGTGTATATGTTGTTCCTATCGGTTGTCTCAAAAATTGATGAACTAAATAAATGACAGGAAAAGCGTCTCTGCGGAGGCGTCTTTCTTTTACCAAAAAAGGTCCTCCATACAGAGAACCCTCTTGAAAAAATATTTAAATATCCAGCGTAATGCCCCCAATTTCTGTGCTTTCTGAAACATCTCCTTTACTGCCATGACTTCGCCCTGATTTGCTTTTTAGCGGTTCACTACAAAACGGCATTCTTCTCCGGATAGCACTGCAATCAGGTTGTCAATGGCTGCCTGAGCCATGTTATCGGTAGCTTCTTTTGTATGGGCACCGGTATGAGGAGTCACTACCACATTCGGGAACTCGAAGAGCGGGGATGCTTTTGGAGGTTCCACTTCGAATGCATCCAGTCCAAGTCCTCCCAGCTTTCCGGATTTTAATGCGTCGTAAGCGGCTGCTTCATCGATAATTCCGCCTCTGGATGCATTAATTACGATCGTGCCTTCCTTCATCATCTGAAATGCCTGTTCGTTGATCAGGTGTTTTGTGCTGTCCAGAAGGGGCAGATGCAGGCTGATCACGTTTGCTGCCTTCAGCACTTCTTCCATGGAAGCTGCCTGGATGTCATTCTGCCTGCAGTATTCTTCATTGATAAACGGATCATAGGCCATTACCTTCATGTCAAAGCCCTTTGCGCATCTGGCTACCACTTTTCCAATTGCGCCCAGGCCAAAGATACCGATGGTCTTGCCTGACAGCTCCATTCCCGAGGAACGAACCCATTCTCCGGCCCTTGTCTGCTGATCTAGATAGGAAATCTTTCTGGCTGCTGACAGGATCAGGCCAAATGCCAGCTCCCCAACAGCTTCTGCATTTACCCCCGGCGTGTTGGTAACTTTAATTCCCTTCGCCTTTGCAGCCTGCAGGTCAACCCGGTCCACGCCGGCTCCGTATCTGGAAATCACTTTTAATTTCGAACAGTTTTCCAGTGCCTTTTCCGTCACAAAATCAAGGCCTGCAATATAGCCGTCACAGTCTGCCAGCGCTTCCCCCAGTTCTTCTTCCGTCAGCGGCCGCCCTGTCTCATTAAAGACCAGATCCTCTGAAAAGTTTTTCAATTTCTGAAGCATTTTGTCATTTTTCCCCGGCTGAAGCGAGGTAGGAGTTACCAATATCTTCATGATCAATCCTCTTTTCCTTTACTATTATTTTACCAGCTCTACCGCTTCCGCAGTCAACTGTCTGATTTTATCAAATTCATGGTTCAGAACCAGAGAATCCTTTACCATCCAGCTTCCGCCGCAGGCAATGATCTTCTGGAAGGATAAGTATTCCAGAATATTTCCGGCATTGATGCCTCCGGTCGGCATAAACTTCATGCTGGGGAAGGGAGCCGCCAGAGCCTTGATGGTATCCAGACCGCCATACTGTTTTGCCGGGAAGAATTTCACTACCTTCAGGCCATATTCCATGGCAGCCATCACCTCTGTAGGAGTACATGTTCCCGGAAAGACCGGAATCTGATGATCAATGGCAAATTCCGTTACTTTTCTGGAAAAGCCAGGGGATACGATAAATGTGGCACCTGCATCCAGTGCTCTCTTCGCCTGTTCCACATTGATAACCGTGCCCGCACCCACCATCATGTCCGGAAATTCTTTTTTCATAATACGGATGGATTCCTCCGCTGCATCGGTACGGAATGTCACCTCTGCCACCGGAAGACCTCCGGCACATAATGCTTCGCCCAGCGGCTTTGCATCCTCCACATGATCCAGTTTTACCACCGGAACGATCTTCCGTTCCGCAACCTGCTGCATAATATCTGTCATTCTATTTTTCCTCCTCCTGTTTTTAAACATCAGCCCATCCTAAATTTGCTTTCGGCAAATGGGCCGATGCTGCATGTCAAGTTTTCTGCGAAAACCTGACACAATCTATAAACACCAGTCCATCCTAAATTTGCCTTCGCAAATGGACTGACGCTGTATGTCAAGTTTTCACACTCTGTTTTTTATTTCCAGGCAAATGCCTTCGCACTGTTCCTGCGTATCATCTGCTCTGCTTTTTCCTCCGGGATGCCGGCTGCTGCCATCTTGGGCAAAAAGCTGTCAATCAAATAGACCAGACCAAGGCTCCCTCCATAGGAAGCCAGCCGCGCCCTGGTGGTATCCAGCGAAAACAGCAGCCTGTCTTCATAGCCCTGGCTACACATATGCCGTATGATCTCGATTTCCCGCTCATCACTGTGGTACTTGAACCGGCCGATGGTGTCATATTCCAGATAAGCGCCTGTGGAGGCCACCTCTTCGTGCCATGACAGTTCTTTGCATGCCCTGTCCATATGGCAGAATATCATCTGTTCCGCCCGAACCCCTTCTTTCAGAAGCAGCCCCAGCAGTTCTCTGGGATCCGTTCCATTCTCCACATGGATCATCACCGGAGCGCCGGTTTCCTTCGCCGCGTCCGCCGCCGCCAGGAACAGAGTCCGATACCTTTCGGTCAGCCCTTCCGTATCCAGCGCTGTCTTGATCTGCCCGGCCCGGTTGGGTATCCGCTGTTCCGGCTCCTTCTGATCCGCATCCACATACATGCCCTCCAGCAGTTCCTGCCGGAATATTTCCCTCATCTGTTCTCTGCTCTTACCGAAGATCCAATGTTTTTCCGGATAAAAGGACAGCTTATGGAAACCAGTGGATGCAATGATATGTACCCCTGTTTCTTTTGAAATGGACACAAGTCCTTCTGCCATCCGGCCGCAGCCCACCGGCTGCGCATCCACCAGGCTGCAGCCTCCCGCAGCCCGGTAAGACGTTACCTCTTCTGTGCTTTTGTCAACCTCATCCATAAATAAAACCGGATTCACCTGGTATGACTTTCCTTTACTGATCAGCAAGTGCTCATGGCACTGGCAAAATCCCAGTTGTTCTCCTGAGATTTTGCCTAAAACAGTCACTATATTTTTCATCTTAATTTTCCTGTTTCCATCATCATGCTCACTTGTGTGTCCGCCTGCTTCCGCCGCTGCACACTCCCAAGCTTTTTATGAAATTTCTCCAATGCGCACTCCTGCACATTTTATTTCCACTTCGGGTTCGGCTCGATGACCGGCTTTCCATCTTTTTCCAGAATGACATTGCGGTAGCCCTTGGTCTCGATGGTTCCGTAATCATGTCCTGCATCTGCTGCGAAGGTGAAGAATGCGATCAAAGTCTCATCTCCGGTATTGATAGTACGGTGAGCATATCCTCTCGGCACATAGACAGCCTTTCCTTTTTCCAGAGGTTCTGCCATCCAGTCCCCTTCCATGTTTTCCATCAGCATGAAGCCCTTGCCCTGCATGGTATAATACACTTCAGATGTGTTCACAATATTATGAAAATGTCCCTTTGTCATGTAATATTCATTTCCGATCTTGCCCGGATGAATCATCGTAGTGCCGAAGGCCAGATCCCCTTCCCGCTCCGGACAGCCCAGTTCATAAAATTCATAGATCACAGGATCTCCTGTTTTCAGAATTTCTTCTACTGCCGCCTGATCCTGATACATTGCTTTCATCTGTGATAAATGGCGCTGTGTAATCTCTGCCGTTTTGGACATTCCATCCTGAAAGCTGAAATCTACGGAAAACGTTCCGTCCCAGTTAAAATTATTCATTATCTGTTCTTTCCTTTCTTTATTTAAATACTGATCTTACTGCTTTGCGATCTCGCTCAAATGCTCCAGAATTTCCCCTTCAATTGAGATGTGGAATACTTCTGCGATTACCTGTGTCCATCCGTGGATAAAGTAAGTCCATCCGCCCTCTACATGAAGATTTTTTTCTTTCATCTGTGCCTCTGCCTGATCCTTAAACAGCAGGTTGCCTCTGTAGTTGATTTCCCATACCAGACTGTCCTTGGGGAACTGGCACGCATCGGTCAGCGGGCTGCCGGGAGCATCCTTGCCAAGTCCGGTGGCATTCACGATCACAGAATGAGGTTTCAAAGAAGCCAATGTTCTGTCATTATCCGCCGGTGTGGGATTCAGGATAAACTCAAATTTTGTCTTCGGATTTAATCCATTTAAGATGCGCTTCGCTTCATCCAGTCTTGGCTGGCTTCTGTTTGCGATAATAATTTTCTTCGGAACATTGTCTCCGAACTTCTCCTGTGTAAAGTAAACTGACATAGCCAAAGAGCTTCCGCCTGCTCCCAGCAGCAATACGTCTCCGTCAAAATCGGTCCAGTAATTTGCCGGAACAAAATTCTCCAATGCCAGTCCGCTGGAAATAGGATCCTTGGCATGTGCACAATATTTTCCGTCCTTTTTAGAAATAGAAGAAACTTCACCCAGTTGTTTTGCAAAAGGATCTACATAGTCAAACAAATCTTCACACGTTCTATAAAGATCGATTTTGTGTGTTGTAACCAGCGCTCCCATTGACAGGGGATCATTTTTAATAAAAGTCACTGCTTCTCTGTATTCCTCAGCGGATGAATGAGGTTTAAAATCAATTCCTTTGATCACTGCATCCTTCAACCCCAGCGCCTGTGCCCACTTCGGAAATACTTTCATGATGGAGGAACTTCCTGTCGTTACTCCAATAAAATAAATTGTTGGTTGCGTTGCTTTTTCATAAATATTCGCCATTTTGTTTTCAACCTCTTTCATCTTGTATTCCATTTGGTTAATTATTACTATGTAGTAACATAGTAATATTATAACCGTCATGTCTGTTCTTTGTCAATAGAAATACATCTATTTTTCCAATATATCTTTGTTCTTTTGTTAAATCTTCTATATTTTTAACATTTTCTCTCTTTTTATTGGATATTTTAACTTGACACATCTTCTTATTATCAGTATAATAAAACCATAGCAAATGTAAGCGATTACATTTCAATAAAGGAGCGCAGAATGTTCCCAAATTCAGGCTGGACAGTATCGCTGGTACTTAGCAGCGCACCAGGAGCACAGCGCATTTCTGAACCAGAGGGAGGTATTGCTTGTGGGATTAACGATTTCCGATGTGGCAAACTCGGCCGGGGTATCTACAGCTACAGTATCCCGTTATTTAAATCAGCCGCATCTCGTTTCACCGGACCGCCAGGAACGCATTGCAAAAACCATAGCAGAACTAAACTATGTCCCGAATAATATGGCCAAGGCTCTGACTACCAATCAGACCACTACGATCGGCGTAATCGTTCCTGATATCAACAATGTATATTATCCGCCCATTGTCAGAGGGATTGAGGATTATCTTACCGAATGCGGATTTGTTTCCTTTCTGTGCAATACAGATCAGAACCTGTCCAGAGAAAAGCGATATATTACCACGCTCCGCTCTCAGCAGGTGGCTGGCATGATTTTTGTGGGCAGCCGCCCGTCGAATCCGTCCCTCAGCGATCATCTGGCAGAGCTGCGCCGCAGTCTTCCGGTCCTGATGGTCAATGATGACATGCTGGATGGAAAAGTATCCAGCATCGGCAGCCAGGAAGCGGGAGGCATCTATCAGGCCATCAAATATCTGCATTCCCTGGGCCACCGCAATATCGCTTTTATCAGCTCGAGCGTTCCACTGAACACCTATATCCAGAAGGAACGGGGCTTTTGTCACGCAATGGAGCATCTGGGACTGGGCCCGGCAGGACAGTGGATCTTCCGGGATGCCAAAGAGTATGAGGCCGGAGGTTTTTCTGCCATGAAGAAAATCATGGAGCTGTCCAAGGCTCCCAGCGCAGTGGTAGCGGCCACCGATCAGATGGCGGTAGGCGCCGTGCATGCTCTGCTGGAGCATGGATACCGGATGCCCAGAGATTATTCTGTCGTAGGATACTCCAATTCCTGTATCTCCAGCACCACTTATCCGGGCATTACCACCATCGACCAGCATGGCTATGAGCTTGGAAAGCAGGCCGCCCAGATGCTGGTGCAGATTATTCATGGTGCAGAAGATGATCTTTCCGCACATTATCTCGATACCAAACTGGTCATCCGCAAGTCATCCGGCTTCTGCATGACCGGTGAATAGTATATAGCTTTTATCTATTAAATAATCAACTAAAAGGAGGGTTTTATCATGAAGGCTGTAGTTTATCATGAGCCACGCAACTATGAAGTAATGGAAGTACCAAAACCAGAAGTAAAATGCAATCAGGTTCTGATCAAAGTATACTCCTGTGGTATCTGCCGTACTGACGCTCACATCCATGAGGGCGATTTTATCTCCCGTTTTCCGCTTACTCCCGGGCATGAATTTGCCGGTATGATCGTGGAAGTCGGAGAACACGTAGCCGATTTCAAAGTGGGCGACCGTGTAACTGCCGACAATGCCGTAGAATGCGGTGACTGCTATTATTGTAAGAAAGATATGCCTCTGTTCTGTGAGAACTTCTATTCTCTTGGATGCAACGGCCCTGGAGGATTTGCAGAATACGTGGTAGTCAATGAAAACAAGGTATATCACATCAGTGATAATCTGACCTTTGACCAGGCATGTTTTTCAGAGCCTCTGGCCTGTGCTGTTCACGGTATGGACGTAATTGATGTCCACTGCGGTGATGATGTTTTGATATTCGGCTCCGGCCCCACCGGCATTTTACTGACTCAGCTCATCAAAAACGGCGGAGCTGCCAATGTTGTGGTATGTGCACCGTCCCAGGAAAAGCTGGATCTGATCGAACGTGACGGCTATGCAAAGACCATCAAAATGGACAAAAATGATTATTCCAAGCACACAAAGGTTCTGAAAGAAATGTTCCCGAAGGGCTTCGATATCGTAGTAGACGCTACCGGAAATCCCCGTGTTCTGGAACAGTGCTTCAATTTCCCGAAGCAGGCCGGCAAAGTCATTGTCTACGGCGTAGCAGCCAGCGATGACAAGATCACGCTCAGCCCTTATCAGATTTTCAACAGTGAGCTGAAGGTTCTCGGATCCTTTGCCCAGATTCACTGCTTTGACCGTGCAGTAAAATACCTGGAAAGCGGTATCATCAAGGTAGATGATCTGGCTACTCATCATTTCGATCTGGCTGATTTTGACAAAGCAATGGAGCAGATGCTTCACGGACATGGACAGTTAAAGATTATCGTTCATCCTAACAAGGACTGATCTGCTAAGGAGGGTATGACTCTATGAGATATGGTATATATTATGCCTACTGGACCAAAAACTGGCAGGTAGATTACAAAGAATATATCCGCAAGGTAAAACGGCTGGGATTTGACATTCTGGAAATGTCTGTCATTCCGCTGATCAACGCATCCGACAGTGAGCTTTTAGAGCTGAAATCGATCGCGGATGCAGAAGGACTGGCGCTGACTTCCGGTTATGGCCCTTCCGCGCAATACAACCTGGGAAGCAGTGATCCTGAAATTGTAAAAAATGCAGTTGATTTTTACGGTGAGATTTTCCGCAAGCTGGAATTGATGGATATTCACAAAATCGGCGGAGGAGTATACTCCTACTGGCCGGTGGATTACAGCAAACCGGTGGACAAGGCCGGTGACTGGGCCAACAGTGTGGCAAATGTCCGCACCGTAGGAAAGATGGCTCTGGACCGGGGCGTTGATTTCAACCTGGAGGTTCTGAACCGTTTTGAAGGCTACCTGATCAATACCGCTGCGGAGGCCCGCAAATTTGTGACCGAGGTAGATGTTCCTTCTGTAAAGATCATGCTGGATACCTTCCACATGAACATTGAAGAAGACAGCATGACCGAAGCCATCGCCACCGCCGGTGATCTCCTTGGACACTTCCATGTGGGAGAGCGGAATCGAAAAGTGCCCGGCAAAGGAAATATGCCATGGTATGAAATCGGTACTGCATTGAAAAAAGCAGGCTATGACAAAGATATTATCATGGAACCGTTCGTTATGATGGGCGGCGAAGTGGGAGCTGATATCAAGATCTGGCACGATATCAGCGAAGGCGCTTCTGAAGCGAAGCTGGATGAGGATGTAGCTAACTCAGTGCAGTTCCTGAGACACGTATTCGGTTGATCCAGTTGAAATGGGGACGGTTCTCTGAGGGAGGGACGGTTCCCGACGAAAGGGGGGACGGTTCTCTGATTTTCAGAGAACCGTCCCCCCTTTACTAAATTTTGTGATGCAGGATATCATATATATCTTTCTTTCCCGCTTCGGATTTTCCAGACGATCAATCAAAAGCTCCATCGCCGTTCTTCCCATCCCCTTCATATCCCGCGTAACGCAGTCATATTGATAGCCGATCATATCCAGCACCGGAATATGGTCAATCCCTACGAATGCGATCTGTTCATTCAGTTCCTGACCGCACTCCTTCAGGCCCTTTATAAAGCCTAACGTGGTTACATTGTTGGATAACACCAGTGCTTCCGGGAAATCGCCGGACCAAATCATCTTTTTGGTTATTTCACAGGTGATATCCGGAGAATACATGCCCTCGTAGACATACTCTTTTCTAACCGTCAGGCCATGATCCTCCATCGCCTGCACGTACCCCCGGTAGCGTTCCCTTGCATGCTTCAGATCCATATCCCCGGTAATCATTCCGATCACCTTTTTCCCCTGCTGTATCAAATGCTCGGCAGCCAGATAGCCGCTTTCGAAATTCTCATAGAAAACTCCATCCCACGGCACATCCTTTATCTCCCGGTCCACGATCACCACAGGGATCTTCAGATTTTTAAGCTGAATGCGTATGGATTTTGCCGCTTCTGCATCAGAATAACCGATCGCCGGCGTTAAGATCACGCCTTTGACACGCTGCTGCTCCATCATCTCCAATGCAGCCTTTTCTTTCTCCGCATTATTGCCGGTGTTGCACACGATCATCGTATAATTATTCTGATCCACTATCTCTGCCACGCCGGCCAGAACTTCACCGAAAAAAGCATTCTCCAGCTCCGGCACCACAACGCCGATCGTATTGGTCTCTCTTCGCGACAGATTTTGCGCCGTCGCGGATGGCGAATAGTGATAATCCTCTATAATCTTCTCAACTCTGCTGCGGGTTCCTTCATTTACATACCCGCTGTGATTCAGTACGCGGGACACCGTAGACTTGGAAACCCCCGCCATTTCAGCTATCTGGCCAATTGTCATCATTTATTTTACTCACTTTTTCTCTATTCATCCGCGCACATTCTCTCTGGTAGGATCCCGAGGCAAATAACCGCTGATTTGCTGAATATCATACCTTACTTTCAAAACTTTATCAACCTATTTTCTGGATTTAATCTGATCGACGACGACAGCCAGTGTAATCAGCACACCCGAGGTAATTTCAAGAACGAACGTATTCAGCCCGAACTGTGTTCCTGCATTGGTGATCAACACCATTAATATTGTGCCAAGAATGGTACCGGTGACTGCTCCTCTGCCGCCGCTGAGAGATGCCCCGCCGATAACCGCCGCTGCTATCGCATCCATTTCATAGCCTTCACCGCCGGTGGGCACCGCGCTGTTGATACGGGCCGCCAGCATAACTCCTGCTATTCCGCAGAGCATACCGCAGAGAGAGTAGACCATGTAAAACATTTTTCTTACCTTGATCCCGCTCAGCCGCGCCACTTCGACGCCGCTTCCCATTACATACAGATTCCTTCCAAATACCGTATACCGCAGAACAAAGATTGCAATAATCGCCACCACGATCCAGATCAATGCCAGTGACGGCAGCTTCCATACAGAGGATGTGCCCAGTACCGTAAAGCTTTTATTTAATCCGGAAACCGTCTTTGCTTCCGAAATAATCTTCACTGCGCCACGGATGATCGTCTGCGATCCAAGGGTGGCTATCATGGGCGTTACACGAAATTCATAAATGATAATTGCATTATAAAATCCGCAGATTGCTCCGATCACAATTGCCAGAACTACAGAAGCTGCAATGTTCATACCTGCTTTTGACTGTAGCAGCGCAATTGCCATACAGGAAAGACCGGTAATTGCGCCAATACTGATATCAATACCGGATGTGATGATGATAAATGTCTCTGCGATTGCAAGAACACCTATGATAGAGCACTGTTTCAGTAAGTTCATCAGATTATATTCTGAGAAAAAGTTTTTTGTTCCGAATACAGATGCCAGAAACAAAATAACAATAATTACAATCAGCGAAAACTCCGTATGCTGATAAAAATGCTTTACTCCATTGGATGATTTTTTGTTCATTTGAAAACCTCCCCGCCCTTATTCTTCAATTGATGCTGCCATCAGCACCTGTTCTTCTGTCAGGTTCTGCATCTGTTCATTGTCATAGCATACCGTTATCTTTCCCTGAGACATTACGATCAGCCGGTCCGCCAGCCCCATAACCTCCGGAAGATAAGATGAGATCAGGATAACTCCCTTCCCCTGTTCTGTCAGCTTTTCGATCAGTTTAAATATCTCTTCCTTCGCTCCTACATCTACACCCACCGTAGGTTCGTCAAAGATCAGGATTTCAGGATCGCGGCAGAGCAGCTTTGCAATAACCACCTTCTGCTGGTTTCCTCCGGACAGATTGCCGACCTGCTGCTGTATGCTCGGTGTCTTCACATTGATCTTTTCGCAGAATTCTTCGGCTCTTTCCTGTTCCTTTTTCAGATTGATCATCCCGGCACTGCTTATGATATCGTAGGAATTCATATTTATATTGACTTTAATCTCCAGCGGCAGCGCCAGTCCATCCGCACGCCGGTCCTCTGTCAGGAAACCGATCCCCTTCATCAGCGCATTCTGGGGATTTCTGATGTGAGTCTCTTCCCCTCTCAGATAGACCTTTCCTGTCTTATACCGGTCTACTCCGTAGACTGCACGCATAATTTCACTCCGTCCGGCACCTACCAGGCCGAAAAATCCCAGGATTTCACCGGCATGAACTGTAAAATCAATGTTTTGAAAATGTGTCTCATCACTCAGTCCTTCCACACGAAGCAGTTCTTTTCCGGGTTTAAAATGTTTGATTCCATAGATATCGGACATTTTTCTTCCTACCATCATAGAAACCAGTGTTTCCTTTGTCACCTCGGAAACGGATTTTGTATCCACATAGGTGCCATCCTTTAAAATCGTCACCGTATCACAGATATCCATAATTTCTTCCAGCCGATGCGATATGTAAATGATGCTTACACCCTGATTTTTCAATTCTTTAATATACGAAAACAGTGTTTCCACCTTTTCATTTTCCAATAATGCAGTGGGTTCATCAAAAATAACCAGTTTGATATCTTCATTTACTGATATTTTGCTGATCGTAACCATCGCCTGCATGGCAATCGGCAGATCCTTGATCTTCGCCTGTGGATTCACATCCATTTTGAATTTATTCACGATCTGCTGACTTTCTTCCTTCATTTTTTTCCAGTCAACCAGTCCCAGCTTTGTCCTGGGCACTCTTCCCAAAAAGTAATTCTCCGCAATGCTTAAATCCGGCGAAATATTTACATGCTGATAATTTGCAAACATTCCGTGAGCCTGAGCCTGCAGCGCATCCATACCGGAGACCCAGTTTCCATTATCATTCAGACTGATTGTTCCCTTATTTGGTACTTCCACACCCATGATGCATTTTATCAAAGTCGATTTTCCTGCACCATTCTCTCCTACCAGCGCACGTACCTCTCCTTTTTGTATCGTAAAGCTTACATCATTTAATGCAGTTACTCCGGGATAAAACTTACTGATATGTTCAATTTTTAAAATCGTATTATCCACTTTATCACCTTCCCGAGTTATGAAACAAGGCTGCCGCAGGTTTCTATTTTCCTCCATCCCGCTGCGGTTTCCTCCGTCTCTCAACGGAAGGAACCTTACCGGGCGGCAGGAACCAGACCATATCGCGGCAGCCTCGCCTATAATTAGTTATCTTATCGCCAGGACACGCAGGATTTTTGTCCCACACAGCAGACAGCGCATCCTAAAGCAAGAACACAGAAGCGCTCTTAAATATTATTTAGCAAGAAGAGTCGGATTTAACAGGGCCTGCATAGCATCTGTTCCCATATTATCTGCTGTGATCGCAACCGGTTCACAGTTTACTTTCTTTTCGCTTTCCGGATTCTCGCCGTTAAGCAGTGTCAGCAGAGCATTTTCCATCGCTGCATATCCCTGTGCATAAGCATCCTGAACCACGATTGCATCCAGGGTTCCGTTTTCCAGAGCTTCAATCTCGGTAGCATCTGAATCAACACCAACTACTGCAACCTTGTCCGAAATATTTGCTGCCGCTGCCGCCAGACACGCACCGTCTGCAGAAATATTCTGTCCGCCATAGATACCTACCAGTTCATCGCCATAGGTGGAGATCTGGTTTTCTACGTTTGCCTGAGCAGTCTCCAGATTATTATCATTGTAGAAGGTCTCTGTGCACACGATATCCGGTGCGTTTTCTGCCATATAATCACTGAAGCCTGTCATTCTGGCTGCCAGAGTCTCATTAACTACAGAGAAGTTCATAGCAATGGTTCCTTTTGGCTCAATTCCTTTTTCTTTCATCTTCGCAAGCATGGTCTCTGCTGCCAGACGTCCGATCGTTTCATTGGAGCAATAATAGAACTGATTATAAATATCATCATAGTCGGTAACATCCGGTGTAGACAGACCGCAGTTTACGAAGTTCAGCACGATCCCCTGACCAACTGCCTCCGTTGCCTTTGGAACTGTGGCATCCGCTACCTGAGTAGCCGTAACGATCGCATCCGGCATAGCTGCGATTGCTTCTTCAAAAGAAGTAACGTAAGCTTCCGTCTGAGATTCTTCTGCCGGTCCGGTAACCTGCAGATTTACCTTAATGCCATTTTCCGCCTCAAAATCCAGTGCTGCATTCTGAATACCAATTCCGATATACTGCCAGAATTCAGATGCGGTAGAGCAGGAAAGATAAATCACATCATATTCTTTTGCTTCTTCTGCATAGCTGGTGACACCCGTCATCATTCCAACCACCATAGTTGCTGTTAATAATGCACTTACGAGTCTCTTTTTCATTTAGAAATACCTCCTTTTTTGATGAACGACAAGCAGCTTACCGGTTTCTATCCGCACCGTTCCCCCCAGGAATCTGATTGTACTTTTATGCAACCGGTTTCATATTATTAATATATCTTGTCTTGTATATAATGTCAATTCATTTTTATATTTAGTTTTATTTTTAGTTATTATGCACAATGGCAGTGCCTTGTTTTTGTTCAAATTATTCCCTCTGTGTTATTACATTATGACATTATGGGAAATAAAAACAGCAAACCGCTCCCATGCTGGGGGGGACGGTTCTCTGATTTTCAGAGAACCGTCCCCCCTTCACCCCGAGAACCGTCCCCATTTACCACTCTGCGATATTTCCATCCGGTGTGCTCCAGACCGGATTTCTCCACTCTTCCCATTTCAATGCTTTTTCGCGGATTTTTTCTTCGTTTACTTCCACGCCAAGCCCGGGGCCGGTCAGTTTATTTACATATCCTTCTTTGTATTCGAAGACGGACTGATCTGTCAGATAGTCCATGAGATCTGATCCCTGGTTGTAGTGGATGCCAAGACTCTGCTCCTGTATGAATGCGTTGGTGGTGCAGAAATCAAGCTGCAGGCAGCTTGCCAGCGCTACCGGTCCCAGCGGACAGTGAGGCGCAACTGCAATGTCATAGGCTTCGGCCATGGCAGCAATCCGGCGCACCTCTGAGATGCCTCCGGCATGACTTAAATCCGGCTGTATAATGTCCACTCCTCCGCCGGTGATCATGTTCTTGAAGCCCCAGCGGGTGAAATTCCTTTCTCCGGTGGCGATCGGAATGCTGGTGCAGCTTTTCAGTTCCCGGAATGCTTCTTCGTTCTCACAGAGTACCGGTTCTTCCACAAACATGGGATGGAACTGTTCCAGCTCCTTCATAATGACCTTTGCCATTCCTTTATGTACCCGGCCATGGAAGTCCAGCGCGATATCCATCCGATATCCAAGCGCCTCCCGGATGCCTGCCACACGCTTCAGCACATCATCCACGACCTGATAATTGTCGATCCAGCCAATCTCCGGTGTCGCATTCATTTTGATGGCCCGATAACCCTGTTCGTATTTTTCCACGGCCGCTTTCGCCACATCATCCGGACGGTCACCGCCGATCCAGCAGTATACCTTCATTTTGTCTTTGACTGCACCGCCGAAGAAATCATAGACCGGCATGTTATGAGCTTTTCCCTTGATATCCCAAAGAGCCTGATCAATACCCGACATTGCGCTGGTCAGGATCGGACCTCCCCGGTAAAACGCTCCGCGATACAGTGTCTGCCAGATTTCTTCCACATTTTCAGCAGATCTGCCTATCATATAATCCTTCATTTCATGCACGGCTGCCTCTACGGTGGATGCTTTTCCTTCGATTACAGGTTCGCCCCATCCCACCAGACCGCTTTCCGTGGTCACCTTTAAAAAACACCAGCGCGGCTCCACCTTAAATGTTTCGATTGATTTTATTTTCATGCCTGCTGTCCGCCTCCTTCTTTTGCCGTTTTTATTCTTTCTGCGCTCTTCCCGGAATCCGCTCAGGCCAGATAGTACCTGCCCTGAAGCCTTCCTTTTCTGGTTTTTCCGCCCTCTGGTTTTCCTGTCAGCGCTCAGGCCAGAAAATAGTTTTTCGGGTTTTCCACCAGAAGCTGCTGGATTCCCTTTTCTTCAAATCCCAGCTCTCTGAGCATGGGCAGCACGTATCTGTGGATATAGCGGCTGTTGTATACCGCATCGTCCGGATCCGTGCCCCGCTTATTTTTCCATTCGAAGCTGCCCAGATCCACAAAGCTGACATAGTCATGAGAAATCATCAGTTGACTGATCCAGCCCCGTTCGCACAGCTTCATCAGCGTATCGACTCTGTTTTTCAACGGATTTTTTTCATCATCTCCAAATCGATCCAGTCCGATATAGCAGCCTCTGGACAGCAGTTCCTCCAGATAACCCAGATCATTGGTATCGCCGCAGTGGCCGATCAGTATTTTTTCCGGATTCAGTCCATGCTGTTCAAAAACATCCATCTGCTGCAATCCGCTCCGGTTGCCATAATAGGAATGAGTTGCAATGGGCAGTCCGCTTTCCTTCGCCATACGGGCATGGGCATTGAGCAATACCCGGTTGATCGGTGTGACTCCGGCCACATCGGTTGCACATTTAATCAGTCCGGGGCGGATATCCGTATCCTGAATCCCCTCATTGATATCCTTTCGCATACATTCCATCAGACTCTCTTCGCTGCGCCCGAACAGCCACTGGTTTTCCGTGTAGAAAAAACCGGTACATGCGATGATCTGTATTCCCGTCCGATCAGCCACTTCCCTGATCGCGTGAATATCCCGTCCGAGGCATACCGGCGTCTGCTCCACCAGCGTCCGCACCCCGATCTCACGGGTTCGTTTCACATCCTCCGATGCATATTCCATAAACTCATCATAGTTGAACCAGTGAGGATAGGACATGCGCATAGACCAGTTGGCCTGCAGCACATGCTCATGCATCAAAGTCACGCCCAGTTCTTCCGCCGGCAGCGGTCCATTTACTGTATTTACCATCCTGCCCATACTCCTGTCCTCCTTTTTTGCTTCCCGCTACATGAGATGCTCTGTCCTTTCGATCAGTTCATTCTGCGCCTTTTTTCCCATTTCCACAAAAAATGCGCTGTAGCCGGTGACTCTGACACAGAGTGTTCTGTATTTTTCCGGTGTTTTCTGGGCTTCCTTCAGTGTCTGGGCATCCACTACATTCACCTGAAGCTGCATTCCGCCCTTTTCCATATAGGTCTTAAATAATGCGCATAACACATCCAGGCCGTCCCCGCCTTCCACCGCCGACGGATGAAGCCTGAGATTCAGCGGTCCTCCGGTAATCTTATCAAACGGAATCTTTGAAACGGAGTTGAGCATGGCAGTGAGTCCCGATAAATCCTTTCCATTGGTGGGTGACTGATTTTCGCTCAACTGCTCCTTTGCCCGCCGTCCATCGGGAGTCGCCCCCACAAAACTGCCCATGGTGGTAAAATCACGGTCTGTGGAGTAGGTAGGCCACATCTGATACAGATATCCCCTGTTGCTTTCGTCTGTCGCTTTTACAAAAAGCTCCGTTACTATTTTCGCATACCGGTCCACCCCATCGATATCGTTTCCAAACTTGTCCAGTTTGTTTTTCCATTGAACAGAGAGCTTTTCCCTGCCCGCATAATCGGTTCGCAAAAGCTGTGCAAGCTCTCCCACCGTCATTTCCTTTTTCACAAAGCAGATCTGCTCGATGGCATAGAGCGCGTCAATGGCTGTAGCCAGACCGCTGCCCTGGGTGACGATCTTATGATATTTCGTGCCGCCCTCCGTCCAGGTCACTCCATTTTCTATGGTTCCTTTCAAGAAACAGTCCTCAATACGAATCTTGTTCCTGGTGATTTCCTGCTCCACCTCGAAATCCTGTTCAAAGCCCCGCCGGAACTCTGCCATCAGGTAGGAGAGCTGCTGGCTGTAAGCCTCCAGTACCTCTTCCATGGAGTTCATTTTCTCGGGAGCCATGGTTTTGATTCCATAATACGCCCCGGTCATCAGCCCGGTCATGCGGTCATCGATATCAAACTGGCACTCGGGATCCAGCGGCTGTCCGCTTCCGGTCTTTTCCAGCACCGTATCCCCAAGCGGTTCCATCGGATAGTCCCCCTGATTCAGAGCCAGCTCCAGAGGCTTGAGCAGATTCACCCATACCTGGCGCAGTCCGCCTTCCATGCCCGGAATATTCGGGTCATTGCAGCCAAAGAACCCGTAATCATATACCTCCGGCTCCCTAACTCCATAATATTTCAGCGCCGGTATCATCGTCTCATCATTGTATATTACCAGCGTGGTGTTTTCCCTCATGGCATCGCAGCAGTATTTCCAGAATTTCGGATCAATTCCCTCATGATACCGGACCACGATAAATGGATTCCTCAGCCGCAGTGCCCGGGCCGCCTCCACCATACGAAAAGACAGTTCATTCACTCCCGACCGGCCGTCCGCCAGTTTTCCGCCCAGCGTCAGATAGTTCGGGTCATCATACGCCACCTCCAGTGTATAGGAGGTTGTCTCAATTTCCTGTGACATATGGTCTGTCTGAACCATGATTTCATTGTTGTGGAAATAAAATTCCTGAAGCAGCTCCAAAGCTTCCTCTTCCGTCAAAATCCCGTTTTTCAGATCTGTGCGGTATCTTGACAGCAGATATTGATCCATTCTGCTCAGGTTCAATACCCCGCAGCCGCAGACCTTCTGCAAGATCAAAATCATAATCCAGAGAAGCTGCAGCGCCTGCGCAAAGGTTTCGGCCGGTCCTTCTGCAATCTGCTGCAGATCGGCCGCCATCCGGGTTCTTCCCTGCTTTTCGGCCTCCCTGCTGCACCGTTGAATGTACATGCTCACTGCGTCATAGCACAGAACCGCTCCCTGGAGAAATTCCTCCTGGTCTTTGCTGCACTCTGCTTTCAGCCTGTCCTGGGCTTTTTTCTTCAGTCCGCCCATTCCCAGATCAAGTATTCCTTCCCAGTCCATCGCCAGGTGTCCAAACGACGGAAAGAAATCCGGACGGCATTTCAGCCAGCCTTCAGAATAATAGAACAGAATTTTCTTATGACGTTCCTGAGTCGGGATATTCCACCATCGATGATATTCTGCCAGTATTTTTTCTTCTTCCTGTTTTGTGGGTATTCTCAGCTTCACTGCTCCTGCAATCGGTCCTTCGTCCAATACCACACTGATATTTTCCAGAATATATTGAAGCGTATGCCCGTACCGGGTGGAATACGCCTCATCTTCATACAGCTTTTCCGCCTCCAGTACCAGTTCGATCCGTTCCATAAAAGTTTCTCTGTAGTCCCGAAGCAGCCAGCTATCGATTCTATGTTGTAATGAAGCACTTATCGGCCTGACCATATCTGTCTCCTCTCTTCTCCCGATGCTCCTGATCCGCATCTGTTTTCCTATCATCTCCTGATGCTCCTGATCCGCATCTGTCTTCTCATTTCTGTCACCGTATTTTTCCATCAGTCCGCGCAAAAGTCAAAAACGCTCCTGATCTGCTCCAGTCTCTCTTTTTGAGGCGGAGCAAACTCCTCCATCTCCAAATTCACGCTGGCAGCCTTTGCCAGCCCCATATTGTGATAAGGAAGAAATCGGACTTTTTCTACACATTCATATCCATCAATCAGTTTCTGCAGCGCCCATGCATTCTCCAGCGTATCATTCACGCCGGCAATCACCGGAACCCGGATGTGCATCCTCTGCCCCATCTCCATCAATCTTCTGGCATTCTCCAGAATTTTTCGGTTGGATGCTCCGGTATAGCTTCGATGAAGCTCATCATCCATTATCTTAATGTCAAGCAGCACCAGATCCGTAAACGGAAGCACCCGGCGAAAATGCTCAAACTCCACATTTCCTGCGGTATCCAAAGCTGTCGATATCCCCTGTTCCTTCATTTTCTGAAACAGCAGTCCCACAAATTCAGACTGAAGCAGAGGCTCCCCTCCGGAAGCCGTGATGCCGCCCCCTGAGTTCTCATAATATGCCCTGTCCCGCAGAGCAAGACCGGTCAGCTCTTCCAGGGTGTATTCCCTTCCTGCATATTTTAACGCGCCGTTCATGCAGGCATCGACACATTTCTGACAGAGCACACAGTTTTCCAGCCCTGTTCTCTTCCCCTGTTCGATCCGGATTCCATGTTCACAGACCTTCCTGCATTCGCCGCATTCGATACATTTTTCTCTGAGATACTGGATCTCCGGTTCCATTTTGTAGGATTCCGGATTATGGCACCAGCGGCACCGCAGATTACAGCCCTTGAAAAACAGGGTGGTGCGGATCCCCGGTCCGTCATGCACGCTAAAACGCTGTACGTTAAATAATCTTCCTGTCATTCTTCACTCCTGCTCCAGCAGTCTCTTCAGCCGAAGGCTGCATTCCATCATGGAACGTCCCGAATGATAGATCGCTTTCCATGGATTTCCGATCTGAGGCACCAGGATGCTGCCGTCTTCACGCAGAAGCTGCCTCCATTCTCCCACTTCGTGGTTGATCATATAGTCCGTATCGAATTTCCAGTTCAGCCAGAAAGCCTCCAGATATTTTGTATCTCCAAACCTTTCATATGCATCCAGAAAACCGATCAGGGATTCGCAGTTCTGCCACCACTCTTTATCTCTTACCAGCGGTGCTCCCTCCTGGGGGCCATCCCGGTAGACTCCGCCCCTCTGATAGTCAAATCCATACTTTAACGCATGGTTCATCAGCTTCCTGGCAATATCCTGATAAGTACCCATTGGCATATCCATAATTTCCAGTGCGCGGTGGAGCAGCCAGACCAGTTCCACATTGTGACCATAGGAAGTGGTATCTGTCGGCGCTTCGATCACCTCACCGGTTTCCCGCTCGGCATTCCAGGTTCTTCTGATATTAATTGCCGGCTTCACCTGAAAATCCAGTGCAAACTGATTCTTACCGCAGCCCGCTTCCCGGTTTACCATGTGGTCCAGAATAATTCCGATCACTTCCTGAAGCTTGCGTTTATGTATCTCTTCCCCCGTGCATTCATACAGGGTGGTAAATGCCTCCATGGTATGCATATGGATATCCAGCGATTTCAAATCTCCCGCTGCAAAACCCGGTTCTGATATGCTCCAGTCCGCTTCCATATTCTCATAGTACCCGCCGTACCTGGTATCTGCACAGTATTTCTGCAAAAGCTCGAAGGTCCTGCAGGCGTATTCCTTTCCAATGGCATCTCCACTGGCCAGCGTATATTCAGCCAGTGCATAAATAGCAAAGGTCTGTCCGTAGACCACCTTTCCATTATCCAGCAGGGAACCGTCTCTGGTCGTTTTCCAGTACCAGCCGCCATTGGTTTCGTCCCAGAAATGGCGGATGAAAAATTCTACCCCCTGCTTTGCTTTCGCCAGATACTCCGTATGTCCCAGCTTTCTTGCAAAAGCCGAATAGCCCCAGATCATTCGTGTCTGGGTCACAATGTACTTGTCTTCGTCTTCCTTTTCTCTGCCGTTTTCATCAAATGTAGTGAGATATCCTCCGTAAATTTCATCCACCCCGTGAGCTTCCCAGAATGGGAGCAGCTCCTGATTTAAATGCTGTGTGATCTCCTGATATGCTGTCTGTAATTTTTCTTTCATTCTGCTCCTCCAGGGAGCGCATGCTGCGCTCCCGCTCCATAAGTCTTCGTTGTCTTCAGGCTCTATACCATTTCTTCAAAAGCTTTATACAGACGCCGGTTCATCTCCTGAATCCTGTGCTCCTCCACCTTTACTTCTTCTCTGTCATAGGTAACCAGTCCGTTTACCTCTTCTTCCACATCCGACACCTGGGTATAGACAATGGCGCACAGGCCATTTTTCAGATTGGGGATCAGTTCCTTATCCCACAGTCCCACCACTCCGTCTGTCAGATCCTGTTTGGAATAATATTTCCGATAGCCATAGACCTCATCACAGTAGCTTCTGCCCTCCACCCGGTAAGAATAGCCGCCGCACTCGGTCAGAGCGGCAACCCGGTCCTTCTGCGGCCGGAATTTCAGCGGGCGCCAGTAGTTGTGAATGCTGTACATGTCGCCGCCATGCTGGTCAAACCATCCGCTGGCTTCATCGATCAGACGGGAAGGATCCATCTTCCGCACCATTCTGGTCGCTGTGGACGCATCGAACTGTCCCCAGCCCTCATTGAACGGCACCCAGGCAGCAATGGAAGGATAGTTGTAAAGATGCCGGAGCATGTCTTTTAATTCCTGATAGTACTCTGCCTTGCCCCGTTCATTTGCCCGGGCAAACTTATGGTGCTTATTATCCTTAATAATTCTTCCGCTCCACATGAACATATTTGGCATGGTGCAGATAAATCGCATATTATAGGTTTCACCGCCGCAGACCATATCCTGCCAGACCAGCATCCCGATCCGGTCACAGTGATAATACCATCTTGCCGGTTCCACCTTAATATGCTTGCGCAGCAGATTAAAGCCCAGCTCCTTCATTTTCAGGATATCATACTGGAGCGCTTCATCGGAAGGCGCCGTATACAGCCCGTCCGGATAGTAGCCCTGATCCAGAAGCCCATTGTGTAAGCAGGGACGGTTATTCAGGAAAAACCGCAGCATCCCTTTCCGGTCCCGTCCCACCGAATATTTTCTCATTGCAAAGTAAGTCTCCACCCGGTCCTCCTCCATCTCGATGGTCATATCATAGAGAGAGGGTTTTTCCGGAGTCCACTCTTCAAATCGTTTTAATTCGATCCTTGTTTTCTGATTGGCATGAAACTTCACTGTCGTTATCACTTCTCCGCGCAGAGAAATTTTTCCGGTGCATTCCGTTTTTTCGTCCCGGTCTGTCATTACTTTTATCTCTATCTCACCCTCATCGTAACGAGGTATTATTTTCAATTCACTGATATGATTTTCCGGCACACATTCCATCCACACCGTCTGCCAGATACCGCTCTGAGCCGTATACCACATGCCCCCGCGCTCCAGCTTCTGCTTGCCTCTGGAGTGATAGGAGGTATCCGAATAATCCTTTACCTCCACCTGCAGGCAGTTCTCTCCGGTATGAACCAGTCCGGTAACGTCCAGTGTAAATGGAAGATACCCTCCGGTGTGTCCTCCTGCCAGCTTTCCATTCACAAAGACACGGCAGATCTGATCCACCGCGCCAAAATGAAGCAGACACCGCCCTGTCAGAAATGTTTCCGTCAGATTCACCATCCGCCGGTAATGAAGCACATCCTCCGGCATAACCTGACGGTTCACCCCGGATAATACCGCCTCCGGTGAAAACGGAACCAGAATGCTCCCGTCATACTGCTTTGGCATCAATTCTGACTGATCGATGGCGTACTCCCAGATACCATTTAAATTCAGATAGCTTTCTCTGACCATCGCCGGCCTTGGATACTCCTCCAGCACATGATCCGGATCCAGTTCTCTGCCCCATCGGGTATATAGCTGATTTGCCACGTCTTATCCCTCCTGTTTGAATATCAGCCCATCCTGAATTAGTCTTCGGCAAATGGGCTGACACAATCTCTATTCAATGTTTCGGTGATTCGCCTCCATGTCTTCATAGGTCATGCCCATCTCATCCTTCAGCAAGATAGCCACAATATCCATGAGCAGATACAGATGCTGTTCGTACTGATTGCCCATGGGCTGAATCGTGGGAACCACATCATGCTGCCTGGGGGCCCCGGGATCCTCTGCTGCATCTCCCATGTATACGGTGGAATGCACAAATAAAATCAGATCGGCATAATTCTTCGCCAGATTGCCCTCTGGCAGACAGGTGATCATGGCGATTTTGGCTCCGGTTTTGGATGCCTGCTCCACGATCCTCCGATGGATGCCCACATCGCCCCTGCCATCGGTGATGATAAATAAATCTCCCTGGTGCATTCCTATGGTGGTGTCATCCATCAGCCAGAAGACCTGTTTTCCAAGATGGGCCAGCCTCATGGCAAATCCCCGCATGGAAATCCCCTCTCTGCCTGTTCCGTGCACGAAAATATGTTTTGCTTCTATGACTGCATCTAAAAACGCTTTTAGCTGATCCATATCCAACTGTGCAAAGACAGCCTCATGTTCTGACACAATTGCCCCGGACAATTGTCTGTAGGTATCAATATAGCTCATATCTTATCCCTCCTGTGGTATAGGTTTTCACAGAAAACCCGACGCAAATCCTGTGGTATGCCAGGTTTCACAGAAAACCTGACGCAAATCCTGTGAAATGTCACTGTCTTTCGCTTTTCAGCTTTGACGCATCCTTGGTAAATACCACCTTCACGCCCATTTTGCTGCGCATCAGTTCGAACCCTTTTTTCCAGTCCTGCAAAGTGACGTAGTGGGATATCATTCCCTTCAGGTCCACTTTTCCCAACTCCAGCAGATGAATACAGTTTTTCCAGGACTGATAGTCGTATCCGAAATGTCCTTTGATGCTTACGCCCCGTTCCAGCAGATGGTCCAGAGAATAATTGAATGGGCGGGCATCGTATCCCACATGGACGATTTCCCCTCCGTTGCGGACCAGGTCAATTCCAAGATTCACCAGCTCATTGGCTCCGGCACAGTCCACCACCAGAGCGGCCATTTCCCCTTTTGTGATCCTGGCTACTTCCTTTACCACATCTGTTTTATCGGACTCGATCGTCCTGGTGGCACCGTATTTTTCAGCCATGGCAAAACGTGTATCATTGCCGCTGCGCCCCACTGCGATAATCTCTCCGCAGCCCATCACCTTTGCCACCTGCACTGCAAACAGCCCAATAGGGCCCACTCCAAAGATCACAATGTCTTCCCCCGGAAGTATATGAGACTCCTGGACGATGGCCTTATAGGGATTGCAGATGGGATCCAGTATTGCAGCTTCTTCATAAGATACATTGTCAGGAATACGAAAAACCGCATTGGGATTTTTTGCCAGCAGATCTCCGGATATTTTCACATACTCCGTAAATCCTCCATCCATCCCGTATCCCATGCCAAGGCGGTCCGGGCACATTAAAAACTGTCCCGTGGTACAGGCAAAGCACTTGCCGCACACATGCCCTGTATTGTCAGAGACAATCCGGTCTCCCACCTTCCAGTCCTTTACCTTTGATCCCACTTTCGCCACGCGGCCGGAAAACTCGTGGCCAAGAATCACCGGTGTATTTAACTGATTGGGGTGGAGCCCCGCATCATAGGCAAGATCCGAGCCGCAGATCCCTGCCGCCATCACTTCGATCAATAAGTCTTCTTCTCCGGTTTCCGGAACCGGAACTTCTCTCAGTTCGGTCTCTCCCGGTCCCTTTCCATACTTTACCAGTGCTAACATTTTTGAGTTTCCTTTCTCTTACTTCTGTGCATGTGGAATACTTCTGACTGAACGCCGATCGAGATCAGCACCAGAACGCCCATAACCACATTCTGCCACCAGGAGTTCAGGTTTCCTGCATAGTTGAAAATCGTATTAATGACTGCAATAATTAAAATTCCAAAGAAAGTTCCGCTGAATTTTCCTTCCCCGCCTGAGAGCTTTACACCGCCAAGTGCACACATGGCAATCGCTGTGGTCTCCCAGGTATCTCCTGCATTTGGCTGTGCCGTATAAAGGCGCCCCGCCAGAAGGATGCCTGCCACCGCCGCAAAAAATCCGCACCAGGTATAGGCTGCTATCTTTATCCTGGCCACCTTCAGTCCCATCATTCTGGCCGCTTCTTCATTGCCGCCCACCGCATAGACCGCCATTCCGAATTTTGTATTTCTCGCAATGTACATACAGATCAGGGTACACACCACCAGCAGAATCACCAGAATATGCACTCCGAATATACTGGCATTGCCCAGAGACTGCAAAACCGGATTGGAGATGGACACCGGTTTCTGATGAGTGATCAGAAGCACAATGCCCCGCAGGCCCAGCATCATCGCCAGAGATGCGATCCAGGAAGAAATTCTCATCTTCGCCACCATGAAACCATTGAGGAAACCGCAGAGAATGCCGATTCCCAGACCCGCCAAAACTCCAAGCACCGGATTTGTATTGCCAAACAGGCCCATCACCACACCGCTCATGGCCAGTACCGCGCCCACGGAAAGGTCAATCTGGCCGATCAGGATCACAAATGTCATTCCCAGTGCCAGAAAACCGCCGTCGCTGGCCGCTTTCCTGGCTACATTCATCAGAGACGGCACAGAGAAAAAGTTTCTTTGTGAAAATGCAATACTGGAAAAGATCACCAGAATTGCCAGCGCCATAATCGCACTTTTTGAACTGAACCAGTTATATACTTTTTTTGCTTTATTCATGTCCATCCCTCCTATGCCGCCTTATCTCTCTGAATATATACTGCAAATACTATGATGATCGCTTTAAATACCTGCGCATATTCATAAGTAATATTATTCATATTTACGGTAATGTTTATCAACTGCATGATCAGTGCGCCGACCACCGTTCCAAATACTTTGGCACGGCCGCCGGACATGCTGGTCCCTCCTACCGCCACGGCTGCAATCGCATCCAGTTCCGCCAGAAGCCCCAGGGAGTTTCCATCCGCCGCACCGATCTTTGCCGTAGCTACGATACCGGCAAATGCTGCAAATGCTGCGCTGTATATGTATACAAACATCAGCGTTTTTGTGGCGCTGATACCGGCCAGCATAGCAGATCTGGAATTGTCTCCCACGGCCTGGATATGGCGTCCCAGCATGGTCTTCTCCAAAATGAACCAGGTAACCGCCACCGCTGCGATGATCAGAATAACCTGTATCGGGATCACTCCGCCAATCTTTGCGGTGCCTAATTTCTTATAAACTTCCGCCCGGTCTCCCGTCAGATAAAAGATCTTGGCATCATTTACCAACTGAGCCACACCCCGGACTCCGATCAGCAGCGCCAGTGTCACGACCATGGCCTGCACCTTCAGCCGTCCTACCATAAAGCCGGCAATCACACCGGAAACACAGCAGAACAGAACCGCGATCAGAATGGCCGGTACCAGTCCCACACTATCCAGCAGCTTTGCGGAGATAATCCCGGCCAGCGCCATTACAGCACCTACGGAAATATCAATTCCGCCGGTTGAGATTACCGCCGTCATACCCATACCGGTAAGGATGATGGTACAGGTCTGTGTCACGATGTTCCACAGCGTACCGACCCGGAAAAAGTTCGGTGTAATAAACAGATTGAGCAGAAGCATAACTCCCAGTAATATAAATGCGCTGTAATGCTTCAGCGTAGCAATTGTATCCTCTTTTGTCCTCACTGCACTACTCATTGAAACCACCCTCCTTTTCCAATTCTCCTGCCGCAGCAGCAATCATAGCCATAATTGCATCCTGGTTGATCTCTTCTCCATAGAGCTGTCCCAGGGACCTTCCTTCTCTCATGACCACAACCCGGTCACAGTTTCGTTCCAGCTCGGCCATTTCAGAGGAGATCATCAAAACACTGATGCCATTGCCTGCCAGCTCCTGAATCAGAGCTTCAATCTCACCCTTTGCCCCCACATCAATGCCCCGGGTGGGTTCGTCCATGATCACCAGCTTGGGGTTCATGCAGAGCCATCTGGCCAGCAGCACCTTTTGCTGATTGCCTCCGCTGAGATTTCGAATTGCCTGGTTGGGAGAGGGCGTTTTGATTTTCAGCCTCTTAATGTATTCATCCACTATTTCACTCTGTTTCTTTTTGGATACCACGCCATATTTACTGATCTGAGGAAGCATGGCGATGGTCATGTTCTCTTTTACTGACAGATGGGGGATGATCCCCTCCACCTTCCGGTCCTCTGTACAGAACCCAATTCCTTTTTTAATGCTGTCCTTGGGTGTTTTAAAATGTACCTTTTCATCCATCCATAGGATATCGCCTTTGTCCGGCTGTGTGGCGCCAAAAAGCACCTTTGCCAGCTCGGTACGGCCTGAACCCAGAAGTCCGGCCAGTCCCAGCACTTCCCCTTTTTTGATATCGATCCCGATTCCGTTCAGCCGAAGCCCCTGCTCAATTTTTTCCATCCTGGCTATTTCCGGCGCATCCTGCAGTTTATACCCTGCCTTCGTCCGCTCCAGCTTCTTCGCCTCGCCGCCGATCATATAGGAAATCAGCTTTAACTGATCAATTTCTTCGATCCCCACTTCTCCGGAAAGAGCCCCATCCTTTAATATGGTCACTCTTTCACATATTTCAAAAATCTCATCCAGACGATGACTGATAAAAATAACCGCAATACCTCTCGCCTTTAATTTGCGGATAACGTCAAAAAGAACCTGTACCTCCTTTGTATCCAGGGAAGAAGTCGGCTCATCCATGATAACCAGTTTTGCATTTACTGAGATTGCCCGTCCGATTGCCACCATCTGCTGAACAGCCGTACCGTACTTTTGCAAAGGCACCGTTACATCCACATGGATCCCAAGGTCATTCAAAATCACTTTTGTTTCTGTTATCATCTTTTTCCGGTCTACACCGCCGAAAGCATTCCTGGGCTCTCTTCCCAGATACATGTTTTCATACACCGTCTGAAACGGAACCAGGTTCAGCTCCTGATAAATTGTGCTGATTCCTTCTCTCTGCGCTTCTACTGCCGTCCTCGGATTGATCTCTTTCCCGTCAAACCGGATTGTTCCCTCGTCCTTCTGATATATTCCGGTCAGTGCCTTGATCAACGTGGATTTACCCGCACCGTTTTCTCCCATCAGCGCATGTACTTCTCCTTTTGCCACCGTAAAGTCCACACCCCGCAGCGCACGGACACCAGGAAAGTTTTTCACAATTCCTTTCATTTCCAACAATACGTCTCTACCCATATGCTTTCTCCCGTCTTAAACATCAGCCCATCTTAAATTTGCGTTCAGCAAATGGTCTGACGCTGCTATTTTCATTTTTTTAGTAGAAAACGGCCATTTCCATAAGTCGAGTTATAGAAATAGCCGTTACTTATTTTACATCAGTGCATTCTTAATCCCGGTTCGTATTTACTTAGAAGCCAAGTGCAACATCTGCATTGTTGATATCATACAAGGTATCTGCATTTTTGATTTCAGCAGGTACCTCTTCGCCATTTGCGATCTTTGCAATTGTCTCATATGCGATCGGTCCAAACAGAGGTGAGCAGGAGCAGGAGCAAAGTTCTTTTCCAGCTAAGATTGCTTCCATCGCTGCTGCAGGTCCGTCAATACCGGCTACCTTGATGTCTTCGCCAGGAGTATAGCCTGCTGCTTCGATTGCCTGGATAGCGCCCAGAGCCATATCATCATTGTGGCAGAAGACATAATCAATCTCATCGCCCTGTGCCTGAAGAATATTCTCCATAACTTCCTGTGCCTTATCCATTACATAATCTGCTACCTGATCTGCAATCACTTTCATTTCAGTTCCTTCGATTGCATTTACGAAACCTTCCTGACGGTCAATTGTAGAAGTAGCGCCCTGAGTTCCCTGAAGGATTACTATATTTCCTTTTCCGCCGCCGTCTTCGATAAATTTATTTGCGACCTGTTCTGCCTCCCATACGAAGTCAGACATGATTGCTGTGGTATACTCTGATCCAGCGCTTCCATTGACACCACGGTCTACCAGGATAACCGGAATCCCTGCATCCATAGCGGATTTCAAAGATGCCTGAAGTCCATCCTCTTCCTGAGGTGCCACTACAAGGTAATCTACGCCCTGTGCAACCAGATCTTCAATATTGGATGCCTGCTTTGCGATATCACCGGATGCATCCGTGTAGATAAAGTTAATTCCGTACTCTTCTGCTTTTGACTGCATACTGTCTGTCTCTGCAATTCTCCAGCTATTTCCATTATCACACTGGCTGAAACCAACGGTCAGTCCTTTTAATACGCTCATGTCCACCTCAGATGCAGCCGCTGCTTCTGTAGCTGCTTCCTCTGCGAATGCACTCATGGAAAACATAGAAGCTGCCATTGCCCCAACCATCACCATAGATAATACTTTTCTCTTCATTCTTAAATACCCTCCTTTGATTTGCCGTTTCCAGTTACAACTCTTCGCTGGGGGATCGCTCCCCATCAGCCGATGAACACATCATACCAGACTCCTCTCGGAAGTAGAATAAAATAACTTATAATTTTCTTTAAATATTCTATTATTTTTTATAAATTTTATAGATTAATTCTTTTATTGAGCTGCTTTATTTTTACATTTTTTCTGTTTTTTCCGGTTTTTTCGCACTGTTTTTATTTATTTTTGTATTTCAGTCTGCTTTTCTGCACTTTTCTGCAATGGAAGGCAGGCCCTGGTAAACGCGCATGTCCTATTCTTTGCGATACTGTGATGGGGATATTCCGTGCATGCTCTTAAATACCGTGCTGAAATAGGTCGCATTTGCAAATCCGCAGGCCTGTGCCACCTCATAATTTTTCATGGAGGTTTCCTGCAGCAGCTTTCTGGCATGCTCCATGCGGATATCCGTCAGATATTCTATAAAGGTTTTTCCGGTATCCTTTTTCAGCAGCATACTCAGATAGGAACTGCTGATGTAAGAGTTCTTCGCCACCTCCCCTATGGTCAGCCCTTCATTGCCAAACTCACTGTTCATATAGCTGATCGCCCGCTTCAGACTGCTCTGGATCTTCGTATCCTTCGCACCGTCAAAGCACGCTCCCAGCGCCAGACAGTATTCCTTCAGCCCTTTGAGAAGCTCAGCACGGGTTCCTTTGGAAATAATCTTCTGATAATCTTCCATGGTAGCTCCCGCCGTTTCCCCGATGATCTGCTCCGCCTCCTGCGCCAGGCGGGCCAGCTCTTCAAAGATGCTGGTCACGATCAGGATCAGATGAATGTGGGATACCACCTTTCGGTTGCCCAGTTCTTTTTCCAATCTGGAGCACTCCTGCACAATTTCCTCCGAATTTCCGCTTTTTACCGCTTTCATTAAATCACCGTTATGATAATTAATGAAATTCACATTTTCCGGCACCTCATTCTCCGCCTGTATGATCTGACTCCATTCCTCCAGATATCTTTCTTCCAGCATCTTCCTGGCTTCCAGATAGGATTGATATAGTCCGGAAACATATCTGGCAGCGGTTCCGGCATTTACCTCAAAGGAGCAGTCGGAATGTTTATTTTCCAGCAGGCGCCTGCTCAAGTGATCCCGTTCCCGGCAGAGTTTTTCCCTGTCCTCTCCCCACAGCACCAGGATGCGCTCTCCCGCATTTCCCCGTACCATAGTATATTCCTTATCATCCCCCAGTACCGCCGTCAGCATTTCCTCAAAGCGATGATCCATTTCCATTATGCCGATATAATCCGCATTCATGGACAATGCCGCGAAGTCCTTCCAGACCACGATAATGGCGCTGAAATATCCCTCCCGTTCCTCCTTTGGAATCATGGATTCATAATTTTTTTCATGGCATTTCTGTTTTGCCCCATGAATAACCGCGCGGTAAAACTCCTGACGGATGCTTCCCAGGCTGTATTCCTCCAGTTGTTTTAATTTGCTGTATTCCTTTTTCTGACTCTGTCTCTGGCTCAATTTCGCTGATAACTTTTCCAGCGTTTCAATTACCTGCTCCAACTGCACCGGTTTTAAAATATACTCTGCCGCTCCCACCTTCAGCGCCCGCATTGCATACTCAAATTCATCATAACCGCTTATAAAGACGAGCTGTATCTCCGGATTCCACTCATAAATTTTTTCTGCCATGGTCAGACCGTCCATCTGCGCCATCCGAATGTCCGTAAATACCACATCCGGCTGGATTTCCTGAATCAGTTCCAGTCCCTGCCTGCCGTTGTCCGCATCTCCTGCGACAAAAAAGCCATAGTCTTCCCACGATATTGTTTGAATCAGTCCATTTCTGAGGATATCCTCATCTTCCACGATTACTATCTTCCAGCTCATTAAGTTCCTCCTGTACCGTTCTTTTCGGAATTGCCACGGTCACTTCTGTTCCCTGTCCCCACGCGCTCTGAAAATGCAGCCCGTATCCTCTGCCAAAATAAGTCTGTATTCTTCTCTGCACATTAATGACGCCGTAGGCACTGGTGTTATATTCCCGCCCTTCCTGCATCATCTGCTGAAGTTCACTGAGCTTCTCCTGTGTCATTCCCTGTCCGGTATCCGCCACATGAAACAGCAGGGTTCCATTTCGTTCCTCTGCTGTGATCTTTATCATGCCCCGCTCTCCTTTTTCCTTGATCCCGTGGTAAATGCTGTTTTCCACCAGCGGCTGAAGGATCATTTTCAGGCATTGATACCCGTAAAGCTCCCCGGGCACCGAGATCTCATAGTCCAGATACCGTTCATATCTCTTTTTCTGAATCAGAATATAGTTTTCCACATGTGTCAGCTCCTCTCCCACCGTGATAAAGGTCTTTCCCCTGCTGAGACTGATGCGGAAAAAAATACTGAGGGAATTGATCATTTCACTGACCTGATCCACCTGCCCCGCCCTTGCCATCCAGTTGATGGAATCCAGCGTATTGTACAGGAAATGGGGGTTGATCTGAGCCTGGAGCGCGTTCAGCTCCGCCATACGCAGCTTTTCCTGACTCTGCTTCTGCTGCTCCACCAGCATATTCAGCTTGTCCACCATATGATTAAAGGACTCGGCCAGTTCGCCGATCTCATCCTTCTGCCTGATCTGGGCATGCGCCTTCAGATCCCCCCGCTCCACCTTTTTCATCACGGAACGGATAAAGAGGATCGGGCTGGAAATCCCTTTTGAAACCCATGCCGAGAGCATGACCGAAAGAAAGATGCAGACTGCGCTGACCACCAGCATCAGATTCCGAACCGCATTGCTTTCACTGTAGATCATATCATGGGATACCATACCCACAATTTTCCAGCCTGCAATATCCAGCGGCATACTTGAAATCAAAAACCCCGAATCATCCATGCTGATTTCTGTGGTGCTCTCTTCCAGCTTTTCCTGGGAAAGAATCGTTTTCAGCCGTTCCATCTGTTCTTCTTCTATCTTTCCTTCGTAGTCCGAATAGAGCACCTTATTATTTTCATCCAGCAGCATCAGCATACCGTCAAATACCATGCCATTCTGGCTGATCTGCTTCAGGTCATCCATGCGCACATCCACCACCGTCACGCCAAGAAAGCGGTAGGATGCCCGGTCAATCACCGGAACCATGATTGAGATCATATAGTTATCGATATCCCGTATCAGGAACGATCCCGTGCTCTGGCAGGTCCACAGGGGTGTTTCTGAAGCCTTAACCTTCTGATACCAGTCATCCTCTCTGAAATCCTGAAGCATCATAGACCGGTTTGCCGAACGGAACTGCGCACCGTTTTCCCCCAGTATGTAGATCCCGTCCAGGTCCTTTGTATAGCGGTTCATGTACCAGAGCTTTGAATTGAAATCCATCCGCTGCCGGTACTTCTCCTGCTCATCCGAAGGCAGATCGTTTCTGAGAGCGGCCTGTATTTCACTGTCCTTTGCCTCCAGGTACGCAATCCGCTGCGCTTCATGAAGGGTATTGTATGTATCCAGATTGATCTTTTCCAGAATATTTTCCATGGAGGTCACCGCCACTCCGGTTACATTATCCATGGAAATACGGTAGAATGCAAAAAGACAGATTCCCATAATCATCACTACCATCAAAAAATATTTCATCAGTTTCCAGCGTATTGTTTCTTTTCTGTTTTTCAATTGTTTTCTCCGCCCTTTTTCGTATCTGCTGCAGGAATGATATGCCAAGCAGACGGAATCCGCAGCATTCCATCTGCAGCCTCCGTCTGTTCTATTTTACAACACTTCTATTTTATTTTATATTTAATTTCTAAAAAATTTATTTTCGTTCGATGCACTTCAGCCTTTTGCAGACCGGAGGCTTTATCTCTGAACTCTTCCGGAAGCATTTCCGCCGGCCAGTGAGGCCACCTCCGCTTCCGTCACCAGATTGAAATCATGCTCAATGGTATGCTTCAGGCAGGATGCCGCCACCGCAAAGTCAATCGCCTTCTGCTGGTCATAGTCACTGAGCAGGCTGTGGATCAGACCTCCGCCAAAGGAGTCCCCGCCCCCGACACGGTCTACGATGTGAACCAGATATTCCGGTGAAAAGCAGGCATTTCCATCCCGATAGAGCATACCCGCCCATTTATTGTCCGTAGCAGAGATGCTGCTGCGCAGTGTAATTGCCACATTGCTGCAGCCAAACCGTTCGGACAGTTCCTTTGCCACACTGATATAGCCTTCCCGGCTCAGCCTGCCGCTGCCAACATCGGTTCCTTCTGCATGAATGCCAAATACATCTGCCGCATCTTCCTCATTTGCAATGCAGGCATCCACATAAGGCATCAGCTCACTCATCACCCGTCCTGCTTCTTCTCTGGTCCACAGTTTTTTTCGGTAATTCAAATCGCAGCTAATGGTCAGTCCCATTTTTTTCGCCGCCCTGCAGGCATCCAGGCATATCTCTGGATTTTCTCCCCCCAGAGCCGGTGTAATACCGGTAAAGTGGAACCAGGATGCTCCCTGAAAAATACTCTCCCAATCAAACTCTTCCCGCTTTGCCAAAGCAATCGAAGATCCCGCCCTGTCGTAGATCACCTTCGAGGGACGCTGGGAAGCTCCTTTTTCCACAAAATAAATTCCCATCCTGGGACCGCCTCTTACAATTTTCCCTGTGTCCACGCCAAATTTGCGCATATCGTTCACCGCGCTCTGACCTATCTCATTGTCCGGCAGCTTCGTAACATAAAATGCGTTATGCCCATAATTCGCCAGTGACACTGCCACATTTGCCTCTCCGCCGGCATAAGAAGCTTCAAACTTCGCCGCCTGTACAAACCGCTGATACCCCTCCGGATTTAACCGGAGCATAATCTCCCCAAAACATACTGCTTTTGCCATCGTTTTATCCTCCTGACCGAATATCAGCCCAGTCTGAATTTACTTTCCCTTTCAGCAAACGTGGCTGATACTGCCCCACTATACGTTAAAAATATTCTCATTTCTTATGAAAATGTAACCGCCCGCACATACTCCCGGGCCAGCTCTGTGATGCGTCCAAACTCACCTGCAGCGATCCATTCTCTGTTCACCAGATTGCCGCCTACGCCCGCCCCCACTGCTCCTGCCCGCAAAAATTCCGCTACATTTTTTTCATTTACACCGCCCACCGCCAGCAGACGGATATGGGAAAGAGGCGCTTTCACTGCTTTTATGTATGAGGCCCCCATATTTCCTGCTGGAAATACCTTCACGAAATCAGCTCCGGCCTGATAAGCTTCCACGATTTCCGAAGGGGTAAATGCACCTGGCATGGCCACCAGCCCCTGCTGTTTTGCATAGCGGATCACCGCCGGATCTGTAGACGGTGTAATAATGTACCCTGCTCCGGCCGCCTTCGCCAGATCCACCTGCTCTGCCGAAAGTACCGTACCGGCCCCCACCATTACTTTATCTCCCATCTGCTCCTTCAGTATAGAAATTGCCTTCGTCGTGTCTGCAAAATGATTGGTACTTTTTTGATTGAAGGTAACCTCGATCATATCAATGCCGCCTGCATAAAGCGCTTTCCCCAACTCCAGACATGCATCCGGCTCCATCCCGCGCACAATCGCAATCAGTTTTTTCTCCAATACATTTGCTATAATTTTTTTCTGCATTGCTCCTCCTTATTGTTCTTATATGCGAACTCGTATTTATTTACGAACTGCTGTTTACAAAATAGCATGGAACTGTTAAAATGTCAATATGTTTCAGACAGGATCCGTTATTGTGAACTTCCCGAAAAATTAACTCTCGTCCAAAACAAATATCTGAAAGCCTTATTTTAGTGCAATCACTAAAATAAATCGTCAACCCATTAGAGGGTTATTTATTTCTCAAATATTTAGCACATAATTATCAAAAAAGCTTAAAGCTAGGGCAGTCACATAATTCGAGAGTTAATTTTGTTGGAAGTTCACAGTTATTGTTTGTTACGGTTCCGCCTTTACTTGATGCACAGCTTCCCGGGAGGCTGCCCCGGGTATGTCCCGGGGGGCATTTGCAGAAGGTCTAAATATGTTCCGATTGCAAAGCAATCGAGAACACGGAGTCTCGCAGAGACGAAGGTAGCATCTTGGCTTCTGTAAGGCACCCCATGGAATTGGGAGTCATTTGTCTGAGCCGAAGGTGAGTTATGGCTCCCAATTCCTGCTTTTGGGGTACCTTGCAGAAGCCTTAGATGCTCTTGACCTTCGAAACAGCCCCCGGGACATACCCAGGGCAGTCTGCCGGGAAGCGTCCTCATTCCAAAGCGGAACTGTAACTATCGATTATTCAAAAAAACACAAAGGAGAAAATATCCCTATGGCATCCACGGAACACCGCTCCACCCTCCGGGTTCTAGAAATTCTGGAGTTAATCTCCCGCAGCAAAGACGGGTACACCTTAGCGGAACTGTCCCGGCTTCTTAATGCACCAAAAAGCAGCCTTTTTCCCATTGTCCACACAATGGAAAACCGGCATTTTCTGCTTTTAAACGCATCGACCGGACAGTACCACATCGGGCAGAACACTTATTTTGTCGGAAGCGCCTATGAAAGCGCCCATTCCTCCTTTGATTTCATCCGAAGCTGCATGAAACAACTGGTGCAGGCCTGCGGTGAAACCTGCCATCTTGGCATCCTCTCAGGCAACAGCATATTATATGTGGCAAAGACAGAGGCAGACAATCCTATCACACTGCGTTCCCATGTGGGGCAGACTCTGCCCGCTTACTGCACCGGGATAGGAAAAGCTCTCATCTGTGACTGCACCAGAAAAGAACTGGAGGCCTTATATCCGGACGGCCTGGCTTCTTACACGCCTACCACCATCACCTCCATGGATACTCTCTTTCAGACGCTGCAGGAAGTCCGCCGCACCGGCTTTGCCTATGAATTTTCGGAACTCACGGAAGGAATTTTGTGCATCGCTGTTTCCCTTCGCAATAAAAATAAGATTATTGCAGCCGTCAGCGTATGCATTCCTGCCTATCGGGCCACAGAAGAAAAAAAGGCACAGACGCGTGCGCTGCTGAAAAAATTAAAAATAATGGCAGAACAAAACCTGGACGAATTTCATATTACTGATGCAGCTTCGCTGCTTTGAATTTTGCGTCTTCAGACGCTCCAAATACACTGACAAAGGAATAGAATGATATGAATGAAAAAATTCTCATAGAAAAAGCAGCCAGCCTTGGTTTCTCGGCCGCTGCACTGATTGATACAAAACAAATTATTTTCAGACCGGAGTTTCGCATCTGCTGCGAAGATAACTCCTGTGGAATGTACGGTGTCAATTATGCCTGCCCTCCGGCCTGCGGTACCACCGACGAAATGAAAGAACGGGTTCTGGCCCGCAAACATGCCTTTTTTCTTCAGTCCATCTGGGAAATTCCCGATCTGGAGGACAAAGCGCTACTGAAAAAAGATAAGAAAAAACATAATGCCATGATACGGGATTTTATAAAAGAAATACCGGAAGAAAACAGAAATGGATTTATGATCGCCGCCAGCGGCTGCAGTATCTGCCCCGAATGTTCCATCGTAAAGAACGAACCCTGTCGCTTCCCCGACCTGAAGGCCTCCTGTGTCTCCGCCTACTGCATCTACGTCCAGCAGTTAGCCGACTCCCTGAACTGGGACTACGACCTTGGCCCCGGTCTGGTGGCCTATTTTGGAATGTATGTATTTGACTGACTCAGGAACGCCTCTGCATTCTTGCTGTGAGGCACACGTCATGCTTCGCATGACAAAACCTGTGCGCGCCTCTGCGTTCTTGCTGTGAGGCGCGCGTCATGCTTCGCATGACAAAACCCGTGCGCGCCTCTGCGTTCTTGCTGTGAGGCGCGCATCATGCTTCGCATGACAAAACCCGTGCGCGCCTCTGCAGTCCCGCCGGATGCCCGCACAGGCCATAAGCAGGGCGGCATCCTGTTAATTATGCATTTCTTTTTGCTTCCAGCGCCACAAACGCCTCCAGCGCAGCAATAATCTCGTTTCGCTCCCCACGGCTTACCGCGGATTCCCCATCCACATATTCATTAATGCTGTTTTCGAGGTCCTGCTCGTATTCCACCACATTATTCAGAATGGAAGCTGTCTTTATTCCACGCAGAGTACCAATGGTAAGCAGCGCCGCCGTCTCCATATCTGCTCCCAGCACCTTCCGCTGCGCCCAGTATGCATCAATATCATCTTCCCGATCCGTATAAAAGCTGTCATGGCTTCTGGCAATTCCTACATGGTGTGGAAAACCATTTTTTTCTGCCGCCCTGATCACCTCAATCAGAAGCTCCGTATCCGGAACTGCCGGGAAAACAGGATCAATATAGGCTTTTGAAGCGCCCTCGTCTCTCACCGCTCCATTTACCAGAAGCAGATCGCCCAGATGAATTTTTTTATCCAGAGCTCCACAGCTTCCAATCCGGATCATCGCTTCCACGCCGATCCTGCGCAGCTCTTCCACTGCAATACCGGTAGAAGCTCCGCCCATACCAGTGGAAACCACCATCACCTTGACTCCTTTGTAATATCCGCTGGCACTCTTATGCTCCCGGTTGAATGCAATATCCTTTGGATCATCCAAAAACGCTTTTACCCGTTCCACTCTCTGGGGATCCCCCGGCAAAACAGCATATCTGGCTGCATCTTCTTTTCCGCACCGAATATGCGGCTGCAATTCTGACATATTTTTTCCTCCTTACTTTAAATGTTTATAATCCTCAACCTTTCCATCGGAAAAGCTGGGAAGACCATAATATACATTCAGCGCCTGATCCAGCAAAGGCAGCACCGCCGCCGCGCCGGTTCCTTCTCCCAGATGCATTCCTGCATATAAAAGAGGCTCCAGTCCCAGTTCATCCAGAACCATTTTGCCGGCAGGCTCTGCCGAGCAATGAGAAGCATACATATATTCCATGGCGAAAGGGCACAGAATCTTTGCCGCATAAGCAGCAATCCCTGAAATAAGCCCATCAATAAACACCGGCATATGGTAATAGGCTGCCCCAAGAAAGCATCCCACCATCCCGGCGATATCCAGACCTCCAACCTTTGCAATCACATCCAGAGGATCCGCCGGATCCGGACAGTTCACCCGAATCGCCTGCTTAATCACCTGAATCTTGTGATTCAGTCCATCACTGGACAGGCCTGCTCCCCGTCCGGTCACATACTCTGCCTCTTTTTGAAAAAGAACAGCGGCACAGGCGGAGCTGGTGGTGGTATTGCCAATCCCCATCTCTCCGGTGAGAACCAGATCATATCCCTGCTCTTTTAACTCTCCTGTCACCGAAATTCCTGTCTCAATGGCCTGAATACATTCCCCCCGGCTCATGGCCGGACCCTTCGCAATATTACCGGTTCCATGGCGCACCACCAGATTGCGGACCGCCGGATGTCTGCCATCCGTATTCATACCAATGTTAACCGGTATCACATCCGCATTCAGAATCCTGGACATAACACAGACACTGCTTTTCTTCTCACCCATGTTTTCCAGAACCTGAGCTGTCACCTCACTCCCGGTTTGACTGACGCCTTCTTCCACCACACCATTATCGGCTCCCATGATCACCACCGCACGTTTGCTGCACTCTGGAGTGGCAGTTCCCTGTATTCCGGCCAGCCTGACCACCATCTCTTCCAGCCTGCCCAGGCCGCGCAGCGGCTTGCACAGAGAATCCCAGTGTTTCCAGGCTTCCTCCATCTTCTCCCGATCAATCGGTCCAATCCCCGATATCGCTTCCTCTAAATGTAGCATAATCTTCCTTCTTATCCTGATCTTTCCGATCTTTATTTTTTTAAACCCTTATAGAATCATCGGCACTCTTAGAAAACCTTCGGTCCTCTGAAAACTTTCACGCCCTTAGAGAGCCTTCTCACCTCTGAAAACTTTCACTCCCTTAGAAAACCTTCGGCCCTCTGAAAGCTTTCACTCCCTTAGAAAACCTTCGGCCCTCTGAAAACTTTCGCGCCCTTAGAAAACCTTCAGCCCTCCGAAAGCTTTCACGCCCTTAGAAAAACCTTCGGCCCTCTGAAAGCTTTCACGCCCTTAGAGAATCATCGGCCCTCTGAAAGCTTTCACGCCCTTAGAGAGCCTTCTCCCCTCTAAAAGCTTTCGCGCCCTTATTAGCATCCGCAGACACGCACACCCGGACAGCAGCAGCTACAGAATGCATTCAGCATACACAGCCGCATACACCAGTCTCCGCTGCCATCCAGCGGACTTCCGTAGGAATCTCCCATGCTCCGGTACCACTGGCCGCCATGCTCCAACTGCTGGACAAGCTGCTGATACTGCTGATTTCCCGGTTCCATCTGCGCTGCCATAGCAGCGTGTTCCTTTGCCGTCACGTTGTTTCCCAGACCGGAATTCGCCAAAGCACTCAGATAATACCATCTGGCGGTACGATCCTTCAATTCAGATAAAACATGCAGGGCCTCCTGATAATGTCTGCTGTTAATGTAATTCACAGCAGCCTGCATCCGCACATCTTCCTCTGTATAGCTGGTGTCCGCCTGACGCTGGCCATATCCGCCAAAACCGCCAAAGCCACCGAAGCCGCCAAAACCTCCGAAGCCGCCAAAATCATCATATGCGCTCTGTCCCTGGCTGCTGCCCTGACTTCCGCTCTGGCCGCTTCCATAGCCGGAATATCCCTGCTCTTTTTCCTTCATGATCTGCTGGTAAGCCTGCTGGATTTCTTTAAATTTTTCCTCTGCCTGTGCCTTATTCGGATTATTTACATTTGCATCCGGATGGTACTTCCGGCTCATAGAACGGTACGCTTTCTTTATCTCATCATCTGACGCATTTGTCGGAATCCCTAAAATCTCATATGGATTTCTCATTCTTTTTCCTCAATTTCTTTTTTCACTTTGCTGCTTCGCTTCTCCAGAATCACTGCATATTTGCACCAGACCCCGGAATATATAATATTACGCAGGATTTCCGCCCTTTTGATAATGGGAAGCCGTTCGAATACTTTCGAGCACTCCGCCATCATATCTGTCAGAATCGCTTCTGCCGCTTTCTGGTAATTTTCAGGATGCTTTTCCTTCAGAATGAGGAAAATATTATAATTCCCCTGCTTTTCATCCTTCTCCATATCTTCAAAGGCATCCATTAAATATACAAATTTCCCCAGGTAGAAGCCCAGCATTCTAAGCTCCTCCTGCCAGATATCTTCTTTCCATACCATCATCTCACCCAAAAACCTGCCGGTGAGTCCTGCCACGTAGTCGATATCCTCTGACTTATTTTCTTCTGCTTCGGAAAGTTTCCGAATGCACTGTTCCAGTGTCTTTGCCTGCCTTGAATACTGCTTCCGCAGTCTTCCATAATCTTTACGCAAAGAAGCAGCCAGTACCCTTTTTGGCTGGCTGTGCTCGTCTTTCCAGTCATCCAGTGCCTTCTGGTAGGACAACAGTATATTCATATCCGCTGCATAATCCGTAATCTCATTGCGGATCTGCACATGCTCCTTTACCGGATGCTGAATACAGCGGCGTCTGCACTCCGCCTCCTCCGGTTCATACAATCCTGACAGCAGAATAATCAGAAAAGTCATATCATAGTTTAACAGCATCTGGCCAATTCGTCCATAGCGTTTGTGTAAATTATGACAAAGACCGCAGTAATAACCGCGGTATGTCTCATAATCCTTTATTTTCAGCTCCGGCTGATTAATACAGATATATCCAAACATATATTTTTTCTCCCGGAAGCGGCTGCCTCCCTGGCACAGTGTCTCAGCGGCCTTCCCCACGGCCCGGTCAAGAGCTGCACCAGTCCCGACCTGTCCTGCCCCATTCAGAGGGCGGCTCTTCAGCTCTTCTTGGTGAACTCCGTTTTACACTTAGGGCAGGTAATACAGATCTTCCCTTTGCCCTTTGGCACACGGATCTTCTGTTTGCAATTCGGACATTTATAAATGTGATTTGTTTTCCGGTCCTCCGCCATATTCTTTTCTTTCCGGAAAACGGAGAAAAACTTGTCCTTCAGCTCCAGATACTTTATATTCTCCCCATAACGCTTCTGAATATTTTTAGAAAACATACGAAAATACACATAGACCAACAGCAGCAGCACCGCGGTATTCAGGATGCCGTTTCTCACAAACAGATTTAACACCATACAGACCACTGCTGCAATTTGCAAAAATTTGGAAAACTCATCTGTGCCGTATCTTCCGCTCATAAACCTCATAAACTTTTCTTTCATAATAGGGGTCCACCTTTCCATCCCGGCAGTTTACCGCTGCCGGCTTCTGAAGAATATGGTAAACCTAAAACTTTTTTGTGTCAATACGAGTAGCACAGAGTTCATAATTTTTTTAGATATTCCAAAATACCCTTTTTTCTTTCTTTTCTTTTAATTTTTAGAAGTGACACCCTCATTATTTTTGCATTCAAAATTCAGGGTAACAATAAAAAAGTCCTCTTCCAGCGACACTTCGAAAGTACCGTTCATCAGCTCGGTCAGGCTCTTGGCGATGGACAGTCCCAGCCCGCTCCCCTCGGTATTTCTGCTCAGATCCCCCCGGACGAAACGTTCCTGCAACTCCTGGGCGCTGATGTTCAGCTTCTGTTTCATTTGATTGCGGAAGGTGACCACCGCCAATTGTCCCTCCGCCTGCAGCTTAAGGGATACCCTTGTCTCCGGCTTGGAGTATTTCACCATATTACCCAGCAGATTTTCAAATACCCGCCAGAGCTGCCTTCCGTCTGCCTGGATCAGCACCGGCGCCTTTGGAATAGAAAGCTCCATCTCCAGCTTATTTTCCTCCATCCGTTCTGCAAACTCACCATAAGCCTGCTGCAGAAGCTGATGCAGCTTCAGTTCTATGATCTGAAGCTCTACATTTCCGGAATTGATCCGGCTGGCCTCCAGCAGATCCTCCGTCAACTGCTTCAGCCGCTGGGATTTGTGATTCAAAACGTCAATATATTCCCTGGCCTTTTCATTCTGAAGATTTTCCCTCTGCAGCAAATCCACGTAATTAATGATTGAAGTCAAAGGTGTCTTAATATCATGAGATACATTGGTGATCAGCTCCGCTTTCAGACGCTCATTTTTTACGATCGCATCCACCGCCTTTGCAAGCCCGTCTCCCATCTCGTTCACCGCCGCTGCCATCTCCAGCGCTTCTCCTGTCAATACGGAGGTGTCTATTTTATAGTTCAAACGCCCCTTGGCAATCTGGGACAGCCCTTCCCGCACGCTCTGTTTTCCCACAACGTCCCGCATCAAATACAGCAGAACCGCCATATCCATCACCAGAACCAGAAAAATCCCGGTCACTCCAAAAAAACGCAGAAAGAAGAAATTCAGAGCAAAAAACAGAATATAACCGATCAGCAGACGCTGCGAAGTCTGTTTTGCGCTGTAAACCTGCCGGCAGCCCAGCGCAACCGCATAGCTGACACTGTTTCGCCACAGCATCCGGGCCTTTATCCTGCGCACCAGGCTCAGCACACTGAACAGAAAAATCCAGTATTCCACAGTCACTGCCACCAGCATCAGAAGCTGACTGAAAAAGTATGTGTAAAGATACCGTTCTTTGATCTGCACTACCAGAAGATACCAGATTATCCCTGTGATCAGACACAGCCCCGCCGCAATTTCCGTAGGGATCTGGTCAAATCCGTTCAGCTCCAGGGGCCCCTTCTCTTCCTTTCTTCCTGCTGTCACAATCGAAATGATCAGCAGAGCCAGCAGCCCAAGCAGACTAATCGCACCTCCAGCCACACTGGCAAACAGAACCGGCTCCCTCTGCTCATACGCATAAAATCCCTGCTGCAGCTCATCTCCGATGGAATAGGAGCGGTCCACTGCCAGAATCACCCGCTCCCCCGGTCCAAGGAAACGCATATTGATAAACCACTGAGCCGCCGTATCACTGAGCACATGCTCGGTATTGGCCACCATGATATTGAAACTGCGTTCACCTTCATACAGAAAATTCAGTTCATCGCTGTTTTGTATCATTCTCTGAGCTCCGGTAAAGCTTTTCACCCCAAGATTGGTATAGCGTTCTTTGGTCCCTGTATTTTCGATATAATACCGGATATTGCTGGGGGCTTCACTGTTGCCTTCCCCTCCGGTCTCCGCCTGGGAAAGCTGATAAGCCTTGTAGCGCTGGTAGATTTCCTGGCTGGTCTCGCTCAGCTCCTGATAAAATCCCAGCAGAGAAATCGAAGGATTTGGATTCAGCCTGGAATACTCCGACAAACTGCTCCCCGAAATAGGAAGCACCGTCTCCAGCGTCCCTGCATCTTCATCCAGAAGCTCTCCCATCTCCTGATCTGAAATCCCCCTGGTCTGAAGCTCCGTAATCCTGGCCGCCAGAATCTTCTGGCCGCCAGTTTCATAGAATTCCAACAGATCTCTGATATAATAAGTTGTATTCAGATTGACATCGTCCGCAGTGCCTTCCACATACTGCTGGATATCGATCTCTTTCAGCTCATCATACTGGTCGTTCTGTTCGAACAATTCTTTATTCTGCTCATAAGAAATCTTCTCATTCACGGTATCTGTCACCAACTGAAGAAAAACTGAAGTTTCTTCGTAGCTTTTTCCCATCTCGGTGACACCCAGGCTGCCTTCCGTCCAGTATCCGATGTTCAGCAGGCAGAGCGTGATAATCCCGGCCAGCAGCCCCTGCAATGCAATACCGGCACTTTTATATCCTGTCTGATACCATAATCGCTTCATCCATTACCTCGGTTTATACTATTTTATTTACTCTATATTCTCTATTTTATACCCAATCCCCCACATTACCTTCAGATATCTTGGATTTTTGGGATCGATCTCGATTTTTTCCCGAATATGGCGGATATGCACCGTAACTGTATTATCCGCACAAAATGCCTCTTCGTTCCAGATCTGCTCATAGATCTGATCAATAGAAAATACCTTGCCCTTATTTTTGATCAGCAAAAGCAGAATATTGTATTCAATCCTGGTCAGCTTCACCAGTTCGCTGTCCACCAGGACCTCCTTCCGTTCGTCATTGACCACCAGGCCTCCGGTACGGTATACCAGCTCTTCCTTATCCTCCTGGATCGTGCCCAGGGTAGTATACCGGCGAAGCTGGGACTTGACTCTGGCCACCAGCTCCAGAGGATTAAATGGCTTCGTCACATAATCATCTGCGCCTATATTTAATCCCAGGATCTTATCGCTGTCCTGCGATTTCGCTGATAAAATAATAATCGGTATACTGCTCTCCTCTCTGATCTTGAGAGTAGCATGAATCCCGTCCATCTTCGGCATCATCAGATCCAGGATCAGCAGATGGATCGTTTCCTTTTTCAGAATCTCCAGCGCCTGCAGACCATCATATGCCTTAAAAATATGATACCCCTCCTGTGTCAGATAAATATCCACCGCATCTACGATTTCTTTCTCATCATCACACACCAGTATATTATACATCCAATCCCCCCATCACCTTTATACAGCAACTGCCCCTTCCGGACCACACATTTTCTCAAGTACAGTCTAGCAGAGGCAGTTTAAGATTTCTGTAACACAATATTAAAACTTTCTTAATATTTTATTTTGCTTCGATCACATGCATCATATTCGTCATATTTCCTTTTCCGCGAACCAAATTCGTAGAAGGATCTCCTGCAGTAAATACTACCATATCGCCTGACTGTACCAGCTTTTCCCGTTTTACCACATACATGGCATGGGAAATAATATTCTCCGTAGAATCTTCCTGATATCCTCTGAGGGGAAGCACGCCCCAGTCAATCTGCATCTTCCTCTGCGCCCGCTCATTGGGCGTAACCGCATAGATCGGCGCCTTCGGGCGGAAATTACAGACCAGACGCGCAGTCTGTCCTGACATGGTAGGGGTCACGATACAGGCTGCCTGGACATTGGATGCAGTACGCACTGCCGCCACGCCCACTGCGCTGGATACATTTGCATCGCCCTTCAGTCCGCAGAAATCCGGAATTTCGTACTCCATATTGCTTTCCGCATACTCCGCGATCTGAACCATGGTCTGCAGTGTCTCAATCGGATATTTTCCCATGGCAGTCTCACCGGAAAGCATGATCGCATCGGCGCTTTCGGTAATCGCATTGGACACATCCGTCACCTCTGCTCTGGTTGGCCTTGGATTGCGGATCATAGAATCCAGCATCTGGGTAGCCACGATGGCCGGCTTGGAAAGAGCATTGCATTTTTCAATAATAAGCTTCTGATAGTGAGGTACCTCATAGGCCGGAATCTCCACACCCATATCACCTCTTGCCACCATTACCCCATCTGCAGCCCGGATAATCTCATCGATATTGTGAATGCCCTCTGCATTTTCCACCTTGGCAATTACATCAATATGCTCTGCATTATGCTCTTTCAGCAGTTTCTTGATCTCCTTCACCGCTGCTGCACTGCGCACAAAAGAGGCTGCAATAAAATCAATATCCTGCTCGATACCGAAAATAATGTCTTTTTTATCCTTTTCTGTAATGGCCGGAAGGTGAATCTGCACATTCGGCAGGTTAATTCCCTTGCGTTCTCCCAGCTCTCCCCCATTGTCCACGCGGCAGACCACATCGGTCTTTGTCAGGCTCACCACGGTGAGTTCGATCAGTCCGTCATCGATCAGCACACGATCCCCGGCCTTCAGATCCTTTGGCAGATCCTTGTAGGTCTGGCTGCATTTCGCCTGATCCCCCTCCACATTCTCCGTGGTAAGGATAAACTGCTGTCCTTCTTCCAGTCTGACCTTCTTTCCTCCCGCCAGTGTACCGGTACGGATTTCCGGTCCCTTGGTATCCAGAAGAATGGCAATTGGCTTTTTCACTTCTTCTCTGACATTTTTCAGCAGATCCATACGTTTCTTCTGTTCTTCATAGGAACCATGGGAAAAGTTAAATCTGGCCACATCCATTCCGTTTTCTGCCAGTGCTTTCATAATGTCACGATTGTCTGCGTTCGGTCCCATGGTGCATATAATTTTAGTTTTTTTCATATTCTCCTCTTCCTCTAAAACATCAGCCCATTCTAAATTTGCCTCCGCAAATTGGCTGACGCTGTGTATCAATCCTGGATAACCCTGGTAGCCCATACAGCGTTTCCGCCGATGCCGCTGGTAATGATACCCAGATTTTTATTGGCAGCCTGTATCACCTGACCATCTCCAATGTACATGGAAACATGGTACACATAACCATTTCTTGCATAGAAAATCAAATCTCCCGGTTCTGCCGAATCAATCGGTATCTGCATTCCGTATACAGCCTGATATTCTGCCACTCTCGGTATACTATAACCAAAATAGGAATAAATACTCTGTACAAATCCGGAGCAGTCACATCCGCTGGTCAGGCTGGTACCGCCCCATACATAAGGATTGCCCAGGAACTGCAGCGAAAAATTAACCATAGCGCTCCTGGTCAGTGCGGACTGGGATGCTTCCTTTACGGAGGTAAGAGTATAATAACAGGCTTCGTTCTCTTCCGGCTCAACGAGCACATCTGCTGCTGCCATATTATTTTCTCCGGTTTTTTCCACAATATCCACTGCCGCCGAACCGGTCTTTAACAATGATGCTTCTGCAAATCCTCTGGCATTGCCGGATTCCACATATACCCATTCACTGCCCTCGTCCGCCAGGATATAACAGAGTCCTCCTTCTGCCAGACTGCCGGTCGCTCTGGCCGTGTTCTGCCTTGCTTCCAGAATATTAATATCCTGCGCTGCCACTGCATAGTTCTTAGATGCCATCACTGGATATACCGTCGTATGGGTATATGTAAAGGCATCGTTCTCTGAACGGGCCATGGTCAATACCGCTGTGGGAAGACTGTCTTCTCCCTTTACCTGTATCAGCCGGCCGGCGGTATCTCCCGTCGCAATATCGGCGGAATGAATAAATCCGCGGACGTTTCCTGACTCCACATAGACCCATTCCTGATCTGCATCCGCCAGTATGTAGCAAACGCCATAATATTCTATCTTTCCCACTGCAGCGCCAATCTCAGACTGTTCTTCCCGGATCACAGTTCCCTCGGGCACTTTCACTACTGCATATACCTTTTCTGTCTGTTTAAAACGAAATTCCAGAGAAATATCCGGCGGGACAACGATATTCTGTCTGGATATCAATTCTTCATTTGATATCTGAGGTTCCGTCTCTTTTTCTGATTCGCTCTCTTCTTCGATCAGCGGATCCGTCTCAGTCTCGGTCTCAGAGCCCGGCTCCGTCCCGGTGCCCGGTTCAGTCCCGGTCTCAGTGCCCGGTTCCGTGATGGTCTCGGAAGGTGCTTCCGTAACCGGTGCCTCTGTCACCGGAGTCTCTGTCACCGGCGCTTCTGTCGCCGGGATTTCCGGCATCGTCTCAGTCGGCGCCTGTGTAGCCGGCTCTGTAGCCGGCTCTGTCGGCGGTTCTGTGGGCGGTTCTGTAGGTGGTTCTGTCGGCGGTTCCGTAGGCGGTTCCGTAACCGGTGCCGCTGTCTGGGGTTCTTCCGTCCGGACTGTTTCGGAAGCTGACTGCGTCTCAGTCACAGAAATCTCCTCCTCAGCCGCCCAGCAGGTACCCGGACCTGCTGCCAGCATCACACACAGCCCCAATGTCATCAATTGTTTGCTTTTCATAAAATTCTCCTCATTAGTCACGCAAAAATGTGCTAATCCGTTTGCTGAACATTTTCCTTATTATATACCAATTCATTCCATTTCGCAATTATATCGCAAAAATGTGAAAATTCTTTGTTTATTTATCCCAAAAATCAGCCGGTACGATTTCCAGCCAGTAGCCATCCGGATCCGTGATAAAATAAATACCCATATCGGTATTTTCAAAGCAAATGCATCCCATCTTCTCATGCAGGGCATGAGCTGCCGCAAAGTCCTCTGTCTGGAATGCCAGATGAAATTCACATTCTCCCAGATCATACTTCTGCGGGTGATCCTTTAACCAGGTCAGTTCCAGTTGAAAATCCGTCTCTTCATTTCCAAGATACACAATCTTAAAGGAGCCATCCGGTGCGCAGACGCTTCTCTGCTGCGTCAGCCCAAGCGCCTCCTGATAAAATTTCATGGATCGTTCCAAATCAGCCACATTATAATTTTCATGAAACATTTTAAAGTACATATCAGTCCTCCTCTTGTTGATCCTATTTACCCTATAAAGTATAATCATTTTCTTTCCGTTTGTCCATTCCGGTTTTCTTAAATCTTGAAGGCACCGTTACATAACATATTTCTTGCGTTTCCCCCCGTAATTCGCTATAATTAAACAAGATCTAAATCTCAGATGAAAGGATATCAGACAGATTATTTCTGTCTGAATTTTGGAACAATCCCATGAATACCATACTTACAAAAGAAACGCCAAAAAAGAAACCCGGACAGCGTCTTTCCGGCATTCTGGTGCATCCCACCTCTTTCCCCTCCCCTTACGGCATCGGTGATCTCGGACAGGGGGCTTATGATTTTATTGACTTTCTGGAAGCCTCCGGACAGCATCTCTGGCAGGTACTTCCTCTTGGTCCCACCGGTTTTGGTGACTCTCCTTACCAGGGCTTTTCCGCTTTTGCCGGACAGCCGCTGTTAATCAGCCCTGAAAAACTGATGGAAATGGATCTGCTGACGAAAGAGGATCTTGCTTCCATGCCAGAATGGGATGACCGCAAGACAGATTACGGTCCCGTCATCACATTCAAGACTAAATTGTTAAAAGCCGCCTTTGCCACCTTCCATCACACTCCGGATAAAACGCTCCTGGAGGAATTCGATATTTTCCGTGAGGCTGAGAAAAGCTGGCTGGAGGATTACTGTCTCTTTATGGCGGGCAAAGATGCTCATGAAGGCCGCTGCTGGCTGGAATGGGAAGACGATCTCAAATCTCCCACCCCGGCAGTCAAAAAAATCTGGGCCGAAAAGCTGGCAGATGAGATAGAATACTATCAGTTCGTCCAGTTTATTTTCCAGAAGCAGTGGATGGAACTGCGGGATTACGCCCATGACCGCGAGATTGAAATCATCGGAGATATTCCTATTTTTGTAGCTCTGGACAGTTGTGATGTCTGGGCCGGCAAAAAGCTGTTTCAGTTGGATTCCAAAGGCTATCCCATCAGTGTGGCAGGAGTTCCCCCGGATTATTTTTCTGCCACCGGACAGTTGTGGGGCAATCCTCTGTATGACTGGGAGTATCATCAGGCCACCGATTACCAGTGGTGGGTGGAGCGCATCCGCCGTCAGCTTGCCCTGGTGGATTATCTGCGAATTGATCATTTCCGCGGATTTGAGGCCTACTGGTCCGTACCGGCCGAAGAGGAGACCGCCATCGGCGGAAAATGGGTAAAAGGTCCCTGCGAAGACCTGTTTCTTGCCATTCAAAAACAGCTTGGCACCGATCTCCCGATTTTTGCTGAAGACCTGGGTGTCATCACCCCGGAGGTGGAGCAATTACGGGATATGTTCTGTTTCCCCGGCATGAAAGTGCTTCAGTTCGGCTTCGGTGATATGACAGATCACAATTACATTCCTCATTTTTATACCTCTACCAACTGCATCTGCTATACCGGCACCCATGACAATGATACCACCATGGGCTGGTACTCTCAGCAGCCTGATGAGATAAAAGACAGGATTCGCCGCTATGGAAATACAGACGGAAACCGCGTCAGCCTGGATTTCATTCGTTTCTGTTTCAGTTCCATCGCACAATATGCCATTTTTCCGATACAGGATCTGCTGATGCTTGGCAGTGAAGCCAGAATGAATACCCCCGGCGTAGCTGCTGCCAACTGGAGTTTCCGTTATACCGCCCAGGATCTGACAAAAGAGCGCCGGGAATGGCTGCTGCAGACCACGCGTCTCTATAACCGGTAGATCGAAAGGATAAACTATGATACGTTTAATTTTGATACTCCTTGTCGTCGTACTTTTTCTGGTGCTGACTATACCGGTCCAGTTCGCAGAATGGCTCATCGGCAAAAAATACCCCCATGCCAGGGACATCAGCTCCCTGCGCATGGTCCAGTGGATCTTTAAAGTGGTTCTCTGGCTCTCCGGCACGAAGCTCACCCTGATCGGAGAAGAGAATGTTCCGAAAGACAAACCTGTTCTCTATGTGATCAACCACCGAAGCTATTTCGATGTGCTGCTGGTCTACTCCCGCGTTCCCGGCCTTACCGGCTTCATAGCCAAAAAAGAGATTGCCAAGGTACCGCTGCTCTCCCTTTGGATGAAACGGCTCTACTGCCTGTTTTTAGACCGTAACGATATCAAGGCCGGCCTGAAAACCATCCTGACCGCCATTGAGCAGGTAAAATCCGGCATCTCCATTGCAGTCTGTCCGGAAGGCACCCGGAGTAAAAACGCAGATGAACGGGAAATGCTTCCCTTTAAAGACGGTGCATTTAAAATTGCCACCAAAACAGGATGTCCCATTATCCCCGTCACCATCAACCGCTCTTCTCAGATCATGGAAGACCACATGCCCTGGATTCGCTCCACCCATGTCATTATGGAATACGGCACTCCCATTGACGTAAACACCCTCTCCAGGGAGGACAAAAAATTCATCGGGAACTACGTTCAGAACATCATGGCTGACACATTAAAGCGTAACTACAGCAAAATAAGTTCCTAATTATACCAAAAAAGTCGCTCAGACCTCACGGTCTGGGCGACTTTTCTTTTAGGGACTTATTTTACAGCCCCTTGTTTTCCTATACTCACACTTCTCTCATTATGCCTCTGCTGCCATCATATCCGCTGCTCCTTCATCTGTCTGAACAGCTTTCTTATATTCCTCCAGAATAATGCTCTGAATATGTTCTCTCGTCTGGGAATTGATTGGATGCGCAATGTCACGATATTCCCCGTCCGTAGCTTTACGGCTCGGCATCGCAATGAAGAGACCTTTTTCTCCTTCAATCACTTTAATATCATGAACTACAAATTCATCATCCAGCGTAATAGAGACCACTGCCCGCATCTTTCCTTCTTTTGCAACTTTCCTTACTCTCACATCAGTAATAGTCATAAGATACACCTTTCCCCGTTAGATTATAATACATAGCGTTCATTCGATTCGATTACAATCTTAATACCATCTTCACCCATATGATAAGTATTTGCCCGGATGGTATCCCGGCTCTCCACAATGCAATTCTCTAAATGAACATTATCACCCAGATATACATCATTCAGGACAATGGAATTTTTGATCACACAATTCTCTCCGACAAAGACCTGCTTAAATATAACAGAATTCTCCACCTCTCCATTGATAATAGAGCCGCTGGAAATGAGACTGTTTTTTACCTGGCATCCCGGATTGTATTTTGCCGGCGGAAGATCGTCCACTTTGGAATGAATATCCGGATACTGGCGGAAGAAATAATCTCTGATCTCCGGCTTCAGGAAATCCATGTTAGTCTTATAGTAGGATGCTACAGAGGCTATATTGCTCCAGTATCCTTCCATCTTATATCCATACATTCTCTTTACATCTTTATAGCGGATCAGCACATCTTTGACAAAATCAAATCTGCCTTCCTCTGCTGACTTCTCAATCAGCTCGATCAGTTGTCTTCTTCTGACCACATAAATACCACAGGATATGGTATGGGACGTAGCAGCCATAGGCTTCTCTTCAAACTGTTCGATCCGGCAGTCCTCATTCATCTTCAATACACCGAATCTGGTCACATCTTCTGCCCCCGGCACATCCTTGCATACCACGGTCACATCCGCTTTTTTCGCGATATGGTACTCCAGTACCTTATTGAAATCCAGCTTATATACACCGTCACCGGAAGCAATCACCACATAGGGTTCATGGCAGTTTTTCAAAAAACTCAGGTTCTGATGAATCGCATCTGCCGTTCCCCGGTACCAGTAGCTGTTATCTGCAGTCACCATAGGCGGAAAAACAAACAAACCTCCCTGCTTTCTGCCGAAATCCCACCACTTTGAGGAACTCAGATGTTCATTCAGGGAGCGGGAATTATACTGTGTCAGTACGGCCACCTTCTGAATGTGGGAATTTGACATGCTGCTGAGTGCAAAATCTATGCTTCGATAACTGCCTGCGATCGGCATAGCAGCGATAGCCCTCTTGTTGGACAGCTCCTTCATCCGAAAACTGTTGCCGCCAGCTAAAATCATACCTACTGCTCTCATGCCATCTCACCTGCCTTATCTAATGTCTCACCGCTTTCCAGTACGCCGTCCGGATAATCCTCCGAAACTGTCTTTCCTGTAATCGCAGTATTTTTTCCAATTTTCACGTCATCCGGAATCCGGGTATTCTCCCCGACAACTTCAAGGCCAAAGGAATATACATTGGGTTTTACTTTATTCGGAATATCTTCTCCGATACCCATCACCACCCGGTCTCCAATCTGGGAATTCTCCGCAATAATCGCGCGGTCAAGCACAGCGTCTTCTCCAACGACTACGCCCTGCATGATAATCGAATCCCGAACCACTGCTCCTTTTTTAATCGTAACTCCGGAACCAATAATGGAATTGTACACTTCTCCGAAAATTTCGGTGCCGTCACCAATCAGACTGCGGTAAACTGCAGCATCCGCAGAAATATACTGAGGCGGAAGAATATCGTTTTTGGTATAGATCTTCCAGAACTCTTCATATAAGTTAAATTCCGGAATGATATCGATCAGCTCCATATTTGCTTCCCAGTAAGAACCCAGGGTTCCCACGTCTTTCCAATAGCCGTTGTATTCGTAGGCTACCAGCGTTTCCCCTTTATCAAAGCAATGCGGAATAATATGCTTTCCAAAATCGCATCCTTCCTGCTCCGACAAAGTCACTAATGCTTCTTTCAATGCTTTCCAGCTAAAAATATAGATACCCATAGACGCCAGATTGCTTCGGGGATGTTCCGGTTTTTCCTGAAATTCCGTAATCTGACCTTTTTCGTCTGTGACTACGATGCCAAATCTGCTGGCTTCTTCTTCCGGCACCGGCATGACAGCAATGCTCACGTCCGCATGATGGGACTTATGATAATCCAGCATTACTTCATAATCCATTTTGTAAATGTGATCACCGGAAAGAATGAGTACATAATCTGGGTTGAAACTCTCCATATAGGCCAGATTCTGATAAATTGCATTCGCAGTACCTGTATACCATTCTGTCTTTCCTACCTTTTCGTATGGCGGGAGTACCGTCACACCTCCGATGTTCTTGTCCAAGTCCCACGGAATACCAATTCCAATATGGGTGTTCAGCCTTAAGGGCTGATACTGTGTCAGCACGCCGACTGTATCGATCCCCGAATTGATACAGTTACTGAGCGGGAAATCTATAATGCGGTATTTTCCACCGAACGCGACTGCGGGCTTTGCTACTTTTGATGTCAGAACGCCTAGACGACTGCCCTGACCACCTGCCAAAAGCATGGCGATCATTTCTTTTTTTATCACACTATCACCTCTTGTACTTAGTAGTGGCTTTATTATAGCACAGTAATTTTGTTTTGTGAACATATTTTACAATATTTTGTAATATTATCCACTTTTTTGTAGCACATCCATGATTTTACCCACTTTTTACCTTCTTTCATTTTTTATATTTTGCTATATATTTTTACTTTTTTCGACATTTTTTTATGTATATTATCTAATCATTACAAGAAACACTTTCTTTTTATATGCAGTAAGAGTATACTAGTAATTGTATCTGTGCGGTATAATTGTCCGCTAAATGATATATAAAAAGACAAAGACAAGGAGATTTCTCATGTATCAGATAAATTTTGAATATCCGGTTGCAGTTCATTTTATCGGCATCGGCGGCATCAGTATGAGCGGCCTGGCGGCGGTCCTTCTCAACGAAGGCTTCCCTGTGTCCGGCTCCGATTCCAAGGAATCCGCTCTGACGAAATGGCTGGAGGAAAAGGGTGCAAAGATTAATTATGGTCAAAGCGCTGCAAATATCACCGCTTCCACTGATCTGGTGGTCTACACAGCCGCCATTCATCCGGACAATCCCGAATTTTCTGCTGCTGTATCCATGCAGATTCCCATGCTGACCAGAGCTGAGCTTCTGGGACAGATCATGAAAAATTATAAAACACCGATTGCCGTATCCGGCACTCACGGCAAGACCACCACAACCTCCATGCTTTCCCACATCATGCTGGCCGCTGATCTGGATCCTACCATTTCCGTGGGCGGCATCCTCAAATCCATTCATGGAAATATCCGGGTAGGCGGTTCTGAGAACTTTATCACGGAAGCCTGCGAATACACCAACAGCTTCCTGAGTCTGTATCCAAAGATCAGTCTGATTCTGAATATTGATGCAGATCATCTGGATTTCTTCAAGGATCTGGATGATATCCGTCATTCCTTCCGCCGCTTTGCACAGCTTCTCCCGAAAGACGGTACCTTGATCATTAATGGAGAGATCCCTGATCTGAATGATATCACAGAGGGTCTGGACTGTCAGGTCATTACATACGGAACTCCTCAGAATGATTATTATCCTGTGAATATCACTTACAATGAGCTGGGCTTCGGCAGCTTTGATCTGATGAAAAAGGGAACCTGTCTTGGACATTTTGACCTTAAGGTTCCGGGTGCCTACAACATTTTCAATGCCACCGCGGCCCTGGCTGCCGGGGATCTGCTGGAGATTTCTCCGGATGTCATGTATCAGGGGCTGAACAGCTTCTGCGGCACGGATCGGCGCTTCCAGCTCAAGGGACAGACCGGAGGAGTTACCATCATTGATGATTATGCACACCACCCTACGGAAATCAAAGCCACCTTAGATGCTGCGCACAATTATCCGCATAAAGATATCTGGTGTGTATTCCAGCCTCATACCTATACCCGCACCAAAGCCCTGATGGATGGTTTTGCAGAAGCCCTGGCTCTGGCGGATAAGATAGTGCTGGCTGATATTTATGCGGCAAGGGAAACCGACAATCTGGGCATCAGCTCCGAGACGCTTCAGAAAAAAATTCAGGCTCTGGGCAAAGAAGCTTATTATTTTCCATCCTTCGATGAAATCGAGCAATTTCTCCTCGAACACTGCGTCCACGGTGATTTGTTGATAACTATGGGTGCAGGAGACGTGGTAAATATTGGCGAACACCTTCTGGGACGATAGTTATCCACATTATCCACACGTTTATACACATTCCTCTGTGTATGATGTGTGGATTTTTTGTGGAAAAGTTGTTTATAGTTCTGCCCCCTTCACCTGTTCTATTTTTTTTCTTCCTGTGTTATACTGAATGAACACAGAACGAACCGCTAATTATTGATCGTGTCAGGCTTTCTATGAAAACTTGACCTATAGCGTCAGCACATTTGCCGAAGACAAATTCAGGATGAGCTGATGTTTCAGATTTTCAGGAGGCAGACCATGAAATTTCACATACAGTCCCACAGTGATGTAACATTAATCGAAAATACATTTATAGATAACTATATGCCAAGAGCCAACGGCGAATTTGTCAAGCTGTATCTCTATCTTCTCCGCTGCGCAGGCAGCGGCCGGGAGCTCACGCTCTCTTCCATCGCGGATGTGTTTGACCACACGGAAAAGGACGTCCGCCGCGCTCTGGCCTATTGGGAGAAGCTGAATCTGCTGAAGCTGCAGTATGATGGAAACGGAAGTCTCAGCGATATTTCTATTTTAGAGGGAACTGCCGCCAACGGCGGTGCGTCCGCTCCCCAAACGGTCCAGGCGGAGATTCCTTCGGAAGCTGCCCTTTCACCGGAATCCGCCCTTTCACCCACAGCCGCCCTGGAGAGCGCTGCGTCTGATGCTTCCGGAGCTGCTGCATCCTCCTTTGGACAAGACAGGCCCCAGAAGTCCTCCTCCAGAGCCAGAGCCGCCTCTTCCCGCCCCTCCCTTACCAGGGACCGCATGAAAGCGCTGAAGGATCAGGCGGAAATCAAACAATTGATTTTTATTGCGGAACAGTACTATTCCAGACCGCTGACCACCTCCGAGCAGACAAATCTGCTGTATTTTTACGATACGCTTCATTTTTCTGCGGATCTGATTGAATATCTGGTGGAATACTGTGTATCCAAAGGCAGCACCAGCACTCACTACATGGAAAAGGTGGCCCAGGAATGGTATCAGAGCGGAATTTCCACTGTGGCGGAGGCAAAGAGCAGCAGCAATCTGTACAATAAAAATTATTTTACCATTATGAATTCCTTCGGGATCAAGGGGCGCAATCCTGCGGAGCCTGAGATTGAATGCATGTCCCGCTGGTTAAATGAATATGAATTTACCATTGAGATCATCCTGGAAGCCTGCTGCCGCACCATTCGCCAGACGCACCAGCCTAATTTCCAGTATGCCAACAAGATTCTGGAGCAGTGGCACAAGGCTGGCATCCGGCAATTGTCCGATATCAAAAAGCTGGATCTGGAATACTCCGCGCAGAAGAAAAATACCCCTGCCGCAGCGCGCCCGGCTTCCAAAGCTTCCGCTGCCCCTAACCGCTTCAACAATTTTCCCCAGCGTGAATACGACTGGTCTTCGCTGGAGCAGCAGCTTCTGAGCGTTCCTTATAAGAAAGAAGGTTAAACATTGGGTCTAAATAATACACAGTACGATACCATCATGCGCCAGTACAGTCTTGCGCAGTCAGAGGATCTGCATCAACTGGAAGAGCGCCGCCGCGCTGCCTATGAAAAGATTCCAAAGCTGGCAGAGATCGACCGGCAGGTAGCTGCGGCCAGTCTCTCCTGTGCCCGGATGATTTTGGATAATGATGCGGACAACACGCTTGGATTGAAGGAAACTCTGAAGGAGTTTTCCCTTCTGCGCTCCTCTCTCCTGAAGGAGAACGGTTTTCCTTCGGATTATCTGGAGCTGCATTACTTCTGTCCTGACTGTCAGGATACCGGGTACCGGGACGGCAGAAAATGTCACTGCTTCCGTCAGGCCGCCATTGACCTGTTCTATACCCAGTCCGGGATCCGCGACATTTTAAAAATCGAAAATTTTGATCACTTTACATACCGCTACTATCCCGCCGACCTGCTGGATCCCACCACCGGCATCAGCTCACTGGACACGATGAAAAATACGGTGGACGCCTGTCATCGTTTTCTTCAGACCTTTGACCAGGAGTTTTCAAATCTGTTCTTTTACGGGGGAACCGGCCTTGGCAAAACTTTTCTGTCTCACTGTATCGCCCGTGAATTGATTGAGAGCGCCCATTCCGTCATCTACTACTCTTCCTTTGAATTATTTGATCTGTTTGCCAGAAGTTCTTTTGGAAAGAGCGCTGACAGCGGACAGAAGGAGTATGTATTTGACTGTGATCTTCTGATCATTGATGATATGGGAACAGAGCTGACAAATTCCTTTATTTCTTCCCAGTTGTTCCTGATCCTGAATGAACGGATCCAGCGCCGGAAAAGTACCGTGATCTCCACAAATCTTCCGCTGGCCACCTTTGCCGAGGTCTATTCGGAACGTGTATTTTCCAGGATTACCAGCCACTTTCAGCTATTTCATCTTTTTGGCAACGATATCCGCCTGCAGAAGAAATTGGGCGGATAATGCTTGACCAAAAAGCAATCTATGTTACAATAAAACTGCCTGGGGTTTACCCGGCAGTGAAATTCTGTTTTAACACACAGGTCATTGACATTCGTACTGTTTTGCCGGATAGCATCAAGACAGGACATCAGGTTGATGGCATCACATAAAACAAGGAGGATCTGTAATGCAGTCAGCAGAAGAAAGCAACCTGGACGTCATTCCGGTTGGCTCACTGGGCATCATTGCTCTGAACAGTTGTAAAAATCTTGGGGATAAAATCAATGCCTATATTGTACAATGGAGAAATGAACGTGAAAAAACCAAGTACAATATTCCCCAACTGGAAGGCTACACCAAGGACAATTATCTGATCCGCACCCTGGTTCCCCGCTTTGGCAGCGGTGAGGGAAAGGGCATTATTTTTGATTCCGTGCGTGGTGATGATCTGTACCTTCTGGTAGACGTATGTAACTACAGTATCACCTATTCCATGTTCGGCCAGGAGAACTGCATGTCTCCCGACGATCACTTTCTGGATCTGAAACGGATCATCTCCGCCATCGGCGGTAAAGCGCGGCGCATCACCGTCATCATGCCATTCCTTTACGAGAGCCGTCAGCACAAGCGCAGCAACCGTGAATCTCTGGACTGCGCCCTGGCACTTCAGGAGCTGGTCCACATGGGTGTGGATAATATCATCACCTTTGATGCCCACGATCCCCGGGTGCAGAATGCTATTCCGCTCCATGGCTTTGAGACGATTCAGCCGGTTTACCAGTTTATCAAGGGATTATTTAAGGCAGCGCCGGATTTCCCCCTCACTTCGGACAAGCTGATGATCATCAGCCCGGACGAGGGCGCTACCAGCCGTGCCATCTATATGGCAAATGTTCTGGGTGTGGATATGGGAATGTTCTATAAGAGAAGGGATTATACCAGGATCGTCAACGGCCGCAATCCCATCGTAGCACATGAGTTTCTGGGTGCCGATGTGACGGGCAAGGATGTGGTCATTATCGATGATATGATCTCCTCCGGGGACAGCGTGCTGGATGTGGCTTCTGAACTGAAGCAGCGCAATGCAGGCCGGATTTTCATCTGTTCTACCTTTGGTCTGTTCACCAATGGCCTGGACAAGTTCGATGAAGCCTATGAGAATGGTCTCTTCCATGCTCTTCTGACCACCAATCTGGTCTATCAGACACCCGAGCTGCTCAGCAAGCCTTATTATACCGGATGTGATATGAGCAAGTTCCTTGCATTGATCATTGATACGCTGAACCATGACGGATCCATGAGCAGTCTGCTCAATCCCATGGACCGGATCAATCATTTTCTGGCAGGACGTAAAGGGGAGGCGGAGTAGCGCCGCCTGTTGACTTGAAAAATCAGGACGGGACTTCCTCCCCGGGGCCCGGCCGGTCTGGTTCGGACACTGTTTCGGAGTTCAAGAGCATCTTTCTTGTCTGAGACACTGCTTGGAACAGAATACAGAGGACATAACTCGCTTCGCTCAGACAGATGTCCTCTGTATTCTTTCGCAGTGTTTCAGGCAAGAAGATGCTTAGAACTCCTGCAAATGTGTCCGAACCAGACGGCCGGCCCCGGGGAGGAAGTCCCTGTTTTTTTCTGAGATTCCAAAAGCGGCTTGCTCCGCTTTGATTATTTTGATGACGGATCCACTGTTTTTTGGTGGGGAATTTTTAAATGAATGTCCGGTGCCATCGTAGTGTCCATGCCGTTGCTGGTTGACGGAAGGAGCTGTCGCAGAAAGTTTTAATAACAGCCTCAATATTACCTCAATATTTCAGAACGCGGATTTCTTCGGCGTAGCCGGGGAGTTCGTTGGGGGTTTCCAGGTAGAACGGAAGCTGCTGCAGACTGGGATGGTGTACGATCCGCAGAAAGGCTTCGAGGCCGATGGAGCCCTGGCCGATTTTTTCATGGCGGTCTTTGTGACTGGCAAAGGGATTTTTGGAATCGTTGATGTGGATGGCTTTCAGGTGGGACAGTCCGACGGTCTGATCAAATTCTTCCAGAACCTGATCCAGATGGTCCACGATATCATAGCCGGCATCATAGACATGGCAGGTGTCCAGACAGACGCCTACTTTTTCCTTTAAATTGACCTGCTCCCGAATGGCGGCCAGTTCTTCAAAACGACTGCCGACCTCTGTGCCTTTTCCAGCCATGGTTTCCAGCAGCACGGTGGTCTGCTGCTCCGGCTTCAAAATTTCATTTAATGTATCTGCGATAATTTTGATCCCCTGCTCCATCCCCTGCCCCACGTGACTGCCGGGATGAAAATTGTAGCAGTTTCCGGGGAGATACTCCATTCTCCGAAGATCATCTGCCAGCGTCATTCCGGCAAATTCTCTGGTTTTTTCATCTCCGGAACAGATATTCATGGTATACGGCGCGTGAGCCAGTATTTTTTCAATTCCATTTTCTTTGGCAAACTGCAGATATTTTCTGATATCCTCTTCATTGATGGGCTTTGCCCTGCTTCCTCTTGGATTTCTGGTAAAAAACTGAAAGGTATTGGCTCCAATGGATACCGCCTCCCGTCCCATAGCCAGAAAACCTTTTGATGAAGACAGGTGGCATCCTATCGTCAGCATATTTATTTCCTCCTCTGTGATTCATTGATCTGACAAAATAATTCTTTTTCCCGCTTCTGACAGGTAAATAAGATCACCTGACGTCCACTGGCATTTAGCCAGCGCAGCGCTTCTCTCAGCCGTTCATCATCGAACATGGCAAAGGTCTCATCCAGGATTAACGGCAGATTCGCATAATTGCTGAGAAGCGCACCGGCCGCCATGCGCAGCGCAAAGTAAATCTGGTTCATGGTTCCAAAGCTGACCTGATGCAGATACAAAAGCCTGGTGGGAGTATTTACTCTGACCTCCATTTTTTCATCCAGCGCGATCTGGGTATAGCGCCCTTCCGTAATTCCTGCCAGAATCTCAGAAGCCATTTTGTTTAAATTTTCTCCGGATTCCCGATAAATGCCGGCTGACAATTCCCGAATCCGCATCATAGCCAGATCCACAGCCTCTAGCTGCCGGTCATAGGCACTCAGCTTTTCCCGTGCCCCATATAATTCTTCCGTTTCTTTTTTCAATTGGGTATATCGTATATTTTTTTCCTGGAGCTCCGCATTCTTTTGTTCCCGCTTCCAGAAACGTTTCTGCTCCGCCTGAATTTCCTGCCGGGTGGATGTAGTATAGGATGCTTCGTCTGACAGCCCGCTCTCCTTCACACTGTGGGACAATGCTTCTCTGCCTGCGGGCACTTCCCCTGATTCTGCCGCCGTTTTATGAGGGTGCCACATACTCTCTTTCTTCCAGTTAATGGTATAACGAGCCGCCTTCCAGCAGCCGGTGCACAATACAATTCCAATCAGAAAAAACAGGATCCGGCTCCCCCAGTCTGCCGCAAAAATACCGCACAGCAGTCCTATTATGCCTCCGGCTCCCAGCAATAGATCCAAAAGCAGCAGAAAACGCCAAAAGGTTTCCTGATTCTCTTCCTCTGCGTCTTCATCGCGCCTTGCCTCATTCCTCATCCGCTCCAGAGGCAGTTTTAATTGATGAGTTTCGCTTTCCTCCAGAGGCAGGTTCAATTGATGACTTTCGCTTTTCTCCAGAGGCAGTTTTAATTGATGACTTTCGCTTTCCTCCAGGGGTGCTGCTCCTGCCGCGGATCCCTGCCCTGCCTGCACTCCAGAAAACAGTTCCGGTTTTCCCTGCAGCCGTTCCATATCCTGTTTGACATATCCGGCTTCCAGCTCTTTTCTGGAAATTTTTTCATCCAGCAGATCCTGCTCCTGCTTTTTTCTGGTTTCAATAACCTTCCTCTGATTTTTCAGCTTATTCAGGGTTTCGGAAACATCCAGACTTCCATCCTGTGTTTCCTGAAAATTCACCATGAACTTTCTCAGTTCTTCCGCCAGAGCTTCTCCTGTTTCGCATCCTGCCTGTGGAATAAAAATCGTATTGACAAAAATATTTTCGTTCATTCCTGCCAGAAGCTGCTGCAGCTCCTCCGGCTCCGAGCTCTGTTCCTGTCCGCTGTCTTCACAGACCAGCCGGACCGATTTCTCATTTTTAAAAAAGTTCCGTTCGATCCGAAACACCTTTCCCTGATACTCCAGCCGCATGAACCCGGCAAAATATGCCGGATTGTCCCAGGGCTGCCTCAGCAGGTATTCATTTTTCCCGGCCCTTCCTCTTGTCTTTTCCAGGCCGAAAAACATCGCGCGGATAAACGCATGTATGGTCGTTTTACCCGTCTCATTCCCGCCATATATAATGTTCATTCCCGGAACCAGCAAAACCTTATGCTCCAGAAATTTTCCAAAATGTTTTAAATTCAGTTCCAATATCTGCATTATTTTACTGCCCTCTCTAACTGCCCAGCAGCGCCTCCAGCCCGTACTGCAGTGCCAGTTCTTCCACCGCGCTGCGGTCATGCCCTTCAAAGCTTTCGATATACCGTCCAATCAACTGACCATTATACTTTCGCTTCAGTTCATCCAGATGAAATGCCGGCACGGTCTGATCCGACACATCCAGCACCATGCCAAAGTCCTTCATTTTGTCGGTATCGTACTGGATTCCCGGTTCCCGAAATCCTTTCAGGGTAACGCGGTAGATATGCTGCCATCCCCGCTGCTCTATCTGCTTTTCCAGCTTGTCTCTCAGGGAAAATGTGGTATCCTGTTCTTCCGCCTCTATCGTAATGGGCACGTACTCCCGCTTCGCCTTCGGCACAAAACTCACTGACATTTTCCCTTTTTTATATTCTCCCAGAATGTAGCCATGAGGTCCTGTGTCATTGCAGTCAATGGGCCCCAGAGCACCTGCATAAGCCGCTTTGTTCGCCGCCACCATCTGAGGTTTATGGATATGCCCCAGTGCCAGATAATCAAAGCCGGACTTTGCCAGCAGTTCTCGGCTCATGGGAATATGCTGTGAGTCCCCGCCATGGGCCAGCAGAATATGACAGTAATCATCCCTGACCGGCCGCAGCTCATCATACAGCGGCTCCTGAATCTCCTGCCGATAATAGCTCAGTCCGTATACCTCCGTATTAATCTCCGGAAAACGCACCCGTTCACACTGTCTGGAAAAAAGACAGGCCACATTCCGGTTCCATGGAAAATTCAAGTAGCAGGAAGCCGGCTGCAGATAATCATGATTGCCTGCAATCAGCACCACCCGGGTCTTTGGCAGTGTGGAAAACAGATAATTTACCTCTTTTAACTCTGCCAGAAGAGGCTGCCGGTGAAACAGATCCCCTGCGATCAGCAGCAGATCCAACTGTTCGCTGGCGGCATCCTGAATACTGCTCCGGAAGGTATCCCAGATCTCTTTTTCTCTTGCACCGCTCCATGGCGCACCGCTGTCCGGCACTGCTCCCAGATGCACATCCGCCATATGCATAAAACGCATTTCTTTCCCCCCTTAAGAGCATCAGCCATTTTAAAATTTGCCTTTGGCAAATGGGCTGACGCTGCATGTTAAGTTTTCACAGAAAACCTGACATAATATAAACACCTATAAGATAAGCCGCTTGCTCCGAAGAAACAAACGGCTTGCATGTTCTCTATTCAGTATACTTCATAACCCGGCTACAATCAAATAATTTTTATTGCAGGACGCAGGGCCGGCGGAATCTTTATCTTCTTTCAAGATAGAGCTCCTGCTCATACATCAACCCCAGTTCTGTCTGCAGAATCATCCTGTAATAAGACAGTAACGTGTCCGCCAATACGGTTTTAAAGGACTTCCCAATGGAACTGCAATAAGAGTCCACCGGGGAAAATGTGTTTCCATAGGAGGAGATCACCAGCATTCCATTTCGGTATTTTCTTCCATTCTGCTCCAGATTCACTTTCATCAGCATCGCAGAGCCATCCAGATTAAATTCCAGATCCTTCCGGTTTGGAAAATAATCATTCTCTGCGGCACTTCTTCGCTTATCCCCCACATAAAGATAAGTCTGACTGCAGTCCTGAAGCTGATAAAACATCTGCAGCTCCCCGTCCTCTGCTTTCCGCTCTTCCCGCATACACCTCCAGGACTGATCCTTTGCACCGGAATAAGCTGTCTTTTGACAGAAAAAATCAACATCCAGCGCTGAAATATCAATATGAGATACATCGGCGATCAGCTCTTTCAGCAAATTGCAGACCTGCTGGATATATTGGGGAATATTGTAGGGCCGAGTGCAGCGCACAAAATCCTCCGGCTCCAGGCAAAGCCTGTTCAAAAGCTGTGTACGCTTTTCTCTGGTCACCTGCCAGGCTTTGGTGTAAGCCTGAGAGATAAAACGGTCAATCGAATATTCCTCCTTTCCTCCGCTTTCCGTAACTGCGTACTGCTTTTCCGAATCTGTTTCCCCTAGTTTAAAAAAATCTCTGAGTTTCCCTTTCATGCCACGCCCCTCCTGAAGTCTGCCGTGAAGTGGAGAAAATTTGATGACCCTTTCAAATTTCCTATTCCGCTTATACCTGTCAGCGTTTGTGCCGTCTTAATTTTTCTCTTCCGCAGACTCTCATTTCATACTGTTTTTTGCTATTTTTCTTTCCTGAAATCTTAGCACTGCATCAATACATTCTTAAGCTTTGGGCACAATATCCTTTCAAATGACCTTCAGAAAAATATGACGCATTCCAGCAGATATGTTCAGCAGCGGCCGGGCAAAGCACTGACAGCTCATCCGCCTTACCGGCATAACTGCAGTAATGCAAATCCAACTCCTGCCATTCCATTCATAAATCCCGGTGTATCATGCTCATAGGTAGGCAGTCCATCGTCTTTTTGCAGCAGATTTAAAAAATCACTCAATTCCGTTTCATACCGCTCCTTCCAGGCGGGTCTGTTTTCTGTCGGAAGGCAATACTTCATAATCAGCAAATTTCCTGCCAGGCCATGACAAAGACAGATATGACTTCCTGCGGGCTGCGTAAACAATGCTTCCCCGGCAAGCTTGATATCCCGTTTCACCGCCTCCGATGGCATCGCGTCCTGCAGCTCCATTCTGCTGAGTAAAATCCCCGGCGCTCCATGACACCATGCGTTCATTTTTCTTGCCCCCTTCTCTTCTGTCCACCGCAGATCCGCCCAGTTCTGCAGTTCTTCTGAATATAAACTGTCCTCGTACTGCAGCAGAGCCTCTATTTTCTCCCGATATCCAGCTTCCCCGGTAATGCGGTACAAAGCAGCATACGCCCTGAGGAAACCGCTGTTTCCATGGGCCATACCGGAGAGAGGCACTTTGCCCCCGCCCGTGATCCAGCCGGCTCCTGTCTGCATTGAAACGGATCTGCTCCATAGTATTTTTTCTATCTCTGCCGCCTGCTTCCGATACTGCTCTTTTCCCGTTTCTTCATAGAGCAGTGCCGCCATATAGATGGCCCCCGCATTTCCGCCGATGAAATCATAGATCTGATCTTCTTCCCATGCTTTGTCCAGCAGGGAAAACTGCAGCTCTGCATGGTCCAGATATTCCTGCTCCCGCGTGATCCGATACAAAAGCAGATAAGCATAGACAAGGGAGCCTTCCCCATCCATCGTCCCTGTCTTTTGCGGTCCGGATGTCCTTCGCTCTGTCTGCGCTTCGGTATGCCAAAACAATTTCCGTTTTACTTTTGCCAGTACCGCTGCCACATTTTCATTGGGAAAACAGTTGAGGTATTCTGCAAGGAACAACGCCGTTCCCGCCATTCCATCATATAAATACAGCTCCTGCGGAACAATGCGCCAGCGGTTATCCTGATAAAATTGAAGGCTCATCCAACTGATGTCCTCCCCGGCTGCCACCGCCGTCCGGCACAGCCAGTCAGCGATACGATGAATCTGCGTTTCCAGCAGGCACTTCTGTTGTTCCTCCCGGGCCTGCAGCTTCCTCTCAGCGCGCTTCATCTGCTTTCCATAGGGCATCAGCATCGCCAGCGATAAGCGGATGAACTGCAACTGACGTTCCATATCCGCCCCATTCCATTCAGCCATATGCCTTTTCCATGCCTGATATGGGGTATCCGGAAGATAGTTCTCATACTCTGCACCACTTCCATCAAACAGGCTTCTGCTTTTTCCCTTCAGCTCAAAATAAGGAATATCCATATTCATCATACATTCCAGCTCATATTTATGAATGGCTTTCTTTTGCTCCGCCTCTTCCTTCCCATATAAAACTGCCAGCAATTCCCGACGTTTTTCCCCGTCCGCGCAAAAATCCGGATGCAGGGAAGTAAAACGATACATGGCATACTGCTGCGTATGGCGCAGTATCACTCTGGAATTTTCCAGAAAAAATGCTTCCAGTAATGCCATTGCATCGGTTTCTTCCAAAAGCGCCTGATACGCGGTTCGAAACCCGCTGCACACAAAGGAAGCATAATCTCCTGCATTTAAAACGGTCTCCCCCAGCCGGACCACGCTGCCGCTCATCTTCATTGTGACCGTATCATATGCGATACAGATTTCTGAAGTTCCGCCATTTTTGATCACCGGCATTTTAAACGGAGTCACTATCTTTTCTTTCCCGCCCATAGCGCTGAGCAGCACGGTATCTTTGCCGCTTCCCCAACTGAGGGTCGGCAGCATTCCTGTCTTCAATACCGAAGCCGCCAGTATTTTCCCAGCCTTTTCTTCCGCAGTTTTTCCGGACCGCTCTGTGGCATACCCCGGAAAAGTTTCCAGATCCACCACGATTGGAAATTCTCCATGTGCCACAATATTTTCACCATGCAGATCGGAAGCAGAAAGCGCATATCCCAGGCACAGATGAATCCCGATCCGTTTATAATACCGCTCTGCCTCCCCCTCCTGGCTGCACGCCTGATATTCCATGTTCTCTTCCCAGCCATAGGTTCCTTCGTCCAGATATTTCACATCACAGCAGCCCAGTTCCGCCTTTTCACATAAAAACCGGTAAAGCTTCTGATAATTCTGATTTTTCTTCAGGCTATGGGGTTTGTAATAGAGTATCGTTCCATTGTCCAGTTCCAGGCGCACCGCCCTTTTTCCTCCATTATGTGAATCCGCAATAGAAGAATCCAAATCCCTGATTTGAGAAAAATCTCTTCCCCCGCAAAATAAATCCACTATCTCCTGTCTGTCTTTTTCCAGGCGCCCAAGCACCTCCCCCAGCAAAGAAACAAAATATTCGGTCTGCTGCTGCAAAAGGCGATTCATCTCCGGAAATTCGCTGCAAAGCCTTTTTGTATATTCCTCATCCCCCAGCAGCCTGCTGTTATAATCTTTATATTCTTCCGCCGGAGTGCTGCCGCGAAGATTCCCCGCCGCCTTTTGTCTGTGAATATCCAGAATCAGAGTGCGAAGCGGAATTTCCTTCATCGCCAGAAGATAATTTTTAGCAATGACCTGCTTTGCATGGCAAAGTTTCCGGTATCCGGAAGGGTCCATTTGTTCCAGCTTCCTGCAGGCCCTCTGTATCCAGTAAGTATAAAAAGAAGAAAATTGATAAGATTTAAAAGAAACCATCGGCCTGCTGCTTTCTGGTTCTGTAATTTTCGTAGTATTATGATCGGCTAACATATTATGTAACCCCTTTTCTTTTGGTTCGTATGTGTCACTCTTGTTCCTATATCAAAAGCTGTACCATCATAGAGCCATACTTTTATACGATCCATATTCTTATGAAACTACAAAAAGGCTGTCACATAATGCGAAAGCCCTCTTGCTTTTTCCATGGTATAATTGTAGAAAGAATAATTACTTATACATGGAGGTTTTGCTAAAATACTTACATGGTTTGATTTTTGGTGATCATGGAGTACAGCAGAAAATAGTCAAAAATGAACCAAAATCATATGTTAACGATAAAGGTGTTTCACTATCTGCTGGCATTTCCAGTTTCTGAGCTTCCAATATTTCATTTTCAACACTTCCCAGTACATCTTTTTTGAATTCTAACATAATCCTTTCCTCCTTTTCCTTTTTATTTTATCTTTTTCGTTTTTTACGAAAAAAAGATAGCAAAATTATGTATTGATCATTATGCATATTTGAAACATGGTTTCATCGTATTGTATTTCAATATCACCACTATATTTATTGATAATATGCTTTACGCTTTCAATTCCCAGACCATGATTTTGTCTGTCATCTTTAGACGATATAAATTGGTCTTTCACTTTGATTGGTATCTGTGAACTTGTATTCCTCATCTGCAAAAGAAACATCTCATTTACGTTGCGGACAGTCAGCATAATTTCCCTTTTATTAACTTCACATTTTTCTACTGCTTCAATTGCATTATCAAATAAATTGCCAAGCAGAACAACAAAGTCTGCATCTTCAACAGGCAGAGTATCAATCTGTGCATGGAGTATAAATTCAGCAGAAAGTTTATCCATTTTTCGTTTTTTTATATTGATTATAAAATCTAATGTTGGAATTCCCGTCCAGGAATATCTCGACTGATTGGTGATACCCTCACTATATTTTTTCAAGAAGCTCAACGCCTTTAAAAGTTCTCTTTCCTCAAGACATTCCAAGAGATATGAAATCATGTGTTTTTCATCATGAAGCAAATACCGGTTCTCTTCATATGCTTTTCTAATCTCTCTGTACTGCTGTTCGATTGCTTCATTTCTTACATCCAGCATTCTTTTCTCCGACTCCACGGAACGGAGCAAAAACTGTAAAACCATGAATATACTGCTACTGACCAAGATGACAGCAACAACAATTGCAACTGTGAAATCTTTTTCATTAAAACCATTCTTTCCCAAGCATAACAAACCTGTTACAAGTCCCCACCCCGCAGCAGCAATAATACATAATATTTTTTCATGCTGCTCTATAATTCTCTTCAAAACTTTTCCTATTGAAAATTTTCGAACCAGAAGAATAATACAGCCATAAATGAGTAGCTCATAAAAAATAGCATTATAATTATGCATAACATTGGTTCGGTTTACCTCTCGTATCATTATGTTCTCTACCGCACCAACATAGATTAAATAAATGGTTTTTAACATACCGATAATTGACAAATACAACAGTTCCATAAAATACGCCTGATACAATTTACACTGATAACAGATAAACAAAAGAAAAGGTAAATATGCATTACATCCCAATATCATGCTATTGGAAATGTAACTCATCCAGGAATTCCAGGCAATCAATCCTGCCACTATTAAAATTAGAAATATTTTTAACGCATGTAAAATTTTATATTCCCGTCTACGTATCCAGACATTTTTTCTCAAGCAAAAAACTATCAGAATATAGCATATGGTTATCAAAAAATAAATCAGACCTATTTTCCGTATAGAAAAATCAGGCTGTAGCTTTAAATAAAGCACATACATAATCAGTGTATATAGTGCCCACCCTGCTACTAACTGCTTCTTTTCAAAATATTTTCTCTCCGGAAATACCTGTCCAAAAATATAAATCCCCAACCCTGTTTCCAAAAAGCTGGCTATCGTATGTAACATTATCTTCAGCATTATCCGCTCACCGCCAATACTCTGTTATTGCCCTCTTCACCTGCCCTAATCTCGGCATTCCGATCGGCAGAATGCTGCCGTCTCTCAAGTATAGATCATGATTCATCAATTTCATCACATGCTTCAGATTTACAATATAGCTTTTATCAACCATCGTAAATTCTCTGGCATCTAACTCCTGCAATACTTCTGTCAGTGATTTTCTAACGCGGCTTTCACCGGCTTTATGTATGATGACTGCATATTTGCCTTCTTTTTTCAGATAATAGATATCAGTGTATCCAATTTTCTCAACATCACTTTTTCTTTTGATAATATAATAGCGTTCCTCTTTCTCCATAATTTCCGGAAGCAGCGTTTCATAAGCCTCCGGCAGTTTTTGCTCCAGCACTTCCTTCGGAATATAGCGATAGGTGTTCACTTCATATGCTTCTATGGCATAGTCGATAAAATTTGTCACAAAAATAATAACCGGTTCCGGATAAAGGCGCCGAATCTCTCTGGCAATCTCCAGACCGTTCTTTTCCGGCATCTCCACATCCAGAATATACAGGTCATAATGCTCTTCCTCAATGCCATAAAGAAACCATTTTGAATTCTGACAGGCCTCTATATTGCATTCAATTCCTTTTGCAGCAAAGTAATTGGCTGTGATTTTCCGTTCCTTTTCCAGATAGATTTCTTCATCATCCAAAATTGCTATATTTATCATTTGCAGTACCCGTTTCCTCAATAAATGTATAATATTTAAAATTTTTCACATCATAAAAATAACAGTTTTCATCGCCGATTACCAGTTCATATAGCTCTGATCTGCTGCCTGTTGTACCTGTTTTCCGGCAGTATTCATAAATATATTTTCCTTCCCGGCGCTCGGATACTTTTTGAATGATATCATCCACAACCTCCCGAATGGTCATCTGATTTGTGGCAGAAGGCATCCATTTTCCGATCATGCTGCGCACCTGCTGACGGTTGAGGCGGATCGTCTTTCCAAGACCAAAACCATCCGGATAATAATCTTCTTTTTTTGTGCCGGTCAGTTGAAATAACTTTTTTATGGTTTCCTCCTGGTCATCCAGCACATATCCCATATTTGCATATGCCTGCATATGAAGCGCAGCCGCTTCCAGATACGTTTCCTTTTGAGATTGCTGATACCATAAAAGCGAATATTCCAGGCTTTCATATATCGTCTCTTTAATGGATATTCCTTTACTCTGCAATGCCTGAAGTGAATACATCATAATATATAAATCTTTTTTATTTATCTTTTTCATTCTTTCTCTCTGCATTATTATTCTGGTCATAAATGCTTATCGTATAAGCATTTAACTCATTTCACTTTTTACGGGTAACTTGCTAAACTGACTGTTAAGGAGTATGACTATGGAAAATTCAATCGGCAAGCGTTTAAGTAAAGCTCGAAAAGCTAAAAAAATAACACAAGAACAATTATCTGAATTGACTGGCATGTCTGTCAGCGAAATCAGCCGTATCGAAACTGGAAGAAATTCTACTACCATTGATACATTGCTGAAATTCTGTGAGGAACTGGATGTCGGTCTGGATTATCTGCTCTTCGACTATTTTCCCACAGATTCTGATATTCAAAATCCTACTGTGAAGCAAATTGTTGCGCTTATAGAACCACTCAGCAACCGCAATTTAGATTTCATACTCAATTGGATTAATCTGTATGTCTCTCATCTCAATTAATTGTAATATATCATCTTTAGAAAAGAAAGAGGAAAATGTCCTTTAAGTGCATTTAAATGTCCTCCAATACAGGTTTTTTCCTTTTGAGAACAAAATAAATGGCAAAAAAGTGACATGCGACCTACAGACCTTCTCGTCTGTCTGCCCCATGTCACTTTTTTTGTTCTCCAAGTGCGGCAAATCTCGGCACAAGCCTTACGCGTTCTCCAGCGCCCGGCTCAGGTCCTCAATGATATCCTCTACATTCTCAATGCCCACAGACAGGCGGATCATTCCCGGTGAAATACCTGCTGCAGCCAGTTGTTGGTCATTTAACTGACGGTGGGTATGGCTGGCCGGATGAAGCACGCTGGTACGGGCATCCGCCACATGCGTTACGATCGCCGCCATCTTCAGGCTGTCCATAAAACGAACGGCCGGTTCTCTTCCGCCCTTCAGTTCAAAGGAAATAACGCCGCAGGTGCCGTTTGGCATATATTTCTTTGCCAGTTCATAATATTTATCTCCCGGAAGTCCGGCATAGTTCACAGCAGCCACTTTTTCATGGTCTTTCAGGAATTCTGCCACCTTCTGGGCATTATAGCTGTGACGCTCCACACGCAGCGGAAGGGTTTCCAGGCCAAGATTCAGCAGAAAGCTGTTCATTGGTGACGGCACTGCTCCCAGGTCACGCTGAAGCTGAACCCGGATTTTCGTAATATATGCTTTATTCCCAAATTTCTGAGTATAAGTAATTCCATGATAGGAATCATCCGGTGTTGTCAGTCCGGGGAACTTCTCCGCATGAGCTTCCCAGTCAAAGTTTCCGCTGTCCACCACCGCTCCGCCTACCTGCACTGCATGTCCATCCATATATTTTGTCGTGGAATGCGTCACGATATCCGCACCCCATTCAAATGGGCGGCAATGCACCGGCGTAGCAAACGTATTGTCCACAATCAGCGGAACGCCATGCTCATGAGCCAGCTTTGCAAATTTCTCAATATCCAGCACCACCAGAGCAGGATTGGAAATTGTCTCTGCAAAAACTGCTTTGGTATTCGGCTGAAATGCCTTTGACAGCTCTTCTGCGCTGGCATCCGCATCCACAAAGGTGCATTGGATTCCCAGCTTTTTCAGCGTCACACCCAGCAGATTTAATGTACCTCCGTAAATCGCAAAAGTGCAGATGACATGATCTCCTGCCTCACAGATATTAAACACCGCATAAAAAGTAGCCGCCTGGCCGGATGCCGTCAAGATAGCCGCAGCTCCGCCTTCCAGATCCGCAATTTTGGATGCAACCGCATCGCTGGTGGGATTTTCCAGTCTGGTATAGAAATATCCGTCCTTTTCCAGATCAAACAGCTTGCCCATCTCGTCTGTGGTTTCGTACTTAAAGGTCGTGCTCTGATAAATCGGAAGCACTCTGGCTTCTCCATTGCCCGGATTCCAGCCGGACTGAATACATTTTGTCTCAATCTTATAATCGCTCATGTCAAATTCTCCTTCTATATGTCTTTTCCTTATCCCTGCTTCCGAAAGCCTCACGTCCTAGAGCGTGTTTGAAAATTCATTCCCGCCATCTGTACGCCCCACTTTGCGGTATATTCACATCGAATTCAGTCAGCGTAGCCCGCTACGCCTCCCTCATTCGATGTAAATCTCCCACAAAGTGGAACGCACATCTGTCAGAAAGCATTTTTCAAACACGCTCTAGCTCCGAAACGTCAACGTTCCGCTATCACAGTCCATGCTGTCCACAATCGCCAGGGATTCTACACGGATTCCCTTGCTGCGAATCAGATCTCCGCCCTGTTGGAAGCCTTTTTCTATGGCAATGCCCACACCTTCCACCGTAGCGCCGGCACTGCGGATCAGATCAATCAGTCCATCCACTGCACAGCCATTCGCCAGGAAGTCATCAATGATCAGAATATGATCCTCCGGCTGCAGGAATTTCTTCGCTACTATAACATCGTATACCTTTTTATGAGTAAAGGATTCAATTTTCGTGGAATACATCTCACCGTCCAGATTAATGCTTTTGGCTTTCTTGGCGAAAACCACGGGCACGTTGAAATGCTGGGCTACAATGCAGGCAATCCCGATACCGGAAGCTTCAATGGTCAGGATTTTATTGATCGGATGCCGGGCAAACAGGCGCTTAAATTCCTTTCCCATTTCATTAAACAAATCCACATCCATCTGATGATTCAAAAAACTGTCTACCTTTAATACATTTCCTGGTTTTACAACGCCATCCTGACGTATTCTTTCTTCCAAAAGCTTCATAATCCCGTATCCTCCTGGTGAGTTCCTATGTTATTAAAAAATAGTATAGCCTATTTTATGACAGAAAAAAAGATGTTTTTCGTTATTTTTCGTCAAACGTCAATTACCATTAAGACTGCAGGCACTCTGCTTCTTCCATAGCGGTGAGTATCTGGAAAATTTCTTCCGGCGTATCCGCCAGGTGATCCGGTGCGAGGTGCAAAAGCTGCTCTTTGTCCCGAAACCCCCAGGTTACCAGAATGCAGGTCATCCCCGCATTGGCGGCGGTCTTAAAATCCACTTCAGAATCCCCTACATAGACCGCGTGTTCCCGGTCAGTCCCCAGCTCCTTTAATGCCTCAAGCACCGTGTCCGGTGCCGGCTTTTTTTTCATCCCGCTTCGTTCCCCTACTGCGGTGTCCATATATTTTGAAAAATAGATTTCATTCAGGGCTTTAACTGCTCCATCTCCTTTGTTTGAAACGATAGCTGTCCGGATATTCTCCTGCTTCAACTGTTCCAGCAGCTTTGGAATTCCCGGATACGGTCTGGTCTTTCTTCTGCAATGACTTTCATAATATGCTTCATATTCCAGCAGGATCTGCTCAAACTGCTTATTCTCTTCTCCGAGAGGAACGGCCAGCTTCATCAGCCTTCTGGCTCCGTTTCCCAGTGAGCGGCGGATTTCTTCCGGTGTCTTCTCTACATAACCATATTTTTTTAATATGTAATTTACGCTGTCCGCAATATCCTCCAAAGTATACAATAAAGTACCGTCCAGATCAAAAATTACGGCCTGCCATTTTTTCTTTTCTATCCTATTTTGGTCCATGACTTCCTAATGTATTCCTTTCCCGGCTTTGCTTTGCCTGCTGATACAGGAAAGGCTGATGCAGTCCACAAATGACCACAGCAGCCTTTTTATCTTCATTTCTTTCAAAATAACCCTAATTCAGGTTCGTCTCACGAATAATCTTTCGTATCGGCAGTACAAAAGTAGGCGATACGGACAATTCATCAATTCCCATTTTCAAAAATGTCTCTGTCAATGTGGTATCTGCACCCAGTTCTCCGCAGATGCCAACCCAGGCACCGCCCTTGTGTCCATTCTCAATGACCATCTGAATCATCCGAAGCACTGCCGGATGATGTGAATCATAAATGGAGTCCAGTTTTGAATTCTGGCGGTCGATCGCCAGAGTATACTGTGTCAGATCGTTGGTTCCAATACTGAAGAAATCCACCTCTTCTGCCAGCAGATCGCTGATCATCACTGCAGCCGGTGTCTCAATCATCACGCCCTGCTCCACTTCACCGTATGCGATACCCTCCGCATCCAGCTCTGCTTTTACCTGATGTACGATGGTCTTGATCTTCCTGACTTCATCTACTGAAATGATCATCGGATACATAATCGAAATTCTGCCATACGCACTGGCGCGAAACAGCGCCCGAAGCTGAGTCTTGAAAATCTCCACCCGGTCCAGGCAGATGCGGATCGCGCGGTAACCCATAGCCGGGTTCTCTTCATGTGCCATTTTAAAGTAGTCCACCTGCTTATCAGCGCCGATGTCCAGTGTACGAATCACCACCCGGCGGCCGGCCATATTCTCTGCCACCGTCTTATACACCTGAAACTGCTCATTTTCCGTAGGATAATCTTCTTTTTCCAGATACAGAAATTCACTGCGGAACAGGCCAATACCCCTGGCATCATTTTCCAGCACCATGGCCACATCTTTGATGCTGCCGATGTTCGCATACAGCTTGATCTGTTTTCCGTCCAGCGTCACATCTTCCTTGCCCTTCAGTTGAGATAAAAGTTCTCTCGTGGCGCGGTCCTGCTCCTGTCTGGCTTTCATGGATGCCAGTACGTCCTCGTCCGGTTCTATAATCAGAGTACCGCTGTAGCCATCCACCACCGCCATTTTTCCGTTCCAGGATTCCTGAATCTCCACTCCGATCAGCGCCGGCAGATTCATGGTACGGGCCAGAATCGCCGTATGTGAATTAGCGGAACCCAGCTCTGTCACAAACGCCAGCAGCTTGTCCTTATCCATCTGAACCGTCTCACTGGGAGCCAGATCCTCCGCCACAATAATAACCGGTTCTTCCCCGATATCGCTGCCCGAAGCTCCGCCGGAAAGCACCGTAATCAGCCTTTCCGAAATATCCTTGATATCCGCCGCTCTTGCCTTAAAGTATTCATCCTCCATCTCGGAAAACATGGTTGCAAAATTATCTCCCGTAGTCGCCACCGCGTATTCCGCACTGACTCCCTGGGAAGTAATGATATTGTGAACCGAATCATTGTAGTCATCATCGTCCAGCATCATGGTATGCACTTCAAAAATAGCCGCGCTGGCCTCGCCAACTTCCTGAACAGCCTTTTCATACAGTGCATTCAACTGCCCCACCGCTTTTTCCTTCGCCTGCTCGTAACGCTGGATCTCGGCTTCTATGTTATCCACCTTTTCCCGTTTTACCTGCTGCTTTCCTTTGAAGTAAAACTTAATCTTTCCAATGGCAATTCCTTTGAAAATTGATTTCCCTTTGTATCGTTCCATAGAACCTCCGCGATTTTATATTTGAGAAACGCTTCTGTATTTTCTCCAGAAGCGCCAGATACCTCACCGGGTATTGTTATCTCTATTTTACAGGTTCGCTTTGAAGAACTCTTCCATTTTCGCAATCGATGCGTCTTCATCGCCGCCCTCTGCAGTAACGGTCACTTCCATTCCTTTTTTAACGCCCATGCTCATGATCGCCATCAGTTTGGTCGCTTCTGCAGTCTTTCCGTTTGCGCTCAGTGTAATCTTAGAGTCTACGGTCTTAGCTTCCTTGGCAAGAATACCTGCCGGTCTTGCGTGAATTCCTACTTCATCGGTAATTACATAACTAAATGATTTCATAATGGGAACCTCCAAATGTTTTTTTATACTGCCGCATACAGACTGTCCGCCGCAGTTTTTCGTCACCTGTAGTCTAGGTATGATTTCTATTATATAACTCGATCCTGTTTTTGGCAAGGCAGCATTTTTTTTAAAAAACGGGGACGGTTCTTTCGCAAGGCAGCATTTTTTTTAAACGAGGACGGTTCTTTTGCAAGGCAGCATTTTTTAAAAAACGGGGACGGTTCTTTCGTAAGGCAGCATTTTTTGTTATCATTCACGGCCAATTTACAGCGGCAGGCATGCCAGGGCATCTGACCGTCTGGCACGAGAAAGACCGCAGCCGCACATTTGCAGGAGTTCTTCTGTCATATCCTCCATCCTCGTTTCAGGCTCCACAGAGCTGCCCCACATGCTGAAACCATGGTGAGGATGGCAGGCAAACCTGCCCCGAGGCTTCCGCCGCCGGGAACCAGCAGCTCCATCACCGTAACGCAGCGGGCAAGGGACAGATATTTCATAGGAGCAATGCCAATATAAAAGTAAAGCAGCGAGGGCAGCACCGTCACGGAGACCACTGCTGCATAAGCCGTCTCCAGCCGGCGTGACCGCTGTGATATGCCAAGAACAATCAAGGCGCAGCCAAAGAGCATCAGCCAGCGCAGCCCATAGAGCAGTGCCATAAAGCCTCCAATATTGCAGCGCAGAGGAAAGCGTTCCAGCATGGAGAGATTTTGCAGCGGAACGGACAGGGTGTGCGGTGCGTATGTGTGAAACAGCCCCCAGAGTTCCAGCGCATTGGGAAGCACCCACACAACGGTTGTGAGCAGGGCGGCCGCTCCAATTTTACGAAGCAGTACATCCCTTCGTCCCCGGGGGGTGGACACCAAAAGGCAGGCAATACCGGATTGCCGTTCATAAGCCATGCACCCGGCCAACAGCAGAGACAGCGCAAGAATCGACACAAGTGCCGCAGTTTGCTGGTTGCCCTGCGCCGCCTCGCCATAGACACTTTCATAAGGCGTTTCATCCAGCAGCCATGGGATAAATCCTTTTTGCTTCCCAAGCTCCCGCAAATTTTCCGCGCGCAGCCGAACCATTGCCAGGGCATCGATTTTGAGCTGTGCGGTCATTTCCTCACGGGCGTAAACATCAAATTGAGGGTACGAAAGATCGCCGCGCGCATACTGCTTCTTTGCCTCTTCAAAAGCATCAATCGTACCATCCAGATCCGCCTGAAGCCTGTCCATCTTTTCCAAAAGGGCATCATCAGCCACACCCTCCAGTGCAATAATGTACTGCTTTGCAAACAGATCGACGGCGCTGTAAACCGGAATGTTTTGGGTATAAGAAAGCCCGGCCGCAGCATAGACAAATACCACCCCAATGACGATTCCTTTTTGAATGAACAGCGTTTTGTGAAGTTCCATGCCCAGCATTCGCAGCCTTTTGAGCAGGCAGTCGCATACACGGTTGATGCCATAGGCTGCACGCCCCAACAGATCTTTGCCTCCGAACGGTTTTTTATGGCAATGCAGGAAGAGACACCCCGCTGCCATTGCCGCGCAAAGCGGAAGCAGGGCGAGCTGCGATTGGCTGCGAATGCCCAGCGGATAGCCAAACAGGTTGATGTTCAGATAATTGACGTACAGCTCCGACAGGCTGATATAAGTAAAAATATTGAAATACTTGAATAAATTGAACACGCTCTGCACCGGCAAAAAGGTGTACAGGACATATTCTACAGTCAAAAACACCGCCAATATGACAATGGTATATTTGACATTGGTAATAGCCAGGAGCAGCAGCCACATCAGCAGTCCCATCAAAAACGCCGCCCCAATCCGCAGAAAGAAATACCGGAGAAGAAACGACCCAACGCTGCAAAGCACGGGCAGCGTTCCGAGAATTTCCACTGACTGCACTGCCCGGCCTAAGTCCTCCCAGCCGCCGTAAATGAAAAAGCCCAGCAGGATATTGCTGCCGTATAAAAGCAGTACGCCACAGACCGATGTGCCCAACACAGTGGCGCCTCTCTGCCATGCCAGCCGCAGACGGCCATGGGGTGTGGCATGAACAATGCTCCACAGGCCCTTTTTCCGTTCCTCCAGGAACGCAAGGCAAATGAGTGCAAGCACGGCAAGAAGCAGATAATCCGTCAGCGGAAAGCTCATAAAAGCGTTGACTGCTCCATCTGCCCCCAGTTTAAGGGTAATCCCCTGCAGGACATCAAACTCGGCCGCCGTTTTGAGAATATTTCGGCCGGAAAAGCTATTCGGATCATTAAAAATGGAGAAGGTCAGCATATTTTCCTTATTTGCCTGAATGGAGGACAGGTATGCATCATATCCTTCCAAATAAGTTATTTGGCGCAGCAGATTGTTGACGGCAGCATAGTCAAGCTGCGCCTGCGCCAGGTCAAGATCACCGCGCTCAAGCTGCGCCAGGTCAGCATCACCGCGCTCAGGCTGCGCCAGATCAGCATCACCGTGCTCAAGCTGCGCCAGATCGGCATCATCGCGCTCAAGCTGCGCCAGGTCAGCAGTACCGCGCTCAAGCTGCTGTGTCAGCTCCGGAAATTTTTCCCGGTACTCATTCAGCTTGTCCTGCCCATACAGGCCGCCCCTTGTTTCCAGTAAATCAGCCAGTTCAAGGATGCCTGACAGCCGTTCCTTTTCCTGTGCCAGGCATATGCCTGCCTCCGTCAAAGGCATATCCCGAACCTTTGACAGCCATGTACGATAGGCCTGATAGCAGGCAGCTCCGGTGATTTCCGTACCGTGATTTGGCATCTGTCCGTCCGCCCCAACGGAAATGAAAACGGACGGAGGCGGTGACAGATCAAGGCCGTAGCTTTCCTTCCCCTGTTCCCAAGTGAACAGAAACCCATTTGTCAGAAAGATCAGCAGCAGAACCGCCAGCAGGCGGCGATTGTGAAAAATGCGGGTAAATTCTCTCATGCTCATCACCTACTTCCCAGGATAATGCGGGTAAACTCTCTCATGCTCATCACCTACTCCCCAAGATAATACAGGTAAACATCCTCAAGGCTCAGGTGATCCTCCACAAGAATACCCTCCTCCGGCAAAATATCACCGACCACGCGTATCCAGGTTTGTCCCTTGCGCTGAAATACATTTCCCACTCTGTACTTTGTCTGCATGTCTGCCAGCGCTTCCGGCAGACAGGACAGCTCACTCACTTTGCCCGAAACACTTTCCACCAGCCCGGCAGGGGTTCCCATGCCCACCATTGTCCCGGTTTTCATCATCATGATTTGATCGGCAACGGATTCAATATCGCTGACGATATGAGTGGCCAGCAGGATAATCCGATCTCTGGAGAAAGCCGAAATAAAATTGCGGATGCGGATGCGCTCTTTGGGATCAAGCCCTGCGGTCGGTTCGTCCAGTATCACCACCTTGGGATCGCCTAAAAGCGCCTGTGCCAGCAGCACCCGCTGCTTCATGCCGCCGGAGTATCCGCCCAGCTTTTTATGCCGGACATCGGTGAGATTTGTAACCTCCAACAGCTCGTCTATTTCCTGCCCGGCCTGTTTTTTGGACAAACCCTTTAGCTCTGCCATATAAAAAAGGAAGGTCTGTGCCGTCATATGCTCATAAAAGCCCTGCTGCTGAGGCATGTATCCCAGCAGCCCGCGAAACGTCTTTCCAAGCTCTAAAATATCTGTGCCGTCCCACAGAATTTCTCCGGCGTCACGGGTGATATTATCGGTCAGCAAATTCATCATGGTGCTTTTGCCCGCGCCGTTCGCGCCAAGTATTCCGCAGATGCCCGGCTCAAAGGTGATGGTAAGATCATTCAGGGCAAGCTGCCGGCCGTATTTTTTTGTGAGGTTTTTGATTTCCAGTTTCACTTTTTTGCCCTCCTCTAAATCATTTGAAGCTTTCGCTTCAAACGGTGAGCGAACGAAATAGCTTTTACTTTGGAAGCTCTATTTTTTGAAAACTGCCGGCTCCGGTTCTCAGATCCGCCTTTGGCAGATAGTAAAAGCTGTAACCCAGGGAAATTCCGTCCTGACTCATACCGGATAAGTTCTGCGCACAGAGGAATACCAGCTTGTCATCGCTGCCGATGATTTTCGCAACGCCGCTGCCGCTTTCCTGTCCAACACCCTGGCTGACCGTTTCGCTGTAATCGTATGCACCAAGATATTCCCCTGTCAGCCCATAGACAAACAGCATGTCGTTTTCTTCATTGTTGATATAGGCGTATTCGCCGTCAAACACAGCGGTTCCTGTCCGCTCACTCTGGGTGACATCCGTGATTTTTGTGGTTTCTTCACGGGCAATATCAAAAGCATACAGTCCGTTGCCTGAGAGGAAATAGAACAGAATGCCATCGCCCAGATACCAGCCGTTGACCGAAACATCGCTCGTATCCCACGTCCCGGTCTCCGCCGAATCGGGAACCTTCCAAACCTGTGTCAGTTCCTTTATCTGCGGCCGATACGCATAAAGCGCATTGCGGAATTGATCTGCCTTTGGATTGCCAAAGCAATAGAAGGTTTCTCCGTCCGCCCACAGATACCACAATTCAAGGTTGGCAAGCGCCGCGTCCTCGTTCGGCTCCAAATCATTCACTTTTACCATGTCCGCAGCAGCCAGGTCTGCACCTAAGGGCGCGCAGAGAATATTTTCCCGGTTGGACTTGAACAGCACCAGTCCGTTGTGAATCAGAAATTGCGTAGGCAGTGAAATAAAACCATCGTTTGGCGAACGGAGTGACTGCACCTTTTGCTTTTGTGTACCGTCGGCATTCATGGCGTAGAGGCTCCAGTCACCGCTGCCAAAACCGCCCTGCTCCTGCGCGGCGGCGTAATACAGCCTTCCTTCATAAAAGGTGATATGCTGCACATTGCCCAGGTACGCATTGCAGGTTTGATCCTGATGCAGGCATTCCGGTTTTCCGCACAAAATGACAGCGCGCAGCGTGTCCTTCTCTACATAGCTGACATATCCGTTCCCCACAAAATAATAACCCGCTTCAGACATACACCCGCGATTAAAGGCATCCTCCTGTGCCAGATGAAAGTTTTTTTGAAAATCAGTCTCCGCTGCGTCGATAATCTGTACGGCAGTGTCTGTCTGATCGGAGATCGGCGGCGTGCTTTCCTTGGGTTCGTTCTGCTTTTTGCCGCCTCCGCAGGCGGTCAGCGTCAGCAGGATGCAAAGTAACAGGTATACAGTAATTGTTTTTTTCATATCGGTTCCTCCCTTTTGAACATCAGCCCATTTTAAAATTGCCCTTGGCAAATGGGCCGACGCAACTCTTTTTATTTCCCTCATGTTACAATTTTTTTGCATCATTTTCCCATCCGAATTGCCGTTTTATCCATAGAAAAATCCCCATGCAGCGACGGTTTGCGCTGCATGGGGACTGCTCTGTTATTGGAAAGACCGACATTATCGGAAAGCTTCCCGTTCCCGGTATTCCTCCGGGTTGAAGAAAATTCTCCTTATTTTAGCACCTTGATTTTATACTCCTACTGCGGCAGGAGTAAATTGTGTCCCAGGAAAATACCGTGGGTTGTTTCGGCGGCATGGATGGTCAGCTCCGCGTCATCCCAGGAAAAGAGGTATTGATAATCGTTTTGGAAAGAATCGCCCTGGGGCAGGGAAATAGCTGCCGGCGTAAACGAGGATTGCTGTCTGGATTCACTGGACACAGCCGCGCCCCAATAGGCCGCCAATCCATGTATCTGTTCCTCGGAGATCACAGGCGAAGCGCCTTCAAAATTCGCCGCATACAGGTATAGAATTTTTCCCGTTTCATCGTCGATCCCGCATTGCGCCAGGACGGTATCTGAGGAAAAATTCACCGTCCATAAGATCATGCCCTGCGCCGAGTCATCTACGCCAAGCAGCAGCGCGGCGGTGGCTGTTTGCTGCATCCATGGAACCTCACCGGGATTTTGCGTCAAAACACCACCGTCATACAGCAGCTTCAGCTCTGCTGTGCACTGCACCTTGATTTCCGCTTCGGTATACATGTTTCCGGTGGATACGACGGCAGCTTCCCCGCCTGATAAAAGCCGCAGCTTGTCAAAGACAGACAGCGGGGGCGCGGAGAGCTGCTGCTCAAGGGGCGTTTCCCGCAAATGCGCGACACCGATTTGCTGCTGATCCCGGTATCGCTGCACGCCATAGGGCAGCAGAACACTCAGGCAGACGGCAAGCAGCACAAGCGCGGAGAGCGCGGCAATTTTCCCTTTACTTTTCACAGCGTTCACCTCCCATAGTAACGGTCACTGTTGTGCCGCAGCCTGGCCTGCTGGTAATGGACAGCGTGCCTGAATGAGCCTCCACAATTCGTTTGCAGAGGGCAAGTCCCAGGCCGGCGCCGCCCTTTTCCCGCGCTCTTGCCTTGTCAACACGATAAAAAGCGTCCGTGATCCGCTGCAGATCCGTCTGGGAAATCCCCCGGCCGGTATCGGAAACCGCGATGCGATAGGTTCCCTGCTCCCAACGGCCACTGAGCAGAATGCTGCCCCCGCCCTCCATGGCATTTTGCGCATTGGTCAGCAGATTGAGAAAAAGCGTGCGGAAAAGTGTCGCATCCACATACAGCACAGCGTCCTCCAGCTCTGTACGCAGCTCGATTTCCTGTTCTTTCATGCTTAACCGGGAAAAATTCGCAAGCTCCGTCAGAAATACCCGTGCAAAAACCGGTTCCACCTGCAGCTCTCCCTCTTTCAGCACAATCAATTCCAGCAGGCGAAAGGAAAGCGACTCAAGCCGCCTGCTCTCTTTGAAAATATTGTTTGCCGCCAGAAATCGGGTCTCCTGGGGCAGCTCACGGGAACGCAGCAAATCGGCGTAGCCCATAATGGAGGTGAGAGGCGTTTTGACCTCATGGGCAAAGCTGCCCGAAAATTCCTCCTGTCTTCGCAGCGCATCCTCCAATTCCTCGATTTTGTGCTCCAGCGCCTGCGCCATGTGGTTAAAGTCCTGCGCCAGTCCGCCAATTTCATCCCGCTGCCTGACAGCGGCGCGGATGCTGTAATTCCCGCCGGACATCTGTTTTGTGGCATTGGACAGATCCGAAATGGGCTTTGTCAGCCACCTGGAGAGGAAAAAAACCAGAACGCCAATGAGGAACACCAGCAAAACGGTCAGCCTGGCAAAGCTCAGATATTGCCGATCGCGCGTTTCAAATACAAAGGAAATATCATGCACCGTTTCCAGCGCATACACCTCGCTCCCCATCTGCCAATGGCTCAAATAGTGGAGATCATAGCCGCTCTTCCGATTCAAAATAACATAGCCGGACTGCTGCTGCGTCACACCTGCAAAGGCGGCACCATCCGAAGGAAAATCGTCTGTTTCGTAGACGCTCTCCCCTTCTGCGCCACTGACCCGGACGGGGATCTGCGCGCGGCCCTGGGGCTGTACGGCCAGGAGGATACGCTTGACCATCTGCGTGGCCTCCCCATATTCCTGCGGGTGAAGGAGAGCGGCGGCGGTTTGCAGGCTGCCGCAAAGCATGGTATTCTGATTTTCGGCAAACTCAATTTCCCGTTCCAAAGAAAGCTGGAGCCAGGAGGAAAGCAGCAGCATTCCGCCGATGGAAAGGGTGCCGCAGACAAGGGCGATGGTGGTCAGAAATATTTTAAGAGAAAATTTCATATCACACCTCCAGCCTGTATCCGATTTTATAAACAGCGACGATTTTATCCTCCCAGCCGATCTTCTTGCGCATCCGCTGTACATGCAGATCCACGGTTCGGCTGTCACCCATATAGGTGCCGCCCCAGACCTTTTCATAAATAGTCTCCCGGTACAGCGCCACATTGGGATTTTGTAAAAACAGCAGCAGCGTGTCATATTCCTTGGCAGTAAGATTCAGCTTTTCTCCGGCTTTTTTGACGGTGTGGGAAACGGTGTCCAGCGTAATGTCAAAAAGCGTGAAGGTCAGCGACAGCTTATTGTACCGGCGAAGCACCGTTTCCACACGGGCCAGCAGCTCAATCATCTCAAATGGCTTGGTCAAATAGTCCTCCGCTCCCAGCTTCAGCCCGGCCACCCGATCTTTCACATTTGCCTTCGCCGTAAGAAAAATCACAGGGATTTTCAAAAAGCGAATGTAATTCATCAGTTCAAACCCGCTGATCTTCGGCAGCATAATGTCCAGCAGAATCAGGTCAAAGGGGGAGGCATCGATTTTTCGGATCGCTTCCTCGCCGTCCAGAGCATAATCACAGGCATAGCCGGACAGCTTGAGGTGGAGCATCACAAGATCCACAATAGTTTTTTCATCGTCCACCACTAAAATATGATTCATTTTGCCCCTCCTTCCAGAGTTCCATTTGACTGCTTACCTGCATATGATCCATAATTTCCGTTTCGTCAGCGGATTGTATCTGGAAAGTGAAGGGATTGCTGCCCGCCGCTGAGACTAAATTGCGATATGGGACTTCGTGTTGAAAAAGTTTACTCCCTTTTTGCACCTTTTTTGCATCCTGTAAAATAATTATAGCAGGTCTGGATGATGCGGACAATAGCTTAGCTGCTCCTTGCCATTATTAAAGAAGCAGTCAGCAACAACTGACCGCCTCCTGATAAACTGAAATAATTTATACGAGGATGTTTCTTTTAACTTTACACCATTCTGCGCAGATGGCGTGCTGATTTATTCCAAATGATCACAGCAGCGACAAAAGTGAGAGCACCAGACAGTGTTGCTGCAAAAAACACACCATAAACGCCCATAAACAAAGTGAGTAGAACAAGACAAATCAGCGGAAATATAATTGCCCGAAACGCCATGATCAGCATGGATTCTTTTGGCTGATCCATTGCTGTTAAAAATGCGCTTGTTACCATGTTGTACCATGTGAACAGATAGGAGGGGGAAAACAGTATCAACGCGGCAATCGTCATATTCATCACTTCCTGGTCACTGCCTTTTGCAAAGATACGGGCCAAACGATCCGGAAATGCGAGAATTCCAACCATGCAGCCTAAAGATACCACAGCGGTTGTAATACTTGAAATCTTAAAAAATGAAAAGGTCCGCTTGATTTCCTTTGCTCCCAAATTGTAGCTGACCGCAGGTTGTATTGCATCCAGAACGCCGTACAAAACACCAACGAGCAGCGTGTCAATATACATGACAATGCCATAGCCTGCCACTGCAGCCGCACCGCCAAGCGTCAGCAGAAAACCGTTTATTACCGTTGCAGTAAATGAACCGGCAATCCCACTGAAAAACTCCGAACTTCCGTTATACAAAATCCCCCAAACCTCTTTTGCTGATATTTGTGGCTTTGCAAAATGAAGGGTCATTTTCTTTGTAAAAAACGGTGCAAAGGAAAGTGCAGAACCAAGCATCATGCTGATTCCGGTAGAAATTGCAGAAAATTCAATTCCCAAATGAAGCTGCACGATAAAAACCCAGTCAAGCACAATATTAAGTACTGAAACGATAACATTTACGCACATACTGTATTTTGCTCTGCCACAGACACGCAGGAAATTGTCCATTGCAAACAAAGGCATGATAAACGGCAGTCCATAAACAAAGAAACGCGCGTAATCATATGCGAGTGCCGCAAGAGCAGCGTCCCTGATGACTGTGCCGATGAGCGGTTTTAGAAAAAGAATGCCCAGCAGTGTGAAAACAAGTCCCGTGCAAGTCACCATCAGGACGCTGGCTGAAAACAGACGTTTTGCCTTTTCAATATTTCCTTCTCCAAGTGCGGTGGACACCTTCACCGATGAGCCAACCGCAATCATGTTAGGCAGAGCCAGCACGATCATCATAATCGGCATGACAAGGTTTACCGCCGCCAGTGCCTGTGAACCAATAAAGCGTCCGACAAAAATGCCGTCCGCCATCATATAAACGGATGAAAACACCATGCTCAAAATGCTTGGAATCGTTAGATAAAAGAAAACTTTTTTAACAGGCAGTGCTGCAAATTGTCTTTCTGTCATAACACACTACAAATCCTTTCGTGTAAATAGCTTTAAAATTGCCTCGTGCCATACGGCCTTTGTATCGATAGGCAGATCATACAAAATGGCGGCATCTATCCCGACCAGCAGCATATACAAAAGCTGGGCATTGACCGTTGTGTTAAAATCCCGGGGAAATACTCCAAGTGTGATGCCATGGGCCATACAACGCAAAAGAAATTGATTGAGCCGCTCATTCGCAGCACAGGCGATTTCTTTAAGAGCCGAAATTCTTGTGGTTTGTAAATCAATTTCCGCATACACCTTGCGGATGTCCGGGTTTTCAAAATAAGAATCTATCAATTCGTCACCAAAATGCAGTAATTCTTTTTGAAAGGTATCATCATCCATATCGGTCTGCAAAAGCAGCGGATTTTGCAGATACTCGTCTTCGTAAAGCTCCGATACCAGATTCAAAAAGATTTCCTCTTTGGATTTGAAGTAGTAATAAATCGAAGCCTTCTTAATGCCAATGGCATCGGCAATCTGTCCAATCGAGGTTTTATCGTAACCCCGCTGTGCCACTAACGTACACATGGTATCTATGATTCGTTTTTTTGTAGCGTTATCATTCATATCAAATTTACTCCTTCCGTATAATTCTACCTGTCGTTAGGTAGAATTATAGCACAAAAAAAAGTTATGTCAATGAAAAAATCAGAGACTTGTACCAGAAGGGCAAAGCCTCCGCCACCGGGTGAAATGTATCGGCAAGTCAAGATTTTTTATGCGGCCTTGCATGGAAAGGCCAAAGCCTCAACCTGATTGAGCTGTTTTCCCAATAAAATAAAATCCGTTAGATTTATTTCCGTTCATTGTAGTAAATGTTAGATGTTCATACTTAATTGCTGTAAAATCACTAAGTAGTTCGTTTATCCATTGCTCGCTATGATGCCTGCATATTGCACCCTCTGGAAGTTCAAAAACTCCATAGATATCGTATTTGTTATAGTATTTTTGATAACGTGTTATATTTCTTTCATCAGTATTCAGCAAAAAATCATTTACATATAAAATTCCATTTGGCTTCAGCACACGCCTTATTTCTTTCATCAATTCTTTCTGTTCTGTATTTCCACGAATACAAGTTAATACTGCAAATAAAATAACCGCATCTACACTATCATCAGGCAAGTCAATTACCGCACTATTTTTTTTTCGTAAATCAAGGTAAGGAAACTGTCTTTTACCACGTTCAATCATACCCTCTGAAAAATCTGTCCCTATTAAATTTTGATAGCCTATTTGATACAACTCGTCAAGTGTTCGCCCATAACCACATCCTACATCAAGGATAGTATCTTGCTTTTTAACGTATTTTGTAAACTCCTCTGCATGAAATGGAGTAGTAAACTCCTTTTTCTTAGAAACACTGTCCCAATATTTTTGTTGTTCCATTTTTTTAATCTCCTTTTTCTTACATTGTACCAAATCGCTGGCGCGATGGCTAGCGTAGTTTTTGATACAATGCTTTGCCACCTCTTATTTTTTTCAATAAAAAAGTAGCAGTTTTTGCATATATGTTTTATTGTTGTATTACCCCTAACA
>JAQVCW010000025.1 GCA_028689585.1 Lachnospiraceae bacterium | reverse complement strand
GCCCGTAGAGGTTGAGCCGCATCGTTTAAAGTACAAAAAGTTATCCCGACCTTTCAGAAGAAAAAGTTCGTATTTATCAGCACTTTGGGCAAAGGTCGGGATAACTCAAAGGTCGGGATAACCGTAGGAGGTTTTGGTGGTTGGTTTGCTGGCCTTTTTATAGGAAAAAGGTCATCATAAGCAATCCAAAGAAAAATGAGTTATATTAACCATTACTTGAATACAAGTCAAGGTACTGTTGAAACTTTAAAAGAAATAATAGATAAAATTGTCAGGGTTTATGAGGTTGAAGAAGTATAATATTTAATTTGAAGATGATCGGAGCATGAGATATGAGCATATATTTTTATGGCTGTATTACTATGGATGGATATCTTGCTGACAAAGCCCATAATGTAGATTGGCTTTATCAAACTGGCACTACAACGGAAACAGATTATGAAGAGTTTTATAAAAAAATGGATATTACGATTATGGGTAAAAGAACATTTAATGAAATAGAAAAAGCAGAAAATATTTGGGATTTCTATCCGACTACCCAAAATTATGTTTTTACCCATGCCAGTGATTTATCTCAAAATGGATTCATATTCATAAATGCTGATGTTGTGGAATTTGTAAAACAGATAGACAAAGACAAGAATATCTGGATTATCGGCGGCAACACGATATTGAGACCTCTGTTGAATAATAACATGGTTGACCATATTATAATGCAGGTTGCACCCGTATTATTGGGGATAGGGATTCCTTTGTTTACGCAAAAAGAGGAATTAAAGCGCTTTCGGCTGAAATCTGTAAAAAAATATGGACAGTTTGCAGAATTAGTTTACGAAAAGGGATAACATAGCTTTATAAGGAAATTCCAATCTGCCGAGTTGAAAAAATTAGTATGTATAGCACAAAATAGGTGAATTGCTTGTAAAGTATAATTTATTTTCCAATGCATGAAAGTGGAAGGTATGAAACTCAATCTTGATAAGGAGAGAGAAAATGAAGAAAAAACTTGAATTTGACGCAGTTCTAATAAAAAATCTGGATATGGATGCTGCATATGTAGAGGTGCCTTTCGATATAAAAGCGATTTTCGGAAAATTACGGCTGCCGGTACACGCAACTTTTGACGGCGAGCCCTATGACGGACAGGTGGTGAAGATGGGTACGCCATGTCATATCATTGGTGTCCGAAAAGATATTCGCACAAAGACTGGCAAACAGCCGGGAGATATGGTGCATGTGACCCTGGAAGAACGGGAAAAGCCAAAACCGGCGTTTTCTACTGTAGATGAATATATTGCAAGCTACAGCGGTGATGTGCGGCAGCGTATGGAAACGTTACGGCAGATTATTTTAGAGTGTTCACCGGATATCACCGAGAAGATTTCCTGGGGTATGGCTACTTTTGTGCTTAACGGTAATCTTGTTCATTTTTCAGGGGAAAAGAAACATCTGGGTTTTCATCCGTCCCCAAGCGCTATTGAAGCATTTAAGGACGGTTTTGCGGATTACAAATATTCAAAAGGCACATTACAGTTGCCATATGATAAACCGATGCCATATGAATTGCTTCGTCAGATGATAATGTTTAGGGTTCAGGAACAAACGAAGAAATAAAGCAGGGAATGGAAAGGAATTCGTTGGTCAGGTATATTATTGGAGGGTTGAGACAGTGAAAAGGTTACACATGATTGATGGAACCATGGGTGTAGGAAAGACAGCCACCTGCCAGATTTTAAAGCTGAAGTTGGATAACAGCGTCTTTCTGGACGGTGATTGGTGCTGGACATGCACCCGTTTTAGGTAACACAGGAAACAAAGAAGATGGTACTGGAGAACATAGCTTTATTTGTCCGGGTCCAGATGTAAGATATCAAATGTCATTGGAGTATCTTGGAGAACTTTACAGGTTCATGAAAGAAAAGTACAATAGAGAATATGTATGGGGCAAATCAGGGGACCAGGATATTCATTGGGCGCAAAATGCAACTTTAGCTGAATGTGCTCACAATGGAGTCGATGTCCATTTATTTGAGGTTATTGATGCCGGTGAATATATTTACTGTGGAAGAATTGAATTAGTAGATAAGCCATATACAGAAACGCAGCCAGACGAAGATGGTATTGATCGCCAGGTTTGGATGTATCCTGTAAGGCCGGTTCCAGATAATGATGTAAAGAAACCGACAGGGCTTGTTTTTAAGGATATGGATGATTATAAGAAAAATGGAAAAAATGCTGATGCTGAGTTTGTAAAGAATATGAAGAAAGCTCCAAAGAGAAACAACTCATCAGGTGTAGGCATGAAAGGCAAGAAAATAAAGCATAAAACATATGGAGTTGGTACTGTGACAAAATTGCAGGAAGGTATGCTTTATGTGACTTTTACTGGAAATGATAAACGGACATTGAATTATGAGATATGCATCAATAATAAGTTGATCGAATTTATATAAAAGCGACAGGATCTATGGTCACATTTATTTTAGAAAACAAAAGTGATGCTGATATGGTTTATAGATATTATCCAGAAAACCATATGGAGAGCTACCACTTACAGAGGATGAGCTGCCAACTGCCAAAATGATGAAGAGTGGTATTAATATGCTTCCCATGTGATAAGTAGACTACGCGATGAATTTGCGGAAGGGAAGACTCCGGACCAAGGAATAGTTGCTTGGTGTTAAAGAGTAAATACGGATATGAAAACAGTTAGAGTTGTTGCTGCTGTGATATGTGATAGCATAAAAAATAAGAAACAGATATTTGCTACAGCTAGAGGTTATGGTGAATTTAAAGGTAAGTGGGAATTCCCAGGCGGTAAAATTGAATTGGGGGAAACACCAGAGCAAGCTCTGATACGAGAAATAAGAGAAGAACTGGAAACAGACATCAAAGTAGGGGAGCTCATTCATACGGTAGAATATGATTATCCAACATTCCATCTTTCAATGGATTGTTTCTGGTGCGAAGTCGTAAAAGGGAATCTTACGTTGTTAGAAGCAAAAGCAGCAAAATGGTTATCCAGGGAACAATTATATGATGTTCAATGGCTACCAGCGGATATCACTTTAATTGAAAAAATCAAAAGAAAAATGCCTTAGTGCACCAGGGAGTATTGTATAAACGTGTATAGAATCTCAGTTATCCCAGGTGTAAGTGAACTTGATTCTATGAAATAGTGTAATCTAAATTGTGGAAAGGTAGTGATTGATGTATGGCATAACGGACAGTTGCCCTTTGCGATGGAAAGTACATTGGAATAGAAACAATTTATACGGTTGTGAATGGTCAGCAGATTAATATTCCAGAGAAACTTAAAGTTTTAAGAATAAAAAGTCAGAGAAATGAGTTGTTTTGTCCTTGTGGATGTGGAGCAAACCTCATATTAGTTGCAGGGGATAAAAACCTTAGAGAACAACATTTTAGAATTAAGGATGGAAGTTCGAATCTGGATTGTAAGGTTATTATGGAGGGGAAAATCTCAGTAGATTCAAAGATTGTACTTAAATGTTGGCTTGATGACAAAATTGGTGCGGCCGATATTGAATCACGTGTTGCAATACATGCTGTTGATGATATAAATCGAAAATATGAATTTACTTTCTTGTCTAAAGAAAAGAAAATAGCACTTAGCTATTGTCGGGATAGAGTGAATTTATCAGAAGAAAAACTTACTATACTAGAAGATAATAGCAAGGGAATACATATTATTTATGTTGTTGACTCGTCAAATGGTGGTAGCTGTGGACAGTATCCGGAAGGACTTATGAAAATACAGGATAGGCAAGGGTACTGTTTATTGCTTACCCTGGGAGAAGAAAGCTACAATGATGCAGAATTAGATACGGTTTTTTATGCACAAGATATAGATGATTTGTGGAAAGAAATGACAGTAGCTAGTGGAAATTTAAAGGGTTTTGCAATTACCCCAAACGGAGAAGTACTATTTAATGGGTCGGATATTGCTGTAAGTGTGGCCGAGGCACGACGTGAGTTTGAACAGAACTTGGAAATGGAGAAGGCAAGGCGCATCGTATTGGAAAAACAGAGAGTTGAACATGAAAAAGAGGCTCTTGCGGAGGAGAGGCGTTTACAGGAAGAACGAGAGAAGCTTTTTTTAGAGGTTGAAAATGAGAGACGGCGTCAACATGAGGAAATAGTAAAACGTAGAAGAGAGATCGAAGAAAAACATAGGCTCGAAGAAGAAAAGCGGCAGGAGGATATACGCAGGCGAGAAGAAGATTTCAAACATAACATGGAGGCCAATTTTTTACAACAAGAAACCCAGGTTAGAGATGGAGAAGGCAATCGCTGGATTAAATGTGACTATTGTGGAAAGATTGCAAAAGAGAATGAGTTTGTTTCGTATGGTGGAAAGGGACATATAAACCTGGGCATATGCAAAGAGTGTTCAGCAAATAATCCTGCAGTAAAAGATAGAATGGAAACTCAAACGAAGGAGATCAAGAAAAAGTACGATCCTTATGTATGACCAGAGTGTGGTGGGAAATTACGAGAGCGTAGTGGACCGTATGGCCGGTTTTTAGGTTGTGGCAATTATCCGAGCTGCAGATATAACCGTAAAATTAGATGATTTTGCACTTACAACAGGATAGAGTGTAAATCTTTTATTAAGATAAAGACATAAATATTTGGTTAAAAGTGAGGGACAACAATTTGGATATTATTAAAATTGTCCTGAGTACATATTCAGGAACGTACACGGAAAAATGAAATATTGAAAGTATGCGCCGAAACGACTATAATGAATTTATGAAAAAACGGGGGAGGCGTGTGCAATAGATTATATTTCAACACAGGAAACAGCAGAAAAATGGGGGGTATCTGTTCGCAGTGTACAGCGGATTTTGGCAGAACAGAGGGTGCCGGGTGCGAAAAAATATGGTGCAGTCTGGTTAATCCCCGTCAATGCTATAAAACCGATGGATCCACGTAAAAATAAGGGGCAGCCTAAAATAGAAGCGATTACCTATCCCTTTCTGGCTGCGACTTCCCTGCCGAAGGGGCAGCCGGACGCAGCACTATTATATATGGAAGAGAAGTATCGTCCACTGGCAGCGGCAGATCTTGCATTTCGCAGAGGGGATTCGGCACCGGCGAAGGCAGTATGGCTGAACACAGATCACCAGGAGGAGATGAGTCTGTCGACAGCATCCCTTGCCACTGCGGCAACCATCAGTTCCGGGGACTATGCGCTGTATTATGAAATACAGGGATTTTTGCAAAGCTGCAGTTTGAAAGCGAAGAGTGAAAGGGACAGAGCGTTGATGTCATTGCCTCAGACGATGGCAGCGGTGAGCATGGCTGTCCCGGAGATGACACCGGGCTGGCTGAAAAAATGTGATTTTTCGCGGTTTTCATATGAACTGCGTCCTTTTTTAATGTATCTTTATGCCATGCATCTGCGAAATATCCGTGACTATGCTGCCGTGCTTGCCACGGCCAGGGCTGCACTGCTTCTTTGCGAACAAGAGGCAACTTTCACATGGATGTGTATCTTGGAATGCTTTGCGCAGTACCGGATACAATACCAGATTGAGCATTTCAACTGGTGGGAGGCCCTGCCTTTACAACTGTGCTATGTAGGCATGATTCTGACACCTGTGGCAATCTATTGGAAGAAGGATTTCCTGCTGGCTTTCTGTGCGTATATTGTACCCTTGGGAGCTATTATGGCACTGGTATTTCCAGATCCGCTGTTTCGTGATTTTAGTCTGCTGGAGCCACGCCTTTTCCTGTTTTACCTGCTCCATATTCTGATTATTGTAAGCAGTATTTCTCTGATTACCCTGGGATTGTTCCAACCCACATTTCGCGTGATACCGATGTGCTGTATTGCCATGCTTGTGCTTACGTTTCTGATACATATCGTTAATGTGATTTTGAGAAATACAGTCTGTTCCTATGCGAATTATTTCTATACATTTCCGGAGGATATCAGTATTTTGAATTTTTTCTGGAAGCTGCTTCCGCTTCCATTTGTATATGAGATTCCGCTGCTGGCTATTCTGGGCGTGTGGGCGTGCAGTATTACATTTTTCTATAAGCTGTTAGCCGGCTGTAAAAAAAGTCCCTAAAAGAACAAGCCTATTCTTGTTATGGACGGTTTATCTAAAATATAGTAAACTGAACTCACTAGGAAATAGAGTTTCGGAGGAATAGATGTGGGAAAAAAGACGGAACAGTCTCAAAAAGTATATAATGAGATGGCGTGGGAATATGATTCTGCCCCGGAGGGCAATTACACAAGACCCCATAAAGAAGAGATTACGAAAAAGGCTGTGCTCAGGGATGGAGACAATATTCTGGATGTTGCCTGTGGCAATGGGAGTCTGCTTGGCATGCTTTCCAAAAAGGCGAGGGTCAATGCTTTTGGCATAGATATTTCGGAAAATATGATTGCCGCCGCCAGAGAAAGATACCCGGCCGGTACATTTGCTGTGAGTCCCTGCGTTCCTCTGGGGTTTGAAAACGGGAGTATGGATGTCATAACGGTGTCTTGTGCATTTCATCATTTTGAAGCGCCCCAGATCTTTGCCAATGAATGTATGCGGGTGTTGAAGAAGAACGGAAAAGTTTTTATGGCTGAACCATTTTTTTCTCCAATGGTGCGTTGGCTTGCCAACACGGTGGTATTTCCATTTACAAAAACAGATGATGTGAGGGTATACAGCCAAAAGGAACTTCAATTATTTTTTGAATTGGCTGGATTCACTGACATTGAATCGTATACAACAGGTACAGTGTTATTTTTTTCAGCAAGAAAATGAATGCCATTTTGTGGGATGGTAAAATGGCAATAGGAGCTGATTGAAGATGAAGATGAAGATGAAGATGCCAGAAAAAATAGAACCGGCCATGTTTGCTCCCTGTGGGATGAACTGTCTGGTCTGCTATAAACATTGCTATCATAAAAAGCCATGCGCAGGCTGCCTGAAAAGTGACCAGGGAAAACCGGAGCATTGCAGGAGGTGCCGGATAAAGGACTGTGTGGCACAGCGGCAGATTACATATTGCTTTGAATGTCGTGAATATCCCTGTAAGCAGATAAAACGGTTGGAAAAAAGCTATAATACCCGCTATCATGCCAGCCTGATGGGAAATAGCAAAATGGTAAAAGAACAGGGAATGGCTGTGTTTCTGGCGCAGCAAAAAGAAAAATATACCTGCCCGGAATGTGGAGGAATTATCTCAATTCATGATGCAGAGTGCAGTGAGTGCCAGCGGAAGAGCTGATAAGGAGAAAACCCAACAAAAACAAGGGGAGAAAATGCAGCCGGCCACTCTATGCAGATGAACAATTTAAAAGAATATATGGAGGAAATAAAATGAAAAGAGAATTTGGGATTGCGCGATGTGGACTTGCCTGCTGTATATGTTCGGAAAATATAAACTGTGCAGGCTGTAATTCCGGGGAATGTCCGGGTAAAGACAGGTGTGAGAACAGAAAATGTTCATTAGAAAAGGGAATTGGACATTGTTTTGCGTGTGACGAAGACTGCCGGAAAGGTTTATTAGGCAAGATAAAGCCATATGCGTTTAACCTGTTTGCAAAAAGGTATGGAGAAAAACAGCTTTTAGACTGCCTGGAAGCAAACGAGAAGGCGGGAGTCGTTTATCATCGTGAAGGGATAAACGGGGACTATGATGATTTTGAGGATGTGGAGAAGCTGATTGAATTTATCAGAACAGGCAGCCATACTTGACTTGTGTTTTGACCGTGCTGTTATTTATGCTATACTGATACCAACGATAGAAAAGCAAAGGAGATGATTCCGATGTTGGTAAAAGCAGATAAAAAATGGGATTATGCACTTGGAATGATTAAGGTGGATGGTCTGGAGCCGACCCCAGAAATGCAGGAACTAATCAAAAAGGAAAAACGGGGCGAGATTTCTATGGAAGAAGTAAAAAAGGCACTTGACCGTAAATATAAAATGAAACAGTAGGAGATAGAAAGCCATGAAAAAACTGTTTGTATGTGCTGATCAGTATTTAAAAGAAAGTGACTGGAAAAATTTGGCGCTGGTGAAGTTCTGTCTATGTGCTGTTGGGATAATGATAGGTCTGATGGTGCCAAAGGGTAAAAAGAAATATCCGTTTCTAATTGCTCTGACTGTGTTTATAATTTCGTATATTCCTTTGATGATAAAATTCATCCGGATAGCAGTCGAATATTTTAGTACCAGTAATGAGAAAGCGTAAGCAAATGATTCAAAGTTAAGACAACAAAATGATAAGATAACCCGCAGGGTATGTCCTTAAAACAGGAGATGCCCTGCTATTTTTTGTAAAAGAGGTGGTTTTATGAAGCGTTTTTATACAGCAGAAGCAGTGCAGAAGGACAGCAGAGTCGCAAGCCGTTGCGATCGGATCCTGTATCTTTTAGATGGAAAGCTGAATGGCGAATTGCCACTTGGTAAATGGGCGGCGGGGAATGAGCAAAAACGAGAAAGTGCGGTTGCTGAGTGGCTTCATAACATGGGGTGGTAAACCGTTCTTAATGTTCTCTTCTGCAAATAATATAAATAATGCCCCAGAGGAAAAGGCTGATCACCATTAAGACCACTTTGTTCACAAACCAAACACCATTCTGTATGCCTGCATATCGAACAAATAAGTACAGATATGCCGCAAGAGGAAAGCGCAGCAGACCTTTGGTTATCATTGTGAGCAGCCATATTACGCCGCAAATCAGAGTGGAAATATGCTCTTGTTTATAACAGATATTAAATAATGCACTTAGGCTTGCAAGAAGAAATGCGGGCGGGAAGTAGATACACATGATTTCCCACAAGGGCATTTCGTTTCGTACGGCATGGACAATCACCATAGAGATCAGGGCAAAAAGGCTGACTGTGGCAAATACGATAAAAAATCTAAAAAAGACCCATGAAAACAGCGATTTGCTCTGCGCTGAAATCACATCATAATTGCTGTCTGCTCTTGTTTTTCCCCATTCGCCCACAGCGATTGCTGCAAAGAAAGGGAAAATCACTTCAAATCCAAGACTGCTCAGGTGAAGCAAATCACCACCGAACACGGCGAGCAGCGTAAAGAGGGCAACAACGGCGGCTGATACCAGGATGAGATTTATTCCAACAATTTTAAATTCACTTTTTATGCAATTCATTCGTCTGCCCTCCAAAATTTGGGGCTGAGCAGCAGCAATGACCACGACAATAGCCCACACCCCAGAAGAAAGATTAGATTGGCTTGTATACTGCCCATATTTGTAAAAGGCCATTTTGGATGCTGCCAGATTAGCTTTATCAAATCGCCGGATGTAATAAAGTAAAATGGCATCGCTTCAGCAGAAACGGCAGTGGCAGCATTCACAATGAATAACGTGGATGCGATCAGATAGAATAGCCGCACATCCATTATTGCCGGCAAAGCCACAGTGACAAACCCGACAAAAATACTGACTGGAAGAACACTTATCATTAGTGTTTTGAGAAGCGCAGCAATACAGCTCAGGATGGAGATTTTAAAGGAAGCCGCCACAAGGTAAATCAAAACATTGACGGTGAGCAGCAGAAAAAGCATGGTAAAGGTATAGCAAAATCCACCCAGCAGCTTTCCGATTACATATTGCCCCTTTGTTATCGGACTTGCCATAATTAAAGGCTTTACGCCTGTTTTTTTGTCAAGCGGAAAACGGCCTGACAGTAAGAACAGCAGAGCAAAGACCAGAACCAAACCGTCAAGGCTCATTGTTCGATAGAGAAAATAAGCGGGTTCCGTCAGAAATTCCAGGCGGTTAAGATTTTTTGCAGATGGAAAATTATCTATCAGCACAATTACCATAACAAGGATAAACACGCCCCAGGTTGCAAACCGTTTCATCTGCATTTTGTATTCATAAAAAATGATGGATAAACACTTACGCATGAGCTTTCCCTCCCATAAAATAGACATACGCATCCTCCAGAGTTGCGGGAACAGGTTCCGCCTCTGTGAAAACCATATTTTCATCCATAATTCGGGCAGTCAGTCCGGCGCTTTCATAGGTGGTAGAAATGACAACCGCCTTTTTCTGCAAATCAACCAAATCTTCTTCATATTCCAATTTTATGGATTTGATTTTGCCCTCCACTTGTTTCATGAGTCCGGCGGAAGTGCCGGTATAGAGCAAACCGCCTTTTCGCAAAACCGCAAGCTCTTCGCACGCCTGGTAGACATCTTCCACAATATGCGTGGAGAGGATCACCGTCTTACCGTCCTTTGCAAAACGAGAAAGCACTCCACGAAACCGTACACGCTCCTCGGGGTCAAGTCCTGCGGTCGGTTCATCGACAACAAGGACTTGAGGGCTGCCTACCAATGCCTGTGCTATTCCGATACGCCGCTTCATTCCCCCCGACAACTGACCGATTTTTCGTTTTGCAAATTCCAGCATTTCAACTTGTTCTAAAGCGGCATACACTGCATTTTTATGATAGATACCCTTTAGCTCTGCCATGTAGCTGACAAAATCAAATGCAGTCAGGGAGGGGTACATGGCAAGCTCCTGCGGCAGATAGCCGATGAGCTTTCGAACATCATTACCCTGTTTTTTTGTGTCAAAGCCGCAAACCCGGATGCTGCCGCCGGAAGGCTCCAAAACCGTCACCAGGGCTTTCATCAGCGTTGTCTTTCCGGCTCCGTTATGACCGAGCAGGCCGTATACACCGCTGCCCACCATAAGGCTGACATGATCAAGCGCAGCAACACAATTTTTATAACGCTTTGTCAGGTTTTCAATTTCAATATTATACATAGTTTACCTCCAAATAACTACAAATGTAGTTCTATTAAATAAAAAAACTACTGCTCAATAACAGGTGCACTGTATTCAATGCTTCGGCTGTTAGCCGGATATGGATAGAAATGAGTGCGGCTTGCATAAGCAGAAAGCAGCACCGTCAGTGCAATAAAAAGTACGAGTAATACCTTGCCGGCAGCCATTCGAATTTTCGAGGGTGCGTTTAGAATAAAACCTATGCGCTGTTTGGCGAGAATAAAGCCAAGGGCTTCCATGCTGTTCCCATGATGATTGTATTGTGTGGAGGACAACTCCATCAAATGCAGCATTGCCGCTGCATATATGCTTCCCGATACCTTATCCTTCAGCAGGGACAACACTTTATTATCGCAGTCCATTTCACATTGCAGCGCAAAATTATTCTTCGCGATCCAGACAAATGGGTTAAACCAATGAAGAATACCGGCAAAGTGAAATACACATTGCCAGACATGATGCAGTTGTTTGATGTGTGCAAGCTCATGACAAAGTACAATTTCAAGTTCCTGCTCTGTGAGCTGTTTTACGATGGCTTCGCTCAGGATAATGGCAGGGCGCAAAGTCATTATGACACATGCAGGCTCTTTTAATGTACCAAAGTATAGCCCGGGTGTTTTTGGCAATTGTAATGCCGCAATGCAATGAGCATAAATATGGTTAATCCGCTCCTCTTCACAAATGCAGTATTTCTTTAGAGCGTGACAAGCCAATTTGGTTTTGATTACATAATATGCACTGAAAAGAGCAGCCCCGGCTATCCATATAACACAGGCCACTTGATAGCCGTGTACCCACGAGGTTTCCTCCGGCGGGACAATGTACAGGGTGGGCATGATCAGCGGAAAAAGATAAAAAATAATCCCGCACACACAAAACCAAAGCGGCAGTGCAATGTGTAACATCTTTTTTGCCAAAAGAGTCAGCACAGAAAAAACACTGCCCACAAAGGATACAAAAATGATGATGTTGAATAGGTGGCCAAGCACTGTCATATTTTTTTCTCCTGTTCCTCTATGAGTGCTTTTAAGGCAAGCAGTTCTTCCGCAGACAGGTCGCCGCTTTTTACAAAGCCCGATACCATGCGGGCCAGAGAGCCATCATAGACACGACTTAAAAAGCTTTTGCTTTCGGCAAGCTGACAGTCATTTTCTGTGATTGCCGGATAGTACAGATAGCCCTTGCCCTGACGTTCTGTGTTTAAAGCGCCTTTTTTTACCAATCGGGCAAGATAGGTCTGAATGGTTGTGGTACTCCAGGCAGAATGCTGCAAATTGGATAAAATATCCTGCAATGTTTTAGGCGGCTCGTTCCAAATGATTTTCATAACAAGCCATTCTGATTCTGTTATTGCAATGTGCTGTTTCATAGCGCCCCCTTTGATTGATAGTTTGTAGTTCTATTATACACATAAAACTACAACATGTCAATCAAAAGAAACGTTGCAGTTCAGCCTTGAAGTGAGGACGCTCCCCGGGTGGCTGCCCCAGATATGCTGCGGGTGCATTTGCAGAAGGCCTAAGCATCTTGGTTCCCACAGGGTGTTCCATGAAATTGGGAGTCATTTGTCTGAGCCGAAGGCGAGTTATGACTTCCAATTCCTGCTTTTGGAACACCCTGTGGAAACCTTAGATGCTCTTGGCCTTCGAAACAGCACCCGCAGCATATCTGGGGCAGCCACCCGGGGAGTGTCCTCACTTCAAGGCTGAACTGCAACAAAGAAACCGGGAAAAAACGTTTGTTTTGTTGACTTTTGTCAAATGCGGAAGTAAACTAGATTATGTATATCTATGTTTATTTAAAATCATGGGAGGCTTGTGTGGCTGCAAGCCATGCATCCATTTTAAAGGGCATCAGAATATCAACCGAAATAGTAGGAGGAATAAGAAAATGTACGATATGCAGCAATCAATAAAAGAGATTGAGGACAATCTGCATATTTATTCAATATCAACAAAGAAGAAAATTTTAATTGTTGATGATAATGCAGTGAATCGTAAGATTTTAGTGAAAAACCTCGGTGAGGATTACATAATTAGCGAAGCTGCAGATGGTAAGGAAGCTTTGGCTGTTTTGAAGGTTTCCGGGCAGCCTTATTCTCTGATTTTGCTGGATATTGTGATGCCTGTTATGGACGGCTATGAATTTTTGAAAGAACGGCAGAAAGATGCTGTTTTGTCAAGCATTCCGGTGATTGTAACAACCCAAAAGGATGGAGAAGAGAATGAAATCAAAGCACTATCATTGGGCGCATCCGATTTCATCAGCAAACCGTATAATCCTCAAATCATAAAACACAGAATTTCAAATATTCTTCGTCTGCAGGAAAACGCCGGGATCCTCAATGCTAAGCAAAAAGACGAACTCACCGGCGTATATAATAAAGATTTTTTCTATCAGACAGCGGAATTCATATTGAACGGCAATCGTGATAAAAAGTTTGATATTGTCTGCTGTGACATAGAACGTTTTAAACTGATTAATAACTTGTTTGGCATGAAGGTCGGAGATAATCTGCTGAGATATGTATCAAGCATTATGGCAAAAGACATTGGTGACTGCGGTATCTGCGGGAGAGTTGGCACCGACAGCTTTGCTTGCCTGGTTCCCCACCGGGAGGATTACAGCAGCAGCCTGTTTGAGCATACGATAAGCACCATCAATCAATTCCCAATTTCGATCAGTATTCATGTCAGCTTTGGGATCTATGTGATTGAAGATTTGACCGTCCCGGTCAGCACCATGTGTGACCGTGCACTGCTTGCCTGCAATTCCATAAAAGGCAAATATGATATTCATTATGCCAGCTACGACGATTCCCTGATGCAGTCTGTGCTTGCAGAGCAGAGCATTCTGGACGAAATAGAAATTGCATTTTTAGAAAAGCAGTTCGAGGTATATTATCAGCCGAAATACGATGTGTTCACGGAAAAAATAGTTGGGGCTGAGGCACTTGTCCGCTGGCGGCATCCCAAAAAGGGATTTATCTCTCCGGGAAAGTTTATTCCGCTGTTTGAGAAAAATGGTTTCATTACGGAACTGGATCTCTATGTCTGGGATACTGTATGCAGCAATTTACATGATTGGACTGTCAATGGAAACAAATATGTTCCTGTGTCGGTCAATGTTTCCCGCGTGGATATATACCATCCGGATTTAATAAACATTTTTTTGGAGTTGATCAGAAAATATGAGTTAAAGCCACAGTACCTGCATCTTGAAATAACAGAGACAGCCTACACTGAAAATTGTAATCAGCTAATAGAGGTGGTAACAAAGTTAAAAGCGCTTGGCTTTATCATTGAAATGGATGATTTTGGCTCCGGTTATTCATCGCTGAACATGCTGTCGGAGCTGCCGCTGGATGTTTTAAAGCTCGATATGAAGTTCATTCAAAACGAAACCGCAAAAAACAGCAGTAAAAGCATCTTAAGCTTCGTTATCAGCCTGGCAAAGTGGATGAATTTGCTTGTCATTGCGGAAGGAGTTGAAACAAAAGCACAATTGGATCTGCTCCGCAATATGGACTGCAATTATGTCCAGGGGTATTATTATGCAAAGCCTATGTCACGGAAGGACCTTGAAAAGCATCTTTTCTATAATCAGGTGGCAGAGGAGGAGGAAACACCCAAAATCACAGCAATTGGAACCGAGACAGTTCAGATTACAAAATCGAAATCGGACAAAGTGATGATGATTATAGATGATGTGGAAGTGAACCGTGTCATTTTGTCGGAGATATTCTCGGAATATTATACCCTTGTTGAAGCGGATAACGGAAAAACTGCTTATGAATACATATTGGAACACTATGAGAGCATCGATGTAATCCTTCTTGATTTAGTGATGCCGATTATGGACGGCTTTCAACTGCTTCAAAAAATCAAATGCAGCACGAAACTGGCAGACATTCCGGTGATTGTAACCTCTCAGGCCGGAGAAGACAGCGAGGCAAGAGCACTGGAAATGGGCGCAGCAGACTTTATAGCAAAGCCCTACAACGAAAAGGTTGCATTAAGACGTGTGAATAATGTGCTTGCGACAAGCACGGTTATTAAGCTGGAGAAAGAAAATGCAATCTATCAAAGAATGCGGGAAATGGAGTTAAAAGCAAAGACAGACGCCTTGACAGGGCTTTATAACCGTGCTGAATTTGAAGCACAAATTAATCCCTTTTTCTCGGAGAAAACGAATCAAAACGCCACTTTCATAATTCTTGATATCGATAATTTCAAACTGGTCAATGACAGGCTTGGTCATGCCAGGGGAGATGAAGCGCTCCAAAGAGTGGCCCAAATACTTGGCTCCTGTTTCCGTGACGATGATCTCACCTGCAGAATGGGCGGAGATGAGTTTTCTGCGTTTATACGCGGAGCATTATCAACGAAGGATTTGAATGCACGTTTGCAGCGGCTGTGCGAAAAATTGAGGTTTAAGATTGAAGATATGAGTATTTCCTGCTCAATCGGCGCCTGCTCTTCCCCGTTCTATGGAAACGATTATCAGACACTGTATAAAAATGCCGATATGGCACTGATGAGTGCAAAGCGGCTTGGGAAAAACCAATATCACATTTTTGGCGGGGATACGCAGCTCCCGTCTCATGTGCTGCTGCGCAATATGGACTGGCTGATGGATGAAGCCAGTGAGGCAGTCATGGTTTGTGATGCGGGCGATCATCATCTGCTCTATCTCAATAATGTTGCCTGCACAATCGCCGGAAAAAGCAGAAAAGAATGTATGGGCCAAAAGTGTTACAAAGCAATATGGGATAGAACTGCCCCTTGTGTGCACTGTATCGAATCGGACCAACTGTCAAATCAGTACCACGAGTACGAGGTTCATCCGGAAGGGACTGACCGCAGCTTTATCATAAAGAGCAAGCTTGTGGACTGGGGCGGAAACCCGGCACGGATTCAATACATTCAGGATAACACCAACAAAGCGGCAATCGCCAGGAAGCTTTCCGATATTTCGGCAGACCGAAAACGACTGCTCGATTTAATGCCGGGCGGGATATTTCGATATAGCGCAGATAGTGAAACCTTTGATTTTGTCAGCAAGAATATGCTGAAGATGCTGGGCTATACGCAGGAACAATTTGACGAAAAATTTCAAAATAAGTTTTGGAATATGGTGTGGCATGAAGACCGGGAACGTGTAGAACAGGAAATTACAGAGCAAATTATGCTGGGGGATACGGACGAGTGCGATTACAGGATTGAAAAAGCAAACGGTGAACTTTGCTGGGTGCATAATGCAGGGCATCTCGTTCGTGCTGAAGATGGAAAAGCCTGGTTTTATGCAACAATTGCTGAAAATATTGACCGGCTGAAACAACTGGAAAAAGACGCAGGGCTTTAAATTTACAGAGAATGACTTATCTTGGATGAGGAACAGGCTGTATGCTGGAAACAACAAAAGAAATAGAGGGAACTGTATGGATATGAAATTAACGATGCTCATTGTCGATGACATTGAAGCAAACAGAGCTACCATGGCGGCGGCTTTTTCTGATGAGTACAAAATTTTATATGCTGAAAATGGAAAAGAGGCCATCGATGTCATCCAAAAGTACGGCAGGGATATTTCAGTCATTCTGCTTGATATGATCATGCCCGTGATGGATGGAATGGAAGTGCTGAAATGGATAAAGAACAGTGTATTTAGTGCTGTCCCTGTCATTGCTTTGACTGCGGATGAAAGCTACCAGTTGGAAGCACTGGAAAACGGGGCGGCGGATTTCATTCCAAAGCCGGCCGATGAACGGGTGATAAACGCGCGCATTAAAAATGTATGTGGCCGTTTTGCACTGGAAGAGGCGCAAAAGGTTGATCAATTACTGGAAAAATCCAGGCTGAAAATGGATAACCTGACAAACAGCATTCCCGGCGGCATTGCCGTCTATCAGAAATCCCCTAAAATGGCACAGTTGTATGCTAATCTGGTGAATGAAGCTCAGAGTGCAATCTACGTCAGTGACACAGTGAATTATGATTTGCTTTACATTAATCAAAGTGGCCTTGATTTGATGGGAGCGAGCCGGGAGTTCTGCACAGGAAAAAAGTGCTATGAGGTTTTGTTCCACAGGACCAGCCCTTGCAGCTTCTGCAAAATTCATTCGATGCACCACGATCAGTTTATGGAAAGAGAATTTCCACATCCGATGAACGGCAGCATTTATCATTTGAGAGGTAAACTGACGGACTGGAACGGGATTGAGGCACATATTGAGTACATTGAGGATGTGACGCAAAGCAGAAAAATCGAGCAGGAAAACAGGAAGCTGACGGCTCAGCTCACCTCTGTCATTGAGCACGTGCCGGGCGGTATGTGTCTATATCATGCTGACCAAAACGGAATTCGTCCAATTGTTCATAATCAGGCCTTTTATAAAATATTTGGCTATTCCGAAGAAAGTATGAAAGCTGTAAAAAGGAAGACAGACTACTTAAATGTGCATCCGGATGATCTTGCCGAACTTCAGTCAAAGCTAACCGATGCAATCCGGACTTCATCTCCGGTAAGCCACACATACCGTGTCTTTAATGAGTCCAGGAAGGAATATATCTGGATTTATCTCAACGGCATTATTAAAGACCAGCCGGACGGAACAAAGTTCTGCTATGCCAGCTATACCGATGTAACCGAAGAGCGCAAGGTTTGGCAGCAGTTGATACAGGCAAAAGATGAGATGCAGCTATTGATGAAAAAGGAAGAGGAAGCACTCAACAGCTACCGCACCCTGGTCAATACCGTTCCGGGGGGGATTGCGCTGTACGAAGTTGACGGAGATAAGATAAAAACACAGTTTTTCAGCGACGGATTATGCGAATTATCAGGCTATTCCAGAGAAGAGCGGGAAATGATCTGCAGTGAGGATGCCATGGCAATGGCTTATAAAGAGGATGCTCCATTGCTCAGGGAAACCATAAAAGGTGCGGTCCAAAATCACTCAAATATTGATTTGACCTATCGCATTAACACAAAATCCGGAGGGCTCCGCTGGGTCAACCTTCGCTGCACTTATTTAAGCGGTGAAGGCGGAAAGCCTGCCTTTCATGCGGTGTTTACCGATATGGATAAAATGAAAAGAATCGAAGAGGCAGAGAAGGAGCAGCAATTGCGTTATCAGGTGGCACTCAGGAGTGCCGGCATCAATGTCTGGGAATACGACATTCAAGACAACAGTTTAATGGTGGTATCCAATTCACCCCGAATCAAACAGAATTGCTTTACCATTCCAAATTATATTGAGTCAACGGTAGATCACGGATACGTGAGAGAAGACAGCCTGGAGACCTTTTACAGTATTTTTGAACGGCTGAAGAGAGGGGAAAAAGAAGTCTGTGAGGATATCTGGTACAAAACCACCGATGAAGCCGGCTGGTGGTGCGAACACGTCATTTATACGACGATATTTGATGAAAAGGGGGTACCCGTCAAGGCGTTTGGCGCCGGCAGAGATGTGACCCGCGAAAAAGAAGCCATCAAGAAGTTTGATGAAGAAATGTCCTATCGTGCTGCCATGCAGGAAGCCAATATCGACTCCTTAAAAATTAATTTAACTCAAAATACGATTATCGATGGAGATAGTCCGTTCCGCGTGTTAAGTGAATTGATAGAAGGTAATAATGCCGATTTGTATTTTTCAAAAACCGTGGACTATATTTTCGGTAAAAAGAACAAAGAAGAGTATCGAACGACCTTTAACCGCCGGTCATTACTGGGCTGTTTTAACCGGGGGGATTATTCTGTTTCCATGGAATTTACCCGTGTTTTTGATACCAGCAGGATGTACTGGATCAAATATAATGTCCATTTAATGAAAAATCCCGAAACAAAAGATGTGTTCGCCTTTGTGGTGGCGAATGATACTACGGATGAAAACGTAATGAAATCTATTATGGAAACCATCACCAGAACGGATTATGACTTTTTTATTGTAGTAGACGGAATGACCGATAAAGCGGTGGATTATACGGTTAGTTCAGGAAAAAAACTTTTTACAGAGGATCAGCCATTTCAGGAACGATGTGAAATGTTGATCCGGCAGACGGTCTGCGAAGAAGATGTGGAACGGGTGGTTGAGGAATGCCGTATCTCCAACGTTCTTAAAAACATCGCCAACGGAAATACACATAAATTTAATTATAATGTGCGGGAAGAGAACGGAGCAGTTCGCCGCAAGCAGCTACGGTTTACATTAATTAGCCAGGACAGAAAAGCGTATCTGATGACACGAATTGATGTAACCAGTGTATATGAGGAGCAGCTTCGGCATCAAAAGGAGCTGGAACAGGCGCTGATTTCCGCAAAGCAGGCGAACCTTGCAAAATCAGACTTTCTGGCACGTATGAGTCACGATATCCGCACACCGATGAATGCGATTATCGGTATGACCGAGCTTGCCAGGGATGAAAAGAACCCGCCTTTGACAGACGAATATTTAAGAAGCATTGATTCCTCCAGTCAATTTTTACTGGGGCTGATCAATGATATTCTGGACCTGAGTAAAATCGAAAGCGGTAAAATCAAGCTGGTTGAAGAACCGCTTACAATGGAAGAGTTCCAACGAAATATAAAAACAGTTATTTTTCCGTTGATGGAGGCAAAGCAAATTGATTTTGTTATGAATTTGAACTGCAATCTCACCTGTATTATGACGGATAAGCTGCGCTTTACTCAAATTTATTTTAATTTGCTGTCCAATGCCGTCAAATTCACACCCAAGGGCGGCCGCATTGAATTTTTCACTGAGCAGATTCCCGGCCGTAACGGTAAATACGAGATGCGGTGCACCGTCCGCGATAATGGCATCGGTATGAGTACTGAGTTTCAAAAGCATCTTTTTGAGGCGTTTTCGCAAGAAAACAGAGATGGGAATTCTGCCGAATCCGGAACTGGGCTGGGGCTTGCCATCGTAAAAAACCTGGTTGAAGCAATGGGCGGCTCAATCAAGGTATCCAGTGCGGTCGGAAAAGGCTCGGAATTTGTGGTAGAGCTCTATGTTTCCGCCGAAGGATCAGGGAATGAAAAAGAAACACGATCGGACGATTTTGCTGCGGATATATCAGGAGCACATATCCTTCTGGTTGAAGATAATAATCTGAATATTGTAGTTGCAAAGCGCCTTCTTGAGCGAAAGGGGTGTACAGTGGAAGTGGCTGCCAACGGTGAGCAGGCGGTACAGCAGTTTTCGCAAAATGCTCCGTACTTCTATGATGCCATACTCATGGATGTGCGTATGCCGGTCATGGGCGGTCTTGAGGCAACAGAACAAATTCGGAATATGGCAAGAAGCGATGCAAAAACGATTCCCATCATTGCGATGACAGCAGACGCCTTTGTGGAGGATCAGGACAAAACAAAAAAAGCAGGTATGGACGTACACTTGTCCAAGCCGATAGACCCCAAGCTGCTGTACAGTACACTTTATTCATACATTTATGGAGATAAGGCAGCAAATAAGGAGAACGTTCGAAATGATAGATAACAAGTTGAAAATCGAAAATCAATCAGGTGAAAATGACTGTGAGCATGAGTTAGAGCTGTACCGCGCTTCCCGGCTCGGCGGCGTTTTTACGGTTGCGGTAGATGAATATTTCACTCTGCTTTATGGAAATGACCAATATTATCGTATGCACGAATACACCAGGGAGAGTATGGCCTCACGCCTTCACAATCACTGCAGTGAATATGTGCATCCCGAGGACCTTCCGATGGTGCGGCAGACAGTCGGCGATACCTTAACTGCCGGTGGTGACTATGCAGAATGGGTGATGCGCGTGATTACCGGCGAGGGAAATATCCGCTATATTCTCTGCAGCGGAATTTTCAAAGCGGCTGACGGGCGAACCATCATGGACGGAGTAGTCATGGATATTACCAGGCAGAAGGAAATGGAAGAAGCGCTTCGGCTCAGCGAGGAAAGGTTTCGCATCGCTACCGAAAACTCCGACGTGTCATTTTGGTCCTACAACCTTAAGACCAGGGAAATCGTTCAGACCCAGGCTTCCAAAAGGCGCCACGGACATGACGAGGTAGTGCCGGATGTTCCGGATTCTATCATTCAATCGGGCTTTGTGCGCCAGGATTGCGTAGACGCATTTACAGAAATGTACAAAAAGCTGGAGCAGGGAGTTAAAACGTGCTCCGCAGATATCTGGTTCCGTACCCCCGGCCAAAAGGGCTGGTGGTGCGAACATATTGATTATACCAATGTTTTTGATAAAAACGGGCATCCTGTAAGCGCCTATGCAGTGGGCAAGGACATCACGGCAGCCAAGATGGCGGAGCAGCGGTACAATGAAGAGATGGAATACTCAAAAGCAATCCAGCACAAAAAACTGCTTGCAAAGGCCCGCTCCAATATGACACAAAATATTGTGGAATCATCTACTGCTCAGGAGAAGATCCGTGTGTTGGACGAGAGTGTTCTATACAACGTTTGTACGGAACAACTGGCAGAAACAGCTCTTACCGAAGAACAGCAGGAGCAGATGCGGTATATGCTTAACCGTGACCGCGTGCTGGCGGCATTTGAAAAGGGCGACACACAGTATTCGTTTGATTATCAGCGCAAGACCAGGGACGGATCTATCATTTGGGTAAGCACCACTGTAAAATCCTATCAAAATCAGCAGACAAAGGATATCATGTCCTTTATGTATACTTATGATATTAATGAGGAAAAAATCAAGGACGCCATGCTTCAAGTGGTTTCCGAAATTGAGCATGATTATGTTGCGTATGTGGATTTGAAAAACAACACATACAAAATGTATCTCGGAAACAAAGAAAATGGTCCGGTGCCGGAAAAGTACAGTGATGACTATGTGACTTCTCTCATACAGACGAATCGTGAAATCGTAGTTCCGGAAGATGCAGCGCGCATTATCCATGATATGATGCCGGAAACGATCCGAAAAAATTTAAGAGAAAAAAATGTATTTTCCACCACCTGCGGAGTGAAACATATTGATGGCAGCATCCGCCAAAAAAGAATACAATACGCCTATATGGACAGGGCCAGTGAGCATATCCTTCTAACACGCAGCGATGTCACAGATCTGTTTAATCAGCAAAAGCAGCAGCACGATATGCTGCAGACTGCACTCATCGCAGCAGAGCAGGCCAACAGCGCAAAGAGCGACTTCCTCTCACGCATGAGTCATGAAATTCGTACGCCGATGAATGCGATTATCGGCATGGCAGCCATTGCGGCACAATCGATCGGGGATGATGCGCAGGTAGCGGATTGTATCAGCAAAATTGGAATTTCCTCCCGCTTTTTGCTCTCGCTTATTAACGATATACTGGACATGAGCCGGATTGAAAGCGGAAAGGTGCTGCTTAGAAGGGAAAAAATCCCGTTTGAAGAGTTCCTGAACGGAATCAATTCCATTTGCTATAGCCAGGCTGGTGCAAAGAATATTGATTATGAAAATATTGTGGATTCCAGTGTTGAAGATTATTATATTGGAGACGCTATGAAACTCCAGCAGGTTATCATCAATATTCTCACCAATGCCATCAAGTTTACACCGGAACACGGGAAGGTATCCATCAGTGTTCACCAGATTAAAAAAATGAAGAATGATGCTGTGCTGCGTTTTGTAATTAACGATACAGGCTGCGGCATTGCAGAGGAGTATATCCCCCATTTGTTTGAACCGTTCTCACAGGAGCACTCCGGAACCACCATGATGTATGGGGGCACCGGGCTTGGTCTTGCTATTTGTAAAAATCTTGTTTCTATGATGGACGGTACAATTGCTGTACGCAGTATTAAAAATGTTGGTTCAGAATTTACTGTGGATGTTAAACTCGGAATTACAGAAGAAACCAAGACAAGATATGCCAAGAAACAGCACCATAATTTTGCGGAGCTGAAAGCGCTTGTGGTAGACGATGACGTTGTGGTTTGTGAGCAGGCGGTTATCACCTTAAAGGAAATTGGTGTGAGATCGGAGTGGGTAGACAGCGGCAAAAAGGCGGTGGATCGAGTAAGAGAAAAATGGGATAACAAAGAATATTTTGACTTTGTGCTGATTGACTGGAAAATGCCGGAGATGGATGGTATTGAAACAGCAAGACAAGTTCGAAAAATTGTCGGTCCTGACGTTACCATCATCATTATGACTGCATACGATTGGGTTGCGATTGAGCATGATGCAAAGCTGGCAGGTGTGAATCTGCTGATGAACAAGCCCATGTTCAAGTCTTCTCTTATTTCTGCATTTGAAAAAGTATTCGATGAAAAGCAGGATGAAACTGCAGCAGAGATAACGGATGAGTTTGACTTTGCGGGGAAGAGAGTGCTTTTGGTGGAAGATCATCCTTTAAATGTGGAGGTTGCCAGAAAGCTTCTGGAGCGCAAGGGATTTTTAGTGGAACATGCGGAAAACGGGGTGCGTGCAGTCGAAATGTATGCAAAAACGCCTGCCGGGTATTACGACGCGATCCTGATGGATATCCGCATGCCCCAAATGGACGGTTTACAGGCTGCAAATGCAATCCGCCACATGAGCAAAGAAACGTCGGAGATCATTCCTATTATTGCAATGACGGCCAATGCGTTTGATGACGATATTCAAAAATCAAAGGCTGCGGGAATGAATGCCCATCTTGCAAAACCGATTGAACCAAAGCAGATGTTCCAAACCCTGTATGATTTTATTTATGGGAGAAGAGGTGAAAATGATGACTGATGTGAGACGAACTGCCATTCTTTTCCTGTCTGTGCTGTTAAGTATTTCTCTCTTTTCTGCCCCTGCGTTGGCAGAGGAGATGGGAACACGCGGTGACCAGCGTGTTGTGAAGGTGGCATACCCGGAACAGAAATACCTGAGCGAAATCGATGAAAACGGTAACTATTATGGCTATTCCTATGACTACTTAAACAAGGTCGCAGAGTTTGCCAACTGGAAGCTGGAGTACATAACGTATCCGGATATGAGCCTGAACGATCAAATTATGGCCAGTCTGGGTGATATTGAAACAGGAGAGGCGGATTTACTTGGCGCTATGCTGCAAAATGAGGCGTTGGAAGAGGTATACCTTTATCCGGAGAATAATTACGGGATGGTTTATACCACACTTGAGGTTTTGGACACCAATCTTAACATAACGGAAATGAATTTCATGCAGGTGAAGCCCCTGAAGGTTGCGATTCTTAAAACGGCAGAGACCCGCAATTCAGAGCTTGAGGAGTATGTAAGGGAAACCGGAATTGACTGCGAATATATTGGCTGTGAGACAACAGATGAGCAGATTGAAGCCCTGAAAAATGGCAGTGCAGATGCCATGCTCAAGGTATCGCTGACTTTTCTTCCTGATCTAAAGCAAATTGCGCAGTTTGCACCCCGCCCATTTTACTTTGCCTCAGGAAAGGGGAACGAAGAGTTAATGTCGGAGCTGGATGAGGCGATTGAGAAAATCCGCATTACCGATCCTTATTTTGAAAGCAGGCTGAGCTCAAAATATTTTATTAATACCATTGGGGATTTTTCTTTATCAGAAGTCGAAGCAGCGTATGTAGAACAAAACCCCAGGCTTCAGGTACTGCTGTTCCCCCAGTATGCCCCCTTTTCATTTGTAAACAAAAATGGCGAGCTGTGTGGAATGTCGGTTTCCTTATTAGATGAGATTGGTGAAAAATCCGGTATCGAATTTGAGTATCATGTAGCAGATGAAAATCAGAAGGTCAGCGAGCTGATGAGCCTGGAAGAGTATGATATCGTTCTGGGCCCGCCCCACAGCAATACCTTTGCCGAGAATAATGGCCTTGTCTTATCACAGGCCTACCTTGAGGCGAATTTGACTATGTTCACGAACAAAGCTGCGGAAAAAAAGCCCAAATCCGAATGTACTTTGGGCCTTATAAACGATGTGCCGGACCCAATCGGCTACGAATACAAAGATATTCGCTATTATGACACGATAGAGGAATGTCTGGATGCAGTCAACAGGGGCGAAGCGGACTATGGATATGCTACCAGATATACCCTGGACTACTATACCTCGGGCAATAGTCACAGGAATCTGCTCTATATAAACCTATCCGGATACAACCGTGAAGTAGGTTTTTATGTGCCGAATACTGCAGACTGCGAACTGCTGTCTATCATCAACAAGTACATTCGCGGTACCTCTCAAAAAGATATTCACGGTCATCTGTCATTGGCACTGTCTCAAAAGGACTATGGCGGACTGAAAGAAATTGTGAACAATAACCCGCTGATGGTGATTGCTGTGGTGGTAGTAATCTTCTCACTCATTATGGTGACAATTTTGATGGCGATTTACAGCAGGACGAATAAAAAGAGAAACATAAAATTGCAGCTTGCATATACGGCAAAGAGTGACTTCCTGTCCAGAATGAGCCATGATATGCGTACTCCGATGAACGGAATTATTGGCTTGACCGGGCTTACCCTGGAGCTTGACGGATTACCGCCTGAGGCCGAAGATAATTTATCCAAAATTGATGAATCGGCGCATTATCTGCTCAGCCTGATTAATGATACGCTGGATATGAATAAAATTGAAAGCAATAAAATTGTACTGAACCGGGAACCGGCCAACCTTGGCTCGTTTTTCAATCAAATGATTGGAGTGGTAAGAGCCAGTGCCCAACAGAAAAATGTAAAGCTGACTGCTGTGTCCGGCAAAGAGTTAAATACTCTGGTGTACCTGGATAAAGTGCGTGTGCAGCAAATATTTTTTAATCTTGTTTCCAATGCGATTAAATTCACTCCGGAAAACGGCGCGGTTGAAGTAAAGAGCGAATGCATATGTTTAGATGAAAAGCAGATAAAAACAAGACTGGTGATCAAGGATACCGGTATCGGCATCGACAAAAATTTCCTGCCCAGGGTTTTTGAACCTTTTGAACAGGAAAATGACCCAATGACCGCCAATTACGCCGGAACAGGATTGGGACTTGCTATCGTAAAAAATCTTGTGGAAATTATGGGCGGAACCATTTCGGTCAAAAGTGAAAAGGGGATCGGATCAGAATTTACGGTAGAGCTTGCTTTTGATTTAGCAGGTGAAGAGGTAAAGCCTGCAATCAAAACGGACAATTTTGAAGGCTGCCTTAAAGGGAAACGAGCTCTGCTCTGTGAGGACCATCCCCTCAACACACAGATTGCAACCAAGCTGCTGGAAAAGAAGGGGATGCTTGTAGAACATGCGGAAAATGGGCAGGCGGCTGTGGATTTATTTAGCCAGGCGAAACCCGGCTATTACGATGTCATTCTTATGGATATTCGGATGCCGGTTATGGATGGGATCACGGCGGTAAAAACAATTCGGGCTTTGGATCATATGGATGCTAAAACGGTACCGATTATTGCGATGACGGCAAACGCCTTTGAGGAGGATGTGAAAAAGAGCCTGGATGCCGGCATGAATGCCCATCTTGCAAAGCCAATCGAACCAGCCGAGCTTTTCCAGACAATTTGTGACTGGCTTGAGAATACGCAGGCCCGTTCTCAAAAAAACTGATATAGGAAAAGAAACTGATATAGGAAAAGAAGGTATAGGAAACCGGAAAGCACGGCATGAAATGTGGAGGAGGCAAACATGAATACTTTGAAGAAAACAGCAGTATCTGTATTGGTGTTGACCCTGTGCTCCACAGCGGTAATGCCTGTAATGGCTGCCGGGGAAGCAAAAACGGTTCGAGTGGCCGTACTGAATTATTCTAATTTCCTCGAGCGTGAGGAGGATGGGACGGTCAGCGGTTATGCAGCCGAATATTTAAGTGATATTGCGGACTATACCGGCTGGAGATACCAATATATTGATATGTCTTTTCGCGAAGCGCTGGAAAAGCTGCATGACGGTGAGATAGATATTGTAGCTGCAGCACCGAAGGCACCGGGGGATGATGAACTGTATGACTTTTCGGAAAGCTCAATGGGGCAAAATGGAGCGATTTTATGTGTTGATGCCAACGATGACAGATACGCATATCAGGAAGCAGAAGCCTTTGAAGGACTTAGAGTGGGCGCACTTGCAGATTCCCCATACATTGAGCTTTGCAAAGACTATATGACTGAAAAAAACATTAATATTACGATCACCGAATACAGGACAGAGGAAGAGGCCGGTACCGCTTTAGAGACCGGACAGATAGATGCTCTTATGACGGAAGTAATTCGTTATATAGATGAATTTAAGGTGATTGCGCGTCTGACACCAACCCCTATGTATTTTGCCTGCAATCCCGGGGATCCGGAAATCAAAGCTGGCGTGGATGCGGCGCAAAAGCATATTCATGCAGCGAACCGTTATTATGAAATGACGCTGGATCAGAAATATTTCAGTGATATTCAAAATTCACAAGCGTTCAGCAAGTCGGAGCAGGCTTATATTGAATCACTCAAAGCGATTAATCTTGGCTATGTTTCCACCCAGGATCCGGTATCCTATACCGATGCCGATACTGGTGAATTTGCCGGAATGACTCGTCAGATCATGGACAGAATTTCAGAAATCAGCGGATTACAATTTAATTATGTACCGCTTCCTGCCGGAAAAATCAGTTATGATTATCTTAGACAGGAGCAGATCGGGCTGATTTCCAGTGTGGAATATACCGGCATTAATCTCAAGACAGACGGGCTGCGGCTATCGGAGCCCTACCTCAGTGCGCAAAAGGTTTTTGTGGGCAGAAGTAATTTCACATTTGATAAAAATGCCGCTCACATTGTTGCGATGGCGACAGGTTCCGGCAGCGTGGAGGCATTTTTGCAGACAAAGTATCCAAATTTCAAAATATCTGCCTATGACACCATAGAGGATAGTTTCCGGGCGGTAGTGAATGGTGAAGCAGATCTTTTGATGCAGAATCAGTATGTGGTGACCAACCTCCTTTCAAAGCCGCAGTACGAAGCTCTGTCCGCATATCCGGTGGAGGGGCTGAGCGACAGGCTGTGCCTGAGTGCGGTTTCACTTATTACTGTCGAGGGCCAGCCGGAGGGCTTTTTGTCGGATCCGCTTTTGATTTCTATTCTCAACAAAAGCATTGCCAGGATCAGCGATGATGAGGTTTCACAAATCGTTGCCAAATATACCACCGGAAAGCCCTATCGTCTCACCCTGCAGGATACCTTGTATAAATATCGGATTCCGTTTGCTGTAATTGCCTTCCTTATGGTTGTCTGCATTGGAATGTTTGTTCTGATTCTGATGATCAGGCAAAGAAACATGAAAAAGATGGAGGTGAAAAACCGGCTTCTTTCAGAGGCCGCGCTTCGTGCAGATCATGCCAATAAAGCAAAATCGCAGTTCCTTGCGCGCATGAGCCACGAAATTCGCACGCCAATGAATGCCATTGTCGGTCTGACCGAAATCGCCAGGCACTATTCAGGCGAAAAAGAAAAAACGGAGGATTATTTGTCAAAAATTGATTCCTCTGCAAAAATATTGCTTGGAATTATTAATGACGTGCTGGATATGTCTGCGATCGAAAGCGAAAAGCTGAAAATTGCACACAATCCATTTGACTTAAAAGCTTTGATTTCCTCGGTGTCTACACTGTACTACACTCAGTGTAAAAACAAAAATATAGAGTTTGAGGTGATGCTGTCCGGTGTGACAGAAGAACGCCTGATTGGTGATGCACTGCGCTTAAATCAGATTCTGCTCAATTTGCTCTCCAATGCCTACAAGTTTACACCCGAGTATGGAAAAATCAAGGTGATCGTACTACAGGAGAACCGGGCAGGAGAAAAGGTGTATTTCCGCTTTTCGGTCTGTGATAATGGCTGCGGCATTTCAGAAGAGATGCAGACAAGGATATTCAGGCCTTTTGAACAGGAAAGTGCCAGCACGGCTCTCGCCCATGGCGGCAGTGGACTTGGACTTTCGATCACCAAAAATCTGGTAGAGATGATGCACGGTGCGATTAAGGTGGAAAGTAAAAAAGAGATTGGAACCACGTTTACAGTAGAGCTTCCATTTGACGTGGATTCTGCCGCAGCACAGCAGGATGGCTCGAAATTGAAGGATATTCGTGCCTTGATTGTTGACGATGATGAAAATACGCTGAAATATACCTCTATTGTGCTGGAACGAATCGGCGTGCAATTTGAAACAGCATCAAATGGTAATGATGCCATTCAGTTGTTAAGCGATGCGCACAGGAGAGGCAGCGGCTATGATATTTGTTTTGTGGATTGGAAAATGCCCGGAAAAAATGGTGTTGATGTAACCAAAAAAATCCGTGATCTGTATGACGAAAACACAATAATCATCATAGTATCCGCTTACGATCTGTCTGAGGTGGAGGAAGAGGCAAAAGCGGCCGGCGCTAATATGTTTATTTCTAAGCCGCTGTTTCAGTCAACCGTTTACAATGTGCTGATGACACTGAGCGGCGGTAAATACACGAAACTGACAGCCGATCAGGCAGCGTATGACTTTACCGGAAAACGGATTCTGCTTGCAGAAGACAATGAATTGAATCGTGAAATCGCAACGGATTTGCTTGGGATGGTAAATCTGAAGGTGGACTGCGCCGGGGACGGAAAAGAAGCGCTGGAGCTTTTTACTGTGTCAGCGGCCGGCACCTATGATGCAATATTGATGGATATACAGATGCCGGTCCTGGACGGATATGAGGCGGCCAGAAGAATCCGTAAATCCGGGCATCCACAGGCAAAATCCATTCCCATTTATGCGATGACGGCCAATGCCTTTTCAGAAGACGTATCGGAGGCATTCTCCGCTGGTATGAACGGTCATATTGCAAAACCGATTGATACGGCAATATTATACGAAACACTGGGCAAATGTTTTAAGGCAGAGCAGGCAACATTGAAAAATTGAAATAGGGGCATGACTTTTTCTTCTTAAAATAATATTATTAATAAATTTATCTCAATATGTACAAAATGTTCAAAACGTGATAAAATATAAAGGCGGTGAAAAAAAGCAATATAAAAGTAATATATAAGAAAAGGGTGATCATGTGAAAGAAGCATATGTTGTAAGAATCTTAAAGTCAGAAATTCGTAATTTCAAAAATGTAAAATACGGCGAAGCCAAATATATGAATTATGGATGCGCTCAAAAATACGGGGAAATTCAAAAAAATGATATTGTCGGAATATATGGACAAAATGGTTCTGGAAAGACAGCATTAATAGAGGCGCTGGATGTTTTGAAATATATACTTTTAGGAAATGAGGTACCCTATGAGGAATATGCGGGTATTATTTCTGAACAGGATCACGCTTGTTTAACAACCCTGTTTTTAGTTGAAAAAGAGAATGCAAAATATAAGGTTAAATATGAAGTCACATTGCGTCCAAATAAAAAAGATGAAAAAATAGAATTAATTGATGAGGCACTGACCTATTGGACCAGAGGTGCTTCCTGGAAATCAGAACGGGATATATTTTTTAAAAATCCATATTATGATAGTGATGATATATTTGCCAATACAGATCTTTCTATTCAGTCAAGGCATATCGAATATTTTAAAAATATTAAATTTCTCAATTCTATGTCTATTCTTGCTGCGGTCAGCGCCCAGGGGCATAATTCAGTGTTGTTTAATAGTAAGGCAATCACTGCATTAAAAAAACAGGGTACAGAGGAAGATTGGAAGGATACGGAATATGTGACTTTTTTTGATATTTTAAATGGACTTTATTATTTTGCAAATACAGGCTTCCATATTATAAAGGTGAGTCAATTGGGAGATATCAATAAAAACAGACTGATACCATTCAATATGCATTATGAAACGGAGACAGCTATTATTCAGGGATGTATTCCGCTCTTTACTCATGGGCAGGGAGAAATTCCATTGGCAATATATGATTTGTTTGTATCAGCAATAAAAGCGATTAATATTGCGATTAAATCAATCATCCCGGATCTGCAGATTGAGTTGGAGAATAAGATGGAAATTGAAAAAGAAGATGGAAAAAAATATGTACAAGTTGAGGTTTATTCCAGAAGAGGCGGAAAGAAATTTTTGACCAGATATGAGTCGGAAGGAATAAAAAGAATGATATCATTGTTAAGTTATCTGGTATCGGTATATAACCATCCTTCGGTATGCCTGGTCGTAGATGAACTCGATTCCGGTATATTTGAATATTTATTAGGAGAATTGTTGGGCATTCTTCAAAAAGAAATGAAAGGACAACTGATTTTTACATCACATAACCTCAGAGCATTGGAAAAATTAGATTATAAAAATATTATATGTTCTACGACAAATCCCAATAATCGATATATTACTTTAGTTGGAGTTGGAGCAAATAATAATAACAGAGACTTCTATATCAGATCAATTACAATTGGCGGCCAAAAAGAAACGTTATATGATGATGAAGAGTTAGATTCCATCGGATATGCATTTAGGAAAGCAGGAAATCCTGGAAAAGAGACGGTTAAATTACATTTTTCCGAAGATATTTTGAAAAAGATAAAAGAGGAAAAGGAGAATGCCAATGCCTAATCCAAAACCTACCGTGTTGTTTATAGTTGAAGGTGCTTCTGATAAAACCGCCTTAAAAAGAATATTTAAAAAAATATATAGATATAAAGAAATTAATTTTGAAGTCACTGATGGAGATATTACAAGTGACAAGATAACGACTGTCCGAAATATTGAAAACAAAATATATGATATCGTAAAAGCTTTTATGGACGATAAAAGATTAAAAAAAAGTGATATGATACAAATTGTTCAAATTTTTGATACGGATGGTGCATTCATTTCTGATAAATTTATTGAAACAGGAGAGAATGCGAAATTTGAATATACATTAACGTCGATCAAATGCAAATATCCGCAAAATGTAGTAGATAGAAATAAAAGAAAACGTGAAATAATGGAATATCTTTTAAGTATACAGGATATTAAGGGAATAAATTACGATAAATACTTTATGTCATGTAATCTGGATCACGCTTTATATAATGAGCAGAATTTATCCGAAGAATTGAAACAGGAATATGCAGATGAGTTTTATGCTACGTTTAAGGATGCACCCAGAACATTTATTGAATTTCTCAAGAAGGAGGTGGTGAATGGTGTGCCTGCGTTGTACCCACAGTCATGGAGATACATAAAAGAAGAACAGCATTCACTTGAGAGACATACAAACTTGAATATATATTTTGATAAGAATCCCATTGATTCTTTGCTATGATAATCAGTTCACTCCATCATCCTGTAAAATCATCCTGTAAAACAGAAAGAAAAATAAAGGCCGGCAGCAATCCCAAACTTGAAACGGATCGCTGCTGGTTTTATTTGATTCTCAGATTTTCGGAATAAACACCATATAACACTTGACAACAGTTATGAACTGTTATACACTGTTATAAACGGAGGAGGGGAGAACTTGAAGATAATTATAAACAATTCACTTATGGTTCCCATTTACGAGCAGATTGTAGATCAGATAAAGTTACGGATACGGAATGGGGAACTGAAAGAAAACGACAATCTGCCGTCTGTCCGTACTTTGTCAAAAGATCTGAAGATCAGCGCCCTGACGGTCAAGAAAGCTTATGACAGTCTGGAAAGTGAAGGCTTCACGGTGACGGTTCATGGAAAAGGAACCTATGTGGCGGCTGCGAATGCGGAGCTTTTGCTGGAGGAACAGAAAAAAGAGGTAGAAGCTGATTTGGAGACGGCAATTCAAAAAGGCAGACGATGTGGAATAAGCGATGAAGATATCAGGAGCTTATTTGAACTGATTTTGGAGGGTTGATCATGCTGAAAATTGAAAATTTGAGAAAAAATTATGAGGATTTTTCATTGGACTGTTCCCTGGAGATCAGGAAGGGCTGTGTAACGGGGCTGATTGGTCAGAATGGGGCCGGAAAAAGTACAACATTTAAGGCTATTCTGGGATTGATTGCGACGGATGGCGGAACAATCAGCATATTTGGAAAGGATATCCGGAAATTTACTGCCAGAGATAAGCAGGATCTGGGCGTTGTCCTGTCGGATTCCGGTTTCAGCGGATATCTGACCGTCAATGATGTTATCCCTGTCTTAGATAACCTGTATGAAAGCTTTGACAAATCGTTTTTTGTGGAACAGGTACAGAAGTTCCAGCTCCCGCGCAGCAAGAAAATCAAAGAATTTTCCACCGGAATGAAAGCAAAACTAAAAGTGCTGGTGGCGATTTCTCACAATGCAAAGCTGCTGCTGCTGGATGAGCCGACGGCAGGTCTGGACGTTATTGCAAGGGATGAATTATTGGAAATGTTAAGAGAATTTATGGAAAAGGATGAAGAACGCTCTATTTTGATCAGCTCTCACATTTCCAGTGATCTGGAAACCATGTGCGACGATATTTATATGATACATGAGGGAAAAATCATTCTGCACGAGGATACGGATGTTTTATTAAGTGATTATGCACTGCTGAAAGTAGATGCAGAGCAGTACGAGGGCCTGGACAGACAATATATTCTGCGTTCCAAAAAGGAAAATTATGGATATAGCTGTCTGACCGACCAGAAGCAGTACTACATGGACAATTACCCTAAAATAGCAATTGAAAAAGGTAATCTCGATGAAGTAATTACAATGATGATTAGAGGTGGCAGATTATGAAAGGATTATTGATCAAAGATTTTAAATTGCTGAAAAGTCAAAAAAATTTTTTTGTGATTATTGCTTTAATCACAGCCGGAATGCCCATATATATGGAAGACTCGTCATTTATCATTGGTTATATGACCTTCTTTGGTTCCTTATTTACACTGAGCACCATCAGCTACGATGAATTTGATAATGGCAATGCATTTCTGTTTTCTCTGCCGTTTTCCAGAAAGAGCTATACACTGGAAAAATATGAATTTGGCCTTATAATTGGCGGGATTTTCTGGCTGTTCGCTACCGTGATTGCCATTATTGCCGAAATGACGAAAAATTCAATGATGATAAAGGAAACCTTGATGACAGCTTTATTGATGGTGCCGGTCATGATATTTTTACTAGCAATCATGCTTCCTTTTCAATTCAAGTTTGGCGGAGAAAAAAGCAGAATTGCAATTATCGGAGCGGTTGGCCTGGTGGTTGTGACAGGCCTGGCTGCAGTGAAGATTGCGGAATTATTCCATATTGATCTGGCAGCAGTGTTTAACAGTTTACCGGCAATGGGGATGGGAATGGCTGCTGCGGCAGGCATAGGAATTACGGTGCTTGTATTGCTTATTTCCCTGAAGATCAGTGTGGGCATTATGAATAAGAAAGAATTTTAACAGCAGTGTCGAGAATCTGCCGTGTGACCGGGCAATCAGCCCATTTGAAAGAAAAATTCAGAATGGGATGAGGTTGGGAGAGAGGAGGGATAGAGAATGCTGGCATCTATTTTGAGTATCGCTGCTTTAATTATTTTCGCTCATTATATCTTTGTGAAACGAAATAAAAAATAAATTGAAAGAAATTATTTGCATCTGCTAAGATAATTTGTTGAAAAGATATTTTATTGCCGCAATGGGGAGTTTTTGGTATAATAATCCTTGAAGTACCAGACCAAGGAGGAATCCGCCATGACCAAGTTCACAAAGCAGGCAATCTGCGCCTCCTTCATGAAACTTTTGAATGACAGGCCACTCGGCCAAATCACAGTAAAAGATATTGTGGATGACTGCGGCATTAACCGAAAGACCTTTTATTACTATTATCAAGATATATACGCGCTTATCGATGACTTGTTCAAAACTGACCTTGAGCGCATCAAAGAAACCCTTCCCACAGATATGGAGTGGCCGGAGGCGCAGAAAGTACTTGCAAATGATCTGCTGAAAAACAAAACGGCGGTATTACATATTTACCGTTCCATTGATGATACCAAGCTGGAACAGACCGCATATGAGATTGGTATGCAGACAATACCAAAGTTCATACGGGCAAGGCTGGAAAATGTGGAGATTGAGGATTCTGACCTCAATCTCATTGCAAGCCTATTTGCGTCTGCATTGGCCGGATTTCTTGTCAGATGGTTTCGCGGAGGCATGCAAGACGATCCTAATGCAATGATTGACAGAGCCGCAGCCATTATGAAGGGAACGACCGAACTTGCCCTTGCGAATGCGGCTAAATTGAAAAAGAAGAAATAAAAAGAAAATACGGTCAAATGAAGCCAGGTGTTACAGATTTCCACACGGTACTTCGTTTGACCGTATTTTTCTGCCCTTTTATAAACTATACTTTAGTCAAGTTAATACAGCGAGGAGGTGCAAAGGTTGAAATTGGTATGTGCTGCAAAGGCAGGCTATATATTCGCGTCCATTGCAAACATGCTCATTGGACTTGTAATGCTTCTGTGTCCGGAAATATCCATTAGCATACTATGCAGGATGATTGGAATTATCCTTCTCCTGTCCGGTGCAGTAAAGCTGTTTGGATATTTCACAAATGATCTGTATCGACTGGCATTCCAATATGATTTGGCGTTGGGTATCATTACAATGCTGCCGGGGGCGTTTATGATTATTGCGCCAGGGCTGTTCTCAAAAGTGCTTGCTTTTGCCGCAGCCGTTTATGTAATCGTGAATGCAGTCTTTACAATACAGACGGCGGTGGAGGCAAAACAGTTCGGAATCAAAAAATGGTGGCTATTGCTTATCGGCGCAATTCTGTCAGGGCTGATTGGCGTTTCCCTGATTCTGAGGCCATACGAAAGTGCCGCCGCAGTTATACGCCTTATCGGAATTGCATTTATCGCAGATGGACTTCAAAATCTGCTCGTTGCGGTACTGACAATTCGGATTCGAGAAGATAGTCAAATATAACTATAGCAGGAGGAAAACTACAATGTATTCTATGAAGGAAATCAAAAAAGCGGTACGCAAAGATCGTGACCTCAGATCGTCACTTGTCAAGACCACAGAGAAGGACACAATCCTGTTTGACATCACCGGTGACGGAAAGGCTGACATTGCCATTCTTGATGTGACCGGCGATGGCAATGCAGATACCATTGCCGTTGATACGATTGGCGAGGGCTATTATGACACTGTGTTTGTGGATACCGATGGTAACGACATCCCCGATACAATTTTGTGCGGTAATTTACAGCAGGGCATTATCAATGAAGCCATTCACGGGCCGGAGGTTGAGGAAGTCATCACAGAGATTGCCAATACCGTTATTTCCGCAGTCATGGAGGCTGCTTTTACAGAAGTGGCGGCCGAAACGGTTGCGGCAGCCGTATCTGCTGAACTTGAAGAAGCAGCCAAGGCTGCAGACAAGGCATATCGCGCAAGACTGAAAGAAGCAAAAAAAGCGGAGCGTGTGGAAAGAAAAGCGGATGCCACAGAAGCAATGAAACAGCGGCTTAACGAGCGCAAGACTAAAATTGAGGCCACTTTGAAGCGTGGGAAAAGGCAGTAATCATAACGCGACAATAAAAATGCTGAAAGGAAAATCATTATGGAAAATATTATTATGGCAACATTCTCGGTTGAAAGCGAGGCTTATCAGGCTTTTTCAGAACTCAAACGCGATTTGTGCGGCACGAGTTTTCTTGTATCGCAGGCAGTTCTTGTGAAGAAGGAAGGAAACGAACTTACCACTTGCGAATCTTTTGACACCGGGATTGAATCCTCGGATGACACTATGACGGGCGGCCTGGTGGGCAGCTTTGTGGGCATTCTCGGAGGCCCGCTTGGCGTTTTGCTGGGGGCAAGCATTGGCGGCCTGGCAGGTGCTGTTGCTGATTCGGGTGATATAGCGAAAAACGGCTCCATGCTGGAAAAGGTTTCTGCAAATCTGACTGATGGAACAGTGGCGATTCTCGCCCTTGCCCAAGAGGGCGGCAACATCGCAATAGACAGCAAGTTTGTAAAATATAATGCCTCAATTACCCGTTATGATGCGGCTGAAATCCAGGCAGAGCTTGACTCGGCTAAAAAAGCGCAAAAGGAAATGGAAAAGCAGGCCAGAGCAGCGCTCCGGCAGGAAAAAGCCGATAAAGGCAAGGCCAGGTACGAAGAAATCCGGGAAAAGATAGCAGGTGATTTTGACACGCTGAAAAGCAAACTGAACAAATGAGGTTTTAAGCCCGGCAGGAACTCAGTTCGTGGAGTCAGGAGCCATCCTGGTGTATGCCCGGGAGCTGGAGTTACAAATATAAAAATTAATTAAAAAAATATAAAATATATTGAAAAACTTCTTCTTCGGACTATAATAAACCGCGTATAAAATAGAAAGAGACAGAAGGAGAAAACAGAAGATGAAAAAAATTGGTAAAGGAATTGCAAAGCATAAGTATTTGATTTTACTGATATCAGTAATTCTATTGATACCGTCCATGATTGGATATGTGAAGACAAAGGTGAATTACGACATATTAAGCTATCTTCCTGACAGTCTGGAGACGGTGGACGGTCAGAATAAGATGGTGGATCAGTTCGGGATAGGCGCTTTTTCCATGGTGATCGTGGAAGGCATGGAAGAAAAGGATGTGGCGAAGCTGGAGGCCAGGCTGGAATCCGTGGAGCATGTAAAGGAGGTCCTGTGGTACGATGATGCTTTAGGACTGGATATCCCGGTGGATATTCTTCCGGAGGACGTGAAAAATATCTTTTTTCAGGATAACGCTACCATGATGGTGGCCCTGTTTGATAATACCACCTCATCGGATGAGACCATGCAGGCAATTTCAGATATGCGCTCCATCGTGGATAAAAACTGTTTTATCAGCGGAATGAGCGGTGTTGTCACCGATATCAAGAACCTGGCCATGAAGGAAATGCCGGTCTATGTTGTGATAGCGGCCCTGCTGTCACTTTTGATCCTGCTGCTGACCACCGATTCCTTTATGGTGCCATTTTTGTTCTTGGCCAGCATAGGCGCGGCGATCATCTATAATATGGGAACGAATATCTTTTTCGGGCAGATTTCCTATATTACCCAGGCACTGGTAGCGGTTCTGCAGTTGGGTGTGACGATGGATTATTCCATTTTCCTGCTGCACAGCTATCAGGAGGCGAAGACCAGAAAAGACAGCCGGGAAGAAGCCATGTCAGAGGCGATTGCAGCCACCTTCACTTCGGTGATCGGCAGTTCGGTGACTACCATTGCAGGGTTTGCAGCGCTGATCTTTATGACCTTTACGCTGGGCAGAGATCTGGGGATTGTCATGATCAAAGGTGTGGTGATCGGTGTAATCTGCTGTGTTACACTGCTTCCGGCGCTGATTCTGGTTTTTGAAAAGGCAATTGAGAAAACGAAACACCGCCCGCTGCTTCCAAACATGGATAAATTATCCGATTTTGTGGTGAAGCATTACCGGGTATGGATTCTCGTTTTCCTGATTGTTTTTCTGCCGGCACTGAAAGGCAATAATGGTGTGGAGCTGTATTACAACATCGACAAAGGTCTTCCGGACACGCTGGACAGTTCTATGGCGAACAAAGAACTGTCTGAAAAATTTCATATGAGCAACATCCATATGATCATGGTCGATAGTAACCTGGATGCAAAGAGTAAATCAGAAATTCTGGAAAAAGTGAAGAAAGTAGACGGTGTGGAGTGGGCACTTGGAATTAATTCCTTTATTGGTTCCACTTTCCCGGAGGAGATGCTGCCGGATGATCTGACGTCCCAGCTTCGTTCGGATGAATATGAAATGATGTTTATCTGTTCTGATTATTCCTCTGCTACGGATGAATCCAATGCACAGATTGCCGCCATCAATACGATCGTAAAATCCTACGATGACAAGGCAATGGTCATTGGGGAGGCACCGCTGATGAAGGATCTGGAGGATGTGACCAGTGTGGATCTGGTGACAGTAAATACCGTATCTGTGATCGCTATTTTTGTGATCGTAATGGTAGTATTTAAGTCAATTTCCCTTCCGGCTATTCTGGTTCTGGTAATTGAATTTGCAATTTTCGTAAATATGGCATTTGCTTATTATGGAGGTGTGCATCAACCATTTGTTGCACCGATTGTAATCGGCACGATCCAACTGGGCGCGACGGTAGACTATGCAATCCTGATGACAGGCCGGTATATTCTTGAAAGAAGAGGAGGCAGGAGCAAGAAAGAAGCAGTTTCCATTGCTCATAAAACATCCATTCACTCCATTGTGACCAGCGGTCTCAGCCTGTTTGCTGCTACCATCGGAGTGGCGATGTATTCCAATATTGATATGATAAGATCCATAGTTATTCTGCTTTCGAGAGGTGCGATTATCAGTATGATTGTTGTGATTCTGGTTTTGCCGTCCATGTTTATGGTATTTGACAGGCTGATCTGCTATACGACAATTGGGATGAAAGAAGTATATAAGCCGGGAAGGAAGAAAGGTAATGCTGAAGCCGGGAGGAGAAGCCGGTGACAGGATGAAAGAAAGTGGCTGTGAAAAAATGAAAGATTATTTTTTCACAGCCATTTTTTAAATGGATGATGTATACGGCGAATAGAGAAAACAAAACGTTAAAAAAATATCAAAAAATCAAAAGAAAACCTCCCAAGGGGGTTGTCGAAAAAACAATCTTATGATATAATGCCAACTGTTGAGTCACGAAAGTTGGAGTTTTCACAAATTGTAATTCTTTTTTTTAGAAGAAGTTTGTTAAAAAAATGACAAATGGTAAAGCGCGAAAGCGCAACAGTTGCAAGGAGGAGATTATGGTCTACAGTTACTATCCGGGTTGTACGTTAAAAACAAAGGCTAAAGATCTGGATGCTTATGCAAGAGCCTGTGCGAAAGTTCTGGGATTCGAGCTGGAAGAATTGGAAAACTGGCAGTGCTGCGGCGGGGTATATCCGCTGGGCAGTGATGAAATTGCCACGAAGCTTTCTTCCGTCCGGGCACTGGCAGCAGCAAAGGAGAAGGGGCAGGATCTTGTGACGGTCTGCGCAGCCTGTCATCACGTGCTGAAGCGTGTCAATGACGACATGAAAAATGTGGAAGATATCCGCTTCAGAGCAAATAATTACATGGAATTGGACGAACCCTATGCGGGCGAAACAAAGGTGCTTCATTTTCTGGAGATCCTGCGTGACCGGATAGGATTTGCTGCGTTAAAGGACAAAGTAGTGAAGCCGCTGACCGGACGGAAGATCGGTGCCTATTATGGTTGTCTGCTTCTTCGTCCCAGTGACAGGATGCAGTTTGATGATCCGGAAAATCCTTCCATTATAGAAGATTTTATCCGGGCCCTGGGAGCAGAACCGGTGATATATCCTTACCGCAATGAATGCTGCGGCGGTTACATATCCCTGAAGGAAAAAGACATGGCGAAAAATCAGACAGATCTTATTATGGAATCCGCGGCCGGTATGGGCGCAGAAACACTGGTTACGGCCTGTCCCCTGTGCCGCTACAATCTGAATCAGAGCAGGACGCAGGAAAAGGTTCCGGTGGTGTATTTTACAGAACTGCTGGCAGAAGCGCTGGGCGTGAAAGCAGAAGCCGCGGAAACGAATGCAGAAGCCGCCGCAGATGCCAAAGGGAATACAAAGCCGGAAGCAGATACAGATAAAACAGAAGATATGCAGGAAGGAGGCACACAGTCATGATGCAGAGTCAGAAAGAAAAAGCGGAGCTGATCCGGGAGATCAGCGGTGTCAACCCATCCAAATGCATGAAGTGCGGAAAATGTTCTGCATCCTGTCCTTCCTTTCAGGAGATGGATATTAAACCGCATCAGTTTGTATCTTATGTGCTGCATGAGGATATCGATGCGCTGCTGGAGTCAAAGTCACTGTGGAAATGTCTTTCCTGCTTCGCCTGTGTGGAGCGGTGTCCAAGAGATGTGAAGCCGGGCAAGCTGATCGATGCAGCCAGACAGATGGTGATCCGCCAGAAGGGTGCAGATTACCTGAGCGCAGATGAGATACCAGAACTTCTGGATCCCGAGCTGCCGCAGCAGCTTCTGGTCAGCGCATTCCGAAGATATCGTCGATAAGAAAGGCAGGAGGTGAATTCATTGCAGAGAATAGGAGTATTTGTCTGCCACTGCGGAAGTAATATCGCAGCGACAGTTGATGTGAAAAAAGTAGTAGAAATGGCGGCATTGGAGCCGGGCGTGGTACATGCGGAGGATTATCAGTACATGTGTTCCGAAGCCGGACAGGCGAAAATCGATGCGGCAATCAAGGAAAAGAATTTAACCGGAATTGTTGTCTGTTCCTGTTCCCCCAGAATGCATGAGACTACATTCCGAAACGCAGCGAAGCGGGCCGGACTGAATCCATACATGGTGGAAATTGCCAACATCCGTGAGCATTGTTCCTGGATTCATAAGAATATGGAAGAAGCCACAAAAAAAGCAGTGATTCTGGCCAGAGCAGCGATTGCGAAGGTCAGCCTGAATACCCCGCTGCAGCAGGGCGAGAGCCGGGTGACCAAGCGGGCCCTGGTGATCGGCGGCGGTATTGCCGGCATTCAGACCGCACTGGATATTGCAGAAGCGGGATACGAAGTGGATATCGTAGAGAAGACCCCCAGTATCGGCGGCAGAATGTCCCAGTTGGATAAGACCTTTCCTACGCTGGACTGTTCGGCCTGTATTCTGACACCGAAGATGGTGGAAGCATCCGCCCATGAAAAAATCAATATTTATACCTACAGCGAGGTAGAGAAGGTGTCCGGATTTGTGGGAGACTTTACCGTGGATATCCGCAAAAAGGCCCGCAGTGTCAATATGGACAAGTGTACCGGCTGCGGCGTCTGTCAGGAAAAATGCCCGTCGAAAAAGACACCAAATGAGTTTAACAGAGGGCTGAATACCAGAAGTGCGATCTACACTCCGTTTGCCCAGGCAATCCCCAATGTGCCGGTGATTGACCGGGAGCACTGTACGAAATTTAAGACCGGAAAATGCGGCGTCTGCGCAAAGGTCTGTCAGGCAGGTGCCATTGAATATGATCAGCAGGATGAGATCGTGACCGAAAAGTACGGCGCCATCGTAGTGGCTACCGGCTTTGATGTGATCAAGCTGGATCAGTATGATGAATACGCTTACAGCCAGAGCCCGGACGTGATCACTTCTCTGGAGCTGGAGCGTATTATGAATGCGGCCGGACCGACCAAGGGACATCTGGAACGGATTTCAGATCACAAAGCGCCGAAGAACATGGTATTTATCCAGTGCGTGGGTTCCCGATGCGCGGATAAGAGGGGCAAAAGCTACTGCTCCAAGATCTGCTGTATGTATACGGCAAAGCATGCCATGCTGATCCGGGACAAATATCCGGATGTAAATGTCACCGTATTTTATATTGATGTCCGTACTCCGGGCAAGAACTTTGATGAGTTCTACCGCCGGGCAGTGGAAGAATACGGCGTGAATTACATAAAAGGCCAGGTGGGCAAGGTGGCTCCCCAGCCAAATGGCCAGCTCCTGGTGCAGGGCGTGGATCTGATCGATAATAAACAGATTTTGATGGAGGCCGATATGGTAGTGCTGGCGGCAGCCATTGAGCCGAATAAAGATGTAAGAAAGATTGCTACCATGCTGACGGCCAGCATCGATACCAACAACTTCCTGACCGAAGCGCATCCCAAGCTTCGTCCGGTAGAATCTCCCACGGCAGGTGTCTTTTTATCCGGTGTCTGTCAGGGACCGAAGGACATTCCGGAGACGGTAGCCCAGGCTGGTGCGGCAGCGGTGAAGGCCATTGGCCTGCTGGCAAAGGATAAGCTGCTGACCAATCCATGTACGGCCAAGTCCGATGAGCTGCTCTGTAATGGCTGCTCCACCTGTGCCAATGTGTGCCCGTACGGAGCCATCAGCTATATTGATAAGGAAGTAAATGATCATGGAATCCGGGAGACCCGCCATTTCGCTCAGGTCAACAGCGCGCTCTGTCAGGGCTGCGGTGCCTGTACGGTAGCCTGCCCATCCGGTGCCATGGATCTGCAGGGCTTCTCCAACAGACAGATTATCGCGGAGGTGGATGCAATATGTCGATAGAAAAAACAAACGAATTCAGACCCAAAATCGTGGCCTTCTGCTGTAACTGGTGCAGTTATGCGGGAGCGGATCTGGCAGGAAGCAGCAGACTGGGCTATCCGGCGGATGTAAAGATCATCCGCGTGCCCTGTTCCTGCCGTGTGAATCCCATGTTTATCTTAAGAGCATTTGAAAAAGGGGCGGATGGGGTGATCCTCTGCGGATGTCATCCGGGAGACTGCCACTACACCACAGGAAATTATTATGCCAGACGCCGTATGACACTGCTGTTCTCCATGCTGGATTACCTTGGCGTGGAAAATGGACGGACCAGAGTGGAATGGGTATCTGCGGCAGAAGGCGTGAAATTTTCCACTACTATGAATGAATTTGTGGAAAAGATTCATTCTCTTGGAAAAAATGTGAGATTGGAGGATTTAAGATGCAGGAATTAGTGACCAGAGCAAAAGAACTTCTGGCAGACGGAACGGTAGTGCGCGTTCTGGGCTGGAAACGGGGCGATCTCTCTTATAATCCGGAACCGGCTTACTTCAATTCACAGGAAGAACTGGAGCAGTTCGTCTATGACGGCTTCTGCGGTGCCAATCTGAGTAAATATATGATCGAGGGATCCAAAAAAGAAGGAAAGACACTGGTTTTCCTGAAGCCGTGCGACACATACAGCTTCAATCAACTGATCAAAGAGCACCGGGTGGACCGGGACAAGGCTTACATCATTGGCGTGGGCTGCCGCGGAAAGCTGGATGTTGAAAAAATCAAAGCCCAGGGCATTAAGGGCATTCAGAATATTTCCGGCGCAGGGATCGAAGAGGATACGGATACCCTTAATATCCGGACGATTTACGGGGATAAGACCTGTACCTATGGGTCCGCCATGCTGGAACGTTGCCATGTCTGCAAGGGCAAGGAACACATGATCTTTGACGAAGAGATCGGGGAATCCAAAGATACAAAGGATGCGGACCGTTTCGCAGAGATAGAGAAGATCGAAGCGATGAGCCCGGAAGAAAAATTTGCCTTTTTCCAGAAGGAACTGAGCAAATGCATCCGCTGCAATGCCTGCAGAAATGTCTGTCCGGCCTGCAGCTGCCGCAAATGTGTCTTTGACAGCAATCAATTTGACAGCGCACAGAAGGCGAATGTGGATTCCTTTGAAGAAAAGATGTTTCATATTATCCGGGCATTCCATGTGGCAGGACGCTGCACGGATTGCGGAGAATGCAGCAGAGTATGTCCTCAGGGCATCCCGCTTCATCTGTTCAACCGGAAATTCATTAAGGATATCAATGAGCTTTACGGAGAATATCAGGCAGGCGCCGATACGGAATCAAAAGGACCGCTGACCAGCTTTACTTTTGAAGATGCGGAACCTGGAATTGTGGTCGAAAGGAGATAAGGCATGTATAAAATAGCGAAAGAAAATTTATCTGCATTATTTCAGACGATTGCAGAGACGAAGGAATTATACCTGCCGGTGAAAATCAGCGGCCAGGTCAATTTTGCAGCATGGGATGAAGAAGCGGAAGTATCGCTGGAGACCCTGAAAACGGTGAAATCTCCCAAGGATGCATTTTTCCCCCAGAGTGAGACACTCTATACCTGTAAAAAAGAAGGAAAGAAAATCACAATTGATCCGGAAGCTCTGAAGGAAAAGGAATTTGTGGTGTTCGGCATGAAGGCCTGTGACGTGAAAGGGCTGGAGGTGCTGGATAAGGTATTTCTTTCCGATCCGGTGGATACTTACTATGCGGCCAGAAGAGAGCATGGAATTATCGTAGCCATGGCCTGTCATGAGCCGGAGGAAAGCTGCTTTTGTAAGGTGTTTGGCGTAGACTGTGCAGAACCTGCTGCCGATGTGTCGGTCTGGATGGTAGAAGGGACACTTTACTGGAAAGCCGGGACAGAAAAGGGAGAAGCACTGACCAAGAGTGTGGAAAGCCTGCTGAGTCCGGTGGAAGAAGAGAAGAAAGACGGACTGGCAGCGGGAATTTCGGAGCTGGAAAAGCTGGAGCTGGAAAAGCAGAAGATCCGCGGGATCGTGGAGCAGCTTCCCTATACACAGCTTTCCCTGGAGGGCTGGGGCAAAGAAGAAAATCTGGATGAGAAATTCAATTCCCCCAAATGGGAGGAGCTGTACCATCCCTGTCTGGCCTGCGGGACCTGTACCTTTGTGTGCCCTACCTGCCAGTGCTATGATATCAAAGATTATGATACGGGACATGGCATCAAACGGTATCGCTGCTGGGATTCCTGCATGTATTCCGACTTTACCATGATGGCCCACGGCAACAACCGCACCAGCCAGATGCAGCGTTTCCGCCAGAGATTTATGCATAAGCTGATGTATTTTCCGGTCAACAATGACGGCATGTTTTCCTGTGTGGGCTGCGGCCGCTGCGTGGAAAAATGTCCTGCATCCTTAAATATCGTGAAGGTGATCAAAGCAATGGGAGGTGACCAGTGATGAGCGAATGTACCTGTCATAAAAACTACAGCCTGGATACCCTGATTCCAAAGGTAGGTGTAATTACCGATATTCGGGAGGAAACTCCGGATGTGAAGACCTTCCGCGTCAATGCGCCGGAGGGCGGCAAACTGTTTGAGCATATGCCCGGCCAGTGTGCCATGGTATGCGTGCCGGGAGTCAGCGAGGGAATGTTTTCCATTACCTCTTCCCCGACGAATAAAGAATATCAGGAATTCAGCATCAAACGCTGCGGGACGTTAACCGATGCCCTGCACAATCTGACGGTGGGAGATGAAATCACCGTCCGGGGCCCGTACGGCAATCACTTTCCGGTGGAAGACAAGCTGAAGGGCCAGAACCTGCTGTTTGTAGCAGGCGGTATCGGCCTGGCGCCGCTGCGTTCCGTGATCAACTACGTGCTGGATAACCGGGCAGATTACGGTACCGTGGATATCCTCTATGGCTCCCGCTCCGCCGACGATCTGGTTCAGTTAAAAGAAATTCAGGAAGTATGGCAGAAAACCGAAGGGGTGAACGTACATCTGACCATTGACCGACCGCAGGAAGGCTGGGACGGCAATGTGGGCTTCGTGCCTTCCTATCTGAAAGAACTGGAATTTTCCACAGATAAGACTGTTCTGGTATGCGGACCGCCCATCATGATCAAATTCGTGCTGGCAGCCCTGATGGAAATGGGCTTTCGTAAAACCCAGGTCTATACCACGCTGGAACTTCGCATGAAATGCGGCGTAGGAAAATGCGGCCGCTGCAATATCGGCTCCAAATACGTCTGCAAAGACGGCCCGGTATTCCGCTGCGACGAAATAGATGAATTACCGAATGAGTACTAACAGTTGAGAAAGGATGAGGAGCGAAAAGATGCAGAAAATGGTAAACGTATATTTTTACGGTAAAAAATACAGTGTACCGGCAGATCTGACCATTATGACAGCAATGGAATATGCCGGCTACACCTTAAAGCGGGGCTGCGGCTGCCGCCATGGCTTCTGTGGAGCCTGTGCCACGATTTACAGAATTAAAGGGAAAAATGAACTGAAGACCTGTCTGGCCTGTCAGACTCAGGTAGAGGAAGGCATGTATGTAGCCAGCATTCCATTCTTCCCTACGGATAAAAGAACTTACGATATCAATGAGATCAAACCTACCGAGCAGATTATGATGGAGCTCTATCCGGAAATCTACAGTTGTATCGGATGTAATGCCTGTACCAAGGCATGTACCCAGGGGCTGAACGTAATGCAGTATATTGCGTATGCACAGCGGGGCGAATTTGAAAAATGTGCGGAAGAGTCCTTTGACTGTGTAGGCTGCGGCTGCTGTTCCACCCGATGTCCTGCAGGTATTTCCCACCCGATGGTAGGGGTTCTGGCCAGACGTCTCACCGGAAAGTACATTGCAAAAGAGACAGAGCATCTGAAAAAACGTGTGGAAGAGATTAAGCATGGCGATTACGATCAGTTGGTTGAGCAGATTATGCAGAAGCCGATCGCCGAAATGCAGGAGCTTTACAACACCCGTGACATAGAGGAGTAGGAGGGACGAAAATGTATACAGAAAATATGCAGGCTTCCGTGAAAAAAGTAGAAGCCACCAGAGCAGAGAGACTTGGCATGGAGCCAAGAAGAATGACAGCAGAAGAAAAGGATACCCTCCTTCAGAAATTTCATCCGGATTACCGGAAAGAAGGATTTGCAGAAATTAAGATCGGTCCGAATAAAGGGGAAAAGGCTCCGGCGGAGTTAAGCCACCTGCTTCATTCCAACAGCCGTCTGCTGGGTGTGGATCTGGATCTGAATAAAATTGATTATGATACGGATGTACTGATCATCGGCGGCGGCGGGGCCGGAGCTTCGGCAGCCATCGAAGCCAACGAAGCCGGTGCGGATGTGATGATCGTGACCAAGCTTCGGATCGGCGATGCCAATACCATGATGGCAGAGGGCGGCATCCAGGCAGCAGATAAAGAAAATGATTCTCCGATGCAGCATTATCTGGACGCTTTTGGCGGCGGACATTTCGCAGCCCGGCCCGAGCTGCTGAAACGTCTGGTCATGGAAGCTCCGGATGCCATCAAATGGCTGAATGAGCTGGGCGTGATGTTTGATAAAAAAGAAGACGGCGAGATGGTCACCACCCATGGCGGCGGAACCTCCAGAAAAAGAATGCATGCCTGCAAGGATTATTCCGGTGCGGAGATCATGCGTACCCTTCGGGATGAAGTCATCAACCGGAAAATCCCGGTGGTGGAATTTACTTCCGCTGTAGAACTGATCAAGGATGATAAGGGCCAGGCGGCAGGAGCCATCCTTTTGAATATGGAGACCGGAGATTATATGGTAGCCAGAGCAAAGACTGTGATCATTGCCACCGGCGGTGCGGGCAGACTGCATTATCAGCACTTCCCCACCTCCAATCACTACGGAGCTACTGCAGATGGCCTGGTTCTGGGATATCGTGCCGGAGCACCGCTGCTGTATCAGGATACGATCCAGTATCATCCTACCGGAGTGGCTTATCCTTCTCAGATCTTTGGAGCGCTGGTAACCGAAAAGGTACGTTCTCTTGGCGCAATGCTGGTGAATGTGGACGGTGTGGCATTTATGCATCCGCTGGAGACCCGTGACGTATCCGCGGCTTCCATTATCCGGGAATGCAGCGAAAGAGGAAAAGGAGTGACCACTCCTCTGGGCAGCGGGATATGGCTGGATACTCCTATGATCGAGCAGCTTCATGGAGAAGGCACCATTGAGGCCAGAATTCCTGCCATGCTGCGTATGTATCTGAATTATGACATTGATATGAGAAAAGAACCGATTTTGATCTATCCGACCCTGCATTATCAGAATGGCGGTCTGGAAATCAGCGGAGATGGATTTACGAAGGCAATCGACAATCTGCTGGTAGCCGGAGAAGCGGTAGGCGGTATCCACGGACGCAACCGTCTGATGGGCAATTCTCTGCTGGATATTATCGTATTTGGCCGGAATGCCGGAAAAGCGGCTGCAAAAAAGGCAAAAGAGACCGAACTGGGTAGCATGACGCTGGAGCATGTGGTAAAATATGCTCAGGAGCTGAAGGCGGCCGCAATCGAATCAGAGGATGTGTCACCAATGCTGCTGCCGAATTATGCGAGACATGAGAGATAATGGACAGGGCAAATAGCTGGTGCGTGTGCCGCAGGAGTGTGTCAAAGGCGGTATAGAATACAAAGCCGGCCGCATTCCATAGCGCCATGCGAAGCGTGTGAGCGGCACATGAGAAGGGTTTTAGAAAATTTCTAGGATATGAGGAGGAGAATATGCGGGAAATTCAGGCTAGTCAGATTACGGATGTAGTGGAACGGCTTTGTATTGCGGCGAATGAGCATCTTCCGGAGGATGTGAAATGTGCGATCAAGAACTGCAGAGCCTGCGAGGACTGGGAGATTGCCCAGGGAGTGCTGGATAAGATTGTGCAGAATTTTGAGATCGCAGATGAGCAGTGCGTGCCGATCTGTCAGGATACCGGCATGGCGTGTGTGTTCCTGGAAATCGGTCAGGATGTACATATTGCAGGCCTTGCTTTGGATGAGGCGGTCAATGAAGGCGTGCGCCGGGGCTATGATAAGGGATATCTGAGAAAATCAGTGGTAAAGGATCCGGTTCGCCGGGGCAATACCGGAGATAATACACCGGCTATGATCTATACGGAGATCGTTCCGGGAGAAGAGATTAAAATTACGGTCGGACCGAAGGGCTTTGGCAGCGAAAATATGAGCGCAATCCGTATGTTTAAACCATCTGCAGGACTGCAGGGAATCAAGGATTTTATCATTGAGACGGTGGAGACGGCAGGTCCGAATCCATGTCCACCAATGGTAGTTGGCGTGGGTATTGGCGGCACCTTTGACAAGGCGGCGCTGCTGGCGAAAAAAGCGCTGATGCGTCCGCTGGATTCCTCCAATGCGGATCCCTATTATGCGGATCTGGAAGTGGAAATGCTGGAAAAGATCAATCAGCTTGGCATCGGACCTCAGGGCTTTGGCGGAAAGACGACCGCGATTGGCCTGAACATTGAAACAATGCCGACCCACATTGCCGGGATGCCGTGTGCAATCAATATCAACTGCCATGTGACCCGTCATAAAACGGAGGTGATTTAAATGGAAAAACACATTCAACTGCCATTGACCAAAGAACTGGCAAAAACACTTCATGCCGGAGATACTGTCTATCTGACCGGAACCATTTATACTTCCAGAGATGCCGGACACAAGAGAATGTGTGAAGCACTGGCGAAGGGTGAAAAGATCCCATTTGATCCCACGGATGCCACCATTTATTATGTGGGACCTACCCCGGCAAAGCCCGGACAGGTCATCGGTTCTGCAGGTCCTACCACCAGCGGACGGATGGATGCCTATGCACCAACCATGATGTCAGTAGGGGCCAGAGGCATGATTGGCAAGGGGGCCCGTCTGCCGGAAGTGATCGAAGCCATGAAAAAATACAGCGGAGTTTATTTCGGCGCCATTGGCGGAGCCGGAGCGCTGCTGGCGAAATGCATCAAAAAAGCAGAGCTGATTGCATATGAAGATCTGGGAGCAGAAGCACTCCGGAAACTGTATGTGGAGGAAATGCCTCTGGTGGTCATTATCGACAGCGAAGGAAATAACCTTTACGAAGAAGGCCGTGCAGCGTATTTGAAAGGCAGTGAGTGAGGGACGGTTCCCGGCGAAGCCGGAGGGCAGTGGCAGAGGGACGGTTCTCGGTGAAGCTGGAGAGCAGTGACAGAGTGACGGTTCCCGGTGAATCCGGAGAGGAAGCTTGAGAGACAGCGTTCCCGGCAGGTGACTTCAAAAAAGGAAAGAGTTGATCTGTTTTCTGTAATAGAAAACTAAAAATAGAGTAAATTGGGAGATTATTATGACTGACTTATTAGAAGCGTTAATGATACTTTGCTTTGGCCTGTCCTGGCCGATTTCTATCCGCAAATCCTGGATCTCCAGGACTGCGAAGGGAAAGAGCCTGTTTTTCGAATTTTTTATCTGGATTGGTTATGTATTCGGTATTGCACGTAAGGTCCTTTTGTGGCAGAATGCCGCGGGGAGCCTGGACTGGCTGTTTTATCTGAGCTGGTTCTTCTATGTGCTGAACATTGTGGAGATTTCCATTGATATGGGACTCTATATGAGAAATAAAAAGCTGGATCAGGAGAGAGAGCAGCAGAAATAAGCGAGAACACAATTAATACAAAAATCAAAGACCGGGAGCTGTATTCCAAACCCATGAGGTGGATTGGAATATGGCTTCCGGTTTTGTCAATGGAAACTAAGAACCCATAAATTTGTGACTTACTATTGTTCTTCTCCAGTGTTTCGGTTAAAATAGAGGACAGAACGTATTATAATAATCAAAGGGCGGGAAGTAATTATGATAAATTTATTCGATGTAATCTGCAATTTTGTACTATTGTTTTTCGTGTTCTCATTCCTTGGCTGGTGTACGGAAGTGACTCTTAAGTACATTCAGTTTCATCGGTTTATTAACCGTGGTTTTTTGATTGGTCCGTACTGTCCGATCTATGGAACCGGTGCAGTTCTGGTAACGATTGCAGTAGGCGGTATTTCAAACTTCGAAAGCTCCTATGGAATGACCTTTGTGATTTCTTTTTTTGTCTGTGGTGCAATAGAGTATATTGCCAGCTATTATATGGAGAAAAAATATCATGCCAGGTGGTGGGATTATAGTCAGAAGCCAATGAATTTAAACGGGAGAATCTGGATTGGCAATCTGATTTTATTCGGAATTGGCGGAACAGTCATTGTGAAAATAATGGATCCGTTCTTTTTTGGGTTGTTTGGGCACATGACAGAGATGGCCCGGCATATCTGCACGGTGGTATTGGTGGCTATATTTATGACAGATTCAGTGGTATCGCGTCTGATTATGAAACTGATTAAGGTTAGCGTAGAAAATAGTGAGGCGGATAACACAGAGGCTGTAAGCAAAGAAGTTCGAATGCTTCTCAGTAACAAATCTGTTTTACACCAGCGTATTGTCAATGCATATCCGGATGTTATTTATAAGACGGAGCGTATTTCTAAAAAGCTGGAAGAAGTGAGACTGGAGACAGAACAGCTGCGTGCGAAGGCAGAGAAGAAGAAAAATGAGCTGGCAGAGTTCATTGTGGAGGAAAAAGAAAATCTTGCTTCTGTTCTTGAAGGTTCAGGGGCAGTGAAAAGCGATATTATTAAAATGCAGGATGAATTGATACAACTGCTGGAAATGAACGAAAAAGACAAAGTTCAAATTGCAGAGCTGAAGAATGAGATTAAAAAGAAAAAAGTAAAAGCGAAATTTGAGTGAGGGACGGTTCCTGGCGTGAGAGAGGGACGGTTCTTGGCGAAATCTGAAGTGAAAGGAAGAAAGCATAGTTGAAAATGCATTGCAGTAAAGGAGAGTCGCTGAAATGGAAGCGGAATTAGAAAAATATATACAGATAAGTGATAGTAGATATATATTGCAGCACATTCAGGATATTCATAATCTATTGCAGCAATCCTACTGGGCAAACAGCAGAGATGCTGACACTATAAGAGCGTCGATAGAGAATTCCTGTTGTTTCGCAATTGTTGATAAGAATATAGATACCATCGTTGCATTCGCAAGAGTCATTACAGATTTTGCAACGATGTATTATTTGACGGATGTCATAGTAGATGAGCAGTACAGAAAAATAGGCTTAGGCAAAAAATTGATAAAATGGATTACGGAACAGGAACCACGATTGAAGAACCAATATGGCCTCCTGCTTACAAAAGATGCACAGGATTTATATTCACGATATGGATTTTGCGATTATGCAGATCATTGTATGTGTAAATTTTAAAGAGAAGGCAGGACTCGGATATGTTATTTCTGATTCAGTGTGTTGTAATTTGTGTGATATTTTCAATCATCATCATGATTCCGGCCTATAAGAATCCGATGAGCATGATAGCATCTTATCCTCCGGAGATCAGAGCCCGCGTAGAGAGCCTGCCCCAGTATAAAGATGCAGTGAAGCTAAAGGAGATTAGAAAAATTGAAACGAGAAGAAATCTTTGCTTATGTGAAAAAGATATATGGAACGCAGCCGGAATATCTTTGGAGCAGGTATCCAACATATGCAGTTTTGCGTCATAAAGAAAACAATAAATGGTATGCTGCCATTATGAATGTACCGAAAAATAAACTGGGTTTAGATGGTGGAACAGAGGAAGTAGATATTATAGATATAAAGTGCGATCCGGAAATGATCGGATTGCTGCTTCAGACAAAAGGTTTTTTCCCAGGCTATCATATGAATAAACAGCATTGGATTACGATACCGTTGGACGGGACAATCAGCGAAGCAAAGATATTGGATTTTTTGGATATGAGTTACAAGTTGATTGATAAGAAATAAGAAATTATGATATAAGCGGGATAGAACATCAGAATATGAAAGTCTGGATAAGAGTGCGCTGCAACAGTTCCTGTATTACGGTAAACATCACAGATCCTGGTGAGAAAGTGCCGAATGTTTGTGCCGTTTTCATATCAAAAATTGAGTTGATGCGCCCGTTTAAAATAACGAAGGAGTGGGAAAATGCGATGTGTGAAATTGTAGAAGAATATGCAAATAAAACGCTTCTCAGTAATCCGGGAAGGAAAACTCAAAGATACAAAAGCGATACTCCCTTTATTTAACCGGGAAAAGACCTGCTAGCTGAAAAAATAAAAAGAAAAATAAAATAAAAAAGTTATTGACAAAACATTGCACACATGATATTATATCAAAGTTGCGCCGATGAAGCGGACAACAACAAACCAAAGAGTACATTGATAACTGAACAGTGAAACAACCTTGAAAAATTCTAAACAAGTTTTAATTTTTAAGGACAGTGACTTTCAGTCACAGCCGCTTTTAAAGCGGAAATGCACAGAACTTCGTTCTGCTGTGAAATGACTGAAAAGCACAACCTAACAACAGTAAAAAGGGAAATAGATAGCCAAGTAGTTATCTTGACCAAAAATCAAACCGTATTGAAAACTTTGGCAGATGCAGAAACGAGCAGGCTTAAGATGGTTTTCTCAGACGCGAGAGCGGCTGGGCGCCAGCGAAGCTGTGTGCATGATGCGCCGCAGGCTTCTCTGCAGAAATGCAGCGAAGAGTGATGGATGCCGAAGAGTTACAATGCATTTTATGCAGAGAGTTTGATCCTGGCTCAGGATGAACGCTGGCGGCGTGCTTAACACATGCAAGTCGAACGAGGTATTTTAAACGAAGTTTTCGGATGGAATTTAAGATACTGAGTGGCGGACGGGTGAGTAA
>JAQVCW010000051.1 GCA_028689585.1 Lachnospiraceae bacterium | reverse complement strand
ACAATTGCATACAATGACATCAGCGTCTCCGGATCTGTTTCTGATACCTCCATACCGCCAACCGTGATCCTTCCCTGCTTCGCATCCCAGAAACGCGTGGCAAGCCTTGATACCGTGGTTTTTCCTCCGCCGGATGGTCCGATCAATGCCGTAACTTCACCCTGTTTTGCGGTAAATGATACCTCTTTCAAAACCGTCTCATCTGCATTATATGTAAATCCAACCCGGTCAAATGTCACATCGTAACCCTGATTCGAAAGGTTCTCCCTTCCGGTCTGCATCTCGTGTGATAAAATTTCATCCATCCGCCCGCACGGAACCTCCGCTGCGATAATCGCAGCCAGATTCTGCAGAGAAATCTGCATCGGGTCATACAATCTGGACACCAGCAGAAGAAACATAAAGAAAGTAACTACATCCAGACTTTTGTTTACCAGCAGAATCCCTCCCACAAGCGCAACCGTTGCAATTCCCAATTTCAGAATCATCTGTGCTGTGCAGACAAAGACAGCCGTAATCAGTTCATTTACAATTGCATGCTTTTCTACCGCCCGGATTTTTGTCTCTAATCCACTCATATAGGCAGACTGCGCGTTGTTGGCCTTCAGATCTCTTACCGTTTCCAGGCATTCCTGTATTCCGTCTGCACAGTCCATCTTCAGTTTCATATGCTTCTTGCCGGAGCGGTTCATGACCTTTGATGCTGACAGCACGATCACAAAGGCCACCGGCAGTACCCAGAGTGCCGCAATTGCCATCCTCCAGTCAAAGAAAAACAGGGAAACAGCAATCAGGCAGGTCGAAATCAGTGCCCCAATCAGTTCCGGTATCCAGTGGGATGACGCGGTCTCCAGCGTCGCACAGTCTGCCATAATCGTGCTGGTCAGATCCGCAAGATCCTTTTTCCCAAAGAAAGATAAGGGCAGCTTTCTTAATTTCTCCGCCAGAGTCGTTCTTCGGATTCCACTTTCCACATAGGTCGCAAAAAATGTCGCATTATATTGAATATACGTTGTAATGATAATCAGTGCCAGACAAAGGATACATCCGGCCGCGTAAAATAGAATGCTGCTTCCCGTTATGGAATTGTTCAAAAAATCTCTGATCAGATGGTACAGCAGCCCGACCGGAAACATTAATACAATATCGGAGCATGTGACGCTGACAAATGCTTTCATCATATCCGATGCTCCCTGCTTTGACAGAGCATACTTATGCTGTAATCGTTCATTAATACTCATGATAATGCACCTCCTACCTTCCAGTTTGCAGATTTGTTGTATTCTGTCCACATATGCGCATACAGTCCTGCCTGTTTTTCCAGAACTTCATGGCTGCCCTGTTCTTCCATTTGTCCATCCTTGAGCACGTAAATCCGGTCAGTACCCGTGATCGTTGATAACCGGTGGGCAATCATAATGACAGTCTTTCCCTCGGATAATCTTGCAAATGCCTTCTGCACCTTTGCTTCATTATCCGGATCTGCAAATGCTGTTGCCTCGTCCAAAATCAGAATCGGTGCATTTTTCAGCATAGCTCTTGCGATGGAAATACGCTGTGCTTCACCGCCGGACACGTAGGTTCCCCGGCTTCCAATGACCGTATCGACGCCTTCCGGCATCTTCGCAAGGATATCATCACATCCCGCATCGGTTAATGCCTGCAGCACCTCTTTTTTGGATGCGTTCGGCCTTCCCATCCGGACATTTTCCAAGATGGACATTTTCAGCAGCCTGCTGTCCTGAAACACAAAGGACACCATATTCATAAGATCCCTGCCTGCAATCTGCCTCACATCTGCTCCGCCGATACAGATTTTTCCTTCTGACACATCCCAGAATCTTGCAATCAGACTGGCCAGTGTTGTTTTTCCGCCGCCGGACGGACCGACAAACGCCACATGCTCCCCCTCTTTTATGCAAAGCGACACCTGATGAACAGCATCCTTTGCGGCATCCGGATATCGGAACGATACATTTTCCAGCGTAATGCAAGTGCCTTTCGGAGACTGTGGCATCGCTGCCTCTCCCAGCGGCTTCATCGACATCACACTGTCAATCCTTGCCAGCGCATCCTCTACAATCATTGCATTTTCGCTGGAAAACATAATCTTATTCAAAGTGACCGTGATAATCGGAGTAATTATAATATAAAATATCAGATTCAGTAAAAACGTATTGGTAATACCATTCGCTGTAAATAAAAACGCGGCTGCGATCAATACAGCAAAAACCGCATTAATCATTGTCGTATACAGGATCATCGGCAGACGCAGATCCTTCGTATAAGAAATAACCCATTTTTCATAATTATCGATGGCTTCTTTGAAGCGTCTGAAGGAGAATACCGACTGACCAAATGTCTTTACGACAGGCACGCCGCGCACATATTCCACCGCTTCATTTGACATCTCTTCCAGAGAATTTTGATACTGTGCCATTTTTTCCTTCATCTTATTTCCCGTCATGCTTCCCATAATTAAAAATGCGATCACAACCGGAACCAGACTGAGAAGGCCAAGACGCCAGTCAAACAGCAGCAGCAGAACCAGCAGTCCCACCGGAGTTGCCATGGCGCCTGCACGGTCCGGAAGCTGATGCGCCAGATATGTTTCCGTAGCCTCACTGGATTCATTGACGATTTTACGGATTTTCCCGCTTCCGATTCCGTCCATGAACCCCATCGGAAGTGTTACAATATGCCGCATTGTCTGAGACCTCATATTTGCCTGCACATGAAAGGCGGCTATATGAGAGCACATCAGCGCACAGATATAAAGGAACATCGAAAGCAGGGCAAATCCTACCGCCCTCCAGCCATACCGGCTCAGATGTATTGCTTTGCCGAAATCCGGTGACACCCGCAATACCTCATCCACGATTTTCCATATGTAATAAAACGGAACCAGCGCAATCCAGGCACTGATAACGGACAGTATCCAGGAGGATATCGTCAAATACCTGTAGCTTCCCGCATAATCAAATAATTTCTGCAGAGAACTTTCTTTTTTCATGTTAAACTCTCCTTTCGTTTGTTAGTCGCTGCTAACCATCATGTAAAATATATGGTGAGAGTTTTCTCCCACCACACTCAGCCGTCATTATAAGCTAAGACTATTCTTTTTCTACTCCAAAAAGCTGCATTTCCATATCTTTCCCGCAGATATTTTCGAAAATATATTTATATAAACCTTTCCCGAATAAATCAAAGGTACAGATGAATCTGCATATAGGTTCCAGTACAAACATATCATACTGGGAATCCCAAAAGACAGCCCCACGCAGACAAAACAATGCGTGAAGCTGCCTTCCGGCATTTTATTTGACAGGGTTAGAACAGATCCGTAAGGGGTACGGAAGCATCAGCCCCGATCTGATCTTCCAATACTGCATCGTTCCATACAGCTTCCGCTTTGCAGTTTTCTACTGTAGAATTGTTATAAGCATATCCAAGGACAGATCCTGCCTGCTTTCCGCCGGTAATAGTCAGGCCGCTGACTGTACAATCCTTGATTGCCATAGCACATGGCTCCGGATAGTACTCTGCATAGGCAGATACATAGAAACCACTTCCGCTGATGCCGCCGATTCGTTCTGAATTTTCGCCAACGATCACTTTCACATCTTTCACGCTGCAGTTTTCAATCTGAGTCGGATCTCCTTCTGCCGTTCCTGCATGTCCGGACAGCGCTCCAATCATCATGGCATTCTCACCCACTGTAACCGTCACATCAGATACCGAACAGTTTTTTGCATACGCACTCTCCTGAAAGCATCCCGTCAGACCGCCTACACTGAATGCACCCTTTTTTTCTGCTGTTACACTTCCGCCGGATACGGTGCAGTTTTCCATGTTTCCGCCTTCATCTCCGCCAACCAGGATACCTGCGCCCTGCGCATTCTCTGCATCCATGACTACATCAGCCACTGCCGAGCAATCTGTTATATCCGCTTTAGAGCCGCCAATCAGACCACCTACCAGTCCTTCACCTGACACCTTATTCGTTCCACTCATATTTAATTTGCTGACCGGGGCATCCTGATATCCAATCAATCCGCCTGCCAGTTGTCCGCCGTTTGACAATGTTACATTTTCTACATTCAGATTCGTAATCGTCGCATTTTCTCCGGTAACGCATGCAAACAGCCCTGCGCCATACGTATCATCGGATGCATCTATATCATAATTAGAAATGGTATATCCGCCTCCATCCAGCACTCCGCTAAATGCATAGTCCGGATTCGGAGTTTCAGCATCTTCCCCTTCGGTTCCAAGTGGCACCATCGCTCCAATTGGCTGAATCGTTTTTCCGTCAAAATCAATATCGGCTGTAAGCACATAATAACCGTCCAACTGAGTTTCAATTGCCAAAAGCTGATCGGCATCTGCAATCTGCCATGGATCTTCTTTCGTACCGCTTCCGCCCGCAAACACCTGTACTGCCGTCTCCTTGCCGGTTTGAGCCTCGGTCACATCCGCCGCTATAGCTGCCATACCTGTACTTCCTGCTGCCAGCATCATAGACATAAGCATAATTGATAATTGTTTTTTTCTGAACATTTTTCAAGTCCTCCTCTTTATTAGTTGCAACTAACTCATTGCTATGGAGTATTATACCAATTCTGCCTGCGTGTTTCTATGACCAATCAGCTCAATATTTGCTCCAATCAGCTATCTGCAGCGTCGAAAAGCCAACGGTGTCTCCCGGTAGACCGATTTAAACGCAGCCGAAAATTTACTCTGGTTTTCATAACCTGCCGCCTCCGCAATTTCTCCAACACTCCATTCCCGCTTCTTCAGAAGCAGCTCCGCTGCCGCTTCCATCCTCCTTTCTTTCTGAAAAGAACCGATAGATTTGCCCGTACTGTATTTAAAGCATCGTTTCATGCTGGACTCTGCCAGCCGAAACATATCTGCCAGTTCCGGAATCGTGATATGTTCAAATGGATGCTCCAGAATATACTGATATACCTCACGAATCCCCTGTCCCGTATTGGCATCAAAAGAATGAACCGATTTCATCCGTTCCTGATCAGGTTTACTCAAATACAATAATAATTCTACTGTTTTCAGCCAAAAATAGCGGATATCATCTCCGCCTCTGCAATTCCTCCTATTCTCCAGTTCCTTGAAAATGACTTCTATCTTATGCAGCGGCCGCATGAGATACGGGCCCCTGTCCAACCGCATAATTTCTGCCAGCTCCGAAAAACAAATACCAGAACCTGCAAATTCCCCATGCAGTATCGGCTGTACTTTTTCCAGTTCGAGCAAAATGGAAATCCCATGATACTCCCGAAACGGAATCCTTGAATAAGTAAAGACCTGACTGCCCAAATCCGTCACAGACAACATTTTTTCTTTCAGAAACGCAACCTTCTGATCATTGTATCCCATCTCATAACAACCCTCACTGCAGTAATCAATCTCCCAAAACCCTCTGCCAGCCCTGATTTGCTGAAAACAGGTATCCATACTCAGGCTGTTAAAGGAAATCTGTACTCCCGGAAAAATATCACAGGTTTCCATCCTCCCGGTACCAGTTCCGTCCTGCTGCTTTATATAATATACGGTCGTCTCTTTTTTTCTGTTGATATTCGCAAATTTGTAATTTCCATAGGCTCGTTCCAAAAGTCCTGCTTCCATTCCTTTTCCCTCCTGTTAGCCATTCATCTCCCTTCTACTATATCACGCAAAACTTTAGTTAGCAATATCTAACGCAGTGTTTCATAAGCATATTTCGTAAATCATCACAGTTCTTTTGTTTGATACAATGTGTATCCTTCATAGTAATAACTATGGTCGATTCCCTTCATATACACTTCTCTATCATTAATTTTATCCGTTAGAGCAGCTTTCAAAAGAACCTTTATCTCAACATCCTTGATTGGACTTCTTTCCATCGCCAGTAAATAATCATCTTTATCCACAAGGCTCCAATCAACCACCCTATTCAGTTCCTTTTTCAAAATCAGATCAAGCCATATCCTTGTGCTTCGACCATTTCCTTCTCGATATGGATGTGCGATATTCATTTCAACATATTTTTCAACAATTTCATCAAATGTATTCTGTGGCATTTTTTCTATGTTTTCTAATGAGACTTTCAAATACATCACAGGTGCAAAGCGAAAATTCCCTTTTGCTATATTCACGTCTCTGATCTGTCCTGCAAATTCATAGATATCTTCAAATAGATATTTGTGGATCTCGGAAAGTGCTTTAAAAGTTCCCGCATTCAATGTATCTAAATACCCTTTTTCAAACATCTGCAATGCTTTTTTCTTGCTGATTCGCTCTTCCGCTCTGGCCAGTTCGCTTGAATCGGTAATACCTAACTTATTTTTAAGTGTCATAATTTCACGCCTCACTTTCCCTTACGAATAGAGTCTTCTCTCACAAAACGCTTGCCTGTCCCACTGACGGTATTGCCGGTAACAAAACAACGGTCAAGGGTTGTTTTTTCATTCGTTTATGCTGCTCAAACTGCTTTTATCCAGCTCGAACGCTTCTCCATACATCGTCCATCTAAGAGGAAGCTCTAATGTTTCGTTTCCTGCCTCAAGAAACGCCTGCTGTGTATTTAACCGGGACAAATCCGAGTGCGCTTCTTCCTTTTTCATAATTACGCTTCTTGCATCTAAAAACGCCTGCAAATATGTTTTCTCGTTTCCTCCCATTGCGGGGGTGTCTGCCGATGCCTTGGCTGTCATCCGAATTCCGTTGAAGCTGTCCTCATCGTCCCCAGGTCCATGCACAACCATTGCATCATAATAGATGTATTGCCCCAAAACGCTGAGTCCATCTTCGTTGGCAAATGTGATGGATGGATAGAGATAGAAATCATCTAAAATCGCATTCTGAGCCTGTATCATCTCGGCATCTTCTGATGCAGTTTGCCAGTCGGCAAGAAATGTGTCGCCCAGTCCTTCGTGTGAATCCGTTCCCACTACTGCTTCCAGTGCGGAAAGATATTTTTTCAACGGATTGTTTTGGGGCTTCCGCTTAATATATTCAGTTACCACCTGTAACAAATCTCCGGTTCCTGACGTAAAACCAATGATGCCCGCCGTGTAGCCTCTTCCATCTCCGATATCCTCGATGTAGGCATACTGCCTGCTATAATCAATGCTGGAGTTTTCCGCGCTGGAAACAAGCGCAAAGACTTCCTTACGAAGAATACCTGTGCCGATATTCGCCGAAGCCTCCGTATGTCTCACGTCCTTATCCGCGAATCCATTCAAAAAAACGGTAGCCAGAATGAGACATGAAATTATAAAAAAATAGCCTTTTATTGTTAGCTTCTTACACGCCATCAAATAGGTCCTCCGCAAATTCTTTTTAATTTTTCGTTCCACATAAAATAAAAATATAACTCTCCCAGCAATTCTGGAGGTGCTGCATAATTTCCAACATAATCTCTGCAACAATTATACAGCACAAATCTTTAAAACTCCAGATATAATTCACCGTTTCGTTTCCTACGAACTCCTGTGTGGCAAAGTCTGAAACGCACAAGTATTTTATACCGACTCCTATTCTCTGTTATCCTTCAAGCTCTCGATCATGTCCACCTTCTTCACCTTCCGGCGGACAAGCAGCAGAGACGCTGCATAGCACACTGCCGTCAGAGTGACTGCCAGCACATAGTTCAACGGAGAAATCCATACCGTTACCAGTATTCCGGCATAGTCGGCAAACATTCGGAAAAAATAACTGCCGACGACATGAGCGGCCGGAATACTCAGCAGGATACCAATCGGCAGAAATATATGGTTCACCGACAGAACAATACGGTCTATCTGTTTATCCCGATACCCCAGCACCTTGAGCATGGAAATATTCGCACGATTTTCGGTTACCAGCATATTGACCGCAACATACACCGAAGCAATGCAGATAATTACACCAATCGCTATCAGCAGATATACCATGAAACCCATCTGCGTTTTCATCGTCTGCACCTGCTCCCTGAGTGCGGACTTGCTGCTTTCCTGTGCTACCTTATCAGAAGAGATGCCTAAAGCAGTATCGCTGATAAGGGCATTGTGCATTCCCGTTTCCAATCCGGACAGCTCCGCTGCGCGTTCTTCCGTGGTATAGACGGCACGCTGCGCATCGTTTTGCAGAACACCTGCGATCACAATCTCATGCTTCTCCAGAGTCAGCGGATTATAAAGCTTGATTTCATCTCCCTCGTCCCAGTCATTTAGCATGGCAGCCAGGCTCGTAATATAATATCCGTTTTGGATATTCACGTTGTTTCCGTCCCTGTCGCGGAAATTCAGATACGGATTATCTTCGTCTGTGCCAATCAGCGTCACTGCACCGCCGTTTTCATTTTCCATTGAGAACACCAGCATTTCCGCACCGCCGTATGGATTCTCCGCTGTAAGCTCACTGAGAACGTACTGATATTCATAGCTTCCTGCATTTTCTGAACTAACGTCCGCTGTATTTTCAATAGAATCAAAGATTCCAAAGCTGAACAGCATGATAAAGCAGCCGAGAAACACTCCAAGGATAACCACAAAGCTCCTTGCCGGGCTGCCAAGTACCTGCCGCACCGCATATTTCAGCCGGAATGACATTTTATTTCCGGCAAAAATACGTCTGCCACCCTGTTTATCGGCATCTGCATTTCCGGAAAGCAGCAAAATCGTGTCCTTTTTCAACAGACGTCCAACGGACAGCAGTGCTGCAATAACATATAGGGCAGTCGGAACAAGAATCCCGAGCAATGCATCAAAGGGCTTCAGGCTTCCTGTCACGCGCATGGGCTCATAGTCCTGCAACCCAAGCTCGCTGTATGGCTGCGCAAAGAGATACGCCGCAGCGGCACACAGAATACCGCCTGCAACCCCGGGAATCGCCGCAAATCCGGCATAGTGACGCATCAGTATGCCTTTTTTATAGCCAAGTGCCGACAGCGTGCCGATCAGCTTCTGCTCAGACTTGATTTTCCTCCCGATGATGATGCAGACCAGAGCTACGGCAATCAGCGGCAGTACGCAGAGAATGATATATGCCATAATTACGAACATCTGCGCCTGCGTGTCCACCATGGTAATACGCAGATTTTCCTCTGCCGAAGAGTAGTGCTGCATATAATAACTTTCATGCACTGCCTTACGGAACGCCGTGCTGTTATCCTCATGATAGATCACAAGATATTGGCAGCTTGTTTCTCCCAGTTTTGCAAAAGCCTCGTCCGTCATATAGGCGAGATAAAAGGTCGTAATGTTTTTGTAGGAATCGTCGGTGTTTTCCAACATATACAGATAATCCGGCCGCTGAAAACAGCCGGTGACGGTATAGCTTTTGTCACCGATCTTTAAGCTGTTCCCCATTTCGACACCCTTATTCTGTGCGTAACCCTCAGAAATGATAATTTCATTATTTGCCGATGCATCCTCGCCGGCGGTGATTTCATATAGATCGACCTGTTCGGTCCGCTCAAACACCCGTACCGTCACCCCATCGGTCTCAATGTTGACGTAGCGCTGTGCTTCCAGCGTCAGGTTGTATTCTTCCGCCAATTTATCTATTTCTTCATCCGGAATTGGCATATAGGTTGAAAAATGTGCGTCTTCCAGCTTATGCGCGGGGAAGAAATCTTCAGAGAAATTCAAGATTGCGTTTCCGGCAATGTTGAACAGAAAAAACAGTACCAACGTGACCATTGTCAGCACAGAAGCGGCAATATAAAACGATAGATTATCACGAATTCCACGGACATAGCGTTTGTTCAGCTTCAAGCTCCCCGCCCCCCTCACAGAACCAAGTCTTCGGCGGGAATCTTCCGCTCGTTCTTATATGTTTCAAAAATCTGCCCGTCCTTCAGACGGATTACACAGTCTGCCATCCCGGAAATCGCCTCGTTATGCGTAATGATAACAACCGTTGTACCGAACTGCCGATTGACACACTCCACGAATTTTAACACGCTCCGGGAGGATCTGGTGTCTAACGCACCCGTCAGCTCGTCACAGAGCAGCAGTTTGGGATTTTTAATCATAGCACGGGCAATTGCCACTCGTTGCTGCTGACCGCCCGACAGCTCCTTTGGAAAGCGGCGGCGGTATTTTGCGATGTCAAGCGCCGTCAGCACCGCCTCCATATCAAGGGGCGTTTTCGTAAGATCCGCGACCACCTCAATGTTTTCTTCTGCCGTCAAATCAGGAATCAAATTGTAAAACTGAAAGACAAAGCCCACGTCCTCACGTCGGTAATCGGTGCGCTTGTCCACAGAAAGCCCCGTTACCCGCCTGCCTGCCACAGTAAGCTCACCCTCGTCCATAGTGTCAAGTCCACCCAGCATATTCAGCAGTGTGCTCTTTCCTGAGCCGGAGGGACCGAGAATCACGCAAAGCTTTCCTTCTTCCAATTCAAAGGACGCATGGTCCAGTGCAAAAACCGTTTCGTCACCATCGCTGTACTTTTTTACCGCTTTCTTCAAATCAATAAACATATGTTCCTGCCCTCCTGATACGTCAGTTAGCCAGCGTCAGCCTTCTGTTTTGAGATAAGCATCCGCTTCCCGTTCATTAGTTAGTCGTTGCTAACCATAGGGTTATATTTTATCATCATAATCTCGGTTTGTCAATAGGAATGCTTGCGTTTTACAAGTTGCACTCTACCCTCACATTATCTATTTCCCAATTTTGAGTTTTTTTCATTTTTGGGAAACAGGCAATTATTCTTTCAAAAGCCAATTCGCTGCATCAACAATCTTAATACCTTCATACTGATAGTCTTCATGTCTTGTACGAGCAATCAATATTTTGGGGTACGCATCTTTTATATTCAAAAGCGGGGCGACTTCTCTCGCAAAAGCGGTGTCCCCTGAGATATCATCTGAGACTTGAATATATAGCTTTTCATCGTGCTTCATTGCAACAAAATCTATCTCTTTTTTATAAAGTACACCAGCATATATTTCATATCCTCTACGCATCAGTTCTATGGCTACAATATTTTCAATCATTCTGCCATAATCCATATTTCTGGTGCCAAGTTTAGCGTATCGGAAAGCATGATCACTCAGATAATATTTTTCGCTGGAAGATAAATATTTTTTCCCTTGAATATCGTACCTTCTCACTTTATAAAAAGCAAAAGCATTACATAAATATTCAAGATATTTTCCAACCGTCTTGTGGTTAATCTTATCTTTGTTCCTGGTTAGAGTATCTGCAATCTGTCTGATGGAAGAAAGATTTGAAATGTTGTCCATAAGAAAATCAGAAATATGATCCATTAGGGTAACATTTCTAATTTTGTACTTCTGTCTTATATCTCGCACGATCAATGTATCGAATACATCTTCGATATACTTGTATCGTTCTTCCTGTTCCCGATATGCATAAGACCCTGCCAGACCACCGTCTTTCATATACCCGGCAAACGCTTTATCTGTATCTTCAAGATGATAATACTGCACATATTCTGCGAATGAAAATGGGAAGACCTCTATTTCATAGGTTCTGCCAGTAAACAGCGTCGCAAGGTCACTGCTTAGCAAAAAGGCATTGGAACCAGTCACATAAATATCATATTTTTCCGACGAGTGAAGACTGTTAATCGTTAATTCAAACTGTGGACACATCTGCACTTCATCAATAAACAGATAATTGTTCTTACCACGCTTATAATGTTCCTCAACATAGGTATTCAGTGCATGATACTCTTTCAAATCCTCAAATTGCAGACTTGTAAAATCAATGTAGATGATATTGACATCCTTTTCATTGTCTTCGATCCAGCCAATATAACTGTCCATCAATCTGGACTTTCCACTACGCCGAACACCTGTAATCACTTTAATATCTGGTGTACCTTTTAGTCGCTTCAATTTATCCAAATACTGTTTTCGCTCTATTATCTTCATTACTTCACCACCTGCTTCCTTTTTACCATTATATCCGTTCTACTTCCCAATTTCAATATTTTTTCATTTTTGGGAAATAGATTTTCCAACTAAATACATCGTTTCTCTTGAATACCGATTGAAAGCAGCTACCACAGAAGTGATGGCATTTAAGTCTGATGAAAAGTATATCCGAATGCAGGAAACGTATACCAGCACATCACTGACACTGATGGAATGGCTCTTCCTTTCGCTTCTTATCGTGAATTTTGATAATAAAATAAGCGATGAGTCCGTTAAGAGCCATAGCCACTATGATAATGCTATATTCAATTTTCAACTGCTCCTTTCTGCCTTGACGCTGTAATTTGGGTAAAAGAAAACCAACCACAATTACTGTGATTGGCTTCTAAGTTTTTTTCTTTATTTCACAAACTGCAATTTGCCCGCTTAATCACCAAACAAAGGGAAGCAGCCTATACTTTGTCTGGCTTGTGTATTCAAGATATCCTTCCAGACCTTGCTTAAGCATCTTATCTTCCAATGCCGTTCTTACAACGATGATCAACGCCGTTATTGCCATGCATATCCAAACACGCACATAAGGAAATATCATACATAGCCCGATACAATTCAAAATCAACCCACTATACGCAGGGTGCCGCACAATACTATAAGGCCCCGTTTTACATACCGTTTGATTTCTATCGCTCTGGATTCTGGCTGTGGATTCCAAAAAAGTATTTTCCAGGAGTGCTTTTGTGGAAATCCAGGCTGCAAAAAAGGTTGCCGCCATACCACACCAATATACGATACCTAGATGTTCTTCTGTTTCGGATGCACCGGCAAGCCAGTAAACCACAAAATAGTTTAACAGCCAGAATAATGCTAAGAGCACCTTATCCCATAAAGGTGAATTCGTAGCTGTTTTCCCTCTTTGCGCAAGTGTTTCCTCGTTTGCCTTCAATAAAAGCAAAGAAATAATCATCGTACCTGCAAAAAGGGAAATAAAATAGATGCTTCCGGCATAGGTCAGTACAAAACCGGCACCGGCCAAATACAAGAAGAATCCTATTATCTTTTGCAAAAGAACTCTTACAAGATAGACCATCGCTTTTTTTCTCATTGTAACCACCTCATTTGCTAACTTCATTCAAGAAGCATCGCTCGCAGAAGAGCTCGCTCAATTCATATTTGTCACGTTAATTATAACTTGTAATTGCCCTGTCATTGGGCAATTACCTACGCAAAGCACAAACGCGTTTTTTGCGTTTCTAGTATGCGCTTTGCTTCGTATTGTACCAAATCGCTGGCGCGATGGCTAGCGTAGTTTTTGATACAATGCTTTGCCACCTCTTATTTTTTTCAATAAAAAAGTAGCAGTTTTTGCATATATGTTTTATTGTTGTATTACCCCTAAC
>JAQVCW010000050.1 GCA_028689585.1 Lachnospiraceae bacterium | reverse complement strand
ATACTCATGTTTACGTCCTTTACCGCCTGTATGGTCTGCCTTCTTGTTACAAACGTTTTATTCAGGTTTTCAATTCTTATTTTTCCCTGTCCCACTGATATTTTCCCCTTTCTTCCTGTCCTGTTATTTGATCCAGACAACAATCTTTTTTTCAATTTCCGCTACAACCATAAAGAGTATGATACCAATGAGTGCTACTACAATAATTGTGGCATAAGCCATATCAGTCATAAGGGAGCCAGAGTAAGCAGAAATTTTAGTACCGAGTCCGCTGTTTCCTGCTGCCAGATCGGCTCCCATCGCCGCAATCGTTGAAAAAATACAACCCAGTTTTAAACCGGTAAATACCTGAGGCATTGCATTTGGAAAAATAAGCTTTGTAAAAATCTGCCACCGGCTGGCACCCACGGATCGAAACAATTCAATTTTTGAGCTTTCCACTTTTCGAAACCCTGATAGGGTATTCAGACAGATAACCGGAAGTGCCTGCAGCACTACCGCGATGATACGAACCTGAATAACTAATCCCATTCTCAATACCAGGATTGGAACAACAGTAAGCATCGGGATACAAATCATTAAAATAATTACCGGTGTAATTGCCTTTGAAAGTAACTTTGACTGAGAACAGATCGCTGCCAATCCAATCCCTCCGGGAATTGCAATACAATAGCCTGTCAGAATAACTTTCAGCGTATAAAAGAAATCCCTGGACAGATCTCTGCCAAATCGATTGAACAGCTTTCCGAATATAACATGGGGTGCCGGTAGTATTCTTGCATCAATTCCTGATACTGCTACATAAATTTCCAGCAAGCCGATGATAGCTGCAAGAAAAATAAGCGGTGCCAGAACATTTGCCAGCTTGATTGTTTTTTTCTTTTGCCTCTTCATATCTCCACCTTCTTCTGATCTATTTTTGAATGTCATGAACGATACCATCCAGTTTTTTACGGAGCTTTATAAACTCTTCATTACTTCCTATGCTCTCATTCCTTGCCTCAACCGGAATCGTATTGTCAATTTCATATACAATTTTTCCCTGTTTATTCATAATAATAATTCTCTGAGATACCAGAAGCGCCTCCTCTACACTGTTAGTAATCATAAGCATTGTTTTTTGTGTTTTCTTCCACAGATTCAGCATTTCATAGGAAAGTGTTTTTCTGGTAATTGCATCCAGCGCACCAAACGGCTGGTCCATCAGCAGAATATCCGGATTATGAACCAATGCTCTGGCAATTCCTGTTCGCTGACGCATACCTCCGGATAACTCATGGGGATAAATATTTGGATATGCCTCCAGTCCAACCAGCTTCAGCATTTCCATAATTCTTTTTTCCCACTCCTCTCCTTTCAGGTTAAATATTTCTAAATTCAAATGAAGGTTTTTATAGACGGTTCTCCACTCCAGAAGATTATGCTGCTGAAAAACAAAGCCAAAATTTTTCAGTTGCTGCTTTGGAATGCCATTTTTATATTCTGTACCCTTCCATTCAATTGTCCCCAGCGTTGGTGCTTCAATCCCGCCCGCTATCTTGAGTAAGGTAGATTTTCCACATCCGGAGGGTCCCATAATGCAGAGATATTCCTTTTCCCTCACGAAAAAGCTGATATCATCCAAAACCACAATTTCATCATTTCCTTTATCAAATACCTTGCAGATATTTTTGAAGCTCATTAAGTTTTCCATATGATCACAAACCCCTCAAACATTTTTGTCTCTTTGTGTTCTTTTGCTTTCGTTTTATTTCTTATCGTTACTTTACATTATATTTTTTATTTTGTCAATGTGTTTTTGTATATTTTTAATTATTTTTATGTTTTTATATGTTTCCCTTAATATAGTTTTACTACAATTTTTTTGACTTATTTATTATAAGTCAATTAACTTTACCTCTTTACTTATTTATTTTCTTATTTTTCCGTTCTTTTTCATACATTTAGCTCATGTAATATCAGAAACGAACATATTGATTCTTATATTTGTTTATTTTCGTTGACGTTTCCCAAAACATCCAATATACTTATATTATTAATATAACTTAGAAATTGAGGTTGAAAAAATGTTCCAAATTGAAAGACAGGAAAAAATTCTGGAGTATATAAACAAGACAAAGAAAGCAAATACCAACGAACTTGCAAATAAATTCAATGTTTCGAAAGTAACTATCCGCAGAGATATCGATATCCTGGCCTCTCAAAGCCTGATTATCAAAACTCACGGCGGCGCTCTTGCGCTCACAAACAGTCTGCAATCAGAAATTCCTTACAGCTACAAGGCAGAGCATAATCCATCTGCCAAAAAAGCAATCGGAATTATGGCTTCCACTCTGATCAATGACGGGGATATCATTATCTTAGATTCCGGTTCCACTACCCTCGAAATCGCCCGAAGAATTGATCAAAAAAATATTACTGTGGTTACCGATGATATTAAAATTGCCATGGAACTTTCTGGCAAAGACAATATTACAGTTATTGTCTGCGGCGGAACTCTAAGTGATCCAGTATATACTTTAACCGGAAACACCGCTGTTGAATTTTTTTCAAAATTACATGTAAATAAAACCTTTCTGGGCTGTGACGCTGTAGATTTCAGCTTTGGAATCTCCAACAGAACGTATGGCGAAGTTGATATCAAGTCAGCAATGATAGAAGCTGCTGACGAAATCATTATGGTGACAGATGATAGTAAACTGGATAAAAAAGTTTTTTGTCATTTATGCAGCATATCCAAAATTGATAAGCTCGTCATCAATCAAATTGATGAACGCAATCGAAAAGGTTTTACAGACAGTGGCGTCGAAATTATTTTGGCAGACAGCTAACTAAGACATGTGCATCCTTTCTGAAATCCAAGTACCCCTGGCATACTTGCTGCAAGCGGCTCGTCAGCTTCACTGACATAATTGATCTGAGCCGCTCTGCAATTTGCCGGAAGCTTTATCTTCAATATTCTAATCCTCTGTTCCAAATATCAAAAGCACATCAAACAAGCAAAAGAAAGTAAAAGAAAATAAAAGAAAATTATATTGAAAATAAAAGTAAATCTGTTATAATAAAACTATCATGAAATAATCAAAAATCAGAGTGAGGAGATTATTATGCAGAAAAAATATTTGCTGGGATTTGATGTGGGCACATCTGAGTCAAAAGGATCTTTGACAGATCTTACCGGGCATATTCTTGCTACCGCGGCTGTAACACATGCGATACGTTCGCCTCAGCCAGGCTTTGCTGAACATGATCCAGTGAACGACTGGCTACATGACTTTAAAATTGTAATAAAGGAACTGTTAGTGAAAGTCAATGGCAGTTCAGAGGAAATAGCGGCAGTGGGAATTAGTACAATCATGGCGGCAGTTACTATGGTAGACGAAAACTGTGAACCATTACGAAATGCCATATTATATGGAATTGATACTCGCTGTGTAGCGCAGGCAGATGAGCTAAATCAGAAAATAGGCATCCAATGTTTGGAAGAAGAATACGGCACAGCCTGTACCATAGAACATTTTGGCCCAAAGATATTATGGGTCCGGGAACATGAACCGGAAGTATTCCAAAAAACAAAGCATATTACGTTTGCCTCAGGATTTTTGGTGGCTCGGCTAACAGGTAACTATTGTGTTGACCGGTACTCTGCCAGCAGTGCACTTCCCATGATTAATTCCGATACCACAGAATGGAAAGACGAAACCTGCAGCATGGTCTGCCCAAAAGAACTATTACCCAAAATTATGAAAAGTACCTATTCTATTGCAGGCAGTGTAACGAAGCGCGCAGCAGATGAAGTCGGACTGGCAGAGGGAACTGCTGTTATCTGTGGGACTACAGATGCGGGAGCAGAAGCAGTGAGTGTCGGGGTAGTGGATTCCGCAGATACAATGCTGATGTATGGATCTACAGCATTCTACATCGGAGTAACGAACCAAAAAGCAAAAAATACAAAGGCATGGTGCAGCCCCTATACAATTGACGGCCGTTATGCCTGTATCGGCGGAATGGCGACTACCGGATCTTTGACAAGGTGGTTGAAGGACGAATTTGCAAAGGAACTGGTTGAAAAAGAACGAACGGGCGGCGAAAATGCGTATTCTGCTTTATTTCGGGAAGCGGAAAATATTCCCGCCGGCAGTGATGGACTCATTATTCTGCCTTATTTTCAGGGTGAGAGAATGCCTCTTCAGGATCCAAAAGCGAAAGGGGTTTTATTTGGATTAAATTTACAGCACACAAGAGGCCATATTGTTCATGCCGCTTTCGAAGGAATTGGTTATGGAATTGCACAGAATATGGATTTATTAAGAGAGGCTGGGATTTCTCTGGATTGTGCCACTGCCGTAGGCGGCGGTACAAAATCATTGAAGTGGATACAGATTGTCAGTGATATTTGCGGTATTACACAGCAGATCCCCGAGGTTACCATAGGCGCTTCCTACGGAGATGCATTAATGGCAGGTTTGGCGCTTGGAACCATTGCATCACCGGATGAAATAAAAAAATTAGTAAAAATCAAATATGTTGTAAAACCAGATATGAAAAAACATGTACTATATCAGAAATATCGGAACCAGTTCAGGGAACTGTACGAACGGAATAAAGATTTAATGCATGAATTATGGTAAACGCCAAAAATTGCCCAGCTCCTTTATTTCTGGCTTATCCAGAGATAAAGAAGCTGGGCATTAATACGCAATGTACTTTACGAACCGCCAAAAAAGTTGTCTGTACCGGTAAAGGAAATTGATGTCAAAAACGGTCTTGGAAAAGTCAGTCCTATTTCGTTCCACGAAATACCTTTAATTTTTCCCGCAGCAGTTTTTATACTTCTTTCCGCTTCCGCAGGGACATGGATCATTTCGTCCGATTTTCGGTTCTGTCCGGCGGTAAGTGTCTCCGTCGCTGGAATCAAATATCAGCGGATCTTTTTCAGATTTTACCAGATGGCCGCTGGATGGATATCCCATAAGTTTTTTAAACTGCTTTTCATACTTTCTCCACAGATAGGTCTTGCTGCTGCTCTGCAGAACTTCCTCTACAAAATCTCCAAAAGCTTCTGCATATAATGGGTATTCCTCGCGCAGCAGCAGCAGCCATTGCTTTGCCCGATCCCAGCTATCCAATAATGTCAGCTTCAGATCAAGCATTGCTATCTGATACTCCTCCCAGTCTGGATCCAGAATCCTCTCCACATGATCCTCTTCTTTTGTGTTTACCTTCTCTATTATGATATTTCGATAAAGGTTATCCGCATTTTCTTTCAGTTCCTCTGGGATTCTCTCATCTTCCTTTAGACACTGGCACTCCAGGTAACCGCCCATAGCACGGAGCATTTTCAGCAGTTCTTCTTCCAGTTTATAATTCTCTTCCAGTTCTTGTATACGGTGATACAGTATCTTCGCCAGACTTCTCAATACCGGTGATTCGTCTGCCTTTGATACCGCTTTATCCAGAACATTCAGACTGATTTGTCGAAGTGCATACTGCGCTTCTGAATGAAGTTCTAAAAAATTCAGATAGATATTCAGATCCTTTTCCATCACCGAATACTCTATTTCGCAATCACATTCCAGCAGATCACACCAGATAAACCCGACCTGCTCCATATATTTCTTTTGTTCTTCTTTCTCCATCTGAGAAAAGAAATCAATGCCCTGCAGCAGAATTTCTCTGGACTTTTCATGAAATCCCCGCTCCATCAGACTGTATCCATAGTCATCATAGTAGTTCAGTGACTGATATTGTTCCTGCTCCAGTCTTTCAAAAACAGCCAGTCCTTTTTTCCACCACTCCCTGTGGCAGTAAGCACTGCCCAGACGAAAAAGATATTCTTTATTTTCCGGAAATTTTTTGACCAGGGTCTCAAATTCCTTTACTTCTTTTCCTGCATTTTCATTATCCCGATACAGCTTCGCCAGAAGAAAACGAAATGCCTCTATCTCAGATATCCGCAGGACTTCCAGGCAGCAGGCAATTCCCCTCTCATATTCTTCGTCGCCCCAGTATGCAAGGGCCTGTGTATAGGCCTGTTGAAATGCCGGATCTATCTGCGCTTTTGTTTCCTCTCTTTTCCGGTTATCATCCTGCATCAGATATTCATACGCTTCCCGGATCTTTTTAAACTCTGTTGGATTTTTCTCCGGTGAATAAATACGAAGTAATTTAAAATATGCCTTTTTTATCTCTTTTTTATCTGCACCTGGTTCAATACCCAATGTCTGATAATAAGAACTCATCTCTGCATTCTCCCTTTATGTAATTCTCTCACTCCATTTTAGAATTTCTCTGTGTCCCTGCTGCCCGTTCTGATAGTTTTCAAGTCTGCCCCACTGCTCTTTCTTATTCTTCATAATATACAAGAAAATCCAGCAGTTCTTCTTCCATGCGTTCCAGCAGTTTCTCTGATTCTTCCCTTAAAAGAGCCAGTTTCAGTTCCTCTATCATTTCAGAAAGTTCCTCCTGCTCTCCGTCCTCCATAATTTCTCCGGAAGCTTCCAGTTTTTCCGCTTTCCGGATCGTAGAACGAAATTTCTTTGCCAGAGGCGCTTTTTTCCATTCGGAGCTATCTGCTTTTGTCTCTTCCCTTCCCGCAGTATCTATCGTAATGCCGGCCTGTCGTCCCGTACTCACAATAGCTGCCTTCACCTCCAGGATTCCATTCAGGTCATAGGAGAACTCTACATCTACTTTCTCTTTCCCTGCAGGCGCAGCCGGGATTCCCTCCAACAGGAACTTTCCCAAAAAGTAATTGGAGGTAGCTTTCTCCTGCTCTCCCTGATATATTTCGATTCTTGTTTCCCTCTGTCCGTCCACTAAAGTGGTATACCGCTTTCTTCTGGTTACCGGAATGGTGACATTGCGTGAAATCAGGACATCCATGTAGTCCGTATCCAGATACAGATCATTTCCCCTGGTCACCCGGACGCCCAGTGGATACGGCGCCACATCGGTAAGCATAAGGCCGGTTTCCGCATCTATCGCTTCATCCAGCATCCCTGCCTGAATACCCGCCCCCATAACAACTGCCAAATCTGGATCCACCATCTCTTTTGGTGCCTGTCCCAGCAGCTCCTGCACATAACGCTTCACATATGGAACTCTGGTGGAACCTCCCACCAGCAGTATAAGATCCAGTTCCGAAGCTTCTATCCCAGAATCCTGTAATACCATTCGAACCGGCTTCCTGGTACGTTCTACCAATTCTTGAATCAGTTGTTCAAACAGGGGAACCGTTATTACCTCCTGTATTGAAATCGGCTTTCCGTCTTTGCTGGAGATCATAGGCAGCAGAACTTCGTAGCTCTCCTGGCTGCTCAGCGCTATCTTGCATCGGACAGCCTCTTCTTTCAGTTTTACCATGGCATAGACATCCTGACGCAGATCCGTCTGATACTGATTTTCACAGCATCCCAGCAAATATTCAATAATCGCCTCATCAAAATCCTTGCCGCCCAGCTTATTGTCACCGCTGCTGGCTTTTACCTCCAGTACTCCATCGAACATTTCCAGCAGAGTTACATCAAAAGTACCTCCGCCCAGATCAAATATAAGGATATGGCTCTCATCCTCCATATGCTCTATTCCATAACAAAGAGCCGCCGCAGTAGGCTCATTAATAATGCGTTCCACTTTCAGACCTGCCATTTTTCCGGCATCCAGTGTTTCCTGCCTCTGGCGGTTATTAAAATAAGCCGGCACCGTGATGACAGCCCGTTCCACCGGTTCCTTTAGATAATTTTCTGCGCATTCCTTTAAATAAGCTAATATCTTAGCAGAAAGCTCCGGTGCGGAAAATACTTTTCCTCCCAATTCAATTCCTTCATCGATGCCCATCTTTCGCTTTACTTCAATCGCCGTTTTTTCCGGATAAAGCAGATAGCGCTCCGCTGCCCTGTCTCCTATCAGAAATTCTCCATTCTCGTCCAGGCCAATTACCGATGGTGTAATTCCTTTGCCCTCCCGATTCAGAATGATTTTTGCTCTTCCATTTTCAAAACAGGCTGCTTCTGATGTAGACGTTCCTAAATCGATCCCTATTATTTGTGACATTCTTTTTCCTCACTGTATTTTATATGATTGATATTTCCTTTACTGATGTTTCTCTTCTCATCACCTGTAAAAGCAGGGAGTCTCATCCTCTTTCCGGATGACAGTGCGGCTTTGATATCGGCCTGTTTCAGTCTGTCTGCAAAGACGCCCGATAAGCGATTACTTTTGCTTTCTGAAGCACATTTCCCTTATAAATCCATCCCGGAATCACGGTTTCTTTTACCCTGTTCTTCTTGTCAGGATAATCCGTTTCCACCGCCTGCAGCACCATCATGGTCTCAAAGTCAACCATCTGGCCCTTTCCATCAATGCGTTTCAACTGCCCCGCCTCCAGATGCTGATCCAGCACTTGAAAGACAAGATCCCACTGTCTGTCACTTTCTTCCGTTCTATCTGATCTGTCTGCACCAATCCGCCGCAGATATTCATCATATGCCGCTATGATCTCCAACAGCTTTTTTTCCTGCTCCCGGTTTTCATTCTGACTATTCTGCAGCGTCTGTTTCAGTTTTTCATTTTCCTGCAGATACTGCATCTTCTCCTGCTCCGCTGACCGGTCCTCTTTCAATTCTTTAAATTGATTCTGCACCTCCTCCAGTTGATCCAGCAGATCCTCCAGCATGGCCTCCTGTTTGCGAAGCCTTTTTTCCATTTGCTGCATCTGCTCCTGGTGCAGATTCTTCATCTCAAACAGGACGTTTTCTTCTCTTTCTGCCTGACTCTGCTGTATCTGTGAAATTGCCTGCAGCAAAATATCCGAATCTGTTTTTTGAACGCTATCCTCTGCATTGGCTGTATTGTGACCGTTATTTTTTCTTCTGCTAAAAAAAAGCATGCTGATTTCCTTTCCTGTCTGAATTTTCCTTCTTATTGCTCTATACTTATATCTTGCAATCGCCCTGTTCCTGGCCAATCATATGCGTATCCGTCCATATGCTCTCTTAATTATATCCTTTTTCCCGGATCCCATCAATTTAATTTTTGTTATTCCTTGATAAAATTGCTTTCCCCCTCATTCGCCTCTTCCATCACAACCTCCTCTGCCGGTTCTTTCTCCTCAAACTCCACCCACAGCACGGCCTGCGGCCAGTTGATATTCACTTTTATATACCGCTCTTTCTTCCCGGCCGCTTTCTGAAGAGACATCAGCAGCTCCTGCAGCATTTCTCTGGTCAGATAGCCACCGCGCCAGTGGAAAAGAAAGGGGATCTTTTTTCTAATTGCCTGTTCTGCCCGTTTTTCCACATCCTCCAGCTTCGTAAAGGACAGCTTCTTTTCCCGGTAATAGAACATACTGTCATCCCTGCACTGAGGTATCGGGTACATAGCCGGCTCATGGTCCCGAAAAATCCATTGATCCGCCAGATTAAAATAATCATGCCGGATCGGCTTTCCGTTCGCATTCCCAAGCTGCTTCCCGTTTGCATCAGATCTGTCTCTGTGACTCAGCGTATTATCAAAAGTCGCATCCATGTGATAATACTGTCCATTCAGCCGGACCACATTCCAGGCATGACGGTATTTGATATTTTTCTCCGGATTTGCTTCCGATACCGCAATCACGCACCAGATTCCAAGAGCATCACACAACAGCTTTACTGTCTTTGCAATCCCTTCGCAGACACCCACACCATGCCCCAGCGGACCGATTATTTCATGCGAATACGGTTTTTTCAGCTTGTCATAGGTGATATTTTCACAGATAAAATCGTGGATATACTGCTGCTTTTCCCGTTCTGACTGATTTTTGACCGGCCTCAGCAGCCGTTCCACCCTGGCCTTCATGGCCTTCTGATGCTCTTTTATTTTTCCCTTCTCAAACAGATATTCCGGAAGCAGTTCAACACTGCTGCTCTCCGGATAGTATCGGTAACGAAAGCTGACCGCGTAAAAAATTTCCGGACAGTCCAGCCGCAATTGAAAGAAAATATCCGCAAGCTCCTGATCGGACAGCTTTGGAACCGCAAAGGAGACCGCAAGCGCCAGCAGTCCTGACTTTATGGCATGATATGCACTTTGCTGAAGCTTGTTCATCTGACTGTAATAATATGGTTCCACAGCATCCCCCTTCTCTTTACTGATTTTCATATACGCAGAAATTTTCGTTTACTGCCTCGTCGCTGCCCAGCAATATCTTTTTTACTCCTTCGCCTCCACGCAGCAGTATTCTTTTCTGCTCATCGCTTTCTTCATCGCACATCCGCCAATCAGCAGCACCGGGAAAATCAGCGCAGCCAGAATTCCGATCTTCAGATTGTCCTGGAAATGTCCGGCCACCGCGCCTACAAAGGTGGGACCGCCGCTGCAGCCCAGATCTCCCGCCAGCGCAAAGAGAGCGAACATAGCCGTTCCGCCGCCTTTAATGGAAGCCGAACCAATGCTGAAAATTCCGGGCCACAAGATACCCACGGACAGGCCGCACAGACTGCATCCGATCAGCCCCATGGCAGGCCAGGATGTCAGGGAAATCAGCAGATAGGACAGACCGCACAGCACTCCGCTCAGCAAAATGAACCGTTCCAGTTCAATCTTATGTCCATATTTACTATAGAATACTCTGGAAGCTCCCATGGTAGCTGCAAATGCCATCGGCCCCAGCAGATCCCCCATTGTTTTGCTGATTCCCAGCCCTTTTTCCGCCAGGGTAGATGCCCACTGGCTTACGGACTGCTCGCAGGCCCCGGCGCAGAACATCAAAAGCATCAGAATCCAGAACATTTTTTTTGCAAACAATTCTTTCAGGCTCAGCCCCTTTTCATCCTCTTTCAGCAGGCTGTAAATCGGAACCTTGATAAACAAAATGCCATTCACCAGCGGGAGCACCGCCCACAGCATGGCAAGTATCTTCCAGTTCCGGATTCCAAAAGCCACAAAAAACAGCGTGGAAAGCAGTACCACTCCAATATGGCCCCAGCAGTAGAAGGAATGGAGCAGACTCATCATTTTTTCTTTATTCTTCGTGGGACACGCCTCTACAATGGGGCTGATCAACACCTCCAGAAGTCCTCCCCCCACCGCATAGATCAGCACAGAAATCAAAATGCCCCACAGAGGATTTGGCATAATTTCCGGCAGCACAGTCAGACAGACCAGCCCTGCTGCAGCCAGCCCATGAGCAGCCACTGTACAGATGCGATAGCCCACCCTGTCCACAAAAAACACGGACAGCATATCCACCAGAAGCTGAACGCAGAAATTGACCGTGATCAGCAGCGTAATGTGCGTCAGGGAAATCCCATACTGCACGCTCAGCGTAATAAAAAGCAGCGGAATAAAATTGTTTACGATCGCCTGCACGATATATCCGGTAAAACAGGCATAAATTGTTTTTTTGCATTCTTCTTTCATAACCTTCTCCTTTGTTGACCAATTGGCTGTTTACCGTCTCTTTATAAAAGCGGGCGTCGATTCCTAACGTGTATTCTAACAAATTTCTATTGATTAGGCAATCGGTTTCAGCAATGGTCTGACACAATGTTTTTACACTTCCACTTGCATATTATTCATTCATCCTTTATACTATAAAAATAGTTACATTCTATTTTATAAGGTCACTTCGGCCAAATTTCCCACAATTACCTATTTAAAATAAATGCATATTCTGATATACTTAAGGCATAGCATCTCTTTCCTTTCTTAAGCATACCTGCATATGCAAAAGAAAGGATGTGTTTTATGAACAGCCAAGACAAGGTGCAGAAATCATTCCAGAAGAAACGTTCCAAAAATTCTCAATCTAAAAACGGTATTTCATGGCAGAACAAGGATATTACTTCCAAAGTCTTTGCTGATTCCTTTCCAATGGCCCAGTTGGATGTATATGGTGTTCATCTTCCAAAGATTTTAAGCATTGAGCCCACCAATCTTCCGGCTGTCAGTGCCAATGAACTGCGGATCGACAACATTTTCCGGCTGGCGGACAACAGCCTTGCAATCCTTGATTACGAAAGTACCTACAGTGAAGCGAATAAAACAAAATATCTGGACTACATTGCCCGTATTCTGAAACGCTACCAGGATGGTACCGACACCAAAGAACTGAAAATTCGAATGATAGTACTCTATACCGCGGATGTCAAACCAGAAGATACAAACAATATTCTAAATATCGGTGCTGTACAGCTTCAGATTGAGCAGGCATTTCTGTCCAGACTGAATTCTGAGGAAATCCGAACTCGTTTAACTGCCAAAATCCACGGGAGTCAAATACTCACTGATAAAGAACGGCTGGAATTTATTATTTTGCCACTGACCTATGTTGGTCTCAAAAAGAAAAAGGAAATTATTAAAGAATTGTTTGAGCTTGCAAAGGATATCGAAGACGAAAAAACACAATCTTTTCTTCTCAGTGGAGTAATCGTCTTTTCGGATAAAGTAATTGACAAAGAAACTGCAAATCAAATAAAGGAGTGGATTATGATGACAAAAGTAGACAAATTATTTGCACAGGAACGTCAAAAAGCAGTCATGGAAAACACAAAAGCTGTAGCTTCTGCAAATGCCCTTGCCTTCTTAAAAGAGGGTATTTCCATTGAAAAAGTTGCACGGTGTATTTCTGCACTTACTTTGGACGAAATCAAAGCATTAGCTAAAACCATTCAATAATTTATACATACTGAAAAACATTTGATGCAGAATCCTACAAAAATTTATTAAAAAGGATAAGGATGCCACGGCACCCTTATCCTTTTTGTCAAGTATACAAGTAAAGGCCTGTTGGACTTTTACTTGTTGTTGCATTTACGAAAACATTTTTTATATCTGTTAATGAAATACTGGTCTCTTCCAAATTTTTATTGCTTAATCAGCAAATTTAAACTCCGAATTATTTGTTGTAAATACCGGTATCACGGACAGTGGAGCTTCGCATAATACAGTAGTTCCGCCTTCATAAACCTTTCCCGTCTCAACTTCTTTCCATGTTCTTCCAGCCGGAAGATACACGTCACGTTTCCTCATTCCTTCATACAGGATCGGTGCCACCAGAATATCAGGGCCAAACATATATTCATCATTAATGTCCCAGCAATTACTGTCCTCCGGATTATCATAGAACAGCGGACGGATAACAGGAGTTCCTTTTTCGTGAGCTTTCTCCATCTGCTTTGTCACATAAGGGCGAAGTGTTTCTCTGGTATCTACCAGTCCTTTTAAGATTTTGTATACATCCTCGCCATAGCTGTAGATTTCATTTTCGGCTCCGCTTCCAAACGGCTGATTCCACATTTTAGCCGCATTGGAAATCGTAAAATCAATGGGATCACGGAAGCCATGGAGTCTAGTCACCGGGCAGAACAGTCCAAACTGAAACCAGCGGATCAGCAATTCATGGAATTTAGGATCGTGAATATTGCCGCCAGTAAAACCGCCAATATCCGTTGTCCACCACGGAATTCCGGAAAGTCCCACGTTTAATCCGGCTGCCATCTGATTACGCAGGAAATCAAAGGTTGAATGTGTGTCACCTGACCACAGGAGTGCCCCGTAGCGCTGACTTCCAGCCCATACACAGCGCAGCAGATTCAGAATGTTCTTTTGCCCCTCTGCTTCCATCCCTTCATAAAATGTCTTAGCATATTCTACTGGATAATAATTAGAAACTTTTACAGCAGGTCCCTTGTAATATCTGAAGTTATCATAATCATAATGGAACATAAAGTCCGGCTCTGCTTCATCCAGCCAGAAAATTTTGATTCCGTATTTATAATAATTTTCTTTTGCCTTGTTCCAGACATACTCTCTGGATTCCGGATTGAAGGCATCAAAGAGATATTCATTTCCCATAAACTGCATCTGAACTGCATTTGCCCTTTCCGACCGGACCAGAAGTCCCAGTTCTTTCATCTCTTCATAGTTTTCACTGTTTACATCCACAGTTGGCCAGATGGAGACCATCAGCTCAATGCCCATACTTTTCAGCTCGTCTACCATAGCCTGCGGATCCGGCCAGTATTTAGGATCAAATTTCCATTCTCCCTGATTTGGCCAGTGGAAAAAATCACATACGATAACAGAAATTGGAATCCCGCGTTTCTTATATTCTCTTGCCACATTTAGAAGTTGTTCCTGGTTCGTGTAGCGCAGCTTGCACTGCCAGAAGCCGGTTGCATAATCTGGCATCATAGGCACTTTTCCCGTGGCATTTGCATAAGCTTCTTCAATTTCGGCCGGTGTATCCCCCGCTGTGATCCACAGATCCATATGCTCTGTGCATTCTGCTTCCCACTCTGTCAGATTATTGGCAAACGTTACACGGCCTACTGCCGGATTGTTCCATAAAAATCCATATCCCAGATTTGACAGCGCAAATGGTATACTGGACTGGGTATTTCTCTGTGCCAGCTCAAGACAGCACCCTTTCATGTTTAACTGTTTTTCCTGTCTCTGTCCAAGACCAAATATTTTTTCTCCATCACGTCCTTCAAAACGTAAGGTAATCTTGTAATCACTGGAGCCGATCAGCGGTTTATATTCCCGACCGCAGATTGCCAGCGGACTGGTTTTCAATCCTCCGTTATTTACTCTCCATCGTTCTTCCAGAAGTGCCTCTCCCTTCTGATTATAATAAGTCAGCCAGCCAAATTCATTAAATTTGGCCGTAATATTCCCATTTTTAATACTGGCGGTCTTTCCCTCTATCTTGATTTCAGCGTCGCATGGTATCGGATCTATCAGAGCCCATGCTTCTTCAGATAGCGCTGATGTCTTTGTTCCGCGAACCCGCAGACTATTTTCTCCCCACGGTTCCAACTGCAGTATTTCACTGTCATTACGATAAATTAATTTATTACCTTCTGTTTTAAATGCCATAATCTTCCTCCCTATATAGTCAAGTGTTTTTTCCTTGTTTTTCAAGGATTTTTTTATTCCATATCTCAGATCAATGAGCCAAGAGGATGGACATTTCACTGTATCTGGTACGAAAGTAGATGGTTCTGGGT
>JAQVCW010000003.1 GCA_028689585.1 Lachnospiraceae bacterium | reverse complement strand
AAAAGCACAATGTGGTGACAATGCTGCATTTTCAGAATTGATCAGGCAGAATACACAGGGTATGTACAAGGTCGCCAGGAGTTATCTGCGCAGTGAAGACGATATTGCGGATGCCATTCAGGAAACGATCCTCATCTGCTTTGAAAAGCTGACGGATCTGAAACGTCCGAGGTACTTTAAAACTTGGCTGATCCGGATCCTGATCAACAAGTGCAATGATATCCTGAAGGAGCAGCGCAGAACCTGCAGCGTAGATGTGCTTCCGGAAATCGAAGATGACAGCTCTCAGGAGGATAAAGTGGAGTTTAATGTCCTCATAAACATGCTGGATGACAAATACCGGGTGGTATTGACACTGTACTATGTGGAGGGATTTCAGATCAGAGAGATCGCAGAATTGCTTTCCATTACGGAAAATACCGTAAAGACACGACTGTCCAGAGGAAGAAAAAAGTTTGCGCTCTATTACGGGCAGGACAATAAAAGGGTGGTGAAGGAATATGAAAAAAAATCGGACGGATTCGGAATTGTCCAGAATTTTACAGGAAGATATTAAAATTCCGGAAAAAGTGCAGCAGAGAATCGGCGAAACCTGCAGAGAACTTGAGCAGAGAGAGAATGGGGAGAAGATTATATTTATGGCGAAAAGAAGAAAACTAAAAGTAGCTGTGACGGCAGCCGCATTGTGCGGAGTCATTTCAATCGGTGTAATGGCAGCAACAGGAGTATTTTCATGGAATAAAGTGGAAGAGGACAACACCACAAAATATGAAATCAAACTGGATAAAGAGGCAGTGGCACATGATTTGATCGTAACGCCCACCTATGCTCCGGAAGGTTATACAAAGAATGAAGCCACAGAGGAAAGTGAGGATGAATTTGTGGCATTGATGCTGGAAGGAGATCCGGAGCTTGACGAGGCAGAACTGAGAAAGCAGTACCAGGAGCGCAGGAAGGAAGAAGATGCGCTGCAGCCAAATTCACAGTTTATCAGTTACGAAAAACGGGATGCAGATGGAAACTATATTGGCGGTTACGGCATTGAAGTGTACAATGCCACAAAGCTGGACAATATCATAAGCACCTGGAACGGAACTGTCTTTGAATACAAAAATGTTTCCAGCGAGGAGGAAACTAAAATACAGGGACTGGATACCCGCATCTTTACCTGGAAGGATGCGTCAGAAAATGGAAGCATTCTGATGTTCAATCCGATCGAAGGATATATGATCCAGATCAACTGGGGCTATGATGGAACGGATACCGTGTCTGTGGATGAGATGAAAAAAGTCGCCGAAGGGCTGGATATTAAGATGCTGGATACAGAGCTTGCCTACCTTCCGGTGGAGGAGCGTGAAAAAATAAATGAAACGAAGCAGTCAGAGCAGCAGGCGTGGAAGGAGGAAGCAGCAGCGGAGAGAAACGCCGGAGTAGATGGTGCCCTGGTAAAAAATATCGGAGATTCCCTCACGGTCGGCAATATTTACGGCTTGGATGAGAACGTAGAAGTGGCAGTGACGGAGGTACGGATAAGTGACAGCTTGTCGCTGGAGGAATACGACAGTTCTCATTTTAACCGCTATGAAGAACAGGTGGCACCGGCCATGAACGAGGACGGCACCATCAAGCCTCACGGCAGGAAGGTCACCGATCTGAATACGGGAGAGCAGACGGAAGAAACCGGCGTGAATTCCAAGTATGTCATCGTGAAGGTCCATGAAAAAAATAATGCACAGGAGGAGACCCCGGTATCCACTCCGTTCCTGATGCCGCTGAAGAAAACAGAGAGCGGAAACTATGCATATCTGGAGAAAGACTACAGCATTCTGGATGTTGATTTTATGCTGGAATGGCAGACCGGAATGCTGGTGAATGGAAGCGATTCTGTTTACTGCAGTGAGGAGACCAATTATCAGGAGAAGAAGGCGGAAACAGTCTGGGGCGAGCATACGCTGGCAGCAGGGGAAGAAAAAGATATTACACTTGTTTATATAATGGATGAGGATCTGCTGGAAAACATGGTACTGACTTATGCAATTGACATGAAGGACAAATTTGTAGATATCAGCCAGAAGTAACAGAAACGAAAAACGCGGTACCACTTACAGAACTGCTTCTGCCGGAAAAGAGATTTTTGTTTTGCCCTTGACAAAGACGAATGATTTCGCTAAGATAAACAGGAGTTCATTTAGTTAGATAAATCAGAAAAAGGTTAAGACAAAGAGGAGTACGCATGACGCGCCGGCAGAGAGGATTGTTCACTGGCTGGAAGACAATCCGGGAAAGCGGATGCAGAAGGTAGCTTTGGAACCGGAGAACTGAATGGGTTGGTCTGTATCATACGGTGAAAGCCGATGCATGGACTGACAGTAGGTTTTCACGCTGACCGGCGTTACAGGGAATGAGGTATGCGTTATTTTGCGCATATGAACTAAGGTGGTACCGCGTTTATTCGCCCTTTGTCTTTTGACAGAGGGCTTTTTTGATTCATGAAAACATACCGGAACAGGAAATCAGGAGGAAAATATGAGCAAAGAACTGGCAAAGACCTATGACCCCAAGGGAATTGAGGACCGCATTTATGAAAAATGGCTGGAAAAGAAGTATTTTCATGCCGAAGTAAACCGAAGCAGGAAACCATTTACCATCGTGATGCCGCCGCCCAATGTAACCGGACAGCTTCACATGGGACATGCGCTGGATAATACCATGCAGGATATTCTGATCCGTTATAAGAGAATGCAGGGCTATGAAGCATTGTGGCAGCCGGGAACGGATCATGCAGCCATCGCAACTGAGGTGAAGGTTACCAATATGCTCAAGGAGCAGGGGATCGACAAGCAGGAAATCGGCCGTGAGGAGTTCCTGAAGTATGCCTGGAAATGGAAAGAGGACTACGGCAGCCGCATTATTAACCAGCTTCATAAGTTGGGAGCTTCTGCTGACTGGGACAGAGAGCGTTTTACCATGGATGAGGGCTGCTCCAAAGCGGTAGAAGAGGTATTTGTAAAATTATATGAAAAAGGCTGGATCTACAAAGGCAGCCGTATCATCAACTGGTGCCCGAAGTGCCAGACCTCACTTTCGGATGCAGAAGTAGAGCATGAGGATCAGAACGGATTTTTCTGGCATATCAATTATCCCGTCGTGGGAGAAGAAGGACGATTTGTGGAGATTGCCACCACCCGTCCGGAGACTCTGCTGGGAGATACCGCGGTGGCAGTAAATCCATCCGATGAGCGGTATCAGGATATCATCGGCAAGATGCTGAAGCTTCCGCTGACTGACCGGGAAATTCCGGTTATCGCAGATGAATATGTGGATAAAGAATTTGGAACCGGCTGTGTAAAGATTACCCCGGCTCATGATCCCAATGACTTTGAAGTGGGAAAACGCCATAATCTTGCAGAGATCAATATTTTAAATGATGACGCTACCGTAAATGAACTGGGCGGAAAGTATGCGGGCATGGACCGTTATGAAGCCAGAAAGGCCATGGTGGCAGATCTGGAAGCACAGGGGCTGCTGGTGAAGGTGGTTCCCCATACACATGCGGTAGGTACTCATGACCGCTGCCATACTACGGTAGAGCCTATGATCAAGCCGCAGTGGTTCGTTCGCATGAAGGAAATGGCAGAGGCAGCGCTGGATGTGCTGAAGACGGAAGACCTGAATTTTGTTCCGGAGCGTTTTGATAAGATTTATACCCACTGGCTGGACAATATCAGAGACTGGTGCATTTCCAGACAGTTGTGGTGGGGGCACCGGATCCCGGCTTATTACTGCGATGAATGCGGTGAAGCTGTAGTTGTGAAGGGCGGCGCTCCCGCGAAATGCCCGAAGTGCGGCGGTACCCATTTCACTCAGGATGAAGATACGCTGGATACCTGGTTTTCTTCCGCATTGTGGCCGTTTTCTACCCTGGGCTGGCCGGATAAGACACCGGAGATGGATTATTTCTTCCCCACCGATGTGCTGGTGACCGGTTACGATATTATTTTCTTCTGGGTTATCCGTATGGTATTTTCTTCCCTGGAGCAGACCGGAAAATCACCTTTCCATCATGTGCTGATCCATGGTCTGGTACGGGATTCTCAGGGGCGCAAGATGAGCAAATCCCTGGGCAACGGCATCGATCCGCTGGAGGTAATCGACCAGTACGGAGCGGATGCACTGCGTCTGACGCTGATGACAGGGAATGCACCGGGCAATGACATGCGTTTCTATTATGAAAGAGTAGAAGCTTCCCGCAACTTTGCCAATAAGGTCTGGAATGCTTCCAGATTTATCATGATGAATCTGGAGAAGGCAGAAGCTCCGGCACAGATTGATCTGACCACACTGACCAGTGCGGATAAATGGGTGTTATCCAAGGTAAATAAGCTGGCAAGAGAAGTCAGCGACAATATGGACCGCTATGAACTGGGCATTGCCGTACAGAAGGTATATGATTTTATCTGGGAAGAATTCTGCGACTGGTATATTGAGATGGTGAAGCCCCGTCTGTACGATGAGGAAGACACCACAAAAGCAGCGGCGCTGTGGACGCTGAAAACAGTATTGATTCAGGCATTGAAACTGCTGCATCCTTTTATGCCGTTTATTACGGAAGAAATTTTCTGTACCCTTCAGTCAGAAGAGGAGTCTATCATGATTTCTTCCTGGCCGGAGTATACCAGGGACTGGGATTTCGAAGAGGATGAGAAAGCAGTAGAAACCATTAAAGAGGCAGTGCGCGCGATCCGGAATGTGCGTACCGGCATGAATGTTCCGCCAAGCAGGAAAGCAAAGGTATTTGTGGTTTCAGATAAAGAAGAAATCCGTACTATTTTTGAAAATGGAAGGGTATTCTTTGCTACGTTAGGCTATGCCAGCGAAGTGACGGTACAGCAGAATAAAGAAGGCATCGCAGAGGACGCCGTGTCCGCATTGATCCATGAGGCCTCTATTTATATGCCGTTTGCGGAGCTGGTGGATATTGAGAAGGAAATCGAACGTCTGAAGACGGAAGAAAAGAAGCTGGAAAAAGAGCTGGCCCGCTCCAACGGCATGCTGAAAAATGAGAGATTTATCAGCAAAGCGCCTCAGGAAAAGATTGATGAGGAAAAAGCAAAGCTGGAAAAATATACTCAGCTTATGACTCAGGTGCAGGAGAGACTGGAGCAGTTGAAGAGGTAAGAAGGCAGGGCCTGCGATCAGAAAATGAAATGCCGGCATGAGGCTGCCGCTGCAGATGAGAAGGTCTGTGGCGGCAGCCTTTGCTGACCATCCCATACGAGAACAGCCTTTGGCATATGGGATTGCAGAGGTGTTCCTGAATTTTAAGAAACACTTCATAAATAATTCAGGGAAATCCGATGGCACTCCGGGGAGGGGGATGTTATGATGTCAGTATAGACAACGGATGTTTCGAAAACTGTGTCAAGTTTTTATGAAAATTTGACATGCAGCGTCAGTCCATTTGAGATCAGCAAATTCAGGCTGGGCCGGCGTTCACAGATAAAAGGGGGGCTTTCTATGATGGAGATGAACAGGTATACGGATTATTGCGGACAGATGAAACAGATGGAACAGAGAGAAGGAAATAGGGAAAGGGTGCAGATCCTGTGCTGCCGGAATATATTTTGGGAGAAATTATTCTGGATGGCGGTTTTTATGTTGACTGCGTTTTTGATGATGGGCGGCAGACAGAAAATCTACGCAGATTCAGTGTATGGATTTCTCGTTCCGGATGCTTCCAGCACCTATCTGACCGATTCGGATATTGCCGGTATGTCTGCACAGACGGCCTGCTATGCAAAAAACGAGATCTATGCACGCAACGGCCGGTTGTTTTCATCCACTGAGCTGCAGGATTATTTTTACAGTCAATACTGGTATTGCGGGCTGTATGATCCATCTGAATTTACTCAGAATATGCTGAATGTATACGAGTCAGCTAATGTGGATCTGCTGGATGCGAAGGAACAGCAGATGGGCGGTTATACGCTGGATACGGAAGCTTATGATTATGCAGAGCTTTATCAGTATATGGATTCCGTCTATTACGACGGGTATGTGGATCCGGATACTTATATTTTCTATGACAGCGATCAGAGATATATTTCCGAAGCTGAGATTTCCCGGTTATCTTTGCAGGAACTGAATTATGCGAAGAATGAAATCTATGCCAGAAGAGGCAGAATGTTTTCTTCTCAGGAACTTTCTGATTACTTTAGCCTGAAAAACTGGTATTATGGTTATATCAGCCCGGATGCTTTTTCCGATGAACTGCTGAATTCCTATGAAAAAACCAATGCAGCAGCGCTTTATGCGGCAGAGTATGCAAAAGCATCCGGCGGCTATGTGACAGATCAGGCCGGATATGATTATGGCGCCATCGGCTCCTATACGGAGTATGACAACTACGTGCCGGCTGCCAGTGATTTTATAATCTGGGACAGCAATATCCGCTATCTGTCCGCGGAAGAGATCAGCGGTATGTCGCTTCAGCAGCTCAATTATGCTAAAAATGAGATTTATGCCAGAAGAGGGTATGTTTTTCAAAAGCAGGAGCTGAGGGATTATTTCAACAGCAAATACTGGTATTACGGGACACTGCCGCTGGCGCAGTTTTCACCGGAGGTGTTCAATGATTATGAGGCTGCGAATATAGCTCTTTTGGAAAAACATGAGTACGCCAGAAGTGCCAACGGCTACCAACTGTACTAAAGGTCAGGTACATTTCAGTGCGGGAGTGATTCCGGCCTCTATAGGCGGTCTTGAATGAAGTAAAAACAGGCAGAATGGAGAAATAGAATGTCATTGCAGTTAATTCTGGGAGGATCCGGCAGCGGAAAATCCCATACGCTATACAGCAATATAATAAAAGCGTCAATTCAGCATCCGGAGAAAGGCTACATCGTAGTGGTGCCGGAGCAGTTTACGATGCAGACACAGAAGGAACTGGTCCGGCTGCATCCAAAGCACGGTATTTTGAACATTGACATTCTCAGTTTTCAAAGACTTGCCTATCGTGTCTTTGAAGAGACCGGCGTTCCAAAGAGAACCGTGCTGACGGAGACCGGCAAAAATCTTCTGATCCGGAAGGTGGCATCCGGCCTGGAAGAGAAGCTGAGCCTGCTGGGAAGCCGGCTGAATAAACCGGGTTATATTTCCGAAATAAAATCCATGCTGTCAGAGCTGGCTCAATACGAAATTACAGAGGACGAGCTGGAGGGCATGATCGGTCTGGCGGAGCAAAAACCTCAGCTCCAGTATAAGCTGAAGGATATCGGGCTTCTCTACCAGGGCTTTCGGGAATATCAGAAGGACCGCTTTATCACAGCAGAGGAGATGCTGGATCTGTTCTGCCAGGAGGCACCCCATTCAAAGCGTCTGAAAAACAGCGTATTGGCCTTTGACGGCTTCACCGGCTTTACACCGGTACAGCAAAAGGCGCTGCGCCGGTTGATGGAGCTGGTGCCCCAGCTTCAGATTACGGTGACGATTGATCCGAAGGAGAACCTGACCGGAGTCTGGCAGGAGCATGAACTGTTCAGTCTGAGCAAGAAAACGATACACATTCTTATGGAAATAGCGAGAGAAAGCGGGACAGAACTGCTGGAGCCGGTGGTATTATCAGGAGAACCGGGGCGCTTCCAAAAGGGAGGAGAGCTGGATTTTCTGGAACAGCATCTGTTCCGCTATGGAAAAGTAAAACCTTATCAGAGAACTTCTGTTTCGTCCGCGAAGCAGGAGCTTTCGCTGCATACAGCCAGAAATCCGGTGGAGGAGGCCCGGTTTGCAGCCAGGACCATCAGCAGACTGGTGAAGGAAGAGGGCTTTCGCTACCGGGATATTGCAGTGATTACCGGTGATCTGAATGCCTACGGCAATTATGTGAAAAAGGTGTTTGAGGAATACGAGCTTCCCTGTTTTGTGGACCGTACCGTGCAGATTTTGCTGAATCCCTGTCTGGAGCTGGTGCGGGGGGCCTTTGGAGTGGTGGATTCCTCATTTTCCTATGAAAGCATGTTCCGGCTTCTGCGTACAGGTCTGCTGGGGCTGAAACGGGAAGAGACAGATCGTCTGGAGAACTATGTGCTGGCGCTGGGCATCCGGGGAGAAAGCCGGTGGCAGCAGGAGTGGACGGTGAAGACATCAGCCATGTCAGAGGAAGAACCGCTGGTGTGCAATGGATACCGGGAAAAAATCATGGAGATGCTGCAGCCATTTCTGGAGACAATGAAAGAAAAAGAGGCGCCGCTGAAGGAGTACACGGAAGGGCTGTACGAATTGATGGTGTCCTATCATATGCAGGAGCAGTTAAAGGCATACGAAGAGCGCTTTACCGGAGAAGGTCAGTTGGAAAAGGCAAAGGAATACAGCCAGATTTACGGGATCGTGCTGGCGCTGCTGGATGAGGCTGTGGATCTGCTGGGAACAGAGCGGGTGACCCGGAAAGAATTTGAAGAGATTCTGGAAGCAGGTTTTTCGGAGGCCAGGGTGGGAGTGATTCCGCCCGGCATTGATCAGGTTCATGTAGGAGATATGGAACGGACACGGTTAAATCATATTAAGGTTCTGTTTTTTCTGGGACTGAATGACGGCTGGATCCCGTCGAAGGAAGGCAGAGGCGGCATTGTCTCAGAACTGGAGCGGGAATTTTTGCAGGAGGCCGGGGTCGAACTGGCTCCGACTGCAAGACAGAACAGCTATATTCAGAGATTTTACCTGTATCTGGGACTGACCAAACCGGAACAGCGCCTGTACCTTTCTTATTGCAGGAGCAGCAGTGATGGCACTGCGATGCGTCCCTCCTATCTGGCTGCGGCGATACAGAAAATGTTCCCCGACTGTGTGCCGGAGGATGAAGACGCGCTGGAAAGTCCGCTGCTTCGGATCACTTCCAGAAAAACGGGACTTCCTTATCTGGCAGAGGGGCTGCGCAGCATCCGCCAGGAGCAGGAAGGAACGCCGGAGGGACTGTGGAGGGAGCTGTTTTGTCAATATGAATCGGATCCGAAATATCGGGAAAAGGCAAAGCGGCTGATGGAAGCAGCCTTTACGGTATTTGGAGGAGACGGGCTGCGCCGGGATACGGCCAGAGCCTTATATGGTCAGGTGCTGGAAAACAGCGTGACCCGTCTGGAGCAGTTTGCTTCCTGTGCCTTTGCACATTTTGCGGAATACGGCCTTGGATTGGAGGAGAGGGACGAATACAGCGTCCGCTCCATGGACCTGGGAAATATTTTTCATCAGGCGCTGGAGCTTTTTTCCAAAAAGCTGGAATGCAGCGAATATAACTGGTTCTCCGTTCCGGATCAGGTAAGGGATGAACTGATGGAGCAATGCGTACAGGAAACGGCAGAAAATTATGGCGCAAGGGTGTTTTTCAGCAGTGCAAGGAATGCCTATCTTATTGAGCGGATGAAGCGGATCCTGAGACGTTCTATCTGGGCGCTGCATGAGCAGGTGAAAGCAGGCAGTTTCGTTCCCAGCAATTTTGAAGTGTCTTTTTCGGCGGCGGAGAATCTGGCAGCGGTGAATATTGCATTGAGTGAAGAGGAAAAGATGCGTCTGCGGGGCAGGATTGACCGGGTGGATGTGAAGGAAGAAGAGGATCGGGTATATGTTAAGGTAGTGGATTATAAATCCGGGAATACTTCATTCGACCTGATTTCCCTCTACTATGGACTTCAACTGCAGCTAGTGGTATATTTAAATGCAGCAATGGAAATGGAAAAACGGATCCATCCGGAGAAAAAAGTGATTCCTGCCGGTATCTTTTATTATCGGATGAAGGATCCTCTGCTCGACGGCGGCGCTAGGCGCACGCCGGAAGAAATTAATGGAGAAATCCTGAAAAAACTGCGGGTAGACGGACTGGTCAATGAGGATCCGGAAGTGGTGCAGAGCCTGGATGCAGGTTTTGAAAAAGCTTCGATGGTCATTCCGGTAGGCAGAAAAGCGGACGGAAGCTGGACTGCGGCATCCTCGGTGGCCTCCACCCTCCAGTTGGAGCAGTTGTCCGGCTTTGTGCAGGATAAGCTGCAGTCCCTGGGCAGAGAAATCCTTCAGGGAAGAGTAAAGGCATCGCCCTATGAAAGAAAAAAGAAAACGGCCTGTGACTACTGTGAATTTGCAGATATCTGCGGGTTTGATCTTCGAATACCGGGAAGCACTTACCGAAGACTGAAGGAGTTTCCGGAAGAAGAGATATGGGAAAAACTGAAGAAAGAGACAGAATATGGCAGTAAGACTGAATGAAAATAAGGAAATTGTGGAACGAATTAAGGCAGGCCTGAAATTAAAAGTTACTTATATGGAGATAGGTTGTGTCAAGTTTTCTATGAAAACCTGACATGTAGCGTCAGCCCATTTGCCGCAGGCAAATTTATAATGGGCTGATGTTCCAGCTATCAGATGGCAAAATGAATGAGATATTTTACGAAGGCATTATTTGAGACTGAGGTTATGAAAGCGGATAAATCGGAGATGAAGGTGAAAGCGAAAACAGTTGGTTTTATGAAGAAAGAAGAACTGTGCAGCGCACTTGGAATCTGAGATACAGCGGATATAGATAAAACATCAGATTCAGGAGGAGTGATTGTGGGCAGCAAATGGACCAGAGAGCAGCAGCAGGTAATTGATACAAGAGATTGCAATATGCTGGTATCCGCAGCAGCAGGTTCCGGAAAGACCGCAGTTCTGGTAGAACGGATTATTGCTATGATTATGGATGAAACAAGGCCGGTGGATATTGACCGGCTATTGGTGGTTACCTTTACCAATGCGGCAGCGGCGGAGATGCGGGAGCGGATTTTGGCAGCGCTGGAAATGCGGCTGGAAGAGAATCCGGAGAATGCTCATCTGCAAAAGCAGGTGACGCTGATTCATCATGCGCAGATTACCACGATTCACAGTTTCTGCCTTGAAGTCATTCACAATCATTTCCAGGCTATAGGGCTGGATCCGGGCTTTCGCATCGGAGATGAAGGAGAACTGAAACTTCTCTGGCAGGAAGTGCTGGAGAAGCTTCTGGAGGAAGAATACCAGAAGAACGAAGAGGACTACCTTTATTTTTCAGAGTGTTTTGCGCCGGGGAAGACGGACCAGGAGCTGGAGGCAGTGATTTTACAACTGTATCATTTCTCTACCGGCTATCCCTGGCCGGATAAGTGGATGGAGCAGTGCGGCAGAGTATATGAAATACGGACACAGGAAGAGATGAATCAGTCCGAGTGGATGCAGCAGCTTCTGAAGCTGCTGAGTCTGCAGATTGGAGATATGGAAACAAAAATTGATCTGGCACTGGCCCTGACAATGGATCCGGACGGGCCCTCTTTTTATGCAGAGGCACTGGAGAAGGATAAGCAGAAGCTGGGGCAGCTAAAGCAGTGCGGCGATTACGAAAGCTATGCAAAGGCCCTGGCGGATGGGGAAAGCTGGGCCGCTTTGTCCAGAAAAAAAGATCCATCCGCATCCGAAGAGAAAAAAATGCTGGTAAAAGAACTGCGCGACCAGGTGAAAAAAGGGCTGAAAAAAATCCGGGAGGATTATTTCTTTGCGGAGCCGGAACAAATGCTGGAGGATATTCAAAACAGCGGGCGGCTTATAAAGGAACTTTTGTATCTGACGAAGCGGTTTACCGAGCTCTATTCAGAAAAAAAGGCGGAGAAAAATCTGGTGGACTTTAATGATCTGGAGCATTTTGCACTGCAGATTCTGGTAAGGGATACAGAGGAGGGCCTGCAGGTGACGGAGACCGCCAGAGAGTATGCCCGGCATTATGCAGAGATTATGATTGACGAATATCAGGACAGCAATCTGGTGCAGGAAATTCTGCTGCAAAGCGTTTCCAGAACCCATCAGGGCGGACAGAATACGTTTCTGGTAGGGGATGTGAAGCAGAGTATTTACCGTTTTCGTCTGGCCAGACCGGAGCTGTTTATGGAAAAATATCATACCTATACGCTGGAGGAAGGGAAAAACCGGCGGATTGATCTTCACAAAAATTTTCGAAGCAGGAAAGAGGTGCTGGATGGCGTAAATCTGATTTTTTATCAGATTATGACCGGCCTGCTGGGCGGTATCGAGTATGATGAAGAAGCGGCACTGTACGCTGGGGCGGAATTTGAGCCAAGAGAGCCGGAGGATGCGTTCTGCGTGCCGGAACTGCTGCTGGCAGAGCTGGAAAGGGCACCGGAGCAGGAGTTAAAGGAGCCGGAAAGCAAAGCTTCGGAGAAACCGATGCAGGAGATAAAGACGCCGGAAAGCAAAGCTTCGGAGCAGGAGATGCAGGAGATAAAGACGCCGGAAAGCAAAACGCCGGAGCAGGAGTTAAAGGAGCCGGAAAGCAAAGCTTCGGTGCAGCGAGGCATGTCCGCGCAGTCTGCGGCAGATTCCCGGGAGGGAGTCGATGAAGAGGAAGCGGCGGAACTGGATCTGAAGCGAAAAGAAGCACATGCAGTCGCGGTCCGTATTCAGGAAATGCTGGGGCGGGAAGTGATCTGGGATAAGGAAGAAAAGAAATACCGGCCGGTCCGCTATTTGGATATTGTGATCCTGCTTCGGACGATCTCCGGCTGGGCAGATATATTTCAGGAGGTGTTAAAGGAAAATGGCATTCCGGCCTTTACCGGTTCCGGCACAGGCTATTTTTCCGCGCTGGAAGTCAAGACGGTGCTTTCTTACCTGAGGGTGCTGGATAATCCAAGACAGGACATTCCCCTGGCAGCGGTTCTGTATTCACCGATTGGAAAAATGAATGAAGAAGAACTGGCTCAGATCCGTATTTTTGACCGGAAACTTCATCAGTGTCAGAAAAGAGAAAAAGACAAGACAGATAACAGATGTGATTCTGATTTTTATACGTGCTGCAGAAATTATCTGTTCCCTGAATCGGTGCTCGAACCGTCCTCTGCGGAAAAAACGAAAGCAGCATTAGAACCGGAGTCAGCATTAGAACCAGAGACAGCATTAGAACCGGAGTCAGTATTAGAAACAGAAGAAGCGGTAAAAAAACTGCTTCCGGAGCGCAATTTCGAGATTCTGAACAAGCTTCAGAGTTTCTGGGACATGACGGAAAAACTCCGTTCCATGGTGCCATATACCCCCATGCATCTTTTGATCTGGAAAATTATGGAGGAAACAGGGTATCAGGATTATGCATCTGCACTGCCGGGAGGAGCTCAGAGAAAGGCCAACCTGGATATGCTGGTGGAGAAAGCGATTTCCTATGAGGCCACCAGCTACCGCGGCCTGTTTAATTTCATCCGCTATATTGAGCATCTGCAAAAGTATGAAATCGACTATGGGGAAGCCAGTATCAATACGGAGGCAGAGGATACTGTCCGGATCATGAGCATTCATAAAAGCAAGGGACTGGAATTTCCGGTGGTCTTTGTCAGCGGTATGGGAAAGAATTTTAATCAGCAGGACAGCCGGAGCCGGCTGGTCCTTCACCCGGCGCTGGGAGCCGGTGTAGATCTGGTGGACTTGAGCCTGCGGGTAAAGACGCCTGTGCTGCCAAAGAAAGTGATTGGAAGACAGCTTCAGGAGGAAAATCTGGGAGAAGAGCTGCGGATCCTGTATGTGGCAATGACCAGGGCAAAAGAAAAGCTGATCCTGACCGGAGGAGTGAAGCAGCTTGAAAAGGAAGTTCTGAAGTGGGGAATCCCTGCCAGAGAAAAGGGAGAGAAATTCTCCTATTCCTATCTGATTTCCAGCAGCAGCTATCTGGACTGGGTGATGCCGGCACTGATGCGGCACAGATCCGGGGCGGAGTTTGACCGAAAATGGAATCTGCCCGCTCCAGCCGGCCAACCGGCCAAACTGGAAGGAGCATTCTCCATCCGGATTATGGCAGAGCAGGAACTGTATCAGGAGGCGGGAACCAGGCAGCTTTTGACGGACTGGAAAAGAACAGAACTGCTGATGATGCCAAAGGACGTGGTCTATGATCAGGCGGCCAGAGATTATCTGGCACATACCTTTGCCAGTTCCTATCCCTTTGAGGAAAATCGGGAAATTCAGGGTAAGATTTCGGTATCGGAACTGAAAAAGATGAGCCGCAGGGAGGAACATGCGGTTTCGGAACTTTATCCGGAACAGGAAATCATTCCGCTGCTGCCCAGGTTCCGGCAGGAAGAAGAGGTTATATCCGGGGCAGGAAAGGGAACGATTTATCACAGCTTTCTGGAAAATTTTGATTTTACGTCAAAAATTGACCGAAAGTTCATAGAATCCCAGTTGGAAACTATGGTTACTTGTGGTAAAATTCAAAAGGATGAGGCAAAATGCATTTCCGTGAAGCAGATGGAACGCTTTCTTCTGTCTCCCATCGGGGAGCGGATGCAGCAGGCGGCCAGAGCAGGCACACTGTATCGGGAACAGCCTTTTGTACTCGGAACAGCAGCGGATCAGATCCGGTCTGACTGGGATCCCCAGGAGACGGTGCTGGTACAGGGAATTATTGATGTGTTTTTTTATGAGGAGAATGAAATTATTTTATTGGATTATAAGACAGATTATGTGGAACCGGGGGATGGCAGGCGGCTGGCAGAAAGATACAGAGCCCAGCTCGACTACTATCAGATGGCATTGGAGCGCCTGACCGGCAAAAAAGTAAAAGAAAGAATCATTTACTCGTTCTGTCTGCAGCAGGAGATAATTGTTCACAAGAGGATAGCCAAAAAATGAATAATGTAAAACAAAAGAGGTATCTGACTGAAGCGCAGAAGGCTGCGCGAAAAAAAAGCCGGATGTATTTCCTGATTGGATTTCTGATTCCGGCATTGCTGGTGACGGTAGGATTTGCTTTAAATGGCATCTGGCCGTTTGGGGATGGAACGGTATTGATCATTGATTCACTGCACCAGTATCTTCCATTTTATACAGATCTTCATGAAAAGCTGGTCAGTCATGATTCGCTGTTATATTCTTTCTCAGCAGGGCTGGGATATGATTTCTGGGCGACCTATGCCTATTACATGGCCAGTCCGCTGAACTTTCTTCTGGCACTGGTGCCTACGGCCCATGTGGCAGATGCCATGGACCTTTTTATTATGTTGAAAATCGGGCTGTGCGGAGGAATATTTTCCTGGTATCTGCATCAGCGGAATCCGAAGCAGAAATTTCTTCCGGTGGTATTCGGAACCATGTTCGCATTGAGCAATTTTATGATTGGATATTATTTCAACCTGATGTGGCTGGACAGTATTGCCGTGCTTCCGCTGGTGATGCTGGGAATCGAGCGGATCGTAAAGGGCAGAAGCGGATTGATGTTCGGTCTGTCTCTTGGATTTGGACTCTGGTGCAACTATTATATCGGATTTATGCTGTGCATTTTTTCCTGCCTGTATTTTCTTGTCTGCTGGGCATCCGCAGTACAGATCCGTCTTGAAAAGGTAGTGCGAAGCTGTCTGAAGTTTGCGTGGTATGCCCTGCTGGCCGGGGGCGTGGCGGCGATTATACTGATACCGGCCTATACAGCCCTGTCCACTTCGGAATCTGTACTGAATAACAGCTTTCCTTCTACGATACGATTTTTTACCAGCTTCTGGGATATGATGCTGGCCCATTTTGCCGGACAGGAGCCCATCAATATTTCTGACACCCAGGTTGGGCTGAATGCCTACTGCGGCGTCAGTGTTATGATTTTTGCATTTTTGTATCTGCTGGATACGAAAATAAAGCTGAGAGAACGGCTGGGAAAGATTTTGCTGGCCGGTTTTCTGCTGCTGAGCTTTTCCTTTAATATGCTGAATTATATCTGGCATGGATTTCATGTGCAGAATGGACTGCCAAACCGTTTTGCTTTTCTCTATATCGGGATTTTACTGGTGATGGCCTATGATGTGATGGGACACATCAAAGAGCTGGCTGTCTGGAAAATCCTGGCGGCAGGTGCGGTGCCGATTGCATTTACCGTGGCGGCTATTGTACTGAAGCTGGGGGAATTGAAAAGCTACGTTTATTTCATTACGCTGGGGCTTCTGATCCTCTATCTGTGCCTGCTGCTGATTGCCAGAATCGGTTTAAAAACCACGGCAGCCTGTTATCTGGTGGGCTTTGTGGTGCTGGCAGAGGCAGGGGGACATGGCATTTTCGGCATTCTCTGCAATGGAGATGTGACCAGAAGTATTTATCTGGCAGACCAGGCTTCTTATAAGACACTGATGGCAGAGCAGGGGGACAACAGCTTCTACCGGAGTGAGATTGACAGCCAGCGCATGCGCAATGTGACCATGTTTGCCGGAGGCCATGCACTGATTATGTTTAACTCCACTATGCCGGCCTCCACCACAGAGCTGTGCGACCGGCTGGGAATCGAGGCCAGAACCAATAAAAACGGCTACAACGGAGTAACCAAGCTAATGAATGATGTCTTTGGAATCAAATATGTCCTTTCCTCCAACGGCATCAGCGATACGCTTTATCAGTTTGACAAGGTCAGCGGAGACGATAATCTGACGATGTATCAGAATGACAATGCGCTGTCTCTTGGATTTATGGTGAACTCTGATATCAAGGAATGGAATATCGAGGCCGGAAATCCCATGGATGTGCAGAACCAGTTTGTACAACTGGCTACCGGAGAAGAGCCCATTTATGTCCTGGACCGGACCATTGAAATGCAGAATGGGGAAAATTATGGAGTATATATTCCGGAGAATAAACAGGTTTATCTGTATCTGGAAAACAGGGTGGACAGTCTGGAGCTGAATACGCCGGAATATTCCAAGACATATAGTACCTATACAGACCATCTCTATGTGATGAACCGCACTGCGGAGGATGATCAGGCTGATTTCACCGTGACGCTGAATGACGGACAGGAGGTGCAGACATCTCTGGTCTATACCTGTCCCAACGCGGCCTATGAGCGGGTGGTACAGAAGCTGGCGGAAAACCAGTTGGAAAATGTGGATGCTTCCGGCAATCATTTGAGCGGCACGATCAATGTTCAGAAGGCAGGAACCCTGCTGCTGACGATCCCCTACAGTGAAAACTGGAGCATTCAGGTGGATGGGGTGAAAGCTGAGGCATCCCTCATCGGCAGCTCTCTTATGGGAATTGATCTGACAGAAGGGGAGCATACGATAAAGATGAAATATGTACCAGGCGGCATTGGTGCGGGCGCGCTGCTCACACTGCTGTCAGCGCTGCTTCTGCTGGTCAGCGGCATCTGGGAAAAGAAGAGAAAGGAAGAAGAAAAACAAATGAAATTTACGTTTTCGAAAAAAGCGAACAGCTTTCCGGAAGGCATTTTTGCGGTGCTGAATAAGCGAAAAGATGAAATGCAAAAAGAAGAAAAGACGATTTACAATCTGTCGGTGGGGACACCGGATTTTAAGACTCCACAGAGAGTGATGGAGTCTGTTTCCAAAGCAGCACTGAATCCGGACAATTATAAATACGCGCTGAAGGATCTGCCGGAGCTGGTGGAGACTGTGCAGCAGTTCTATCAGAGAAGGTTTGGAGTAACCCTGGAAGAGAACGAGATCATGTCCATTTACGGTTCCCAGGAGGGAATGGCACACATTGCCTGGGCATTGTGTGATCCGGGGGATCTGGTTCTGGTGCCGAACCCGGGCTATCAGATATTCAAGTCAGGCCCTATGCTGTGCGATGCAAAGGTCTGGGAATATCCTCTTTACAGGGAAAATGGCTTCCTTCCAAAACTGGAAGAGATACCGGAGGAGATCGCAGACGCCGCCAAATTCATGGTGGTGAACTATCCGGGCAATCCGGTATGCCGTCTGGCTCCGGATGAGTTCTATCCAGAGCTGATCGCTTTTGCAAAGAAACATCAGATTATCATTTTACATGACAATGCATACTCTGATATTATATACGGAGGGAAAAGGGGCGGTTCTTTCCTGGCCTTTGAGGGGGCAAAGGAAGTGGGAATTGAGTTTTACTCTCTTTCCAAATCCTATAATTATACCGGTGCCAGGATGTCCTTTGTACTGGGCAATTCCGAGATTATTCGCAAATTTACTGTGATCCGGTCCCAGATTGACTATGGTATCTTCCTTCCGGTACAGTATGGCGCCATCGCCGCGCTGAACGAGCCGGAGGAGGGTGTGCTGGAACAGTGCAGAGCCTATGAGGAGAGAAATCATGTTCTGTGCCAGGGGCTGCGTGAGATCGGATGGGATGTGCCGGACAGCGAAGGAACTATGTTTGTGTGGGCTCCGCTGCCGGAAGGCTACACCAATTCAGAGGCGTTCTGCATGGAGCTGATGGAAAAATCCGGTGTCATCTGCGTGCCGGGCAGCAGCTTTGGAAGTCTGGGCGAGGGATATGTGCGCTTTGCGCTGGTGCTGCCGCCGGAAAAACTGAAAGAAGTGGTGGAGAGCATCCGAAAGAGCGGGATTTTGAATAAAGATATAGAATAGAATGGGAAAGTTGGAAAAAGTATGAAACAGGAATTATTCACAGAATTATGTGAGATAGCAGGCACTGTGCTGCAAGACGAGCCGATGAGCCGCCATACCACATTCCGGATTGGCGGACCGGCGGATTATTTTGTGGTGCCGGATACGCTGGAGGCGTTGATGAACACAGTCAGGTTTTGCAGGGAGAAGCAGCTTCCCTATTATATTCTGGGGAATGGAAGCAATCTGCTGGTGGGTGATGGGGGATTTAGGGGAATAATGATCCAGGTCTACCGGAACCTGAACGGGATTAGCGCCGATGGCTGCGAGCTGACCGTACAGGCGGGAGCGATGCTGTCGGTGATTGCAAAAAAGGCTCTGGGGCTTGGGCTGACCGGTCTGGAGTTTGCGGCAGGGATTCCCGGAACTCTGGGCGGAGCGGTGGTGATGAATGCCGGAGCTTATGGCGGAGAGATGAAGGATGTGCTGGTGGAAACTACGGTGCTGACTCCGGAGGGAGAGCTTCTGGTAATTCCGGCGGAACAGATGGAATTTGGTTACCGCACCAGTGTTGTGGAAAAGAAGCATTATATTGTGCTGAAAGCGAAGCTGCGTCTGCAGCCCGGGGATGAGGAGACGATCCGTGCCCGGATGGAAGAGCTGAAGGTAAAACGGATTACGAAACAGCCGCTGGATCTGCCCAGTGCAGGAAGCACTTTTAAACGTCCTGAGGGACAGTTTGCAGGTAAACTGATTATGGATGCAGGGCTGCGGGGATTTTCTGTGGGAGATGCCCAGATATCAGAAAAGCACTGCGGCTTCGTGGTAAATAAAGGCGGGGCCACCGCCAGCCAGGTGAGAGAACTGATGCGTCAGGTAAGCGAATGCGTCGAAGCCAAATTCGGCGTCAAGCTTGAACCGGAAGTGAAGATGCTGGGAGAATTTTAGAAGGGGCTGATGTTCCATGGATTGTGTCAAGTTTTCTGTGAAAACTTGACATGCAGCGTCAGCCCATTTGCCGGAGGCAAATTCGGAATGGACTGATGTTCCATTAATACAGGGAGAAGAAAAAATGAGATTTGTTATTGTGACAGGAATGTCCGGTGCGGGAAAAAGTACGGCATTGAAGATGATGGAGGATATGGGATATTTCTGCGTGGATAATCTTCCGGTTCCTTTGGTGGAAAAGTTTGCAGAACTGGCCTTTTCCCAGGCGCAGGAGAACAAGCGGTTTGCGCTGGGCATGGATGTGCGCAGCGTCATTGAGCAGGGGGATATGGCCCGGCTGCTGGAAACTCTGAGCGCGAATGGCTATTCTTACGAAATGTTGTATATGGAAGCCAGCGATCAGACGCTGATCAAGCGCTATAAGGAGACCAGAAGGAATCATCCCCTGTCCCGGGGCGGCAGGATTGACACAGGGATCCAGGCGGAACGGAAGATTATGTCAATCTTAAAACAGAAGGCAGACTATATTATGGATACCAGCCAGTTACTTACCAGGGATCTGCGGGCGGAGCTGGATAAGATTTTTGTGCAGCAGCAGGAATATAAGAATTTATTTATCACGGTGCTGTCCTTTGGATTTAAGTATGGAATTCCCTCGGATTCAGATCTGGTGTTTGATGTGCGGTTTCTGCCCAATCCTTATTATGTGGACAGCCTCAAGCAGAAAACCGGAAATGACCCGGAGGTACAGGAATATGTGATGGCATCGGGAACGGCCGGACAGTTTATGACCAAGCTGACGGATCTGGTTGACTTTTTGATCCCCAACTATATTGCAGAGGGAAAAAATCAGCTTGTCATTGCGATTGGCTGTACCGGCGGACGGCATCGTTCCGTTACACTGGCGAACCGGCTGTGTGAATATATGAGTAAAAAGAAAGAATATGGCATAAAAATAGAGCATCGTGATATTGCCAGATAAGAGGTGAGCGGATGTCCTTTTCCAGTGAAGTAAAAGAGGAACTGTCCAGGCAGTTAAGCAGTGCCCGGCATTGTCAGATAGCGGAAGTTACGGCAATTATCAGCATGTGCGGAAGAGTATCCATATCCACCAGAGATAAAGTGCATGTAAAGATTACGACAGAAAATATATCGGTGGCAAGAAAATACTTTACATTATTGAAAAAAACCTTTAATATAAATGGAGAGGTTTCTGTAAAGATTCATGGACTTCATGGTCAGAACAGCAGCTATTCCGTTACAGTGAAGGAGCACGGCGATGCACTTCGGGTTTTAATGGCAGCCAGACTGGTGAAGCAGGACCTGGACATAGCAGAAAATATGTCATTGGTGGACAATATGATTGTCCAAAAATCCTGTTGCCGGCGGGCATTTATCAGAGGGGCTTTTTTAGTAGCAGGCTCCATCAGTGATCCAGAGAAATTTTATCATTTTGAAATTGTCTGTGCCACGATGCCAAAGGCTGTTCAACTGCAGGAGATGCTTTTGACTTTTGAACTGGATGCAAAGATAGTTCAGAGAAAGACGCATTATGTAGTTTACATAAAAGAAGGTGCACAGATCGTAGATGCCCTGAATGTAATGGAAGCTCACGTAGCGCTTATGAATTTGGAAAATATTCGGATTGTGCGTGATGTTCGAAATACGGTGAACCGAAAGGTGAACTGTGAGACAGCCAATATTAATAAGACGGTGAATGCTGCAGTAAAACAGATTGAGGATATTGAATATCTGCAGGAGCATCTTGGTTTAGACAAACTTCCGGATAATTTGGCGGATATGGCAGAACTGCGATTAGAGCAGAGAGAATCCACCCTGAAAGAGCTTGGCATGATGCTGACTCCTGCGGTTGGAAAATCCGGTGTGAACCACCGCCTGCGCAAGCTGAGCCAGATTGCGGAAAAGTTGAGGCAGAACAAGGAGGATTATTATGATTAGAAAGTCTGTTATGATTCGTTTACCGAATGGATTGGATGCAAAGCCAGTTGCCCTTCTGGTACAGGAAGCCAGCAAATATCGAAGCGCTATCTACCTGGTGAATGGACAGCACAATGTAAACGCAAAGAGCATTATGGGCATGATGACTCTGGGACTTCCATCGGGGGAGACGGTTGATGTAACAGCAGATGGACAGGATGAAAAAGAAGCGATCGATAACATTGAAAAATACTTAAGCTGTGCACTGTAGCCTGATGCACAACGACAGATAAAAAATATAAAAAGAAGAATTGGGAAAGAGGGGAACCGTCATTGTATGGTTCCCCTTTTTGAATGTGAACGCCTGGCAGCACATGCTTCAGATTTTGAAATATACTTCAGGTTTTGAAACATACGAAGCCCCTTTACTCTGCGCCGTGTGCTACAGCATCCTCACTCTCTGCCTGGACGTCCGGGAGCATGGAGAGTATGGGCCTGATTGCTTTTTTCCGGAGCTTGCGGTCCACATAGTTCTGGGTGCAGTGCATGACCTGAGGAGAGAGTACCAGCACGCCGATCAGGTTGGGCAGCATCATCAGACCGTTGAAGGTGTCGGAAATATCCCAGGCCAGTTGTGCCTTGATCATGGAACCCGCCAGCACGATTGCCACAAATACCACCCGGTAAGGCAGGATCGATTTGGTTCCGAATAAGTATTCACAGGCCTTTGCGCCATAGTGGCTCCAGCCAAGTACCGTAGAATAAGCAAACAGCAGAATAGCCAGTGCGATGAATGCAGATCCGAGAAAGCCAAAGGTCTGGGAGAAGGAGTAGCTCATCAGCGAACTGGAGCCGGCCGCTTCTGCCGCTTCGGTCAGTTTTCCGGTGGTCAGATCCACCGCACCGGAACTTAAGATCGTCAGTGCGGTCAGAGAACAGACCACAATCGTATCTGCGAATACTTCGAAAATGCCCCACATTCCCTGGCGAACGGGTTCTTTTACATTGGAATTGGAATGTACCATCACAGAGGAGCCAAGCCCGGCTTCATTTGAGAATACGCCGCGCTTCATTCCCATCTGCATCGCCAGCGCGATACCGGAACCGACTACACCGCCGGCTGCCGATTTCAGAGCGAAGGCGCCCTGGAAAATGGAAGCAAAAACAGCCGGGATCGTGGTGATATGCATCAGAACGATGATCAAGGTACCGGCCAGGTAGGCAACAACCATGAAGGGAACGATCTTTTCTGTAAAAGCGGCAATTCGTTTTAAGCCTCCCAGAATTACCACTGCAACGGCGAGAAACAGGAAAATGCCGGTGGCCAGTGTGGGGATGCCAAATGCGTGATTGACGTTGGTAACCATACTGTTTACCTGGCTCATATTGCCGATGCCAAAGGAAGCCAGCAGGCAGAAGCAGGAGAACAGCACAGCCAGAAAGGCACCAAGGCCCTTACAGCCCTTTTTGCTCCCAAGACCGTCTCTCAGATAGTACATGGCGCCTCCGCACCACTCGCCTTCCGCATTCTTGCGGCGGTAGAGAATACCAAGTACATTTTCCGAATAGTTGGTCATCATACCGAAGAAAGCAATCAGCCACATCCAGAACACGGCGCCGGGACCGCCTACGGCAATGGCACCCGCCACGCCTACGATATTACCGGTGCCCACTGTGGCAGCCAGTGCGGTACACAGCGACTGAAACTGGGAAATGGATTTGTCCTGAGTATGCTGTGTCACATGCTTTTCTCCAAAGATGGCTCCGATGGTGTTTTTGACCCAGTATTTAAAATGGCTCAACTGGAAAAACTTTGTCAGGCAGGTCATCAGGACACCGACAAAAGCCAGCAGGATAAGTGCGGGCCAGCCCCAGACCAGTCCGTTGATATAGCTGTTTACATTTGTGATTATTTCAATCATACATACACCTCTTTCTGGAACATCAGCCGCAAGATACATAAGCTGCTGCCGATATCCTATTGTTATATTTATGTACAAAATAAGAGAGTGATATCTAAAGATAACCACTCCCTTGTGCGTTATTGAAAAAAGTATACTGGAATAAAAAACTCAGCGCAAGTGTTTTGACAAAAAAACAGAAAAATTATGTATTATTTCCAAAAAACAGCAAAAGAATTTGTGCAAATATGCGGCAATGCATCCGATATCAGGCGTTTACAGTCAGTCCTGCGTGCCGCAGATAATCTTCAGCTCCCCGGTTTCGGTGTTGATCACATAGCCGCCAACCTTAACATCCTTGGGAATCAGCGGATGATGGACAATTGTGGAGACGGTCTCCTTGACCGAGGTTTCCACGTCATCAAAGCCGGCCAGCCATTTTTCAAAATTAATGCCGCAGTATTTCATCAGATCAATGGCTTCCTGGGTAATTCCCCGTTCCTTCATATGATGAATCATGATATCGCTGTCAATGTGCTGAACTCCACAGTCCGTATGACCGATGACCATGATTTCCGTCACACCCAGCTCAATGATCGAGACCAGAAGGCTGCGGATTACGCTTCCGAATGGATTCGTCACCACGCCGCCGGCATTTTTGATAATTTTCACATCCCCGTTTTTGATGTTCAGTGCCGCCGGCAGCAGTTCCACCAGCCGGGTATCCATACAGGTCAAAATCGCAATTTTCTTATCCGGATACTTACCACAGGAAAATTTCTCATACTGCTTCTCCGCTACGAATTTCTTATTGAACTCCAGCATTTCTTCTATCATAATAAAGTCCTCCTTTGAACATCCGGTTTTCTTAGAAAACCGGACACGCCGCTCGTTGTTTTTTCAATTATAGCATAATTATTCTGCGGCGAAAATCTTTTATTTTTGTTTTGCCGTGCTGCTGGTTACAGCTCAGTTTTTTACTTGAAGCACAGCTTCCGGGCGGCTGCCCCAGGTATACTCCAGGTGCATTTGCAGAAAGACTAAGCATCTTGGGTTCCACAAGATGTTCCATAGGAATTGGGAGTCATTTGTTTGAACCGAAGGTGAGTTATGGCTCCCAATTCCTGCTTTTGGAACACCTTGCGGAACCCTTAGATGCTCTTGGCTTTCGAAACAGCACCTGGGGTATACCTGGGGCAGCCACCCGGAAAGCGTCCTCAGGTGTGAGTGAACAGCAGCTTTACAGTCTCTGTTTTTGAAGAAATGAAAGTTGCTTCCTTTTATTTTAAGTGTTATAATGCCACTTATATTAAAGGAGAGTAACATTTATGAATATATTAACAGCAGAAAGCATCACGAAAGCATATACAGACCGGACGCTCTTACATCAGGTCTCTTTTTCTTTGCAGGAAGGGGACAAAGCAGGTCTGATCGGAATTAACGGAACCGGCAAATCTACATTGCTGAAAATCCTGGCGGGCATCGAAGAGCCGGATGAGGGGAAAGTAATCATGGCGAATCAGGTGGTAGTCCGCTATCTGCCCCAGAATCCTGTTTTTCCTCCGGAGGCAAAGGTATTGGAAAGTGTGCTGAACGGGGAGCATGGAGGCGAGAACGGCTGGAGCGACCGGGAAGGGAATGCAAAGGCAATGCTGACAAAGCTGGGCCTGCCGGACTACGAGCAGTCCGTAAAGGAACTGTCAGGAGGCCAGCGCAAGCGGCTGGCTCTGGCACAGATTTTGTTGTCCACGGCGGATATTCTGATTCTGGATGAGCCCACCAACCACCTGGACAATGAGATGGCAGAATGGCTGGAGCAGTATCTGAAGAGCTGGAGAGGCACCCTGCTGATGGTGACCCATGACCGGTATTTCCTGGACAGTGTGTCCAACTGTATCGTGGAGATCGACAAAGGGAATCTCTACAGCTATCAGACGAATTACTCCGGTTTTTTGCAGTTGAAGGCCGAACGGGAGGAGATGGCACAGGCTTCTGAGCGGAAGCGTCAGTCGATACTGCGCACTGAGCTGGAATGGATGCAGAGAGGAGCCAGAGCCCGTTCTACAAAACAAAAGGCTCATATTCAGCGGTATGAGGATTTAAAGAATCAAAGTGCGCCGGAGATGGATGCCAAGGTTGAACTGAGTTCCGTATCCACCCGGATGGGGAAGACAACCATAGAATTGTCCCATTTATCAAAACGCTATGGGGATAAGATTCTATTTCAGGATTTTTCTTATATTTTTCTGAAGCAGGATCGGGTGGCTTTTATAGGAAGCAACGGCTGCGGCAAGACTACGCTGATGAAGATCATAGAGGGACTGGAGCAGCCGGATGAAGGTCAGATCGAGATTGGCCAGACGGTGAAGATCGGATATTATGCCCAGGAAATCGGCAGCGGCAGCACCGGGCATATTGCAGAGATGGATCCGGATACCAGAGTGATCGATTATATCAAGGATACAGCGGAGTACGTGCGCACGGAGGAAGGACTGGTGTCTGCCTCCAAAATGCTGGAACGTTTTATATTCCCATCGGATATGCAGTATAGTCCCATCGGGAAACTTTCTGGCGGGGAAAAGCGCAGACTGAATCTGCTCCGGGTACTGATGGAGGCTCCGAATGTACTGATCCTGGATGAGCCCACCAATGATCTGGATATCGCGACCATGACGCTGCTCGAAGACTATCTGGACCATTATGAGGGCATTGTGATTGCAGTATCTCATGACCGCTATTTTCTGGACCGCACCATGAGGCGGATATTTGCCTTCGAAAAGGGAACATTAAAACAGTATGAAGGCGGATATACAGACTACGCTCAGAGAAAAGAACTGGAAGCTGAGTTAAATTCCGGTGAGCCCCGGAGGGGCCGCGGCGGGGATGCAAAAGAGGATCCGGCGGCGGATGCCGGCAAAAACGGAAAGCCCCGTCTGATTCCGTCCAAGCTGAAGTTTACCTGGCAGGAGCAGAAGGATTATGAGACCATAGAAGAGGACATTTCCAGGCTGGAGGAGGGGATTGCTTCACTGGAGGAGCAGATGAACTCCTGCGCCAGTGATTTTCTGAAGCTGCACGAACTGACACAGGAAAAAGAAAAACAGGAAGCGGCCCTGGAAGAAAAGATGCAACGCTGGATGTATCTGGAGGAACTGGCTCAGAAGATGGAAGAGCAGGGGAAATAAAAGCCTCCATTTTTCACAGCCGGCGGCATAGGAAATATCAGACGATAGAACAGGAGCAGAAATATGTTGGAGATTCTCCAGGATTGTGTGATTGATACGGTAAAAATAATACCGTTTTTGTTTTTGACTTATTTATTGATGGAATACATCGAACATCGAACCAGTGAAAAAACGAAAGGAGTTATACGCCGTGCCGGAAAGATGGGACCATTGCTTGGCGGTGTGCTGGGAGCGATACCTCAGTGCGGCTTCTCGGCGGCTGCGGCCGGTTTTTATTCCGGGCGGGTGATTACAGTAGGAACGCTGCTGGCAGTATTTCTGTCCACTTCGGATGAGATGCTTCCGATTCTGCTGTCCAGCCAGGTTCCGCTGACCACGATTCTGCATATTGTAGGGCTAAAAGCGCTGATCGGTATTTTGGCGGGCATTCTGGCTGACTTTTTCCTTCGGAAGTTCAATCAGCGGAAAATAGGGGACAGCATTCATGATCTGTGTGATCATGATCAGTGCCATTGCGAAGAGAGCATTGTAAAATCGGCAGCGAAGCATACATTGAATATTACGCTGTTTATCTTTTTGGTGTCACTGGCATTGAATCTGGTGATTGCCCTGATCGGGGAAGACAATCTGGGCAATGTGATTTTAAATCAGCCGGTAGTGGGAGAAATTCTGGCGGGCATCATCGGTCTGATTCCGAATTGTGCCGCCTCCGTGGTGATTACTACTTTATATATGGAAGGTGCCATGAGCGCCGGAGCCATGATGTCCGGCCTGCTGGTGGGGGCCGGTGTGGGCCTGCTGGTGCTGTTTCGCACCAATTCCAATCTGAAGGAAAATATGAAAATTACCGGACTGCTGTATGTATCCGGGGTGGCCGGCGGCCTGGCGCTGGAATTGCTGCAGGTGACGCTGTAAACGGATGGCGGAGGAAAACGTATAACAACAAGTATAGAAAGAGGATCATGTCAGTCCATTTGCCAAAGGCAAATTCAGAACGGGCTGATGTTCCAGACAGACAGGAGTAAAATAATGGATTATATGATAAGAGCAACCGCAGCAGACAGCCAGATACGGGCTTTTGCGGCAAGTACGAGAGAGATGACAGAGACGGCAAGAGCGGCTCATAATACCAGTCCGGTGGCTACCGCAGCGCTGGGACGTCTGCTTTGCGGCGGAGTAATGATGGGAAGCATGATGAAAGGGGATAAGGATCTTCTTACCCTTCAGATAAAGGGAAAAGGGCCGATCGGCGGGATTGTGGTGACGGCGGATTCCAAAGGCCATGCAAAAGGCTATGTAAATCACCCGGCAGTGGCCATACCGGCCAACGCAAAGGGCAAGCTGGACGTTTCCGGTGCCATCGGGCCGGGGATGTTGCAGGTGATCAAAGACATGGGGCTGAAGGATCCCTACGTGGGCAGTTGTGAATTGCAGACAGGAGAAATAGCAGAGGATCTGACCTATTATTTTGCCATATCGGAACAGGTTCCGTCTTCGGTGGGACTGGGCGTTCTGATGGAAAAAAATAATACGGTAAAGCAGGCAGGCGGCTTTATTATTCAGTTGATGCCCTTTACATCTGATGAAATCATTGATAAACTGGAAAAGAAGCTGGCAGAAGTGAGGCCGGTGACCGCTATGCTGGATTCCGGAATGACACCGGAAATGATATTAGAAGAGCTGCTGGTCGAATTTGGCCTGGAGATCAATGAAAAGACAGAGATTTCCTATCACTGTGACTGCTCAAAGGAACGGGTGGAAAAAGCGCTGATCAGCATCGGAAAGAAAGAGATCCGGGAAATGATAAACGATGGGAAGCCAATCGAAGTGAACTGTCATTTCTGCAGCAAAAATTATGAATTTTCAGTGGATGAATTGAAGGATATTCTGGAAAAAGCGGACATTTAGCGACAGCGTCAGTGAAATATGAGAAAAAGGTGGTTCTCAGGGCTTTGTCCGTTTCGCGGGCACACATAACAATGGAGAGGGAGATCAGGATGAAAGATGGATTTGTCAAGGTAGCAGCCGTCACCCCTAAAATAAAAGTGGCAGACTGCATCTACAATACAGAGGTGATTGAAAAATATCTGGAAGAAGCATATGAAAACGGTGCAAAGATCATTGTATTTCCGGAGCTGTGCATCACCGGATACACCTGTCAGGATCTGTTCTGGCAGGAGCAGTTGATCCAGGAGGCAAAAGCTTCCCTGAAGCGGATACAGGAGAGTACCGAAGGGAAAAAAGCACTGGTATTTGTGGGACTTCCCTGGGAAAAAGAAGGAAAGCTGTATAATGTGGCGGCTGTATGCTCGGATGGCCGGCTGCTGGGGCTGATACCGAAGCGGTATCTTCCAAATTACAATGAATTTTATGAGGCGCGGCATTTTTATCCGGGGCAGGAGTCATACGACTATATCCAGATCGATGATGAGTCCGTCTGCTTCGGTATGAACCAGTTTTTTACCTGTGAGGAGATTCAGGGACTTTGCGTTGCAGCAGAAATCTGCGAAGATCTCTGGGCTCCCAATCCCCCCAGCAATACTCATGCCATGGCGGGGGCGAATCTGATCGTAAATCTTTCCGCCAGTGATGAGGTGACGGGAAAGAGCAGCTACCGGAGGGATCTGGTACTGGGGCAGTCCGCCAGACTGCTCTGCGGATACATCTATGCCAGTGCCGGAGAGGGTGAGTCATCACAGGACCTGGTATTTAGCGGTCACAATATCATAGCGGAAAACGGCGCTCTGCTGGCACAGTCCCGGCGTTTTACCACCGGTATCACTTACAGTGAGCTGGATATCCAGAGACTGCGGGCTGAACGCAGAAGGATGACCACCTATGACTGCGGTATGGACCGGATCGATTCCAACGGCTATGAGGTGATCCCGTTCCAACTGGATTTAGAGGAGACGAAGCTGACCAGAAAATTTGATCCGAAGCCATTTGTACCTTCCAGCCAGACAGACAGAGACAGCCGCTGTGAAGAGATTCTCACCATACAGGCACTGGGCCTGAAGAAGCGCCTGGAACACATCAACTGCCGGCATATTGTAGTAGGTATTTCCGGCGGACTGGATTCTACGCTGGCGCTGGTGGTGATGGCAAAGGCATTTGATATGCTTTCGCTTCCCCGCGAAAATATTGTCGCAGTGACCATGCCATGCTTTGGCACTACCAGCCGGACATACAGCAATGCCTGTGAAATGACCAGAACTCTTGGCTGTACCCTGCGGGAGATCAACATAAAAGAAGCGGTGATGATGCACTTTCGGGATATCGGCCATGACAGCGGGGTGCAGGATGTGACTTATGAAAACTGCCAGGCCAGAGAACGTACCCAGATTCTGATGGACATCGCAAATCAGATCGGAGGTCTGGTCGTCGGCACCGGTGATTTGTCTGAGCTGGCCCTTGGCTGGGCAACCTACAACGGGGATCATATGTCCATGTATGCGGTGAACTGCTCCGTTCCAAAGACGCTGGTGCGTCATCTGGTGAAGTATTATGCAGATACCTGCGGTGATGAAGGATTGAACCGGGTACTGCTGGATGTACTGGATACTCCGGTTAGCCCGGAACTCCTGCCTCCCAAAGACGGAGAGATTGCACAGAAGACAGAGGATCTGGTGGGACCTTACGAGCTGCATGACTTTTTCCTGTATTATGTGCTTCGTCTGGGCTTTCCGCCAATGAAAATCTACCGGATCGCAAAGCTGGCGTTCGAAGGCATATATGAAGCTGATTTTATTCTCAAATGGCTGAAGACCTTCTACTGGCGTTTTTTTGCCCAGCAGTTCAAGCGCTCCTGTATCCCGGACGGCCCGAAGGTGGGTTCCGTGGCGGTATCTCCGAGAGGCGATCTGCGTATGCCAAGCGATGCCTGTGTGAGAATCTGGAGAGAAGAGCTGGATCGGATTTAGCGTAAAGTTCTTCTCCGGATTTTTAAAAGGAACTGCGGACGGAGGTTCTTGTGAAGTAAGCTTGTATCCGAAAAAATACAATAAATGCTTGTCAAAAACTTGACAATGAAGGCTGAATTTGATATAGTTACGTCGTTAGGAAGTTTTGATTGCTGACGGAATGAACGTGGGTTACCACGGGGTAATCAAAATCATATTCAGTCGACCGTCTGGACAGCATTTGAAACTGAAATGTTGTCTTTTTTACTTTTCTCAGGTCCTCTGACCGGGAACGAAGCTTCTGAAGAAAATAATACAATTCAAAGGCTTTGAAAGAGTAAGAAAACAATCAGAATTTTCATCATGAGAATGATGAATAACCGGAGTATTTTCGGTTACGGTAGAGTAGGTATTGTACGTTAAGTGTCACATGAAGGGAAGATTTTATGTGAACGAAGGATAAGATCCGCGCTATGGTATCGCTTCCGCTACTGCGTTTGAGAGGTAGAATCTTTTTTGCGCAGTTTTATGGAAGTTTTGCGCGGTTTTCCGTAGAATATCCGCTTTGGCCGCAGCCTTAGTGATGAGATAGATGGGAAAATCAAAAGATTCTGCACAGCAGGATCTTTTTTTGCATCCTGAAAAAAGCGCATTTTGCGCGAAGCTGAAAATAAAAACAACAGATGTGGCAGACACATCGGAAAGATTGAAAGGGGATTACTTATTATGGGATTTAAATCAGACATCGAAATCGCACAGGAAACAACAATGGACAAAATTACCGAGGTAGCTGCAAAGGCTGGCATTGATGCAAAATACCTGGAGCAGTATGGTAATTACAAAGCAAAAATCGACTACAACATGTTAAAAGAAACGGACAAAAAAGACGGAAAGCTGATCCTGGTTACCGCAATCAATCCTACTCCGGCCGGAGAAGGCAAGACCACTACTACAGTAGGTCTGGCAGACGGTATGCAGAAGCTTGGCAAAAAAGTGTGCGTAGCACTTCGTGAGCCGTCCCTTGGACCGGTATTCGGCGTAAAAGGCGGAGCAGCCGGCGGCGGATATGCTCAGGTAGTTCCGATGGAAGATATTAACCTTCATTTCACCGGGGACTTCCATGCCATCGGCGCAGCGAACAACCTGCTGGCAGCGATGCTGGACAACCATATTTTCCAGGGAAATGCACTGAACATCGACCCGAGAAAGATCACCTGGAGAAGATGTGTGGATATGAATGACCGTCAGCTCCGTTTTGTAGTAGACGGTATGGGCGGAAAGACCAATGGTATGCCAAGAGAAGATGGCTATGATATCACGGTAGCATCTGAGATCATGGCAGTGCTTTGTCTGGCAAATGACATCAATGACCTGAAAGCACGTCTGTCCCGCATCATCGTAGGATATACCTATGGAAAAGTAGCAGAGCAGAAACCGGTCACCGCAGGTGATCTTCATGCACAGGGCGCTATGACCGCACTGTTAAAGGATGCCCTGAAACCAAACCTGGTACAGACTCTGGAACATACCCCGGCTATCATCCATGGCGGACCATTTGCAAACATTGCTCACGGCTGCAACTCCGTTATTGCTACCAAGATGGCTCTGAAATTAGGCGATTATGCCATCACAGAAGCCGGCTTTGGCGCTGACCTGGGTGCTGAAAAGTTCCTGGATATCAAATGCCGTATGGCTGGTCTGAATCCGAGTGCAGTAGTGATCGTAGCTACCGTCCGTGCTCTGAAATACAACGGCGGCGTTCCAAAGGCAGACCTGAATAATCAGAATCTGGAAGCACTGGAAAAAGGACTTCCGAACCTGCTGAAGCATGTAAGCAATATCAGAAACGTATACAAACTGCCCTGCGTAGTTGCAATTAATGCATTTCCGACTGATACCAAGGAAGAACTGGATCTGGTAGAAGCAAAATGCAAAGAACTGGGCGTAAACGTAGCTCTGTCTGAAGTATGGGCAAAGGGCGGCGAAGGCGGAAAGAGACTGGCAGAAGAAGTGATCCGTCTCTGTGAAGAACCGAATGATTTCACCTTCAGCTATGAACTGGAAGGCGCCATCGAAGAAAAACTGGATCAGATCGTTCAGAAGATCTACGGCGGAAGCAAGGCAGTGCTGACCGCAAATGCTCAGAAGCAGGCAAAACAACTGGAAGCTATGGGCTACGGTGACTGCCCGATCTGTGTAGCGAAGACACAGTACTCCCTGACCGACGACCAGACCAAGCTGGGCGCACCGACTGGATTTGAAGTGACCGTTCGCAATCTGAAGATTTCTGCAGGCGCAGGCTTTATCGTAGCCCTCACCGGTGAGATCATGACCATGCCGGGACTGCCGAAGGTACCGGCTGCAGAGCGTATTGATGTGGACGAGACCGGAAAAATTTCCGGATTGTTCTAAGGAACAATCCGGAAGGCCGACCGGCGGGATCGCAGAGGCGCCCAAGGGAAGATGTCATGCAAAGCATGACGGGCGCCTCGCGTCCAGAATGCGGTGGCATTCTGGATTTTGAATTATTCTAAAGAACAATCCCGAGGCTCGACCGGCGGGATCGCAGAGGCGCGCTAAGGAAAATGTCATGCTTTGCATGACGGGCGCCTTGCGTCCAGAATGCGGTGGCATTCTGGATTTAGAGTTGTTCTAAGGAACAATCCGGAATGCGGCATCCTTCGTTAGGTAAAATATGAAGTATAATCTTTTTGACGGAAAGGTGAGATGAGGTATGTACGAAAGTGATATTACAGCGGTCAGCACGACTGCGAAAAATAAAGCGAATTTTATGGAAAAAAATATGCTGGGCTTTTGCCTGATGTCCTGCATGGCTGGCATGTATATTGCGCTGGGCAGCATTCTGATGGGAGTAGTTGGCGGAGTATTTAGCGGCGGCGGTGCATTCTGTACCAAGCTGATCTGCGGAATTGTATTCTCAGTAGGTCTGTGCATGGTAATGATGGCGGGCTCGGAACTATTTACCGGCAACAATTTTGTCATGGCAGTAGGAGGCTTTACAAAAACTGTTTCGTGGGGCAAAATCGCAAAATACTGGGCGATCTGCTGGGTATTTAATCTGGTAGGCTCTGTAGTGGCAGCTCTGCTCTTCACCATGACAGGTATCCCGGGCAGCGGCGATATCGGAGCATTCTGCTCCTCATCGGCAGTAGCAAAGATGTCCGGCACACCAGTCAACCTGTTTGCAAAGGCAATCCTCTGCAACATCTGTGTCTGTGTGGCAATCTGGTGCGGAACAAGACTGAAATCAGAAGGCGCAAAAATGGCTATGTGCTTCTGCTGTGTCACCACTTTCGTTACCTGTGGATTTGAGCATAGTATTGCAAATATGACATTCTTATCCATCGGTTTGCTGAATCCCAACGGAGCAGCAGTCAGCCTGGGCGGTATGGTATACAACCTGGCTATTGTGACTCTTGGCAATATGGTAGGCGGTATTATCTTTGTAGCATTGCCTTATTATCTGACAGGAAAAGCAAAACAGAAATAATACATAACATAAAAATAAGACATAACATAAAAATAAGACCGGATCGAAAGCCCCAGTCTAATAAGGATGTTTTCAGTTTTTAAGATTTGCCGTAGGATTTTGAAGTCCTACGGCTTTTCTTATGCCTTAAACCTTGTCTACAAAGTTAAAGGACGGAATATATAAGGACTGTGACATTACCATTGCAAATTGTGCCTCGTATGGTGACATTTCAACCGACTTTACCAAATCAGAAAACACCTTAACATATTCAAATGGTACACAAACCGGCATAGTAAACTTTGATTTCAAAGATGGAGGTTATGCAATTATTAAGTAAAAATATTCATATACTTCATTTCTCGATAATAGTTACCGCCAAACGGCGGTTTTGAAATGAATTTCAGAACCGCCGCTTATACAAACACTACTTTTCCGTTTGAGCGTTCTTTTCAATTTCCGCTTGATAATAGTCAATCTTGGAATCCAATTTTTCAAGATGTTCCTGTAATTTTACAATTTCCTCGTTCAGAGCCGCCCTGTGCTTAATAAGCATTTCCATCCGGTCGGTCAGCGTGGAATCGCCGATGGCACGAAATGTGGCATACTTTTGAATTTCCTTGATGGGCATACCCGTGTCTTTTAGGCGTTTAATAAACTGAATCCAGCTTACATCGTTTTCAGAATAGAGCCGCCTGCCATTTTCCTTGCGTTCTGGGCTGATAAGCTTTTCTTTTTCATAGTAACGTAAAGTATGTATTCCTAAATTTGTGAGTGTCGAAAATTCACCGATTGTATAATTCATTCGTTTACCTCCAAAATAATGCTTGACCTAGAGCTAACTCTACATTGTATAGTGATATTATATCAAGCAAGAGGAGGATTTACAAATGGTAAATACACAAACACAAGTAGGTTATATAGCCATCACTGGAGCGAGTTCTGGCATTGGGTACGAAACAGCGAAAGCCTTTGCAAGACGAGGTAAAAATTTGATTGTCATTGCTCGGCGGCAGGATAAGTTGGAAAAACTGAAAAAGGAAATTCAGCAAGTTTTCCCGTCACTAGATGTAGTAGTAAAAATGTCCGATTTATCCATCATTCAAAATGTCTATAAGCTTTACGATAGCCTACAAAGCTATCCGATTGACGCTTGGATTAACAATGCGGGATTTGGAAACTACGAATTTGTAGCGGAGCAAAGCCTTGAAAAAACCTTAACCATGTTACGCCTTAATGTGGAAGCCCTCACTCTTTTATCATCACTTTATGTGAGAGATTACAAGGATACTATGGGAAGTCAGCTCATTAACATTTCCTCGGCGGGAGGCTATACTATCGTTCCGACAGCGGTAACTTATTGTGCAACTAAGTTTTATGTCAGTACATTTACGGAGGGGTTGGCAAGGGAACTGCAAGAAAACCATGCAAAACTACAAGCGAAAGTTTTAGCACCTGCTGCTACCCAAACGGAGTTTGGTAAGGTAGCAAACAATGTAAATGATTACGATTACGACAAACTTTTTGGTACTTATCATACAAGCACACAAATGGCAGCATTTCTGTTAGAGCTGTATGACAGCAAACAGACGGTTGGAACAGTAGATAGAGAAACCTTTGAGTTTCGGCTTAGTTCTCCGCTTTTTGCCTATGCGGGTGCATCAAAGCATAACCAAAAAAACGAAAGGTAATATATCCCCTCCATAACAGCGGCTAAAAATACTATGACCACATCACAACAGACACATATCACGATGTTCCCGATGAGATTTACGAACGCAAGCTGACCTATGTAAAGACCTATCAAGGTTTGGGCGAAACTATATCGAAATCGGGCAATTTACCGATTACCTGTTTCCCTCTATCGGCTGTGGCTTTATTGCCCTCAACAAGAAACTTCTTTCCCTCATGCTCTCGCTGCGGAGGAATGAGACTATCCCACAAAAATTCAAAAGGGCAGTTTCGGCAGCGATTTCAAAAAATGTATCTTTTTATAAAACGCTATTGACAAGCATATGCTGACCGTGCTATTATATCAGTGATATATATCACTGATATAATCCGACGAAAGGCGTGTGAGAGTATGGCGGAATATACAGAGACCCAGAAAAAGATGTTAGAGGTTGGGAAAAAAGAATTTCTCTCAAAAGGCTTCAAAGATGCGTCTCTCAGAGGGATTGTAAAAGAAGCCGGTTTTACACAGGGAGCCTTTTATGGCTACTATCCGGATAAGGCTGCGCTGTTTGATGCACTTGTATCTGATGTTGCAGACGGCCTGATGGAGCAATTCAAAGCAGCACAGGATGTTCATTATGATTTGATTCCTGCGGGTAAGGAAGAAGAAAGCAGAGAGCTGTCTACGAATTATTTGAACTGCTTTATCAATTATATCTACGATAATTTTGATGCTTTTAAGCTTGTGGTGTGTTGTGCAAGCGGGACAAAATATGAAAACTATATCCATGAGCTTGTGGAACTGGAGGTAAAACAGACAGAACAGTATTATGAAAAATTGCGGAAACTCGGTAAGGTGGAAGGCAGCGTCAGTCATAATCTTCACCATATGATTACCAGCGCTTACTTTACAGGAGTATTTGAAACTGTGGCACACGATATGACCAGAAAACAAGCTATCGGATATGTAAACGAACTCGCCACTTTCTTTAACTGTGGTTGGGATGGTTTATTAAGGCTCAAATGAGCCTTAATTTTTCAACATGGGTTAGTGTAATCTAACCAAAAACTAAGTGCAGTAAAAATGACAATCTGTTATGGCCGTTTATCCCAGCTCCGGCTTTGGCGGCTGCACAGACAGGCATCGGCCTGCTCATCATCAGATAGCATATTACGGAGGGAGAAAAACAGTGGAACAAAAAAAGAGTAATACCTTATCTTGCAATATCACAAATTGTAGTAAAAATCTGTCATAAAAACTACGAGCTGGCGCCCATCGGAATGTGGGTTCTTATCTTTTTATGAGCGGCAGTATAGAGGCATCCGCCTTTATTACCTGCATCATTTTGGCACTTGGCCTTGTGAAGCCGCTCATACAGGCGCTGCAATACACAGATAATCTGGCTATGGCAGGCTCCACAGTCAAAGAAATCTCCGGACTTCTGGAGGAAGAAGAGCTTGACCGCCCCCACAAGCCGGTCAAATTGGATAACAGCCAAGTATCTTTTGAAAATGTAGGTTTTGGGTACGGCGACGCTGAAGTGCTGCATGGCGTCAGCTTTAAGGCTGTGCCGAAAGGAATGACCGCCATTGTAGGACCTTCCGGTTCCGGCAAATCCACGGTCGCCCGGCTGATCGCTTCCTTTTGGGAAGCAAAGAGCGGTGCGGTTAGAATAGGCGGCGTGGATGTGCGTGAGCTGCCGCTCTCCCAGGTCATGGAGACGATAAGCTATGTATCTCAGGACACTTTTTTGTTCCACTTATCCGTTCATGAAAACATCCGAATTGGCAGACCTGGGGCAACAGATGCGGAAGTCATTTCTGCCGCAAAGCAGGCAAGCTGTCACGACTTCATTTCTGCCTTATTCCAGGGATATGACACCATTCTGGGTGACGGGGGCGGCAGCCTCTCCGGTGGCGAGCGCCAGCGCATCGCCATTGCCGGAGCGATACTTAAAAACGGTCCAATCATCATTTTGGATGAGGCAGCGTAGACCCAGAGAATGAACGAGAACTGCAAAGGGCCATCACAGCGCTGACAAGGGACAAAACGGTCATTATGATCGCTCACCGCCTATCCACTGTGCGAAATGCCGACCAAATTATCGTATTGGAGGCGGGAAATATCGTCCAGCAGGGCAAACACAAGGAACTCATGGCACAGGAAGGTTTGTACCGACGCTTTGTCAGCGTGCGGGAACAGGCCATTGGTTGGCGGATGGGAGGCGGTTTAGGCGTCTAATGCGGTAGGACGAAAACCATCGGATGCAGAGCCGGGTTCTGCGATTTTAGTTTTTACAACACAAAGAAAGAAGGTACTTAATATGGAAAAGTCAAACAAGTGGACGGTTCGGGATGTTATTACTACGGCGCTTCTTACAGTGCTGTTGATTGCCATTCAACTCGTCGTCAATATGGTGTGTATGGCAAACGATTTTGTCAGTATGGTTCTCTCGGTAGGCTTCACGATGCTGCTGTGCGCACCGGTCTATTTTCTCATGGTGAGCCGCGTGCACAAGCGATTTGTATCTCTTGCGTATATGACCATTCTCGGCCTTGTGTTTCTCGCTATGGGAAACTGGTATCTGTTACCGTATTATATCGTGGCAGGAATTATCTGCGAGATCATTTTATGGAAAAACGGTTGGGAATCAAAAAAGAAAATGACCGCCGCATGGACGGCTGCCAGCCTTCTGTATAACGGTGTAAACCTGCTTCCTATCTGGTTCTTTTGGGATACTTATGAAGCCTTTGCCCGCGCCAGCGGTATGGAGCAAAGCTACATCGATTCCTTTGTCAGCTACTATACTTCTCCCGGTTGGCTGGTATTCATCATTGTCTTTACCACGGCCTGCGGCTTTGTTGGAAGCTTGATCGGCAGCGGGCTAATCAAGAAACACTTTAAAAAGGCGGGCGTACTCTGATGCAATGCAAAAATCTTGCGGTTGCGGTCAAACTTTGGGCGCTTCTTTGCGCTATCATCGGCATTTCCCTGACCTCCGACACAGTGCTGACCTGTGTTCTCTCTGTGTTAGGGTTTGCTTACCTCGCCACACAGAAGAACCGGCGGCTCCTGTGCTCCTTTGGAATATTCTATATCTTTTTGGCGGCGTTACTGTACCTAATCCGATTTCACAACCTGCACATGGTAATCTTCTCGGAGTTTTATGTGCTGATGTTCTGGAATTTATCTCCGGTATTTATTGTGGCGTGGGACCTTATCACCACCCCTCCCGGCGAGCTATCTGCATTTTTATCCCGTATCCACATGCCCACGCCCATCATTCTGGGCCTGCTGGTCATGTTCCGTTTTTTCCCCACAATGAAGGCGGAGCTCAAAAGCGTGGTGCGTTCCATGCGAAACCGCAGGTTAACAGCATTGGGGCAGGTGCTCTGTCATCCGGCAGCCTCTTGTGAATATGTGATCGTGCCGCTATTACTGCGGTGCTTACAGATTGCCGATCAGCTATCTGTGTCGGCATTGGCGCGGGGGGCTGATTATCCCGGTGTGCGGGGCAGCTATTATGGAAAAGCGTTAGATTGGCGTGATGGGCTATGGTTTACACTTTGGACGGTGGGCACAGCAGCGTTCCTGCTTGTGGGAGGTGTGCGGTTATGATCGAGATAAAAAATCTATGCTTTACTTATTCCGATTGCAAGAAGGGCGTTCAGAGCATTGACCTAACCATCAGTGACGGCGAGTGCGTGGTTCTGACCGGTCCCTCCGGCGGCGGGAAAACCACACTTACCCGGCTTATCAACGGCCTTGCACCAAACTTGTATCCCGGCAGTTTAGCCGGAAGCATCCTGATAGACGGTCAGCCCCTTTGGGAGCTGCCAGGATGGGCGATAGGAAGGCAGATCGGAAGCGTATTTCAAGACCCCAAGAGTCAGTTCTTTTCTTCGGAGCTGCGGGGCGAAGTGGCATTTGCCTGTGAAAATTACGGACTTTCCAAGAGTGAAATTCGCATCCGCACAGACGGCGCCATCAGTGCGTTTTCCCTGAATCGGCTTCAAGATCAGAGCCTTGATGTACTCTCCAGCGGAGAAAAGCAGCGAGTGGCGATTGCTTCCGTCTATGCGCTCTCGCCCACGATATATGTCTGTGATGAGCCTGCCTCTAATTTAGACGATGAGGGAGCGGAGAGGTTAGCAGCAGCACTCAGAAAGCTTAAAGCCGACGGATGCACCCTCATCATCGCAGAGCATCGGTTATCATGGCTCAGCGGCATTGCCGACCGGTTCATCTATATCAATCATGGAAGCATCCGGTGGGAGCGAACGGCGGCCCAAATGAATCGGATTTCATCCGAACAACGCAGGGCGGACGGTTTACGAGAGCTGATAAAGGCAGAAATCAACAAACTATCCGCCCCCGGTGGGAACACAGCGGCGTTGTGTACAAAAAACCTTTGCTGCAGGAGGAAACGCACCGAGATATTTGTTGATTTCAATTTTTCTCTTTATCCTGGGCAGATCACCGCACTTACCGGTCACAACGGCGCTGGAAAGACCAGCCTCGCGCTTACGCTTGCGGGGCTGTGGCGGGAGAGCGGCGGTATTGTTGAGATAGATGGCGCCCGACATTCGGCGAAGCAGCGCCGCCGCCGGATTTGGTACAGCTCCAACGATACAGGTACGCAGTTTTTTACGAACAGCGTGACGGAGGAACTGCTGCTAAACGCTGATCGTTCCCCTGAACGGATTGACCGCGCCCGGCAGCTTCTGAAACAGCTTGGCCTGTACGAATACAAGGATGTTCACCCGGCAAGCTTATCCGGCGGGCAAAAACAAAGGCTGTCTATTGCCTGCGGCATTCTGTCTGACAGGAGCATCTTGATTTTTGATGAGCCTACCAGCGGTCTTGACGGCGGAAATATGGAAATAATTGCAGACGTTCTGCAATCTGAGGCAAAGCAAAAAAGGACAATTCTTATCATCACCCATGACATGGAACTGATGCGCCGATGCTGCGACTGTGCCATCAATATGGATGCAGATAGGAAGTATCAAGGACCGGTGTAAGCCATGCGGTATCTGCGCTGCGAAAGACTGGGCTGCTCAAAAAGCATGCAGCAGCAGAAAATCGGATATTTAGCCGAGCATAAATCAAACCGCTTGTACAGGTTGGCAGCAAATGTGCTATACTGGATATGGAAAATTATCTCCTGCATTTGGAACGCAGGTGCAGGACGAGTAAATTTGATATAATAAGGTGTGAAAAAGGAAGTGATAAAATGAAGAAGCATGCAGCTAAATCATTGGTTAGCTCTATGATGCTTGCAGTTGCATTAACAGTATTTCCTATAATATCTGGCGTGATTATTGCAATCAATAAAATTGATACGATACAAGGATACATAATACAAGGTGCTTTTATGATGCTTTCCTTGTTGATACCTATTGTCTTTATGCTGATACTGCACATAACACCAAGGCAAATCGGTTTTAGAAGGATGGAAAAAGGCAGCGGAAAAATAGTATTGTATTTTTTGCCTCTTGTTGCTTCAAAAGCAGGTTTTCTCTTTTTTAGTGCGAATCATGATATACATGCTGTTATCGCCTTAGTCTTTTTCACTTTTGCAATTGGATTATCCGAAGAAATTTATTTTAGAGGACTTATATTAAAGGAGCTTGAAACTTGTTTTACAGTTAAGAAAACGGTAATCCTAACTTCAGTGTTTTTTGCGGCAGTACACTTTGCACAAGCATTTTCGGGAAGCAGTCTGCCGATGGTCCTGCTGAGTATTTTAAATGCATTTATATTCGGTATTGTAGCTGCTGAAATCGCCATCACAACAAAGAGCATTATCGTTATCATAATATGGCATACATTATTCGATTTTGTAAATTGGATTTCGTTAGTTCAAGGGACAAGAGAACTTGTCTTAATTGTTATTCAGTCGGTAATAATGATTGCTTACGCTGTTTACCTGTGGACTAAATTGCCTATCGTTCGGCTGTCACGCTAAACAATTCTTGATTTTCGTAAACATCCTTATTGAGTGGCTAAATGTACGGTCTTATTTTTATGCCTTCATATCGTCAGGTGCTTTGATATGCAAAAAACGCTTCAATCGGGGAGAAACGGCTGCTATATAAAAAAGTGCCGTATAAAAAAAGATTTGATTTTTCCGATTATCGTGTATAATAGAAAGATGCATGTAAGGAAAAGATGACAAGGCAGAAATGACAAGGCAGAAATGAGGAAATGGAATGCGGAAAGAACAGGAAAACTTATCTCAGCGCACCGCAGACACGATTCGGGAGTTGATCTTGACGAAACAGACCTACCAGTTTGGGGAGAAGCTTCCGAATGAAAACGAATTGTCTGAAAATCTGGGAATCAGCAGAACTACGCTGAGGGAAGCAATCCGGATTTTGACTTCGGAAGGATTGCTGATCGTGAAGCGGGGGCGCGGAACATTTGTGACAGAGCAGTTGAACCAATACGCAGACAGCACGGCGAATATGCAGGAATTTTCCGATATGAAAATAACGCTGCGCGATTTATATGAAGCCAGGATGATTTTTGAACCGGAAGCGGCTGTTCTGGCCTGTAAAAGAGCCAGCGATGAGGAAATTGCTCACATTCTGGAGCTGGGCAGAGAGTGCCAGCGGCAGCTAATGGCTGATCCTGAGGGAAAACAGCGAATTGCGTCAGAAAGTGCCTTTCATGGCGCATTCCTCAAGGCATCCCACAATGAATTTCTCAGCCGTTTTATTCCCATGCTGACAGAGACCATAGAAACCACATTTGCGCTGAATTTTAATCTGGATGTGATTGCAGAGGATGCGTATAAAGATCATATCATGATTATGAACTTTCTGGAACGCAGAGATGCATCCGCATTGAAAAGTGCTGTCACCATTCATCTGCATCATGCCATATGGAATGAGCAGCTTCCCTGGACGGAAGAACTGGATCCCGACTGACGGGGGAGGGCAGCCGCCCGGAAGTTGTGCGTCAAGTAAAAGACTGAACTGCAACTCACGTTAAAATAAATTTGAAATAAGGGATTGACAAATGTCGTTTCAGGACTTACAATAGTTGTCATACAACAAGCAAACAGTTGTTGGACAACTGATATGAGATTTCGGGAGGAAATGAAGATGCAGGAACCAAGAATGTTTTACCAGGAAGATTGTAACTTATCATTATTAGAGGGAAAGACCATTGCTGTGATCGGATACGGCAGCCAGGGACATGCACATGCTCTGAATGCAAAAGAATCCGGATGCAATGTAATCATTGGTCTGTATGAAGGATCAAGATCATGGCAGAAAGCAGTAGATCAGGGATTTGAAGTATATACAGCAGCAGAGGCAGCAAAGAGAGCAGATATCATCATGATCCTGATCAACGATGAAAAACAGGCTGCCATGTACAAGAAAGATATCGAACCGAATCTGGAAGAGGGCAACATGCTGATGTTCGCTCATGGTTTCAATATCCATTTCGGATGTATCGTTCCTCCAAAATTTGTAGATGTAACCATGATCGCTCCTAAGGGACCTGGTCATACGGTAAGAAGCGAATATCAGGCTGGTAAGGGTGTTCCTTGTCTGGTAGCGGTAGAGCAGGATGCTTCCGGCAAAGCTCTGGATATGGCTCTGGCATATGCTCTGGCAATCGGCGGCGCTCGTGCAGGCGTTCTGGAGACCACCTTCCGCACTGAGACAGAGACGGATCTCTTTGGTGAGCAGGCAGTTCTCTGCGGCGGTGTCTGCGCATTGATGCAGGCTGGTTTCGAGACATTGTGTGAAGCAGGATATGATGAGAGAAATGCATATTTCGAATGTATCCATGAGATGAAACTGATCGTAGACCTGATTTATCAGTCCGGCTTCGCAGGCATGAGATATTCTATCTCCAATACTGCTGAATACGGCGATTATGTAACAGGACCGAAGCTGATCACTGCAGAGACCAAGAAGACCATGAAGAAGATCCTTTCCGATATTCAGGATGGTACCTTTGCAAAAGAATTTCTGCTGGATATGTCCGATGCAGGTTCTCAGGTTCATTTCAAGGCCATGAGAAAACTGGCAGCAGAGCATCCTTCAGAGAAGGTTGGCGCTGAGATCCGTAAACTGTATAGCTGGAACAGCGAAGACAGCAAACTGATCAACAACTAAGACAGAAGCTGAAATTATATAAACAAAAAAAGGCTGCAAAGCACGAAGCTTTCGTGTTTTGTCAGCCTTTTTTGTATCTGAGGTTTTCTGCGAATTAGTCGATGCTTTCTCAAAATCATCAATTACTCTGTATTAAAAAATCAAAATTAGTGTTAAAATAAAGGCGGCAATAGACCGGTTGAAAAAAAGAGAACGGAACCGTGAAAATACAGAGCAAATATAAGATGAGCGGATGTTCAAAGATGGAGGCAAAGCATGAGAGAAGAATATCGTCCGGAAGGAAGACGTTTCAGAAATACAGACAGAATGAAAACACAGGGGGGCAGCAGCGGTGAGCTGAGAGCCCAGTTGGAACGGATCGATCACAGGGGCTATCCGGCCTATAAGGATCTGAGGGGAAACTATCAGTTTTCCGATTATACGCTGTCTATTGATCATGTACAGGGGGATCCGTTTGCATCTCCTTCCAGAGTCACCGTGGTGATCGAGGGAGCAAAGGCCGGTTTTCCACAGGAATTATATGATACAAAATGGAAACGGATTGCGCTGCAGGATGAATTGCTGCGAACAATGGGGGGACAACTGGAGCGGTATTCCTTTCAGGTGAAGGGTTCCGGAAAAAGCGGGCTGATCGCAGTCAGCCGGTGCGGCCAGGAGATCCTGGAGCGCAGCGGATGCCAGATGGACTCCAAAACAGGAACCATTGTCTGCCGCATGGAAATCGGATTTCCGGCGAATGGAAGAACCATTCAGGCACAGGGACTGGAGAAAATTTTATTTGAATTTCTTCCAAGGTGTGTAAAACAGGCATTTTATTATGCTTCCCTGGATGGGAAAAAACTGCAGAAAATCAGTGAGCTGGCAAACCAGCAGCAATTTATCCGGGAAGAGCTGAAACGGCGGAAGCTGGCAGCTTTTGTGGCAAACGGCTCTATTCTGCCCCGGGAGACAGGGATATCCAGCCGGCCGATGAAACAGGCGATTCCGTTTGTTTCCCCCAAAACCCTGGAGGTGACGATGGAGCTGCCACATGGAAAGGTGATTTCCGGAATGGGAATTCCGCTGGGTGTTACGCTCATCGTGGGCGGAGGCTACCATGGAAAATCTACGCTGCTGAAGGCACTGGAGACAGGAATTTATAATCATATTGCGGGGGATGGAAGGGAATACGTGATCACCGATGCTTCCGCTATGAAAATCCGGGCGGAGGATGGGCGCAGTATTGATCAGGTGAATATTTCGCTGTTTATTAAGGATCTGCCGAATAAAAAAGATACCGTTTCTTTTTCTACTCAGGATGCCAGCGGAAGCACTTCCCAGGCGGCAGGAGTGATGGAGAGTATAGAAGCAGGAAGCAGAGTGCTGCTGATGGATGAAGATACCAGTGCAACTAACTTTATGATCCGGGACGAACTGATGCAGCGGGTAGTGCAGAAAGAGGCGGAACCAATCACGCCGTTTGTGGACCGGATTCGCCCCCTGTATGAACAGGGCGGCATTTCTACCATATTGGTGGCAGGAAGTTCAGGCTCCTATTTTGCGAAAGCCGATGTGATACTGCAGATGAAAAATTATGAGCCGGTGGATATTACAGAATTCGCGCAGAAGGAAGCGGAAAAGTTCGGACTGCAGAAAAATGAGACACCAGAATCCTCGGAAATCGGGATAGCAGATTTTATACGTCAGGAGCGCATTCTCCATCCCAGAAAAGGGTTTGACAAGACGGACCGGGTTAAGACAAGAACATCGGGAAAAGATGGAATTTCTGTCAATCATGACGAGATTGATCTGCGTTATGTGGAGCAGCTTGTGGACCATGAACAGATGAATACGCTGGCCAGCCTGTACGTCTATGCGCAGCGGCAGCTTGCAGACGGAAAGATGACATTGAAGGAGGCAGTCACACGTTTGCAGGAAAAGCTGGAGCAGCAGTCTTTTTCTTTCCTGGATCAGGAGGCGGCGCCCAATCTTGCCATGCCAAGAAAGCAGGAAATCTATGCCATGTTCAACCGGGCCCGGTGATAACAGATGCCTTGCGGCATACCTGGGGCATCCGCCCGGAAAGCGCCCTTATTTCAAGGCTGAACGGTAACTAATTGAGCTGCATACATTGAAAACGGCCTTGACTTTTCTGGAAGGATGTGGTATTTTCAATTAGATGTTTATTTTCCGTGAGGGAGTAGTTGACGTATCGCTTCAGCGGGGATAAGTTTTGGAGACGAAAAATTCCAGACTTATGTTTCGGGTAACGGTTACGTGTTAAGTCAACAATCATGGCGCCGGGGCATAGTGTTAGCATTGTTCCCATTGCGTCTGGCTTAGATTAAATAACCAGACTCACGTGCAGTTTATTTTGATTGCACGCGGGTCTTTTTTCTTATATAAAATTGGATATCCTAATATAAGAAAAGAGCCCACGGCACAGGGAGGCGCAGCAATGCGCTCAGAAAGGAGTTTTAATGAAATATCATTGTGAAGAAGTAAAAAGTGTGCTTTCTGAATTTGACACAAAGGAAGAAGGTCTTTCCGCAGAGGAAGCCGGGCAGAGACTGACCCGATATGGAGCGAACCGGCTGGCAGAGGACAAGAAACAGTCTCTGATTTCGCGTTTCTTTGGACAGATGAAGGATCCGATGACACTGATCCTGATCGCGGCGGCGATTATTTCCGGAATTACTTCCGCTTACAGCGGAGAGGGCTTTGCAGACGTGATCATTATTCTGTTTGTGGTCATTGTGAATTCGGTGCTGGGAGTCTATCAGGAGAGCAAAGCGGAGCAGGCCATTGCGGCGCTGCAGGAGATGGCGGCGGCAACCAGCAAGGTGCTGCGGGACGGCCAGCAGGTGAGTATACGGAGCGAAGAACTGGTTCCCGGTGATGTGGTGATCCTGGAAGCGGGAGATGCCGTACCGGCAGACGGAAGAATTATTGAAAGTGCCAGCCTGAAAATCGAAGAGGCGGCATTGACCGGAGAGAGTGTTCCGGTCAATAAAGCAATATCGGCGCTTGGGCTGAACGGCGCGGCGGATGTGCCGCTGGGCGACCGGAAAAATATGGTATATCTCGGAAGTACAGTAGTCTATGGCCGGGGAAAAGCTGTCATCTGCGGCACAGGGATGAATACAGAAATGGGCAAGATCGCAGATGCGCTGGCGAACACGGCGGAAGGACAGACACCGCTTCAGAAAAAACTGGCGCAGTTAGGGAAGACTCTGAGCTGGCTGGTGCTGGGAATTTGTATCTTCATTTTTGCATTCAGCCTGATTAAAGAGGGTGACTTCCATGCAAAAATTATTCTGGATACATTCATGGTGGCTGTTTCTCTGGCGGTAGCGGCTATACCGGAAGGATTGACCACAGTAGTGACTCTGGTGCTGTCCATTGGCGTGACCAATATGAGCAAACGCAGCGCTATCATCCGGAAACTGACAGCAGTGGAGACATTGGGCTGCGCACAGATTATCTGCAGTGATAAGACCGGTACTCTGACTCAGAATAAAATGACAGTGGTAGAACACTATGGAGAAGAACAGACGCTGGCAAGGGCATTGGCATTGTGCAGTGATGCGGTGCTGAATGCAGACGGTACAGTAGAGGGAGAGCCTACGGAGGCGGCACTGGTAAGCTATGCGGCAAAATTAAATCTGCCAAAGAGCGGTATGGAGCGGGAACAGCCCCGTGTGGGAGAAGCGCCCTTTGACAGCGTTCGTAAAATGATGAGCACCCTGCACAAAAATGACGCGCCGGAATTGGCAGCAGGGACAGAATGCGGACAGGGAAAATTTGTACAGTATACCAAGGGAGCTCCGGATGAAGTGCTGAAGCGCTGCAGTGCTTATCTGGACGGAGCACGTATCCTGCCGCTGACCGAAGAAAAACGGGATGAAATCCTGACTCAGAATAAAGCATGGGCTGACCGTGCTCTTCGGGTACTGGCAGGCGCACAGCGGATCTATGATACAAGGCCGGCCAGCGAAGAGGCGGAAGCGCTGGAACAGGAGCTGATCTTTATCGGGCTGGTGGGCATGATCGATCCGGTGCGTGAAGAGGTGGCTCCTGCCATCGAGCAGTGCCGTACTGCAGGCATCCGTCCTGTGATGATCACCGGAGACCATAAGGATACCGCGGCAGCGATTGCCATGGAGCTTGGGATCATCAAAAGTCCCTCAGAGGCCATCACCGGAGCGGAGCTGGATCAGATCAGTGAAGAGGAATATGAAGAAAAGATTGAAAATTACAGTGTATACGCCAGAGTACAGCCGGAGCATAAAGTACGTATTGTAAATACCTGGAGAAAAAAAGGCTATGTCACTGCGATGACCGGAGATGGAGTCAATGATGCTCCCAGCATTAAAAATGCGGACATTGGTATCGGCATGGGAATTACAGGTACGGATGTGACGAAAAATGTGGCCGACATGGTGCTGGCAGATGATAATTTTGCAACCATTGTCCATGCAGTAGAGGAAGGGCGGCGCATCTATGACAATATCCGCAAAGCCATTCAGTTTCTGCTGGCTTCTAATATGAGTGAGGTGCTGGGTATTTTCTTTGCGACTCTTCTTGGCTTTACTCTGCTGAAACCGGTCCATCTTCTGTGGATCAACCTGATCACGGACTGTTTTCCGGCGCTGGCTCTTGGCATGGAGCAGGCCGAACCGGGCATTATGCAGCGAAAACCGAGAAATTCTAACGATGGTATTTTTTCGGGAGGCTTGGGCATTGATGTAATATATCAGGGCGCTTTGGTGACCGGACTTACTCTGGTGGCTTATTTTACCGGACATTTTATGGAAAGCGGAGTCTGGGAAATTACCAATAGTGCAGATGGCATGACAATGGCTTTCCTGACTATGAGTATGGCAGAGATCTTTCACAGCTTTAATATGCGCAGTCAGAGGAAGAGTGTATTTTCGCTGAAGAAGCAAAATGTATTTCTGTGGCTGGCCATGGCAGGCAGCCTGGCACTGACCACGGCAGTCCTGTATGTACCATTCCTGCAGAATGCATTTGGATTTGAGCATATCAGTCTTTCGGAGTACCTGGTGGCATTGGCACTGGCATTTTGCGTAATTCCGATAGTGGAATTCGTAAAATTGATCCAAAGAAGAACGAGCAAATAATTTCCATAAATTCAATAAGGGGGGACTGCCGCACTAAGTGAGGCGGTCCCCCCTTTGAGGATGAGCCTTTCGGCGCACTGGATGAGATCACCAGGCGGACCATGCAGGATGAAATCCGGAAACGTATTATAGAACAAATTGCGTAATTTGTTAAAAATAATAAATAAAAATACATAAATCAGCAAAAAAACTTAAAATAGTGGTAAAGGGAGACAAAAAGTTGTATAATAATGAGAAAAGCACATGAAAAAAACGCAATAACCGCGTTTGTGCTTTGCTCATTATTGTTTGATGCAGGGAGATAAAAAGGTGAGACAAAGGGATAAGATAAGTTGGATCAAAAGCTGGCTTCGGGGAGTGGGAGGTATTTTTTTGCTGTGCATGGTTTTGGCGGCGGTTCCCCAGAGAGCTTCAGGAGCGATGCAGGAAACTACTGTGCGGGTAGCGGTATTTCCGCTGGGGCAGTTTCAGTATTTTGACGCAGAGGGCGAAGCCCGGGGCTATAATATTGATTATCTGGCGAAGCTGGGGCAGACCACACATTGGAATTATGAATATGTGGAGGCGGAGAATTTTCAGGATGCCTGTAATCAGATGAAAGAGGGAAAGGTGGATCTGGTGGCACCGGTTCAGCATAAGGATTATCTGGTAGAAGACTTTGATTATTCGGCCTATGCCATGGCAACGGAGTGCGCGGCCATTTATACTCTGAATAAGGAAGATAATTCAGATCTTATGTATGAGGATTTTGACAGAATGTCTCAAATGAAGTTTGCGGCAGTGTATTATGAGAAAAGCAGTTTTACTCAGAAATTTCTGGATGAATACGTGGTACAGCACAATTTTATGCCTGAAAATATCACCTATTTTGATAATATGACTCAGGTATTGGAGGCGCTGCGCAGCGGTCAGGCGGATGCAGCGGTGACCAATATTCTGTTTGCAGCGGATGATCTGAAGATAATGGGACGGTTTGCACCTATGACCAGCTTTTATATCATGCGGAAGGGAAATGTGACTCTGCGCAATGAACTGGATGAGGCCATGACCTATCTGATGCTGCATGAACCGGCTTTTCAGACAGAATTAATGTCCAGATATTTTACTATCTATGAAAATACCCAGTTCACTTTTGCAGAACAGAATTATATTGATTCCATGCCGGAGATTACCATTGGTTATCAGGTAAATCATGCGCCGCTGTCTTATACGGATTCAGACACAGGGGAGTTTGCGGGCATCACCAGGGATATCCTGGATGAGATAGCATCCATTTCCGGCTTTCGGTTCCGGTATGCGGCACTGCCGGCACTGAATGTTGATGCCGCCTATTTAAGAGAAAATGGCATCAATGTGCTGTCCAATGTGGAGTACAACGATAGGAACGCATCTACCGGCAGTATGCACCTGTCAACGCCCTATCTGGATTCGGAAAAGGTGTTTGTGGCGCCCAACTCCATGAAATTCAGCAGTGACAGTTCCCTGACACTGGCTCTGGCTACCGGTTCCGCTTCACTGGAAGCGGTCATTGGGGAGGCGTATCCGAACTTTACCATCAAAACCTATGCCACCATACAGGAATGCTTTGAGGCGGTGCTGAAAAAAGAAGCGGATGCTTTGATGGAAAACCGTTATGTGGTGGAGTCGCTGCTGAATAAACCCCAATATCAGAAGTTGAGTGTAATGCCCATTCAGAGCCTGCAGGATCAGATGTGTATTTCCACTTTGATTTTCCGGAATAATGAGGAGGAAATGAATCAACTGATAGCGGATGAGCGGTTTATTTCGATCATAGATAAATGCATTGCCCAGATTTCAGAAAAAGATAAAAACAGCATTATAATCTACAATGTTTATAATCAGAGATACCATTTGACACTGCCGGATTTTGCCTATCAATACCGCTGGATGCTGACGGTGGTGGCGGCGCTGCTGATACTCTGCTTCTTCCTGCTGGATCGGTCCCGCAGGATCAAGGCGGTGAAAAACGAAGAATTGTCCAAAAAGAACAGTCAGTTGTCGATTGCCATTGATCAGGCGGACAGGGCCAGCGAAGCGAAAAGCCAGTTTCTGGCCCGCATGAGCCACGAAATCAGGACGCCCATGAATGCCATTGTGGGAATGACCGCACTGGCAAAGGTAAAGCTGGATGATAAAGAGAAGGTAAAGGAGTATCTGGATAAGATTACGGTTTCGTCCAGAGTACTGCTGAATATCATCAATGATGTTTTGGATATGTCGGCGATTGAGAACAACAAAATGAAAATTGCCAGCAATCCTTTCGATTTTAAAGAACTGCTGATGGAACTGTCCACTATTTATTACGCACAGTGCAAAGAAAAAGGAATTAAATTTCAATTGGATCTGCAGAATCTGACGGAGGAAAAGCTGGTGGGAGATGCCCTGCGTGTCAATCAGATTTTGTTTAACTTCCTGTCCAACGCAGTGAAATTCACACCCGCCGGCGGAAAAATTACGGTACTGATCACCCAGACCGCGAAGACAGGGGACAAGGTATATATGAACTTTGTAGTGGCCGATAATGGCTGCGGCATGACGGAGGACATGAAAGAAAGGCTGTTTAAGCCATTTGAACAGGAATCGGCAGTGACGGCCATGAAACATGGCGGCAGCGGACTGGGACTGTCTATTGTAAAAAATCTGGTAGAGATGATGCAGGGCAAGATCAGTGTGGAGAGTGAAAAAGGGAAGGGGTCTTCGTTTAAGGTGGATCTGCCCTTTGGGTTATGTGAACAGGCCGGAAGGGATAAGGATGAAAAGCTGAGGTCGATCCGGGCTCTGATCGTGGATGATGAAGAGGAAGCGTCCGAATATACTTCTGCGGTGCTGAAGCGGATCGGGGTTGATCATGAGATCGCCCATTCCGGTGAAGAGGCAGTGGCGATGCTCAAACAGGCTTACGACGAAGGCAGCGGGTACGATGTCTGCTTTGTAGACTGGTGTATGCCTGGAGTCTCCGGTGCGGATGTGACCAGAAAAATCAGAGAACTGTACAAAGAAAATGCGCTGATTATTATTGTTTCGGCTTATGATCCTTTTGAAGTGGAGGATGAGGCGAAGGCGGCAGGGGTGGATCAGTTTGTGACGAAGCCGCTGTTTCAGTCTACGGTATTTAACCTGCTGATGATGCTGTCCGGCGGTAAATATAAGCAGATGACGGCAGATGAAAAGAATTTTGATTTTACCGGCCATCGTGTTCTGCTGGCAGAGGACAACGAAATCAACCGGGAGATTGCCACGGATCTGCTGAAGCTGGTGCATATGGAGGTGGAAAGTGCAGAAGACGGACAGCAGGCGGTGGATAAGTTTTCCAATGCACCCGAGGGAACCTATGATTTGATTCTGATGGATGTCCAAATGCCGGTCATGGATGGCTATCAGGCCACGCGGGCTATCCGGGCCCTGGAGCAGGGAGATGGAAGAACGATTCCAATCTATGCCATGACGGCCAATGCATTTACAGAGGATGTGACGGCAGCCCTGGCCAGCGGGATGAATGGACACATTGCGAAGCCGATTGATACGCAGATTTTGTATACCACGCTGGCAAAGGTGATCCAGGGAAAATAAAAAATTCATAAAATTGTTGACATGGTACTTTATTATACTATAATATGATTATATTAGCACTCAATAAAGACGAGTGCTAATATAGGAAACACTATGGAGGTGATTCTATATGATAACAGTACCATTTTACAATATTGTTGTAATACCAGAGGTTACCTATTATTTTCAGGGGGATTATTTTCAGGAAATTGTGGGAGCGGAGGTAAAAGAGGGGGAAGAGGTACTCTTTCTGATGCTTCGTGAAGATAAGAAAAAAGAAGAGATGAAGCCGGAGGATTTTTATCCCATCGGAGTGGCCGGTGTGATAAAAGGGCTGGATAAAGAAGGGAATGTGGGCATTCATACTCTGGGCAGGATGGATGTGAGTAATATTGAGATCGTGGATTCCAAGCTGCAGGCAAAGGCCACGGACCGTCTGGATATCGAAGACATGACTCAGGAGGTGATGGATCAGCATTATAAGGAAGTCAGAAACAGCCTTTTGAACTACATAACTGGTTTTCAGTGGGGCATCATGGTTCGAAATTATATCATGCAGTGGAAATCCATCGGGGAGATCGCTGCGATGCTGTCCTATCAGCTAAGGATTACCAATGAAGAAAAGTACGAAATCCTGGCTGCAGATTCCATTTCAGAGCGGACGGAGCGTCTGGAAAGAGCACTGTATGAATTTCTGGAGATGTCCAAGCTGAGCAATGAGGCGGAAAGTGCTCAGGAGGCATCTCACGAGCAGCTTTACCGGGAGGATGCGATCCGAAAACAGATGGTATTTCTTCAGAAGCAGTTGGATGAGATGCATCCGGAGAGCATGACGGATGTGCGGAAATTCGAACAGAAAATCCAGGAATCCGGCATGAATGCTTCTGCAAGAGCAGAGGCTGAGAAGGTGCTGAACCGGATCAGGCAGGAGGGCGAAAATGGTCATGAGTACGGAATGCTTTACGATTATCTGGATTTTGTGACGGGACTCTCCTGGAAAAAAGAAGAGATGGCGCATATTGATCTGAAGAAAGCAGAAGATATCCTGGAAGAAGATCATTTTGGACTGAAAAAAGTAAAGCGGAGAATTCTGCAGCAGATTGCGGTGATGGATCTGAACCGTGCCCAGTCCGGCTCCATTTTGCTGTTTGTCGGTGCACCGGGTACCGGTAAGACCAGCATCGGACAGAGCATTGCCAGGGCGCTGAACCGCAGCTATGTGCGGATAAGCCTGGGCGGTGTGCGGGATGAGGCAGAGATCCGCGGCCACCGGAGAACCTATATCGGGGCCATGCCCGGCAGGATCATGGATGGGATCCGCAGAAGCGGCACTTCCAATCCTGTAGTCGTTCTGGACGAGGTGGATAAGCTGGTGAGGGACTATGGAGGCGATCCTTCCAGCGCGCTGCTGGAGGTACTGGATCCGGAGCAGAACAGCACATTTACAGATCATTACATGAATGTGCCCTATGACCTGTCCAATGTGCTCTTTGTCTGTACGGCCAATTCGGTGGATACCATTCCGGAGCCGCTGCAAAACCGCATGGAGGTGATACAGTTCCCGGGCTATACCGCTTCGGAAAAACTGCAGATTGCCAAAAAGCATCTGCTCCCGAAAGCGATGAAGAGCATGGGAATTAAAGGGAAAAATCTGAAGGTTTCCGATGAAGCGCTTCAGAGTATCATCGCGGATTATACCATGGAGGCCGGAGTCAGAGGTCTGAAAAAGCAGATGGATGCCCTGTGCCGCGTGGCTGCGGTGAAGCTGGTGAAGGGGGAGCAGAAGTCCCTGACCGTGACGCCAAAACATCTGCGGGAGTATCTGGACCGCAGGCCCATTTCCCATGATCATATTCTGGAAGAGAAGAGGCCGGGCATCGTGACCGGGCTGGCCTGGACGCAGTCCGGAGGGGATATCCTGTTTATTGAAGCGCTGTTCACAAAGGGCTCAGGCAAGATCATCATTACCGGGCAGTTGGGAGAAGTGATGAAGGAATCGGTTCAGATCGCCGTCAGTCTGGTGAAATCCATGTTTCCGGAGAAGGCGGAGCTGTTTGAGAAAAATGATCTGCATGTCCATGTGCCGGCCGGAGCCGTGCCAAAGGATGGTCCGTCGGCAGGCATTACACTGACGACTACACTGGCTTCGCTGGTAAGTCAAAAGGCGGTGAACTCAGAGATTGCCATGACCGGAGAGGTGTCCCTGCGGGGTGTGGTCATGCCGATTGGCGGTCTGCCGGAAAAACTGATGGCGGCCCAGCGGGCAGGCATTCAGAAGGTATTTATTCCGGAGGAGAACAAAGAAGATCTGGAAGAAGTGGCGGCAGAAGTAAAGGATAAGCTGAAGATCATACCGGTGCACCGGGTGAAGGATGTTCTGAAAAAAACAGGAGTTCTGGCTTAAAGACCCGCCGGGATAAAGGAATAAAAGAATGAGCACTGCTGCCATGGAAAAAGGCAGCGGTGCTTTTTTCATTGAAGTAGGTATCATTTCACGGTATAATAAATAGGGAGCAAAGCACATGCAGAGAAACGCGAAAGACCGCGTTTGTGCTTTGCACAGGTAATTTAAAAAAGAAAATGGAGCGGTTGGATATGGAGATCAAAGATTTAATCCTGTATGAAAAGACGATACCCGCACGACAGGCAGAGTATGCGGATTTTCCTGTGGGGCTGACGAAGGAGCTGGTGGATTATCTGAAGGAAAAAGGGGTGGAACACCTGTACTCTCATCAGGCTGAGATGTTTGAGCAGGCCATGAACAGGAAAAATATCGTGATTACCACCTCCACCGCCAGCGGCAAGACGTTAAGCTTTCTGCTTCCGGTGCTGCAGGAAATCCTCACAAATCCTCTGACCAGGGCTGTTTTTATTTATCCCACAAAGGCGCTGGCCAGTGACCAGTTTCGGGCCATCCGGCCTTATCTGGATTATTTCGGAGAAAACAGAATCTATGCGGGGGTGTATGATGGGGATACTCCGGTGAACGAACGGAGCCGGATAAGAAAAAATGCGAATATTATTCTGACGAATCCGGAGATGCTAAACGGCGCCTTCCTGCCCAATCACAGCCACTACGGATTTGATTTTATTTTTTCCAATCTGAAATATGTGGTCATTGATGAACTGCACACCTACCGGGGCGTTTTTGGCTCTCATGTGGCGAATGTATTTCGAAGGCTGGGACGGATCTGCCGGTATTATCATTCACAGCCTCAGTTTTTATGCAGCTCTGCCACGATAGCGAATCCGGTGGAGCTGGCCGAAGCGGTATGCGGGCAGAAATTTGTGAGAATTGACAGGGACGGTTCTCCGGCGGCGAAGAAAAGCTATTATCTGATACAGCCACCCAGAGTGGAGGGGGAGGATAAGAATTTTTATGCGCAGATAAGGGCAGCCTCCATCGCGGCGGGGCTGATCCCCGGTCTGGTGGAAGAGGAGCACAGCTTTATTGCCTTTGTCAAATCCAGAAGAAATGTGGAAATTGTGCTGCGGGAAGCCAGAGACAAACTGGATGGAGCAGGTTTTTTGGGCAGCTCGGATGCAGGACGTATTTCCGGTTACCGGGGCGGCTATACGCCTGTGGAGAGAAAGACCATTGAGAAAAAAATGATTTCCGGGGAGCTGCTGGGGCTGGTATCCACCAATGCGCTGGAGCTTGGAATCGACATTGGCAGGGTAGATACTTCAATTCTGGTGGGTTATCCCGGCACCAGGGCTTCTTTCTGGCAGCAGACAGGACGGGCGGGAAGGAGCGGTGCGGATTGCAGGAACTTTCTGATACTGGAAAGTCTCCCATTGGATCAGTATATTGCAGTGAATCCGGAGTGGCTGTTTGAAAATGCCAGTGAGACAGCGGTGGTGGATAAAAACAACCTGCTGATTGAGCTGGCGCATATCAGGGCGGCAGCGGCAGAACTGCCGCTGACACTGGACGATACGGCCGTTTTTCCGGATTTGGGAGAGACCATACCGGTGCTGCTGCGGGTAAAGGAACTGAGCAGCCGCAATGGAAAGTTTGCCTGGTGCGGCTTTGCTTTTCCTGCCGGGGATTTCAGCCTGCGCAACATGGATCAGAAGCGGTACAAGCTGATGAACCGGGAGACACATCAGGAAATCACGGAGATGGATGAGATGCAGGCTTTTCGGGAGCTGCATGACGGCGCGATTTATATGCATGATGGGAAGCAGTACCAGGTACTGGAGCTGGATACGGACAGCAGAACCGCCTGGGCCGTGCCTTTTTTGGGAGATTACTATACGATGCCGGGAGGAACCACGCAGATTCGGATCATCAAAGCCCAGGAGCAGCAGGAATTTGGCCGCTGCCGGATTTCATGGGGGGATGTGAATGTGAACGATATGGTATATATGTACAAAAAGCTGCAGTTTCACAACCATCAGAACCGGGGCTACGAGCAGTTGGCAAGGCCCTTGTCCAAGGACTACGATACGGAAGCCGCCTGGATCGGGATACCGGAAAATGTGGTCAGAACTTACCGCAGTCTGCTGCAGGAGAGCGCGGACGGAAAAATCGTGCGCAACAATCACTTTGAGGGAATGGAACATGCGGTAAAGACTGCTGCCCGGATGGTGACCATGACGGAACAGGAGGACATCGGCGTAAGCATGTCATCGAATGCTATTGGAATGGATGAGGACGCCAGAGGAGAAGTATTTCTTTTTATCTATGATAAATTTGTGGGCGGTCTGGGATATGCCCAGAAGTCCTATGAGCTGATCGGAAAAATCGTGGAGAATGCCATAGAGCTGGTGGGCGGATGCTCCTGTAAGGATGGCTGTGCCGCCTGCATCGGGGATTACAAGCTGGATAAATCGGTGGTATTGTGGGGCCTGAAAAGTCTGCTGACAGAGCTGGAAGCACCCCGGAATTTCAAATATGCAGATTATCCCAGACGGACCGTGGTACGGAAAGAATTTCAGTTTGCCGGGCTTGCAAAACGCTGGGAAGAATTCTGCACTTATCTTCGAAATACGGGGGAAAACCTGGGCGGATTTCTGAGCACTATTTCGAAGGCGGAGGTGGACGGAGCGGTTCTGACTCTGTATGTGGAAAATGAATTTTACCGAAACTGGCTGCTGGAGGAATCGAACCGGAAAGCACTGCTGAATATTTTGGACTTTTATACGGAAGCACCGGCTGCCATCCGGCTGAAGATCGAAGTGGAGCCGGACGGTGGAAGGCCATCCGATCTGAAGAAGAAACTGCAGAGAAGGTATGAGAATTTACAGGAGTAAATATAGAAGAATATGGAAGGGAAGCAGGAGGTGAGTCAGGATGAAAGACCGGAACAGGGAATGGGAAAATTTAAATGAGCAGCAGAAGGAGGCCGTTTTGGATGATAGCGCCGCCTGTATTGTCAATGCCAATGTGGGAAGTGGAAAAACCACAGTCCTGACAGCCAAGATACACTATCTGCATTCCAAATGCCAGGTGGATTATGCGGATATGGTGGTTCTGACCTTTACCAATAAGGCGGCGAATGAGATCCGGGAACGGCTGTCCGTCCGGGCACAGGAAGTGGAAAGCAGGGATATGCGCTATTTTGGAACTTTCCACAGCGTGGCCCTGTCTCTGCTGCGGAATCTGCTTTCGGTAGAGCAGCTTGGATATACCGAAGATTTTCAGGTGATTGATCCGGAGGAAGAGGTGGAGCTGGCCCTGCAGGTGATTCGGGAGCAGAAGCTGAATATCAAATATAAGAACCGGCTGAAAAAGAGACTGGAGCAGGAAAAGGTCAGCCGGTGCCAGGATGATCTGGCGCTGCTGCGGGAATTGCTTCAAAAAGAAAAAATCCGGCAGAATAAAATGTCCTTTGCGGATCTGCTGCAGACTGCGGCAATTTTACTGAAGGATATCTCTCTGAGGATAAAGTGGATCATCATAGATGAAGCCCAGGATTGTGACCGGCAGCAGATGGATTTTGTAAATGCATTAAAACAAAAAGATACCAGACTGTTCGCAGTGGGGGATCCCAACCAGGTGGTCTACAGTTGGCGGAGCGGGGCCTGGAATGTGTTCTATCTGCTGAAAGAACAATATCAGGCCAGAGAACTCTCACTTCCGGTGAATTACCGTTCCAGCTCATCCATTCTGGAGGCGGCGAAGCGTTTTCTGCAAAACGGGAGCCAGCTTACCGGAGTGCGGGAAACGGGGCAGAAAATATGGCTGCGGGAACAGTATGATTCTTTTCAGGATGCATGCTGTCTGGCGGACCGGATCAGGGAACTGCACGAAAATGGGCTGCCTTATAGTGAAATGGCTGTTTTCTACCGTCTGCAGAGCCAGTCTGCTGTATTCGAACAGGTATTTGAGAGAAACGAAATTCCATTTGAAGTGTCTTTGAAAAAGACCATACAGGATATACCGGTGCTGAACTGGCTTATGAAGCTGCTGCGTTTTTCTGCAAATCACAGAGATCTGACGTCCGGACAACTGGTGCTGAGCCACAGGAACTACGGAGCAGGGCTGACGGAAAATGCGGCCGGAAAGCTGCTGCGGGAGTGGGAGGCAGCGGACAAAAAGCTGGAACAGGGGGGCGGCCTGGCAGGGGAGGACGGCCGGAAAGCAAGAAAGCCGGAACAGGGGGGCGGCCCGGCAGGGGAGGACGGCCGGAAAGCAAGAAAGCCGGAACAGGGAGGCAGCCCGGCAGGGGAGGATGGCCGGAATGGGAGAACCCAGACAGAGCTTCTGCAGAAGATGTGGAATTTTCAAGGTTATTTTGCGGAACTTGAGCCGCAGAACCTGAAAGAAGAGGAACTCTGGAATTATTTTCAGTTGGACAGGCATCTGCATCCAACCTCATCGGCATATCCGGAGGATAAAAAACTGGTGATGGAACTGTTTGGACTGCTTTTGGAGGATGCACGGACAAAGCAGGTGCCGCTTTGGGAAGCCCTGACAGATTTTCTTAATTCTGCTTCTTTATATGGTATCAATTTTTTGAAAACAGACAGTGCAAATCAGAGTGATACTGTAAAACTGATGACGCTCCATGCCTCTAAGGGACTGGAATTTTCCCATGTATTTATCACAGGAGTAAATAATGGATTAATTCCGCTGCAGGGAAAGGGATTTGAGGAAGAGGAAGAAGAACGGAGATTGTTTTTTGTGGGAATGACGCGGGCGAAGGATGAACTGGAGCTGTCCTATTATACGAATCCGGATACCATCCGAACCTTTCCGGGTCCCAGCCGTTTTGTGCGGATGATACCGCCCGGGCTGCTGCAGATGGATGGTGACCTGCCAGAAAAGCAGCAGGAGGAAGTGAATTTGAAAGAATTGAAACGGCTGGTGCAGGAGGAAAGAAAAGCGGCAGTCAGTGAGGCGGCAGAGAGGGAGCGGAGCAGAGCGGCGGACGGCCCGGAGCCGGAATCAGAGAAGCAGCATTTACCTGAATTGAAAAAAGCAACTCATCCCAAGTACGGAACCGGGGTTATCCTGCGGGAGGATGAGCTGATGGTTACGGTATTATTTGAAGGATATGGAGAAAAAGAGTTTTTGAAGGCATTTTGCGAGCTGCAATAAAAAACAAGTTTTCCGGGCAGCCGCAAATCTGTGGGATAATAATTGGTAAAAATGCGCTTTGACAATAAAAAATCATATTGATATAATAGGAATACCGAGTGGCAAATGCGTAAATCCAGGAATGGATTTACGCATTTTTTTGTCGCCAAGTATCTGGGCAAGATGAAAAAAAAATCTTGGAGGATATAAATAATGGAGGTCAGAAAAGTGAAACAAAGTAATGAAATAAACAAAATGGCAGTCATGCCAGTAGACAAGCTGATGCTTAACATGGGGATTCCCATGATATTATCCATGGCATTGCAGGCTGTTTACAATATTGTAGACAGTGCGTTTGTCTCAAATATGAAGGGGAATGGAGAGGCGGCGCTAAACGCTTTAACACTTGCATTCCCAGCGAAAATGCTGATGGTCGCGATTGGAATTGGAACCGGAGTTGGAACCAATGCTCTTTTGGCAAAAAGTCTTGGACAAAGGAATCGTGAAAAAGCAAGCCGTGTTGCGGGAAATGGAGTTTTCCTGGGAGCAGTCATTTATGTCGTATTTCTACTGTTTGGCATATTTGGTGTAAAAGGATACATTGCAACCCAGACTTCAAATCAGGAGATTTATGATATGGCAGTACAGTATCTTACAATTTGCTGTTGTATTTCCATGGGAATTGTTTTCTTTTCCGTATTTGAAAAACTACTTCAGGCCACAGGCAGAAGTATGTATTCTACCATTGCACAGATTGCGGGAGCTGTAGTAAATATCATTCTTGATCCAATCCTGATTTACGGATTGCTTGGAGCACCGGAACTTGGAGTCGCCGGAGCTGCCTATGCAACAGTGATCGGTCAGATTGTTTCAATGTTGCTTGGACTTACATTTCATTTAAAGTTCAATAAAGAAGTAGATAATGCATTAAAATACAAAAAGCCTTCCGGACATATTATTATGGAAATCTATGCAATCGGACTTCCAGCAATTATTGCACAGGCTCTTATGTCTGTTATGACCTATGCATTAAATGTGTTCTTTGTTCGAAACGGAGAAAATGTTGTAACAGCATATGGACTCTATTATAAAATTCAGCAGTTTGTTCTGTTCTGTGCTTTTGGACTTAGAGATGCAATTACACCGATTGTGAGTTTCAATTATGGCATGAAAGATCAAAAGAGAGTAAAGGATGGAATTAAATATGGAATGCTTGATACCCTGATTGTCATGATTGCAGGACTATTATTGATTGAGATATTCGCCAATCCATTATCTGAAATCTTTGGATTATCAGGAGAAACACAATCTTTGTGTATCGAAGCAATGAGAATTGTTTCCATCAGTTTCATATTTGCAGGAATGAATATTGCTTATCAGGGAATTTATCAGGCGTTGGATTCGGGTATACAATCACTCGTGATATCACTTTTAAGACAGATGGTTATTATATTGCCTCTGGCATATATATTTTCCAATATTGCAATTGCAAATTCGTCACTCATTTGGTTGATCTGGCTGGCTTTCCCTATTACGGAAATTGTCAGTGCTGCAGTTGCGTATGTATTAATGAAACGCATTCATCAGAAAAAACTAACAGGAATGGAGGAGTGAAAAATGTCAAAGAGAATTATTACAATTCTGGGGTATGGCATCTAATTACACAATTACCTTAAATAGCAGTGACTTAGGATATGAAAAGTGTATCGCGATCTTAAAAGAATTGTATCAGAATTAGATATGAGAATAGATCAATAAAAATAATAGAGATATATAAAAAATTAACAAATGAGAATGTGATTGTATTTGTGAATTACGACGAAATGAACAAAAGAAAAGAAAAAATGCTTACAAATAAAATTTTGCATTGATATAATAGAGATATCTTAAGAAGGCAGGTTAAGCAATATGAAAAGAGTAAAAGCAGCTTGTATTACACAGACATTGCATTTTTTATTAAAGGATGACATTGGTCATGATTACGCAGTAAAACTTGTTAATGAGGAGGTCAATAAGTATAAGTCCCAGTTACAGAAGAGTGGAACGAAATATAAAATTATTTTTGAAAACACAGAGCCAGATGGATCGGTTATGATTGAAGTCATGAAACAGTATAACACATCGCCAGTAGGTAACTATTTGGATTAATGGTAAGCAAAATTAAGGAGTGTACAGTTGCTAAATGCAATTGTACGCTTTTTTATTAGGGCGGAATATGAAATGGAAGAGAACTGCCCGACCGCACATCAGATGCGTGATCCGAAACGAGTTCGTAAGGGGAAGCAAAAAAGGTATTCCAGTTCCAGAGGAAGAGTGGACTGTAACGATGAAAAGAAAAATGAAGTTACCATTCACGGCAGACGCGGCATGCCTGCCAGGGCATCTGACCGTCTGGCGCAGGAAAAGACCGCGCAGCACTGTTTCGGAGTCCAAGAGCATCTATGCTCTCTGAAATGCTGCTCAGACAGGAATAAGAGGGCCTAACTCGCCACAGGCTCAGACAAAGGCCCTCTTATTCCATCACCGCATTCCAGAGAGCAAGATGCTTAGAACTCCTGCAAATGTGCGGCTGCGGTCTTTCCCTGCGCCAGACGGTCAGATGCCCTGGCAGGCATGTCGCTGTAAATTGGCCGTGAATGGTAACAAAATGAAAAGAAAAACAGCGAAAAACACTTGCAATTTATTTGAAACTATGCAATAATATAAATAATAACAGTAATCAATATCGATATTAAAGAAAACAGCGAGAAATAAAGTGGAAATTGATATTTGAAACATCAGAGAAAAGAATGAGGAGGTACGAATGAGCAAACATTTATCAACTGATATCCGGGTTCCGATAGAACCGGATAATCCGGCTATTATGCGGGAGGAGGCTCTCTGCATCAAATGTGGTCAATGCAAGACGGTCTGTACCAGGGACATCGGGGTACACGGCACGTATTCACTGGCGGATACCGGGGACACAGCGGTCTGCATTCACTGCGGTCAATGTGCCAATGTCTGTCCGGTGGGCAGCATCACAGAACGGTTCGAATATCAGCAGGCAGCGGAAGCGATTGCGGATCCGGACAAGATCGTGATATTCAGCACCTCTCCATCGGTGCGGATTGCCCTTGGCGAGGAATTCGGCATGGCTGACGGCAGCTTTGTGGAAGGAAAGATGGTATCCCTGCTTCGCAGACTGGGCGCTGATTATGTGCTGGATACTAATTTTTCGGCAGATCTGACCATTCTGGAAGAGGCCAGTGAACTGATTGAGCGGATTACCAAAGGAACAAAGCCTCTGCCCCAGTTTACAAGCTGCTGTCCGGCCTGGGTGAAATATGCGGAGATGTATCATCCAGATCTGCTGGGACACATATCTTCTGCGAAGAGCCCGATTGGAATGCAGGGTCCCACGATCAAGACCTATTTTGCGAAGAAAAGGAAACTGGATCCGAGTAAGATTGTCAATGTGGCGGTAACTCCGTGCACGGCGAAAAAATATGAAATCCGCCGGGAGGAGATGAATGCGGCAGGCACTTATCTGGGAAAAGAAGAAATGCGTGATATGGACTATGTCATTACCACCAGAGAGCTGGCGAAGTGGGCAAAGGAGCAGAAGATAGATTTTACCGGCCTTTCGGAGACGGCATTTGATCCTTTGATGGGAGAAGCTTCCGGTGCAGGCGTTATTTTCGGAAATACCGGAGGTGTGATGGAAGCGGCGCTTCGGACAGCCTATGAATTTATTACCGGAGAAGCGGCACCTTCTGTTCTATATGAGCTGCAGCCGGTGCGGGGCATGGAGGGCATTAAGGAAGCGTCCCTGAAGGTGGGAGAGCTGGATGTCAATGTTGCTGTGGTTTATGGAACTGCAAATGCGGAGCGCCTGATCCAGCGGCAAAAGAGCGGAGAAAAGCAGTATCATTTTATCGAAGTGATGACCTGTCCGGGTGGCTGTATTGGCGGCGGTGGTCAGCCGAAGGGCACTCTGGAAAAGGGAGATGAACTGCGCAAGGCCAGGATAGCCGGATTATACCGGAAAGATAAAGAGATGGTTCTGCGAAACAGCCACGACAATGAAGAAATCAAACAGCTCTATCGGGAATTTTATGGAAAACCTTTATCAGAGCTGGCTGAAAATATGTTACATACACACTACGAAGACAAAAGTCAATTATTAGGAGGAAAGAAAATTATGAGTGAAGTAAAATACCGCTGCAGTATCTGTGGTTATATTCATGAAGGAGAATTGCCGGAAGGTTTTACCTGCCCGATCTGCAGGCAGCCGGCATCTGTATTTGAAAAGATTGAAGAAACAGCCGGCGGAGCGAATCCATATGCGGGTACACAGACGGAAAAGAATTTGATGGAAGCATTTTCCGGCGAGAGCCAGGCCAGAAATAAATATACCTATTTTGCAAATATTGCAGCGCGGGAAGGCTATGATCAGCTCTCTGATATTTTCCTGAAGACGGCCAGAAATGAGCAGGAACATGCCAGAGTATGGTATCAGGAGCTGGGCAATCTGGGAACTACCGCTGAGAATCTGCTCCATGCAGCAGAGGGTGAGAATTACGAATGGACTGATATGTATGACCGTTTCGCAAAGGATGCGGATAAGGAAGGGTTCCATGATCTGGCAGAAAAATTCCGCAAGGTGGCTGCCATCGAGAAGACTCACGAAGAAAGATACCGCACTCTGCTGAACAATGTGGAGATGAAAAAGGTATTTGAAAAAGGAGAAGAGGCCATCTGGGAATGCCGCATCTGCGGACACCTGGTCATCGGCAGAAAAGCTCCGGAAGTCTGCCCGGTATGCGGCATGAGCCAGTCTTTCTTTGAGGTGAGAAAAGAGAACTATTAATTTCAGGCAGAACCTGAGGCGGACAGGGATATAAAACAAAATAAGAATGAAATAGAGAAAAAGATTCTGGATAGCGATATTCAGAGTCTTTTTTTATCTTGAAAGAAGATGAGACTCCCATCTCTGTAGGTGGTGAGTAAAGAGCAAGTTCGTCTTGGTGGAAGTCCAATCTTTTTCCAGGATAAAGCCACCGGGGGTTGTTCAGTGTCAGTGGCACTTGCTAATGCATCAGATATACCAGGGCATACCGGAACAGTCAATAGGGGAAACGGCGCGCCACTTCTGCAGAGGTGTATATTTAACAGAATGTTCAAAGGTTTTTCAGTCTGGTTTCAGCAATGGATGGTACTCTTACGAGGATTATAAGCGGGATAATTAGTGAGGTGGCTGAAAATGAAATACAGAAAAATCATGGCAATGCTGTCGCTGAGCCTGGCTGGCACACAGTTTATGGAAGCAGGAGCGCTGCTGGTAAATGCTCAGGAATTGGAATTTGACGGAACGACACAGATGACAACGACCAGTTATTATTCAGAACTGGATCTGTCTGCCGCTTCCCTGGAAGTGGAAGAAGTATATATAGCAGAAGGAAGCTATGTCAGTGAGGGAGATCAGATCTTAAAGGTGACAGATGACACCTATCAGGATGCAGCAGACTATTATGCGGCAGCTATCCTGCGCGCCCAAAACAGTCTGACAAATGAGCAGCTTGAGTATGATCAGGGAATAGAATCGGCGGCATATGAACTGCAGATTGCGCAGGCGGAGGCCGATCAGGCAGAATTTGTAAAAGAAAAGTCAGAAAAGGAACTGGAAGATACGATTGAGGATCACGAGGATACATTGGAAGACATCGATGACCGGATTGAAGAACTGCAGGAAGGGATTGACGATGGCAGTTATGATTCTTCCACCGCTTCGGGAGCGTCAGGAAGCAGCTCGTCAGGAGGCGGGGCAGGAGGAAATGATGCTTCGGCCATGGAAAATGCAGGATCGGAAAACAATATGGGTTCAGAGAACGGAAGGGAAACGGAGAGTGAAGCACAATCAGAAACCCAGTCCGAGACACAGCCCTTGACAGAGCAGACAGAGGATATTGACAGTCAGATAGCAGCGAAGAAAAAGGAAGTATCAGAATTAAAGGCTGCACAGCTTCAGGCCAATGAAGAGCTGAATGATAAAAATAATCGATATAATGAACTGATAAAACAATATTTTGAGGAAGCCGGAGTGGACACCACTCTTTTCTGCGGAGTAGGAACCATTGACCTGGGTGCAAAAATAATATCTGCTTCACTCGATACAACGGTCACAGCAAAGACAGAATCAGCGGATGGAAAAACAGCGGAAGGGACAGAAAACGAAACAGCGGTTCCGGAAACCAGCGAAGCTGACAAGGCAAAAGCTGTGACGGAAACCGTAACGGAAGCGGCAACGGAAGCCGCCGCAGAGTCGGCAGGAGACACCACAACCGGGGCAGTCACGGAGACATCGGCAAATGCTGCTGCAGGGACTGCATCCGAAGCTTCTGCGGGGACTGCATCTGAGGCTTCTGCAGAGACTGCATCCGAAGCTGCTGCGGAGTCTGTGACTGAGACAGCGGCGGAAGTCCTGCCGGAAACAGCGATGGAAACGCTGGCGGAAGCTGGAACGGAGACGGCAGAAGCGTCTTCTGAAACTGAAACAGAAACTGAGTCAGAGACACAGAATAATACCAATGATGCAGAAACCATAGAAAATCAGAAAAAACAGATAGAAGAATTAAAAGAAGAAATATTGAAACTGCAGCAGGAGAACAGCAATCTGACAAAGGAACTGAGTCAGACGAAGGAGGCGCTGCAGACAGCAGAAACCAAAATCAATAAATATGAAGACATTGCAAAACAGCTCCAGAGTATGGAAAAAGAGAGAAAAGAACTCTATACAAAAGTAAACAACGCGACTGCTGCGCTGGATGCTGCACAGGGAGAACTGGAAGCGCTGGAGGCAAAAAAAGAAAGTTCACAGGCTGGAACGAATGGAAATAACGCAGCGCAGACCGGTGAAACAACGGTGCCGGGTGCTGGCGGAAACGGCACCGGGGAAAACGGCGCGAGTGAAAATGGTTCAGGTGAGACAACCGCTTCCGGAACGGATGAAACTGGCACGGGCCAGACAACCGTACCGGATACGGGCGAAAGCGGAACAGGCGAGACAACCGCTCCGAATACGGGCGAAACCGGAACGGGCGAGACAACCGCTCCGAATACAGGCGAAAGCGGAACAGGCGAGACAACCGCTCCGAATACAGGCGAAAGCGGCACAGGCGAAACAACTGCTCCGGATACCGGTGAAACTGGCACAGGCGAGACAACCGCTCCGGATACCGGTGAAACTGGCACAGGCGAGACAACCGCTTCCGGAACTGGTGAAACTGGCATGGGCCAGACAACCGTACCGGATACGGGCGAAAGCGGAACAGGCGAGACAATCGCTCCGGAAACGGGCGAAAGCGGCACAGGTGAGACAACTGCTCCGGATATCGGTGAAACTGGCACAGGCGAGACAACCGTTCCGAACACCGGAGAGACCAATACAGATGGATTTCCACAGAGGGGAGAATCCAATACAGGCGGCACCTCCTCTACGGAAACCGGAGAAAGTTCCGGTGCTGCAGGAAATACAGAAAACACAGAAAACACAGGAAATACAGGAACACAGAGTTCTTCCGGCAATGCAGCATCCCTTGGCGGGATGAGCGGCGGAACTTCCGGTACAGCAGCCTCTTCCGGAGCCGGGGATGCTTCGGTCAGCGCGGCAGGAGGAAACGGGGATGCAGCAGCCAACGGAATGCAGTCCGGTGAGGATGACAGCCTTTTTGGAGATGAATACGATCTGACCAGTGTGAAGAGCCTGATTGAAAAAGAGCCATCCAGCAGTGATGATGCGGAAGATTTCATTGATCAACTGGAGGATTCGAAAGAGGACGTAGAGGATCAACTGGCGGAGATCACCAGAAATGAAGCGGCAACCAGGCTGGGTATCCAATATACCTATGATACGGCGGTCATTGCAGGCAAGCTGGCAGAGATAACTTATGAGGAAACCATGGCCTCACTGGAAGATGATCTGCAGGCGGCAAAGGATGACCTGCAGGCGCTGGAAGACGAAAAAACGCTTCTGGACAGTATGGAAAATGGAATAGTGACAGCGGACGTGGCAGGCTCGGTGGCATCAGTTGGATATGAAGCAGGAGATATATTAAGCGCAGCGACAGAACTTTATTCGCTGTATGATACCAATGTGATCACTATTCCAATCGAAGTATCTCAATATGATATTTCAAAGCTGAATGTGGGAGATACGGTATCCGTTGCTCTGTCCGGCAGCAGAGATCAGGAAGGAACCGTGTCAGAAAAAGCAACCGATGTGACCAGCGGAGAATCGCGGACTTCGGTTAATTACGAAGTGGATATTGCCATAGATAATACAAATGGCCGTCTAAGCTCCGGAACCGCTGCTGTAGTCACTGTTTCAGATGTGGCTGAGGGGACGGAAGAAGAAAGTACAGCAATAGAAGCCGGAAATACGGAAGAAGAAAGCACAGCAATAGAAGCTGGAAATACGGAAGAAACGGCATCAGCAGAATCAGAAGAAAGTAAAACAGACGAGGTGACTGACAATGAGTAGAAAAAAGAAGAAACATACAGGGGTGAAAATCCTGGCAGTTCTTATTCTGGCCGGAGGTGCAGGCACATTTGTTTATTTTAACTATGGAAATATTTTTGTGAAAAGTGACACCAGCCAGGAAGTATCCTATAAAGAAGAGCTGGTGAGATACGGCTCCGTGGTTTCCGGTATCAGTGAAAGCGGGACAGTCAGCTTTGGAAGTTCGGAACAGACTTTTTCGGTTCCGGAAGTGGTGGAAGTATCCGGCAGCGATTCTTCAAGCTCCTCCAGTGATACTTCCGCTTCCGTTCAGACATCATCCGCTCAGACATCGGGACAGATGAATATGTCCGGTGCATCCGCGGGGACTGATATGAGTATGACATCCACAGGACAGAATACCACTTCTTCCGGAAGCACCTCCACCGGCACGGAAACTTCTCTGGAGGTAGAAGAAATCTATGTGTCCGTAGGACAGAACGTAAGCGAAGGGGATGCCGTCATGAAGATTACGCAGGACAGTATCGATGACTATAAAAGTGATCTGGAGGCTGCCGCAGCCAGTGCCACACTGCAGGTGCAGCAGGAAGAAATCAACGTGGAGAGCAAGAAAGCGGAGGCAGATTATACCTATCAGATGTATCTGGTGAATGGCGAAACTGCTCAGGAAACCTATGATGCGACCATACAGAGCCTGGAAAATACAGTATCCGATCTGGAAGAGGAGCTGGAAGACGCACAGGATGACGTAGACACTTATCAAAGCTACGTGGACAGCGGATATGATTATGATGATGAGCTGGAAGATGCTCAACTGGTTTACAGCACGGTAGAGTCGAATCTGCAGATTGCAAAAAATAATCTGACCACCCAGTCCATTGAGGCAAAGCAGACTTATGAAAATGCAATGACTAATTATAAATATGCAGATGAATTGTATGCTATTGATACCGATGGTCTGGAGGATGACCTGGAGGACGCCCAGGATACACTGAAAGAAGCTCAGGACGCGCTGGATGAATTTAATGAAGAAATCGGGGACGGCATTATTTATGCGGAATATTCCGGTAAAGTTACCGAAATCGCATATGCTGCAGGTGATACGCTGACCAGTGATTCCACTGCCATCACCTATGCAAATGACGATGATGTGACCATTACCGTTGCGGTGAGTCAGAGTGATATTTCACTGATTTCAATCGGAGATACCGTGTCAGTTGCGTTGACCGCATATGAAGATGAGACATTTAGCGGAGAAGTGGAAAGTATTTCATCTTCTTCCTCCATCGGTTCTTCTACCGTCAATTATGATGTGGAAGTGAAAATTGCCGGGGATACTTCTAAAATCTATACCGGAATGACCGGCAATGTGACTTTTGTAGAAAAAGAAAGTACAGATACGTTATACGTGTCCAATAAAGCAGTTTATCAGGATGGCTCCAGAAGCTATGTGAAAGTGAAGAACGAAGACGGAAGTATGGAAGAGGTCACTGTTAAAACAGAGTATTCCAATGGTCAGACCGTTGCGGTGAGCCAGGGACTGGAAGAAGGTCAGACGGTATTGATAGAAAGCCAGGTGACGCAATGAAAGGATCAGAGCTGCTGAGACTGGTTTTACTGAATCTGAATCAGAATAAATTTAAGACAGTTATGACTTCAATCGGTATTGTGGTGGGTGCAGCTACGATTGTTATGGTGATCGCCATCGGCCGTGGAAGTCAGATGGATGTGGAAGAACAGTTCAGTAACCTGAATGCAGGCGCGATTGACGTCAGCTACGAATATGAGGGAGAGGACACTTCTTCCGGCGCTGGCGGCTTCCGGGGCGGAATGCAGAATATGATGAACCAGATGGGAAATATGATGGGCAATTTTATGGGTGGTTTTGGCGGCGGTGCCTCAGGAGAGGACGGGAGCAGCCAGAGCGGTGATACAGCCGGTGCCTTTGGCGGAGGCGGAATGCAGAATTTTTCCGGCGAAATGCCGGAAGGCGGAACGGACGCTGCGGGCGAAATGCCGGAAGGCGGAAGCGATGCCACAGGCGAAATGCCGGGAAGCGGAAGCGATGCCACAGGAGAAATGCCGGAAGGCGGAAGTGATGCCACAGGAGGAATGCCGGGAAGCGGAAGTGATACCTCCGGAGAAATGCCGGAAGGCGGAAGTGATGTCTCAGGCGGAGCTGCAGAGGATGGAAGCGATGCTTCCGGCGGAACATCAGGAGGCAGTTCCGATGCCTCTGGCAGATCACAGAGGAGAAGTGAAAATGCAGGCAGTGCAGCGATGGCAGAAGGGGAAACGGAAGCAGACGGCACCGCTTTGGAGGGAGAGAGTGAAGCAGATACCGAAGAGAGCCTGATCGCGGATCGGCTGAATCAGGAAGAGGTGATACTTCGTGCAGAGGATGTGGAGGATATTGAAGCTTATGTTTCCGGAATTACCGGAGCAACCATTTCTTATACTACAAGAACTTCCATCGAAGGCGGCAATCTGACGGATGCACAGACCTATACGGTAGCAGGGGTGAAAGAAAATTATCTGACACTGAGCAATTTAAAAATGGCAGAAGGTGATTTCCTGGAGGAAGAAAATGATGAGAATAAAGACCGGGTATGTGTTCTTGGTGCCAGCATTGCGAAAGAACTGTTTGGGACTTCTGAAGATGCTTACGAAAGCACAATTTACATCGACGATCGTGAGTATACGATTGCAGGTGTGATCAGTGCAACAGGAACCGTTTCTGCGGGCATTACACCGGATGATACCATATTTGTTCCATACCAGACCGGAGTTAAATATATTACCGGAGAAAGCATCAGCCCTACGATTACGGTCATTTCGGAAAATGTAAATAATGTATCTCTTATAGAAGACAGTGTGGATACGGTGCTGAAGGAAAACTATACCAATGTGAAATTCACTTATTCCGATGCAGGCAGCAAAATGGAAGCAGCCGAATCCTCCAGTAAAATATTGACCATGCTGCTGACCGCAATGGCGGCTATCGTATTTCTGGTTGGCGGAATTGGTATCATGAATGTGCTGTTTGTATCCGTAAAGGAGCGAACCAACGAAATCGGCATTCTGAAAGCGCTGGGCGCATCCAAAGCCACTATCCTGTTTGAATTTCTGATAGAATCAGCAGCCATCAGTCTGATCGGAGGTGTGCTGGGCGTGGGCATCAGTTTTGCGATCACACCGTTGATTGAATATTACGGAATGCGTGTGGAAGCCAATTTGTTTGCATGGCTGGCAGCCCTTGGATTTGCCCTGCTGACCGGAACTTTATTTGGCATTTATCCGGCAGCAAAAGCGGCAAAACTGGTTCCGATAGATGCATTGAATGCAGAGTAAAACCGATGATGTTTAAAATGCTGTTATTATTAGCGTCAGCCCATTTGCCGCAGGCAAATTCAGGTTGGGCTAATGTTCCGGATTGGGAGGAAATCATATGTGGATGAAAAAAAGAAAAAACTGGGTATATGGAAGAATACTGACGGCGGCTCTGGTTGGAACATCGCTGCTTAACAGCACTGTTCTATCCTGCTATGCATCAGCCGGTGAGAGTGGGACAGAAGTGACCGTTGATTTAGAAACAAATCCTGAGTCACAGACCGGTGATACGTCAGGCAGAGAAAACGCAGCGAAAGGAGTGTCAGTCAGGCAGACGACAGAGGAAGAGACAACGGAAAAGGTGACTACAGACAAGGAGACAACATACAAGGCGATTACGGACAAGGCGGCTACAGACAAGGAGACAACAGAGAAAGAAACAACGGACGGAGAAACATCTGACGAGAAAACGACAGATACGGACAAGGAAACGGAGGAAGAACTGGCAGAGGGTCAGCGTAAAGCAGAAATACAGGTGATTTCCATTGTCGGGAATGAACTGACCTATATCGAACTGGATCAGGAAGAGGAGACAGAAAATGAAACGGAAGGTGCGTCTGAAGCACCGACAGATGATGCGTCAGCTCTCGAAGAAGCATCCACGGGTAACTCAGCACCGGGAACAGAGGCAGAGCGGACATTGGGAAGCCAGAATGCAGCCATGGGTGATTCAGCAGCCACGAACCAGAATACAGACACCAGTAATACAGCAGGGGCGAAGCGGAAAGCCATGGGTGATACAGCAGATACAAACCAGAATACAGACACCAGTGATACAACAGCCACGGATCAGAATGCTGACAGCAGCACATCACCCGATACGGCTCAGGCAGGAAATGGCCAGACGGGCGCCGGTCAGGCGCCGGACATGAGTCAGACGAGTGCCGGTCAGGCACCGGACATGAGCCAGACGAGTGCCGGTCAGGCGCCGGACATGAGCCAGATGAGTGCCGGTCAGGCACCGGACATGAGCCAGATGAGTGCCGGTCAGGCGCCGGACATGAGCCAGACAAGTGACGGTCAGGCACCAGACATGAGCCAGATGGGCAACGGTCAGGCACCAGACATGAGTCAGATGCCGGACATGAGCCAGATGTCAGGCGAAGATGGAACTGCCAGGGCTCAATTCAAAAATGCAGGTTCCGTAAGCACAGAAACCGTATATCTTCCGGTAAAAGTCAAGGTATATACGAACCTGGGGGATGAGGTATCTTACAGCATTCTGGAGAGCGGTGATCAACTGGAAGTCCTTTTTGAGACAGATGAATTTGGGGATGAAGTGATCACAGAAATGAAGCTGCTGTCCACGGCGGAATCCTAAAGCAGATCTTAAGACAGAAGGATTCCCGCGCATATAAGCGCTGAGCAGCAAATCAGTTATAATGTCAGTCCATTTGCAGAAGACAGATTTAGAATGGACTGACGCTTGATATCAGGAGGCAGAGATATGGCAGAAAATAAAATAATAGAAATGAATCAGATCAATAAGTATTACCAAATCGGAAGCGCTCAGCTTCATGCCTTGAAATCCGTATCACTGGATGTGGAAAAAGGCGAATTTATTGCTATTCTGGGGCCCTCCGGATCCGGAAAGAGTACCTTAATGAATATCATAGGCTGCATGGATAATCCGGACGAAGGCAGTTATACGCTGGATGGAACAGCAGTGCATGAAGCCAGTGAAAAAGTTCTGACCGGGATCAGAAATGAAAAAATAGGGTTTATTTTTCAAAGATATCAATTGATACAGACCTACAATGTAATCCAGAATATTGTCATGCCGCTGCTGATGCGGGGAATGAGCCTGAGAGAAGCAGAAGAGGCCAGCGAGGATACCATCCGGCTGCTGGGGCTGGAGCAGAGAGCCAAGCATAAGCCAAGGGAGCTTTCCGGCGGTCAGCAGCAGCGTGTAGCCATAGCCCGTGCTCTGGTGGGCAATCCTGCCATTCTTCTGGCGGACGAACCCACCGGAGCGCTGGATCAAAACTCCGGCAAAGAGGTGCTGAAGCTGTTTCGCCGCCTCAACGAAATGGGAAACACCATCGTAATGATCACCCACGACCTGAATGTGGCCCAAAGCGCTCAGCGCATTGTGAAGATCGTAGATGGAGAGCTGTATGAATACGAAAAAGACACAGAAAAGATGGCAGTTGCGAAGTAGAGCTGTAACTCTAGAGCGGCAGGCTCACAAAAAAGGTATTGATCTGTTCCTGGCTGGTGCACCAGATTTTCCCTTTGTGTTTGGCTACGATATTCTGGGCAATTGCCAGTCCCAGTCCATAGCTGTGGTTCATGGTTCTGGCCTTATCCATTCGATAGAAACGTTTATAAATATTTTTCTGATCAGCAGGTGGGATTTCCTCACCTGCATTTTTAATGGAAAAAAGGCAGGATTTCCCGGTGCGCATCAGATGTACCTCCACCACAGAGGCAGGGGCGGCATATTTCTGTGCGTTGTCCAGAAGAATGCTGATGACCTGAGTGAGATATTCCGGATTTCCATTCAGACAAATGGAAGCTTCCAGAGAGGAGATAAGCTTCAGTCCTTTTTCATAGTACAGAGGTTCAAAAGGAAGGAGCACCTCTGAAATCAACTGGGAAAAATCCAGGGGCTGAAAGCTGTGCTTGACGGCACCATTATCCACTCTTGCCAGCTCCAGCAGATTTTCCACCAATCCCCGCATCTGTGCAGCCATGGTCAGGATATTGGCGGAAAAGGAATTTTTTTCCTCCTCATTGTGAGCTGGATCCTGCAGCATTTCTGCGTTGGTGAGAATGACGGTCAGAGGCGTTTTCAGCTCGTGAGAGGCATCGGATACAAACTGGCGCTGCTGTTCCCATGCCTGCTCCAGCGGCCGGACTGCCCATTTGGACAGAAGCAGGCTGAGGGCGAGGAAGAAAAAGAAGCAGAGAATGCCAATCAAAATACAGGTGCGGATCAGGCTGTGAAGAGCACTGATCTCACTGGAAACATCCGCGAATATAATGCGCTCGGCAGAAGCTTGTCCGGTGGCAGAACCTTGCTCAGTGCCGGCACTTTCCCCGGAGTCACCGCTTTCCCCAATGCCACTGCTTTCCCCAGAATCACCGCTTCCTTCAGAGTCACTGCTTTCCCCGAAGTCACCGCTTTCCCCCAAATCAGTGTTTCCTAATCTGGCCTCCTGGCCCGCGGCGGGCAGCCTCAGACGGCAGTAGCGCAGATTGTATTCCTTCAGAACACCGGTTTCCTTGGAAGAGGCCAGCACAGTATCGGCCAGCTTCTGTAAAAATTCTTTATCCGACAGATCGTAGTAGCCGCCTTCCACTGAAGCCAGAGTGCCATCCTCGTTAAGCAGCAGGGAAAAGTAAGGAAAGCGCATGCCGGAGGTGGGCTCATTCGGAGCAGGCGTTTTGAAGGAGTGGGGGCCCCGGCCGATATTCTGCATTGTTCGAATGCTTTCCTTTTCGAAACTGTTCCCTGTGAAATAGATGACCAGACCGAATATGGCAATGAGCATGATAGTGATAATCAGCATAAAAAAGAAAACAAATTTTTGTTTTAATTTCTTGATCAATTAATTTACCTCCAGATGATAGCCAAGTTTCCGTATAGATTCGATTTTTACATCGGATCCGATTGCGGTCAGCTTCTTTCGCAAGAATCCCACATAGACCTCGACATGATTTTCCACCGCATTGGAATCGTATCCCCAGACATGAGACAGAATAGTTTCTTTTGCCAGATTCCGGTCACGGGACTGGAAAAGAAGCCGGATCACATCAAATTCCTTAGAGGAGAGTCTCATCTTTTTCTCACCGCAGAGCAGGGAGCAGGAGGCAAGATCCAGCACAGTATTGCCAAAGGTGAGTTCATTCACCTCATTTCCCTGTCGGCGCAGCAGTGCATTGATACAGGCCAGCAGCTCTCTGCTGTCAAAAGGTTTCGTAAGATAATAATCAGCTCCGGCATTCAGTCCCTCGACCCGGTCCAGCAGCTCCGACTTGGCGGTGAGCATGAGAATTGGTATTCCAAAATGCTCCGCCCGCAGGGTGCGGGCAATCTGATACCCGTTGATCCCCGGCATCATTACATCCAGAAGCAGCAGATCAAACGCCTGGGTCCGGGCATATTCCTGTCCGACGGTACTGTCGTAAACGGCCTCTGCTTCAAATCCATTGGAAGTCAGCAGAGTTTGAAGGGAATCGGCCAGTAATTTTTCATCTTCAATAATCAATATTCTCATCGAATGCAGCCTCCATTTGTCTTTCTTCTATTATAATAGTATAATAGCGGTCGTGCCGCAACGCAAACAAATTATAAAAAAGGAACGGTTCAGGCTTTACCTGGTTTTTTCAAATGTTTTACGGGACTGCGATAGCTACAGCTTCTTTTTTTTGCTAGAGTGAAAGAGTGAGGGCAATTTTTTCACCAGGGCTAAAAATGTGTGGACAGTATAAAATAACAGCAGAGTAAAAGAGCAGAAGGAGACTACGATGGAAAATAAATTTGTTGACAGGGAACAGTTGAAAAAAGAGATTGAAGAGCAGGTAAAATACCGTTTTCGTAAAAAAATAGAAGATGCCGGGCAGTTGGAGATTTTTCAGGGCGTCTGTTATGCCCTGAAAGATCAGATCATTGATCAGTGGATTGATACTCACAAACGATACGAAGAAAAGGATGCCAAGATCGTGTATTATCTTTCCATGGAATTCCTCATGGGAAGGGCATTGGGAAATAATCTGATTAATCTGGGAGAATATGAGGCAGTCAGCGAGATCATAGATGAGCTGGGGCTGGGAGATATTTACCATCTGGAGGATCAGGAGCCGGATGCCGCGCTGGGCAATGGCGGACTGGGACGTCTGGCAGCCTGCTTTCTGGATTCACTGGCAACGCTGGGATATCCGGCTTATGGCTGCGGAATCCGATATCAATACGGGATGTTCCGCCAGAGGATCGTGAACGGCTATCAGCAGGAACTGCCGGATGACTGGCTGGCAAACGGCAATCCATTTGAAATTGAGCGGAGAGAATATACCGCAGAAATCCGATTTGGCGGACAGGTCATTACGGAATTTGACGAGAATGGAAAGATGTACTTCCGCCATGTAAATTATGACAGCATTCAGGCGGTTCCGTTTGATGTGCCGGTAGTGGGATACAAAAATGGAATTGTCAATACACTTCGTATCTGGGATGCAAGACCGATGGAGAGCTTTGATCTGGAATCCTTTGACCGTGGCAATTATGCAAAGGCCAGAGAAAATAAAAATACAGCGAAGACCATCATTGAAGTATTGTATCCGAACGATAATTATTACAGCGGAAAACAGCTTCGTCTGAAACAGCAGTATTTCTTTGTATCAGCCAGCATTCAGACCGCTATCCGCAAATACCGCAAGACGAATGACAGCATTTATGGTCTGGCCGATAAGGTCTGCTTCCAGTTAAATGACACGCATCCTACGGTGGCTGTGGCGGAGCTGATGCGCATCCTGCTGGACGAATACGGGCTAGAATGGGATCAGGCATGGGATATTACCACACACTGCTGTGCTTATACCAATCATACCATTATGGCGGAGGCACTGGAAAAATGGCCGATTGACCTGTTCTCTGGCCTTCTTCCGAGAATTTATCAGATCATAGAAGAAATCCACCGCAGATTCTGTGAAGAAATAAGCCGTATCTTCCCGGGAGACCAGGAAAAAATCGCAAAAATGGCAATTCTGTACGATGGTCAGGTGCATATGGCAAGGCTGGCAATCGCAGGAAGCTTTTCCGTCAATGGAGTAGCTGCGCTGCATACGGAAATTCTGAAGAACCAGGAATTAAAGGAATTTTACGAAATGATGCCCGGGAAATTCAATAATAAAACAAATGGAATCACCCAGAGAAGATTTCTGGTACACGGAAATCCCGGCCTGGCAAAATGGATCACGGCTCAGATCGGGGATGGCTATATCACAGATCTGGAGCAGTTGAAAAAGCTGGAGGCGCTGGCAGAGGACAGGAGAATAATAAAAGAATTCGGGCTCATCAAGCGGGCGAACAAAATGCGCCTGGCAGAATATGTGCTGGAGCATAATGGAATCAAGCTGGATACCAATTCTCTGTTTGACTGTCAGGTGAAACGGCTTCATGAATATAAGAGGCAGCTTTTAAATATTCTTCATGTGATTTCGCTGTACCTGGATTGGAAAGAAAACCCGAAGCATACGCATTGCGCAAGAACGGTGCTGTTCGGCGCAAAATCGGCACCGGGATATGAAAGAGCAAAGCTGATTATAAAACTGATCGGAAACGTGGCAGATGTGATCAATCAGGATCCGGATATCAAGGATCAGTTGAAGGTGGTATTTATCGAGGATTACCGGGTATCCAATGCAGAACTGATCTTTGCGGCAGCAGACTTAAGCGAGCAGATTTCCACCGCCTCCAAGGAAGCATCCGGAACAGGAAATATGAAGTTCATGCTGAACGGAGCACTGACCATCGGCACCATGGATGGGGCCAATGTGGAGATCGTAGAAGAGGTGGGAGCGGAGAATGCGTTTGTATTCGGCCTTTCTTCCGATGAAGTAATTGCCCATGAGAAGAACCGGGACTACGATGCGGCCGGAATCTATGCTCACAATCCAAAGCTGAAACGTGTGATGGATTGTTTGATCGACGGAACCTTCACCAAAGAGGGAGAAGATAAAAATCTGTTCCGCAGCCTGTATGACTCTCTGCTTAATGGACAGAATGGGGATATGGCGGACCGCTACTTTGTCCTGGCTGATTTTGACGATTATATCCGTGCACAGCAGGAGGCAGAAAAGCTGTTTGCAAAGCCGGAGGAATGGAACCGCAAAGCATTCCTGAACGTATGTCATGCCGGAAAATTCAGTTCAGACCGTACGATAGAGGAATACGTGAGAGATATTTGGCATCTGCAGTCATTCAATACAAAAGAGGCGTAGAGGAAAATGAAACATTTCAGAATTTTGTTTCTTTTATCAGCCATATGTGCAGCCCTCGGCCTTGGCGGATGCGCAGGAAGTACCATAGCAGCAGAGAGGAAGCTGTCAGAAGGAGATCCGCTAGAGGGTCTGGAACCTTTGGGAGCTCTGCCCCAATTTCCAGACGGAGAATTTGTAATCAGAGTATAAAACAGAAATGATGATAAGGGAGTAAAAAAATGAAATTTCGTTTAACAAAGGAAGAAAAAAACTGGATACTGTATGATGTGGGAAATTCAGCATTTGTGCTGCTGATTTCCACGATTATGCCAATTTATTTTAATTATCTGTCGGAAAAAGCAGGCTTGTCTCAGGTGGATTATCTGGCTTACTGGGGATATGCGGCATCGATTACCACTTTGATCGTGGCAGTGCTGGGGCCGGTGCTTGGCACGCTGGCGGATACCAAAGGATACAAAAAACCCATTTTTACCGCGGCGCTGTGTATTGGCGCTCTTGGCTGCATCAGCCTGGGCTTTGCAAGACAGTGGTTTTTGTTTCTTGTGATTTATGTAATTGGAAAGGTGGGCTATTCTGCCAGTCTGATCTTTTATGATTCCATGCTGCCGGATGTGACCTGTGAAGAAAGGCTGGATCAGGTGTCTTCCCAGGGATTTGCCTGGGGTTATATTGGGAGCTGTCTGCCGTTCGTGGCCTGTCTCGGAATTGTGCTGGGAGCGGAAAAGCTTGGAATTACAATGGAAACCGGCATGTCCATTTCCTTCGCCATCGTTGCAGTCTGGTGGGTGGTGATGACGCTGCCGTTGTTGAAGAGCTATCATCAGATACACTATGTGGAAAAGCAGAAGCGCGCCATATCAGCCAGCTTTCACAGACTGGGGACCACCTTTAAAAATGTAAAAAAGGATAAAAAGATCTTTTTGTTTCTGCTGGCATTTTTCTTTTATATCGATGGAGTCTATACCATCATTGATATGGCAACGGCTTATGGCTCTGCCCTGGGGCTGGACAGCACCGGCCTGCTGCTGGCACTGCTGGCTACCCAGGTGGTGGCTTTCCCCTGTGCCATTTTGTTTGGAAGACTGGCACAGCGCTTTCGGACGGAGCAGTTGATTACCGGCTGCATTATTGCTTATCTGGGCATCGCTGTTTACGCCATGTTTTTAAGAACTCAGGCCCAGTTCTGGGTGCTGGCAATTCTGGTAGGGATGTTCCAGGGAGGCATACAGGCGCTGTCCCGTTCGTATTATACGAGGATCATTCCGGCAGAGCAGTCCGGTGAATACTTTGGAATACTGGATATCTGCGGAAAAGGTGCCTCCCTGCTGGGAACGACGCTGGTCAGCGCAGTATCGCAGTTGACCGGGGATGTAAATGCGGGGGTGGGTTCTATCGCAGTGCTGTTTCTTTTTGGTATTCTCTTTTTTCGGATTGCGGTAAAGACAGAAAAATAACAGATGAATATTTACTAACATTTTACCAGATTTTTCTTTTACCATGCTTTGGATTTTACATGACAGTGTTATGATAAAACTGTTCAAAAATATAGAAGACATTGTGTCAGCCCATTTGCTGCAGGCAAATTCAGGACGGCAGATGTTCAAAGAACAAGAGGAGAGAATGTATGAAAAACAAGAATGTAATGATTGGAATGACCGCAGCGGCTATGGCTGCTCTGACGCTGTCAGGAATGCCGGTAATGGCTCAGGATGCAGAGGGTGCAGTGGATATTCAGATCCTGGCTACCAGCGATCTGCACGGAAAATTCGATCCATATGATTATGCGGTAAATGAAGAAAGCACCAGCGGAAGCATGGCTCAGATCCAGAGTGCGGTAAAGGAACTGCGCACGGATAACACCATTCTTCTGGATGTGGGAGATACCATTCAGGGTAATTCCGCAGATTTATTCCTGGAAGATGAAGTACATCCCATGGCGATCGGCATGAACCTGATGAACTATGATGTATGGGTACCGGGAAATCATGAGTTCAACTATGGCGTGGACGTACTGAAAAAGATCATGGGAGAGCAGAAGGCAGCCGTACTGTGCGGAAATGTCTACAATGCAGACGGATCCAGCCTCAGCGATGGTTACACCATCATTGAAAAGGACGGAGTGAAGGTGGCAGTGATCGGCATGGTGACGCCGAATATCACCCGCTGGGATGCTGCAAATCTTGCGGAGTATAACGTGACGGATCCGGTAGAGGAAACGAAAAAAATCATCGATGAAGTGAAAGATGATGTGGATGTGATCGTGGCAGCAGAGCACATGGGAGAGAGCAATGAATATGAAGTGGCTGACTCCGGTGTGGAAGATCTGGCAAACGCATGCCCGGAAATCGATGTGATCGTGGCAGCGCATGAGCACAAGCTGGTGGAAGGCACAGAAGTCAATGGCGTTCTGATTGTAGAAAACCAGGATGCAGGAAAGACTCTGGCTCAGGTGAACCTGACTGTGGAAAAAGATGAAAATGGAGAATATGAGGTAACCAATAAAACTTCTGCCAGCATTGCGGCAGCAGATTATGAAGCGGATGAGGAATTTACAGCAGCTCTGGCTGATGCGGACGCAAGAGCAAAGGAAGATGCAAATACCGTTATCGGCACCCTGAACAACGGACCTCTGGCACCGGAAAATGAGATCGAAGGCATTGCCCAGGCAAAATTGCAGGAAACTGCTCTGATCGATCTGATCAATGAAGTGCAGATGTATTATACTGATGCAGATGTATCCGCATCCGCCCTGTTTGTGGACAGCGCAAATCTGCAGAGCGGTGATATCCGTAAATGTGATCTGGCTCTGATCTATAAATATGCAAACACCCTGTACAAGGTGCAGATGACCGGAAAACAGTTAAAACAGTACATGGAATGGAGCGCAAGCTACTACAATACTTACAAAGACGGGGATCTGACCATTTCCTTCAATCCGGACATCGCAGGCTTCAACTACGATATGTTCAGCGGTATCAACTATGAAGTAAACATTGCCAACGAAGCAGGCAGCCGTATTGAAAATGTAACCAGGGCAGACGGCAGCGAACTGAAGGATGACGATGTGATCACTCTGGCAGTTAACAACTACCGTGCAAACTCCCAGCTTCTCAGCTACGGCGAGATCTATAAAGAGGGAGAAGACCTTCCGGTACTGCTGGAAATGGATGTAAAAGGTGAAATCGGCGGTGTCCGTGAACTGATCGGTGACTATATTGCCAATGTAAAGGGCGGAACACTGGATGCACCGGAACTGGCAGGCAACTGGCGCGTTACCGGAAATGACTGGGATGCAGATCTTCACACACAGGTAGCAGAGTTGATCAACACTGGAAAAATCGCTCTGCCGGCTTCTGAGAGCGGACGCAATACCAATGTAAAATCCATCACTGTGGATGATGTAAAGAGCGCACAGTAGCGTGGACAAAGGGATTTTACATCCCTAAAAAATTCGGCATAGTCGTGAAATGCGGCTATGCCGTTTTTTTTGTATCATTAAAAGGTTTTTACAGTTCAGCCTTTTACTTGACGCACAGCACCTGCAGCATACCCGGGGCAGCCGCCCGGAAAGCGTCCTCATTTCGAGGCTGAACCGTAATGAAAGGTTTATTTTTCATAAAATGAAAGGTTGTATTCTTTCGAATATAAGGATATAATGCTTTTAACACGCAAAAAAAGGCGCATTCAAAAACGGATTCTGTTTTTGGAGTGCGCAGGTACTGAAAAAACAGATACGCGCTGGCGCACAACATGCCTGGCGCGTATCTGACGCATGGACGAGGGAGAAAGAATGCACACAGAGATAGTTTCAGATGTTTCAGGAGTTTTAGCATTGCAGGATGATTTTCTGGTGCTGTTGGATGGGCAGAGAAATCTGCGGGCCTGCGCTCCTTTGCGTAAATGCATTTTGTTTTACAGCAGCATGGAGGCTGATAAGGACGGAAGATACAGAGCAGGACTCTATATCCCGGGGTATGAAGAGCTGGTTGAGTTTCAGTGTGATACCGGATATCAGGAGGAGTTTCAGAAGCTGATGGACGAGATGCAGGGAACCTGTGCTGTGATTGCAGTGGAACGGTATCAGGCGGAAGCGATCGTAGCCGGAATGAAGGAAAAAAGAGAAGAGGAATGCCAGAGGGCCATACAGGGACAGGAACGCAGAGGTATTTTTAAACCGATTACATATTATAAGGGGGGAAGATTTATGTTTTTATGTGAACTGGATGAAGAAGAAAAAAAGAAATACCTTTCTATGGCAAAGCAGTTTGCTGACATCGACGGCAGCAGTACGGAAGAAGAAAAAGCAGTTCTGTATAATTCTCAGAATGAGATGGGCATGAAGGCACAGGTTCAGACCGGAGAGACACTGGAGGAGCTGGCTGCCTATTTTTCAGATAAATCCAAACAGGTGAGAAGAACACTGTTATTTGAACTGTATATGCTGGCATTCTGCGATGGAGATCTGACAGAGGAAGAAAAAGCGGTGCTCCGGATGCTGCTGGAGAAGTTCAATATTTCCAGGAAAAAGGCAAAGGAGATCAGACAACTGGCAATTGATCTGCAGATGCAGTATGAACGGATTTTGGATGTTTTGCATTAGAGCCCGATCAGATAAAGCCGTATCCATCGAAAAGTATTTTCATGATACGGACCGGCAAAACAAAATGGCTTTCTTACATGAAATGATGAAAATCATAGAAACATGTGAGAGAGCCATTTTTGTACTCGTATAGAAAAATGCATCTATACGAGTACGGCCTTCGGCATATGGATGCGCAGCTTCGCGCGCGGAACAAAAGCTGTGATCCTATAGAGATAAAAAACAGTTTTTTGCAATTCCAATCGGGATGAAAAACAGTTATAATAAAGATAAGTACAATACTGGAAAATGCAATGCTGGAAAACACAATACCGGGAGAGGAAGGGTGGCAAATATGAATTATCGTAAATTGGGGAAAACGGGTTTGATGGTAAGTGAGATCGGTCTGGGAGGAGAATGGCTGGAGCGCCATAATACGAAGGAATGCCGGGAGGTCATTGAGCAGTGCGAAAAGGAGGGGATCAATATCCTGGACTGCTGGATGTCGGAGCCCAATGTCCGTTCCAATATCGGAGCGGCCATCAGGGGGAAGCGTGACCGCTGGATCATCCAGGGACATCTGGGTTCTACCTGGCAGGACGGCCAGTATGTCCGCACAAGGGAGATGCCCAAGGTAAAGGAAGCATTTGAAGATCTGCTGGAGCGCCTCGGAACGGATTACGTAGATTTTGGCATGATTCATTATGTGGATCAGGAAACGGAGCTGGATGAGATCGTGTCGGGGCCGTTTTACGCCTATGTCAGGGAATTGAAGGAAAAAGGGGTGCTCCGGCACATCGGAATGAGCACCCATAATCCAAATGTGGCAAAAAAAGCAGTGGAGCTTGGGATTGTGGAAATGATCCTGTTCAGCATCAATCCGGCTTTTGATCTTCTCCCGCCTACAGAGGATCTGAATCAGTACTTTGCAGAGGAGTACGATGCACAGCTTGGGGGAATTGCTCCGGAGAGAGCAGAGCTGTATAAGCTGTGCGAGCAGAAAGAGGTGGGAATCACCGTAATGAAGGGATTTGCAGGAGGACGTCTGTTCAACCCCCAGGCATCCCCCTTTGGGGTGGCTCTTACACCGGTGCAGTGTATTCACTACGCACTGACGCGTCCGGCAGTGGCCAGCATCATGACGGGCGTGGAGACGAAAGAGCAGGTGCTGGAGGCGGTTTCCTATGAGACAGCCAGTGAGGAAGAGAAAAATTATGCCGCTGTACTGGCAGGCGCACCCCGCCATGCCTACCATGGCCAGTGTACCTACTGCGGCCACTGCAAACCGTGTTCCATGGAGATTGATATTGCCATGGTCAATAAGCTCTATGATCTGGCGGTCATGCAGCCGCAAGTGCCGTCTTCCGTGAAAGCTCATTATCAGGCGCTGGAGAAGACCGCGGCAGATTGTATTGGCTGCGGCGAGTGTGAAGCAAGATGTCCGTTCCAGGTGCCGATCGTGGAACGAATGGAGAAAACATGGGAGCTTCTGGATTAGTATATGCTGAAAATATTATTAGTGGATGATGAGAGGGAAGAGCGGGAAGGGATTGCCTGGCTGATTGAAAAATATCAGTATCCGCTGGAGGTGCGTCAGGCGGCCAATGGCAGAAAAGCGCTGGAATGCCTGGAGAAAAATCCGGCGGATATTCTTTTTACGGATGTGAAGATGCCTCAGATGACGGGGCTGGAACTGGCGAAAATTGTGAATGAGCGCTATCCGGAGACAAAGATCGTAATTTTCAGCGCCTATGGAGAGTTTGATTACGCAAAACAGGCATTGGAGGCCAATGCAGTGAATTACCTGCTGAAGCCCATTGAAATCGATGAATTTCGAAGGGTGATGGAAGCACTGCTATCTTCAATCCGGGAAGCCTGTCATCAAAGAGAGGAACGGAGACAGGAAAAATGGCAGAACCGGCAGAATGTATTTTTTAAGCTGCTGACCGGAGTGCCTTTGCGGGCAGGAGAGCGGGAGCGAGCGGAGGCGGAACTGTTTTCCGTACAGGAAAGCTGCCGTTTGATTCATGTGGAATTTATGGATAACTTTTTTGAAACATATGAGAAACTGTTTCTGGATCTTGTCAAAATGTATCTGGGCGAGGAGACGGAGTATTGGAATCTGTTTCCAAATGAAGCCTGCCTGATGGTGCGGGAAAAGAAATATCAGGAGACGGAGCGGCTGGAAGGACAGCTTCGAAAGCTGTCAAGGGATGTTACGGCCTTTGCAGGCGCCGGGATGTCTGCTATTGTGAGCCGGATGGTGGATACGATGGCCGGGCTGGAACAGGAGATGGCCCGGATACAGCAGGCCCAGCGGGAGCTTTTTGTGCTGGGTGAGGAGATTGTCTGGACAGAAAGGCGGCAGGCCAGTGAATATTATTCGGATGATGTGGAGGCTGTCCGCCGGCAACTGCTTCAGGCCATTGACGCCGGCAGCAGGGAACTGGCCGGGAAGTTTACAGACAATCTGGTGGAGGCCATTCTGAGTAACCGCAGAATCAGCAAGCTCTATATCCAGAATATGCTGTTTTCGGTAATTCAGGCTATTTATGATCGGTATCCGGATGTGAAGCATGAGAAAATATTAAGTTCCTCGGATGTGTTGTTTTATTCTAAAAGTTCCAGGGAGATTATCACATTTTTTCAAAAGAATATTCATGAAATTCTGGATACGGTACAGGAGCGGCCGGAGGATGACCTGGCGGTGATCCAGAAGATAAAAAATCTGGTGGAAAAAGAGTATATGAGAGATGTGAGCCTGGATTACGTGGCGGGAAAGGTTCATCTGGCTCCGGCCTATGTCAGCTATATTTTCAAAAAAGAGACGGGAAAAACGCTGGTCAAGTACATTACCGATATTAAAATGGAGAAAGCCAGGACGCTGCTGGCAGAAGAAACATTGAAGATCGTGGAGATCGCCAGGGCCTGCGGATATGAGAATCAGTCCTATTTCAACCGGACGTTTAAAAATTATTATGGAGTGACACCAAAGCAGTTTCGGGAAAAATAGAATGGGCGGATGTTCCGGGAAAGGATATTCAGATGAAAAAATTGTTGGAATGGTATTATGGAAAGGCCTCCATCCGTCGGAAGCTGGTGATCAGCTATCTGATCCTGGTGCTGCTGCCGCTGGTGGTGCTGGGCTCTTATTCTTACCATATCGCACGGAAAAATCTGCTGATACAGACAAAGGATACCATGAAAAGCAATGTGGATTCCATTGCCTACAATATGCAGACCAATGTTTCCAGAGAAGAGGATAATCTGAAATACCTTTCCTATAATTCCAGCTTTCGGGAAAGACTGGAAAAAGGGAGCGAAAATACGCCTGCGCTGGCCCAGGAACTGAACCGGTCCGTGGAGCCTGTATTCTGGTACTTTATCACCAGTGACCGGAACATTAAGGGCATTGAGATTTATTCGCCCTGTATCAGCCAGGAGCTGGGCAGCTTTCTGAAAACGGAAAAAGAGTGTGAAAATCAAGCCTGGTATGATTATCATCAGACGAATTACCAGTCTTTGTGGACGCTGGAGGATGGGGCGCTGTATGCGACCAGGCCGCTGCTGGATGCGGCCACTTCCTCCAAACCAATTGGAGTGATGAAGCTGGAGGTGTATGCAAACCGGTTCACAGATGCCATCTATCAGTCTCAGTTTAAAGAAAACGGAGTGCTGCTGGTGAATGAAAACGGAGAGCAGATCGCCGGAAGGGCGCTGGAGGATACCGAGCTGGAAGCCGAAATCCGAAATGTATTGCAGAAAAGATGGCAGTCGGAGGCAGCAACGCAGGAGAAAATACGATTTTTGGAAACCGGCAGATACCTTCTGTGCGGCGGTGAGCTCCTGGACAATGGCTGGCAGCTTTTTTATTATGTGGACAAAAAAGAAATTGCGGAGGATATGAATGGCATTTTGCAGACTACACTGCTATTGATTGGCATCTGCCTGCTGATCATCACGGTTCTGATCAGCGTGCTTTCCAAAATACTCAGTTCCCGTATCCTCAATTTAAAGCATTGTGCGGAAAAGGTGGGGCGGGGCGAGTTTGAGATTGTGACAGAAACCGGCTATACCGATGAAATCGGTGTGGTGGCCCACAGCTTTGATGTCATGAGCAAAAAGATTGATGAGATGATGAACCAGGTTTATCAGATGGGACTGGAAAAGCGGGCCACGGAGCTGAAAGCGCTGCAGGCCATGATCAATCCACATTTCCTCTATAACTGTCTCTCCAGTATCAAATGGAAAGCGATACGGGCCAATGAGGATTCCATCGCGGATATCACCGGGCTTCTGGCGAAATTCTACCGGACCACCCTAAACGGCGGAAAGCAGATCACCACGGTGTACAATGAATTGGAAAATGTCCGGGCTTATCTGGAGATCCAGAGCCGGACTCATGAGGATGGATTTGAGATTGAATATCAAATTCCACAGGAAGGAATGGACTATGAAATGCCCAATTTTCTGCTGCAGCCTATTGTGGAAAATGCGATCTGCCATGGCATCGACTGCTGCGAAGAAGGGCAACGGGGGATGATCCGGGTGGAATATGTTCCGGGAGCCGAGTTTTTGGAGTTTCATATCTATAACAACGGGCCCATGATGGAGGAAGCGCAGCTTCAGAAAATCCTGGAAGAGCCGGGAAAGGGATATGGAATTTATAATATCCAGGAGCGGATTCGCATGTATTATGACAGGGAATGCGGCATTTTCACCAGAATATCGGAGGACGGGCTGGTTTGCTTTACCGTGAAAATAAGAAGCGGCATATCGTCCGGAATCGGTTTGGAAAGGCTGTGAATGGGTTCTAAAGAAAGTGCTAACTTTCTAAAAAAAGTATTATATTAACTTTCCTCTTTGAAAACTATAATAAAGATAACAAAAGCGGGAACGGTTACCGGCAGTAAAGCAACCGGTCCAAAGATAATGTGTCAGCCTTTAGGACGGACTGACCTTAACGAAAGGGAGGAAATAATATGAATAAGAAATTAGTCAGCACAATTTTATGCTCAGCCATGGCAGCAGGCATGGTCCTGGGGACAGGAACGGCAGCCTTCGCATCCGAAGGAGAGAAAACCAAAATCCGTATGACCTACTGGAACAGCGAGGATACAGTGCAGGCGCTGCTGGATTATCTGGCGGAAAATGTGCCTGATGTGGAGATCGAGTATCAGTTTATTGACAACTCCAACTATGATACGATCGTGGACACTCAGCTATCCGCAGGCGAAGGACCGGATATCATCTGCGAGTCTCCGGGCTCCTCTCTGAAACACGCCAGACTTGGCTATCTGGAGCCTCTTAACGATCTGGGAGCGCTTTATTCCGATGCAGGCACCAGTGTATATTCTTACGATGGCAGCGTCTATGCTCTGCCTGGGATCAGTTGGTTTGAAGGAATTTATTTTAACAAACAGATTTTTACAGACAACAATATTGAACTGCCAACCACGTTTGACGAGTACATTCAGGTTTGTAAAAAGTTTCAGGAGCTGGGGATCACCCCACTGGCAGCCGGTCTGAAGTCATGGGAGCCGATGCTGAAAAATTCCATGGCATTCGTAGCGGCAGAATACCTCTCAACAGAGGAAGGTAAGTCCTTCGGAGAACAGTACCGCAATGGAGAAGTGACTCTGGACGGCACCTGGAATACGTATCTGGAGAAATGGTCTGAAATGATTACAGAAGGCGTTTATACCACGGATATGACAGGAATTGATCATGACCAGGCTCTGGAACAGTTTGCTTCCGGCGACGCTGCCATGTTCTGCTCCGGTCCATGGGATCTGGAGGCGATCACCAGCAAAAATCCGGATCTTCAAATCGACATGATGCCATTTTATGGAACCACTACCAGCGCCGGATGGCTGATCGGCGGCCCGGGCTGCGGCTTTGCAGTGAATGCGAATTCTGCAAATAAAGAAGCGGCAATGAAGATCGTAGAAGCGCTGTCTTCCGTAGAGGGCCAGGCTGCTCTCTGGGAAAACAATCAGGGCGGATCTTCTTATCTGGAAGGTGCCAGCTTTGAACTTCCAGAAGCCTATACCAGCGCAGCACCTGCATTGGATGCCGGAAATGTTTACTGCCCATGGAATGAATGGGGCGCAGGCGCACCGGCTCATGAGACTTATGGAACCGAAATGCAGTCCTATCTGCTGGGTGAGCAGGATTTGAGCGCCACGCTGCAGAATGTAGATGTGGCAGTACAGGAACTGCTGGAAAAATAAATGTTATAAGTTCAGCTTTGAATGGAGGAGCTGAGCATTATATAAAAGTTGAATTATAATAAAGCAATTAACAGAAAAATGGAACGCAAACGTGCCTCAAGTGTCTGCAAATGGCACCTGGGGTATTTTTGCGCTCAAAACAGGCGATATTTCATTATTTGGGGAAGAGGGAAACGATTATGGTGCAAAAAAAGAAATTAGAAGCCAATTCGCTGGGAAAATATTTTGTGATATTTATTCTTCCGGCACTGGTGATTTATCTGGTATTCAGTATCCTGCCGTTTTTGTATACGGTATTTTACAGCTTTACTGACTATACTGATATGAATCCGATCAATCTGAGCTTTGTGGGGATTAAAAATTATCTGAAGGTATTTCAGACGCCCATGATGCTGACGGCAATTAAAAATTCTGTTATTTATGCTATTTTACTCACTTTTTTCCAGACGGTTCTGGGACTGCCTCTGGCAGTGCTGCTCAACAAAAAGCTGAAGACGAGAAATCTGTTAAGAGCAGTATTTTTCTTCCCGGCTGTGTTCAGTTCTCTGATCATCGGTTATCTCTGGAATTTTATCATGTCATCTTCAGACTTTGGTCTGATCAACAATCTGCTTCACCAGCTTGGCTTTGGAACCTTTAATTTCTTTCAGGCCAACAATGCGCTGTATTCCGTTATCCTCACCCAGATATGGCAGTGGACCGGCTGGGCCATGGTTATCTATCTGGCAAATCTGCAGAGCATTTCACCGGAGCTGTACGAGGCGGCGGATATTGACGGAGCCTCCGGTCTGAAAAAATTCTTTTATGTGACTCTGCCGCTGATGTGCCCGTCCGTGAAGATTATCGTGGTAACCGGACTGATCGGCGGAATGAAGGTATTTGATATCATTTATTCCATGACTTCGGGGGGGCCGGGCAATTCTACCCAGACCGTCATGACTGTCATGATGAAAAAAGGAATTTCAGATGGTTTCTACAGCACCGGTGCGGCCTTTGGCGTATGCTTCTTCATTATCGTACTGGCTATCAGTGCAGTTGTGACTAAATTAATGGGGAAATGGAGTGAGGCGATCCAATGAGAAAAGCGAAGAGAAATTTAGCAGTTACCGAAATTATCATGATCCTGCTGGCTGTGATCTGGTTTATTCCGATTTATTATCTGATCGTGACCACACTGAAAAATCCACAGGAGGCAACGGCGGCTCCTCTGGCTCTGCCGTCCATGCCCCAGATACAAAACTACATTGATGCATGGGTTAACATGGAGTTTCCCAGAGCATTTGGAAATACACTGTTTATCACGGCGGCCTCCGTATTTTTAATCGTGATTTTCGGTTCCATGGCGGGATATGCGCTGGCAAGAACCAAGACGAAATTGGGAAACCGGATGTTTCTGCTGTTTTTAGCCGGCCTGATCGTGCCGTTTCAGATGAATATTGTCAGTCTGTATAAAATCGTAAAGAACCTGAATTTGATGAATACGCTGTTTGCGGTGATTCTGGTGGATGTGGCGATCAATACGCCTCAGGCGGTATTTTTGTTTAAGGAATTTATTGAATCTACGGTACCAAAAGAGCTGGAGGAAGCGGCGGCGATTGACGGCTGCTCCGTACTGCGGAAGTTTTTCAGCATTGTGCTGCCGCTGCTGAAACCGGTTATTTCTACGGTGGTTATCATCGTGACGCTGAATGTATGGAACGAATTTATGACACCGCTGCTGTTTTTACAGAGCCGGGAGAATGACGTCATTCTCCAGGAGGTGACCAGAAATATCGGACAGTTCTCCACCGACTGGACGGCCCTGTTCCCGATGCTGATGCTGGGTGTTGCGCCGCTGATGATCTTCTATGTATTCATGCAGAAATATATTATCGCAGGAGTAGCGGCAGGAGCGGTGAAGGGCTAAACGTCTCAGGAAAGGATGAGGATAAATGACAGTTATGGACAGAGTAAACGGAATGGGAAATCATCTGCTGATCATCGTTCCGCATCAGGATGATGAAATTCTGCTGTGTGCCGGAGTGATAAGGCATGCGGCAGGTCAGCAGATTCCGGTGGATGTGGTAATGGTTACCAACGGGGATTATGGATGCAGGGATTTTAGCGCGGGGCGGACCAGACTGAGAGAAACGCTGAAGGGCCTGGAACTGCTGGGCGTTTCCAGACAGCATATTCATATTCTGGGATATGCGGATACGGGGATGCCGGAGGCGGACAGTTTTCTGACACACTTATATCAGGAGAAAGATGGTCAGAAGAAATATTCGTCTTTCTGCACGGACAGAACGTATGGGTTGGAAGAAAAGCCGGAATATCACTGGGAGAAGTACGGTGATCATGCCAATTACTGCAGGGATGATTTTAAAAGTGACTTAAGAGAGATCATTGCAGAAATGAAAGCGGACTGTATCATCACAACTGCGGACTGCGATCAGCATGGGGATCACAGTGCCCTGTATCGGTTTATCTGTGAGGTACTGGATGAACAGAAGGAATATGCTCCCGATCTTCTGACCGGTCTGGTCCATTCCGGAGCGGGAGATGAAATCTGGCCGGAGCGGGGGAGTGCACAATATAGTAACCCGGGGAATTGCCTTCCGGCGGGGCATGGCTGGGAAGATCGAATCTGTGTTCACGTACCGGAGGAAATGAATGTGGCTCTGGGGGCGGACAACCTGAAATATCAGGCATTGCTTCAGTATGAAACCGCACTGGAGCCGGGAGCATATGACTTTTTAATGGCATTTATTAAAAATGAGGAAATATTCTGGCGGATGCGGCAGAGCAAAGCAAAATAGGAGGAAACTATGAATCTGGACAAAAAACCAATTTACCCCATTGAGCCGTGGAACATAACAGAAACAGAATTTCTGGTGGAGAATAACTACAGGAATGAAACTACCTTTGCATTGTCCAATGGCTATATCGGAACCCGGGGCACGCTGGAAGAGGCTTATCCTTTTGATATTGATACCGGTCTGGAGGGCAATTTCATCAACGGTTTTTATGAAAGCGAAGAGATCAGATATGGGGAAGCAAATTTCGGTTCTCCGTTAAAAAGTCAGTCATTGCTGAATCTGCCGAACCTGAAAGAAACAAAGGTGTATCTGGGAGAAGAGCTGTTTGACATGCGCCAGGGAAAGGTGGAGGAGTACCGGAGGATACTGCGAATGAAGGACGGCATCCTGACCAGAAGTCTGGTCTGGACGGCAGATTCTGGAAAAAGGATACAGATCGAAATAAGACGGCTGGTTTCTCTTTGCCGGAAAAACATAATGGCAGTGAGGTATTGTGTGACTCCGCTGAATTTTGACGGTTCAGTTACTTTTGTATCAAAGCTGCAGGCGGATGTGGAAAACCATACCAGAAAGACAAACCCCATTGTGGATTACGGTCCCTTTGGACGCAGACTGGAACCCCAAAAGCTGTACCAGGAGTGCGGGGAAGATACGTTAGGTCTGCTGTACTACGAGGGGACTGCGAAAAACAGCGGACTGAGGATGGCCTGCGCAAGTCTGCATCTGGCCCGGATTTCGGGCGGTGAGATATTGGCGGCGGGAGCTGATGATAAGCGGATGAATGCAGCCGAAGCGGGAGCAGATGATGAGCAGATGAATGCAGCCGAAGCGGGAACTGATGCTGAGCGGATGAATGCAGCCAAAGCGGGAGCAGAAGTCATGCGGATGACAGGCAATGGGGGGGCTTTGGAACGGGAGATCTGCATTTCGATGAATGGAACTGCGGGACACACCTGCATTCTGGATAAGTTTATCTGCTATACCTCCAATCTGGATAGGAAGCAGGAAGAACTGGAAGCATTTACGCTGGCAGAGCTCAACAGAGCGGCAGGAGACGGCTATGAAGCGCTGGAACAGGAGCAGAAAGATTATATGCACCGGTACTGGGAGACCGCGGATGTGAAGATCAGGGGAAATGATGAGCTCCAGCAGGGAATCCACTTTAATCTGTTTCATATTATGCAGTCCGCCGCAAGAGACGGCCGGACGGGAATGGGCGCTAAGGGACTGTCGGGAGAAGGGTATGAGGGGCATTATTTCTGGGATACCGAGATGTATGTGATGCCGCTGCTGATCTACACGGAGCCGGAAACAGCCAGAAGGCTGCTGGAATACCGTTATCATACGCTGGACCAGGCCAGAGCCAGAGCGCGGGTGCTGGGACATGACAAGGGAGCTCTTTATCCCTGGAGAACCATCAACGGGGAGGAGGCATCTACCTATTATCCCCTGGGGACAGCTCAGTATCATATCAATGCGGACATTGAATATGCACTGGCTTTGTATCTGCAGGTAACCGGTGATGTGGATTTTTTCCTGGAAATGGGAGCGGAGATGATGATCGAAACGGCCAGAGTATGGGCGGATGTGGGCAGCTTTGCCAGGTGTCGGGGCGGAAAATACTGTATCTGTGATGTGACCGGACCGGATGAGTACAATGTGTTGGTGGATAATAATTTTTACACGAATCTGATGGCCAGAGAGCATTTGAGGGATGCAGTAAAGGCGGTGGAATATCTGATGACTACCGACTGTCTGGACCGCCTGTGCAGCAAACTGGATTTTTCTGTGGATGAAATCCAGTTATGGAAAAAAATAGTGGACAACATGTATTTTCCATACGATGAAGAGCGCCGGGTTTATCCCATGGATGACGGTTTTATGATGCGCAAGCCCTGGGACGAGAACAAGATTCCGCCGGAAAAACGGGCATGGCTGTACGAAAATTATCATCCTCTGTTCATTATGCGCCACAGAATGTCCAAACAGGCGGACGCTATTTTGGGAATGTACCTGCACAGCCATCTCTTTACTAGAGAAGAGCTGAGGCGGAATTATGATTTTTATCAGGAGGTAACGCTGCACCATTCTTCCCTGTCCACCTGTATTTTTGGCATCCTGGCCAGCAATATCGGATATGAAGAAGAGGCATACCGCTATTTTGCCCAGTCAGCACGAATGGATCTGGATGACTATCACAATAATTTTTATGCCGGCATCCATGCAGCTAATATGGCAGGAACCTGGCAGGCCATTGTGAACGGTTTTGCAGGCCTTCACTGCACCGGAAACCGGCTGTACTTTGCTCCTTACCTTCCTCAGGAATGGGATGGCTGCACTTTTCGTCTGAAGGTTTTGGGACAGCTCCTGGAAGTGGAACTGCGCCCACGGGAGAGCGAATTTCGTCTGCTTCAGGGAGAGAAACTGGAGTTTTTTGTAAACGGGAAAAAGGTAAATTTACAGCAGGGAGGAAACTATATTGAAAAAGTATAAAGCAATTTTTTTTGACTGGGACGGAACAGCGGTGACCTCCCGAAAAGCTCCGGCAGATGAGACGGTGGCAGCTATGAAGCCGCTGCTGGCCCGGGGGATCCGGCTGGTCATCGTCAGCGGGACCACCTTTGAAAATATTGCCCGGGGACAGTTGGAGCGGCTGTTTGCTCCGGCAGAATTAAAAAATCTATATCTGGGACTTGGCAGGGGAGCCTTTAATTACAGCTTTGACGAAAGCGGAAAGGCACATTTATTTGCAGACGAGATACCAGAAAAGTCCAAATTGCTGGATATTCACAGAATTTGCTTTGATATTCATGTTAAATTGCTGGATCAGTATGGATTTGATACGGATATTGTATTTACAAGGCCGAATTACTGCAAGATTGACCTGATGGTGAAGCAGCAGAGAGGCGATAATCTGTTTTTGCAGGAAAATGAAGTGGAACAGTTGAAAGCGCTGCTAAAGGAGCATGGAATTACAGGAGGACTGCAGAGTCTTCTGGATCTGTCCGTGGAAACGGGAAAGCGCTATGGAATTTCAGTGGTGCCCACCTGCGATGCCAAATATCTGGAAGTGGGAATTTCCAGTAAAAGTGACAATGTAAATGTGATCCTCCAGAGGCTGCGGGAGGAAGCGGAAATCCAAGCAGAGGACTGCGCCTTTTGGGGAGATGAATATGTGGGAATCGAACCTGGTATTTTTGGAAGCGACAGTTTTATGCTGACGGAACAGACGAAAAAGGGGGATTTCTTCGATGTATCCTCAGTGCCTGGAGAGCGTCCGAAAGAGGTATGGACAGTGGGAGGCGGAGTAGAACGATTTTTGAGTTTTTTGCAGGAACAGCAGCATTCTTAAAACTTTTTTTACAGCACTTTTACAATTGAATGATTTTACATTTTACAATGAGGGTGTAAAGTGGATGTTGTTAGAAGGAAAGATAAAAGTCTTTTAAAAGAGCCGAAAGCTTTTGGATAGATGTTTTATGAATAAGGCAGTCATAATGTGTGGCTGTCTTATTTTACATCATTTGGAAAGCTTGTCTTTGGCTGAAAAAAATACACCCGAAAATACGGTAAAAGGAGAACATGCTGTGAAAAAAGAAAATATAGAAACCGCCCCTTATATGATGAACCGGGAACTGTCCTGGCTGAAATTCAACGAAAGAGTATTAAATGAGGCAGGGAATCCGAGAGTTCCACTGGCTGAACGGCTGACCTTTGCTTCTATATATCAGTCCAATCTGGATGAATTTTATATGGTAAGAGTGGGAACTTTAATGGATCAGATGCAGTCCATCGATGATATCCGGGAAAATAAAACCAATATGACGAGTGAAGAACAGGTGGATGCGATTTTAAAGGCAACCAGAGAGCTGGACCTGAAAAAAGCCCGTATTTATGAGCAGTTGATGGGCGAGCTGGAGCCGAAGGGCATCCGTCTGATTAATTTCAATAAGCTTTCAGATGAAGAAGGGGAACTGCTGGAGCTGTATTTTGATCAGGAAGTGGCTCCTTATCTGTCTGCAAATATCATCGGGAAGCAGCAGCCGTTTCCTTTCCTGAAGAATAAGGATATCTATGCGGTAGCTCTGCTGGAAAATAAAAACGGCAAATACAGAACGGCAATGATTCCCTGCAGCAACAATGTATTCCGCAGACTGATTGAAATTCCCACAAGACCGGGCACTTTCATGCTGTCAGAGGAAATCATCCTTCATTTCCTTCCCAAATTATTTGAAAATTATACGATTGTGGAAAAATCCCTGCTCCGGATTACCAGAAATGCAGATATTGATACAGAGACTATCTATGATGAGGATCTGGATTACAGAGATGCAATGGAAAATCTGATTAAACAGAGAAAGAGAATGAATCCGGTTCGAATGGAGCTTTCCAGAACACTGAACAAGAAGCTGGTGGCTGAAATCTGCAGAAGCATTAATATCGAAAAGGATCATGTATTCCAGTCCCGTGTCCCGCTGGATATGTCCTTTGTATTCACGATTCAGAATTATCTGCGCAACAAGAAACAGGAGGAGCTTTTCTATCAGAAGCGTTCTCCGAGAATGACGCCGGAGTTAAATGAACGGGAAAATCTGTTCCCACAGATTGAGCAGAAGGATGTTCTGTTATCTTATCCGTATGAGAATATAAAATCCTTTACCAATCTTTTATTTGAAGCGGCTAAGGATGACTCAGTAGTGTCCATCAAAATGACGCTGTACCGCCTGGCAGACAAGAGCCAGATTGTAGATGCCATGGTAGAAGCGGCAGAGAATGGAAAAGAAGTAATCGTGCTGGTGGAATTGCGCGCAAGATTTGATGAGGAAAGCAATATTGAATATTCCAGAAAGCTGGAGGAGGCAGGATGCCGTGTTATCTATGGCCTGAATGGTTTTAAAGTGCATTCCAAGCTCTGCCTGATCACCAGAAGGAAAGAAGAGGGTATTTCCTATATTACGCAGATTGGAACAGGAAATTACAACGAAAAGACTTCCAAATTATATACAGATCTGTCTCTGATCACAGCAAATACAGAAATCGGAAAAGAAGCGGCGGAGATATTTGCATGCCTGCTCCGCGGCGAGACTATCACGGAAACGAAACAACTGCTGGTGGCTCCCAACTGTCTGCAGAATAAGGTGCTGGATATGGTGGACGAGGAGATCGCCCATGCAAAAAATGGAGAAGATGCTTATGTCGGAATTAAAATTAATTCCCTGACGGATAAGGTGATCATCGAAAAGCTGGTGGAAGCATCCCAGGCTGGTGTGAAAATAGAAATGATCGTTCGCGGCATCTGCTGCCTGATCCCGGGGATCAAAGGTTATACAGAAAATATCACTGTGATCAGCATTGTGGGAAGATTCCTGGAGCATTCCCGTATTTACCGGTTTGGAACGAAGGACCGGGAAAAGGTGTATATCGCTTCTGCTGACTATATGACCAGAAATACAGTGCGCCGTGTAGAGGTAGCAGCGCCGGTCCTGGATCCAAAGCTGCGGGAACGCCTCGACTGGATGTTTGATACCATGATGAAAGATGATGAAAAAGGAAAGCGTCTGACCGAGAGCGGCATCTATGAAAACAGAGAATTAGAAAGCACCAGGCTGGATTCTCAGGAGATGTTCTACGCAATGGCCTACAGTGCGGCGGAAGCAAAGCAAGAAAAGGGGACGGTTCTCTGATTTTCAGCGGGGACAAAAAAACAAGGGGGGACGGTTCTTTGATTTTCAGAGAACCGTCCCCTTTTGTCCTGAAAAGGTCTTGCTTGTGACGCAGCGTAATGAGTTATAATATAGCATAGGAGGTGCGATCAAGATGGCAAAATACAAAGCAATACCGCAGGGCTATATGACCGTGGGAGAAGTGGCAAAGAAAATAGGTGTTACCGTGCGTACCCTGCAATATTATGACAAAGAGGGACTTCTTGCACCATCGGCAGAGAGTGAGGGAGGTCGCAGGCTTTATACGAATAAGGATTTAGTTCTTTTGCATCAAATTATCTCTTTGAAGTCTTTAGGATTTTCTTTGAGTGATATAAAGGGAAGACTGATCTCTTTGGATACGCCTGTTGATGTGGCAAATGCACTGACAGAACAGGCAAACGATATTCGCAAAAAAATAGAACAGCTTTCTGATTCCCTGGCTGCCATAGAACAGCTACGGATAGAAGTGCTGCAAATGCAGACGGTGGATTTCAAAAAATATGCGGATATTATTGTGAATCTTCAGATGGACAATGAGTATTATTATCTGATTAAGAAGTTTGATGACGAAACGCTTGACCACATTCGCTGCCGATTTGATAAAGAAAGCGGTTTAGATTTTATGGATAGATTTAATCATTTGAGTGATGAAATCTTACAACTTCAAAAGGAGAATGTACCGCCTGAAAGTGAAAGATGTCAGCAACTTACAAAAGTATACTGGGATTTGATTGTTGAATTTACAAATGGTGATATGAGTATGCTTCCAAAGTTAATGGAAATCGGAAACTTTGAAAATGCAGATAATGACTGGGAGAAAAAACAGTCAATTGTCAGTTCTTATTTAGAGCCTGCTTTGGAAATTTATTTTTCAAGTATTGGAGTAAATCCATTTGAGGGGGTACAAAATGAATAAAGCTATTCAGATTGATTGTTTAAGGAAAAGTTATGGCGGTCACACCGTTTTAAAGGAAATCAGTTTTCAAATAGAAAAAGGGGAAATCTTCGCCTTACTTGGTATTAACGGTGCAGGAAAGACAACCGCATTGGAATGTATTGAGGGCTTGAAAAAATATGAAAGCGGAACGATTACTGTCAACGGAACAATGGGAATCCAACTGCAATCATCTTCACTGCCTGCCCATATCAAGCCGATGGAGGCTATGCGGTTATTTTCAAAGTGGAACAATGTTAAAATAGATGACACTTTAATTCACTCTTTGGGACTTTGGGAAATTGAAAAAAAACAGTATGGGCAGTTGTCTGCGGGACAAAAAAGGCGGTTGCATTTGGCACTTGCCCTTGTCAGTAATCCCGATATTATTTTTCTCGATGAACCAACAGCAGGTTTAGATGTAGAAGGTAGACTGTCTTTACACAATCAAATACGCAAATTGAAATCGCAGGGTAAAACGGTTGTATTAGCCAGTCACGATATGGCAGAAGTCGAAACGCTGTGCGATAGAATTGCTATTTTGAATGATGGCAAAATCGTATTTTGTGGAACGGCTTCAGAACTAACTGATACAATAGGAAAAAAGTATTTTATTCATATTAAAACAGAGCGTGGAACTGAAACCATCGAAGCTGACAGTATTGAAGATGTGTTATTGTCTTTGCTTGGAGAATTAAAGCAAAAAGGGATAAAGGTCTTAGATATTAAGGTAGATAAAGGTACACTTGAACAGCATTTTATGGAGATTGCAAGGAGGGTGGAAAAATGAATGCTTTTTTGTATGGTGTAGCATTACAATGGAAATTGGACATAAGGAGTAAATCTTTGCTTGTTACCTGTTATGTCGTTCCTCTCATTTTTTTCCTGCTGATGGGTGGTATTTTTACTTCGGTAATGCCTGATATGAAAGATACTTTGATACCATCAATGATTGTAATGGGTGTTTCAATGGGAGCATTTATCGGGTTGCCTCCATCCTTGATTGAAACTTATGGCAGTGACATCAAAAAGGTTTATAAAGCGAATGGAGTACCTCTTTATTTAGGATTAATTACAATGGCTATTTCTGCATTTGTTCATTTGATGATGATGTGTATTATTATAGTTTTGCTTGCCCCTATTCTTTTTGAAGCAGCTTTGCCGAGTGACCTGCCGATATTCTTTATGGCACTTGCTGTCTATGTGATTGTATCTTTGAGTATAGGAAGTATCCTTGGATTAGTTGTAAAAAATCAGGCAAAGCTGACAATGATTGCACAACTTGTATTTTTACCGTCAATTATGCTATCGGGCATTATGTTTCCGATTGAGCTGCTCCCTAAAACCTTTGAGCTGGTTGGAGAAATATTTCCTGCTTCTTGGGGATATAAGTTAATGATAGATGATGGCTTTCAGATTGAAAATATGTGGTACTTAATACTTGTACTTGGGGCAGCAATTATCGTGTGCGGTCTTCTTTTGAGAAAACAAAAATCTAATTAACTTGGGGGAATACAAAGTGTCTGTTTTCGGTTTGTTTTCGGTAACCGCATTGTAAATGTCATTGATGTGGTGTATAATCAAAAAAAGAGTTTGTGATAAATTATGCAGGGAATTGTGTGGGCTGTGCAGTTTTCGCCTTACACGACGGAAAGGTGTTGACATATATGGAAAATGATGTACAATTTTCTAGCTAGCCAGGGGCAGTTTCTCTATTTTTATAAATCCGAGCGCAGTTTCTTCCCAAGGGAAAACGGCGTCTTTCTATTTGCAGCGAAAGGAGGGCGATGACGTGGACGGCAGCAAGAAGTCAAAACTAACGAAAAAAAGCCGGATCCTTATCTTGGTGTTTGCCCTTGTCATGCTGATTGCCTCCGTTGCTGTCTTTACAGTGACTTATCGCAGATTGGAAGCCACCATCTCCAACGAACGTGTTGAGTATGTAACAGAGTTGACCCATCAGATCGTTGAGAAAGTCAACGCTACCATCCAAATGCACTTGCAGGAAGCAGTTGCCAACGCGACACTTATGAATAAAACACAGCCGAAATCCTTTGCAGATATTCAATCTGTTTTTGACATCGACAGCCCCGATGAAATTACCAGTGACGGACAAACTTTATTTGTATCGGCGCAGGGACGATGCTATCTGCCAAACGGGGATACCCTTCGTGTTGCAGATACAGGCTTTCTATCCATCATCTCCACCAGGCGCAAGGCAACGTCCTCCTTTTCGCAGGTGACGTCCTACGGCGATTATTGGCTATTTGGTGCGCCGCTTGATTCAATATCCATAGACGGCATTGAGATGATCGCAATTATTCGGGCATTTCCCAGTGAATCATTTTCCGACAACATGACCGTTGCAATGTTTGATAGCCAAACCAGCTCTTTTCTTGTTTCAAATACAGGCGCGATCATGGTAAAGGGGCATAACGCGACTGGCTATGGCAGTAATCTGGTTTATTCATTGACAGATAAGGGCATAGATGACAAGGAAGCAGAAAAGCTGTTCAGCGCTTTTCAAATGGCAGAATTGACAACAAACTTTATCGAAATCGAAGATACCCAATGGATCATTCAGAGCGAAACGGTTCGTGATGACTATGTCCTAGTAGTAGTACTGCCGCTGCAAATCACAGCCAGCGAAACGGTTGCCTCCATGAATCAGCTTATTTTTCTGGTGGTGGCGTTGCTGACCTTAACGCTTGTGACGATTCTGGTGGTGGTTATCCGACTGCAAAGAGCCGCGGCGGATAGACGTTTACAGCAGGAAACCTTTAAGAGCGAGCTGGCAACGCAAAGCGCCAATAACAAATCCGAGTTTTTAGCCAAGATGTCCCACGACATACGTACTCCTTTGAACGGGATCATCGGCATGACCTATCTGGCTGTGCAGAACATGGAAAACCAGGTTGAGCTGGAGGAGGATCTTTCAAAAATCCAGACTTCTGCTGACTACCTGCTTTCTCTGGTCAATGACATTCTGGACATGTCCAAAATCGAAAGCGGGAAAATGGAGCTTCGACCTGAACCGATCAACGTTGAGCATGTGCTGCGAGATGTATCCCAGCAGTTTATGGAAGAGATTGCAAGGAAGAAAATCAACTTGTCGCTGGTCGAGACAGAAAGCGCACCGTATAGCTACCTATGCGATAAGCTCCGTATTCGTCAAATCATGATGAACCTCATTTCCAACGCAGTAAAATTTACGCCGACGGGAGGGCGGATCGACCTTGCCATGACGATAGAAGCCGCAGGAGCGGGGAAAGATCAGATCACATTCTCCGTGGCTGATAACGGCGAAGGCATGAGCGAAGAATTCCTGCAAAGAATCTTCAAACCTTTTGAACAGGCAACAGGCAATACCACCGCAGAGCATGGCGGCAGCGGATTGGGATTGTCTATCGTGAAGAATCTGGTTCGAATGATGCACGGCACAATCACCGTAGAGAGCGAATTGAACGCAGGCAGCCGATTTGTTGTCAGCATCCCCATGCAGCAGACGGAAAAGGTAAAAGATGCCGAGATGCTCTTTAGGCGGACTGCATCGGATGACGAAGCCCCACCCCCCTCTATGCCGTTTGCAGGTCGCCGTGTCCTCTTGGTAGAGGATCACCCAATCAACGCGCAGATTGCTTCCAAGGTGCTGGCTGGGTGGGGGCTTGATGTGACAGTAGCAGAAAACGGGAAAATAGGTGTGGATACGTTCCGCGCTTCTGAAATCGGATTCTTCTCCATTATTTTCATGGATATTCGTATGCCGGTAATGGATGGCTATGAAGCCGTTCAAAAAATACGGAGCAGCGGACGCGGCGACGCAGCTTCCATCCCGATTTATGCGATGTCAGCCAATGCCTTTGATGAAGATGCTGAAAAATCCATCGCGGCCGGGATGAATGGTCATTTGAAGAAGCCGTTGGAAATGAATAAACTCAAGCAGGTTTTGGAGCATTGCTTGTTAAAGGAGGATGGCGTATGAAGGGCTTGAAACGAGGATTGTGTGTACTGTTTACACTGCTGCTGGCGCTTAGCTGCTTAACGGGATGCACCAGCCTGACAAAAAAGAACTCCGCGCAGGCGGTCAACGAAGTGCTGACCCTGCGTCCCTATGACACAAGCAAGCAGCTCATTACGATTTCCGTGACGGACGGTATCAACTATGACCAGTTGTATGCAACGCTGTCAGAGCAATTCCCGGAGATCAGCTTTGTTCTTCGTCCTGGTTCGGAAGCGGAGCCGAAAATTCGCAACAACATGGATGACATCTACTTTGTCATAGACACCTCTCTTGTAGCCGATGTGGAGAGCAATCTGCTGGATTTGTCCGCCTTTGAGTGCGCGGGGAAATACTATTCGACTTCCCTGCAAAGCTGCTCCAGCCTCAATGATGGCAAGCAATATCTTCTGCCGCTGCCCGGCGTTATTACGGGCATTGTCTACAATAAGACGATGTTTGCGGAAAACGGCTGGCAGGTGCCGCATAGCAAGCGTGAGTTCTTTGAGCTGTGCCACACCATCCAGGCAAGCGGTGTAGTGGAAAGGGCGTTCCAACCCTCCATTCAGTATGCCGACGGCGTGATTAACATTGCGGAGATGTTTAACGAGAGCAATCTTTTTTCCACGCTGGAATATTACCAGTGGTTTGAGGATTTTGCTTCAACGGACGACACCAGCTCCGCGTTTGTGCTGAAGCCTGTCATCGAGTGCTTTCAGGAGCTGCTCGACGAGGAAATCATTACGCTTGACGACTTTGAGATGCAGCCCGGCGATCGCTCAAAAATGATGTATAAGGATCGTTCTGCCGCTATGACCATCGAGACGCAGCTCGTCACCAAGTACGCTCTCGACCAGAAAAGCACAGACGAGTTTGGCCTTTTCCCGTTCTACTCCGGTGACAGCGCCCAAGACGGCTTTGTGAAGTGCGACCCGATCGCCTATGTATGTGTTTCGAGCAAATTGGGGGAAGCGGGGAATGAAGCAAAGCTGAAAACGGTCCAGCAGATTCTTGATTTTTTCAGCACCGAGGCGGGCATGGCCTGCTTTGTGGAGGAAGGCGGATTTGCGGCATCCCAGCTCAAAGACGTGAAAGTCAAGTTCCCGACCAGCAGTATTTACGCAGATGTACAGGAAGTAATCGACGCCGGTCGGATGGTGCAGCTATCTCCTATCATGAAGCGCAGTATGGGGCAGGGAAAGACTGTGCTGAACGAAGTCATCAACAGCGTGTTTGACACAGCGCGTCACTCAACGGCAATCACGGGCGATGAGACCTTGGCAACCTTTGAACAGGCTGTTGAATACGTGGATACCTATAATCGCCATCTGAAAGACAAAAGCCCGCGTGAGGTGGAGACGATCTATGCGACGGTGACAAAGCCGTTTACGGTTCTTGAAACCTCCGAGTATATGGCACAGATGCTAATGGAACAGTCAGGCGCGGACCTGAGTATCTTCCTATGCAATTCGCGCTCTCGTGGCAACACGCTGGCGTTTTATCAAGGCGATCAGGTCAAAACAACAGCCGACAGCATCCAGCCCTATGATGTAGTAGACAGCTTGGACTACACAAAACGCGGCTCACCCATTGATGAGAATGATTTCAAGATGGCCACGGTCAAGATGACCGGCAGTCAGATTCTACAGGCGCTTGAGGATTCGCCATACGACAATGAAGGATGGTTTCAAGCGTTCTACGTTGGGGCCGGGCTAAAAATCGAGTTTGCTCCATGGGCGCAGAAGGGCTCTCGTTATGTCAAGGTAGCCTTGGCCGACGGATCGCCTTTGGAGCCTGACCGCCTGTATACGGTCGCCATTTGGAATAACACCGTCAAGCAGGAGTACATCACCGAATATGTCAAAATCCATGAGGAACAGTTTGCTGATTTGCTGCGGACGCAGTTGATGAAGGACAAGGTGATTTCTCCCGTAGAGGACGGCCGCTTTACTCTGAACTGGGATATCGTTGCAACGGAAGATGAGAACACTGCGGTGAAAAACGAAGAATGAAGTTGACGAGAGGGGACGGTTCTCTGATTTCGGAGACGAGAGGGGGACGGTTCTCCGAAATCAGAGAACCGTCCCCCTCTTGGCGCTTGTTACTAATTTCCACATATTTCTCTCACATTTCTTTATTATGATAAATTAACTTTTATATAGAAAATTTCAGAGGAGATTATTATGGCGATTGAGATAAAGGAAATATCCAAATCCTTTCCGCAAAATGAACAGGAAGAGGACCTTTCCATATTAAATAATATCAGTCTGCACATAGAAGACAGAGAATTTGTATCTCTGGTAGGGCCATCCGGATGTGGAAAATCTACACTGCTTCGGATACTGGCAGGACTTTTGAAGCCGGACAGCGGGCAGATCCTGGTAGACGGCAGAGCGATTACCAGACCGGAAAGCTCCCGGTGCATGGTATTTCAGGACTATGTACTGTTTCCCTGGATGACGGTATCCAGCAATATTGCGCTGGGGCTTCAGGTCAGGAAAAAAGATAAGGAGTATGTACATAAAAAGGTTCAGTGGGCCATTGAACTGGTGGGACTCAACGGCTTTGAAAAGGCATATCCCCATCAGCTTTCCGGCGGGATGAAGCAGAGGGTATCCATAGCCAGAGCATTGGTCATGAATCCCGAAATTCTTCTGATGGACGAGCCGTTTGGAGCCCTGGATTCTTTTACCAGAATGAAGCTTCAGGACGAATTGGTTCGCTTGTGCGGCAAAAAAGAATTTACCACAGTGTTCATTACCCATGATTGCGATGAGGCAGTCTATCTGTCCGATCGCGTGGTCGTATTTTCCGGCTCACCGGCGGAGGTGAAGGAGATTCTTCCGGTGGATCTGCCAAGGCCCCGTAATCGCACCAGCCCGGAATTCATTGCACTGCGAAATCAGATACTAAAGGTTTCTGTCTCAGCAGCGGAATGAGAGACAGAACTTTAAAGACAGCGTCAGCCCATTTGCCGGAGGCAAATTTAGAATGGGCTGATGTTCCAAGAAATGTGTCAAGATTTCAGAGAAAGCTTGACATGCAGCGTCAGCTCATTTGCCGAAGGCAAATTTGGAATGGCTGATGTTCCAAGAAATGTGTCAAGATTTCAGAGAAAGCTTGACATGCAGCGTCAGCCCATTTGCCGAAGGCAAATTTGGAATGGGCTGACGTTCCAAGCGGGAGATACAGAAAATGAAACCATATCATACATTTGAAGAAATGCTGGGTAATCTGGCAGGAGAAGAGACCGGAAAGGATTTTCTCTTTTGTGCAAGAACCGGGCGCAGCGTGAACTATCTTTCATTCTGGCAGCAGATCCGGGTCACTGCAAAGATCCTGAAGCAATATGGACTGAAAGAGAAAGCACGTATTTTGCTGCTGATGGATAACAGCATTGAATTCGCAGTGAATTATTTTGCGATCATCTGTGCCGGAGCTGTGGCTGTGCCGGTGAATACACATTTGAAATGGAAGGAAATTCAGTTTATTCTGGAGGATTCCGGCGCAATAGGCATGATTGCAGATGAAAAATATCTGGAATTGCTGCCGGAAGACTGGCCTTCACAGGAAGAAAGCCGGATTTCGCAGGAAGAAGGCCGGGTTTCGCAGGAAGAAAGCCGGGCTTCGCAAGAAGAAAGCCGGGCTTCGCAAGAAGAAAGCCGGGCTTTACAGGAAGAAAAAGGGTTTTCTTGGAAGGACCTGCAAAAAGGTGTTGTTTTTCTGAAAACCGGCGGGAGGCCGCAGGAGAAAGAAGCAGCGGCCGGCACGGCAGATGACATTCCGGATGGCACTGTCATGATCCTGTATACTTCGGGAACCACAGGACATCCAAAAGGGGTGATGCTTTCCTGTGAAAATCTGCTGTCAAAGGCGGAGGATATTAAAGAGGCCCATCAACTGACCAGGGAGGACTGCGTACTCTGTGTGCTGCCCTGGTTTCATATCAATGGCCTGGTGATTACTCTGATTACCCCCCTTTATACCGGACACAGGATTGTCATCGGAGGGAAATTTTCCGTGACGAATTTCTGGAAGGATCTGGAAACGTATCAGGCCACCTGGTTCAGCGGAGTTCCGACCATGTACTCCCATATGCTGGCCAGGGGGATACCGGAGAGCGGGAGACATTCCAGCCTGCGGTTTGCACGCTCTGCCTCTTCCCCGCTGCCTGCGGCTGTATTGGAAGAATTCGAAGCGAACTGCCATGTTCCAATCATAGAATCCTATGGAATTACAGAGGGCTGTGCCCAGATCACCACCAATCCGCTGCCGCCGGCAGAGCAGAAGGTGGGATCGGTGGGACTGCCTTATGGCAATCGGATACGGATCACAGGCATAGATGGAGCAGAGCTGCCGGCAGGTAAAAAGGGTGAGGTCTGGATTCAGGGATCGAATATTACCTGCGGCTATTATCACAGAACAGAAGAAAACAAGAAATCCTTTACCGAAAACTGGTTTCATTCCGGCGATCTGGGCTGCCTCGATGCGGATGGCTATCTCTATCTGGAGGGCAGGATCAAAGAACTGATCAACCGTGCCGGTGAAAAATTTTCCCCGGTTGAGGTGGATGAAGTTTTGTATCAGCTGCCGGAGGTGGAACTGGCAGCTACGGCAGGAGTGTACGATGCTGTCTATGGAGAAAAGACGGCTTCCTTTTTGAAATTAAAGGAGGGCTGCCGGCTGACAAAGCAGCAGGTGACAGAGTGGTGCCGGAACAGGATTGCCAGCTATAAAGTGCCGGATAAAGTATATTTTGTGGAAGATATCCCCAAAGGCGGAAACGGAAAGATTCAGCGGCTGAAGCTGGTGGATATCTACAATAATATGAGTGAGCAGGACAAAGAAAACAAAGCATGAGACCAGATTGTAGAAGAAAAGGAGAGCAAGATGAAAATAAACAGACGAATGAGACAGATTTTACTTACCGGAACCGCAGTGATGATGCTGGGAGGAATGTGGGCAGGATCCGTATCAGCAGAGGAGACAGAACCGATACAGGTAGGTACTCTGCTTTCCCTGGGCACCGCAACCCCGCTGGCGGCAGAGCAGTTGAATTATTTTTCAGATGCCGGATTAAATGTGGAGGTGCGGGAGTTTGCAGACGGAGCGGCCATCATGGAAGCGTTTGCCGCAGGAGAACTGGATATGGCGCTGGTGGGTATTGCTCCGGCAGCTACCTGGTATAACCGCGGAGCCAAGCTGCAGGTAGTGGCAGGGGCCAATGGGGGCGGTCATGTGGTCATGACCAGAGAAGATACCGGCATCAATACAGTAGAGGATCTGGCGGGCAAGCTGGTAGCAGAACCAAGTATCGCCACCGTGACAGATGCTATGCTCCGCAGCAAGATTCTGGCACCGGCAGGGATTGACCCGAATATGGATGTGACCCTGATCTCCGGCATGAAACCGGCAGATATGGCGACTGCGCTGATGGCGACAAAAGAGGTAGAAGCCATGATCACCTGGGAACCTTATGCGTCTCTGGCACTGCAGGACTATGATGATATTAAGATTGTCTATGATGCTGCTCCGGAAATACAGAAAGAGACCGGCAGTGAGCACTTTTATCCGGGCAATGTGCTGATTGCCTCCACGGATTTTATTGAGGAATCTCCGGATTTGTTGGAGAGCTATCTGGCAGTACATAAACAGACGATCGAGTATCTGAACACGGACGAAGGCGCGAATGCCCTGCTGGCCGGGCTGCTGGAGCTGGACGAGAGCGTGGTGGAGAGTGCCAGAGAGCGGACAGATTTTCAGTATGACTTGAATCCGGAGGCTGCCATGGAGATTCTGCAGTGGTCTGTAGATCAGAGTTATCTGGATGAACTGCCGGATCAGACAGAGTTTTTCAGACAGAACTGATCTTAAACTATTTGCGGCATCATATTTTTACAGGGGAGGAACACAAAAAAAGTGAAGAAATTCAAAGCAGTCATACAGGGATGCATTGGCATTCTCATGTTGCTGCTGATCTGGACAGTTGCATCGAAAACGGGTTTGTTTGGAAAGCTGGATCCGGATACGGCAGAAATGCTGTTTCCGGACCCGCTTGTTGTCGGGAAACGATTTGTGGAAGTGCTCACTTCCGGCTATCTCCTGACGAATATCTGGGTCAGCATGAAGAGGGTATTGGTGGGCTTTTGCATCGCAGTCATTATTGGATTGCCCATCGGCATCTTTATGGGCAGAAGCCAGAGTTTTCACAACTATATCAATCCGATTATCCGGTTTGTTTCTCCGATACCCGGAGTGGCCTGGGTTCCGCTGGCAATCCTGTGGTTTGGTCTGGGCAATAATGCGGCCATTTTTATCATTATCATGGGTTCTATGTCACCAATCATCACCAATACCTATCAGGGCATGCAGAACGTGGACAGTAAACTGTACCAGGTTCTGGATATCATGGAGGCAAACTGGCATCAGACCATACGCTACTGTGTCATTCCCAGCATTCTGCCCTATGTCATGGCCGGATTCAAGCTGGGGCTGGGCTTTGCCTGGCGTGTCGTGATCGCAGCAGAGATGGTAGGCGTACCGAGAGGCATGGGCTATGTGCTGAGCGTGGGACGCAATACCGGAGATACGGCGATTACGCTGATTACGATCATCACTCTGGGCATCATCATGATACTGATGGAGGTCGTATTGTTTGGAACCCTCGAAAAACGAATGAATAAATGGAAAATGTGGGAGTAAATTATGATTTTTTCATCCTATGAATTTTTGCTGGGATTTTTCCCGGTTACCTTGGTTGTATACTGGATTTTAAATTATTTTCATTACTATAATATGTCAAAGACCTGGCTGGTGCTGGCTTCCTTTTATTTTTACGCACAGGGCAGCTCTTCCTTTTTCCCGTTCTTTCTGGGAAGCGTGGTTGCCAATTATGTACTGGGCTCCATGCTTTGCAGGATGCAGACGGAGGAACAGAGAGTACAGCGAAAGATTCTGCTGACTCTTGGAGTACTTGCAAATGTGGCTCTGCTGGGTTACTACAAATATATGGATTTCTTCCTGGAAAATGTGAATTACCTGACCGGATCTGACTTTGCATTGGAAAATCTGGCGCTTCCGATCGGAATTTCATTTTTCACCTTTCAGTTGATTGCTTTTGTGGTAGACTGTTACAAAGGAAAGACAAAAAAGTACGATATTCTGGATTACCTTTTATTTATTACCTTTTTCCCACAGCTAATTGTCGGACCCATCGTACATCACGCAGAGATCACGCCTCAGTTCGAGAATGAGAAGAACATGAAATTCTCCACGGAGAATGTGGCACTGGGCATTTTTATCTTCACGATTGGCTGTGCCAAGAAGATGATATTTGCAGATCCGATGAATGAAGATGCGGCCGCTTTTTACAGCTCCATAGGAGAAGCGCCGGCCATGTGGAAATCCTGGTTCTATACGCTGGAATATTCAATTGCTTATTATTTTGACCTGTCCGGTTATACGGATATGGCGATTGGGCTTTCACTGTTTTTTAACATTCACCTGCCGGAGAACTTTAATGCGCCCTGGAAGGCGAGAAACATGCAGGAATACTGGCAGCGCCAGCATATGACCCTGTCCCGCTTTCTGGGAGGCTATGTTTTTAAAAATGTTTTTAAAAAAGGCTGTTTTTGGAGAAATTATTATATTGCCACTATGGCTACCTTTCTGGTATCCGGTATCTGGCATGGAGCCGGATGGAATTTTATCATATGGGGCTTTATGAACGGGATTCTGGTATGCATTGGAGCCTGGCAGAATTATCACAAAAAACATCCGCCTTATCTGATCGGAGTGATCCTCACCTTTATCTGTGTCAACCTGACCAGAGTTATATTCGTGGCAGCAGATCTGAAAGATACGGTTACGGTTTACAAAAGTATGTTCAATTTTGGCGCTCTGGCGGAAGCGGGGTGGGGCAATTCCCTGCGGTCCTTCTGGAACTTTGTGCAGGGACATGAAAAGATCGGTCTGATGCTGTTGATCAGCCTGCTGATCTGCTGGTTCGCCCCCACAACAAAACAGATGGCGGAGAAATTCAGGCCGAACTGGCGCAGCTTTTTATTTACAGGAGGCCTGCTGACCTACTGCGTGCTGAACATGAACAAAGTAGTCCAGTTCCTGTATTTTCAGTTTTAAGAACATACAGACAGGAGAGAACGATGAGATATAAGAGATGGTGCTGCGGAATCCTGATTCTGCTTCTGGCAGTATTCGGAGTAATTGCGGCGATGAATTATTTTGTGGATCCACTGGGGTATTTTACCTTTCAGTCCGGTGATTATGCGGACATAGACTTTCAGGCGGATACTTCCTATTACCAGAGACTTTTGAAACTGAATCATGCGGAGAATTTCAGCGAGAACTACGATGCTTATCTGATCGGTGGATCTAAGGCAGGCAGCTATCAGCCGGAAAAACTGACGGAACTGGACGGCTATCGCTATTACAATATGTTCGAGCTGAGCGGAAATCTCCAGGAATATGCCATGGTTACGGACTTCCTGATCGAACATGCCAATCCAAAGAAGATCATTATCAGTATCAGCGGCGGAGAGGTGCGCAAAGAAGGTTTGAATTTTACAGATCCGGTCTATCAGTATCCGGCCAAGCTGACCGGTGATTCTGTTATGAAGGAGACTCTGAAGTTTCTGTTTATGGATCCAAACAAAACATTTAAGCGGATCCGGGAGCGTCTGACAGGCAAGACTTACTATGAAATGGAGAATACGGGAGCCAGAAATCTGGTGAAATCCTATACAGCATTTTCAGAGGATCCGGAAGAATTTACACAAAAACAGGTACTGAAAAGCTTTGATAAACATATGAAAACTCTGTTTACCAAGAATAAAAAACTGGATTATTATCAGACCACCCTGGACAGCCTGCAGCAGATCAAAGATAGCTGCGATGCGGTAGGCGTGGAGCTGATGGTGATTGTGGCACCGGCCTTTATCGGTGAGATGAGTGAACATGACAGCACCTATTACTGGAAATATCTGGAGAATATGGCTACGATTACAGATTACTGGGATTTCAGCGGATATCATGATATTGACTTGAACCCATATAATTATTATAATGAAGGCCATTTTTACTATGAGGTGGCGGAGCTGATCGTAGATACCATTACCGGAAAGGACTCTTATCCGGGCTTTGGCGCCTATGTAACCCGTTATAATGTGGCAGAGCATATCGACGAGAGAGCGGCAGACTATCAGAAGCTCAAGGAAGAGTATAATACTACCGGTACCATTACATTATTCGGGATGGAGGATGCCAGCTATCTGCCCAAATCCCGTTAAGAATTGTGTCAAGTTTTCGCAGAAAACTTGACATGCAGCGTCGGCCCATTTGCCGGAGGCAAATTTGGAATGGGCCGATGTTCAAGGATGTTGGGGGGAAGATGCATTATGAGAGAAAACCTGATTTTAATTATTGAAGACGAAGAGAAACTTCTGTTTACTCTGCGGGATTATCTGAGGATGAATGGATACCGGGTGCTGACAGCCTGCGATGGAAACAGCGGGCTGGAGATATTTTATGATCATATGCATGAGATTGATCTGCTTTTGCTGGATATTATGATGCCTGGCATAAATGGCAGTGAGGTGCTCAAAGAGGTGCGGAAACAATCTGATCTGCCGGTTATCATGATGACAGCAAAAGAGAGCATTGAGAGCCAGTTGACCAGCTTTGAACAGGGGGCCGATGATTATATTATCAAACCTTATGTGCTGGCCGTGGTAAAGGTGCATATCGAGGCGATCCTGCGCCGGGCGGGAAAAATTTCCGAGCAGGTAACGGCGGGCGTGGTTTTAGTGGACAGCGGAGCCGGAAAAGTATATATTGATGGGGAAGATATAGAGGCCACCAGGAAAGAATTTGAACTTATGGTCTTTTTGGTACAGAATCAAAACCTCGTATTAAAAAGAGAGAAGATTTTAAATTCTGTCTGGGGATATGAGTACAGCGGCAATCAGCGTACGGTAGATACTCTGATCAAGCAGTTGCGGAAAAAAATGGGGAAATATGGTACATATATCCGTTCCATCTATGGGGCGGGGTATGTCTTTGAGGTAAATACGGATGAAACGGCTTAAATTCCATCTGGTGTTAATGGAACTTCTTTTTCTGGCAGTTGTACTGGGCGGAGGCACTATCAGCTATAGTATCTTTGGTACGGAGTACTACAGCCGTCACAAGATCAGCGTGATAAAAAATGCCTATGAGGATATCAAGGAAGAAAATCTGGAGGGGCTGGACGAAGCAGCCTATGATATGCTTCAGAGCTATGAACAGGATAATCTTTGGATCTATATTATAGATGAAGACTATAAGGGAGTATATACCACCAGAAAGGACCTGTCGGAAAAAGCGATCCATGATATCGTGGCTAATAATATAGACCGGTTTTCAAAAGAGCCGGAAGTGTTCTCAAGAGAAAGCAGAAACAGCAATATCATCCGGCTGTTGGGGCTGGTTTATCAGAATAATAAAAAATATTATGTCTGTATTCGGGAAAATATCATTCATACGGAGAGTATTTTTTCATATTCAGAGCGATTTTTGCTGTGTGTATTTCTGATTGCGAGTCTGATCGGCAGCGCAGTGATGTACTGGCAGTCCAGAAAGATCGCCAGGCCCATTGAGCAGATGGCCAGAGTGTCCAGGCAGATGGCGAACAGGGATTTTTCCGTTCGTGCCGAGGAGAATGCGAAATACGAAGAAGCGATCACGCTGGCACGTAATTTTAATAATATGGCGGATCAGATCTCAGGTTACATTAATCAACTGGAGATCGCCAATGATTATCTGTCGGATCAGAATCTGCAGAAAAAGCGAATGGAACAGTCTCAGAAAGAATTTATGGCGAACATTTCCCATGATCTGAAGACTCCGCTGGCCGTGATTTCCAGCCAGGTAGAAATGCTGGAGCTGCTGGGAGAAAAGGCAGATAAATCCTATTATTTTGAATCGATACGCGAAGAGATACAGAAGATGAGTGAGCTGATCACAAATCTTCTGCAGCTTTCTACTATGGAGCATAAGCTGGCGAACATGGAAATGAGCCGTCTGAATATGACAGAAGTGCTGGAGTATCTGGCCTTAAAGTATGATGCACTTTTCAGGCAGAAAAAAATCAGAATGCAGGTTGATCTGGAGCAGGCCTGCTATGTGTGGGGGAATCGGGAATACATCGAACAGGCTGTGAATAACTATCTGATGAATGCATTCGAACACACGCAGGCTGGCCGGATCATAGCGGTTTCTTTGCATAAGGAAGGAAATCAGATCGTAATCAGAGTATTCAATGAAGGGGAAACCATAGACGAGTCCATGAAAGATAATATCTGGAAGAGCTATTATCAGAAGGCGAATATTTCAACTGCACAGGAAGAGCGCTCAGCCGCCGATGAGAACAATAATGCCGGTCTGGGACTGTATATCGTGAAAACCATTGTCAATATTCATGAAGGAACCTTTGGAGTTGAAAACCGGCCGAATGGAGTTCAGTTCTGGATATCTCTGCCCAAAGACTAAAAGGAAAAAAAGACCGGCGCACGAAAGAGCCCGGGGACATCTCCTCATCCATGTACGGCTCTGCTTGGACAGGCATCTTCCATAATCGGACGTAAAGTCCGTTGATGGAAGACATGCAATGCAGTACATTTGGATTGAGGAGATGCCCCCGGGCTCTTAGTGCACCAGCCTTTTTTTAGACTCTTTCTTCTACCTGGACCAGATCCGGCATGGCGGGGATGGCCCCTTTCTTTTCAACGCAGAGGCTGGCGGCCGCGTTTGCAAAACGGGCATATTCGGCCAGTTCATCCAGGGTGAATTCCTCCGGCCGTTTTCCGGAAGCGGCGATCTTGCACAGGAAGCTTCCCCAGAAAGAATCACCGGCACCATTGGTATCCACTGCTTTGCTTGGATAGCCGGGGACTTTTCTTCCGCCGTCCTTACAGTAAATATATGCTCCTTCACTGCCAAGGGTAACGGACACCACTTTGACTCCCTGCTGGAAGAGGGCAGCAGCGGCAGCCTCAGGCGCTTTTTTGCCGGTCAGAAGCTCGGTCTCTTCGTCGGAGATTTTCATAAGGTCTGCATAGGGTATCAGGCTTCGCATATGCTGCTTGGCTACGGTTTCGTTTTCCCAGAGAGAAGCCCGGTAATTGGGATCATAGGAAATGATGCTTCCTTTGCTCTGTGCCCGTTTTACCGCATAGAAGGTGGTATCACGGCTTGGGTTTTCGGTAAGGGAAAGAGAACCTACATGGAAAATACAGGTGTGATCCAGGATATCGATATCCATTTCCTCTTTCTGCATTCTGGTATCAGCGCCCGGTTTGCGGGCAAAGGAGAAGGTACGTTCTCCTTTGCTGCTGATATTGACAAAGGCGAGGGTAGTGAAGTACCTGGGATCCAATATCATCCCTTTTGTATCCACCTTTTCTTTTTGAAGTGTGGCACGGAGAAATTCTCCGTGCATATCCGCACCTGCTTTGCCCAGAAATGCAGTATGAGCGCCTAACCGGGCAGCGCCCACGGCCACATTGGCCGGCGCTCCGCCGGGATTTTGTGCAAACAGAGTCTGTCCGGCATCATTGACGCCCTGCCAGGTAAAGTCAATCAGAATTTCGCCAAATACGGTAATATCATAAATGGAACGGCATACGGCATCATTTGTATCAGCCAGCAGATCCAGCTCCAGAAGTTTTTCCAGGATCCGTTCGCATTCATTTTCTTCATCGGTATGGACGTGGAGCTCGCCGGTCTTAAATTCGGGCATACTCAGTACGCCCAGCATGGATTTTGCGTTTACGACAAAGCGTCCGCTGCAAAGCTCCACATCGTAGGGGATCCGTTCTGCAATGCTGACCAGTTTCCGGGCATTCTGCATGGTTCCCAATAATACTTTTGCTATCATTTTTTACCTCCCTTATGCGAAAAAGCTGATGACTACGGCACAGACCAGTCCGGTAATGCCTACGATGGTTTCCATCATGGTCCATGATTTTAAGGTATTCTTTTCATCCATTTCCAGCAGTGAGCTGACCAGCCAGAAGCCGGAATCGTTTACGTGGCTGAAAGCGGTGGCACCGCCGTTGATGGCGCATACCATAGCGGCCAGATAAAGCGGGGAGAGCGTAGCTACTGCGGGCATGGAAGCCATGATTCCGGCTGCCATGGTCATGGATACGACGGCAGCTCCTACGGAAGCACGAACCAGAGCTGCGATCAAAAATGCTACGATGATCAGAGGCAGTCCGCTTTTTTCCAGGGCCGGCCCGATGATGTTGCCCATACCGCAGTCCTGAAGCACCCAGCGGATGATGCCGCCGCCGGTGATAACCAGCAGGATCTGTCCGGTAGGGCGAAGGGAGCGGTCTAAAATCTTTTTCAACTGTTCTCCATTATAACCCTGCTTTGTACCAAGAAAATACATAGCCAGCAGCACTGCAATGATCAGGGCTACGAAAGGAGTACCCAGAAATTCCAGTACGGGACGTATCGGAGCCAGTGCAGGGATATAGGTTGAAATAGTATTACAAAGGATTAAAACAAGAGGAACTAATATAATCGTAAGCACGGTGGAGAAGGAGGGAAGATTGCTTTCTTTCTCTTCCTGTACCTCCTGGATGGTGGAGGGAAGGCCGATATGTATTTTGGATCCAATGAACTTGGACCACAGAATTCCGGCAAACACCAGGGACAGAATACCCACCGGCACACCTACCGCGATCATAATTCCCAGATCTACGCCGAGCATATTGGCTACCAGGACGGAACCGGCGGAAGGAGGGATGAATGCAAAGCCGGTAGCGAGTCCCGCCAGAAGAGGGATCACGTAATATAAAGTAGATTTTTTTGTCTTTTTTGCAAGTCCGAAGGCCAGGGGGATCAGAATAACGACGCCTGCCTCAAAAAATACGGTGGTACCTACCACCAGGCCCGTAATGCCAAGGGCAACGCCCGCTTTCTTTTCGCCAAAGCGGTTGATCAGGGTCTGGGCTACGCACTGGGCGCCCCCGGAAACTTCCAGGATCCCGCCGAAGAGGGAACCCAGACCGATCAGAAGCACAATACCCTGAAGTGTTTCACCAGCACCTTTTTCCACCGTGGAAACCAGTGTCGGAACTGGCATTCCGGCACCCAGGCCGATGAATAATGCAGAAATCAGCAGGGATAGTACCGGGTGGATCTTGAATTTGATTATGAGTAACAATAATAATAGTATACCTGCTGCTGCTGCAATTAATAATCTAGCTGGTTCTGCTGCAAATACCGGTTCCGTCATCTTTCTGATCTCCTTTTACTTTTCTGGTGAAATGATATATTTTCCGTTTGCGCGAAGTTCCGGTTTGCTGAGGACATCGCCGAGCATGTCAAGACCGCATACATCGTAAACCATGCTGCTGACGTTCAGACGTCCGGAGTCGATCAGATCCAGTGCACGCTTCTGCGTATAAGGATTAATAAAGGAAGCTTTCAGACTCAGCTCTTTCTGGAAAATCTGGAACGGTTTTACTGCGATTTCTTCATCCGGTTTGGTAAGGCCAAACATCATAACGATTGCTTTGTTTCCGGCGATATCAATGGCCTGTTCGATGGTAGAAGGACGGCCTACGCATTCGATCACAGTGTTTACCCAGGTCAGACCGGCTTCTTTCAGGCGTGCCTTTACATCTTCATGGATCGGATCGATGCACACGTCAGCGCCCAGTTTCATTCCAACTTCACGTTTGCCTTCTACCGGCTCCAGAAGAGCAACCTTGGCAGCACCTGCCAGCTTTGCAAGCTGCAGCATCAGAAGACCGATCATACCTCCGCCGATGACAACAACCTGATGGCCCGGATGAATTTCGCACATATCCATGCCGTGTAGACAGCAGGCAACCGGCTCAGTCATAGCGCCCTGTTCGAAGGTGGTATTGTCACCCAGACAATAAACCTGTCTTTCATTAACGGCACAATATTCTGCAAATCCGCCGTTTACGGTGGTTCCGTATCCAATCATATGCTCACAGTAATGTGCGACACCGTTTCTGCAGGGTTCGCAGGCACCGCAGTAGCAGTTCGGATCGATACATACTCTGTCACCAACCTTGTAGTTTGTTACCTCGCTGCCAACTTCAGCGATGACACCGGAGAATTCGTGACCGAGGATGGTTGGCGGTGTCACATCAGCAGCGCCTTTGTCACCTTCGTAGATATGTACATCCGTTCCGCATACGCCGCATGCTTTGACCTTGATCAGGACGTCCTTTGGCCCTACCTTTGGCATTTCGTGTTCTTCCACTCTTAAATCATGTTTTCCATAAAATACTGCGCTTTTCATTTTTGATTTCCTCCATTTTTTTAATAGTTTCGCTACTTTGATCTGCTTCATAAACTTAATACTTAAGCTTATAACTAAGTTGTAAGTGTAGTTTACAATGGAAACCAGAATTTGTCTATTGACAAAGGCTACAATTATTCATATCGATTTTTGGCTATATTTCACATAGAAATTTTGTTAATTGCGTTTTTGACTGCAGTGTATTAAAATAGAGTTATCACTTAACTGTATGACAAAACAATAACAATTAGGAGATTGACATGAAAGAGAGAGGCATTACTACCATTACTCTGAAAAAAATAAACAAAGAGAAGGTTTACCAATATATATATAGGAAGAAAATCACTTCCAAGCAGCAGATTGTCCAGGAGCTCCAGATGGGCCTGTCCACAGTCAGCCAGAATTTAAATGTTCTGGAGCAGGAGGGACTGATCGAAAGAAAAGGAAATTTTGACTCCACGGGAGGAAGAAAAGCCCAGGCAATACAGATCGTTCCTGATGTCAAGATCGCGATCGGGGTAGGCATTTTAAAAGATATGTTTCATATTGCCGCTGTGAATCTGTATGGGGAAGCAATCCGCAAGGATACATTTTCAATTCCTTACCGAAATACGGAGGAGTATTATCAGCAGGTGACCGATGAGATAAAAGAGTTCATTGCCCAAAATCATTATGCGGAGGATAAGATCCTGGGGGTGTCCATAGCAATTCAGGGCATCATATCTCCGGATGGCTCTGCGGTGACTTACGGCGCTATATTGAATAATGCAGAGATGAAATTGTCGGATTATGCGGACCGGCTTCCCTATCCCAGCCGTCTGGAACACGATTCAAAGGCGGCCGCTTATCTGGAACTGTGGAATCATAATGAACTGGACAGTGCGGTGGTTTTTCTCCTGAACCGGAATTTGGGAGGTGCCGTCATTACCAATCACTGTGTGCACCAGGGAATGTCCATGCACAGCGGAACGCTGGAGCATATGTGCATTAATCATGAAGGGCCGTTATGCTACTGCGGAAACAGGGGGTGTCTGGAAACCTACTGTTCCGCCAATGCACTGGAGGCGGCTGCGGCAATGCCGGTCAGGGATTTCTTTGAGAAGCTGAGGACAGAGAAAAGTCCTGCTTTTTCTCAGATCTGGAAAGATTATCTGGAGCATTTGGCATTTGCCATGAAAAATCTGAACATGGTGGTGGATTCTCCTATTATTATCAGCGGATATCTGGCACCCTATTTTGCGGAAGAGGACATTCTTTATTTATTGGACTGCATCAACCATTCTGCTCCGTTTCAGATGAACAGGGAGCAGATCCTGGTGGGAACACACGGGCAGTATACTCCTGCCATCGGAGCCGCGCTGTTTTATGTGGAGGAGTTTATTCGGAAGGAAGTGATATAATATGGACGGAAACAAAAAGAAAAAAGTAATTGCTGCAGGCCATATCTGTCTGGATATTACTCCGGTATTTCCGGAGGGAAAATCAGAGCATGTGAGTGATCTTTTAAGTCCGGGAAAACTGATCCAGATGGGAAATGCAGATGTGCATACCGGGGGCAGTGTGGCCAATACCGGACTGGCGATGAAGATATTAGGCGCAAATGTGTCACTGATGGGAAAAGTGGGAGCGGATGCATTTGGGGATATTGTGTTAAAGCTTCTGGAAGGTTATCAGGCAAAGGACGGAATGATCCGCTCAGAGGCGGCATCCACCTCATATTCCGTGGTGCTGGCAATTCCCGGGATCGACCGGATCTTTCTCCACCATTCCGGCGCAAATGACAGCTTCTGCACAGAGGACATCAATCAAGAGGAATTGGAGACTGCGGCGCTGTTTCATTTCGGCTATCCGCCTGTGATGGAAGCCATGTATAAAAATGACGGAGCAGAGCTGCTGCGATTACTGCAGTATGTAAAAAGCAGCGGGGCGGCCACCTCTCTGGACATGGCTGCGGTAGATGCCAATTCCGCTGCCGGGAGGGCGGACTGGCCGCGCATTTTGTCAAAGGTGCTGCCCTGGGTGGATTTCTTTGTGCCAAGTGTGGAAGAACTTTGTTTTATGCTGGATCGGCCCCGTTTTCTGGAATGGCAGAAAAGGGCGGCAGATGGGGATATTACAAAGGTCCTGGACATTGAGGCGGATATCCGGCCTCTGGCGGAAAAGTGCATGGAGCTTGGCTGCAGGGTGCTGCTGATCAAATGCGGTGCGCCGGGCCTGTACTACCGCACGGCGGACGAGGTCGCTCTGGAGCAGATCAGCCCGAGAGTGGAGCTGGATGGAAAGGCCTGGGCGGGTAAGGAAGGGTTTGAAAAAAGCTACATTCCGGAACGGATCCTATCCGGAACAGGAGCCGGAGATACCAGTATCGCCGCTTTCCTGACGGCGATGCTGGAGGGCAGTTCCATAGAGGAGTGTGTCAGCCTGGCTGCGGCCTGCGGAGCGAGCTGTGTGGCCGCATATGACGCACTGTCCGGATTGAAGCCGCTGGACGAACTGAGAGCAAAGATAGCTTCCGGGTGGGAGAAAAATAATTTTTAGACGGATGGATCGTCAGTTATATTTAGAAAGGGTTAGAGGAGGCAGACTATGTTAGTAAATATGAATGACATTTTACTTCCTGCAAAGGCAGGAGGCTATGGAGTCGGTTTTTTTAATGCGGTAAATGCAGAGATGGCAAGAGCCGTCATTGAGACAGCAGAAGAACTGAAGGCACCGGTTATGGTGGGGACTGCGGAGGTACTGCTTCCGGCAATGGAATTGGAACGGGTGGCAGAATACCTGATTCCCATGGCACAGAAGGCTTCGGTACCCGTCTGCGTGCATTATGACCACGGACTGACTTTTGAACGCTGTATGCAGGCACTGCGGCTGGGCTTTACTTCGGTAATGTATGACTGTTCTACCGCATCTTATGAGGAAAATGCATCGAATATAGCGGAGATGGTCAAAATATGCCATGCCATGGGTGTGACAGTAGAAGGAGAGCTTGGGCATGTGGGAGACAATTCCGGAGCTGGAAAGCTGGAAAATCCAAGCGACTATTTTACGAAACCGGACACGGCAGTGGATTTTGTGAACAGAACCGGTGTGGACTCACTGGCAGTGGCGGTTGGGAATGCCCATGGGGATTATGCATTTCCGCCCAAGCTTGATTTTGAGAGAATTGATGCGATTTCCAAAATGACGAATATACCGCTGGTGCTTCATGGCGGTTCGGGGCTCTCGGATCTTGACTTCCAGACGGCTGTGAAGCTCGGGGTGTCAAAAGTAAATATCTTTACCGATATTGATAAGGCCGGGAAGCGCGGCATAGAGGCAGGCATCAGGGCCGGAGCCCGGAGTATGTTTGAGCTGATACCCTATGAGGTGGCGGAGATGAAAAAAGTGGTGGAAGAAAAGATCAGCCTGTTTGGCTCCAGGGGAAAGGCCTGAAGGGTTACCGTTCGGCTGCCAAAAACGGACGCGCCCCGGGCGGCTGCTTTCAGGTATGCTGCGGGTGCTGTTTCGAAGGCTAAGAGCATCTAAGGGTTCCACAAGGTGTTCCAAAGGCAGGAAGTGGGAGCCATAACTCGCCTGCGGCTCAAACAAATGACTTCCACTTCCATGGAACACCTTGCGAAACCCAAGATGCTTAATCCTTCTGCAAATGCACCCGCAGCATACCTGGAGCAGCCGCCCGGGGCGCTGTGCATTAGGAAAGGCCTGAACGGTAATGAAATAAGAGATCAGAAAATCGATAAAAAGATTTTCTGATTTTTTTTCTGCTTTTCTGAAATTTTCTTTCTGAAATCTTTCTTTATGAAATCTTAATGTGATTAAAAAGAACTTAACACCATTTTAATTATGTCTGTGCCATAATTTAGTATCACTGGGGAAATCCTATGTTTTAAGCAGGCAGTTTATTGCTGAGGGCAAATTGGGGATGGCCGGCGGGAAAAGGATTTTATCAGGCTTTTTGTGAAAAATTGACATATGGCATGGAGGAATTGGGAAATGCTTCAGCATAGACAGATACTGTCACCGTTTCAGACGATTATATTTGGATTTGCAGCCGTTATTCTGGCGGGTGCCTTACTGCTCATGCTGCCGGCGGCAACGGTGAGCGGAAGAGTCACTTCATTTCCGGATGCGCTGTTTACAGCCACATCTGCCACCTGTGTCACCGGGCTGGTGGTGCAGGATACGGCCAGTTACTGGTCCGGCTTCGGTCAGGCGGTGATTCTGTGCCTGATCCAGATCGGGGGCATGGGAGTCGTTACCACGGCCGCGCTCATTACGATCATATCCGGAAGAAAAATAGGACTGATGCAGAGAAATACCATGCAGGAAGCCATATCGGCGCCCAATGTGGGGGGAATCGTCCGGTTAACTTCTTTTATAGTGAAATGTACAGTTCTTTTTGAACTGATCGGCGCTCTTTTTATGCTGCCGGTATTTGGCAGGGAATGGGGGCTTGGCAGGGGACTGTGGTATTCCGTGTTTCATTCTGTTTCCGCATTCTGCAATGCCGGGTTTGACCTGATGGGCAGAAAGGAGCCATTCAGCTCGCTGACCGGCTATGTTTCCAGCCCGGTGATCAATCTCACGGTGATGGGACTGATCATTATCGGAGGAATCGGTTTTCTTACCTGGGATGATTTAAAAAAGAAAAAGCTGAAAATTCACAAATACAGGACGCAGACAAAAATCGTGCTGGGAGTCAGCTTTATGCTGATCGTACTTCCGGCGGTGTATTTTTATTTCTGTGAATTTTCCTCTCTTCCGGAGGAGAGCAGGCTGTGGGCCTCTCTGTTTCAGTCCGTCACCCCCAGAACGGCAGGCTTTAACACCGTGGACTACAACAGTGTCAGCGGAGTGGGGAAAATCATAACAATGGGGCTGATGCTCATCGGAGGTTCACCGGGGTCCACGGCAGGAGGAATGAAAACCACTACCATCGCCATCCTTCTGGCTTCCTGCCTGGCAACTTTTAGCAGAAGAGAAGATGCGAACATGTTCGGAAGAAGAATCTCGGAAAACACAATAAAAAATGCATCCGCGATTTTTCTGATCTATGCCATGCTGACTCTGGCGGGGGGATGTATCATTTGCAGCGTGGAAAAGCTTCCGCTGCTGCAGTGCCTTTTCGAGACAACATCGGCCATAGGAACCGTTGGTCTGTCTCTTGGCATAACCGGAGGGCTTGGTGTTTTTTCCAAGGGAATACTTATTTTTCTGATGTTTTTTGGAAGAGTTGGCGGGCTGACGCTTGTCTTTGCCGCTATTTCCAGATCAAAACACAGCAGATCGCGGCTTCCGCTGGAAAAAATTACCGTGGGATAGACAAGTGTGTCAAGTTTTCCATGACCATGAAAACCTGACATGCAGCGTCAGCTCATTTGCAAGAGGCAGATTCAGGATGGGCTGATGTTCAAGAGAAAAGCAAATTTAAAATGGGCTGATGTTTAAGAGAAAAGAGGAAAATGATATGAAATCGGTGTTGTTAATTGGATTGGGAAGGTTTGGACGCCACATTGCCATGAAGCTGGGAGAGCTTGGACATCAGGTCATGGCAGTGGACCGGGAGGAAGAAAAAGTGGATGCGGCTATGTCCTATGTGAGCAACGGACAGATTGGCGACAGTACGGATAAGGAATTTCTGCGTGCGCTGGGGGTAGGAAATTTTGACGTCTGTATCGTGGCGATCGGAGATGACTTTCAAAGCTCCATGGAGACAACGGCGGCGTTAAAGGAACTGGGCGCGGAACTTCTGGTGGTGCGGGCGGCCAGAGATATTCATGCAAAATTTTTGAAAATGGCAGGTGCGGATGAAATTGTATATCCGGAGAAGCAGCAGGCGAACTGGACGGCTATTCGTTACAGCTCCAATCATATACTGGATTATATGGAACTGGGGGACGATTATGCAATTTATGAAATTGATGTGCCGGACCGGTGGAAAGGCCGGAGCATAAAGGATCTGGATATACGAAAAAAATACCACATTAATATTATTGCAGTGAAAAAGGATGGAAAAATGCAGATCAACGTATCTGCCGAATTTGTTTTTCAGGAAAGGGATTCCTTATTGATTCTAGGAAGTCAGAATGATATACACAGATGCTTTCACATATGAGGTGTGATAATAATGGAGATTATATTATTTGTAATTGGGGTGATCTATACTTTTTTTGTGGGATATTTTGCAGCAGCCAGGCTCGGAAGCCAATTATATGGTATACTGGAGGAACGTACCCGTCAGCCGGACGGGAAATCCGAGAAAGGCAGGAAAAACCTGGAGTATAAACAATATGAGCAGCATTGAACAAAAAGAACATATTCTGGTCTGCGTGTCCGCGTCACCAACAAATGCCAAAATAATAAAGACGGCAGCGAAAATGATCCATTCGGAGGATACCGTATTTACCGCTCTGTATGTAGAGACACCGGACAATTCTAAAATGTCGGAGAAGGATAAGAACCGTCTGCAGGAAAACACAAAGCTGGCGCAAAAACTGGGGGCGGCGGTGGAGATCGCATATGGTGAGAATATTGCTTTTCAGATTGCGGAATTTGCACGGCTGTCCGGTGTGACCAAGGTGGTGGTGGGAAGGGATGCCGTATATCCCAGAAAGGTTCATTTTAAAGCTTCTCTGGTGGACAGCCTGATTCAGAATGCCCCCAATCTGGACATTTATATTATTCCGAACGTGGAAAATTCGATTTCAGAAAAGGAGAAATGGTTTCACAGCAAGCTGGAGCTTTCTTTTCGGGATATTGGCATCAGCCTTATCATACTGCTGGCCGTGACCGGACTTGGCCTGCTGTTTCAGACCTTTGGCTTCACGGAAGCGAATATTATTACAGTCTATATCTTAGGAGCGCTGCTGATTTCTGTTTTGACCAACAGCAGAGGCATCAGTCTTGTAATTTCGATTCTGAGCGTCATTTTATTTAATTTTCTTTTTACAGAACCCAGATATACGCTGCAGGCCTATGAACAGGGATATCCGGTGACCTTTGTGGTCATGTTTGCGGCAACCTTTATTACGGGGACGTTGGCTATGAAGCTGAAGGATTCCGCCAGACAGTCTGCCAGAGCTGCTTACCGGATTAAAATTTTATTTGATGCCAATCAGGAATTCAGCAAGGTGCACGGTACCACAGAGATTGTGAATGTGATGGCAAAACAACTGCTTCGTTTATTTGACCGGGATGTGATATTCTATATGGCGGAAGGAAAAACACTGCTGCAGCCCACACTTTATAAGGTGGAGGATGGAAGTACACAGCAGATTGAGCCTTCCCCAAGGGAACGGGAGGTTGCTCAGTGGACCTGTGAAAATAATAAACATGCAGGTGCGACTACGGTGAATTATCCCGACGCAGCCTATCTATACTATGCAGTCCGAATGAATGAAAAGGTGTATGGGGTGGTGGGCCTGGCGATGGAACATCAGTCCCTGGAAGCCTTCGAAAGCAGTATTTTTCTTTCTATCCTGGGAGAGTGTGCTTTGGCGCTGGAAAATGAGAAGAATGCCAGAGAAAAAGAAGAAGCGGCACTGGTGGCGCAAAAAGAGCAGTTTCGGGCAAATATGCTCAGGTCAGTCTCCCATGATCTGCGCACTCCGCTGACTTCTATTTCCGGCAACGCGGGGATTCTCCTTTCCAGTGAACAGAATCTGAGACCGGAGAAGAAGCGGGAGCTGTATCAGTATATATATGATGATTCTATGTGGCTGATCAAGCTGGTGGAAAATCTGCTGTCCATAACCAAGATTGAAGATGGAAATATGGGTATGAGAATGAATCCGGAGCTGGTGGATGAAATCGCTGCGGAAGCACTGACACATATTGACCGGCACAGCGAGGAACACCGGATTCAGAATCATATCCGGGACGAATTGATTATCGTAAGTGTGGATGCAAGGCTGATCGTCCAGGTATTTATCAATCTGATCGATAACGCGATTAAATATACGCAGAAAGGATCGGTAATTGAACTTCGGGCAAAGGCTGCGGATCACTGGGTGACCATAGAGGTGGCCGATGACGGGCAGGGAATCAGCGATGAGGAGAAGGAACGTGTATTTGAAATGTTCTACACTCAGGGAACAAAGCTGTCGGATGGCAGAAGAAGTCTGGGGCTGGGACTGGCCCTGTGCCGTTTTATTATCGAGGCACATGGCGGTACCATGACGCTGACGGATAATGTTCCCCATGGCTCTGTATTTTCCTTTACGCTGCCGATAGAAGAGGTGAAAATGAATGAATAAGTTTTTGATTTTAGTAATAGAGGATGATTATGCGATCCGAAACCTGATTACCACCACACTGGAAACCCAGAATTATAAATTCCGCACAAGTGAAAACGGGACGGAGGGCATCATGGCAGCCGCATCGTATCAGCCGGATGTGATTCTGCTTGATCTTGGCCTGCCGGATATGGATGGCGTGGATGTCATCCGGAAAATACGCCTGTGGTCCAATGTTCCCATTATTGTAATCAGCGCAAGAAGTGAAGATTCTGATAAGATAGAAGCGCTGGATAACGGAGCGGATGATTATCTGACCAAGCCGTTTTCAGTGGACGAGCTGCTGGCCAGACTGCGGGTGACCAAGCGGAGGCTGCTTTCCATGTCCTCCGAAACCGGAAATCAGGGGGCGGTATTTGAAAACGGGGCTCTGAAGATTGATTATCTGGCCGGTACTGTGTTTGTGGAAACGGAAGAACTGCATTTAACCCCCATCGAATATAAGCTGCTCTGCCTCCTGGCTCACAATGTGGGAAAAGTACTGACCCATAATTATATTATAAAGGAAATCTGGGGAAACTCCATGGAGAGCGATCTGGCTTCTCTTAGAGTATTTATGGCTACACTGCGGAAAAAACTGGATAAAAGATCGGACGGAATACAGTATATTCAGACGCATATCGGCATTGGCTACCGAATGGTGAGGGTATGACAAAGCCCCGGGGGATTGCAGAGGCATTCTTGAAATGTTTATAGTTTGTTAATTTGACAATCTGAGAAAAAATGGTATGCTGTTCCATAGTAAAAAAACATATGAGGTGGAACATGGATAAGTTGAAAGCGTTACGTTCTGAATTGCCGGGAAAGGCTCTGGTCTTTTTATTCTGCGTACTGTTTATTTCTTTTTATAAGAATATTTTCGGAGTGGAGAACAATATTATTGCGGTGGTGCTTCTGACCGGTCTTTTCATTTTTATGAGAGGAGATCTTGGCTATCAGGCAAAGCAGGCAGCCCCGTGTATTGTGCTGATGTTCTTTTTGATGGTGACGGGAGCAAAGGCGGCCCTGCTGAATCCATTTCTTGGAATTATCGTTAATTTTGTGGTGATCGGGCTGATTTTAGTTCTCTCCAGCCACAATCTGGCAGGGGGAAATCATGTTCCGTTTCTGATGGGATACATTTTCTGCCAGGGCTATGATGTGAGCGGCTCCGCGTACGGGATGCGTTTTTTGAGTGTGATGCTGGCATCGCTTGTCATTGCCGCCATTTATTATTTTGCCAATCGAAAAAGGGAATACTCCAGAAGTGTCAGAGACTTATTTCAGGAGATGGATATTCATTCCATCCGGACTCAGTGGTATCTGCGGATGGCGGTTACACTGACGCTGGTTCTGTTTATCTGTGAATTCATCCACTATCCCAGGACAATGTGGGTAGCTCTGGCGGTGCTGTCTTTGACCACTCCATTTGAGGAAGACCAGAAAGCGCGCAGCAGGGTACGGATTCCGGCGGCTATTCTGGGTACGGCACTTTTTTATGTACTGTTTGTGATGCTGATTCCGGAACAGTATCAGACGATTGTTGTGATGATAGCAGGATTTATGGCTATGTTCATTCAGAACTATTTTATAAAATCCATCTACAATTCCTTCAGTTCGCTGGGGGCGGCCGTGATCCTGTTCCCGACTACGGATGCCTTGTTCTTACGGGTTATTTCCAATATCATAGGTACGGCCGCTGCAGTGGTGAGTTATTTCGTGTTCAATGTGATATTTAGCAGGCTGGACACCGCGCAGCAGCAGCAGTGACGGATGTGAAGATAATGGAGAAGATCCAGGGTGGCCGGAACTAAAAAATAAGAATTTAAACATAATTTCGTCACATTTTCCCCTTATATTATAGAGAGCGTAACAAAGCCGTAATAAATACGCAAATGAAAAGACACAAATAAGGAGGAGATGAAGGATGAAAAGAAAGACGTATGCTGCATTACTTGCATTGGCGGCCAGTATTTCATTAGCTGGACTGGAAACTGTCTATGCAGATGAAAGTACACAGGAGCTGGCATTTGCACAGTGTGAAGAATATATTAATGTGCGGAGTGAAGCCAGTACAGACAGCTCTGTGGTTGCACAGATTTTTAATAATGGATCTGCGCAAATCATAGAAAAGGATGGAGACTGGTATAAAATACAGTCAGGCAATGCGAGTGGATATGTAAAGGCAGAGTATTTTGTGACCGGAGAAGAGGCGGATGCAGTTGCTTCCAAGGTGGCTTATAACGTGGCCGTGGTTTATCCGGAGGAGCTGAATGTGCGCACCAGTCCGGATGAGAGCGCAAATGTGCTGGATATCGCAAAGAAGTCAGAAGAACTGGAAGTGGTGGCCTCTGAGGGTGACTGGATGAAGGTGGCTCTGACCAGTGAGACTTACGGATATGTGAATGCAAATTATGTGGAAGCAAAGACCTATTATCCCACTGCGCTGACGCTGGAAGAAATTAAACAGCGGGAAGCAGAAGCAGCGGCGGCAGGAAATGCTTCCGATACAGAAACGCCAGAGACGGATTATACAGAAGATACCGGATCTTCGGATCACACAGAGACGGATCCTTCGCCAGACGGCGGAAGCGGTACAGAGACAGAAGCTCCGGCCGGGGAAACACAGGGCAGCACAGAGGGCAATTACGAAACAGAAGCTCCGGCTGAGGAAACACAGGAGGACACCGAATACTATGAAACAGAAGCTCCGGTAGAAGAGACACAGGAGGACACCGAATACTATGAGACGGAAGCTCCGGTGGAAGAGACACAGGAGGACACCGAATACTATGAGACGGAAGCTCCGGTAGAAGAGACACAGGAGGACACCGAATACTATGAGACAGAGGCTCCGATAGAGGAGACAGAAGCACCGGTAGAGGAAACAGAAGCACCGGTTGAAGAAACAGAAGCTCCTTCTGATTCCTCATCTACAGGTCAGTCGGTTGCAGATTATGCAGTACAGTTTGTGGGTAACCCCTATGTCTGGGGAGGAACCAGCCTTACCAACGGGGCGGATTGTTCCGGTTTTACCCAGTCCGTATTTGCCAACTTCGGCATAGGGCTGTCCCGTACCGCAGCAGAACAGGCTGGCGGCGGAACTTCAGTAGCCATCAGTGATATTCAGCCGGGTGATCTGCTGTTTTATTCAGACGGAGGCGGTATCAGTCATGTAGCTATTTACATTGGCGGCGGTCAGATTGTACATGCCAGCAATGCTCAGACTGGAATCACTACATCCAGCTATAACTATTCCACACCGGTTTCTGCCAGCAGATACTGGTAAATAAAAAGAGCGGCCGCACCAGGCAGAACGATGGTGCGGCCGCTTCATTTTTTTATTCACAATCTACAGCTTGGAATAGCCATATCCATTTACCAGGGCATCGATTTTGGTACCGGCAGCGCACAGAGGGCATTTGCCGGGCAGGTGGCTCTGGTAGCCGGGCACATCCTGGCCGTTGAAGATCGAATAGATGTCCATGCCGGCAATTTTACTGATGTTGCTGAAGATAGCAGCTACGCCGCTGACTCTGCCGCCGTAATACAGGACGCTCTCCAGCACTGAATTCAGCGTGCTTCCGGTAGTGGCTGAGGCCATGAGTATAAGTACATTTTTCTGATCAATCATCATCTTGCAGTTTTCCCGGAACATAATCTGTCCGGAGGCATTGGTTTCCGGAGTGGTGATGTAGATGGTCTGGTGGGTGTTCATGGACATGATCCCTGCATTTGTCAGTTCCTCTGCCAGATATGCACCGATGACCTCCGTACCGTCTATACAGACGATAGTATCTACTACGGTGGTATTGGAATATTGCTGGGCGAGAACCCTTGCGACCGCTTTTGCTTCGGATGCCCTGGTTTTCAAGGTAGTCATATCAAAATAATGAGTGATATGTGAGTTGGGAGTGGCAAAATGCCCCTGATATATTTTAAGGGCAATGCTGCTTTCTTTTTTTGAAAATATTTTAGTCATTCTGCTTTCCATAAACCTGCCTCCTTCAATCTTTTATGTGAAAATTATACTATAGTTTTTCGAACATCACAAGGGAAGTTAAAAAAAGATATTTGTTTTGTGCATTTTTTCCTATTAAAGAAAGAAGGTCTTTCGAAATTCTTTCGATTTTCTTTGTTATATTTTTTCATTCTTCGCTAAATGAAATTTCGATTTGTCTGATATCCTATTTACAGAACAGATGAGAAAGAGTATTTACTGAAAGCGAAATTAGAATGGGCTGATGCTTCATCAGAGAGAAGGGAAGAATTATGAAAATATTGATTACGACAGACTGGTATTCACCGGCGGTAAATGGCGTGGTGACTTCAGTTTTGAATTTGAAGAAGCAGTTGGAAGAACAGGGACATGAAGTGAGGGTGCTGACTCTGGCCCAGGCAGGGAAGGACGGAGCAAAACACGGCATCTGCCCGTTTCGGCAGGAAGGAAATGTGTGGTATCTTTCATCCTTCGGGGTAGGGCGCATCTATCCCGGTGCAAGGCTGCTGGCCGGCAGCAGCAGGGGTACGGTCAGGGAGATGGTGGATTGGAAACCGGATGTGGTGCATTCCCAATGTGAATTTGTTACGTTCGGGCTGGCAAAGCGGATCGCAAAAAAAACGGGAGCCAGATTTTTGCACACTTATCATACGGTCTACGAAGACTATACCCACTATTTTTCCCCAAGCCGTGCATTTGGCAGGAAGCAGGCGGCCTGGTTCAGCAGACAGGTGCTCAAGTCAGTGGATGGCGTGATTGTGCCCACAGAAAAGGTGAAAAACCTGCTGGAGAGCTATGGTGTGGTAAAACCTATATTCACGGTTCCCACCGGAATTGACTGTGACCGGTTTGCGGCGGCGCATCTGGAAGCAGGCAGCAAGGCAATGGACGCACCGTCGCTGGTGAGCGTGGGAAGGCTGGCAAAGGAAAAAAATCTGGAAGAGATCGTAAGCTGGCTGGCATGTCCGAGAGGGCAGCAGTATAGCTGGCTGATCGTAGGCGACGGCCCCTGCCGGGAAGCCCTGGAAAATCAGGTAAAGAGACTGGGACTGGAAGAAAGGGTATTCTTCGCGGGCATGGTGAAACCGGAGCAGGTGGCCCGTTGGTATCAGAAGGGGAGAGTATTCGTCAGTGCTTCGGAGAGTGAAACACAGGGCCTGACCTATCTGGAAGCGCTGGCCGGCGGTATTCCGGCGGTGTGCCGTAAGGATCCCTGTCTGGACGGAGTGATTGAAAACGGCAGAAACGGCTGGCAGTACCGGAACAAAACGGAGTTTTTTGATGCGCTGGAGAAGCTGGCGTATCCGGGAGCATATTATGAGATGTCCAGACAGGCACAGGTGATGGCAGCCAAGTTTGATCAGAAGATTTTTGGAAAACGGGTACTGGAAGCATATCTCAGTGTGAGAGCAGAAGAGGTTCCGGCCTTGTCCCTGCTCACCATGGCAATGAGAAAGACGATGTGAGGAGTAGATCTTATGGAAAGCCACTATAAAAAAGAAAAAAATAAAAGTGCACTCTGGCTGAACCTGGCCACCATTCTGGGTATCTTAACGGCGGTCGGTTTTATCATCTATGGCTGGAAACTGGGCATTTTTTCCTCCAGAGAAGCAATGGAAGCGTTCCTGCAGCCCTTTGGTCTCTGGGCACCGGTGATCTTTACACTGATTCAGGCGGTGCAGGTGGTCATTCCTATTTTGCCCGGAGGGGTGAGCTGTCTGGGAGGCGTGCTGCTTTTTGGAGCAGGCTGGGGATTCTTTTATAATTATGTCGGTATCTGCATTGGCTCTGTCATTGCTTTTTTGCTGGCGAAGCGGTATGGAAGGCCACTGGTTCAGTCCATTGTCAGCGAACGGTCTTATGAGCGGTACAGCAAATGGCTGGACGGAGGGAAGAAATTTGACCGGTGCTTCATGGCTGCAATCTTTTTTCCGGTGGCACCGGACGATCTGCTTTGCTATCTGGCCGGCCTGACGAAAATGAGCGTGAAGAAATTTACAGCGATTATCCTGCTGGCAAAGCCGGCATCTATTGCACTGTACAGCATGGGACTGGTGTTCGTGACCCGGACGCTGCTCCCGGTTTAGGAGGAGAAGATGAAAGTATTATTATATTCCGGGGGAAAAAATCTGGTGGCGGAGAGCGGAGTAGGGAAGGCGCTGCAGCATCAGGAACAGGCACTGGCGGTCAGCGGCATCACTTTTACAGAAAATGCAAGGGATGACTATGACATCGTGCATTTGAATACGGTACTGCCGGATGCCAGGCGGATGGCAGTCAAGGCTGGAAAAGCCGGAAAGAGGGTGGTCTATCATGGACACTCCACCATGGAAGATTTTAAAAATTCGTTTGTGGGCTCAAATCTGGCAGCGCCTCTGTTTCGAAAATGGATCTGCAGTTGTTACGAGCAGGCTGATCTGATCCTGACGCCCACAGAGTATTCCAGGAGCCTGTTAATGGGATATGGCCTGAAAAAGCCGGTAGTCTCTATCTCTAATGGAATCGACACGGAGTATTTTCGAAAAGAGCCGGGACAAAGGGAGCGCTTCCGCCAAAAATACGGATTTACGGAAGAAGAAAAGGTGGTTCTGTGTGTGGGGCTGCCCATAGAGCGGAAAGGGCTTCTGGATGTGGTCCGCCTGGCAAAGGAGTTCCCGGAGTACAGCTTTGTCTGGTGCGGTCATATGTCCCCTGGCCTTCTTCCGGCCAACATCAAAAAAGCCATGGCAGGTGCATCGGAAAATCTGCATTTTGCAGGATATCTGAACAGGGAAGCGCTGCGGGATGCCTATGGCGGCGCCGATCTGTTCTTCTTCCCCAGCCAGGAGGAGACAGAAGGAATCGTTATGCTGGAAGCACTGTCCATGGAAATCCCTATTCTGGTGCGGGACATTCCGGTCTACGATGACTGGCTGCAGGACGGAAAGGAGGCATGGAAAGCCAAAAATCTTCATAGCTTCACCCAGAGATTATGGGAAATCCTGGAAGGTCATCTTCCCTCCCTGACCAGTGCCGGCCGAAAAGTGGCCGAAGAACGGGATCTGAAAATAATTGGAACAAAGCTTGCCACCCTATACCAAATGCTCTTATAATGTACCTTATGGGAAGCAGCTCTGCTGCTTCCAGAGCAAAGCGAATTTCTTTGCTCTAAACTCCGCAGGAGTTCATAAGGTAACGAGCAAATTTTCGCAGAAAATTCGCGAGTCTTGCTTTTCCAGAGCAAAGCGAATTTCTTTGCTCTAAACTCCGCAGGAGTTCATAAGGTAACGAGCAAATTTTCAAAGAAAATTCGCGAGTCTTGCTTAAGGTTTGCAAAGGGATTATAGGAGGATGCAGGATGGAGTCATATCATATACTGGTAGTGGAAGACGATAAAGAAATTCTGGATGGTGTGGGGATTTACCTGAAAAATCAGGGTTACACAGTATTCAAGGCATTAAATGGAGCCGAAGGGCTGAAGATACTGGATCAGGAGGAAATTCATCTGGCTATTGTGGATATCATGATGCCGGTGATGGATGGCATTACTATGACCATGAAGCTGCGGGAGACATATGATTTTCCGGTCATTATGCTTTCCGCAAAGTCGGAGGAAATTGACAAGGTGACCGGGTTAAATATCGGGGCAGATGATTATGTGACAAAGCCATTTGCTCCCATGGAGCTGCTGGCCAGGGTGAATTCCCAACTGCGCAGGTATTCCCGCTATCTGAAGATGGCCGGAGCCACACAGAAACAGGCACAGGAACAGACATATACCATCGGCGGGCTGGAACTGAACGAAGATACCGTAGAGGTGAGTGTGGATGGAGATAAAGTTACGCTTACCCCTCTGGAATTCAAAATTTTGTCACTGCTGATGAAAAATCCGGGCAGAGTATTTTCCGCAGAAGAAATTTACGAGAGAGTCTGGAATGAAAAAGCAATTGCTACGGAGACGATTATGGTGCATATCAGAAACCTTCGGGGTAAGATTGAAGTGAACCCGAAAAACCCAAAATACTTAAAGGCGGTGTGGGGAGTTGGATACAAAATTGAAAAACAATAGAAGAATATTTGCAGCGGTGCTGCTGGTGCTGATCTGCATTGCGATGATGCTGAGTTCTTATCCTGGGGTGAGAACAACGGTCTTACATGTATCGACGCAGGTGGAAGGTACTGCGACAGAGCAGTCCTGGCCCAATTACAGCAGAGACTCCGAAACGGATCTGAAGAGCTTCATCCGTTATATGTACGCAGGCAGCTATGGCATGTACTGGAATTTAATGCAGAAGGAAAAGCAGGGCGTTCTGACGCCAAGAGATGTGTTTTTTCCGGCTTATGGTGCGGAAAAAACAGATATTGCCGAAAGTACCGATGAAATCTGGGGAGAACTGGAGTATTTTGACAGTCAGTTTCAATCCTGGTTTCAGTCCTTTACTTCTCTGATCCATTCGTATGGGATCTCTTACCAGATCGTAGATCAGGAAGGTGAAAACAGTTATTCAGATGCAGTGGAAAGTCTGGAGAAATATAAGGATAAAGAGGATACACCTTTCTTCCTGGAACTGAAGTTTGATGAAAATGGAAATCTGAGCCTGGGAAGTATGGTGAATCAGGATCAGATGACAATAGATGCAGGGGCAGTGGCAGGAATGACCAAGGAACGGTTCCTGGAGTGGATCGGGGTAGGTAATGTGTCAGTAGCCATGCTGGAAACACCGAAAAATGTGAGCGTATATCTGTATTCCACCAATGCGGACTGCTATCATTCCATCAATGGGGAAGCAGCGCTGGAAGATGCTTACTTTAATTGGAACGGAGAGGCCCTGACACAGATCCGCACGATTTATCTGCTGATACTGCTGATTTTGACGGTATGCGCACTTTTGCTGCCGGTATTTAAACATCTGCGCCGAGAGAACGAACTGATCCATAGCATTCCAATGGAGGCGGCAGTCATCGGTGTACTTCTGGCGGCATTGATGGAAGGCGGCAGCGGCAGTCTGTGCGCGGCATACGCCTATGGAAGCTGGGATGATAACTGGCTGCTTAATCTGATCGGAAATATTTTGTTTTATCTGCTGGTTTTCGGCGGCTGGTTTGTGTCAGTGATGGTGCTGTTCCAGGTATTTGATCTGGGTGTAAAAAAGTTTGTTCAGGAAAAATCATTGATATGGAGGACGGTGAACCGGCTGTACGGAGGTGGGAAAGGAATGATCCGCCATTTTATGGACAGTCTGAAGACAATTGATCTGACAGACCGGTCTGACCGGTGGCTGTTCAAGATTGTGAGCATCAATTTTATCATTCTGTTTTTCTGCTGTATCCTGTGGTTCTGGGGCGTGTTTGGACTGCTGGTATACTCCGTTATCCTATTTTTCCTGCTTCGCAAGTACCTGAACCGGGTGAAAAAGGATTACGAAATCCTGCAAAAGTCGGTCAGTCAGATGGCTCAGGGAAATCTGCAGATGGATATTCCACAGAACCTGGGACTGTTTGAGCCGATGAAGGAGGAGCTGGCAAAGGTGAATTCCGGCTTCAAAAAAGCGGTAGAGGAAGAAATCAAGAGCCAGAATATGAAAACAGAACTGATCACCAATGTATCTCATGATCTGAAGACTCCGCTGACGGCCATTATTACCTATGTGAATCTGCTGAAGGAGGAAAATATCACGCCGGAAGAGCGAAAGAGCTATGTAGATATTCTGGACCGGAAGTCCATGCGGCTGAAAAACCTGATCGAAGATCTGTTCGAGGTGAGCAAAGCTTCCACCGGCAATATAAAGATCGAAAAAACCCAGATTGATCTGGGCGAGATGGTGCATCAGGCGGCAGCAGAGCAGGAGGACCGGATGCAGGAAGCTAAGGTGGAATGCCGGGTATCGGTGCCCGAAACCAGAGTCCTGATGATGCTGGACGGAGAAAAAACCTACCGTATTCTGGAAAATCTGCTGGTGAACGTGACTAAATATGCCATGCCCGGCACCAGAGCCTGGCTGAGCCTGACCGAAACTGCCCGTTACGCAGAGATCGTTTTAAAGAATATTTCAGTCATAGAACTGCCGGAGGATGTCAGCCAACTGACGGAGCGCTTTATCCGCGGAGATAAAGCCAGAAATACAGAAGGAAGCGGCCTTGGCCTGGCAATCGTCCGCAGCTTCACCGAACTGCAGGGAGGCACCTTCCAGATACAGGTGGATGGAGACTTGTTTAAGGCAATTGTAAGATTTCCGAAATAAAAACCGGGCCGGTGGCGCAAAGCCGGACGAGATATCTTTGTTTCAAAACATGAAACTTGATTACAGGTAATATAAACCCCCATGGATATGGCTCAAAGTCCAATCCGTGGGGGTTTTGCGTCATAAAACACTTGTAAAGCAAAGGAATAGATAGTATTATGTCTCATAGACAGCAGCATTTGAATTCGGGAAGCAACGGGCGAATGGGTTCTGCTGATTTTCGAAGGCCAGAGGAAAATGAGAGCATAATGAATAAAAAGCAAACTGCCATTGTAAGAGAATTCTTATATTTAACCGCTGCAGAAGGCATCATTGCCGCAGCAGTCTTCTTTTTTCTGATCCCCAGCCAGGCAGCGGTAAGCTCTATCGCTGGACTTGCCATGGTATTGTCCAATATAGCTCCATTTCCGATATCATTCATTACACTTATTCTGAATGTAATTCTGCTGATCATCGGATTTTTTGCATGCGGGAAAGAGTTCGGCGGGAAGACCGTGTATACAAGCCTGGTGCTTTCGTGCTACCTGGCATTGTTTGAACATCTTTTTCCGAACTTCACCTCTGTGACGGAAAGCGCAGAACTGGATGTGCTCTGCTATATTCTCATTGTCAGCTTTGGAAGCGCCATTTTGTTCAATCGAAACGCCTCTTCCGGCGGACTGGACATTGTGGCAAAGATTATGCATCAGTATCTGCATATGGAGCTGGGCAGAGCCATGGTCATTGCAGGCATCTGCATTGCAATGACAACCATATTTTTTTATGACAAGAAAATAGTCGTGCTGAGTCTGCTGGGAACCTATTTTAACGGGATGATTCTGGATCATTTTATCTTTGGACAGAATCTGAAACGGCGCGTCTGCATTATTTCGGAAAATCAGGAGATGATCCGGAGATTTCTGATCGAAGAAATTCACAGCGGCGCCACCATGTATGAAGCAATCGGTGCATACAAAATGGAAACACACAAGGAACTGATTACCATCGTGGATAAAAATGAATATCAGAAACTGATGTCATTTATAAGAAAAAATGATCCCAAAGCTTTTGTGACCGTATACACCGTCAGCGATATCCATTATGTCGTGAAATCATAATTGTTCCGGGGGGTTATAGCGGAGGCAAAGGGAAGGAGAGAGTTATGACAGGAATTAAAGACATGACAGAAGGCAGCCCGTTAAGATTGATTGTATCTTTTTCACTGCCTTTATTAGCAGGTAATATTTTACAGCAGTTATACAACATGGTGGATACCATTGTGGTAGGGAAAGGAATCAGCGTGGATGCCCTGGCAGCAGTGGGGGCCACCGGCTCCATTTATTTTTTAATACTGGGATTTGTGACCGGACTGACTCAGGGGGTATCCATTTTAGCAGCACAGTATTACGGCTCGAAGAATATGAAGGAAATGCGCCAGTCCGTTACGATGTCGGCGTATCTCTGTTTTGGATTGGGACTGATCATCACTATTTTGTCCGTTATCTGCACCAGGGATCTGCTTCTTCTGCTCAATACGCCGGAAGCAATTTTAGAGGATGCGATTATATATATCAGGATTATTTTTATGGCGTCGCTGATCACGGTTGCCTATAACTTTTTCAGTGGCATCTTACGGGCGCTGGGGGATTCCAGAAATCCGCTGATTGCGATGATTATTTCTTTTCTGGTAAATGTGGTGCTGGATATTTTATTTGTAATAACCTTTCAGATGGGGGTGGCCGGAGCCGCCTATGCAACCATAATGGCGCAGGCAGTATCGGCAGTTTACTGTTATCTGTGCATCAGGAAAATTGATATTTTATCTTTACATAAAGAAGACTGGAAATTCAACCGGAATATTTTTCAAAAGTCATTTCGCCTGAGCCTGCCGGTGGCACTGATGAATTCCGTGACCGCGGTTGGCGTGATGGTGCTGCAGGCCGTGGTAAATGGATTTGGCGCAGTATATATCGCAGCCTACAGCGCAGCCAGCAAATTGGTGATTATATTGGAACAGATCAGCAGCACGTTTGGCTTTGGAGTAGCTACTTTTGTGGGGCAGAATATAGGGGCCCGGCGGGTGGACCGCATCAAAGAGGGCGTGAAAAAATCCGTCATTTTCTTAAGCGCGGTGAATCTGGTCGTAGGAGTGATCATGGCTCTGGTTGGAAAATCCCTGTTTGGACTGATTGTCAGCCGGGAGGAAGTGGAGGTCGTGAATGCGGCGAATATCTATCTGACCGTATGCTCTCTCAGCCTTATTTTCCTGGGGCTGCTGTTTATTTATCGCTGCGCCGCACAGGCACTGGGGGATACCATTGTGCCGATGTTTTCCGGAGTGGTTGAATTTGTGATGCGTATTGTCTGCGCGTTATTACTGCCGCTGTATTTTGGATTTGCCGGGGCGGCGCTGGCAGAGGTCGGTGCCTGGATAGGAGCCTGCATCATTTTATATATCAACTTCCGCAGGCTGATGAAGGGGTATGACAGCGGGAGAAAATAAATTGCTGGACGGGGGAAAATGAGGTATACTGAATGGAAAGAAAATACTGCAGGAGAGGATCAATTTGAGAAGGAAGCAAACGGAAAAAGAAGTTATTAAAATAAAGGAAGAAAGTATTATCATAGAAAGGGAGGAAACCCTGGAGATCAATACGCTGATGCCGGCGGTAAATTCCAATTTCGATGATATGGAACGGATTGTGGACCTGAAGTCGGAATTTTCCCAGGCCATGGATCCTATTTTGCGGATGTACAATGCGGCAATGAATGAAGCGATTGCCCGGTTTGAGATCATCAAGGACGAATTTCAGTTCCGAAAGCAGAGATGTCCCATTCATCACATTGATTCCCGCCTGAAGTCGGCGGACAGCATTCTGGGAAAGCTTCAGAAAAAGCAGATGGAATTGACGCTGACGGCAGCCTGCAACTGCATTTTTGATATTGCCGGGGTTCGGATCGTCTGCCCCTATGTGAAGGATATTTATCTGCTGCGGGAGCGGATCATGGCGCAGGATGATATTATGATTATGGAAGAGAAGGATTATGTGGCCCATCCGAAGCGGAATGGTTACCGCAGCCTGCATATCGTAATCCGGGTGCCCGTGTATTTTATGAATAAAAAACAGATGGTGCCGGTGGAGCTGCAGATTCGTTCTCTGGCGATGGATCTGTGGGCCAGTCTGGAGCATGATCTCAAATACAAGTCTTCCCAGAACGAGAGCAATATAGACTTTACAGCAAAATTGTATGAGTGCAGCAAGCTGATCTATCAGGCAGAGGATGAGATGGAGAAAATCAATGATCTGCTGGAAGACGGGCTGTAAGATCAGAAACTTTATACAGGCAGAATTACAAGAAAAAGCAGGAGCAGAAGGACAATGTTAATTGTGAAAAAATTTGGCGGGACTTCCGTCGCTGATAAAGAGCGTATTTTTAATGTGGCAGAACGCTGTATAAGAGAGTATGAGAAGGGCAATGATGTGGTGGTGGTTCTGTCTGCCATGGGAAAGTACACGGATGAACTGATCGCAAAAGCCAGGGAGATCAATCCGAACCCGCCCAGACGGGAGATGGACATGCTGTTTACCATCGGAGAACAGATGTCGGTGTCTCTGACGGCGATGGCGCTGGCGAAGCTGGGTGTGCGGGCGGTCTCTCTGAATGCATTTCAGGTGCCGATGAATACCACATCCATCTATGGCAATGCCAGAATAAAAAAAGTGGATACGGAGCGCATCCGGCATGAACTGGAGGATCGGAAGATCGTGATCGTCACCGGTTTTCAGGGAATCAATAAATACAATGATTATACTACGCTGGGAAGGGGCGGCTCGGATACCACAGCCGTGGCGCTGGCAGCGGTGCTGAATGCGGATGCCTGCGAAATCTATACCGATGTGGATGGCGTGTACACGGCGGATCCCAGGCTGGTGCCCAGAGCGAGAAAGCTGGATACCATCACCTATGATGAGATGCTGGATCTGGCGGCGCTGGGAGCAGGAGTGCTTCATAACCGCTCCGTAGAGATGGCAAAAAAATATAACGTGCCTCTGGTGGTGCGTTCCAGTCTGAATGAACACGAAGGAACTTTGGTGAGGGGAGTTGCGAAAAAGATGGAGAGAATGATTATCAGCGGAGTGGCGCTGGATGAAAACGCGGACCGGATTTCAGTGATCGGGATCAGGGATCAGCCGGGAAGTGCATTTAAATTGTTTAACGTTCTGGCAAAAAAAGGAATTAATGTGGATATTATTATTCAGTCCATCGGACGCCATGGGACCAAGGATATTGCTTTTACGGTAGCCCATGAAAATCTGCGGGATGCTATGGAGACATTGGAGAACAGCCAGGATATGCTCGGTTTCGAAAGTCTGGAATGCAATGAGGATGTGGCGAAGCTGTCGATCGTCGGAGCGGGCATGATGTCCAATCCCGGCGTAGCGGCGAAGATGTTCGAATGCCTGTACAACAATAATATCAATATCAATATGATTGCTACTTCAGAGATCCGTATCACGGTGCTGGTCGCTGTAAAGGACGCGGTCAGGGCGATGAATGCGGTGCATGACACATTCTGCCTGGGGGATTGAAAAAAAGAAAAAGAGGCTGTCGCGCTAAGTGTCCGGGGACATCTTAGTGCGGCAGCCTTTTTTGGGGTTCGGCATATGAAAGTGTACTTATGCTTTTAAAGGAGCCCCTGTATCAGAATGATAAGGATCAGCACGGGCAGGATAAACTGAAAATAAGGCTTCAGTTTTCGGGATAGCTTCAGCCCTTTCCCGGTGTTGGCTTCTTCCAGGTAATTATCGAAGCCCCAGCCCCATTTGGATACACAGAACAGCAGATACACCAGGGAGCCGATGGGCAGCAGCAGGTTGCTGACAAGGAAGTCTTCACTGTCCAGTACATCCCGGCCGCCGATAATATGCAGGTCACTGAGCACGTTATAACCGAGTACGCAGGGCAGACTGGCGATCAGGATAAAGATGCCGTTGATCAGAGTTGCTTTCTTGCGGCTCCAGCCAAAGGTATCGATACAGAAGGACAGCAGATTTTCAAATACGGCCATGATGGTAGTAAAGCTGGCAAAGGTCATGAACAGAAAGAAAAGCGTGCCCCAGATTCTGCCGCCCGCCATATTGACAAAAACATTGGGCAGGGTGATAAAGATCAGGGATGGACCGGCATCCGGCTGCACCCCGAAGGAAAAACAGGCAGGAAAAATAATCAGACCGGACATGATGGCCACGAAAGTATCCAGACCGCAGATACGAAGGGCTTCTCCGGGCAGGGACCGGTCCTTGCTCATGTAGCTTCCGAAAATCTCCATGGCGGCGACTCCCAGGCTCAGCGTAAAGAACGCCTGATTCATGGCAGCGGTGATTACCTTTCCAAGGCCGATCTCGTTGACCCGTTCCACGCTGGGAAGCAGATAGAAGCGGATGCCCTCCAGAGAATTCTCCAGGGTGAGACTGTGAATGGCCAGGATCAGAATCAGGGCTAACAGCGCGGTCATCATGATCTTACTGATGCGTTCCAGACCTTTTTGCAGCCCGAAGCTGCAGACCAGAAAACCAAGCAGGACAGTCAAAATCATCCAGAAAGCCATTTCCACAGGTGAGGCAAGCAGATTGGAAAATACACCGCCCGCTGCTTCGGATGACATGCTGCCGGTAAAGGTACCTGTAGCAAATTTGAAAAAAAAGCTGAGCATCCAGCCGGAAACAGTGGTGTAGTACATCATCAGCAGATAGCAGCCGATCATGGCGGCCCAGCCGTGAATGTGCCATTTGCTGCCCTGCTTTTCCAGAGCCTTATAGCCAAGCACTGCACTTTTACGGCTGGCTCTGCCCACCGCCAGCTCCATGGTCAGCACAGGAATCCCCATGCAGATCAGAAAAATCAGATAGAACAGAACAAAGAAGCCACCGCCGTTCTGACCGGCCACATACGGAAATCTCCACACATTTCCGATGCCGATGGCACAGCCGGCACTGACCAGAAGAAAGCCCAGCCTTGATTGAAAATTTTCTCTTTTCATTGTAAAATCCCCCAAATTTAAATTTCAGCCCATCTTAAATTTGCTGCCTGCAAATGGGCTGACATAATTTTTTGTTCTATATTATATTAACTTGGAAGTATATCATTTGCAAGCAAAACAAAAAAATAGTGACTGATGGTTATTTTTATTGCCGGAAACATGAATTTAAATCACTTGTCTTCAAAGAAGGTCTTTGCTATTCTTATGGAAAGCGATGGTGTCAGGCTTTCAGTGAAAACTTGACAGGCAGCGTCAGCCCATTTGCCGAAGGCAAAGTCAGGATGGGCTGATGATCAAGGGAGGCATACATGAAAATAAATGAACAGATCCGGAATTACCGGAAAAAACAGAATTTAACCCAGGAACAGCTTGCAAACTATCTGGGGGTGACGGCCCCTGCGGTAAATAAATGGGAGAATGGAAATTCCTATCCGGATATCACTCTGTTGGCACCCCTGGCCAGAGTGCTTAAAACAGATGTGGATACGCTGCTGTCCTTTCGGGAGGAGCTGACGGATCTGGAAATAGGAAATTTTGTGAACGAGATTACAGAAGAGATGTTCACAAAGGGATTTGAGGCGGCTTTTGAAAGAGTGGGTGATAAAATAAAGGAACATCCGGGCTGCGATAAGCTTACTCTTTCTCTGTCGCAGGTAATGAATGGCTATCTTTCGATGAATATGGAAAAGCTGTCGGAAAAGGAGAAATATCAAAAGCAGATCATGGCATGGCTGGAAGCGGCGGCCTTCAGTGAAGATGTGCAGGTGGCCAATGCGGCTGCAGTTTCTCTGGCGCAGCAGTATATGATCAATCAGGAGTATGATAAGGCACAGAAGTTTATAGATAAAATTCCGCCAGTTGGATTTGACAGACGGATTACCCAGGCGACGCTGTACAAATACATGGACAAAACGGAGGAAGCCTATGCGGTCTACGAAGAACTGATGTATCAGAAGGCCAATGATCTCATGATCAATCTGATCGGGATCATTTCTCTTTTACAAAAAGAGAACAGGCAGGAGGAAATCCAGGATTATCTGAAACGGATGCGGACGCTGGCAGAGTGTTTTGATCTAGGAAACTACACGGCAGCTTCTCTGGAATTTGAAATTGCCGCCAAAGAAAAAGAGGAAGAAAAAAGCATAGAGGCGCTGACTCAGATGGTGGATGGGTTGGAGCATATGACAAAAATCAGAGAGTCCGGGCTGTACCGCCACATGAAGTGGAAAGAGGATCCCGGAATGGACCGTCTCATGAGCATGCTTAAGAAAAACTTTGATCAGGAAGAAGAGATGGACTTTCTAAGGCAGAATCCAAAGTTCAGGCAGTTGATGAAACGGCTGAAGAGTGATGAAATAGATTAAAAGTGATTGTTATCATTCACGGCCAATTTACCGCGACATACCTGCCAGGGCATCTGACCGTCCGGCACAGGGAAAGACCGCGCAGCACTGTTTCGGAGTCCAAGAGCATCTATGCTCTCTGAAATGCTGCTCAGACAGGAATAAGAGGGCCTAACTCGCCACAGGCTCAGACAAATGCCCTCTTATTCCATCGCCGCATTCCAGAGAGCAAGATGCTTAGGACTCCTGCAAATGTGCGGCTGCGGTCTTTCCCTGTGCCGGACGGTCAGATGCCCTGGCAGGCCTCCCGCATCCGCCGTGAATGATAATAAAAAATTTGGAAAAAAGCAAATAGGTACTTGACAGCTAATGAACGTTAGAGTATACTAACTATCGAAAGAAATGAAAAAAAGTATCAATAATGTAATGACCAATCTAAACGATATCTTAGGAAGAAAGAGGATGATATGATGCCGTTATCCATGGCGAATGCTGGGGAAAGTAGTGTGATCAAGAAGGTTGGCGGAAAAGAAGAAACCAGAAAATTTCTGGAAAATCTTGGATTTGTCACCGGGGGAACTGTAACCGTGGTTTCTGAAATCGGGGGCAACCTGATTGTCAATGTGAAGGATTCAAGAGTGGCGATAGGCAAAGACATGGCAAATAAGATCATAGTGTAGAAAGAGCCTGGACCATAAGACTAAAAACAGAGCGGAGAAAAAACTCTGAAAGTGAAGAAGAGGAGCGTTTTATGAAAACATTAAAGGAAGTTGGCTGCGGAAAAACTGTGAAAGTAAAAAGACTGAACGGTGAAGGCCCGGTAAAACGAAGAATTATGGACATGGGAATTACCAGGGGTGTGGATGTATTTGTGCGGAAAGTGGCGCCGCTGGGAGATCCGGTGGAAGTTACGGTCAGAGGATATGAACTGTCGCTGCGGAAAGCGGATGCGGAAATGATTGAAATTGAATGATGAAAAGAGCAATTTTTTTTACCCTATAGTTAGCAATGACAAATATAAATGAGCAGTGGAAAACATAAATAAGAATGAAAGAACATAAATAAGAATAAAAGAACGTAAATGAGAATAAAAGAACATAAATAAGAATGGAAAAACATAAATAAGAAGAGAAAAATAGAAATAAGAGAAGTGAAATAACAAGAGAAACAAAACAATAAAAGCAGTAAAACAATAAAAGCAGTAAAACAACAAGAGAAGTAAAACAATAAGAAAAGCAAAACATTAAGAGCAGAAAAACGAAAAGGAGCAATATTATGTCGATTAAAATTGCATTAGCGGGTAATCCGAACTGTGGTAAGACCACATTGTTTAATGCCCTGACCGGTTCCAATCAGTTCGTGGGAAACTGGCCCGGAGTTACGGTAGAAAAAAAGGAAGGAAAGCTGAAAAAAGCCTATAGTATCGCTGAGGCCGGAGAAGTGACCATCATGGATCTTCCGGGTATCTATTCTCTTTCACCGTATACACTGGAGGAAGTGGTAGCCAGAAATTATCTGATCAATGAAAGACCGGATGCTATTATTAATATCATTGATGGAACAAATATAGAACGTAACCTGTATCTGTCCACTCAGATCATGGAACTGGGAATTCCGGTTATCATGGCGATCAACATGATCGATGTACTGGAAAAGACCGGTGACAAGATACATATAGACAAGCTGGCAAAGAAGCTGGGCTGTGAAGTGGTAGAGATTTCCGCACTGAAGGGCACCGGCATCGGAGAAGCTGCCAAAAAGGCAGTGAAGCTGGCACAGAAGAAGAAAATCAGTGTGCCGGTGCATGAATTTGCTCCGGATGTGGAAAAAGTCATCCGGGATGTGGAAAATAAACTGGGCTCAGAGGTAAAGGAAGAACAGAAACGGTTCTTTGCGATCAAGCTTCTGGAAAAAGATGATAAGATCACAGATCAGATGAATTCAGTTCCAAATGTTTCCGGTGAAATAAACGCACTGGAAGCAAAGATGGACGATGATACGGAAAGCATTATTACTAATGAACGGTATCTGTACATTTCCTCCATTATTGGGGAGTGCTGCACAAAGAACAGACAGAAGAAGCTGACCACATCCGATAAGATTGATCATATCGTGACCAACCGCTGGCTGGCACTTCCGATTTTTGCAGCAGTGATGTTTCTGGTATACTTTATTTCTGTATCCACAGTGGGAACCTGGGCTACAGACTGGGCGAATGATGGCGTGTTTGGTGATGGATGGCATCTGTTTGGCATCGGCACTTCATCCTATGAAGAAAGTGCTGAAAATTATGATCGTGCAGATCAGATCACAGCAGCTTCAGAAGAAGGCCAGACCACAGTGGATATTGTAGATGGTGATGGCAATGTAACAGAAACCGTCACTCTGAGCAGTACAGTGACGCAGGAAGCGCAGACTCTGCTGGATGCCGGAGAACCGGATCCTGCTGATTACGGAATATGGGTTCCCGGCGTACCGGTACTGGTGGAAAGCGGTTTGGATGCAGTGAACTGTGCAGGCTGGCTGAAAGGTCTGATTCTGGATGGCATTATTGCCGGTGTGGGCGCTGTACTTGGTTTTGTTCCGCAGATGCTGGTTCTGTTCATCTTCCTCGCATTCCTGGAGGCTTGCGGATATATGGCGCGCGTGGCATTTATCATGGATCGTATTTTCCGTAAATTCGGTCTTTCCGGAAAATCCTTTATTCCCATGCTGATCGGTACCGGCTGCGGTGTTCCGGGGATTATGGCTTCCAGAACGATTGAAAATGACAGAGACCGTAAAATGACAATTATGACTACAACTTTCATTCCCTGCGGTGCAAAGCTTCCGATCATCGCATTGATCACAGGCGCACTGTTCAACGGAGCATGGTGGGTGGCACCCAGCGCTTACTTCGTAGGAATTGCAGCAATTATCTGCTCTGGTATTATCTTAAAGAAAACAAAGATGTTTGCAGGCGATCCTGCACCATTTGTAATGGAACTTCCGGCGTATCATATGCCGACCGTTATGAACGTTCTCAGAAGCATGTGGGAACGTGGCTGGTCATTTATCAAAAAAGCTGGTACAATTATTCTGTTATCAACCATCGTACTCTGGTTCCTGATGAGCTTTGGCTGGGCAGACGGATCCTTCGGAATGCTGGAAGCAGAGCAGCTCAATGACAGTATTCTGGCATCCATCGGAGGCCTTATCGCACCAATTTTCTCACCGCTAGGCTGGGGAGACTGGAAGATGTCCGTGGCGGCCGTTACCGGTCTGATCGCAAAGGAAAATGTAGTAGGTACCTTTGGTATTTTGTTTGGATTTGCAGAAGTGGCAGAAAATGGAAACGAGATCTGGGGACAACTGGCAGGCAGTATGACCGCAGTTGCAGCCTACTCCTTCCTGGTATTTAACCTGCTGTGTGCTCCCTGCTTTGCAGCAATGGGCGCAATCAAGAGAGAGATGAACAACGCAAAATGGTTCTGGTTTGCCATTGGATATCAGACCGTGCTGGCATATGTAGTGGCACTTTGTGTTTTCCAGATCGGCAGCATTTTAACCGGCGGGGCATTTGGAGTGGGAACCATCATCGCAATTCTCCTGATCATCGGATTTATTTATCTGCTGTTCCGTCCTTACAAAGAAAGCAAGACCTTGAAAGTAGACCTAAAAAAGAAAGCATTTGCAAAATAGAATTGTGTCGGGAGGTAGTGATATGGGAACAGTAATCGTAGGTGCAATCGTGCTTGGTGCTCTTACACTGGCTGTACGCAGCATGATAAAGGATAAAAAGAATGGAAAATCACTGCAGTGCGGCGGTGACTGCAAGAACTGCGGCGGACATTGCCACTGATTAAAGATGATATCAGCCCATTTGTCAGGGGCAAATGGACTGATGTTCCATGCAGGAGGAGTAGAAATGCTTCAGGATCTCGAAAAAGCAAAAAAACAGGCAAGCATAATTCAGAAATTGAGAGATCGGGGCTGCCGGATCACGAAACAAAGGCAGATGATTTTGGATATTATCCTGGAAGAGGACTGTACCTGCTGCAAAGAAATCTACTATAAAGCAGCCAGGCAGGACAAAAATATCGGTTCAGCGACAGTATACCGTATGATCAATACCCTGGAAGAAATCGGCGCCATCAGCAGAAAAAATACCTATCAGATCGCATGTGAAGAAGAAAAAGAAACAAAATGTGCATGCACCATTGAGTTTGAGGATGATACGGTGATGAAACTCTCTGAGAAAAACTGGAGCCAGATTATCCAGAACGGGCTTACCGCCTGCGGATACCGAAGCGGCAAGAAAGTAAAAAATGTGATAACAAAAACATAGCATAAAAAAATAAACTGTAACGAGAGCGCCTCAGAAAGAATAAGTATTTCCTGCATATTAATTTATGTATTGGGATATTTCATCCTTGCGGAGGCGCTTTTTAACATTGCGGTATACCTGGGGCAGCCACCCGGAAAGCGTCCTCATTTCAAGGCGGAGCTGTAATGTCAAAGCCGTGTGTCAATACAGTTTTTGTTGCGTCCTGCTCTCCGCCTGTGCTATAGTAAGCTGCATGAGAGTACAATGAAATATAAGAGTCTGTGAACCTGCCAAGGCAGCTTCACGATGGTAAGGAGGATTTGATTGTGACGTTAGATGTAATGAAAGGACTGCTGATCCCGTTTTTGGGTACCACGCTGGGAGCAGCCTGCGTGTTTTTCATGCGGAAATCCATGAACGAACTGGTACAGAAAGGACTGACGGGATTTGCGGCGGGAGTGATGGTGGCGGCTTCGATCTGGAGTCTGCTGATCCCGGCGATTGAACAGTCGGAAACCATGGGAAAATGGTCTTTTGTTCCGGCGGTGGTGGGCTTCTGGATCGGCATTCTGTTTTTACTGCTTTTGGATCATGTAATTCCCCATCTGCATATAAATTCAGATGAGGCGGAGGGGCCGAAAAGCCACCTGCAGAAAAACACGATGATGGTCCTGGCGGTGACACTGCATAATATTCCGGAAGGAATGGCGGTGGGAGTGGTGTTTGCCGGATGGATGTCCGGAAATGCCCAGATTACCTTCGCCGGAGCCATGGTGCTGGCAATTGGCATTGCCATTCAGAATTTCCCGGAGGGAGCGATCGTGTCGATGCCCATCCACTCTGCCGGGAGCAGTAAGGGGAAGTCTTTTTTGTACGGAATTCTTTCCGGGATAGTAGAACCCATCAGTGCGGTACTGACTATTCTGGCGGCGGGACTGATTATTCCGGTGCTGCCTTATCTGCTGAGCTTTGCGGCAGGGGCCATGATGTATGTGGTGGTAGAAGAGCTGATACCGGAGATGTCCGAGGGAAAACATTCTAATCTGGGAACGGTGTTATTTGCAGTTGGTTTTACGCTGATGATGGCATTGGACGTGGCATTGGGATAAAACAGAAAATGAGAGCCGTGCCGGTCTGGCTGAAAATCAGGCCGGTTCCATTAAAAAGGGAAGCTGTTCTTTTGGCTCATCCACAGTGAAACGATGGATGGACCAAAAGAACAGCTTCCCATTTTGATGCGGAATCAATAAGTATAATTCTCTACATTTACCTTATCCACTTCCTGGAACGGAGCCAGTGTGGAGATCATTTTAATGGGTTTATCGTAGTTGTTTTTACAGTAGTGTATCTCACCCGGTTCGATATGGATCATCTGGCCGGGATAGAGGTGATTGACCGTACCATCCACTACAATATCAATCTCACCTTCCAGAATATAGAAGTTTTCCTCCATAATATTGTGATAATGGGCTGCAAAATCCTGTCCGGGCATGAACTGGACAATGGCAAAATTCATGCGGGGGCCTTTCATCAAATATTTTGGGCCGCTGTCTTTAAAGCGGTACTCCCTGTCTTTTTCATCAATAATATACATAATTTTTTCTCCCTTCTCACCATTATAATCCTGGTGCAATCCACATTGGTTTTGTAATTCCTTCGTTTACAAGCTCCAACTGAGCGGCATACAGTTTGCGCCAGGTTGGATAGAGCTGATCATATACTTCGTGATTTTTCAGATCGGGGGTAAATACCTGATCCCATTTCACGGTGCGTTTTGCACCCTCTTCGATGCTCTTATAGAGACCGGTGCCGTAACCGGCAAGAATAGCGGCTCCCAGGGCAGTAGCTTCCTTGACTGCAGGCACCTTTACCGGCATTCCCAGAACGTCGGCCAGGATCTGAGACCAGAGAGGACTCTTGGCAGCGCCTCCGGCAAAAATGATTTCAGAAGGCATATTTCCGGTAGCTTCCCGGACCAGTTCCATGTGGCCCTTTACCAGCATGGCCGTATTTTCTAAAATAGCGCGGTAGAAAGTATAACGGTTGAATTTAGCCGGATCCAGTTCAAAATTCGTAAAGGTGGGAGCGGCATGTTTCCAGCAGATGAAGTTCATGATATCACTGAAAGTGCACATCATGCCGTAGCAGCCTGCAGGAATCTTTTCGGCTTCCCGATTCATGAGATTATAGGGATCTTCACCGGTCTGCAGGCTTTCTTCCAGTTCCTTCTGGCAGAAACCATCACGGAACCAGCGCATCACAAGGCCGGGTTTGAAGGCCAGCGCCTCATACTGCCAGACACCGGGAACCGCATGGCAGTTGACACGAACCCGGCAGCCGAGATCGGTGGCGCCGCTGTCTGTATTAAATTCGTATTGCCAGAAGCTTCCGCCGAATACGGCTGCCTGTCCGGGCTGGGTAGCGCCCACACCGATGGTGCCAAGCTGACAGTCACCGCCGCCTACGACCACAGGAGTTCCTACAGCCAGTCCTGTATCGGAGGCACCCTTTTCATTTACGTTGGCGATGATCTCGCCGCATTCCATCACAGGAGGAAAGAGATCATCTCTCAGTCCGCATTTGCGGGCGATAGAAGCATCCCAACGGCGGCTGCGCAGATCAAAGATTCCGGTGGTGGAACCGTTGCTGGGCTCGATGGCTTCCACACCGGTGAGCTTTTTAATCAGCCAGTCATTGAACATGCCGAGAACGGCGGTCTTTTCATATATCTCAGGCATTTTGTCTTTTACCCATAAAAGCCTTGGAAGAGCGCCCAGGGCATAGGTCTGCCCGCTCTGAAGATAAATTTCTTTTTCCAGTTCCGGATTCTGACGGATCAGACGTCCTACTTCATCGTCACTGCGGGCATCCACATTCGCACAGGCCCAGATCTCACGGCCATCTTTGTCATAAAGGACAATGCCTTCTCTCATGCAGGTGGTGGAAACCGCCCGGATCTGTTCCGGCGCGATGCCGGTCTGGGCGATGACACCGCGGATGCATTCGCAGGCCAGCTCCCAGTTATGTACCCAGTCAAAGTCCATACTGCCGGGATAGCGGGGATCCTCTTTGTGCTCCCATTCCCGGGAAACGCAGCCGGTCTGATTTCCATCCGGATCAAACAGGACGGCCCGGACGCTGCCGGTTCCGGCATCAATTGCCATTAAAAATTGTTCTGCCATATTATTTTCTCCTTTCTGAACATCAGCCATCTTAAATTTGCTGACCGCAAATGGGCTGACGCTGCATATCGGGTTCTACAACAAAATCCGATATAATCTTTAGATTTGCTCACTGATTTCCAGAATGCTGGCCGCCGTGGCCTCGTCAGTGATCAGAGTGTCCAGATAGCCGCCGCGGAGCGCAGCCAGGATTGGTTTGGCTTTGTCTTTGCCTGCGGCCACTGCAATGGTATTATCCAGGTTCTTTAAGGCATCCAGAGAAGTACTGATCAGCCGGTCTTCGATATCAGAAGGAACCAGACAGCCGTTTGCATCAATAAAGTGACAAAGCATATCACCGACTGCTCCCTTCATGTTCAGTAAAAGGAAATCATTGTGATTTAAAAGTCCGTTTTTGATGATCGTTGCATTATCATCCATGCCGCCAATGCCGAAAATAGTCATCTTGGCCAGAGCGGTCATATTCAGAATCTGATCCACGCTTGGTTCCTTCTCTACGGCACGCACGATTTCCGGTGTCTGCATCAGAAGAGGGGTGGGAGTCAGATACAGCTTTGCATTGAAAATGCTGGACTGCGCATTGGGCAGGTAATAGCTGACTCCGCCGGTGAGAGAAACCACATTGATGGGAAATTCGGAAATATTTGCAAGATGATTCAAGACACGGCTGAGGGTATCTCCGTAACCCATGTTGAGAAAGCTGGATTCATCCATCCGATCATGAATGTATACCGCCGCTGCCTTGGCAACATTTTCATTGATGTCATTTTTGTTGATCGCAGGGGGGACGATGAAAGCGTCCTTTAAATGAAAGCGCTGAATTATTTTCCGTTCGATCTGCATCCGGCTGCTGTCTTTTGCCCGCACAGAAAAATGAATGACACCGTTTTTTCTGGCCTTATCCAGAAGACGGTTCACTCTGAGACGGGGAATGCCAAGGTATTCTCCGATTTCCTGCTGGGTAAGATTTTCCATATAATAGTACCAGGCAACCTTCACCATTATCATCTCTTCATGATCGTATTCGTTTTGCATAGATAATCTCCATTTCGAGAACAAAAGTTGATAAAAATATCAAATGTTCTTTCTTTGATACTGGAAGTGTATCACGAAAATTAATCAGTGTCAATGCATTTGACACTGTAATAAAAATAGAAAATCATTAATATTTATAAAAAGAATGGAGATATTTGCAGAATAATGTAAATAATACCCAATACATACCAAACCATTTCGGAAAAGATCCTGTGAAATAGAGACAAATAAGTGTATTGACAAATTGGAAGAACAAGGTTATATTATAGATAACATTATTTCTGGATTAAAACATTTGTATCTGGAACGAGAGGAGGAATTATTTTGCCGGAAAAAGCACTTCTGAATATCAAAAACATCTACAAGTCTTTTGGTATGAATGCTGTTCTAAAGGGAATCAGCCTGGATCTGAACGAAGGCGAGGTTCTGGCACTGATTGGCGGCAATGGTGCGGGAAAAAGTACATTGATGAAAATCATTATGGGCATCTACCAGCATGATAAGGGTGAAATATTCGTCCGCGGGGAGAAGGTTACTTCCAACAAGACGAGCGCTGCCCTGGCCAGCGGTATCTACATGGTACCACAGGAGCCGATGCTCTTTCCTAATATGACAGTAGAAGAAAACATAGTAATTGGCTTTGAAAAGAAAGGTTCGGAATTACATAAGGAACTGACAGAGCTGATGACAGCAGTTGGCTGGAAGCTGGATCTTTCCAGAAAAGCAGGAAGCCTTTCCATTGCGGAGCAGCAGATGGTGGAGATCCTGAGGGGACTGCTCAGACATGCACAGATCCTGATCCTGGATGAGCCTACCAGCGCACTTACCTTTGATGAGGTAGAGAGCCTGTTTCGGAGCGTGAATGAACTGAGAGCGAAGGGGATCGGCATTATCTATATCACCCATCGTCTTACCGAGGTGTTTGAGATTGCCACTCATGTGGCGATCATGCGGGACGGAAAGATACCGGTGCGCGGACTGGTGACTGAATTTACCAGGGAGATGCTGGTGAAGGGACTGCTGCCGCCGGATGCGCAGGAAAAAGAAGATACGCTGAAGGAACAGATGAAAGCTATTGATTACGAACATTCCAGGCCGGTATTTGAACTGCAGAAGTTTTCCGGCTATGGGTTTACCGATATTTCTCTGAAGGTTTATCAGGGGGAGATCCTGGGACTGGCCGGAGTCGTGGGCGCCGGCAGAACAGAGCTTGCCACCACAGTATTCGGACGGGATAAGGTGCTGGGCGGCAAGGCGTATCTGGAAGGCAGGGATATTACAGGATTATCCACCAGACAGGTGATTGCAGCCGGACTGAATTATGTGCCGGAGGACAGACATTATCACGGCCTGTTTAAGATCAGTGATATCGCGGCGAATACAAGCAGCGCCATGCTGGGTGAAAAGACGATGGGGCGTTTCCTTTTAAATAGGAAAGAAGAGTATCGCCTGACTCAAAAATATGTGGATGATTTCCGCACCAAGATTACAGGACAGGCGCAGCTTGCCGGCAGCCTTTCCGGAGGAAATCAGCAGAAGGTAGTGATCGGAAGGAGCCTTTCGACTTCACCGAAGCTGGTTATTCTGGATGAACCCACCCGTGGCATCGATGCAGCGGCCAGGGGTGATGTATATTCCATTATTCATGAATTGAGAAACCGGGGATTGTCCATTCTGCTGATTTCATCGGATATGGAGGAGATTATCGAATTGTCAGACCGGGTGATGACCGTATGCCAGGGACGTATCAACGGAGAATTTACCGGAGAAGATATCAATCAGGATAAACTGATGGCAGCCTCCTTTGGCATCACGGAAAAGAAGGAGGCCGGAGCATGAAAAAGTTATTGAAATCAAGAGAAATCAGCAGTTTCCTGTTTCTGGTCGCTCTGTTTCTTATAGTAGGGATCATCAATCCGAACTTTTTGACTTCATCCAATATTGTAGCCTGCTTTAATGACAGCGTGGTATACATTATCGTGTCAGTCGGAATGGCTTTTGCAATTTTCATTGGTGAGATCGATGTATCCGTGGGTGCAAATCTGGGATTTACAGCTACGGTAGTATCCTGTATGCTCCGGGACGGACAGAACTGGCTGCTGGCATTTGCAGTGGGCATTATCATCGGAGCATTGATGGGGCTGTTCAATGGCTGGGGCGTGGCGATCATGGGAGTTCCTTCCCTGATCTTTACTCTGGGCACCAACGGCGTTATGCGCGGCATGATGTATGTCTATACCGGAGGCGCGTGGGTGGAGAACCTGCCTGCCGAGTTTAAAAAATTATATACCAATACCCTGGTGGGCAGCATCAGCGTCAACCTGACGCTGACGGTTCTGGCAGTGATTGCCATTCATCTGCTCCTGAAAAAGACAAAACGGGGACGCTATTTTATCGCAGTGGGAGATAATCCCGCGGGCGCAGCCATGGTAGGTATTCCGGCTACACAGACAAAGGTGGCGGCTTATGTGATCTGCGGCGTTCTGGCAGCGATTTCCGGTATTGTATTTTCTTCCAGAATCGGTTTTGTCACAGCCACATCCGGAAGCGGATATGAGATGAAGGCGGTGGCAGCCTGCGTGCTGGGCGGCATCAGTCTTTCCGGCGGTGTGGGCAGCGTGATCGGAGCTTCCATTGGAGCAGTTATTATGGCAAGTATCAGCAGACTGCTGGTATTTATGGAACTGGGCTCCACCTATGACAATACGATTACCGGTATTTTACTGATTACGATCGTAGTGGCGGACTCTTTGATGCAGAGAAATACAGCGGAGAAGAACCGCAGACAGAGACTGGCAGCAAGAACCCTTTCGGGAGACAAAGCGAAGATAGGGGGTGGGGATCATGAATAAATCCTTCCTTCAGAAATTGAAAGAATTCCTGAAAAGCTGGGAAATGGTACTGATCTGCATCCTGCTGGCGGAGTTCGTGGTCTTTGGAGCGGCAAATTCCAAGTTTTTGAGACCGGCACTGCTGTTTAACAGTATGAATGACTTTATGTCCATCTGCATTATTTCCCTGTTTGTGACCTTTGTCATGATTACAGGCGGTATTGATATCCAGGCGGGCTCCATCGTAGGCCTGACCTCTATTATCATCGGTGTGACCTGGCAGGACTTCGGACTCAATATCTGGGTGGCGGCACTGCTTGCGGTGATCGTGGCGGCATTATGCGGTGCACTTTCCGGCTTCTTCGTGGCTTACTGCGGAGTGCAGGCGATGGTGGTGACACTGGGAGGCAGCTTTTTATATGCGGGGATCGCCCTTTTGGTTTCCAATATGGCATCGACGGCCAGTTACCAGGGCATCAGCGGTTTCCCGGACTATTTTAAGATTTTATCAAAGTACAAATTTTTTGGCGTGATACCAAGCCAGTTGATTATTTTCCTGATTTTGACCGTGCTTGCCTATATTCTTCTTCACAGAACCAAATACGGCAGACGGATTTTCCTGGTGGGCGTGAACCAGAAAGCAGCGGAGTATTCCGGGATTAACAGCAGATTGGTGATTATGAGCACCTACGTTCTTTCTGCTATGAGCGCTTCTGTGGCAGGTGTGGTACTGACCGCTTACCTTGGAACTGCAAAGAGTGACCTGGGCTCCAATTTCACGCTGAATATCATTACGGCAGTGGTGCTGGGCGGTACCTTGAGTACCGGCGGCAAAGGAAATGTGGTGGGAACTGCGCTGGCATCCGTTGTGATCGGCCTGCTCCGGTTTGGCCTGCCGCTGTGCTTTGGCGTAGGTACCCAGTATCTGGATATTCCGGTAGGTGTTCTGCTTCTGGTGGTAGTAGTGGCCCGTTCCATGGGATCCCATCCCACCACGGCGAATTTGATCCGGAAATGGAAAGAAAGAGGCAGAGAAGCCTGAATAAAGATGTTTAGGGGATAGTCCCCTGGATATAGAAAAAACTATATAATTAAAGGAGGAACAAGTATTATGACAAAGAAGGTTATGGCCAGTGTATTGGCTGCAGCAATGGTAGCTGGAACAATGGGAATGAGCGCTCAGGCTTCTGAGGCAGTATCAGTGGAAGGAAAGACAGTTGCTTTTATCCCGAAGGTTACAGGAAATGCATTCTTTGAATCTGCAAATGACGGAGCTCAGAAGTATGCTGAAGAATGGGGCATCAGCGTGGAATACATGGGCAACTCTGTAGCAGGTGCTGCAGAACAGGTTGAAGTAATCCATCAGGCAATCAACACGGGTGTAGATGCAATCTGTATTTCTACCGTAGATGCTGCTGGCGTATCTGATGCACTTCAGGAAGCAAAAGATGCCGGAATTACGGTTTGTACATGGGACTCTGATGCAAATGTAACAGACCGTGCTCTTATGGTATCACAGGGAACACCGGATACTCTGGGCAAGATGCTGGTTGATATGGGCGCTGACTCTCTGAGCAAACGAGGCAAAGATGCTGCAAAAGACGAGATCAAATACTGCTGGCATTATTCACAGGCTACTGTAACGGATCAGAACTCCTGGCAGGTAGCAGGCGAAGCTTATATCGCTGAGAACTACCCGAACTGGGTAAACGTAGCTCCGGACAACTATTACAGCGAACAGGATTCTGAAAAAGCAGTAACCGTAGGCGCAGCCGTACTGGCTGACCACTCTGATGTAGACCTGATCATCTGTAATGACTCTACTGCACTTCCTGGACAGTTACAGGCTGCTCAGAACGCAGGACTGGATAAAGACAAGATCAGCATTACCGGATTTGCTTCTCCTAACTCCATCAAAGAATTCTGCAAAGCAGGTCTTCTCTATGAATGGGGACTGTGGGACTGCCAGATTCAGGGCGCTATGGGCTGCTATGTAGCTGCATACCTGGCTGCAGGCAATGAAGTAAAAGTAGGCGATACCATTTCTATCCCGAGCATCGGTGATGTTGCTGTAGAAGCAAACGACTGTATCTCAGAAGGTGCTGAGACAGCAGATACGAACAATGGTGTAGTTCTTCTTCCGGAACGCGTTGTATTTGATGAGAGCAACATGGAAGATTACAATTTCTAAAGCAGGATAACAAAGAAACTCAGGCGGAGCTTTCCGCCTGAGTTGAAATTCTCTGTTAGTGTAAAATTATAGTTGGCAGATAGAATGAGGTTTTTAGTTATGTAAACCAAAAAGGAAGCAGAGATTAAATCCCTGCTTCCCAATCAAAAAAACGGGCGGGGTTAACCATACTTCGCCTGTAATGAGTTAAAAAAGACAAACAAAAATGCAGAAAAGAGGACAAGAAATGGCAGATAAAGACGGACTGAAAGTAGCAAAAGACTATCATGTACAGGAACCCTTTGCAAATCAGGAGGGTTTTTATGTAAAAGGAGCCAACAGCTTAGACTGGGGCATGAAGAAACATCTTTCCAATATTTTTAATCCCAAGAGCGGAAATACAGTGATGTTTGCTTTTGACCACGGATATTTCATGGGATCTACTGCCGGTCTGGAGAGACTGGATCTGCTGATGCCGAAGCTGGCGCCTTATGTAGATGTATTCATGGGAACCAGAGGCGCGATCCGGACCTGTGTTCCGCCGGAGATCACGAAAGCAGTGGCTCTTCGGGTTACTTCCGGTTCCTCCATGCTCAACGATGACCTTTCTCATGAGGTAGTGGCAGTGGATATTGAGGATTCCATCCGGATGAATGCAGACTGTATGGCAGTGCAGACCTTTATCGGCGCAGACGGCCAGTTATCCAGCATTGACAATCTGTCTAAAGTGATCAATGCCGGTATGCGCTACAGTATTCCTACCCTGGGAGTGGTAGCCGTAGGCAAGGAAATGGAGCGTACCGATCGCTTCTTCAAGCTGGCTACCCGAATCGTAGCAGAGATGGGCGTTCAGATGGTAAAAACCTACAATTGCGACAATTTTGAAGAAGTGGTAGCAGCGTGTCCGGTGCCGATCGTGGTAGCCGGAGGAAAGAAGCTTCCGGAGGCTGAGGCGCTGAACCTGGCGTATACAGTTATCTCCAAAGGCGCCCGCGGTGTTGATATGGGACGTAATATTTTCCAGAGTGAGCATCCGCTGGAAATGGCTCAGGCGGTGGGCAAGATTGTTCACGAAGGATTTACGGACAAAGAAGCCTATGAATTTTATCAGGAGCTGATTCACTGATTAGACGGATTGGTGACGGTGCTGCTTTTTATTTTGATAGTGAGAACTGTTTTTTATTCATTTGCAGAACTGCAATGGATAAAAAACAGTTTTTTTGTGCTGTGCTGAATTAGATCACAGAATGCATAGGATTTCTAAATGAGAAAAAACTATCATTATCCCGCTTGACTTTCCCAAGGGGATTAGATAATATAAATATAAGTTAGCAAGAACTAACTTTCGGACATGAGAAAGGAGCGAAATGAGCAAAGAGATATTTGAAATTGTACAGGGGATGGATCCGAAGAACATCGAAACGCAGTTAGCGATTCAATGCGCGCCATTGATTGCAGGATTGAAAATATCGAATCTGCTGATTATTCAGAAAGCATGTCTGCGCAGGATTAAAAGAATCCTGAGAGATACCGGAATTTCTTACTGTATTCTGCTGGTGACAGAGGAAAAGGCCACGCTGCTGCTTTATGATGAGGCACAGATGCAGGAATACCTTTTGAAACAAGTGATATCAGATTTTCTGAAACAGATGGGATACCAAAGCTGCCTGCTGGAGGAGGTATTAGCTGAATTCGGAAACAGATATCGGAAATATAGGAGGAAGGAAATCTTATTTCCTCATGAAATGGGGCTTCTGCTGGGATATCCTATGGAGGATGTAAGAGGTTTTATTCAAAACCAGGGCAGAAATTTTCTTCACACAGGATATTGGAAGGTCTATGAAAATCTGGCAGAAAAGCTGCGGCTGTTTCAGCAATTTGAGATGGCGCAGAAAACAGTGGTGAAACTGGTATCCAGAGGCGTTGAGCTGAAAGACATTATAGAAGCTTATCAATGCAGTTCAAACTGTGCTGTTTTCTGAGAAAACGAAACGGTGACAGCAGGAAAATAAAAAAACAGAAAAGCAAGGCTGCTGCGGCAGTGCTTCGGGAGGAAAAAATGGATAAAATATATGTAGTATATTGGACACAGTCAGGAAATACAGAAACGATGGCGGAGACGATCGGCCAGGGCGTGAAAGAAGCCGGAAAAGAAGCGGAGGTAGTTCATGTAAACAGTGCATCCTTAGAAGATCTGAAAAATGAAAAAGGATTTGCTCTGGGCTGTCCGGCTATGGGAGATGAAGTCCTGGACGAAGATGAAATGGAACCTTTTGTTGTTGAAGTGGAAAAAATCGCAGCAGGCAAGACGATCGCATTGTTTGGCTCCTATGGATGGGGAGATGGACAGTGGATGCGTGACTGGGCCGCCCGCATGAAGGCGGCAGGCGCAGAAATTCTCAATGGAGAAGGACTGATGTGTCAGGAAACACCGGAAGAGGATACGTTGGATGCGTGTAAGAAGATGGGTGCAGCATTAGCTGAACTTTAAAACGGAAAATTACGTGCAAAGCAGCAGGAAAACAGGAGAAACCGGAATATGAGTGTTGTAATTGTAGGCGGACATGACCGGATGGTCAGTCAATATAAAAAAATCTGCAGCCAGTATAACTGCAAGGCAAAGGTATTTACCCAGATGTCGGCAAAACTGAGCAGTCAGATCGGCTCCCCGGATCTGGTGATCGTATTTACCAATACCGTATCCCACAAAATGGCAAAATGTGCCGTGACGGAAGCAGAACGCTGTAATGCGGACATTGTCCGGTGCCATACCAGCAGCCAGAATGCATTGAATGATATCCTGGTAAAAGCCGGATGTTAATTTTGAAAATGCACGGAAGCCGCAGCATACCGGAGACGTAAGAGCAGGAACACAGCGGCATTATGAAAAAAGAGAGGCAGCCACACCAAGACGGAGACAACTCCCATCCCGGTGCGGCCGCCTCTTTTTGTGAAAAAAAGATTTATCAAAACAATTTTGAAAATCCTACTGGACTTTCATTGCGGGTATGATACAATGATTACTGGCTATTAGTGCCAAAATCAATTTAACCTCGGGCAGCGGAAGCTGTGAGGTTATGAGCAATCGGCGGAGCGGACTGCGAATATCCGCTTTGACTTATCGGAGGAAAAAATGAAAATCATTATTGTAGGGTGCGGTAAGGTCGGAATGACGATCGTGGAGCAGTTGAATCTGGAAGGACACGATATTGCTGTGATCGATACGAACAGCGTAGTGATACACGATATTACCAACAATTGCGATGTCATGGGAATAGTGGGAAACGGAGCCAGCTATACCGTTCAGATGGAGGCTGGTATTGAAGAAGCGGATATGCTGATCGCGGTTACCGGTTCAGATGAGCTGAACCTGCTTTGCTGCCTTATTGCGAAAAAAGCAGGTAACTGCAGTACGATCGCCAGAGTGCGGAATCCTACTTATAATAATGAAATTGACTTTATCAAGGAAGAACTGGGACTGTCCATGGCAATTAATCCGGAATATGCGGCAGCGACGGAGATTGCCAGAATACTGCGTTTTCCATCGGCGATCAAGATCGATACCTTTGCCAAAGGAAGGGTGGAGCTGCTGGAATTTCGGATCCGCAGCGGTTCTGTGCTGCATAACTGCAGCCTGATGGACGTTTCAAAAAAAATAAAAGCAAATGTGCTGGTCTGCGCCGTACAGCGTGGAGACGAGATCGTGATCCCCAACGGAAGCTTTGTGCTCCGGGAGCATGACATGATCAGCATCGTGGCATCCCCTCATGCCTCTAAGGAATTTTTCAAAAAAATCGGTGTGGAGACGCATCAGGTAAAAAATGCCATGATCGTAGGAGGCGGCACCATTGCCTATTATCTGGCAAAGCAGCTTCTGAATATGGGGATTGATGTCAAGATCATAGAAAGCAATAAAAACCGCTGCGAACAGCTCAGCGACCTTCTGCCAAAGGCGGTCATAATCAATGGAGACGCCACCAATCAGGAGGTAATGATCGAGGAAGGAGTTACCCATTGTGAAGCCTTTGTGTCCCTGACGGGAATTGATGAGGCGAACATTTTCCTTTCCCTGTTTGCGAAGAACCGGTCGAAGGCAAAAATCGTCACAAAAATTAACCGGATCTCTTTTGATGATATTATAAACACCTTTAATCTGGGCAGCCTGATCTATCCGAAGTTCATCACTGCGGAGTATATTGTGCGTTACGTGCGTGCAATGCAGAATACCATCGGAAGCAACGTGGAGACTCTTTACCGGATCATCGAGAATAAAGTGGAGGCGCTGGAATTCCATATTAATGAGGAAGCGCCGGTGATCGGTATTCCTCTGGAAAAGCTGGATTTAAAAGAAAATCTGCTGATCGCCTGCATCAACCGCAGCGGAGAGATCATTAGTCCAAACGGAAAAACCCAGATTGAAATGGGTGACACCGTGGTCATCGTTACAACACAGAAGGCTCTTCATGATATCAAAGATATTCTGAAAAACTGATATGCAGCGTCAGGTCATTTGCCGAAGGCAAATTTAGAATGACCTGATGTTCCTGATGGAGGAAGACGGATGAATTACGCAATTATAGGTTATATTCTGGGCTGGGTGCTCACGCTGGAGTCCATGTTTATGGTGCTTCCCTGTATCGTAGCGGTGATCTATCGGGAAAGCGCCGGCTTTGCTTTCCTGATCGTGGCTGCCGCATGTTTTGTAGCGGGTATGCTGATTGTCCGGAAAAGACCGCGAAATCAGGTCTATTTTGCCAGAGAGGGCTTTGTGACGGTAGCGCTCTGCTGGATCGTGATGAGTATTTTCGGTGCGCTGCCCTTTGTGATCAATGGAGACATTCCCAGCTTTACGGATGCCCTGTTTGAAACCATATCGGGCTTTACCACCACCGGTGCCAGCATCCTTTCCGATGTGGAGGCTCTGAGCTACTGCAGTCTTTTCTGGAGGAGCTTTACCCACTGGATCGGCGGTATGGGCGTGCTGGTATTTTTGCTGGCGGTGCTGCCGCTGGCCGGCGGCTACAATATGCATCTGATGCGGGCGGAGAGCCCCGGCCCTTCCGTGGGGAAACTGGTGCCAAAAGTGAGAGAAACAGCCAAAATTCTGTATTTGATCTATGTGGGCATGACCGTGGTGGAGATCGTTCTGCTCCTGTTTGCAGGAATGCCCCTGTTTGATGCGCTGACCACCTCTTTTGGTACGGCGGGCACCGGTGGTTTTGGCATCAAGAATTCCAGCATGGGCGGCTATTCCAATCTGATTCAGAGCATTGTGACGGTATTTATGATTTTATTTGGTGTGAATTTTAATGCATATTATATTCTTCTGCTGAGTAAGAATAAGAAAAGTGCATTTAGGATGGAAGAGGTGCGCTGGTATCTGGGCATTATCGGAGTCTGTATTCTGATTATCACGTTTAATATCAAGGATTCTTTTTCAAGCCTGTATGCAGCCTTTCATCATGCCGCATTTCAGGTGGGATCCGTGATCACAACGACAGGTTATTCCACCACGGACTTTGATCTGTGGCCCCAGTTGTCAAAGACAATTCTGGTGCTCATTATGTTCATCGGCGCCTGTGCAGGAAGTACCGGAGGCGGTATTAAGGTATCCAGAATTATTATTCTTCTGAAGACGGTAAAACAGGAGATGAGTTATTTTATCCATCCCCGCAGTGTCAAGACGATTAGAATGGACGGAAAAGCAATGGATAAAGATACCGTAAGAAGCGTCAGCGCATTTTTAGTTACTTATGTGATCATATTTGGTTTTTCCATGCTGATCCTGGCGTTTGACAATCTGGATATGGTCACCAATTTTACCGCCATAACGGCCACGTTCAACAATATCGGACCGGGACTGGGAATGGTGGGGCCCACGGGCAATTTCGGCGTGTTCACGCCAGTTGCAAAGTATGTGCTCATGTTTGATATGCTGGCAGGACGTCTGGAGCTGTATCCGCTGCTGCTGCTTTTCGCACCGTCTGTATGGAAAAAGAACTGATTTTTAATGTACATCTTGGAGAGGGAGTGCCTCCGTCCCGGCAGGTGGCGGGCAATCATTTTGTCTCAGAGGCGTTCTGGCATTCCCATTAGGAATGCAATATTAAAAATCGAAATGAGGGATGTAAATTATGCAGGCAGTTTTTGATGCGATCAACAACATTTTCCGGTTTATTACGCCGGTATCGGATTTTCTGTGGGATTTTCCCACCAATTTTTCATGGTATGCGGCGCTTCCCGTTTTGGGAAACTTTTCGCTGGCCATCCTTCTGCTGGTGGGCTCCGGGATCTTTTTCAGCTTCCGGCTGGGTTTTATGCAGGTAACGCACTTTAAAAAGGGTATTAAGACACTGACAGAAAAAAAGCAGCATGAAACGGGGATTTCTCCGTTGGCTGCTTTTTTTCTGAGTACGGCCATGCGAATCGGTCCGGGCAATATCATCGGTGTGACCGGTGCGATCGCGGTGGGCGGTCCGGGAGCTCTTTTCTGGATGTGGGTATCCGCATTTTTCGGAATGTCAGTAGCTTATATGGAGGCCACACTGGCTCAGATTTTCAAGGAAAAGAAAGACGATGAATATGTGGGAGGACTTCCGTTTTATGGAAGGAAAATTCTTGGAAACAAGGTCTGGATCGGAGCGGCGCTTTCCATTCTGTATATTCTGTATGCATTCTGCTGTCTGCCGGCTCAGGGCTTTTATGTGGTAGAAGCCATTGGAGCTATCGCGGGCACCATTACAGGAACCACCTTTGCGCCCACCTCCATGCTGTATTACATAACAGGAGCGGCGGTTATCGTTATTACCGCTTTTGTTGCGTTCGGCGGCATCAGGAAGGTTACGAAAATTACGGATAAAATGGTGCCGGTGATGGCGGTGGTCTATATTGCTGTGGTGCTGATCCTGATTGCTGTCAATCTGCAGCGCATTCCCTATTTCTTCGCATCTGTCTTTGGCGGAGCGTTTCAGCCTCAGGCATTTTTTGGCGGCGTGTTCGGCACCGTACTGGCCCAGGGAGTAAAGCGGGGGCTGATGTCCAATGAGGCCGGGCAGGGAACCATCACCATGTCGGCGGCAGCATCTGATTCGGCTCACCCCTGCGAGCAGGGAAATGTGGCAGCCCTCGGTGTCTTTCTGGATACCATTGTGATCTGCACCATGACCGGTTTTGTGGTGGTCATGGCCCATGTATGGACCGGAGCAGATGCAGCAGCCTGGATGGCCATGGATAAACTGCCGAAATTCAATGCTTCTGTTGCAGAACTGACACCGGGCACGGCATTTAATGGCATTATTACGGTTTTGGTAACCTTCTGTTTTGCCATGTTTGCCTATACCTGTCTGCTGGGTATGATCAGCTTTTCCGGCATCGCAGCCAACCGCATCAGCCAAAAAGCCGGTTTTATCAATGCTGTGCGCGGGCTTGGGCTTGCGGTAGCCTTATTCGGCATTCTTTCCCGTATGGCCGGACTGGAGCTTGGCAACCTGTGGGCGTTTTCGGATCTGGGCAACATACTGATCGTATATTTTAATATCCCCATCGTCTGTGTGGGAGCCAAATACGTATTCTGCGCCACCAGACATTACAAAAAGCAGGATGGGACGCCGTTTACTTCTGCGGTGGTGGGGCGCGATGATCTGACTGTATGGGATGAAAAAGCGAAAAAGATAAAGATCAAAAGATAAAAGAATAATCCGCCCTCCGCCCGGAAGCTGTGCGTCAAGTAAAAGGCTGAACTGCAACGACAGCTTCGCTTTAGCGGAAAAAAACGTAGACAATGCGGGGGGATTAGGATAGAATATGGTGTAAGAAAAAGTGAGAAGGTCCGCGTGACGAGAGGAAATGTGATGAGGAAAAGTACGGTTCTTATTGTGGAAGACCAGGGAATTAACCGCAGGATCCTGAGAAAGATTCTGGGAGGAGAGTACCATATTCTGGAGGCAGTAAATGGTGCGGAGGCTCTGGAAATGCTTCTGCGGGGAATTAAGGTAGATGCAGTGATTACGGATATTGTCATGCCGGTAATGGATGGTTTCGAACTCTTAAAACAACTGGAAGAGGGAGAATTTCAGGACCTTCCGGTGATTGTCATAACCGGTTCTTCGGATCAGAAGACGGAGCAGAAGGCGCTGGACGGCGGAGCATGGGACTACGTGACAAAGCCGGTTCAGCCAAGGATTCTGCTGAGCCGTCTGCGCAACGCGATTGCCCGTAGCCAGATCAATTTTATGGAGAAGCTGAAGTATCTGTATGAGTATGACCAACTGACGGGGCTGTATAACCGGACCAGGCTGTTTCGGGAGGTGGAGCGCCTGCAGGCGGAAAATCCAAATCTTACCTTTGTGTTCTGCCGGTTTGATATTGACCGCTTTCATTTATATAATGCTGCCATGGGGGAAGAAGAAGGGGATAAGCTGCTGTGCCATCTGGCTGATCTTGGGCGGAAGGTGACAGAAAATGTGGCGCTGTGTGCATTTGGACGTCTGGAAGCAGATGTTTTTTGCGTATTTACTCCATATCGCCCGGAGATATTGAAGCAGAAAATGGACTATGTCATCGAAGAGCTGAGCCATTACCGGGAAGACTATATGATAGAGCCGTCCTTTGGCGTCTATCTGGTGCCCAATGTGGGCATACCGGTGGAGGTAATGCTGAGCAGAGCGGCTCTGGCGGCCCAGAGCTGTAAGGATCAGTATATGTCCTATGTGGGTTTTTATGACCACGGCATGGATATAAAGAAGACAAATGAACAGTCTATTGTGAATGATATGAAAAAAGCGCTGGATGAGAAGCAGTTTCTGATCTACCTTCAGCCCAAATATAACCTGAAGGATGAGCATCCCTGCGGAGCAGAAGCGCTGGCCCGCTGGATGCATCCGAAAAAAGGGATGATCATGCCGGGGGTGTTTATTCCTGTCTTTGAAAACAATGGATTTATTGCCAAGCTGGATTATTATATGTGGGAAGGGGTATGCCGGCTGCTGAAACGCTGGAAACAAGAAAAGCGGCCATTGTATCCGATTTCCGTGAATATGTCCAGGATCAGTCTGTACAATCCTCAGGTAGTGGCACTGCTGCAGAATCTGGTGCAGCAGTACGGAGTTGAACCGGGATTTCTGTATCTGGAAGTGACAGAGAGCGCATATATGTCCAATCCGGATCTGATGCAGAAGACACTTCGGGATCTGCAGGCTTCCGGTTTTACCATTTTAATGGATGATTTCGGAAGCGGATATTCTTCTCTGAATACGCTTAAGGAAATCGATGTGGATATGCTGAAGGTGGATATGAAGTTTTTGCCCATCGGCACCGGTAATGTAAAGAGCAAAAAAATACTGGCTTCTGTGCTTCGCATGGCGAACTGGCTGAATATTCCGGTAATTGTGGAAGGGGTGGAGACAGAGGAGCAGATTAACTTTTTAAAGAGTATCGGCTATTATTATGTACAGGGTTATTACTATGCAAAGCCCATGCCGGTGGAAGAGTATGAAAAGCTGATGGAGAAGGAAGGAGAGGAAGAAGGACTTCCTGAAATGACGGACGGTGAAGCGAATGAACTGGATGGGCTGTGGGCTCCGGCCTCAGACCACAATCTGTTCAAACAGGGGATCTCCATTCCGCTTTCTGTTTTTGAAATCTCGGATAATTACTGGCATATCCTATGGAAAAATGAAGCGTTTACGAAAAACTTTGATCGAGGAGAGACGGAAGAAGCGTCGGCTCATTTCTTTGAGAACCGGAAGCTGCGTGAAATCTGTGAAGAGGCAGTCCGGCTTCAGGGCGTATCCGAGGGAGAATGCTTTTTTCTCTTTGAACGGGGAGAAGCCAGATGGTACCATGTGAGGATGCAGTATATCAGGACACTGCAGCCGGTCAATATTCTGTGCGGCATGTTTATGGAGATAACGGAGCAGGCCGTGAATGAGCGGGAAGTGAGCCGTATACATAATGCACTGCAGCAGCCCCGGCAGGAGCGGACCAGGATGCTGGTGGTGGATGATGCGGAGGCAACCAGAAAAATCATTTCCCTTTATTTTGGAGACTGCTTCGATATCCTGGAGGCGGAAAACGGCAGGGAAGCGCTGGAGCTGCTGCAGCAGAATGAGACTTCAATCGAAGTGATCCTGCTGGATCTTATCATGCCGGAAATGTCAGGGGAAGAATTCCTGGAGTATAAGAACCGGATGGAAGCTGCCTCTGATATACCGGTCATTGTGATCTCTTCCGAAGGAGATCCCCAAACCCAGATCAACATGCTCAGACTCGGAGTAAATGATTATATTGTAAAACCCTTTGTGCCGGAGCTTCTGCAGAAGCGGGTAGGCAACGTCCTGGAATACAACAGCAGATTCCAGCAGCTTGTGCAGGAATACCAGAAGCTGGAGCAGACGGAGGAGCTGCAGGGGGAGGCGGAGAGCCAGAATGAAGTGAACGTATTTACTGCGAAGGAAATCCAGAAATACATGAGCTTTATGGCCATCACGTTTGATGTGGTACGCCTGGTGGATCCAAAGAATACGGCGGTTTTGTCCTTTAATGAAGAAGGAAGCTTGACGGCAGAGAAATATTCCTGCTTTAAGGTCTGGAATAAAAGTATCCGCTGTGCCAACTGTACCAGCGTCTGTGCGGAATTTGAGGGATGCCAGAAGACGAAATATGAATTTATAGAAAATAACATCTTTTATGTGATTTCCAGACCGATTCACATTATTCAAAAAGACAGCCAGATCGTTCAGTGTGTGCTGGAGATCGTCAGCAGGGTATCCGATCACCTTCTGATGGAAAAGGTAGGGCGCAAGTCCATGCGTCAGCTTCTGGAGGAGACTCAGAATAAGATCTATATGGATGAGCTGACGCAGGTATTTAACCGCAGATTTTTTGATGAGATGCTGTTTGTCCACCGCGGACAGGATGGACTGGCGGAAAAAGTTGCATTTATTATGATGGATATCAATCATTTTAAAAAGATTAATGATCAGTATGGCCATGCCATGGGGGATCAGGTGCTCAAAGCGGTGGCTCAGGTCCTGAAAAACGCAGTTCGGAGCAATGATTCGATCATTCGCTATGGCGGGGATGAATTTCTGATTGTGCTGACCAACTGCGAGGAGTCCTATGTACCGAAAAAAATGGAATTCCTGCGGAAAGCAGTTGGCATAAATAAAATTGCGGAGGCACCTTCCCTGAAGGTTTCTGTGGCCTGCGGTTTTTTCTATACCGATGAGTTTATTCCGGAAGATGCATTTCTGCAGGAGATGCTGGATAAGGCGGATGAGCGTATGTACCTGGATAAAAACAGAGATTAAGTTCTAAAAGTATTCTAAAATTTTCGTATGGCGCTTGCATTCGAAGGGCCTGCGCGCTAATATGTTACGATACGGCAATCAGCAGAGAGGGTTGTGCGCTTTTCTTATGCGGCGCCGGCCATTCCCTGCTGATTGCTGTAAGAGAACGAGTAAGACAGAAAGAAAGGAAAAACCAGAGTATGAAAAGTATTGTAAAACATATGGCGCCTTATAAGGGATGGGTGCTTGGTGTGTTCCTGCTCCTGATCGTGCAGGCATGGTGTGATCTGTCACTGCCGGCATATACCTCGGATATCATTGATACCGGTATCCAGAACAGCGGTGTGGAACATGTGATTCCCCAGGCAGTGCTCACCGGTGAAAAGGAACTGGCGTCTCTGTTTATGACGGAGGAAGAGGCAGAGGACTGGAACAGCATATTTGAAGAGGACGGCGGGATCAGCCGGCGGATCACCAGGACGGAAGCGGAGCTGGATGCGCTGGATGAGAAGCTGCAGATGCCTCTTCTGCTGAACTATCAGCTTTCTGCCATGACAGAGGATAATCTGCGCAGCATGATAAGCGAACGGGCCGGAGCGGCAGGTGCGCTGCTTTCGAATATGAGCCTGGAGCAGATCGGTGCGCTGCTGGGCGTGGAGCTGGAGCCGTTTGAACGGAAGCAGGAGGATGCCAACGGCAATGTGACCACGGCTGTCTGTGTTGATGTCAGACCGGTGCTGCAGAAGATGGAGGAGACAGGAAAGATGTCCGCTCAGGATCTGCTGGCTATGCGGGATACGGTAGAAAAGACCACAGATACCATGGGCAGTTCCCTGCTGCGTTCCATGGGCGTGGCCTATGCGGCTTCCTGTGAGGAGGCGGCCGGAATTGACCTGCATCAGAAGCAGAACCATTATCTCTTAATGGAAGGTCTGAAGATGGTGGGACTTACGCTTTTGATGGGCATTGTTACGGTGATCATCAGCTTCATGGCTTCCAGAGTAGGAGCCGGAGTGGGACGTGACCTTCGGGGAAAAGTATTTAAGAAGGTGGTAGGCTTTTCCAGTGCAGAGATGGATCAGTTTTCCACCGCGTCTCTGATTACCCGATGTACCAATGATGTACAGCAGATTCAGATGGTTTCCGTACTGTTTTTGCGTATGGTGGCTTATGCGCCCATCATGGGGATCGGAGGAATTGTAAAAGTAGTGCAGACCGGGGCAGGGATGACCTGGGTGATCGCATTGGCCGTGATTACGGCACTGAGCTATGTGATGATCCTGATGGTGATCGCCAGACCGAAATTCCAGTTGATGCAGAAGCTGGTGGATAAGGTAAACCTGGTTTCCAGAGAGATACTGACCGGGCTTTCCGTGATCCGCGCTTTTGGAAGGGAGCAGCACGAGGAAAAGCGGTTTGATGAGGCCAATAAAAATCTGACCAGGACCATGCTGTTTACCAACCGTGTAATGACCTTTATGATGCCGGGCATGATGCTTTTAATGTATGTGCTGAGTGTTGGAATCGTATGGGTGGCGGCTCACCGTATCGATGAGGGGGCAATGCAGGTTGGGGCTATGACTGCATTTCTGACCTATGCGATCCAGATTGTCATGTCATTTCTGATGCTGACCATGATGTCCATTATGCTGCCAAGAGCGGCAGTGGCAGCGGGACGTATCGATGAGATCCTGGAGACTAAGGATACCATATTAGATGACGGACAGCCGGAGAAAGTATCCGTTTCCGGCGGTACGCTGACCTTTTCCCATGTGAATTTCAAATATCCGGGCGGAGAGGAAAATGCCCTGGAGGATATTGATTTTACGGCGGAACCGGGCAAGACCACAGCAATTATCGGAAGTACGGGCTGCGGCAAGACCACGCTGGTGAATCTGATCCCAAGGCTTTATGATGTGACAGAGGGCAGTATTTTACTGGACGGTGTGGATATCCGGAAGCTTCCCCAGAAAAAGCTGAGGGATGCCATTGGATTTGTGCCGCAGAAGGCAGTGCTGTTTTCCGGCACCATCGGAGATAATCTGCGTTTCGGAAAAAGAGATGCCTCGGAAGAAGAGCTGGACCGGGCAGCCGGGATTGCCCAGGCTGCGGAGTTCATTGATGAAAAGGAAGAGCGGTATGAAAGTACCATTGCCCAGGGAGGCTCCAATATCTCAGGAGGGCAGAAGCAGCGCCTTTCTATTGCCAGAGCGCTGGCGAAGGATGCAAAGGTATATGTGTTTGATGACAGCTTTTCCGCACTGGATCTGAAGACAGATGCGGCGCTGAGAAAAGCGCTGGAAGAAAATATGAAGGACAGCACGGTTATTCTTGTGGCACAGCGAATCAGTACGGTTCTTCATGCGCAGCAGATACTGGTGCTGGATGAAGGGCGCATAGTGGGCAAGGGAACCCATGAAGAGCTGCTGAAAAACTGTGAGGTATATGAGCAGATCGCCCGTTCCCAGCTATCCGCGAAGGAGCTGGGGATTCAGGAAGAAAAGGAGGGTGCAAAGCATGAGTGAAGAGACCAGTAAAATGCCGAGACGCCGTGCTCACGGACCGGGCGGCGGCATGCATCCTATGGAAAAATCCAAGGATTTCAAGGGTTCTATGAGGAAGATCATCCGGTATATCGGACAGTTTAAGCTGGCAGTATTTCTGGTCATGATCTTTGCGGCCGGATCCACGGTCTTTAGCGTAGTCGGACCGAAGATCCTGGGTAAAGCAACGACAGTTCTCTCAGAAGGGCTGATGAATAAGATTTCAGGGACCGGGGGCATTGACTTTGGCCGGATCGGTCAGATCCTGCTGACGGTGCTTGGCATCTATGTCATCAGTGCTGCCTTAAGCTTCTGCCAGGGATGGCTGATGACCGGCGTGACTCAGAAAATCTGTTATCGGATGCGCAAAGAGATTTCGGAAAAGATCAACCGGATGCCCATGAAGTATTTTGAAAGCAGAACCTATGGAGAAGTGCTTTCCAGGATCACCAATGATGTGGATACGCTGGGACAGGGGTTAAATCAGAGCATTACCACCATCATCACGGCAGTGGCGACACTGATTGGCGTGCTGGTGATGATGCTGAGCATTTCTCCGCTGATGACGCTGATTGCGCTGATCATTCTGCCGGTTTCTGCCGCACTGATCTCTCTGGTGGTAAAGCGCTCTCAGAAGTTCTTTCGCAGGCAGCAGGAATACCTGGGACATATCAACGGCCAGGTGGAAGAGATTTTCGGCGGCCAGAGTGTGATCAAGGTATTTAATAAAGAAGAAGAGACCATAGAAGAGTTTGACCGGACCAATGCAGTTTTATATGATTCTGCATGGAAATCCCAGTTCCTTTCCGGTATGATGCACCCCATCATGATGTTTGTGGGCAATCTGGGATATGCAGGAGTGGCACTTTCCGGCGGTATGCTGGCTGCCAGAGGCGTTATTACCATCGGTGATATCCAGGCATTTATCCAATACGTGAAAAACTTTACCCAGCCGATCCAGCAGATCGCCCAGGTGATCAATCTGGTGCAGTCCATGGCAGCGGCAGGAGAGCGGGTATTCGAGTTCCTTGAGGAAGAGGAAGAGAGCCAGATCGCCGAAAATCCGGTACCGTTGGAAAAAGAAAAACTGCAGGGCAAGGTGGAGTTTTCCCATGTCAGCTTCGGATATGATCCGGAAAAAATCATCATCCATGATTTCAGCGCTCAGGCCCATCCCGGGCAGAAGGTGGCGATCGTTGGACCCACTGGTGCCGGCAAGACTACGATGGTCAAACTGCTGATGCGCTTCTACGATGTGAATAAAGGAGAGATCAGCCTGGATGGCCACAATATAAAGGATTATAACCGCCGGGAGCTGAGAGATGCCTTCGGTATGGTGCTTCAGGATACCTGGCTGTTTAAGGGAACCATTATGGAAAATATCCGGTATGGACGCCTGGATGCTACCGATGAAGAAGTCATAGCCGCTGCAAAGGCAGCCCATGCGGACCGTTTTATCCGTGTCCTGCCGGGAGGCTATCAGATGGAGCTGAACGAAGAGGCGGGCAATGTATCTCAGGGACAGAAGCAGCTTTTGACCATTGCTCGTGCAATACTGGCGGATAACCGCGTACTGATCCTGGATGAAGCCACTTCATCGGTGGATACCAGAACGGAAATCCGCATTCAGAAAGCGATGGATAACCTGATGAAGGGGCGGACCAGTTTTGTAATCGCACACCGTCTGTCCACGATCCGGAATGCGGATCTGATCCTGGTTATGAAGGACGGCGATATTGTGGAGCAGGGCAGCCATGAAGAACTGCTGGAGCAGGGCGGGTTCTACGCGGATCTGTATAATTCCCAGTTTGATGCTGCAGTGTGAAGCACTGCTTTTGTTTGAAGCAAGCCTGGTTTCTGTAGTTACAGTTCAGCCTTTTACTTGACGAACAGCTTTCCGGGCGGCTGCCTGCGGTATACCTGGGGCAGCCGCCCGGAAAGCGTCCTCATTTCAAGGCTGAATGGTAACTTTCTGTGATATCCGGGCAGACAGCGGACAATTCTCAATTGACAAGTCTCTGTCTCAAGTGCTATCATTAATCCAAGAAAATTTTTGTTCGATTGCAGCTAAAATCGAAGGAAAGGATTACCGGAGAATGAGTGACGAACTGATAAAATTAAAAGAGTGGGGTTGTGATGTAGATGGGGCTTTGGAACGTATGCTCGATGACGAAGAATTTTTGCTGGACTGCATAAAGCAGGTGGCATCGGATCCATCCTTAGATACTCTTGGAACAGCATTGGAAAAAGAAAATAAAGAAGAAGCATTTGATGCGGCGCATACGCTGAAGGGAATTTTTGCCAATACCGGTCTGTCTCCGCTGTTTGAGGTGGTAGTGCGGATCGTGGAACCTCTGCGCGCCGGACGGATAGAAAATCTGCTGACGATTTATCAGGAGCTTTTAGAGAAGCAGTCGGAATTGTTACAGATACTTCAGTAAACAGAATAGGTCTTAATAAAAAAGGGAAAAGCGGGCATTGCAGTCAGTTACGGGATTGTTGATGTCCGTTTTAGCTTGAAAGCAGTTTATCCATTGGAGGTGTTGCGTGTGAAAAAAAGCTTGATTCAGGTATCCCGGGGGTTGGAGCCTGCGGATATGGTATTGAAAAACGGAATGGTTTTAAATGTGTTTACGGAAGAACTGATCTGTGCCGATGTTGCGGTTGTGGATGGAATGATAGCCGGAGTAGGCACTTATCGTGGAGAGCTGGAGGTGGACTGTACCGGCAGATATCTGGTACCGGGACTGATCGACGGGCACATGCATATTGAGTCAACCATGGTGACACCTCCGGAACTGGCGTACTGTGTTGCAGGACAGGGAACCACCACGCTGATTGCAGATCCTCATGAAATTGTAAACGTGGCCGGGGCCGGGGGAATGAAGTACATGCTGGATGCGACAGAACAGCTTCCGGTGAACGTATTTTTTATGCTACCCTCCTGTGTTCCCGCAGCAGATATTGATACCAACGGTGCCGGAAAATTTCTGGCCTCTGATATGAAGCCGTTTTTACAACATTCCAGAGTGCTTGGCCTGGGGGAAGTGATGCGTTTTGGGGATGTGCTGACAGAACAGCCGGAGATCATGGAAAAGCTGGAATTGTTCCGGAATGAAACTGTGGATGGACACGCACCGGGCATTGCAGGAAATGATGTGCAGGCTTACCGGGCGGCGGGTGTCTGCAATGACCATGAGTGCACCACAAAGGAAGAGGTGCTGGATAAGCTGCGGGCGGGATTTTATATCCTGATCCGGGAGGGCAGTGCGGCCCGGAATCTGGAGACGCTGGTGCAGGCTGTCCTGGAAGAGCACATGCCATTCGAACGCTGTCTGTTCTGTACCGATGACAAGCATTTGGAAGAGATTGAGAAGGAAGGGCATATTAATTACTGTGTCCGTAAGGCAATTGCAATGGGCGTTCCGGCGGTCAAGGCTTACAAAATGGCATCCTATTACACGGCAAAAGCATTTGGCTTGAAGAAGCTGGGGGCCATCGGAGCAGGATATCAGGCGGATATTCTGGTGATGGATGATCTGGAGAGCGTAAAACCGGAGCTGATATTTCAAAAAGGACGGCAGGTGTCCGCAGAGAATGGGGAAAACTGGCATTGCGGCCTGGTTGCCCCCTCTTTGCTGGGCAGTGTGATCTGTGAAAGCCTGACTGGTGAGAAGCTGCGGCTGAAGGTGGAAGGGCCGATGCATGTGATGGAAATGGTGCCAAAGCAGCTGCTGACATTACATAGATATGAAAACATTCCGGAAAAGGATGGTTTTTTCGCTCCGAATGCAGAATATGGGAAGCTGTGTGTGACGGAGCGGCATGGGCGCACGGGGCGCACAGCGGTTTGTCCGCTGAAGGGATACGGCATCGTGGGAGGCGCGGTAGCCACCAGTGTATCCCACGATGCACATAACATCATTGCAGCAGGGGATAATGATGAGGATATCATTGCGGCAGTGGAAGAACTGCGGCGAATACAGGGAGGCTATGCGATCGCATCCCATGGAAAGGTATTAAATTCCCTGCCGCTGCAGGTGGCAGGACTGATGAGCTGCTTTACAGCAGAAGAGGTGAAGAAAAAGGTGCAGAAGATGGAAGAGCAGGCCAGGGCGCTGGGAGTAAGAGAGGGAATAGAACCGTTTATTACTCTTTCCTTTATGGCGCTGACGGTGATCCCCCAGATACGGCTGACAGAGGCCGGACTGTACGATGCGGAGAAGGGGAGCTTTCTTTGAGAATAGTTTAGGAGAGAGAATGTAAACACTGCCATGGAAGAGGAGCGGCGATGCCGTTTCAGAGACGTTCCGGAGCTTAATAAGAAAAAGAAATCAGAAAAAGAAATCAGGAGGAATGAAAAATGAGACAGATGAAACTTGGAAATACAGGGATAGAGGTACCGCAGAATGCATTTGGCGCATTGCCCATTCAGCGCATTACAAAAGAAGAAGCGGTAAAGCTGATGCGCAGGGCTTACGAAGGAGGAATGCGTTTCTTCGATACGGCCAGAGCTTACAGTGACAGCGAGGAAAAGGTGGGAGCAGCCTTTGAAGGAATGAGGGAAAAGGTGTATCTTGCCTCTAAAACCGCTGCAAAGAAGCCGGAGGATTTTTGGAAACAGTTGGAAACGACACTGCATAATTTAAAAACGGATTATCTGGATCTGTATCAGTTCCACTGTGCGGATCAGTGTTTCCGCCCGGGAGACGGCACCGGCATATATGAATGCATGGAAGAAGCGAAGAAGCAGGGGAAAATCCGTCATATCGGAATCACAGCCCACAAGCTGAATATTGCCATGGAGAGCATAGAGTCCGGACTGTATGAAACGCTGCAGTTTCCGTTCAGTTACCTTTCATCCGAAAAAGATCAGGCACTGGTGGCGAAATGCAGGGAAGCGGGCATGGGATTTATCGCCATGAAGGGCCTGGCAGGAGGTCTGATCAATAATTCCAGAGCAGCTATGGCTTTCATGACGCAGTTTGACAACGTGCTGCCGATCTGGGGCATTCAAAAAGAGGCAGAACTGGAAGAATGGCTGAGTTATATGGATCAGACCCCGGTGCTGGGTGAGGAAATACAGGAATTTATCGAAAAAGAGAAAAAAGAACTCAGCGGAGAATTCTGCAGAGGCTGCGGCTACTGCATGCCATGTCCTGCCGGCATTATGATCAATCAGTGCGCCAGAATGTCACTGATGCTGAGACGTGCGCCGTCCAACGCATGGCTGACGGAGGCAATGCAGGCGGAGATGAAGAAAATCGAGGGATGTCTGGAATGCGGTCAGTGCATGGGCAAATGTCCTTATGAATTAAATACACCGCAGTTGTTGAAGAAAAACTATGAGGATTACAAGAAAGTATTGGCAGGGGAAGTAAAAGTACAGTAAACAGGAGAGAGTCATGAAAACAACAAATGTAAAAAGTTCACTTCAATTATTTTTAGCAGCACTAATCTGGGGAGTGGCTTTTGTGGCACAAAGCGTTGGGATGGAATATGTAGGACCGTTTACATTTAATGCAGTACGCAGCCTGATTGGCGGTGTAGTGCTGATTCCCTGCATTTTGTATTTTGACAATAAAAAGAAAAGAGAAAAGACAAGGCTGTCGGGCAGTAAGGGCGGATATGGAAATGACCGTGAAATCTGCGCTCAGACGGGAATAGATGCGACCTGCGATAAGAACCGGCGCAGAGCGGAGTGGAAAGTGACTCTGATCGGCGGTATCTGCTGCGGAATATGCCTGTGTATCGCCAGCAATCTGCAGCAGATCGGCATAACCTACACCACCGTGGGCAAGGCTGGTTTTATCACGGCAATGTACATAGTGCTGGTGCCGATTCTGGGTATTTTTCTTAAAAAGAGAACCGGAATCCAGATCTGGATCAGCGTTGCCATGGCGGTGGCGGGACTGTATCTGCTCTGTATGACAGAGCAGTTTACGATCGGCAGAGGAGATATCTATGTGCTGATGGGGGCACTGGTATTTGCCTTCCATATTCTGACCATAGATTATTTTGCGGCAAAAACAGACGGTGTGAAAATGTCCTGCGTACAGTTCCTAGTATCCGGCGGGATATCCAGTATTTTTATGCTGCTTCTGGAACATCCGCAGATGAGTTCCATCCTGGCAGCCTGGATGCCTATATTATATGCGGGCATCATGTCCTGCGGCGTGGCCTATACCCTGCAGATCATAGGACAGAAAAATATGGATCCGACCGTATCTTCTTTGATCCTGAGTCTGGAATCAGTGGTATCCGTGCTGGCCGGATGGGTTCTGCTGGGGCAGAAGCTGAGCATAAAAGAACTTGTGGGCTGTACCGTCATGTTTGGGGCCATTATCCTGGCACAACTGCCGGAACGCAGAAAATGTGTCAGCGAAGAGCCGGGACAGGAGAGTTAAGGGCAGGAGAGTTAAGGGCAGGAGAGTTAAGGGCAGGGGAGTTAAGGACAGAAGAGTTTAAGGACAGGAAAATAAAGGGCAAGAGCGATAAAGACAAGAGTAGAAAGAATATGTCAGAAAATAAAATTATGCAGGGAAGCGTCAGCTTCAATAAAAATGATATCAGCGGGAACATAAACAGGGTGCAAGAGGAAACCGTAAAAATCGAGGTATCCGTGACCAGGCAGTGGAAGGAAGAGACACAGCATCTTCTGGAAAAAAACATGCAGGAATGCAGGCTGTGTCCCAGAGACTGCCGGGTGAACCGGCTGGCAGGACAAAGAGGATACTGTCATATGGATGGAACCGTGATGGCAGCAAGAGCTGCTCTTCATATGTGGGAGGAACCCTGCATTTCAGGAAAGGAAGGATCGGGGGCTGTGTTTTTTTCCGGCTGTGCCATGGGCTGTCAGTTCTGCCAGAATCGGAATATAGCAGCAGGTCAGACGGGGAAGAAAATCACGATAGAGCGGCTGGCAGAGATATTTCTGGAATTACAGGAGAAAAATGCAAATAATATTAATCTGGTTACAGCCGGGCATTTCCTGCCACAGACAATAGCAGCGCTAAAGCTGGTCAGAGAAAACGGCCTGTCGCTTCCGGTAGTCTATAACAGCAGCGGATATGAGAAACCGGATACATTGCAAATGCTGGAAGGGTTGGTGGATATCTACCTGCCCGATTTTAAATATATGGATTCGTCATTGGCGAAGCAGTATTCTAATGCGGAGAATTATCCCCAGACAGCAAAAGCGGCAATCGCGGAAATGGTGCGTCAGATAGGAAATACCGCCTTTGATGAACGGGGTATTATGAAAAGAGGCGTGATCGTGCGGCATTTGCTGCTGCCGGGCCATGTGAAAGATTCAAAAGCGGTGCTGCAGTACCTTTATGAAACCTATGGGGATCAAATTTATATCAGCATCATGAATCAGTATACTCCCATGCCTGGGCTGGCAGCAGATCCCCTGCTGTCCCGAAAAGTGACCGGGCGGGAATACGGGCGGCTGCTGGATTATGCAGTATCACTTGGCCTGGAGAATAGTTTTGTACAGGAAGGAGCGACGGCAGAGGAAAGTTTTATTCCGCTGTTTGACTGTGAGGGAATATAGAAGAAGATAGCGATAAAGAAGGAGAAACATTCAGAATGGAAAATAGAAATGAGAGAAGCAGCAGGAGAAGATCCCCGGGCGAGTCAGCCAATAAGGCAGGAAATAGAGACAGAAGCAAAGGCGGAAGCCGGCCAGGAAAAGAGACTGTAGGAAAGTCGGAAAGCTGGAGAGAGAGTAAAGGCGGAAGCCGGCCTGGAAAAGAGACAGCAGGAAAGCCGGAAAGCTGGAGAGCAGGAAAAGGCGGAAACCGGCCAGGAAAAGAGACTGTAGGAAAGCCGGAAAGCTGGAGAGAAAGTAAAGGCGGAAGCCGGTCAGGAAAAGAGCCAGCAGGAAAGCAGGGAAGCAGGAGGGAAGGAAAAGGCGGAAGTCAGTCTGAGAAAAGAGATGAGTTTGCAAAAGCAGAGTGGGGAGATAGCTTCGGAGAGCAAAGAAAAGGAAAGCCCGGAAAACCTGCATCAAAAGATTTCCGGAAAAAAGAGGGTATGCAGGAAAAATATAGTAATAAAAAAGACAGAAAAGAAGCAGGCAATTCTGCGTGGGATAAAAAAGACAGGAAAGAAGCAGGCAATTCTGTGTGGGATAAAAAAGAAAGGAAAGAAGCAGGCAATTCTGTGTGGGATAAAAAAGACAGGAAAGAAGCAGGCAATCCTGTGTGGGATAAAAAGGACAGAAAGAAAGACAATCCGGAGTGGGATAAAAAGGACAGGCGGAAAGATAATCCGGCTGCACTTGCAGCCAGAAAATTATGTCCGGTCTATCAAAAATGTGGTGGATGTCAGCTTATGGAACTTGCTTATGCAGATCAGTTGATTGAAAAACAGAAACGGGTGGAAAAACTTCTTCAGCCATTTTGCAAGGTTCAGAAGATTATGGGTATGGAAAATCCGGTACATTACCGCAATAAAGTACATGCAGTATTTGGACATAAAAAAGATGGCAGCGTAATTTCAGGAACCTATCAGGAGGGAACTCACTTTATTGTCCCGGTAGATGATTGCCTGATCGAAGATCCAACGGCGGATGCAATTATTCGTGATATCCGGGATCTTCTGAAATCATTCAAAATAAAAACCTACAACGAAGATACCGGCTTCGGATTATTCCGTCATGTGCTGGTGCGCACCGGTTTTCACAGCGGAGAAGTAATGCTAGTGCTGGTGCTGGGCTCACCGATCCTGCCCTCCAAAAACAATTTTGTAAAGGCATTGAGAAAGCTTCATCCGGAAATTACTACAGTTATATTGAATATAAATGCCCAGAAGACCAGTATGATTTTGGGCGAAAAGGAAACTGTGCTTTATGGAAAAGGATACATTGAAGATACATTATGCGGTCGTACATTCCGGATTTCTTCCAAATCATTTTATCAGATCAATCCGGTTCAGACGGAAGTCTTATACAACAAAGCCATTGAACTGGCCGGAATGACCGGAAAAGAGCGCATGATTGATGCTTACTGCGGCATAGGGACCATTGGTCTGATCGCCAGCAGCAAAGCAAAGGAAGTCATCAGCGTAGAACTGAATCAGGATGCAGTCCGGGATGCTATTTTCAATGCAAAACGAAATGAGATTAAAAATGTTCGTTTTTATCAGAACGATGCCGGAGAATTTATGACCGAAATGGCACAGGCAGGGGAGCATGTGGATGTGGTCTTCATGGATCCGCCCCGCAGCGGAAGCGATGAAGCTTTTATGTCCTCGGCAGTTTCCCTGAAACCTGAGAAAATAGTGTACATTTCCTGCAACCCCATTACCCTCGCCAGGGACTTGGAGTATTTTACGAAGCATGGATATAAGCCAGATGAGGCATGGCCGATTGATTTATTTCCGTTTACGAATCATGTTGAGGTGGTGATACAGATGACGTATTGTGGCGACAAGCGAAAATAAGAGAGTCAGGACACAACATATTGTGGTTTTTGAAAGAAAATAGAGCGAAAATCGGGGCAAAAAACGAGCGTTTTTGGCCTCGATTTTTTGCCCTTTCCACAGATGACATCGGGTATTGGACAGATGAAACACGAAAATTTAGAGGATGGACAGTGTAAAAGCTGCCCATCCTCTTTTCCATATAGACGGCACTTCCAAAAGTGAATCAGAACAATTGTGAGCGGTTACGTTCTTCGTTTTTACGAGAACATAGCCGCTCTTTTTTTGTTTCTGATGGTAGGAGGATTGGCCGAATAAAAAACAACGAAAGGACTGAGAACCATGACTGCACGATTTATGAACAACACCAAGTATGCAAACACCGAATTTGAAATGCAACTGATTCCCGGATTTACACCTCGCAAGAGCGGGATGTCATTAAGCCGTTTTGAATACAGCGCCCGTGACTGTGACTGCAAAACCTGCGCCTACAAAACCAGAAAGAAAACCTGTGGAAGCGCCACCGGCTGCATCTGCCTGCGCGAGCGGCTTGTGGCGGGCTGTGTCCCCTTGAACGAGCTGCTGGGCGCACTGACCAAGGAGGTGCCATCGCGCCCCTTTGTGGCCCGCGTGACGCACCTGTCGCGCCAGCCAATCTCTATTTTTGAAAACAGCAATCACCAGATGCGGTTTAAGGCGGCGCACAAAGAAAATCCGAACTGCTCCGCAGGGCAGGCAGCGGCGGTGTTTTTACTGACCGCTGATCCTTTTCTCTGGAGCAAGGCACGACCGGCAGTGACGAAGGGGAACATCGATTTCCCCGCCATTCACATTCACGGAGTGGACTTGGACGGCTATGTACTGTTCCATACGGCGAAAGACCTATATGCCGGAACCAAGCATATCAGCCTGTCGGAACTGACTGACCCGGAGCTGGTGAGCGATACAGCCTTCCGATTGATCGTCACCGCTTTTCTAATTCGCCGATATGGTACAGAGGTGCTCTGTGCGGAAAGGAGCGACTCATGAAGGAACTGATTACCTTGCGGCTGTTCAGTCCACTGTCCGCCAATCTGTACACCCCTGATGAATACGGTGACCTCTCGGATTGGCCGGAGGAACTTACCCCTGCTACCTTGTGTGGTTATGAGGGTGAAATTCTGAAGCTGATTACCAAGGAGCATCTTGCCAGCGAGGGTGACCGTGGCCTTGCAGTTTATTTACACAATGACAGTCTGCAGGAAAAGGTGTACAGCATGACCCCACACTGTGGAAAGCTGGCAGGGTGAGCTGTGGGGTGTGCTGGAGGTTAAGAGCAACGGCGAACTGTCCCCTGCGGAGCTGGACGCATTGACAGAAGAATGGTGCGGTCAGGAAAGTGATGGCTGGGGCGAGGGCTTTGAGCAGCGTCCCATTAAAACCGAGGACGGCGAGCTGTACGTCAGATTTTGGAATTCAGGAAAGGATTTTTTTATCAAGCCAGAGCAGGAACTGAAAAAGCCGCTGATGCAAGGCTTTGGGATGCAGATGGGAGGAATGTAAATGCCGAATCATGTAACCAATATTCTCACGGTTTCCGGTGATCCCAGTCGTATGGCTGAACTATTTGAGGCTGTCAAAACCGAGAAATATGGTCTCGGCAGTATCGACTTTGCCAAGATTATCCCAGTGCCGGATAACATCTATCAAGGCAACCTTGGCCGGGAGGAAGTGGCGAAATACGGAAAAAACAACTGGCTGGACTGGAATGTATCCAACTGGGGCAGCAAATGGAACAGCTATGGCTACGATGAATTTACCTCCAAAGAATTCGACGGAGAAAATCTCCGCTTTCAAACCGCTTGGAGTAATGTGCATCAGGTCATCGGGCAGCTTGCTGAAATGTACCCTGACTTGGAATTTTCCTACTGCTGGGCAGATGAGGATTTCGGCAACAATGTAGGCCGCAGAGAATATGCAGGCGGTGAAGAAATGGAATGCTTTATTCCCAACGGCGGTTCTCACGAAGCGCTGGAGCTGGCCGCTGAAATCCATCAGGTGGCTTTGGAGGACGAAGGATACATTTGGAATGAGGATACCAAGGAATATGAATACCATCCGGAGTCCATGGGCATGGAATTGACATAAGCAGAGAAAGGAAAATGTAATGGCAGTATTTGATGCAGCAAAAGAAGGATATCTGTTGGCGGAGATTGATGAAAAACTTGTTCTCTTTACCAATATGCGCCTCGACCGGGACACGGTTCCGGAGGGACTTTTTTGTTATGATGTGCGGGATTCGGACAATCTGGACGGCAGTATGGCAGAGGTCAAGCCCTTTGTGATGGTCAACCACTGGGGAACAATTCTGTGCAGGGAGCCGTTCCCGATGAACGAATACGGCAGCTACTACCCGGAGGATTGGGGCTATCTGGACAAGAGCATGAGCCTTGCGGAATTTGTGTCTGCAACGCCGGAGCAGCTCTCTGCGTTCCGGCAGCCGGAGCCGCCTTGCCCTTCATTTAAATTCTTAAACTGAATCCCCGCCGCCGCGCAAAGGAGGTGATACACCATCAATAGTTTTATAAGCTGGGTAGGCGGTAAAAAGGCGCTGCGCAAGCTGATTTACACCATGTTCCCCGCAAAGTTTGACCGCTATATTGAAGTATTCGGCGGTGGCGGTTGGGTGCTTTTTGGCCGCTCACCCGACCGGAAAGGGATGGAGGTCTACAATGACTTCAATTCCAATCTGGCAAACCTGTTTTACTGCGTAAAGAAGCGGACATGGGCCTTCTTGCGGGAGCTGGGCTTTCTGCCCCTGAACAGCCGGGATGAGTTCAGCGTCATCCGTGACTTTATTGACAAAAAGGAGTTTGATGACAGATATCTGACCGCAGAGTTAGAGCTGGCCGAGCATTTCCTGCCGCCACCGGAATACGAGGAAATCAAGGCCATCATGCTGGAGAATGCAGAGATT
>JAQVCW010000024.1 GCA_028689585.1 Lachnospiraceae bacterium | reverse complement strand
CCATATACATACTGGCTAACCTTCCGCGATTTGGTACAATCGTGAAGAATCATATTTAGAGCAATTGTAGTTTTCTAATCAGTTGCTCTTTTTGATTGCTCAAAATATGATACTTCACTTTAGAATTGTACCATCCTTTCTTTTATCTCACATTGTGAGGTATTTTACTGAAAAATATATGTAAAACGCGTGCAATTGTACCGAGTATTTATCTCTTAGTATGAGATTTTTTACAATGCTACCCACTTATTTTTTACGCGTCTTGTTTTCTCTTTCTGTTCCTCATTCTGTTTCTTTTTCTGTTCCTCATTCCGTTTATTAATTCTGTTTCTTATTCTGTTCCTCATTCCGTTTCTTATTCTGTTCCTCATTCCGTTTCTTATTCTGTTTCTTATTCTGTTTCTTATTTTGTTTCTTCTGTTTTTCTGCCTCTTACTTCTATTTCCATCTCCCGTCCTGTTTTCTATCGTTCTCTCATGGCTGCCGCTTTCTTAATAATACGCAGAAATTCTTTTGCATCCTCCTCACCCAGCAGTTCTAAAAATCCTGCCAGATGCGCATTGGTATTATCCCTTCTTCGCATCGCTTCCCTGCGGCCTTTGTCTGTCACATAAACTCTGACCACCCGTCCATCCTCTGGATCGGAAGCCCGTTTTGCCAGGCCCTTTTTCGTCAGCGTATTCAAAATAGCTGCAATCCTGGAGCTTCCCAGTCCAAATGCTGCCGACAGCTCTCCCGCAGTAATCCCATCCTGCTTAAACGTAAGATGCCCCACTACTGCCATCTCCCCCTGAGAAACGTCATTCATGGCTCTCATGATTGGAAAACCATTCACCTTCCGCATATATTCAAATGCTTCTTCCGCTTCCTTCCGATAATCCATATCGTCCTCCCCTATATCTCACACTATGAGATAATATAGCACTCTTATCTTTTCCTGTCAAGTGCAGAAACAGGGGACGGTTCTCTGAAAATCAGGCAGAAACAGGGGACGGTTCTCTAAAAATCAGAGAACCGTCCCCTGTTGTCTCAGTTCTTCCACAGAACGGGTCTGTCTTCCGGCGCCACGTACATGTTATCGCCCTCCGACACATTATAAATTTCATAAAACGCGTCCACGGCTGCTACTATACCATTGATCCTGGCTGCGCCTATCCCGTGCTGCTTATCAATGGCTTCTTCCGCATAATAGGTATCCGAATGGCTTTCAAACCAGATCTGCGCCAGAGACTCCAGTGTCTCCTTCTGAACATCCGCATCCCCGTCTGCCAGCTTCATCATGCACTGTATTGCGCACTGATCCGCGATGTTTTCCTTCTGCGTTCTCGTCGTGTTCTGTACCTTTCCCGGAAGATATTCCCATTTTTCATAATAAGAGATAAATGAATCCGTGTGGCTCTTGTACGCGGCTTCATCCTCGTCGCTTTTCAGACAGCTATTTTCAGCACCATTCTCGTCCTGGAAAACATTTACCGTATCCAGTACATGCCCCAGTTCATGAGCCAGTATGAAGTACAGGCCACCCATATTTTTTCCAGCCGAAGCCGTTTTATCAAAATAGGGGGACTCCATCATCGCCTGAGGGATAATCACTGCATTCAATTCTGGTTCATACGAGGCGTTCACTGTATCTGCATAGGCGAACATCTTCCATATGGAGCGGTAGTACTCCGGATCCTTCAGCTTTTTCATTTCCATCTGAAGCTTACTCATTGAACTGGAAGCAATCAGTTCTACCAGCGTATCCGCTGAATTGGAATGAAGCACCGGTGATTCTGTCGTTCCAATGTAGACAATGATATCATCCAGTTTTTTCTTCATTGCATCCTTGCTCTCATCGCTAAGCCATTCCGTTTTATCCACCGCATCCACATAGTAATCCAGTATTTTCTGAACCTCATCCCGGATCATCTGATCCGCTTCATCATCCTGATGCCTGCTGCGGTATATGTCCGAAATCTCCTGATGGGCTATCTCATCGGCGCGAAGCACATAAAATAATTCATCAAAAGAAAGTTCCTCCTGTGCATGGAAAGCGGAAGCCAGATCCGGCATCACCATCTCCACTGTATCCTGATCAATCGTCCCTGTGACCGCTGCCGCGCCTGACTCTGCCTGCGTGTCCGATTCTGCCTCAGCACCTGGCTCTGCCTGCGTATCTTCATTCGCAAATGCCTCATTCATCAGAGTTTCTCCCTGCTCGTTGAGCGCCTCTGACGCTGCGGATATTTCATCCGACAGATAAACACTGTAAAAGTTAATTAACTGACTGACGGCATAACACTGCAGTCCATACAGATTTTCATTCTCTGCGCAGGATGCGTTCAGAGCATACAGAAAATCAGTCTGATCCGTAATGCTTAATTCGGATGCCTCTCCCGCTCCCAGAATTTCCAGAGTCCCGGTCAGATCCAGATGAGGATATCTCTCTTCCAGATCAGAAAGTGCTGTAATGGTATCATCCTGTTCTTCTTCTGACGTCTGGGCCAGGAGCTGTTCTCCCACTGTGCAGGCCTGTGCCATCTGCATAGCTTCGTCCTGCTCATAGCCGGCTGCAATAAATAGATTCTGCAGCAGTTTGATATGTGCATCCTTGTTTGCATCGTAAGTCGCCTGATCCACAAAACCAGCCAGAGAACCGCTCACAAAAGAAAATGCCGGAATAAAATCCTGGCCGTTGTCCTTTTTAACTGCCTTTGCCGTGAGCAGAAATGAGTATCCCCATTGAGAATACACCTCCGCCATGGTGGGAAGAAATGCTTCCGTATTCTCACATTCCATGATCCTGTCGATGGCATCCAAAAGTCCGTCACACCCCTGCGCTTCTCTGAGATCTTTGTTCTGCAGTCCATAGGCAAGCTTATAAATTGTCAGTTCTTCTGAATCCGGATCCATCTGACCAGGATCGCTTTCCATGATTTCCTGAAGCATCTGTTTTTCCTCTTTGTGAATATCCAGATAATGCTGTCTCACTACCGTCCAGCCTTCATAGGGCAGATCATCTTCGGAATAAACTGTCTCATTGTCAACCGGATGAGCCGCCAGCTCATCTGCGGTTGCATACCGGTAAAAATCATCCTTTGGGCTTAACTCCTCTGCATAACAGAAGGAGGAAGAGAACACCAGAAGCGCACTGCAGAAACCGGCTGTTATCCTTTTTTTGAATTTCATATTATTTTCCTTTCTACAAGCCTTCTCTATCATTATTCCATGAGTATCCTGCTGAAAAGTACCAATAATACCAGCTCAGCCAAAGACAGCTCATTGCTTGTTCAATACGGGAATAATAGATATCGTCGGTCACCATTTTGTTATTTACATTCAGGGCTGCTAAATGTTTCCTGTTAAACAACTGTCAATTTCCGAACAATCTTTCTCATATCATTTCCTCTCTTTCTTTTCTTCCGTGATAATTTCACTTTCACAGCAGTACCTTCATAACTCTTTATCAATCATATTAACATAACGCCATTTTATGGACAAGTACATGTGTTAAAAAAGTCCGGTTTTACAGTGCAGACCACTCTTCCCTATGATTCTTTTTCTTTCATGATTGGAAACTTCTGCATCATAAATTCATCATCATAGCAGCGGTCCAGGAACTGTCCGTAGACTGTATAGGGCTGTATCCCGCTGTCCCGGAGTGCCATTCGCCCAAATGCACTGTAGGTCAGTATTATATCAACCATCAGCAGTGCTGTGAAGATTGGAAATGCGACTCGCCCAAAGGAATACGGTATCTTTTCGATCCAATGCGAAATAAACGGGTAGACCAGTTTCATGAGAATAAGTCCTCCCAGCCCCCAGAACAGCATATAAGGAACCGTTGTGCGGCCGTTGATATTCAAGAAAAGATTAGAATAGTCCCAGAAGCTTACATGAAATACCTTGTCCGCAATCAGACTGGTGGCATATTCTGTAGCGCCGCCAATCAGGCAGGAATACAGATAGGTTTTCCAGATCGGGCGGGAAGCGTTGTGGCGACCCAGCAGGATTACAAAAATGCTGACCCCCACACCATAAATCGGGCTGAACGGCCCATAGATCACTCCCTGCCGATCCACCCAGACAAAATCATGCTGAAAGAAGTAAAGTATCTCTTCCCAAAATGTTCCGGCCAAACAGCCAATAGCAAAAAACAGAAAAATCTTTATTCCGCAATATCCCTTCGCAAATACTTTCTTATTCATACGCCTTCCCATAACCTCCGCTCATGCCTTTGTTCATTTCATTGTATTTCACGTCGCGGAAATTGTCAAATTCTCTTTTGTCCGTGTATAGGACAATCGTTACGTCACGGCTGATTTGAAAAACAGTTGCCGTGTGGGCCGGGTATCTCAAAGGAAACCATGAGCGGGCACTTTTAACGGCGGTGAGATCCACCGTTTACGTAAATTGATAGCAGTCTTCAAAAATAGCGGCACAAAGGAAGTCACACAAGTGTGTGCAGCATAAGGCGGAGGAATGAGCCGATGCGGGCATCGATGATTGACGACAACGCAGTGATGTGCATACTTGTGTGGCTGAACTGTGTCGATATTTTTAAAGACTGCTATAGACGCGAAGACTTTCCTGAGCGTCTTATGTTGAAGTTAACGGTTATCTCACCAGAGTTGCTGCACGCGTTTTTGTGAGATACCCAGCCCACACGGCAGCGTTCTCCTATGAACCGGGAAAATCCTTTACAGAGCTTTCACCGTATCCACCAGTTCCCGGATTTTATCTTTCTTCGTATAATCTACATATTCCGGTTTCTTTTTGGTCACAAGCCTCACCATGGTTTTCCCCATTAATCCCATTTTCTCAGGATTCATTCCTCCTTCATAATAGAAAAATGGAATGTCGGAAAGCTTATTTTCTGTCCTCCATTTTTCCATATCCACCTCTTTTTTATCAGTGAAGCCAACGCCAAACACTATAAGCTTCTGTGGATGAAAGCTTTTTATTTTCTCCAGTCCATTGATCATTCCACCCATAATCCAGCCTCCGTGAATGACAAGCTCATAGCCTGCGATCTGCGCCGCATCCACTGCTGACAGTTTCTTACATTCACAGGACAGTTCCTCTCCGATCCACCGGGCATATCGTTTGGTAAAACCAGTTTTACTCTGGTATGTAACTAAAATATTCATACTGCGCCTCCCCGCTCAAGCATCCGCCCATCCTGAATTTGCCTTCGGCAAATGGACTGACGCTGCATATCAAATTTTCATAGAAAGCTTGACATACTCTACTTTTTTTGTTGTTTTTCCATTTCTTTCAGATTATTTTCTAACTGAACTAAGGTTTCTATTGTTATTTTAATTTTATCCGGGCTGACATTTTCAAAGAACTTCTGCATAAAGACGGTACTTGGTTCATCGTGTGTCTCATCAAACACCTCCGCCTTTTTTGTTCTGATCACTCTCTGTTTCCTCTTATCGTTTTCATCCCGGATGAACTCAACATATCCCACTCTTTCAAGTTTCAAAAGCAGCTGCTTCACATTCTGGTGTGAACTTCCCACGGTCACTGCCAGTTCCTTCAGCGTTGGTGGCTGCCGAAACATTTTTATACAAATGAGCAAGAAACACTGTTTCCAGCTAATATCCGCAAAAAAGCGATCTGCCACCGCCTGAAATCGATTGCTGAATGCAGTCATCTCCCCGATCAGAAAGTACGCATCTTCTATTCCAGCAAAATTCAAATAGTTCTCCATCTGCTTCACCCCCTTCTGCAATGCCTGATGCACTGCGGTCTTTTTGTCACTGCACCGAATCCAATTGCTATAATAATAACAATTACTGCGGCAGCACAACCAATGATAAGAAATATTCACTTCATTAATTTCATGTGTCATTCTCTCACAAAATAAGTAATATATTACCTATATGAGTAATATATTACTTATCTCGAGTTTTGTCAATCTTTTTAATGATAAATATGATCCGCCACCGCCCGCAGCGAACAATCTTTCCTGCGATGCAAGAAGCCTGGCCGCATTGCCGCCCACGGCTGTCGTTATTCAAATAACCTGTATCTGAAATGCAGTTGCCAGGATATAATTTCCCGCCCTGATTTCAAGTATTAATTCAAACGCATTTACTTCTTCCGTCCTCCTATATCTGTTATTACATTCAGGATGGAGAAAGTTACACCTGACTAAAATAAAACGCTATAAAATATGCCTGGGCAATTAAGCTCAGGCAATATACTTTTTCTTGTTCAATTAAAACTTTGGAAACAGGCATATACCCACCTTTGCCATAATGCCGGCATACCTGCTGTGAGGGATACCCTCTCCGAACTTTGCTACATCTTCAGCAGTACCGACACCAGCGGTATCGTCACCACCGACAGCACCGTTGTCAGTGCCACGCCTCTTGTGGCCAGACTGCTGTCACCGCCGGACTGCTCTGCCAGAATTGCCACCATGCTGGCCACGGGTGTCGCCAGTATGATCATCGCTACCGTCAAAAGCATCTCATCCTGTATAAAAAGCCGGAGAATCAAAATTCCTGCAATCGGAAGCACCAGCATTTTCAGCGCCGCCATCAGCAAAAGCCGAAGATCTCCAAATAATTCTTTTAAATCCATACGGGCCAGAAACATTCCGATAGTGATCATACTGAGAGCCGCGGTAAGATTTGCCAGATTCGTAATGGTAGTCTGAACGAATCTGGGCAGTTCAGGCCGTAGAAAGTTCAAAGCCAGAGCAATAAAGCTGGCAAGAATTCCTACGCTGAAAAAATCCCTGACCCGAAATTTTCTCCCTTCCCCATCCGATCTTTCTCTGTTGAAATTCTGAATGCAAAAGGTATACAGCAGAAAATTAAAGGGCATGGTGAAAATCGAAGCGCAAAGTACCGCCTGGGATCCCAGCATAGCCGAAATCAGCGGATATCCCATAAAGCCTACATTGGAAAATACCGTAAAATTGCGGTATGTGCCGATCTGTGCCCGGGGCACTCGCAGCAGCACGGGGATTAAAAACGAAAACAGCAGCAAAAAAGCATAGACTGCAATTCCCCAGCCCAGAAAAAACAAAACATCCGATACGGGAAAAATTTCTTCTGCGTTCAGGGCACTGGAAATGATCAGAGCCGGATTCGCCGCATTTGCCACAATCCAGGAAATGCTGGAACATCCCCTGTCATCTACGATCTGTCTCTTTCTCATATAATATCCGATGAACATAAAAATAAAAAAAGCAATCATCTGCTGTAACAGTAACATTTTCTCTCTCCTTCTTCCTCCACGCCTTTCGCCAGCATAGCGAAAAAGTTGTTCCGGATATCTGATATCGCCAGCCCTATGGTATTCGCAGAGCCCTTGACCAGACTGATCTCTGCCAGATTTGGCCTGTAAATCAATTCTGCTGCCGTTTTTAAGATCAGCTTTCGATTTTCCTTAGAAACGCGGCAGGGTCTGTCATTTAAAACCTGGGAGACAATAGTCACTGACAGACTCGTCGCATCCGCTATCTGCTTAAGTGTCGTTCGCACAGTTCTCGCCCTTATCCATAGTATATATTACCTTACCAAATATAATCAATCATTTTTTCATGATATCATGAAGAAAAACGCTTCATGATCGTCATTCGCCGTTCGCCGATCACGCAGGAATATTCCTTTAATGTTTCATATTTTGATGAGAAAAAACTGTAAAACCCTTTACTCCCCCCCTTTTTGGATTTATCATTTGCGAAGAAACAAACCACTTAAGTGGATATTTTATCTGCTTTCCCAAACTATTGACACACCTCCCTTCCATATGCGATACTGTATGCAAAACAACAATAATAACGGATATATTTATCCAGGCCAGTGTATGCTGACACAGGGAGGGTTCCTATGATTGAAGTCTTATTCGGCGAAAGCGAAGCCGGTTCTATGAAGTGTGCAAAAAGTAAGCAGAAAATATGCCATTCTGATGGTCCAACTGCTGTCTTCGGAAATTCATCTCCTGCGCCATTTCCGAAAGAGTGGATCCCGGTTCCCGGACTTTCTTCTGAAGTTATATGCCTGCCATATATGCTGGATATCGGGAATATTCAGGAACCTTTTGACAGCTCCTACCGCCAGGATCTGATCCTGTCCATGTATACCCAGAGCGGATGGGATACTACAGCGCAATATGCAGATGAGCTTCGGAAGGGGATTGCAAAAACCATGCTGGAATATCCCAGACTTCTGAAAATGCTGGAGACAGAACAGACAATCCGTGTGTGGTTCGGCAGAACTCCTTATTCTCTGTGCGGATTTTACTGGCTCTGTGCGCAGTTATTTCAAACGGACTGTGAGATTTTCGTGGTCGAACTTCCGGAGCATAAAGAAGAACCTGGTAACGTGATCACTTCTTTTCAAAACTGGGGAGACATCCCTGCTGAAGAATGGAGTTCCTTTTTACCGCTGCAGAGAAAACTGACGCGAAATGAAAGGAAAATGTATGCACATACATGGATGGAATTAGTGGAGGACAACAGCCCTCTGCGGGCGGTGATCAATCAGAAGCTGACCGGTGTTCCTGAATATTTCTATGATTTTCTTATCAAAAAAAGGATCACCGAAAAGCCGGTCCGGGAAGCCAGACTGATCGGTGATATCCTTGGATTATATCCGTTAAGTATCGGAGACTGGTGGTATGCATTGAGAATTGAACAGATGATCCAGTCTGGTGAAATTTGTGTGCTGGCAGATTCCGAACAGAAATATCAGCGGCTATTGAAACGAAACACTAAAATAAAAACTTGATATATTCTGTTTCTTCCTCAATTTTCTTTTTTCTGATAGCCCACTAGCCGAAATACCTGGCAGACCGCCGCTGTCATATTTTTTCTTGCATTCTCCGAGTCCATAGCCTCCTGCAATGTAGCCACTCCACGCAAAATCGGAAAATAAGCATCGATTCCGTGATTATTGCAGTCCACCGCATCCTCCGTTACGCATCCTGCAAATGCCAGGACCAGCTTGTCATATTTTTTTGCAATTGCTGCCACTCCGATCGGCGCTTTTCCCATCACGGTCTGTCCGTCCAGACGGCCTTCTCCTGTCACCACAATATCTGCATTTTTTATATAATCTTCCAGCCTTGTTTCTTCCAGCACAATCTTAATGCCGGATTCCAGAACCGCATTCGTATAGGTCAGAAATGCAAATCCCAGTCCTCCCGCTGCACCGGTTCCGGCCTGCTCTGCATTTGCTTTTGGGTACTTTGCTTTGGAAACTGCCACATAGTAGGAAAGCCACTGATCCATCTGCCGGATCATCTCCGAATCGGCCCCCTTCTGCGGTCCAAAGACTGCGCTGCAGCCCTGTTCACCACATATTGTATTAGTTACATCACAGGCAATGCGGAAGGTGCATTCCTTTAACTCTGGAAGCACATAATCATCTGTGACTGTCTCTATTTCTTTCAGACCGGCCGCTCCATACGGAACCTGTTTTCCATCCTTGTCCAGGATTCCAAACCCAAGCGCCTGAAGCATTCCAATTCCTCCATCATTTGTGGCACTTCCGCCGATCCCCACGATGAAATGACGGCAGCCCTTTGCAATCGCATCTTTGATCACTTCCCCTACTCCATATGTAGTTGTATAGAGCGGATTTCGTTCCTCTTCTTTGAGCAGTGTAATTCCTGCTGCTCCTGACATCTCCAGAATTGCCGTTTTTCCGCTGTTTTCTCCGGGATCAATAATTCCATAGCTGCATTCCACCTTCGTGCCCAGCGGACCTGTCACGATGACACTTTGCAGCTTCCCTTTCATGCCAAGGGTGAGCGCCTCTACGGTTCCTTCTCCGCCATCCGCAAGAGGCCTGACCACCACTTCTGCCTCCGGGACCGCCTTTTTTACCCCCTCTGCAATTGCCTCTCCCGCTTCCAGTGATGAAAGACTTCCCTTTAATGAATCAATTGCCACTACAACCTTCATGCTTCTTTTCCTCCTCGTTCTTTTTATTTTATATCATATCAGAAAATTTATAAGAAAAATATGTTCTATATTCTATATAATCATTGTTATTTGCAGTAATTTATGTTATTTTTAACATATATTATGAAGTAAAGGAGGAGAAAATAATGCCATTTATGATCAACCGGAAAACAGCACAGCAGATTGTTGTGACATTAAAAGAAGTATGTGATCACGATATAAATTTTATTGATACCAATGGAATCATATTCGCGAGCACCGACCGGAAAAGAATTGGAACTTTTCACGAAATCGGTAAGCAGGTCATATCTGCCGGAAAAACTATTGAAGTAGAAAGCGGTGATGACTTTTCCGGAACAAATCCCGGTGTTAATATTCCCTTTCTGCATTACGGAGAACTGCTTGCGGTGATCGGGATCAGCGGCGATCCTGCGGAGGTGCGGAAATATGCCTATCTTGCACAAAAAATCACTGCCCTGCTGCTGCGTGAACACGAACTGGATGTCCGCAGCAGCAATGACAGGGCTCAGAACAATTATATCATTCATGCTCTCATTTATAACGAGAGTATCAGCCATGACTATCTCTGCACTTATCTAAACCGGTTTTCCCTGACTTTGGAAACCAGATGCAGAACTATCGTCATCCAACTGGATTCCCGTTACACTCCATCCAATCTGTCCCTGATCGAGTATGAAATTCAAAAAGCATTCCATATTATCGGTTCCACATTCTATACCTTTCATTATCCCAGCGAATATGTGCTGATTCTTGACTGCCGCCAATATGACCACTGGGCCTATGTCTTTCCTCAATTAATCGATAAATGTGGTGAAATCCTGAAAATTGGCATTGGCTCTATTCAGCCCCTCAGCCATCAGCACCAGTCCTATGAGACAGCTCTGATCGCACGAAAAAGCCTTGGCGGCGGCCGGCAGCTTGCCGTTTTCGATGAACTGGATATTGAAATGCTGCTGGGCGGAACGGATCCCGGGATCTCAGAATACTTTCTGGACAAAACCATCCGGCAATTGGATCAGACAGAACAAGACCTGTTAAATGTGTATTTTTCCTGTGATATGTCTTTAAAACAGACCTGTGAAAAATTGTTTCTGCACAAAAATACACTACAATACCAATTGGATAAAATCGGAAGAAAAAGCGGCTACAATCCCCGTTCCTTCCGGGACGCGGCCGTTTTGTATCTGGGATTAAAGCTGCTTTCTTCTTCCTGAACCATTTTAGCGGCACAGATTACCCTTTTCCCAAACCATTTTAATGGCACAGATTCAGTCTCATAATCCCTTATTCAAAGCTGGTGCGGAATAGGAACGTGTCTTTCATATGTATAGAACTCTTTAAATCCGAGATTTTTCAAAATAAGCTCTGCATCCTCCATATGATCTCCAATATAATTAGGAGTATGCGCATCACTGCCCATGGTTATGATTTTTCCACCGAGGGAACGATACAGCCGCAGAATGTCCTTGGATGGTGTCGTATCCGACAGACCGTAATGCCAGCTTGAAGTATTGATCTCGATTCCTTTTCCCTTCTGAATGATTACATTAAAAATGTCTGTCAGAATATCTTTGATCCTGTCAAAGGGATAAGGACCTGACCGGTCATATCTGGAAATCAGATCCACATGAGCAAGCACATCAAAACCATCGAAGTGGCTGGCCACATACAGCATTTCTTCGTAATAGCGAAGATTCACTTCCTCCTGCGATCTTCCCTTCATAAATTCACCATTCCAGAATTCCTTATTTTCTACCTGATGAATACTGAGCAGGACAAAATCCAGTTCATTTCCATATTTTTTTAACAAATTCTCATAACGGCAGATTGTATGTTTTTGAACTCCAAATTCCAAACCGGACCGAATTTTTATATCTTGTAATTGCCCTGTTTTCGGGCAATTACCCTCGCAAGGCGCAAACGCGCTTTTTGCGTTTTCTGCATGCGCCTTGCTCGAGATATCATCTTCGTATAGTTTCTTCATACAGATTAGCTTTCCAAAATATTCCGGATAATTTACATTTACCATGGGTTCCAGTTCGGAGGCAGAGGTTCCGATTCCATCTCCTCCCCTCCACTTGATCTCGCCATCTGTCCAGTCGCTTTTAATCCCATAATCTACATGATCCGTAAAGCATATCTCACTGATTCCAAGTGCAATCGCACTTTCAATCTGCCGCTCCATAGGGGCTGTTGAATCATCACTAAATTCGGAATGTATATGAAAATCTGTGTACATGATAATCTCCTCTCCATTACACTTAACTTTTTATTTCACCCAGTTTTTCACTCCCTTGCCAGTTTTCCTGACCAGTTTTCTTTTCTGCAGCTTCATTCATCACGATCATCAGCACAAGGATCCCTGCCAGATAAAGCGGAAAGAAACGAACGCCTATGCCTGCTGTCAGCATTCCAAAAAGCGGCGGCATGAAACAAGTTCCTATATAGGCGCTGGCCATCTGCATTCCCATGGCCGCCTGAGAACGCTCCTCTCCGAAATGCGCCGGTGTCGCATGCAGCAGCGCCGGATAAATCGGAGCACATCCCATACCGATCAGAACCAGACCGATCAGTGCTCCCGCCTGGGGTATCAGCGGACAGATTACCGCACAGATCCCCAGAAGAACGATGCCCTGACCGAGACGTACCATTCGTTTGTCCCCCAGACGGTTAGAGATAAGTCCTGAAAATGCCCTGCCTGCGGTAATCCCGATAAAAAACAGGCTGGCATATCCGGCAGCGGTCTTTTCATCAATCCCTTTTTGAAGCACCAGATAGCTGGCCGCCCATAATCCCGTTGTCTGTTCCAGGGCACAGTAGCAGAAAAAAGTGACCATGAGTTCCTTTGCACCGCGCAGCCGCAAAACCTCTGCAAACGAAAGCGGCCTGCCTTCTGTGGCTTCCTTCGATGAAGAAGTCTTTCTGGACTTCCATAATGGAAGACTCAAAAACAGAATAATGGTCAGTCCAATCTGTAAAATGGCAATCATTCCATAACCGCTCTGCCATTTGGCACGGTTCAATGCATATGCCATGGCATATGGCCCTGCTGCCGCTCCCACGCCCCACATGCAGTGCAGCCAGTTCATATGCCGGCTGGAATAATGAATTGCCACATAATTGTTAATAGAAGCATCTACACTTCCTGCCCCAAGTCCATAAGGAATTGCCCAGAGACATAGCATAGGGAAGCTGTGACTGATGGAAAATCCAAAAAGAGCTGCTGCTGTCATAGCAACACTGATCATTGTGACTTTTCCTGTACCCAGTTTTCTGGTCAAGCGGTCACTCTGCAGGCTGGAAATAATCGTTCCGCCAGAGATGATCATAGAAATAATTCCTGCAAAAGAAAGCGGCACCCCAAGCCCCGGATACATTGATGGCCATGCGGAACCAAGCAGCGAATCCGGAAGACCGAGACTGATAAAAGCCAGATAGATAATAAATAATAAAATACTGAACACGTTTGTTCCTCCTGTCCCGTCGTGATTGACGTCTGTCTTTGTTTCTGTTATGATTATATGAGCAAATCACCAAAAAACGTTAGAATAAATCCCTCATTTACTATGATAAAATTGTCAGGAGGAGTTATATGGCACTTTCAGTATGTGATACCGTTTCAGTTTTGGATCATACCGGCAAAGAAATTGTCCAAAGAGGAACGCCGCTTTTTCCGGCCTCCTGCTATCTGGATCAGGTGAGCAGACTTCCGGTTCCCTGGCACTGGCATGATGAACTGGAGATTTTTGCAGTCATCAGCGGAAGCGCAGAAACCGTAATCGGCACAAGTAAAGTTGTGCTCCATAAGGGAGAAGGCATCTTCATCAATTCTGAAATGCTGCATAACGTGACTGCCCTTCCCGGAGAGGAATGTATCTTAAAGTCAATCTGCTGGCATGCCCATCTGACCGGAGGCCGGGATGACAGCATCTTCTGGCAGAAATACACAAAGCCGCTGATGGATGACAAAACCATTGCCTATATAAAGATCGATGCACTTACGGAGCATGGTTTAAATGAAAAATCCATGTTTCTGAATGCCTGGCAGCAATGTGTCGATGAACCAGCCGGATATGAAGTAGAGGTGCGCTATCTATTATCAAAAATAGTCCTCAGCCTGATGGAACACGAACATCCACACACAACACAGCGGACGGAGAAAGCGATGCGGGATGAGGAGCGTTTGAAAAAAATGCTCAGTCTGATTCATATGCACTATGGGGAAAATCTGACGATCGGTCAGATTGCAGGCATGGCCTCGATCAGCGTCAGTGAGGCAAATCGATGTTTTAAATCCACCCTCAGAACCAGTCCCATTCAATATGTGAAAAAATTCCGATTGGAAAAAGCCCTTGCCCTGATGGACACGGGCCTTGCCATTTCTGAAATCGGCAGCCGATGCGGTTTTGATGATATGAGTTATTTCGGAAAAGAATTTAAAATGAGGTATGGTTTCTCGCCTTCCGAATGGAGAAAACGGAATCAAAAATGATTTGTAATCCTGCAGTTCTTCAAAATCAACTGCAATAACCTGTTCCGAGGTTCTATTTTACTTTACCTTAATCAGCATAGAAACACACTCACTGCAGCTTTTATCCCAGACTGGTCAACCACTTTGACCGCTTTCTCGTCATATTCATTCTCAGGCTCCTTCTCCAGATACACCCTGTCTCCGATGCATAACTTTAATGCCTTACTACAGTCTTCCCCATCGCATCCAAGATAATGACACGTACCTGCCATATAAATTTTCCATTCAAAGCTATTATTAATACTTAAAATCGGATCAACAGCTTCCCGGAAAGTGTCTTCATTCCAAGGCTGGGCTGTAATACTGCTTTTTTATTCTTCCGTCAGGATCTATTGATTTCAAATGCTCTTTTGGCTATAATATAGGTTCATGATGCCTATTTGTCGAAGACAATTTCAAAATGGACTGACATTCAAATATGGAGAAAAACGTATGATAAAAAATATCTTTTTTGATCTGGATGATACAATTTTAGATTTTCATAAAGCGGAACATATTGCCGTGAAGAAGACACTGGAGGAACTGGGTATTGCCGCAACTCAGGAGCTTCTGGATCGTTACAGTGTGCTGAATGAACAGCAGTGGAAGCTTCTGGAACTTGGCAGTCTGACCAGAGAAGAGGTAAAGGTAAGACGTTATACCCTGCTGTTTCAGGAAATCAGTTCAGATGCATCGCCCGAAAAAGCCGCCCTGACCTATGAAGAATTCCTTTCTCATGGACACTATTTTATAGAGGGTGCGGAAGAAATGCTGAGGCATCTGTCTAAAAATTACCGCCTGTATCTCGCATCTAACGGCTTTGCCTATGTACAGAGGGGCCGTCTGAAAAGTGCCGGAATTGAAAAATATTTTGACAATATTTTTATTTCAGAAGAAATTGGCGCAAATAAACCTGACAAAGATTTTTTTGATTATTGCTTCCGTCAAATACCGGAATTCAAAAAAGAGGAAAGCCTCATCGTGGGGGACAGTCTGACCTCTGACATAAAAGGAGGCATCAATGCGGGCATCACCACTGTCTGGTTCCGGAAAAAACAGGCACCGGCTGCAAAAGCTCCTGAAATCCGCCCCGATTTTACCATACATCACTTAAGTGAACTGAATGAGGTTCTTGCGAATTCTTTCTGACCTTATTCGTGATTTACTCTCTGATTCTTCATCCTATGTTCTTCTATGACGAGTTAATCTGCTGATTTTTCCGGTTTTTTATATATGATCCTCTATAATATATTTATTTGTCAATATTTTCAGATTTTTATCATATGCTTCTCTATGGTATCTATTCATCTGAAAATTTTTATATTTGTAATCTGCTTTGGCATTTTATAAACTGAAAATATCTTCAAATTTAATATCCACCCATCCGACCGCGCTTTGATCACTGCTGATGCGAAGCTTCCGATATACAGTATCCAGCATCAGGATCTCACCCTGTGCCGTCAGATATCTTCCTTCTGCGATCCCGCCGGTTCCATCCGGTCCAGGATCGTAGTTAAAGTAAGTAACCTCTATTTTGTCATGTTTCCTGAGGGCGCAAAGGGCTGTATTGATCTGTTCCAACGCAATGTCCTCCAGCGCAATTTTACTGCAGCGGTTCTTCTGCATTGCCAGAACCGCATCTCCGTGTCCCCGCAGTGCTGCAAAGGGCGAGAATATCTTGGCCCGCTCCGGCCTTGGCATATGTGGATGAGAGGATACCGGACGTGAAAATCCCAGGATATCATCATACTGATGAGTTGTACCGATTGCCATTTACATCTTCCTTTCTTTTATCGTCATAGCGTTTGTCCCTGTTATGCTTTATGCCCGCCTATCTGCTGATTGCGTTCCTTCATAGTAGCGCCTTCCTCAAGATTAATTCCCTTCAGGACTGCATTTTTTCCATATTTCTGTTTGATGTTCAGCATTGCCTCCTGAATCCTGCGCTCTTTCTCCAGGTTCTGCTTCTTTCTCGCTTCCGCACCAGGATCTTCCTGCTCTGCCAGATAATCAAATAAATCCATCTGCTCAAAGCTGTTTTTTCTGGCTTTCTCTTCTTCTACTACATTTGCAAAAGTGACCGTCAGCCGATGTACCAGCAATTTTTCATCTGTGATTTCCTGATAGAGCTTTACTGCTGCATCCATGATCTTCCTGGTGGAAGAACTGTGGGTGCCCAGCCGGACAGATCCATGCGCCGGCTTTGGTGTCATCCGGCCATAGCGATCCTGGTGAGTCTGTCCCTGATATCTGGCCGGAATGGTCTTATCATATCCAATATCCAGTACCACCTGATCCGTCACCAGTTTTTTCCTCACCAGATCCAATACCATGGCATCCACCATCTCCCGAAGAACCAGCCCACCCTTCTCCTTTGGATAGGAACAGCCCAGCACCTGACCAGAGGATATGGAATTTGTATCCGGTTTATAATTTTTAATATCTGACATCATAGTCGGCTCCATGCCCCATGCATGATCAATTAAAAGCTCCGCATCGATTCCAAAAAGCCGAAACAGGAAATCTTCTCCGGAAATTCCGCCCACCGGTACCTGATAATCCTCCCTGTAGGAATTTGGATCATAATAGCACCGCAGCAGACTCATCCGTGCAATATCTCCCATGGTATACATTCCATTTGCCTCCAGCTTTTTGCTGATCCCGCTGCCGATACGCCAGAAAGAAGTCAGCGGCCGGTGCCCCCACAATATTTTTTTATATTTTTCCTCATCAAGTGCAGCGATCCTGACACCATTTTTATCCGGCTTCACATGCTTTGCCACGATATCCATGGCAATCTTGCACAGATACAGATTGGTTCCAATCCCGGCTGTTGCCGTAATCCCGGTGGCATTCAGCACATCCTTTATCATCGCCCGGGCCAGATCTCTGGGTGTCATGGCGCTTCCATCCGGATTATGGTACAGATGCAGATAATCCGTCACATCCATAAGCACTTCATCAATAGAATAGACATGAATATCATCCTTACTGATATATCTCAGGTAAATACCGTAAATTCGCTGGGAATAATGGATGTACAACTGCATTCTGGGCGGTGCCACAATATATTCCAGCTTTTTCCCGGTCTGATTCAGAACCTCTGCCGCCTTCTGCCTCACCTCAAACAAGCGGCTGCGTCCGGAAAGACCATATTTTTTCAGGGTAGGCGAAACAGCAAGGCAGATCGTTTTATCCGTTCTGCTCTCATCTGCCACCACCAAATTGGTGGTCATGGGATCCAGATCCCGTTCCACACATTCCACAGAAGCATAAAAAGATTTCAGATCTATCGCAATATAGATACGAGAGTTTTGCATTCTGCACCTCACTTCCGGCATTCTGGTCTTAAAACTTTCTGACTTTCTTATTTTCTGGTTTTTTAGAAAAGTGCTCCTATTCGAGAACAGTCTTCGGCATTTGGATGCGCAGCTGCGCGCGCGGAACAAAAGTTGGGGTGTGCGAAGCACACTTTTGTTCTATTATAATATAATTTAATTTATTTTACAATTGTTTTTAGAACGCATGTTCTTTTTTGTTTTAACTGTGATTAACATACACTCAATACATTTAAGTTTCCGCAGATTTACTGCAATTATAAGTTACTGGAATTTAGTTTTTCATTTAAGCCACAGTGAATCACTCATCACTAAAGTAATGAGCTTCCTGTATCAACGTCAAATGCCTCTGTATTAGCAGGTCTTATGCTGACTCCACAGGCGTAAATTCGGACTATCCCAGCCCTACCTTTTATTTTTATGCACATTCTCTGAGCAGTCTTAACCCCTCATCCCTGATATTAACCGCTGCATTGTAATCTCTGTCCATGACTGCTCCACATCCACAACGGTATATTCTGTCTGCCAGTGAAAGTTTATGGAGTGCCCCACAGCACGAACAGATCTGACTTCTGGGAAACCACGGATCGACTTTTACCAGTCGTTTTCCCCTGTATGCCAGCTTATAGGCTGGATCATGCTCAAACTCATATAATATGGAGCAGTAATAGCTTCCATCCCGTTCTTGACTGATCGCTGCCGATTTCAGTTTCCATTTCTCCGGTGCCCGCCGGTGAACGGATGCCTTTCTCTTTTTCAGCTTTGGAAGTTTCATATACGTTTCTTCCACCACGATATTTCCATTGGTAAAATTAGTGGTATAGCTTCTTTTTGCCCGGTGTTTCTTCTTGAATCTGGGATATCTGCCCTGCTTTTTGAAGAACTTCTGATATCCATTCTCCAACGCATATACGGCATTTGTCAGGGCAAATTTATCCACCTCTTTTAAAAAGGGATATTCTTTTTTTAACGTATTATTTACATATTTGTTTGCATCGAACCGTGACAGATGTTTTATCCCTGCTTTGTAATTCGCAGCCAGCAGTGCCAGTATCTGATTGTAAACAAACCGACAACTTCCAAATGTACTGGAAAGCAGTTGTTCCTGTTCCTTATTTGGATAGATCCTGTACTTGTATGCCCTGTTCATTCCTGATCACCTGCTATTTGGTTTTCTGAGTCGCAATATAATGCTCCACCTGCTGTCTGCTCCGGTCACTGACGGTTACCACACAATAAGAAGGATTCCACAGATGTCCTCCCCACAGTTCTTTTTTCAGTTCCAGTATAACAGGAGAAAGCAATCACTGCTTTCTCCCGCTGGTATCTCTTTGTCTGCTGTTATTTATTCTGGTCTGCGCCTTAATTGCGCCAATTCTTCTTTAAGCTTCTTATTTTCCTCTTCTATCTTTATTATCTTTTTTTCTATTTTTGCTTTCTCTTCTTCTGCTTTTGTTTTCTCTTTCTCTGCTTTTGCTTTCTCTTCTTCTGCTTTTGCTTTCTCTTCCTCTGCTTTTGTTTTCTCTTCCTCTATTTTTGTCTTCTCTTCTTCTGCTTTTGTTTTCTCTTCCTCTATTTTTGCTTTCTCTTTTTCCGCTTTTGCTATCTCCTCTTTCGCTTTTTTCATTTTTTCTTCCAGTTCGTCTATCTGAATTCGATATTTATCCAATGGCAGTTCCAGTGCTCCCTCTAATAATGGTTTCATATCCCCATAGCCTCCTAACTCTTCGTAATGCCGGTAGATATGCTCATATAACTGTCCGGTCAATTCCAGTAGCTGATTTGCATCATCTGACGTTATATTTCCTACCTGCAGATTTGCTTTGATACTGCCAATTATATCATTGTCTACCAGTTCCTGCAATGCTGTAAAATTCTCTTTCGCAGGATTCCCTGCAATCAATTTTTTTAACTTCAACAGTTGGAATGGGATGAGAACCACCATTTTTTTCTGATTTAATTCCAGCAGTTCATGCTCCTGATACACAAAGTTCTTTACTTCGTACTGGAATGTTCCCTGCGTTCCAAACTGAATCGTGAGAATACTCTTTTCCGGTACGACTGCCTCTGTATCCAAATAAATGACCATCGGTTCCGGAAATTTAAAGATATTCTCTTCCTGCCAACTGTTCATAGCCTGATAAAAACCATACTCAAAAACCCGCATGACAATTGCTCCGTCGGTTTCCATCTGCGCCTCCAGATGGTAAACATTTCCCTGTATCAGTACTATAGTATCCGCAAATCTCTTACTCAATCCTTTACTGATAAACTCTTTGTTTGGATACTCCACCCTGCTGTTCGGCGGGTAATTTGTACCAAACAGACCATTAATCAGATTTATAATGGCCAAATTGGATAAAGCAAAAATACGTTTAAAGATACGGTCATAGATTTGATAGATTTTGTTTTCCATAGATTGTTTCCTTTCAGATGTGATTTAAACAGAGAGGTGCGGATTTATGTTGCAGATTGTCAGATAAATTCATATAATAATTATATAAATTCTTTAACTGCTTTTTATAATATCACATTCGATATTTAAAGTCAACATAATTTTTTTATAATATACATTTGTAAGTTACCGTCCGACTTCGAAATGAGGACGCTTTCCGGGTGGCTTCCCCAGGTATGCTGTGCGTCAAGTAAAAAGCTGAACTGTAACTCTGATTATGTTCAATAACTGCCTGAAAAGAAATACGGCAAAAATCTCCTCTGTAATATAACAGGAGAAAGCAATCACTGCTTTCTCCTGTAAGGGGTACTCCATCTTTTCTATCTTGCCTGTTTTATCAATCCAGTAAATTCTGCATGCTCTTTAATCCGATTAAAAGTGTAGACGAATTATGCAGCAGCGCCGAAGTGGCCGGCTGAATCATTCCGCCAATTCCAAGCAGGATCAGGACTGCATTAACGCCTACGATCATCCTGTAATTCTTCCGGATCCTTCTCATCAGGCTGTCACTGAGCACTTTCAGCGTAACGATCTGATACAGATCATCTGCGCCTACGGTAATATCTGCAATCTCTCTGGCGATTTCCGCTCCGTCACTGATAGCTATACCTGCATCTGCAGCAGAAAGTGCCGGGGAATCGTTGATTCCGTCACCAATCATAATGACTTTTCTTCCCTGTTTTTTCTCCCGTTCTACAAATCCTGCCTTATCTTCCGGAAGAACTTCTGAATAATATTCATCTACGCCCACCTTTTTCGCAATCGCTGCTGCCGTTCTCTCACTGTCTCCTGTCATCATGACTAACTTTGTCAGTCCTGCTCTTCGCAGTGAATTAACTACTGCGGCCGCTTCTTCCCTGAGGGGATCTTCGATACAGATCACTGCGGAAAGCTGACCATCTATGGCCAGATAGAGATGAGAGTATTCCTGAGGAAGAGATTCAAATTTATCCTCTTCGCCTTCCGGTATCCGGCACTTTTCATCTTCAAATACAAAATGACAGCTTCCAATTACCGCCCGCTTTTCATCAATGGCAGAGGATATTCCGTGTGCCACCAGATATTCCACCTTTGAATGCATTTCTTCATGGAGGAGCTTCTTTTTCTTTGCTGCATTAACTACAGCCTTTGCCATAGAATGCGGAAAATGCTCCTCCAGGCAGGCAGCGATGCGCAGCATTTCATCCGGATTCTCTCCGTTAAAAGGAATTATGGCAGCTACCGTTGGTTTTGCCTTTGTCAGTGTCCCTGTTTTATCAAAGACAATCGTATCCGCATCTGCAACCGCCTCCATGTATTTGCCGCCTTTTACCGTTAAATCATAAAGATTTGCCTCTCTGATTGCGGACAGTACGGAAATCGGCATTGCAAGCTTTAGCGCACAGGAGAAATCCACCATTAAAACAGAAAGGGCTTTCGTTACATTTCCTGTCACCAGATAGGTCAGTACGGTCCCGGCCAGAGTATACGGTACAAGCCGGTCTGCCAGATGTTCCGCCTTACCTTCCAGATTTGATTTCAGTTTTTCAGATTCCTCGATCATGGTCACGATCTTTTCAAATCTGCTGGAACCGCCCACCTCTCTCACCTGGATGGTGATTTCGCCTTCTTCTACGATCGTCCCTGCATAGACTGAAGAGCCTTGCGTTCTGTGAACCGGAACGGACTCCCCGGTAAGAGAAGCCTGATTCACCATGGCATCTCCCTCTGCTACGCTTCCGTCAAAGGGAATCACATTTCCCATATGTACCACTACATGATCTCCGGCCAGAATATCGGCTGCCGGTGTCAGGATTTCCTGGCCGCCGCGCAGTGCCCACACCTTTCCCACATTCAGTGACATGCTCCTCGCCAGATCATCTACGGATTTCTTATGTGTCCATTCTTCCAGTAATTCTCCGATGCCAAGCAGGAACATGATGGAACTCGCCGTATTGATGTCGTTTCGCAGGATCGATACTCCGATTGCTGTGGCATCCAGTACCGGAACTTCTATTTTTCTCTTCCGGAGGGATGCGATTCCATGCTTGAAATACTGAATGGATTTCAGTGTAATAAGACCTGCTCTGACGGAATATGGCAGAAGCCATTTTGCGGCATACCTAAATACCACCTTTTGGATCAGCTTTTCCCGGTAGCCGGCATTCAATTCTCTTCCGGAATTTTCAATCAGGCCGGCCGGCACCTCCACATTCTCATATCGGAAGTTTTTCAACAGTTGAAGCAAGGTGTTTCTCTCACCCATGTACTCCACAACTGCATCGCCTGTCCGCTCATATACCTTAACAGAGAGAATCTGCTTTTCATTATGCAGAAAATATAAAAGCGTATCTGCCTGTGCATAAGTCATTTTCTTCTGCACGACATGAATACGCATTCTGTGTTTTGTTTCATGCATTATCTTAAATTTCATCTTTGTGTCCTTTCACGCGTCCTGAGCTCTGCCCTGAAGACCTCCTTATCTTTTCTGTTTCATTTCATAAGGCACTGCCGCATAAGTTATCAGGAGGCATCTCCTCAAATCTGATAAGATGCCCCCTGATACTTAGTGCAGCAGCCCAGGAGCAGTTCCTATTCGTTTACTTCTTCTGTTGTTTCTTCTGCTGCGTCTTCAAACTCTGCTGCTGCTGCTTCTGCTGCCCTCTCTTCATTGATGTTCCTGGCATCCGCATAGATATCCTCTGCGTTTTCCTGAACTGCAGAGACGGTTTTCATGACGCAGTCCTTTGCTCTTAATGCAGCGGCAGTACAGTTTGTATACACCTTCTTTGCATCCTTGCTGGATAAAATTTTAATTCCAGCCGTACCAAATGCAACTCCTGCTGCAAACAACCCTGTTTTTTTCCAATTAATACAATCAATACATTTCAACATACTAATTACCTTCCTCTCTTGAACATCAGCCCATCTTAAATTTGCTTTCAGCAAATGGTCTGACTTGACATAATCCAGCGTAATGTGATTATTATATATCCGAAAAAAAGGTTGTTCAATCCTAAGTCCCCTTGTTGATAAATGTTCTCATTTAACAGTGAGTTTCACAATATTCCGTCCATTTATTTCTGCTGCTCCAGCATATTTTCAATGAAAATTCCATATCCGCGTGTAGGATCATTCACAAATACATGGGTAACCGCGCCCACCAGTCTGCCATTTTGAAGTATCGGACTGCCTGACATTCCCTGCACGATACCCCCCGTTTTCTCCAGCAGTTCCTCATCAGTCACACGGATGGTCATGCTTTTATTCACTTCTTTTTTATTCAGTTCCACGCTCTCTATCCTGATCTCATATTCCCGGACGCCGCTTCCCAGACTGCACAAAAGGGTGGCCGGCCCTTCCGTCACCTCCTGCTTATACGCAATTTCATATGCACCGTTTTTGTCCGACGAACTGTTTTGTTCCGCATTTCCCCCAAGCGTGGCCTTCTTTTTTGAATTCATGCCATTTTCCAGCATCACTCCAAAAATTCCTGTGGGTGTATTTGCCTGTATCGATCCCAGCAGGGAACCATTACTGTAATGGATCACGCCTGCCAGTTCCCCTGGAATTCCCTTTTCTCCCTTTGTGACAGATACTATATCCGCATCAAATAATTTACCCTCTTTTAGTTCCAGAAGCGTGCTGGTATCCACATCGCTGATGCCATGTCCCAGTGCTCCAAATGTTCCATTCTCTTTTTCATAGGTCAGAGTTCCTACTCCCTGTGCATCATTTCGAACCCAGATGCCTGCTTTATATTCTCCGTCTTCTGTCTTCACCGGTTTTATATAAAGAGTGATATTTTCTCCGGCCCGCTCCACCTCCAGACCGACTTCCTTTCCCTGGGATGCATGAATGCATTCCACCAGTTCTTCTTTTTTGCTGATTTTTTTTCCTTCTGCCCCTGTAATGTAATCACCTGACTGAATAATATGTTCCGCCGGTTCATAGTTCTGTCCGTCCGCACCTTTTACTCTTCCGGTTCCAATGACCAGAATCCCTTCCGTTTCAATATAAATGCCAACCGGAACGCCGCCCGGATATACTATTTCTCTGTCTGATGCCTGCAGCTCCACTGTTTTTAACGGTATCATGCCTAACAGAGAACAGCGGATCTGATAAGTACCATTTTCTGACTTTGTCATGTGAAGATTCTCAGCCGGAATATTGGTCTGCTGGCTGCTGTCGGCTTCTACTGTCTCTTCTATAATAGAATTGAATGGGAAGTGGAACAGAGCCGGCACCGTCTCTCCCTCCTCCACCAGAATATGATCCGGTATCTGGTCCTTCAGATAGCAGTAGCTTCCGGCCGCCAGGCCAAGAAGACTTATATAAAATAATACCCGTACTACTATTTTGTATTTTAACCGCCGCATTTCATCACATCCTTCCTGTATAAGATTCTCGCCAAAAAAATCCTGCCCCGGCGAAAAAAACCATAGAACATTTTCGTCTGTTCTATGGTTTAGTATGTGATAATTTGCATTTTCCACACTGGTATTTTTCTGTTAATTTGAATTTATATTTAAAATTCTTTCTTTTTAATACAGGTATAAATCAACTGATACAGCTTCTCCGGTTCGATGGGCTTTGCCAGATGCAGATTCATGCCGGCCTCCAGAGATTTCTGTATATCTTCCACATATGCATTGGCACTGAGGGCTATGATCGGCACTGTCTTCGCATCTTCCCGGTCCATGGAACGAATTTTCTTCGCCGCCTCCAGTCCATCCATCATCGGCATACGGATATCCATCAAAATCAGGTCATAGCTTCCCGGACGGCTCATGAAAAACATGTCTGCTCCGCTGCGTCCATTGACCGCCGTGTCCACTCTGCATCCCGTATTCTCCATCAGACGCACCGCCACCATGCGATTCACCGGATGATCCTCGCACATCAGGATGCGGACACCGTTAAAGTTCCACTTCGGAGTCTCCTCCGGCTGCCTCTTTACAGAAATCACATCTTCATTGGAAATCCCTGCTTTCAGGAAAACGGAAAAAGTAGTGCCCCTTCCGGGCTCACTCTCCACTCTGATACTGCCGCCCATCATCTCTGCCAGTTGCTTTGAAATCGTCAGCCCCAGTCCCGTTCCCTCCCGGGGTGCCCCCGGACTGCGGGATTCCTGAGGTATCGTCCCGAACATACTTCCCTGAAATGCTTCTGAGATGCCAATTCCATTATCTGAAATCACAAATTTCAGCGTTGCCTGTTTCTCATCCTGCTCCACCACCTCAGCGGTCATGCTTACCTCACCGCCTGGCGGAGTGAACTTGACTCCATTGTTCAGCAAATTCAAAAGGATCTGCTGTACTCTTGTACCATCCCCTATATATGTCTTATGAAAATTAGTCAGTCTTTTAAAACAGTATCGTATCCCCTTTTCCTCTGCCAGCGGCCGAATCAGGGCATTGATATCCCGAAGATAGCGTTCGCTGTCCACCGGTTCCATCCGCAGTGTCACCTCGCCGTTCTCTATTTTCGACATATCAAGAATATCATTTACCAGTGTCAGCAGATAAGCCGCCGCATCCTTTAACTGCTGAATGTATTCCAGGCTCAGCGCCAGATCAGGTGTGCTTCCCAGCAGATTTTGTCTGGAAAGCTCCGATACTCCCATAATTGTATTGATCGGCGTCCTGATCTCGTGACTGATGAGGGAAAGGAAATCCCGTTTTACCTGATTGGCTTTTTCCGCCTCCTCCAGTGCCGTCTTCCATTCCTGTTCTTCTTCGGCATTCATACAGGCAACGTAATAAACCGCATCTTCCTTATCTTCCTGTTTCCGTTTTACCTTTGCCTTGATCCAGATATATCCATCCCTGCTTCTCAGCCGAAATGCCGGAAGTGCGAAGCTGGCCTCTTCTTTATTGTCAAAAAAATAATCTTTTATCTTCTCCGAATCCTCCGGATGTATTCCAGCATAGCCATTTTCTTTGTAAATTTTGTCCAGCTCATCTGATGTCAGATCACAAAGGCTTGCAAAACTGTCGCTGTAATACAGAAGCTCTGCTTTTGATTTCTTCTGAAGCCGGAGTGCCACCACACCGCATGGCATATTACGGAGCATATCAGCATTTTCTCCATTTAAAGTTCTTCCATCTTCTTTATAGTTTTTCACGAATTCACCTCGCAGCGGTTTTTTTCATTATATATCTCATGTAGAATAAAGTCAATTACGGGTGAAAACCATAAAGTGCCCCTCGCCAAAGGTGAATTTTAAATGGACCGGCAATGTTACTACCTTCAAAGTGCTTACTTCCAGCAGTTTTGCCGGTCAGTTTTTTCAATCAGTTTTTCAATCAGCTTTTTCAATCAGCTTCGCAGATCCACATATTCCAGTGCCTGGCCGCCTCTGTCCCCATGCAGATTCAGATACAGCTTATCCAATTCATCCTCATGCATCAGATATCCCATGTGTATAGTGGCTGTTTCGCCCGGATTCAGACAGTCGATATAGTTGCTTCCATTTTGCGTTTCTCCGCCGCGTACATCGTAGAAGTCCATTTCTCCATTTCTAAGATAGGCATCTCCATATACAGAATAATCCCAGTCCGTGTTTCCTTCTGACGGTGAACGTTCAAATGGAATATACTCCTCTCCTTCCTTCTCCAGCATGATCAGTCTTCCATAAAACAGCAGATTATAGACCGGCTGTTCCCCGCTGTTGGTATAGTCCACAGTCAGATAGACCAGTCTGGTATCCAGCGGCTCAGAAGCGGCAAGCTCATCCACCGTCTCCACGCCGTCTCCTGTTTTTATGAACTCCACCTGATCCGGCAGCAGCTTTCCATCCTCATCCAATACTGTTTTCCACGCTTCTTCCATATACTCCGAATTTGCCAGGTCTCCCAGAGGGCTCAGATCATCCGCAGTCTTTAGGTCCGTTACTGTCGCCGTTATGTCGGTGTTCTCTATCATATTCCCTTCTGCATCCTCCGCATAAGCCTGGAGGGGAACTGCTTCGCCGATCTGATAGACCTTTCCCATTTCCTCTTCTGTGATGCCGGCCGGTTCTGCATCCTGCTCTATCCCGGTCCCCTGCTGTTGTTCCACATAATCCGACCAGGTGTAAGCATCCGTCAGTTTTTGTGTCTCACCGGTGGGTACAAGGCTGATGCCTTCTGCGATTTTCGTCAGTTCCTCCATCGATACTTCTTCGCTGATATACATCTGCAACACATACCAGTATTCCGGATACAGAACATATAATCGCCTTGTGTATCCATTTCTCCCGGCCACACCTGCATCCAGTTCAACTAAAACTGCCTCATGGTCTCCGATTGTAATCTGTTCACTCCGGACCACCTTTTTTTCCACCAGGGTTTTTCCGCTGTTTTCATCATCCATGGCACACAGGCTCATGGTTATCCCGCCCTGATATGGTTTATCTTCAAAATTCAACTTCAGATAACCGACCTCTGCATCTGCCGCTGTCATGCCTGCCGGGAGATAGGCTGCCTGAATATTCACCAGCGAAATCTCGTCCGGGATCTGTCCTGTCGCCGCTGCTGCAGCCGTCTCCTGATTCTTGGCAGCAGCCGCTCCTTCCCCGGTACTTTCGTTTTGGATATTGATGTTCAGGCCATAATTTCCCACCGGTTCGCTGTTCCAGAACCAGTGAAACTTTGCCGCTGCCAGTGCGGTGGTTCCCAATGCTGCCACGGCTGCTGCAATCAGCAGTATTCTGGCCTTCCTTCTTTTCTTCGGATATCCCGTGATCTTATCTGTTGTTTTTCCTGTTGTTCTGCCTGTTGTATTTCCTGTCGTATTTCCTGTCGTTCTTTTAGTGGTGTCTTCCTTCCAATAATTTCTGCCTTCTTCCGGATCTGTCTGCCTCATATCTTCCACCTGTTCTGCCACTAATCTTTCGATATGATTTCTGAGTTCATCCGGCATTTTCGGAAATTCGTTCTGCAATTGTTCTAATTTCATCCTCTTCACCTCACACTTTTTTCATTGCCAGCCGATGCTCCGGCCCCACCTGATCTGTTTGCTCCATATCCCTTCTGATCTGCATCCGTGCTCTTGCCAGACGGCTCTTCACACCGCTTTCCGACAGTTTCAGCAAGACTGCGATTTCCTTTATGCTGTACCCCTCCATATAAAAAAGTGAAATACAGATCCTGCTTTCCTCCGGCAGCCTTTGCAGTGCCTCGTACAGTTCGGAATAATCCTGTTTTTCCCATGCCTTTTCCGGCTGCGGATACTCTTCCAATGAAATCATATTTTTCTTTTGCCGCAGAACCGTATAGCACTCATTGATCAAAATACGAATCAGCCATGTTTTGGCAAGTGAATCCTCACGGAGCGTATGTATCTTTGAAAAAGCCTTTACAATCGCTGCAGAAATTGCATCTTCACAGTCCGCATCTTCCCGCAGCAATGTCTTCGCAATATGATACATACTGTCTTCCGAACGAATAATCAAGCCTCCCAATTCCTCTTTATCCATAGTTTCAGTTTCCTTTCCAACGGCCGTTTTTTTAAGTATTACATATATTAGACGAATTAGGAATGAAAAAAGTCGCAGGGGGAACGAAAAAAGGGGACGGTTCTTTTGTCCCGTCCCAATTTCATCAGATAACGCTCTGCACATTGCCTGGGACGAAAGAACCGTCCCCTTTTTTCAAAGAACCGTCCCCCTGCGAGGAAGAACCGTCCCCTTTTTTTACAACTCAAACGCGGCCACTGCATTTGCGCTATGCTCTTTTCCCTGAAACCTGATACATTGTATCGTCCGAAATCACAATATCCACATCAAAATATGGCTCGAACAGCTTTTGAAGATCCTCCGCGCACATAAGTCCTTTGGAAACACCGCTGGCCGTTCCCTTATGATGGCTGTTGATCTGATCACGGCTCATGCCATGGGCAATCGTCAGCCTTCCACCTTCCTTTGTCAGGAATGCGAGTATTCCGATGAGGCGCTGTGCATCCTGAAAATGTGGAAATGCATTATATACCATGACCGCATCAAACTTACGGTCAAACGAAGTTTCCTCCACATCCCCGCAGATCACTCTGATCTTTGACTGATCCGAATATTTTTCTCCGGCAATCTTTGCCATTTCCGGTGAGATGTCAATTCCGGTCACCGTATTCACTTCCCGCTGAAGATAGTACGGAAAAAGCACACCTGTGCCGCATGCTACATCCAGCACATCCAGTCCTGCTTTTATCCCTCCATTGTCCAGAATTTTCTTAATAACGTCATCCCTGCGAACCAGAGTGGCATCCCAGGTCGGGGCACAGCGGTCAAAAAATTCTATTACCTCTTTTTTTTCCATGAAGTATCCTCCGTCTTTTGTTGTGAGGTGGCCGCGATTTGACAACCACCTTTTCTCATATTTCACATGACACTGTCTTTCCTGCCGCAGTTTGATATATTACAGCTCATTACTGAAAAAAAGATGCCGTATCAATCTTCTGATATCCGCCGAAGCTGGATGGATATGCGAAAATCTCATCTGCCAGTTCCTGGCCCAGGAACATCCCGGTCACTTCATTTGTCTTTTCTGTCATATCAATATCGGAAAACAGGTCAGGATAAACTGTCTTAGCGATATACCAGGTGTTGATCAATGCCGTCTCATAGTTGGTATAATAAGCGTTGTATGCCATCTGGAGATATACTTCACCGTTCTGCCATGCTGTGCAGTGGTCGAACATGGTATTGTCTTCCTGATAAAGCGGAATAATATTTTTGACTGCTGCAGCATCCATGATCATCATATCCATATCCGCGCCCAGATCCACAAATTTTTCTTCTTCGATTTCCTGAATGCCGTCCCGTGCCAGATCTGTTACCACATTTTTTACATTTGCGATATTGAAAGAAACATAGTTCTGTGCCGTCATCAGATGGTTGGTAGTACCCCAGTTTCCAAGACCGCAGATATAGACATCCGGCTTATCCTCCTCTGCCACATTCGCTGTTCTGGCAGAGATCTCATCCGCTTCGGATTCAATGAAAGAATTAAGCTTATCCGCTTTTTCTTCCTCACAAAAAATCGTACCCAGCATGGTCATGGTCTGCTTAAATGCATCATCAAACACTCCGTCCGGTCCTGCTTTTAATGTAATGACCGGAACACCGAGCTGCTCCTGAAGAGCATCTTCTTTTTCCACATCCTCATATTCGGAAATAACAATATCCGGATTACAGGAAAGAATTTTTTCTGCCTCAGCAGCCTGCGCATTTGGACCGCCCACACCGCAGGAAGGCAGAGCTGAAAATACTTCACTGTCTGCAATGACATAAGGTCTCGCTACCGAATCAAACATCTGCGGCCGTTCTTCCAGTGTGGTATTGTCAATATCCTCAATTCCGCACAGAAGGCTGACATCTCCGATATAGCTGTACATTCTGAGCGCTCCCGCTCCGATGCAGACCACTTTTTTGTAGCTGCCAGGTGTTATGGTCACTTCTCTGCCAATCATGTCGGTGATGACCGTCTCTGCAGCAGCCGTCCCCCCATCTGTTTCAGCCTCTGCAGCATTTGCCGTCTCCGCTGCTTCCGTCTGACTTTCCTCTGCCATGCACAGATTACTCCAGGTGAAAGCAGATACCAGCATCGCTGCTGCGCCCATAAGCGCTGTGATTTTTTTCGTTCTCATTTTATTTTCCTCCTGTTATCATATATTTTTGCTTATCTATCTCAACAATTCTGACATCAATGTCAAAAATGTCTTTGATCACTTCTTCATTGACACATTCTTTTCCGCCGGAATATTTTATGCTTCCGTCTTTGATAAAAAAGAACCTGTCCCCAAAATACATAGCCTGATTCAAATCGTGCAGGGAACTAAAAATACTGATATGCTTTTCCCTGGACAGTTTTTTTGCTTCTTCTATGATTAACTGCTCATTGGCAATATCCAGATTTCCGGTGGGCTCGTCAAATATCATCAGTTTCGGCTCCTGAGCCATTGCCCGTGCGATGGCAATTTTCTGCCGTTCTCCTCCGGAAAGCTCTTCCACATTTTTGGACGCATATTCCTCCAGATGCATATCCCGGATGATTTTTTCCACCACAGCATAATCATCCCTGCCCGCACGCAGACCGAAATAAGATACCCGTCCCATCAGAATAGAATCAAATACGCTGAGTGCACCAAATCGAATATCCTGCGGAACATAGGCAATTCTTCTTGCTCTTTCTCTTTTGGACATTTTAATCATATCTTCCCCGTCAAACTGCAGGGAGCCACCCGCCGGAGTGTTCAGCCCCAGTATATTTTTAAATAATGTGGTCTTCCCCGAGCCGTTTTTCCCCAGTAATATTCCGATTTCTCCGTCCTTCAGCTCCAGCTTTACGTCCCGAAGCACCGGCTCCGAACGTCTTCCATAGCGAAAAGACAGGTTGTTTACTTTCAGCATCGACTATTCTCCTTCTTTGAAAAAATGACAGCAATAAAAAATGGTGCCCCCAGCAATGATGTGATTGCCCCCACCGGCAGGGCCGAACCATTTCCCATGCTTCTGGATAACGTATCCGCAATCAAAAGCAGCAGACTGCCGCTCAGTGCGGACACCGGAATGGAAACTCTGTGATTCTGTCCCAAAAGCCGTTTGGTCACATGGGGACAGATAATTCCCACAAAACCGATAATCCCCAGAAAAGAAACACACACCGCTGTTATCACGGAAGACAGCAGCAGGGAAAAGAAACGGAGCAGATCCACGTTGATACCCATACTTTTTGCCGTGGCTTCCCCGCTCAGCAGTGCATTGTATTTCCAGGACAGCAGCATAAAGCAGACCATTCCCAGAGCCACAAATACAAACATGATTCCATCCGTCCGATAAGTTGCTCTGCCCAGATCCCCAAAATTCCAGATTACCGCTGCCGATATTCCCACATCAGTCGCATAAAACTGCAGGACTGTCGTGGCCGCCGTCCAGACGGAACCGATCGCGATCCCCGCCAGAACCACCACATTTGGTGAAAAAGAACGTACTCTGCACAGTCCCAGTATCAGCAGAATGGACAACGTTGAAAACAGGAATGCCATCACACTGGTCGCATAGGGATTGGCCCCTACCGTATAATTTGCAAGATTATTTCCCGTGGATAAAATGCCCCCCGCAAATGCGATGATCGACAGATTGGCACCAAATACCGCTGCATTGGAAACCCCCAGTGTAGATGGGGAGGCCATGGAATTGTTCAGCGTTGTCTGCATGATCAGTCCGGAAACAGACAGTCCTGCTCCGGCAATGATCGCCGCCAGCACCCGGGGTATCCGGATGTTCCAGATAATCCGCACATTTGCCGGAGTACCGGTTTTGACCAGCGCCTCAAGGCAGTCTGCGAGAGACATATTCGAAGATCCCACAAACAGGCAGACCAGTGCCATCCCGACAGCCATCAGTGTCATGATCAGAATGATCATCTTGTTTTTCCGGTTTTTATTTCTTAAATCTTTTACGATTTTCATCCCCCTACTCTCCCAGCTTTTATTAACGTTCCCAGTATAGCACCTCTATTTTTCATTTTTAAGCCCCCTGGGGGGTTGAAATTTTTGGGGGACGGTTCTTCGAAAATAGGGGGGACGGTTCTTTCAGCCCAAGGAAAATTTTTGGGGGAGGAATTTTGGGGGACGGTTCTTTTGTCCCAGGCAATGTGCAGAACGTTATCTGGTGAAATTGGGTTGGGACAAAAGAACCGTCCCCTTTTTTGACCGTCCCTCTATTTTCTCTGGTGAAATTGGGCTGGGACAAAAGAACCGTCCCCTTTTTTGATTGCCTGGGGCGAAAGAACCGTCCCCTTTTTTGAAAGAACCGTCCCCCTTTTTTTGAAGAACCGTCCCCTTTTTCTAAAAGTTTCGATATTTTCATTGCTTTTTCGCGTTTTTTTGATACAATCAATCTGTCGGCTATTTTTCAGATTTTGTTTTGAGTGTGGAGGTTCTTTATGAAACAAGTATTAGTGATCGGCTCTGCCGTTGTAGACGTAATTATCAACCTGGATCAGCTTCCGGGCAGAAGCCAGGATGTTCATGTATTATCCCAGACCATGTCTCTGGGCGGATGTGCCTATAATACTTCCGATATTATCCGGCATTTTAAAGTGCCTTATATTCCTTTTTTTCCTGTGGGAAGGGGTGCCTATGGGGACTTCGTCCGTACCCATCTGGCAGCGAGAAGTATTGTCTCGCCTCTGCCCACTCCTGATCAGGAAAACGGCTGCTGCTACTGTTTTGTAGAAGCCGATGGAGAGCGCACTTTTGTTTCTTACCACGGGGCCGAATATCGTTTTAAACCGGACTGGTTCGATCTGCTGGATTCCTCTTCCATCGACATGGTCTACATCTGTGGTCTGGAAATCGAGGAAAGCACCGGTGAATACATTATTCAGTATCTGGAAGCCCATCCCGAATTTACCGTATTTTTCGCTCCCGGCCCCAGGATCAATATCATCACGGAGGAACGTCTGAAACGCCTCTTTGCTCTGTCTCCGATTCTTCATCTGAATGAAGAAGAGGCGATCGGCTACAGCGGGAAAGAGAATCTAAAGGAATCTGCGGAGTTTCTCTATCATCTGACTCACAATACCGTTATTATTACTCTGGGCAAGGAAGGCTCCTACTATTATGACGGCACTGAAAGCTCCATTGTTGCCGGAGTTCCTGCCACACAGATTGATACCATCGGTGCCGGAGATTCACATATCGGCGCCATTATCGCCTGTCTTGCCAAGGGCTATTCCATGCCGCAGGCCCTTTCCATCGCCAACCGGATCTCGGCTGCTGTGGTGGAGACTAACGGGGCACTGCTGTCCGATGAGGCATTTGAAGCACTGAAGCTTCCGGTTGAAGTATTATAAACGCAGACAAAAAACCGCCATATAACCTGGACTTTCCGGTTATATGGCGATTTTTATGTAATATAATAAAGTTGAAACTTCTTTCATTGCAGATATTCACAGTTCGCTTCACTGTACAGCTCTACGCATCAAACTGCGTCAGCGCCTCCAGCAGCACTCTCTGGAAATTCTCCTGATCTACCTGCTGCAGTACCAGAACGTTTTTCTCACCGGTTTCATATGCTTCTTCCTGATTGGCACGGCTGTCACAGATCGTCATGCCCCGGTTGACGCCTTCCGAACAGTCAACCATGGCTGACATCCACTGACCGGAAAAATATTCCGGATGGAGCAGATACATGATCGTCGCTGCATCATGAATAGAAACTCTGTCGCTGTTGCGGTATGCCGGCGAATCAAAATAAAAATTCAGCATCTCACTGTAAGCCTTCTGCACCCGTCCGTTACTTCTGCCAAGGGCTGCTACCTGTTCCCGGTTCAGACCGCAGGCCATGGTCACATCCAGGCCGCACATCACGATGGGAATGCCGGACGTATAGACCATCTGCGCCGCTTCCGGATCTTCCCAGATGTTAAATTCTGCAGTCGCAGTGACATTTCCTCCCACTGCCGCTCCGCCCATCAGCACGATCTGGTCAATCCTTTCTTTTACCTCCGGAAATACTTTCAAAAGCAATCCAATATTCGTCAGCGGTCCGGTGGGTACCAGTGTCATTTTTTCTTCCGCCGGAAGTGCCATGATCTTCTCTCTCAGAAAGCACACCGCATTATCAGAAGCCAGTGTCTTTTCCACCGCCGGAAGTTCACAGTAGCCAAGTCCTCCCTTTCCATGGATATCGCCTGCCGGGACGATCTCCCGCAGCAGAGGAGTCTTAGCGCCCATGGCTACCGGTATCTCCTCCGCTCCCAAAAACACAGTCAATTTCAATGCATTTCCAGTGACTCGTTCCTGAGTCTGATTTCCTGCCACAGATGTAATTCCACAAATATTGAGCTGATCCCGATGAGCTATCGCTAATGCAATTGCCACTGCATCGTCGATTCCGGGGTCGCAGTCAATCAGTATATTTTTTTTATTTTCCACTTAGTTTTGCCTTCCTTTTCATCACAATATAGCTGAAAATTGCCAGTCCGATCAATGTTGTCAGATATGGAATCATCTGAATCAGTTCTACCGGTATTGTAGTGAGCTGCATCATGTTAGCAAATGCCTGAGCTGCACCAAACAGCATGGAAACCAAAAAACCACCGATTGGCGTATCACCGCCCATGGAGCTGGCCGCCAGAGCAATAAAACCTTTACCGGCCGACATGTCCTTTGTAAACATATTCATGTATCCGCCTGACAGGAAATATCCCCCCAGAGAACACAATACTCCGCTGAGAACCAATGAGATGTACTGAATTTTTCTGGAACTGATTCCTACTGATTCCGCCGCATTTTTATTTTCACCCACGGCACGGATCTTAAGTCCCAAAGGTGTTTTGTAAATAAACAGATGCATCACCACCACCATAATCAATGCCAGATAGGTGAGTACATTCTGGCCGGACAGTATCTTCCCAATAAACGGAATATCCTGGATGAAAGGAATCACCAGCACCGGTGCCGAGACATTGGTAATGGATGTGGAAGAACCACGATCTCCCGAAAATGCCAGCAGCAGCAGAACCGTTCCGCCCGTGGCAATCAGATTGATGGCAATCGCTGCCAGAATCTCATCCGTCTTCATATTTAAAATGAAAAATGCCATAAACAGACCAATACAGCCGCCCACCACCATCGTCAGCAGAATGCCCAGCAAAAAGCTGTGCGTCACAGAACTGAAGATAACGCCAAACAGTGCTGAGAACAGCAGAATACCTTCCAGAGCCATATTGCAGATGCCGGATTTGGCCGCTACTCCGGATGCCAGTGTAGCAAACAGAATCGGTGTGGTAGCTCTTAAAATAGAATTATAAAATTCCGGTGTCAATAATGAATTCCACATATTATGCTGCCTCCTCTTCCTTTAATGATGCTTTTGCTTCTCTCGCTATCATCTTATGTTTTGTCTTACTCAAGAACTGCTCTGCTACGGCCAGCAAAATAATCACGCCCTGAGTAATCTGGACAATTTCCAGTGTAACGTCTGTGGAACGGGACATGATGGAAGCTCCGGTCCGCAGATAAGCCAGGAATAAGGCCGCCAGCGGGGTATAGATTGGATTTTTCTTTGCCAGGGTACAGATGATGATCGCATCCCATCCATATCCAAGCAGCGAAGTCCAGGAAAAACGATTATAAATCGGGCTCAGGATCTCTACGCCGCCGCCAAGACCTGCAATCATGCCGCCCACCAACTGAGATACCAGAATAACCTTTACGATGTTTACGCCGGAATATTTGGCAAAATTTTCATTTTCACCAGTCAGGCGCAATTCGTAGCCCATTCTGGTTTTATACAGAAATACATATCCAAATACCGCTACCGCCAGGGCAATGAAAAGTCCCAAATGAATTCTGGTGCCACTAAGCAGCGTTATCAGTTCGGATTCCGCCGGTAGCTTAAACGATGCGGCGCCTACCTGCGGATCGCAGATATAATGCATCAGTATAAATGTACAGAACCAAAGTGAAAGGTAGTTCAGCATAAGAGAAGATACCAGTTCGGATGAACTCGTCTTTATCTTCAAAAATGCCGGAATTGCGGTAAACAATGCACCTGCCAGCGCTGCCAGGCAAAGAGCCACAACAGGACTCACACCTGCAGGCAGTCCAAGCTGAAGCGCGCAGACGGAGGCCACCAGACCGCCAAGGTGGAATGCACCCTCACCGGCCAGGTTGATCTGATTGGCGGAGAACATAATACAGACACCTGTTCCCGTAAAGATCAGCGGGATCATGGATTCCACCACATTCGCCAGATTACGTTTGCTCTTAAACGGCCCGGTAATCAGAGTGACAATCGCTTCCACCGGCTGTTTGCTCACTAAGAATATAAGGACAAAAGAAACCAGAAGAGCAATCACGATAGAGAAAAACATACGAAAAATCTCAAAACGTTTTGCACTATTCATATATAACACCTCCCAGCTCTTCATCGTGCTTTAAGCCCAGCATATACTGGCCCAGAGTTTCTTCTGACACCTGCCCCACATCAGTAAACAGGCCGGAAAACTTTCCTTTGTACATCACTGCCAGACGGTCACTCAAAGAAAAAATCTCATTCAAATCTGCGGAGATCAGCAGTACCGCACAGCCTGCATCCCGAAATTCCAGCAGACGCTGCCGGATAAAAGAGGCAGCTCCCACATCGATACCGCGGGTTGGCTGATTCGCAATGATAATATCCGGACCCGTGGAAAACTCTCTGGCTACAATTACCTTCTGAATATTTCCGCCGGAAAGCATTCCCACGTTCTGTTTGTAGGAATTGCATTTCACCAGATACTCCTTGATCAGATCTTCGGAACGCTTCTGAATCACCTTGCCCTTCAGCATTACTTTGCCCGAATAATCCGGCTGCTGATACTGATTGGAAAACATATTTTCCAAAATATTCAGGTTGGAAGCACATCCGCTGACCATACGGTCCTCCGGAATATGAGCCAGCTTCAGATTACGAATATCATGAATACTCTTCTTTCTGGTATCCTCACCTTTGATATCCACTTCACCAGTATATTTTTTATTTATTCCGGTCAGCGTATCAATCAGTTCTGACTGACCGTTTCCCTCCACACCTGCAATGCCTAAAATTTCACCGCCCTTAATATCAAAGGAAAGACTGTCTACCTTCAATACTCCCTGGGAATTATAGACAGTCAGATCCCGAACCTTCATCATGACATTTTTCAATTCTATCGGTTTTTTTTCAAATTTAAGAACAACATCCCGCCCTACCATCAATTTTGACATATCATCGGTGCTGATTTCGGACACGTTATAGGTTCCCATGCTTTTTCCATTTCTCATTATAGTAGCACGGTTACAGATTTTCTTAATTTCATCCAGCTTATGAGAAATAAAAATAATGGTATGTCCATCTTTTCTCAGCTTCTCCAACTGAATAAAAAGTTCGTCTGTCTCCTGAGGGGTCAGAACTGCGGTTGGCTCATCCAAAATCAAAATATCCGCACCGCGGTACAGAGCCTTTAAAATTTCTACTTTCTGTTTGATTCCTACCGGGATCTCTTCTACCTTCGCCGTTACATCCAGATCAAAGTTATATTTCTCTGCTATTTTCCTTGCCTCATCGACCGCTTTTTTCATATCGATGAATACGCCTTTTTTCGGTTCCACACCCAGAATGATGTTCTCGGCAACCGTCAGTGAAGGTACCAGCATAAAATGCTGATGAACCATACCAATTCCCTTGCTGATGGCATCCTGAGGAGATTTGATTGTGACCTCCTGGCCATTCATAATAATCTGACCTTCATCCGGTGTCTCGATACCAAACAGAACCTTCATCAGGGTACTTTTTCCTGCGCCGTTTTCGCCCAGCAGTGCGTGAATTTCACCTTTATCCAATTCCAGACTGACATCTTCATTTGCCACGACACCATTGGAATAGATTTTCATAATGTGTTTCATTTCCAGAACAATTTCGTTCGCCATACTTGCCTGGTCACCCGCCTTCTATATATTTCTGTAAATAGAAAACTGCTGCAAAATGCAGTTTTTTACCACCGTGTAACGGTATCCGCTCCGTAGAACAGATACCGTTTGCCAACAGCAGCAGCCTGCATTTGCAGCAGTTCGCAAAAGCTTACTGAACTGCAACAGATGCTTTCAGTTCTTCAATCTCATCCGTTGACATCGTGCTGGAAGAAAATACTTCGATCTCACCGCTGGTAATTTTTTCCTGAAGCTCATCTACTTTCGTTCTTACATCTTCTGGAACGATTTCTTCATAATGAGCATCTTCTACCAGACCTACGCCATTTTCAGCAAAGCCAAGATATTCTGTGGTTCCATAAGGAAGCTCTCCGGCCATATCACGTTTAATAGAGGTATACAGTGCATCGCCTACATTTTTCAAAGCAGAGGTCGGGATAAATTCTGCATATTCCGGAAGCAGTGCTGCCTGGTCTGAATCTACACCAAACGCATATTTACCGGTCTCAGCAGCAGCCTCGATCAGACCAAGTCCTGCATTACCTGCTACGTTAAATCCACAATCTGCACCTGCGTTGTACATAGCCAGTGACAGATCTTTTCCCTTTGCAGAGTCTTCATAATCACCCACCATGCTGACTGCAACTTTGATGTCAGGATTGGTGTCTTTTGCGCCCTGGATGTAGCCAACAAGGAAGTCATTGATTACTTTTCCGTCCATACCGCCAAGGAAGCTGACGATTCCGCTCTCAGACATCATCGCTGCTTCTGCGCCGACCAGATAGGAAACTTCGTTCTGTTTGAACATGATATTGTACATTGTCTCAGGATTTCCATTTCCTTCGAAATCGAACTCTTCATCAAACAGGATGAACTTCTGATCCGGATACATTTCCATCGCGGAGATAATTCCATCTACACACTGCCATGAACCGGTGATGATCACATCGTATTCGCCGCTGTCAGCATAATCCAGGAAAGTAGGCTCATAATTAGCCATATCCGCTGCATTTCCGCCCATCTGCTCTACTTTGAAATCAAATACATCTGCGCCCAGTTCATCTCTTAATTTGGTCAGACCGTCATTTCCGGAATCCCAGAAGGATTTGTCACCCAGTGTACCAGGAATCAAAAATGCTGCTTTATAGGTTCCCTCTGAAGTAGTCTTCTCCGTAGCTCCTTCTGTCTCCACTGCCGCTTTTGTAACTGCCTCAGTCTCTTTTACTGCTTCTGTTTCCTTTGCTGCCTCTGTCTTAGCTTCGGTAGCAGGTGCCTCAGTTTCTTTTTTGCTTCCACATCCAGCCATGGAAAGTACCATAGTCAGGGAAAGAGCAAATACCATTGCCTTTTTCATTTTGTTTCTCCTCTCACTTTGCTTTTATTATGCTATCTAAAGTATCCTCCGCTCATTTGTCCGAAATATACATCTTAAATCCCGTCTTATCCATAGGCAGGCTTTCTTTTCGGTCAAATCAGCTTTGTTGGAATGATACACATTCCCTTTTTATTCGCAGGCAGTCTCCAATGCCACCTTCATCATATTGGTAAAACCAACCTGACGTTCTTCCGGAGACATCCCTTCACCGGTAACCATAGAATCCGATACCGTAAAAATACCAAGTGCATTGACCCCGGCTCTGGCTGCGTTGCAGTAAAGTGCAAAGCTTTCCATCTCTGCGGCCAGCGTGCCCATCTTTGCCCATGTTTTCCATTCCGACGTCTCTCCATAGAAAATATCAGAGGATAATACATTGCCGACTACATATGGAAAACCATTTTTCTCGGCTGACTGCTGTGCTTTTACCAGCAGTTTGTAGGATGCTGTGGCTGAGATCGTTCCGGGAAGCTGATACTGGTGCGCATAATTAGTATCTGTATTAGCACCAATCGCCATCACAATATCTCCCAGTTTCACGCTTTCCTGCATGGCTCCGCAGGAACCGATGCGGATCAGATTCTTTACATCATAAAAATGAATCAGCTCATACGAATAAATGCCAATGGATGCACATCCCATACCAGTTCCCATCACGGATACTTTTTTTCCCTGATAGGTTCCGGTGTAGCCAAACATGTTCCGGACGGAATTGAATTGGATCACATTCTCCAAAAAATTCTCAGCTATAAATTTTGCTCTCAGCGGATCTCCCGGGAGAAGCACGGTCTCGGCAATATCGCCTTTCTTCGCAGTGTTATGTGGTGTTGCCATAGTCAAATCCTCCTTAATCATTTATAGATTGGAATCTTTTGTGTTTTTTGCACAAGATATGGACACCAATCTGTCATTAATATAGCATATTATGAGTTGGAATCCAACTGTTTTCAATTAATATTTTACTTATTCATTACATTTGCGAAACAAAAGTGTGCTTCGTCCATCCCGCCATCCAGTTTTTGGGGCAGCACAGCTTTTGTTCCGCGCGCGAAGCTGCGCATTCAGGAGCCGCAGGCTGTTCTCGCATAGGTGCTCTTTCCTATGCGAGAACAAAGAGGCAGTTTCCTGCGAAACTGCCTCTTTGCATAAGTTTATCTTCTTGGATGCGCCTGCGTATAAACGCCGCGGACTCTGTCTGCATTCATGTCCATATAGATCTGTGTAGTGGAGATATCCGAGTGCCCCAGCATCTCCTGTACTGCTTTTAAATCGGCACCATTCTGTACCAGATGGGCTGCAAAGGAATGGCGCAGCGTCTGAGGCGTGATATCCTTTGTAATACCTGCCTTGTCCGCATACTGCTTAATCAGCTTCCAGAAGCCCTGGCGGCTCATGGCATGTCCAAAGCAGTTTACAAACACAGCCCCGCTCTCATTGCCCTTCAAAAGTATCTTCCGGCCCCCGCTATAGTACTGCTCCAAAGCATCTCTGGCCGGACGGCCAAATGGAATAACCCGCTCTTTCTCTCCATCCCGGCAGACCAGGTAGTTCATGAGCAGATTAATGTCTTCTGTCCTGAGAGAAATCAATTCTGACACCCTCATGCCGGTTGCATAAAGCAGCTCCAGCATCGCCTTATCCCGCAGTTCCTTCGGACTGCCCCCGGATGGCTGCCTTAAGAGACGTACTGTTTCTTCCATGGTGAGCACTCCCGGCAGTTTTTTTTCGATATGGGGTGCCTTAATCTGTTCCGTAGGGTCCTGATCGATTTTTCTCTGACGAAATGCATAGTGAAAGAAAGCCTTCATGGAAGCAATGCTTCTGGATACCGTAGATACCGAAAGGCCCTGCTTTTCCAGATACAGGATGTAAGAATTTAAAGTGGTTACGGTTATATTTTCCACATCTCTCACACCATGAAGCTGCAGGTAATGATCCATTTTTTTCAAATCTCTCTGATAAGATGACACTGTACTGGAAGACGCTTTTTTCTCTTCTGTTAAATAATTGATAAACAGGGTTAATTCACATTCCATACTCCAAACTCCTAATTCTCTATCTCTCCTTAAAGAAGGAGAAATGCACTTTATTACAAATTGGCGCAAAAAAACACAGTCCCCTTGTTACTATGCTCTCCCCTGCTTATTCATGATTAGCCCATTATAATCACTTTCCCGGACAAAATCAACGGTTATTTTTTCCCTGTTTTCCCCATTTTTCAGGCATTTTTCACTATAACAACAAGATGTCGATTCCTGCCGTTTCTCTTTCTACCATATTTGGTAAATTACTTAAAAATAAAAATTTAATATATTTTTTAAAATCCATGGATTCATATATGCCTCGGTAAAACAGCCGGTCAAAGTAACTGCAAGTATAATGGTAAATTCCAGCATGGTCTTTCTGTAATAGGTGGCCACAATATTTTCTTTGCAGATGATGGTACGCATTCTTCTTTTTTCCATAAAGCAGGTCATGCGATAACCTGCTATTCCATAAAGTGCCCACTGTGGTATCAATGCACACAACATGAAGAAAATCCCAAAGTATCCCATCTGCCATACCGACAGGGAAAGCAGAATTCCGAAAGAAATTCCCATAGATAGAAAAAAAGCAGCAAATACCCAGAAGCCTGCCGCCGTATATGTTCCGAAAAATAAGAGCAGCATGGCACATACTCTCTTTCCCAGAATATGAAAAAACAAATATCTGCTGTCAACCTCCAGCGTTATGTAACTGCGAAGAGAATTCGTATTTAACAGCTCCATCCTGATTCCCGGATTTGTCCAGATCCATCTTGGCAGCAATATTCCCGTCAGAATACCAATTCCAATCATAGCAAACAGCAGATTTGTTCTGTCCTTTTTCATTTTTTTCTGCACTCCCACTGTCTCTTTTCATTCTATGGCAGAGCCTGTGGAAAAATTCCAAAAATAAAGAAGATGAGATAAGCACATCTATCTTGCTTATCGCATCTTCTTTTATTTTAAAGCTGATTATTTTGCATAATCCACTACTCTTGATTCCCGGATTACACTTACTTTGATCTGGCCCGGATATTCCAGCTCTGCTTCAATCTGTTTTGCAATGTCTCTGGCCATTATCACCATATCTGCATCACTGATCTGATCTGGAACAACCATAATTCGAATCTCTCTACCCGCTTGAATAGCAAATGACTTCTCCACCCCTTTAAAGGTGTTCGTAATATCTTCCAACTGTTTTAATCTGTTTGTATATGTTTCCAGCGTTTCTCTTCTTGCACCCGGTCTGGCAGCAGAAATCGTATCTGCAGCCTGTACAATACATGCAATCAAAGATTCCGCCTCTACATCGCCATGATGAGCCTCTACCGCATTGATGACGGTCGGTGATTCCTTGTACTTTCTGCACAGATCAGCACCAATCTGAATATGGGATCCCTCTACATCGTGGTCAATGGATTTACCAATGTCATGCAGCAAACCAGCACGTTTGGCCATGCGGACATCCACACCAATCTCTCCTGCGAGAAGACCGGATAAATGTGCCACTTCCAGAGAATGTTTCAATGCATTCTGACCATAACTGGTTCTGAACTTCATTCGGCCCAGCAGCCGTACCAGTTCCGGATGGATACCATGTACGCCCACTTCCAAAGTAGCAGCTTCGCCTTCTTCGCGAATCATTGTATCTACTTCTTTTTGTGCCTTTTCCACCATCTCTTCGATTCTGGCCGGATGGATTCGTCCGTCCACAATCAGTTTTTCAAGGGCAATTCTGGCTACTTCCCTTCTAATTGGATCGAAGCCAGACAAAATAACTGCTTCAGGCGTATCATCAATAATCAGATCCACACCTGTCATGGTTTCAAGAGTTCGGATATTTCTTCCCTCTCGTCCAATGATTCTTCCTTTCATTTCATCATTTGGAAGTTGAACAACAGAAATCGTTGTTTCAGCTACATGGTCTGCAGCGCATCGCTGAATGGCTGTGACCACATATTCTTTTGCCTTTTTGTTGGCGTCTTCTTTGGCTCTGCTTTCAAGTTCTTTGTAGAGCTTGGCAGTGTCAGTTTTCACTTCATCTTCAACAGTTTTTAAAAGATATTCTTTTGCTTGTTCGGAGGTAAGACCTGAGATTCGTTCCAGTTCCTGTACTCTCTGTCCAGAAAGCTTTTCAACTTCTGCACGTTTCTTTTTCAGCTCTTCTTCTTTTGCTGTTATTCCGGTTTCACGACGTTCCAAAGCATCCGCTTTCTTGTCTACACTTTCTTCTTTCGACAATACACGCTTCTCATAACGCTGCAATTCTGTTCTGCGTTCCCGAGTTTCTTTTTCAGATTCATTCTTCATCTTCAAAGACTCTTCTTTCGCTTCCAGAAGGGCTTCACGTTTCTTTGTCTCTGCCGATTTTAACGCATCATCTATTATCTGCCGGGCTTTTTCGTCCGCACTGCCAAGTTTTGACTCTACAATTTTCTTTCTGTAGTTAATGGCAGCAATACAGCTAACAGGTACCGCGATAACCAGTGTGATTAAAACAGCAATTATAATCATTACTGCATCAGGCACAGGAGCACCTCCTTATTTAATTTTCATTGTTCGTAAACAACATTATAATTTTATACTTTTTCGCATGTCATGTCAATGCTTTCTTAATATCAGACAGTAAAAAACCTTTTCTCATTAAAAACTGAAAAAATTTCTGTGTCTCTTTCCGATCTGCATTTTCCGGATCAAAGTGTTTTTTATCTGCCCATTTCCTGATTTGCAGTGTCTCATCCACCGGTTCTGTCTCATCCCAGGCTGCTTCAATCAAATCAGTGGAAATTCCTTTTCCCATCAGGTCATACTTGATCTGCTGGCGGCTTCTGCTCCATTTTTTATACTCAATATAATGCAGGGCATACCTTGCATCATCCACATAGTGGTAGCTCTTCACATAGGCAATCGCTTCTTCTATGATCTCTTCCGGATACTCATCCTTCAAAAGCTTCTGCCGCAGTTGAGACTCTGTCTTGTCCATGGACTTCAGCAGATACATGCAGCGCAGCTTTGCCCTCTTGGACAAAACTGTGCTGTAAATCTCTTTTTCTATGATCTCGGGTAATTCCTGATTTTCTTTGATATGAAATCTGGAAATTTCACTGTAATATAATAAAAATGCAGGTTCATCATTTAAATAGATTCTGCGTTTTTTCCCCGATGTCTCTTCAATCTTCGTTACCAGCATCCATTGCCTCCGGCCACAGTTATTTACTCGTTGGAATTTTCAGAGAGTTCTTCCGGCGCTGCCTCTTCCGGCTTTTTATTCTCTTCAGCATCTTTTACTGCACCGTCCAGGCTGTATTCAACACGAACCTTCTTTTCCACTTCTTCCATCACATCCGGATGCTGCGCTAAATAAAGCTTTGCATTTTCCCGTCCCTGGCCGATCTTTTCACCATTGTATGCGTACCATGCGCCGCTCTTGTTCACTACGTTCATCTTCGCTGCCAGATCCAGAATATCCCCTTCCCTGGAAATTCCTTTTCCGAACATAATATCAAATTCTGCCTCTTTAAAGGGAGGTGCAATCTTATTCTTTACCACTTTGATTCGGGTTCTGTTTCCGATCACTTCACCGGACTGCTTCAGAGATTCAATCCGGCGGACATCCAGACGGATGGAAGCATAGAACTTCAGTGCACGACCACCGGTCGTTGTCTCCGGGCTACCGAACATTACACCGATCTTTTCACGGAGCTGATTAATAAAAATAACGGAACAGTTCGATTTGCTGATAATACTGGTCAGCTTTCGCAGTGCCTGAGACATCAGTCTGGCCTGCAGTCCCATATGGGAGTCTCCCATGTCTCCATCAATCTCCGCTTTCGGAACCAGAGCCGCCACAGAGTCCACGATGATGATATCCATAGCACCGGAGCGTACCATTGTTTCCGTAATATCCAGCGCCTGCTCACCGTTATCCGGCTGGGAAATATAGAGATTATCAATATCCACACCTATGTTCTTGGCATAGGCGGGATCCAGAGCATGCTCTGCATCGATAAAGCCGGCAATACCGCCTCTCTTCTGCACTTCAGCAACCATATGCAGTGCCACTGTAGTCTTACCGCTGGACTCTGGTCCGTAAACCTCTACAATACGTCCCTTGGGAATGCCTCCAAGCCCCAATGCAATATCAAGGCTCAAAGACCCCGTAGGAACGGTCTCTACATTCATGTGATTTCCAGAATCGCCAAGCTTCATCACGGAACCTTTTCCGAACTGTTTTTCAATCTGGGACAGCGCAGCATCCAACGCTTTTAATTTATCTTCCTGGGCCATAATTACTCTCCTTAAATACAAACTTATGTTCGTTTCTATTCTTTATCATAGTATTACACTTTTCATTTCTTGTCAAGCGCAAAATTTCACCGAAGTGATATCTGAGTTACTGTTCACAGCAGACTCAAACACTTGCTGTTTGAGTCGTAAGAAAGTGATGCAGGAGTGAGCAGGCTCCAATTTGCGCAGCAAATTTCGGAATGAGCCTGCGAAGGTTACTATTTACAGCCATGGGTACGTATAAATTGTGTTGAACATAAATTGGCTGTGAATAGTAGCATATCTGAAGTTACTCTTCATGACTCCTAGGAGAACGCTGCCGTGAATAGAAACTATCTGAATCTCAATTCTAAAAAAGCTCTTTTCTGTTAACAAGCGGCGGCTCCATTGATGGAGGGCGGCGCTCCTATCGGGAGCTGTATTTATTTTTCACTTTATCCTGCAGGGGATGACAGCCGAACGGCCATGAATTACTACCTATATTCATAATACCATGTATCTTAATTTTTGTCAACTTCTCTTTTTATATATAATTTATTTTTGTTTTCCCGTTTTTTCTTTCGTTCTTACTCTCTTACTTTTCTTTTTGTTCTTCTTTTTTTGTTCTTCTTTTTTGCTCTTCTTTTTTTACTCTTTTTTTTACTCTTCACTTTTGTTCTTCTTTTTGCTTTTCACTTTAATTTTTAACTTTTATTTTTCACATTTGTTTTTCATTTTGCTTCTCACATTTGTTTTTCATTTTGCGTTTTATTTTGCGTTTTATTTTGCGTTTCACTTTTGCTCTTCTTTTTGCTTTTCACCTTTATTTTTGCTTTTAACTTATATTTTTCACTTTTGTTCTTCTATTTTGATCTTCACTTTTCTTTTTCGGTTTGATTTCCCTGCTTACTATTGTACTGTTTTTTCTTCGTGCACAGTACCTCACTTCTTCTATTTCAGGCTGAATTGCTGCTGCAGATCTTATCCTGCTTCCCACGACATATACTGCGTGGCTACTCAGTCTCATCGAAAAATCACTTTTCAATAGAGGATTGCCTCTCGCTAAAGAGTTACCCTTCAACGGAGGATCGGGCTCTTCTGCGGAGTACTTTTCCGTCTGCCGCTTATAAGAGCATAAACCTCCCGCAAAGGGAACGACCGAAACACCGCCTCAGATCCTGCAAAATCTGAGGTGCTTCAATCCACGTTCTCCTCCATCGAAATATATTTGTCATCCTATTTACAAAAAAATCTTCTTTATATCATTAAACATTACAACCACCATCAGCAAAAGCAGAAGCATCAAACCTGCAAAATGAATTTTCGCCTCTGTTTCGGGGTTGACTCTCTTTCTTCTGATCGCTTCCAGAATCAGAAACACAAGACGCCCGCCGTCTAATGCCGGCAGCGGAAGCAGATTCATAACTCCCAGATTCGCCGTCAACAGGATAGCAATATTCAGCATATTCAGCCATACATAAAAAGCTCCGTCCGCCTGGCTCTCTTCATAAGTGTCGCCGATCATATCCACCACGCCCACCGGACCTGACACATCGTCCAGCTTTACACCGCCCTGCAGCAGCATCTTCAGGCTGTCAAAGGTGGTATCGATCCAGTATTTCACTTCGTATGCGCTGTACTTAAGCACCTGCAGGGAATTTGCCTTCGTCCGGTTGTTCGTGCTGCCGGAAATTCCGATCACATAACGTCCGCTTCCATTATCCACCGGAGTCAGTTCCGCCACTTTTGTCTCACCATCATGTACATACTGCACCTGCAAGGTTTTTCCCTTCTGCATTTCCTTTTGATGAAATGTCACATAATTGGAAATTTCCCGGTACAGGCGAATAGTCTTGCCATTGATTTTTGTGATAGTGTCACCTGCCTGTATTCCTGCCTCCGCCGCCGGGTAGCCCTCACTCACATTTAGCAGAACCGGCTGGTCAAATCCAATGCTGCCAATGATAAAAACAGATAATACATAGGCCAGAATAAAATTAAAAATCGGCCCGGCTGCGATTACCGAAATCCGTGCCCACACTGATTTGCTGCCAAAAGTCCCTTCTCCCTCTTCCTCCATATCTTCTCCCAGCATCATACAGGATCCGCCAAAGGGGAGGAGCTTCCAGGAATATTTGGTTCCGCCCTTGTCGAAGCTTATAATTCTCGGCCCCATACCAAGAGAAAATTCCGTGACCACAACGCCATTCCATTTTGCCAGGAGAAAATGCCCCAGTTCATGGATAATAACAATCAAGCTAAAAATCAGTAATGCAATAAGAATCTTCAATCTACCACCTGCTTTCAATCATTTCATATACTGCCTGTTCTGTCTCTAATATCTGTGCCACGGAAGGCTCCCTGATAAGGGAATGCTGCTCCATGCAGAAATGAATAATCTCATAAATATCCAGAAAACCAATCTTGCGGTTCAGGAATTTACTGACCGCCCGTTCATTCGCCGCATTAAACACTGTGGGCATAGAGCCTCCGGCTCTGGATGCCTCAAATGCAAAGCGAAGGCCAAGAAAAGTTTCCATATCCGGATCTTCAAAAGTAATCTGTCCAAGCTTCGCAAAATCCAGCCGTTCTCCCCCCAGAAATTTCCGGTTCGGATAATACAGGGCATACTGAATCGGAAGCTTCATATCCGGTGTGCCAAGCTGAGCAATCACAGCTCCATCCGTAAACTGTACCATGGAGTGAATCACGCTCTGTGGCTGCACCACCACCTGTATGCGGTCCAGATCTACACCAAAGAGCCATTTTGCTTCCATTACTTCCAGTCCCTTGTTTACCAGAGTGGCCGAATCTATCGTGATCTTCTGTCCCATCGTCCAGTTCGGATGCTTCAGCGCATCTTCCACCTGTATCTGCCCCAGTTCTTCTCTTTTCCGGCCCCGGAAAGGGCCGCCGGATGCCGTCAGCAGAATTTTTTCAATCTGCCCGCGGTCTTCTCCGTTCAAAGACTGGAAAATGGCGCTGTGCTCACTGTCTACAGGCAGTATCGAAACACCGCACTGCTTTGACAGCGGCATAATAATATGGCCCGCCGTCACCAGCGTTTCCTTATTTGCCAGCGCAATGTCCTTTCCGGCCTTAATCGCTTCTATGGTCGGTACAATACCGATCATGCCCACAATAGCTGTCACCAGAATATCCGACTCAGGAATAACCGATACTTCGATCAGCCCTTCCATACCAGATACAATCCTGATATCCAGATCCGCCACTGCAGTCCGAAGTTTTTTGGCATCTGTTTCCTCCCATACTGAAGCCAGTTTTGGATGAAATTCCCGAATCTGCTGCTCCAGCATTTTGATATTGCGGCCGGCTGCCAGGGCAGTTACTTTGATATCTTTGTTTTCTCTCACCACTTCCAGCGTCTGTGTTCCGATGGAACCGGTAGAACCTAATATCGCAATCTTCTTCATAATCTCTCCTTGCTGTTTTTTTCTAGTGCATCATCAGTTCTGCCAGGAAATAGATCACCGGCGCTGTAAAAATCACACTGTCAAAACGGTCTAAAATGCCGCCATGTCCCGGTATCAGGCTGCCATAGTCTTTTATTTCATGATTTCGTTTGATGGCCGAAGCCGCCAGATCACCCACCATGGAGATCAGCGCGCCCGCCGCACAGATAATAGCATAGGTCATGATCTGGCTGCCTGCGGTTTCCAGATGGCCGCCCACAATTGCCGCATAAATGCCCCCCAGCAGAGCTGCACCCGCAACGCCGCCCACTGCACCTTCTATGGACTTTTTCGGGCTCAGCTTCGGAGACATTTTATGCCTGCCGATCAGCACCCCCACACAGTAAGCACAGGTATCGCATCCCCAGGAGCACAGAAAAATCAGCCACACGGTGAAGACACCGTCCTGAAGATTTCTGGTCTGAAAAATATAAGAAAGCATCACTGCTACATAAACCACTCCGAAAAATGCCGCCATTACCTGTTCACTGCGGTAGCGTGGATATGTAAATACGTAGATGAACATCATTGCAATTAATACACCAATCAATTCTATCATAGTATATGCGGAAGCCTGAAAATATAACAGACAGTAATATCCCACCGCTCCAAGATATCCCACGACAGCCAGAGGGGACCATTTCTGATCCTCTGCCTTCATCACCCGGTACAATTCATTCATGCCAATGAGCGATACCAGCATCAGCGTAACGAACAGCACCGGTCCGCCACAGATAATAGTTACCAGTGCGATCACTACCAGAACAATTCCACTGATCAGACGAGTCACAAACATGACTATTCCTCCTTCACTCCGCCATACCGGCGTTCTCTGCTGTTGTATTTATCAATTGCCTTTTGCAGTTCATTCTTTGTAAATGCCGGCCACGGCACTTCCGTAAAATAAAATTCCGTGTAGGCAAGCTGCCACATCAGATAATTGGAAAGCCTCAGCTCCCCGCTGGTGCGGATCAGCAGATCCGGATCCGGAATTCCTGCCGTATCCAGATAACCAGAAAATTTCTCTTCCGTAATGTCCTCTTTAAGAAGCTTTCCCTCCTTGTAATCCTCTGCCAGCCTGCGGATTGCCCGGATAATCTCATCCCTGCTGCCATAATTGATTGCAAGCTGAAAATTCAGTCCCGTATTCTCCTTTGAACTCTCCGCCAGTTGGGTGAGGCTGTCCTGCAGGTCCTGCGCCAGTGCAGTCGGATCTCCCAGAACACGCACCTTCATATTATTTTCTCTGGCTGTTTTGATGCAGGTCTTTGTATAACTGCGAAACAGCTTCATCAGGGAAGCCACTTCCTCCGGAGAACGCTTCCAGTTCTCCGTGGAAAACAGATACACCGTCAGATATTTTATTCCCATGTTATAGGCATCGCGGCAGATTACCTCCAGGTTCTTTGCTCCCCGTACATGCCCGTAATTACGAGGCATTCCCTTGCTTTTGGCCCATCGGCCGTTGCCATCCAGAATAATGGCTACATGCTGCGGTATCACCATGATTTTTCCTCCGAGTATTGAACATCAGCCCATCCTAAATTTGCTTTCAGCAAATGGGCTGACGCTGCATGTCAAGTTTTCACAGAAAACTTGACACAATCTATATTATCCCCGCAGCTTTGCTTTCTGCAGGTACGACATGAAACGGGGCCGCTGTACGATCACAGCAGGCCCCGCCATACAGACGCAGCGTTTCCTCACGAAAACAAGCGCCAAAATTATACCGTCAGGATCTCTTTTGACTTTGCTTCTACCGCTTTGTCAATTTCTTTGATCTGTTTGTCTGTTTCTTTCTGAATCGTATCCTCCAGATCCTTGATCTCATCTTCGGATACCTCTGTCTTGCCCAGCTTTTTCAGAAATTCGTTTGCGTCACGGCGGATATTCCGCACTGCCACCTTGGCAGCCTCTCCCTTTTTCTTGATATCCTTCACCAGTTCTTTTCTTCGTTCTTCTGTCAGTTCCGGAAATACCAGACGGATTGTCCTGCCATCATTCGTTGGATTAATGCCCAGATCAGACATATTAATTGCCTTTTCGACCATTTTTACCATAGAGCCTTCCCATGGCTGTATCTGCAGAATACGCGGCTCCGGAACAGAGATATTACCCACCTGCTGTATCGGAGTAGGCGTTCCATAATAATCCACCATCAGCTTGTTTAATACGTTGGGATTTGCACGTCCTGCTCTGATTGATCCAAATTCCTCCAGCATGTTATTATAGGACTTTACCATTTTCTCTGCATATACTTTAATTCTTTCATCCATTCTTTCTTCCTCCTGGCTTGAATATCAGCTCATTATAAATTTGCCTGCAGCATCTGCAGTTTATGATATCTTACACTGTTACCTTCGTTCCTGAGAACTTTCCGTTTACCGTATTTATGATACTGTTTTCCTGATTCAGACCGAATACCAGCATCGGCATTTTATTTTCCATGCATAAAATAGAAGCAGTCATATCCACTACCCCCAGCTTCCGGTCAATCACTTCCTGAATGGAAATCTCATCGTATTTCTTTGCCTGCGGGTTGTCCTTTGGATCGCTGTCATATACGCCGTCAATTGATTTTGCCAGCAGAATAACATCTGCTTCAATCTCAATCGCCCGCAGTACCGTAGCAGTGTCTGTGGAAAAATAGGGGTGTCCCGTTCCTCCTGCAAAGAAGGTCACTCTCTTATCTGCCATGCACTCTTTCGCACGGTCTTTGGAGAACAGCGTCGTAAAGGAACCGCATGCAAATGGAGTCATAACCTCTGTCTGCATCCCTTCCGAGCGGAAAATCTCAGAAACATAAATGCAGTTCATTACTGTAGCCAGCATTCCGATCTGATCTGCTTTGGTACGGTCGATATTTTCACTGGAACGGCCGCGCCAAAAATTTCCTCCTCCAATCACAATGCTGACTTCCATATCAGAATCCACCAGTTGTTTTACCTGCCTCGCCACCTGAACCACGGTAGCCTCATCAAAGCCGGTCTTTTTTGCACCGGCAAGAGCTTCACCGCTTAATTTTAACAATACTCTCTTCATCACTGCACCTCATGATTTTTGTAATATTCTGAACAGACGCTGCTACCCACGCCAAGTATAAACGCGCTTTTTGCGTTTTCTGCATGCGCTTTGCTCCTCGTATTATATCATATCTGTTTTTAAAATGCTACAGCGCTCGTGCCATTTTTCGTCCGGACCATTTCTTTTTTATCCAGCGGCCCATATCCCATATCTTTTGTATCAGCAAACTCAGATACCGCATTCCCGGTTCTGTGATGATCGCAAAAATTATCAAAAGCATCGCACATTTCTTTGACAATGTGGTAATTGCAAAAATCTGATTCATGAAGATCATGCAGAACAGAAGCCCGAATATCATGGTAAACCACAGCACCCAATGATACTTTGTCATAGGCGAAGCAATCCGGTACAAGATCATGATGCCTACGATCGCCAGCAAAATGGTACATGATGTGGATACATCGGTATCACTCACTTCAAACACCTGGCAGAAAACTACCAGACCGCTGATGACCGCAAAATCCGTCAGTCCGGCCGGCAGTGCCCGGAAAAATACATTGCTCAGGAAATGCCCCTTAATCCGGTTCCTGTTCTGCTCCAGAGACATCATGAAAGCAGGAATACCAATGGTAAACATACTGATCAATGAAATCTGGGAAGGCTCCAGCGGGTAGTTCACCATAAATACAATTGAGAAAATGGACATCAGCAGAGAAAAGATATTTTTCACCAGGAACAGACTGGCTGTCCGCTCAATATTATTTACTACTCTGCGTCCCTCCGCCACTACGGAAGGCATTTTGGAAAAATCAGATTCCAGCAGCACCATCTGAGCCGCATGAGCCGCCGCATCACTTCCGGACGCCATGGCAATACTGCAGTCCGCGTCCTTGAGAGCCAGCACATCATTCACACCATCCCCCGTCATTGCCACAGTATGTCCATGATGCTTCAGCGCCCGCACCAGCTGACGCTTCTGCTCCGGTGTCACACGGCCAAAGACGGTATACTGATCTGCTGCCTCCAGCACATCCTCCTCTGTTTTTAATGTAACTGCGTCAATATATTTTTCAGCGCCATCAATTCCCGCTTCCATCGCCACATGAGATACCGTCACCGGGTTATCACCGGAAATAACTTTTACCGTCACTCCCTGCTCTTTAAAATAGCGGAACGTATCCGGAGCCTTTTCACGAATCGGATTCGCCAGCAGCACCATCCCCTTTGGAAGCACCGGAGCCTGCAGTACCTTACCGTCCAGAGCTCCCTGATATTCTCCGAAAATCAGCACCCGGTATCCCTTCGAGCTGTACTGTTCCAGCAGGCTCTGATAAATGGAGTAATCCTCTCTCAGCAAAAATTCAGGCGCACCCAGTACATAGTTTTTCTCTCCAAATACTGCACCGCTGTATTTCGTAGCAGAAGAAAACGTAAAGATCTGATCCGGTTTTCTTCCCGTATTCTTTTTAAAAAAGTTCTGCATCGCCTGCATGGTAACATTGTCAGTATTCATTCCTGCCACAAAATCTCCAAGCTGCATTTCCAGAACCGCCAGCTCTTCCGGAGTGAAATCCTGTTGGGGAAGGGATACAGATGGAGCCGCATTTCCAATGTGCTCAGAGGACGCCGAAGCTGATGCACCCGCTGCGCTCTCCGCCTGTGGGGCCCCCGCTTTCGATACTTCCGCTTCCAATGCAGCCCCGTTTTCGGCAGATACATCTGACGCTGATATATCTGTGGAAAATGTTCCCTGACCGCTGCTCTGCATTTCTGTCTTTACTGCAGCATGAAGCGGGATGACCTGCTGCACTGTCATTACATTTTCCGTAATTGTCCCTGTTTTATCCACGCACAGTACATCTACCCGGGCCAGTGTCTCAATCGATTTCATATTGTGGACCAGTACCTTATTCATCGCCAGCCGCATGACGCTCACCGCCATCGCTACGCTGGCCAGCAGATACAGTCCCTCCGGTATCATTCCGATCACTGCTGCCACAGTGGCAGTCACACTGTTTCGAAATGTTTCATCATTGATAAAATACTGCTGGGAAAACAGCAATATACCAATTGGAATGATCAAAATACCAATCAGTTTTACCAGTCCGTCCAGAGAACGGATCATCTCTGATTCTTCTCCCTGTTTTTGTTCTTTTGCTTCCAGCGTCAGCTTGGATACATAAGAATCCGCTCCGACCTTGTCCAGTCTGGCCTTGCACTGGCCGGATACAATAAAGCTGCCGGAAAGCAGGCTGTCTCCCGGCTTTTTCACGATTTCATCCGCTTCGCCGGTGATCAGAGATTCATTTACCTGAACCTCACCGCTTTCTACAACAGCATCTGCAGGAATCTGATTTCCCGGTTCGAAAATAACAATTTCATCCAGCACCAGTTCATCTGACTGAAGCGTCTGTACACTGCCATCACGAATCGCTTTTGTCTTAGGTGAGCTTAAGATCGACAGCTTATCCAGCGTCTGCTTGGATTTCCATTCCTGAAAGGTTCCGATCAGGATATTCGCAATAATAATCGGTAAAAAGGTCAAATCCCGGAATGATCCCACTACACAGAGTAAAATCGCTATAATCAGGAAAATCAGGTTGAAATACGTAAAGAGATTTTCCTTCACAATATCTTTCAGTGTCTTCACTTCCGTATCCACCAGCACATTCACTGCTGCATGGGCGATCCGGTCTTCCACCTGCTCTTTTGTCAGTCCAATACTCAGATCCGGTTTGAGACGCTCCAGCGGCATCAGCGGCACGGGAGCCTCCGGCTCCGCTTCCTTCACTTCTTCTTTTTCCTGATCCTTCTTCTCGTTCTGAACAGCGTCTGCCTCCCAGACAACGTTATCTTCCGGCACGGATTTTTCTTCTGTCGCAGCAGCACTCTCTATCGCGGCAGTACTCTCTGTCACAGCAGTACTCTCTGTCGCGGCAATACGCTCTATCGCAGCAGTATTCTCTGTCACAGCAGTACCCTCTGCCGCAGCAGCACTCTCTGTCGCAGCTTCCTGTACGGTTTTCAAATCATTCGGATTTTGAAGTATCTGTTCCGCTGTCTGTCCGTTTTCCGGCTTTCCCTGCGAAAGAAGTTCATTTTCCTGCTCTTCTTTTTTCTTTTTTCTTTTATTCATAATATCTGCTATTTTCAACTCTGTCCCATCCTTTGCACTTTAATTTCATGCATTTTCGCCTATTCTGATTTTTGGTACACAGCTTTCATTCTAACACAGTTTATAGTGGATTTTAACCCCTGAATTCTTAAATTTAAATTACATTTTTCTATTTTTTCCCTTTTTCAAATCATCTAAACATTTCATTACCAGCCGCATTTTTCTCTGATTTCAGTAAAAATGGCCCCGCCCAAATCCTGACCCGATCCGGGCAAAGCCATTTTTATAAAGCATATTTGCTTCAAAAGAGAATACATCGCCAAGCGTCAGGAGACATTTAATCATGGGCTACATTGCATACGATCATTCTCAGTTTTCCATTTTTATCTGGCGGAATCGAATCCATCCACTCAAATTCAAAAGCAAACGGTTTTTTGAAAATCTTATTCAAATTCACAGTCAGATACTGTTCTATTTCCTCACAGTTCATCCTGGCGCGGTCATCTCTTACGATCTGAACATGGATCAGATCATAAGTCTCTTCAATAAAGCGAATCTGCAGGATATCCGCGCAGTGAGCAATCACCGGTGTGATTTCAAAGAAGCTGGTCACACCGCCATTTTCATAATAGAAATAGTCATTCATACGTCCCTGAACACTGGTGATAAAACGCACGCCCTGTTTTACCTTGCAGGTAGCCTTATCTCCGATGGAATAATTGATCAGCGGAAGGTCGGTCTTATAGAGAGGCGTGATCACCAGTCTTCCCTCCTCTGCCATTTTGTCCTCGTCATCCAGCACATTGACCACAAAAGAGTCATTGTGCACCACATAGTAGGATTTCCCCGGAAGGCGCACCATACAGGCGCCGGTCTCCGCACTCCCGTAAGAATCAATGATTCCCTCTCCCAATGTCTTGATAAACAGCTTGCGGTTGTTCTCGTCCACTTTTTCACTGATAGGATCATAGAATTTTGGATGGAAAATCTTCTTTCCTGTTTTATTGCTGTAGAGGACAATTCTCATCAATTCGGTTTTATTCATATACAGCCAGTCCGGTTTGTATTCATTGACCGCATCAATGATCTCCGCCTCCGATGCATACTGATTCACATATTTTCTTCTCAGGATACCGAACTTCTGCAGAAAAGTGTCTCTCCCTCCGGCATTTTCATCGTGAGCGTTGATTCTGCTCATGGTCTTGCCAAAAAAAGGATTATAACCGGCTACCATCATAACCCGGAACCAGTTCGCTTTCATATAGGCTTTTTCTTTGGGCGAAAAGATAATCGACAGCGGTTTTCCCGTAGAACCGCTGGTGGTGTCTATGATCCATTCCTTATACTTTGGATCTTTCGCTTCCCGGCTCATCCATTCCCGCAGTTCATCCTTCGTCAGCACAGGCAGTTTGACCAGATCGTCCGCAGTCTTAATATCCTCCGGCTTCACTCCCGCCGCATCAAAACGCTCCTTATAAAAGGGAATCTTATAGGCCCTTTTCATCAGCTTCTGCAAACGTCTCGCCTGTACGTCCATTACATGAGAAAAATTTTTCGGAATCTTTTTTGTCATCCGCATCAAATCGAAAAACAGGTAAATATTTGCTAATTTTTTCTGGGTTTTTTCAAACATGTACTTTCCTTTCCGCTCATCCATTCAAGATCCGCTCAGTCCACCTGGATCTCAATATTCTTTAATGCCATCTCCAGAGTATCGGTGGCCTCTTTTAAAGTTTTTCCCTTCGTAATCACATGTCCGATGCGATTTGGTCCCACATGGAACTTCTTTACCGGCTCGCCCACTCTGTAATCAAACATCACCTCATAAATATCATCATTTGGAAGATTGTTGTTCGCAATGGATCGGATGATTCCATCCTTGCCGCTCATCAGCAGCTTGCTGGCATTGGGAACTGCCTGATCCTGCGGAAATTCAGGTGCCTCTCCCAGCGCTGCCTCGATAATCTTTTCATAATAATCATATCCGTAATAAATGGATACCAGCTCCGCCAGACAGGTGGCACCGGATCGCCCCCCAAGTTCCAGTACATATGTAGTATTATCCTTCATGATAAAATCAGCATTAATTGCGCAGTTATCCAGTCCCATAGCCTTGATCGCCTTTTCGGTCTGATCATATACGTCCGCCAGCATCTCATCCGACAGTTCATAAGGTGCAAAATGCCCTACCGGAACTCCCGTATCTCCTACAAACACATAATCTCCATGAGGAAGCACAAACTGTACCTTGCCTCCGTATACAAATGCCTGGGCTCCAAATTCCTCACCGATGATAAATTCTTCTACAATATAATATTTTTTTCTCGTGACTGCCTTTAAAGTAGCGATCGCACCGGCAGCCTCTGAAGCGGAATTCACTCTGGTAATGCCACGGCTGCCGGAAGAATCCACTGCCTTAAAAATCAGAGGATACTCCAGACCGGCAATTTTCTCTTCCAGATTATCTTCAAAGCTTACCTTGCGGAAGCGGGCGGTGCGCACACCGTGCTCCTCATATTTTTCCTTCATCAGCATCTTATCCGAAGCCACCCTGGCTGCTTCAAAACTCAGTCCGGTAAGCCCCATCTCATCACAGACCTTGCCGATGGTGATCACGGCTACGTCAGTACCTGCCGTCACAATGCCGTCTACCTTCTTTTCCTGTGCCACCTTCAGCACAGCTTCATAGTCCACCGTATTGATATGGCAGATCTCATCCGCCACTGCAAAACCGGGATAATTCCCGGGAATGCTCACTGCAATCGTATATATCCCCATTTCCCTTGCTTTTTTAATCAGCGGAACCTGATAAATACCAGCTCCCATAATCATAAGTTTTTTCATGTTCTCTACTCCCTTTCTGAATTTGCTCCATTGACTTTAGTTTCTATTTTTTCAAAACGGTTTCCTTCTGAATCCAGAATAAACGGTGCCTTTCCCTGTTCATCAATCTGCCGCACCACATACTGAGGATTGTTATTGAGCCCCAGGAAAATCCTGCCTACATATTCTCCGATCAGTCCCATAAACAACAGATTCAGTCCGGAGAAAAAACAAATGGCAACCATCACAGACGGCCACCCTATGTAGGTAACGGGACGGACAATCTTGCGTATAATCACAAAAAGCACCCCCAGCATCCCTATGCCGGAAAAGATATAGCCCAGCTTCGTAGCCGCCCGCAGCGGTACAATGGAAAATCCCATGATATTGGACCAGAGCTGCATCAGCTTCTTCATGGTATAATTGGATGTGCCTATCTCACGTTCAAAGTGCTGAATCGGTACGGAACTGATATTTCTGGTAATCCGCAGGAACACTCCCTGCAGATGGGTATAAGCGCTCTTATACTCCACAGCATAATCCCGGACAAACTTTTTGATTGCCCAAAAGCTGGATGTTTTCAGATCCTTTGGCTTTTTCAGCAGGATTCTTACCGTCATATAATTGACATAGCTGCCAAAATTCCGGAATTTATTGTGTTTTTTCTGCGGATAATATCCATATACAATATCATACCCCTTGTCCAGTTCATCCAGAATAAGGGGCAGTTGGGACGGATGCGTCTGCATATCATCGTCCATCGCGATCAATATGTCTCCGGAAGCATAATTCAATCCTGCCATCACCGCATTGTGCTGGCCGGCGTTCTTCGCCAGTTCCACCACCTTCACACGGGCATAATCCCGAACCAGGCCCCGCAGCGCCTCCAGCGTCTTTCCACCGTCCGGAGAAGAATCGTCCACAAGAACGAATTCATATTCCCTCCTTCCCATCTTCTCAAACTCCGCCATAGTCATTTCCACTACCTTACGAATCGTCTGATCTGATTTGTAGCACGGAATAATTACTGAATGCAGCATAGCATTGCCTCCTGTTTCATTAAAATTGTGCAGTAAATGCACCTACCTGCTGAACAGTTATAAAATTGTTCAATTAGATTATATTTTATCAAAAAACATTTCACTTGTACAGCCTCAGTTTTCATTGACATATTGAAATAAATTGTTTATTATTGTAACATATATGTAATATTTTTGTTAACGATATGCATTTAAGAAAGGAAAAGAATTATGAATCGTTTCATCCCCAACTTAAACAAAATTAAGAAATGGACTTTGCTGCCCGCTCTTTTATTCTGCGTTTTGATCATGTGCCATACCGCCGGTGCTGCTTCAAATGCGCCCTCAAAGGTACGGACTCCCACCATTACCGCCGGAGAATCCCAGGTGACACTGAAGTGGAAATCCGTATCCCATGCCGCAGGATACAATATCTACAAGCTGAATACGTCCAGCAATACACTGACGCTGGTAAAACGCGTAAAACCCACCACACTGAAGCTGACTCTGAAAAAGCTGACCAATAATCAGCAGTACACCTACTGTATCAGCGCTTTTTCCAGTGTGAACGGCACCACCTATGAGGGTAAAAAATCAAACTATGTGACAGCTACCCCTATGGTGAAAAAGCCTGCTGTTCCCGCCGTTTCGATCAAGGGAACCGGCAACGGCTATGTATCCCTGACCTGGAAATCCGTCAGCAATGCCACCGGATACAAGATATACCAGAAGAACACTTCCACAAACAAATATGTCAGCATCGGCACCACCACCAAAACTTCTATTTCTATAAAGAAGCTGACCAATGGAAAAAGTTATACCTTTAAGGTACGCGCTTACCGGAAAGTAAACGGAGTCACCCGTTATGGAAGCTATTCCGCTTCCGTCAGTGCCAAGCCTTACAAGATAAGCAGCACTGCAAAGGATCTTCCGACCATTCAGTACAACGCTTATATCACCAGGGGCTACAATGCCAATCTGGTATCTGATCCCAGCAAAGAGAGATACCTTTCTCCCGGTCAGAGCGTTATCGTAACCAATCGCGGTTCTTTTTATTCTACCGTGAAGTTAAATGACGGAACCCTGGTTTCTGTTTACAACAGCTACCTGAGTTTCGATTCCTCCATTTACAGTTCTTCTAAAAAATTGTCCAAATCTGTGGCAGAACAATTTGTAAATGGAAGAAAATACCGCAGCAGCTCCAAGTATCTGATCTGGATCAGCCAGTACAAGCAGCGCCTTTACATTTTCACCGGTTCACAGTATAACTGGTCCTTATATAAGAGCTATGCCTGCTCCACCGGAACCGTAAAAGACTTTACCCTGAACGGAGTGTATTCCATCGTCCAAAAAGATACCAGACTGTACTTCGATGCATACAGTTTTGCCTACTACGCCAGCTATTTCAACGGAAACGCGATTCATTCCTGGCTCTACTGGACCAGCAACGGTCAAATAATCAATGATGGAAATTCCTTTGGAAATCCTGCTTCCCATGGCTGTGTCCGCATTGACATTAAGGGTGCGCTGTATATTTATAAAAATGTTCCCATGTGGAGCACTGTCGTCGTTTATTAATGATTCAAAAACAAGAAACAATTCTGCCCTGGAGCTGATACGTCAGCTCCGGGAATTTAAACTTAAGAAGAAGGTACAATATTATGATACAGGATATCTCTCCAAGCCACTTTTCCCTGGATTATCAGCTCTGGGAACCCACAGCCTCTGACTCCATCATTTATTTTCAAAAAGGTCAGGTTTTAATTAAAAACGAGAATATCTATCCAATTTATCAGGATTTTATTATCCCCGGATATTCCTTCAGGTTTTATTATTTATTTGCAATCGATACACAAAAATATTTTCTGGCCTTTTCTTCAAATGATGTTGCGTACCCCCTTTCAAATACTGCTTTTTCCCTCCAGCCCCTCCGTTTTCTCCGGACACTTCGTCCCATGGATCTTGCTTTTGCCGGCTATACCGCATGGCATCTGGCAGGCTGGTATAACAGCAACCGCTTCTGCGGCCACTGCGGTGCCCCTATGAAGCCCGGAGCGGATGAACGCAAGCTGGTCTGCACCCGCTGCAAGAACCTGGTCTATCCCCGGATTAACCCTGTTATCATCGTAGCAGTTCACGACGGAGACCGTCTGCTGATGACCAGATACGCCAACCGGCCTGTCACCTGGTTCGTTTTGATCGCCGGATTTATTGAAATCGGAGAAACCGCGGAAGATACGGTCCGCCGGGAAGTCATGGAAGAAACAGGAGTCCGTGTGAAAAATATCCGTTACTATGGTTCCCAGCCCTGGGGAATTCCCGGAAATCTTACCCTTGGCTATACTGCTGAGCTGGATGGCCCGGATAAAATTACGCTGGATACCGGCGAGCTCTGCGAAGGACAATGGATCTGCCGGGAAGAAGTCCCGGTGCCGGATGATGATATTTCTATCACTTCTGCAATGATACACGCTTTTGTCAATCATGAATTTTAATTTCAGCAGGCACTGACCTTAAAACAGGAGGCGGCTTTCCCCGATCCCAATCTACCGTACTGATCGAACCTGTATCTGTCATCAGCGAACTTTATGTTCGATCATAACAGATGTCTGTCTTATCAGCAAAGTACAAGGATGAGGAAAACCGTCTCCTGTCTTTTTCAAAATTTCCTGCTTCTACGCGGTCACCGCCTGTTTTCTCAGTATCAGAAAGCTGCCCGCAAAGCAGGCCAGGCTGCTCGTCACTGCAAGCACAATCCAGATATTTCCCGGAACCATCTTTAACAGAGCGCTCACACCATTTCCAATTCTTCCGAATATAGACCCCGGTGCATTTTCTGCCGCCTCACTGATCTGCGGGATTCCAATCCAGGCAAACATCCAGATCCCCCACAAAACCCAGAATGCTTTCTTTCCAAACCTCATATTCAGCGCGCCTGCAAAACCGCATACCATCGGCAATGCCACCGCCACCCCTATTCCTATGCTGGGAAAATACGGAAGGATGTTAAACATACTTTCCACCCCTGGGTGAAGCAATCTGTTCAATCCCATTTCTGCCATGCAGATCGCGCTCAGCAGGACCAAGGTCAAAAGGCCAAATACCAGGTTCACCAGATAGAATGCCAGAAAAAAATGTTTTCTGGTACATCCCATGGAGATTTCCAGATTAAAATAATAACCCACCTGAATTTCTATTACCAATGCATAGAAAACTGCAACCACGCATCCAAAAGTCGTTCCTATCGACACAAATTGCTGATAACTCATATCGGTAAAATGCACTATAAGCTGTATCACGCAGAAAACGATCAGGCTGATTCCGCCAACAGATCCCATTCCCCACATCCAGTCTTTCCACTGTACTACAAACTGACGCTTAATTACCTGGGACATATCATCTCCTCCTATCTTCTTACTTCTAGTTTTCTGGTTATCGTCATGGCAAAAATACCTGCCGCAATATACAAAACAGCTCCGGCCAACAACACGATATACCGCTCTATTCCGGCAAACGACAGCATCATTTTTCTTAAAAGACCGCCGATTCCATCTGCTCCCATGGCGATTGTAAGCCCAAGAGTACCTCCCAGTACCATGCTGAGCAGTACGGTTACAATCACTCCCTTTTTTCCCCAGCGGGCATTTACTGCACCCATGCTAATGGCTGCTGCTCCCACCGCCAGCAGAGCGCCTGTGATGAGAGGCAGAAGCGTTCTTCCCGATTCCGATATTTCACCTGGAACCAGGTTCCACAGAACCCATCCAATTGTAACAATGACAAGGATCACTCCCCCTGTACTCGCCATCACTCCCAATACAGCTCCCCGCCTGCTGGAATTCAATGAAATAAATATGAAAAAATAAGTCTGAAAGAAAGCAGTTGTCACCGACATAATCACCAGCGCTCCCGTAAGGATCAGATAATACGGATAAAGTGCCGCTGATGTTTCCAAAATCCCCTCTGTTCCCGAAAAATCACTTTTTCCAGTTACGAAGAAGAACACCAGCACCAATGATACCAGCACTGTCTGCATCAGATTATACAGGGTGGTTCTGCTCCAATAGCGGAGGTTTCTCTTTACCAGGTCCATTCTATGCCTCCTCCCCGCACAGTGCTGTAAATACCTTTTGCAGACTGAGCTTTTGTATGGTGATATCGTAATGCTCCGGTATCTTCTGTCCCGGCTGCAGCATCACCATCACCCCTTTGCTGCGTCCCATATGTTCCTCATGATGCCGTTCCAGGCCGGCTGCTGCTGCATCTACTTCCTCTTCATGTCCGCTGACATGCCAGCATCGCTCCAACAGATCCTGTGTATTTTCTTTCATCAGAATTTTTCCCTGATCCACTATAATAACTTCTTCAAAGACATCCGCCGCCTCTTCGATAATGTGGGTTGATATGACAAAAGTTCTGCCTGTTTCCGTGAATTCCTCTACCAGAAGCTGATAAAATTTTTCGCGCATTACCACATCCAGTCCTGCCACCGGCTCATCCATAAAGGTAAATTCCGCTTTACTTGCCATAGCCACAACGATGGTTACCATGGAAAGCATCCCCTTTGACAGCTTGCTGATATGCTTTTTTTCATCCAGTGCGAACTCCCTCATCAGATCCTCTGCCATTTTCTTATCCCATTTTGGATAAAATGTGGCAGCAATGCGCAGATATTCTTTGATCTTCAGCGCACTGGTGCTGCTCCCCGCCACCGGATTCAGCTCTCTGGAAAAGCACAGATGCGCCAACGCCTTCGGGTTCTCCCATACCGGTTCTCCATCAAAGGTTATGGTACCGCCTGTAGTCGGATTCTGGGAAGTCAGGATAGAAAGAAGTGTAGTCTTGCCAGCTCCGTTTCTTCCAATCAGACCATATATTTTACCGGATTCCAGTTCCAGGTCTATGCCGTGAAGGACTTCTTTTCCTCCATATACCTTGCTAATTCTCTGCCCAATCAACTTACTCATTTGTCATCCCTCCTGTGGAACATCAGCCCATCCTAATATTTGTCTTCGACAAACAGGCTGACGCTGTCTTCTGCTCTCTCAATCATAGCAATCAATTCTTTTTTCGTAATTCCAAGGCTCTCCGCCTCCATCATCAGGCTTCTTACATAATCATCATAAAAATGTTCTTTTCTTTTTCCCGTAATCAACTTTTTCGCACCCGCGGCCACAAACATTCCAATCCCCCGTTTCTTATACAATATTTCTTCATCCACCAGCAAATTCACTCCCTTTGCCGCAGTTGCCGGATTGATCGCATACAGCTTTGCCAGCTCATTGGTGCTGGGCACACGCTCTTCCTCCCGCAGGATATCCCTCAGAATATCATTTTCAATCATTTCCTTAATCTGGATGTATATGGATTTTTCCTGAGTCAAGATTTCATTCACACTGTTTCACTTCCCTTCTTACTGTTTCTCTTTGACATCTTGTTTTTCTTATTACAATTTCCCAAAATGGTTATTTGCTTTTTTAGTTCATTACTTATGTAATTAACCATATCACTAATATTGTATCTTGTCAATTACTTTTTGGTAAAATAAAAACCAAATGGCAGAATTTCTATTCCATCATTTGGCTTCTTCTAATCGTTTTCAATTATATTGCTCTTATTTCGATTTCTCTGTCTCCCCATTCCAATCCAGGATACCGCCAATTTCCGTCACATTCGTATATTCCATATTGCAGAGCTTCTGGGCCGCATCCCTGCTCCTTCTGCCGCTGCGGCAATATACATAGATCATCTGTTCCTTATCCGGAAGCAGCTTCTGGGCCTCTGCCTGAAGCTCCTCCAGCGGAATACAGACAGCGCCCGGAATATGGCCTTCGTCATACTCCTCCTGCGTCCTGACATCCACCAGGAGGTATCCTGTTTCATAATCCATATATTCCGCTGCCTGTTCCATCGTAATCCGCTCATAAGGCAGCCCCTGACTTGGCCGGAATGTCCTCCACAGAATAAATGCAGAAAATACCCCGATCAGCACAATACAGGAAAATATTATTATAAACATTTTTTTAGAATGTTCCATCCTTGTCTCCTCAAATAAACTTTTCGTTTATTATAATATACTATACCGTAAAAATCAATTTTATTTCGTTGCAGTATGTGAATGTTTGTTACAGTTTTGCCTTGAAATGAGAACGCTTCCGGGCGGCTGCCCCAGGTATACCGCAGGTGCTGTTTCGAAAGCCAAGAGCATCTAAGGCTTCCGCAAGGTGTTCCAAAAGCAGGAATTGGGAGCCATAACTCACCTTCGGCTCAAACAAATGACTCCCAATTCCTATGGAACATCTTGTGGAACCCAAGATGCTTAAGCTTTCTGCAAATGCACCTGCGGTATACCTGGGCAGCCGCCCGGAAGCTGTTCGTCAAGTAAAAAGCGGAACTGTAACAAATATTTCTCATCCGTGGCTGTCCATTCTATA
>JAQVCW010000064.1 GCA_028689585.1 Lachnospiraceae bacterium | reverse complement strand
GAAGCGTGTTTCGGATCTGCTTCGGTGTCAGTCCGAACACCAGCGGCACTGCCATTGCAAGGCAGTCATCGGCACACACCTTGCCTGTGCCAAAGGTATCCACCTGTACCATCACTGGTTCTGCCACGCCGATGGCATATGCAAGAGACACCTGACATCGGCTGGCAAGACCCGCTGCAACCATGTTTTTGGCGATGTAGCGCGCCATATACGCTGCGCTTCTGTCCACTTTGGAACAGTCCTTGCCGGAAAATGCACCGCCGCCATGTGGTACCTGACTTCCATAAGTGTCCACCATCAATTTTCTTCCCGTGAGCCCGGTGTCCGCCTCCATTCCGCCGAACACAAAACGTCCAGATGGATTGATCAAGACCTTCGTATCCTCATCTGCCGGAAGTGGACGCAAAGCCTGCTTTAGCACTTTGCTGCGGATTTCCTTTTCCAATTTTCTCAGATCCTTCTCTTCCTTGTGTTGGCAGGAAACAACCACACTGTCTACACGCACAGGCTTCCCATCTTCGTATTCCACCGTCACTTGTGCTTTTCCATCCGGCAGGATGTCCGCAATGTAATTGCTTTTCCGGCAGGCGGTCAGTTCACGGACAATGCGGTTTGCCAGTACTACTGGCATGGGGAGCATCTGTTTTGTCTCATCGGTGGCATAACCAATCATAATTCCCTGATCTCCTGCCCCATCGCTCCAGTCATCTGCATCGCTGACCTGACCGCTTCGCTGCTCTTTTGAACACGACACCGCCTCTGCGATGTCAGGACTCTGGGCGTGGATCAGCGTATCCATCGAAATTTCCATATCCGGATACCCGATGTCATCTAACACTTTTCGGATAATGCCGAACACTTCCGGTTCCTCTTTGCTGGTAACTTCCCCTGCAACAATGATGTTTCCCTTTGTAGCAAGCACTTCGCAGGCTACCCGTGATTGGCTGTCCTCTCTCAGACACGCATCTAAGATGCTGTCTGCAATCAAGTCGCAGACCTTATCCGGGTGTCCTTCTGTCACAGCCTCTGCTGTATAATATCGTTTCATAATGTAATCCCTTCTTTCTGTGAAATTGAAAAAAACAGGACACATTCCTTTTTACGGGAATATGTCCTGCTTCTCTTGGTTTGTTTTATTCTGTTTTACTATTTCTGTGTGTAGCGGTTCTCCAGTTCATCAAAGAACTGCTGATATTCTCTGCCTTTTCCTGCTTTTATATCTTTCATACTTGTAAGAATATGATTACGGACAGCTTCTTGCTCTTTTTCTTTTCGCTCATCTGGTATCGCTTTCATCATAGACACCTCACATATTTTTTACTTTCACAATAATGATACTATTTGACAAGTAATTCTTTCCAGTTAGTGGGAAATCCAATATGTTTCAAAGAAATATCTTCACCAAATTCTTCTATTAGTGCCTCTATCCCTGCCACTACATTCGAGTTCCATTTTTGATTATCTACATAAAGCAACTTCAACATAGCAATCTGCGCAAACAGTTTTCTGTCCGCTGTGAACACAAAATCTTTCGGAATCTTTGGCATAGCTGGAAACATCCAATAATACAGTCTGGAATAATGTGCGCATCGATTTCTCAAATCTGTAACACACCTCAGCCAACTCATAAGACATGTTGGCGATGTTCCATACATTTCCTTCGCCAATTTTTTCTGGTCCGCTGTTTTCATATCATTATAAAAGTATGACAACATTCCCATTGAGAAAAATTCTATTATTACCCATATCGGAAACTGTCCATCATACTGTTCTTTGTGATGTTTTACTACCAATGTTCTGGCGTTTTCCTCAATACTGGTCTGTATCTTCCTATCGTACTTTTCTTTATTATGCTTTTGTGAAAAGTTATCTGCTTCCAAATATCCCATTGAGCCATATGTATGCGCGCTATAATAAGAAAACTGTGTGCGTAGATAGCATTCGATTTCCTCTATTGTTTCAAACAGCAAAGCTCTGATATGGCTGTCAAAATCATAAATTTTCTGTATTCTGTGAAATGATATATTTGAAAAATAAGAACCATCTTTTTTCTTAAATGGCAGAAAATATGCAGACAGGCGGTAATAATTTGCCTTTTTCAAAAAAGTGATGCAGCTATCTTTATCTTCTATCAGAAACCCCTTGTCAGCAATGCACTGAACCTGCTCCTCATATGTTTTCGGTGTTTTAACTTCCATTTGTATTTTCCTCTAAATATAAAATGTCTCCCCATGGGACACATCACTTTCGTGAGAGGTGCGGGGAGTCCTGTTAAATATATTATATGCAATAAACACTTGAAAGTCAACTGCCAAAACTCCTTAAATTTCACTGCTTTTTCCCCTACGCTTTTTCCACCGCCACCACCACAATTCTGGCATCATCCCACTCATACGCACAGGTGACAAGCGTCAGCACATGGTCGGATACGTTCTGAGAACCTCCGGTTTTGAACACTGATAGTGCCTTTGCACGTTCCACATAGCTGTCCACACCTTCCATTCCGAACACTACCTGCTGGAACGGAAAGATGCCTGTATCTGCGGTCATTACTGCCACTATTTCGTACTCTGATACACCGGATATTGTTTGGAAAAAGACACTTTTGTGTGCCTCCCAGTAGCTGTACTGACGGTATTGATCCAGGTTCCCGAACATCGCACCACTGTTCATATTGTGGCCATAGATGATAAGATTCTGACTTTCAGACACGTTGCTGTTCCACTGCAGAAACAGGCTGCCATTGGCACTCCACTCCTTTTTATAGTTGCGGTGCAGATAGTATTCCGGCTCGGATTCCGTGCTTTGAAGCACAGGATAATCTATGTTTGTTCCGGGAATCGTAAGCCACCCCTGCACATCCGGGTAAGCTGCCCGAAGTGCTGCAAGGTCAAGGGGAGACACTTGGCTTTTTTCTCCAGCCGATGGTCTTTCTTCTTCGGGAGAGGCATCCCCCGGAGTATCTCCGGGAGTTTCCTCTTGGAAGTCTTTCTTTAACTGCTCTGACAGTTCCTGATTCTGTCTCGGCGTAAGCACCATGTCATAAAACAGGATGCCTGCACTGATCAGGAAAACCAGAAGCAGAATCAGGCGAACCGCCTTTCGCTTATTTTCTTTCATTTGTCTTATGATATTTCTTTTTCTTACGAATGGTGAGTACCAGTCCTGCCACACAGATGCCGCATAAAATAACCAGTATGATCGGTTTTAACGGATTATCCCCCGTCTTTGGTACGGATGTCTCCGGTGTTCTTGCATCTTTCATTTCTACTTTCTGCACCTCCCTTGTATCTTTTAATGTGAATTTCACATCTTCTGCAATTTCATATCCTTCCGGTGCTGTAATCTCTCTAAGAGTCAGTTCCACACCTACCGGAAGTTTCTCTACGCTGTGCGGCTTTCCATCGGTCACCCATTCTTCCAGCACGGTTCCATCTTTGTCCAGAATCTGAAGTTTTGCTCCTTCCAGCTCCTTGCCTGTGGTAATGTCCGTTTTGGAGATTTCTGTCTTGGAATATCCATCTTTCATCTCCACTTTTGTGACCGTGCCATCCTCCAATACCTCAAATTTAATATCTTCTGCGGATACATATCCATCTTCCAATGGTGCAAGTTCTTCGTGAAGGGTATAACTTCCCTCCGGCAGTCCATAGACTACATGCGCCTCTTTGGTGCTGATCCATTCTTCCACCACAGTT
>JAQVCW010000023.1 GCA_028689585.1 Lachnospiraceae bacterium | reverse complement strand
AATAGATAACTACTAATTATCTATGTCATTATAACATAATTCAGCAAATCTTTACACGAAAAAAATATACAAATCTCTCTTTGCTGTAAAAAAGATTCAGTGATGTGCTCTAAAATATGACTTTCTATTTTACACTTAATTATAAGTACGAAAAAAAGACCACCAGCTCGATTTTCTCAGTGATCATGTAATATAATATTTATTTAAAACATTACATTCTATGCTGCTATTCCCTTGATAGCCATCTTATTTCTTGGATGATAATTTTTGAGTATTTCTGCTTGCTTTGCTGCTGCAACATGGATATATATTTGTGTGGTTCTAATTGAACTATGTCCCAAAATTCGCTGTACACAACTAATATCTACACCTTCTTCTATTAAAAATGTCGCAAACGAATGGCGGAACATGTGTGGAGTGATATGACGTTCAATCCCTGCCAAAACAGTATACTTTTTTACCATTGCTCGCATTGATTGTTCTGTGAATCGTTTGCCCTGCCGATTCACAAAGAAATAGCCACATTTTTTTATCTCCGCCTCATTTACAGTATAATATTTTTTTAATAATGTAATAACGTCTGAATCTGCAATCTGTATATAGCGTTCTTTTCCACCTTTTCCCATAATTCTTAGAACACCAGATTCCAGGTCCATGCATTCCTGTCGTAAATTCGATATTTCACATACTCTTGCTCCAGTTGCAAAGAATACCTCAATTATGGCAACATCACGCAACCTTTCTCCCAAATTACCAGTTTCTGTTTTATGTAAATTGCTGTACATATAATTCAACAATTTCTCAATTTCATTTCGAGGTACTATCCTCGGAAGCTGTAATATTTCTTTGAATTTCACTTTGATTTTTCTAAATGGATTTTCTGTAAGAATTTCCTCCTCTTCCAGATAGTTGTAAAATGCCTTAATACTTGCTATTTTTCGTTTCACAGTTTTCTGCTTGTATTTCCTATGTAGATCTGTTATATAGGATTCGATTTCTTCTTTACCCGGATTATCGGCAGCTATACGGTCAAAATATTGTCTTATATCTATTCGATATGCTTTTAATGTCTTCCAGTCCAATTCTTTTCTAAATTCACAATACTCAAGATATTTCGTAACTTTTGTTTTCACATTCATGATTTTGGCTCCTTAAGTGTTTTCTATATCTTACACTACATGAAACATAAATTATATGTTATTTTCACACGACTTCCCATATCTCAAAGTATAACCGCTTAAATAATACACAGATCAAAACAAGGAAACATCACCTTAAAACTCCTTATCCTAATCGGCTTTCCCTTGTTCACCAGTTCTATAATGACTGATATGAAAATTCAAAAGATTAGGAGCAATATTTAAGAAGATATGAACGTATAAGGCAACCTCTGTCGCATCTGATGATAACAGCAATGCTCCCTATATCTACAATTCTGCCTGCAAGACATCGGATTGTATGTTTTTGCATTTATCTAATTTCATAATTTTTCATGTACATCTTCATCTCAATCATCTCCCTTCCTGATTATTCAAGTTCATCATGTGCCTGATTTGTTAATTTATCCAGCTACTACTAATCCCAACAGCCTTTCGATGATTATCACATAACTTGAATTCTTTTCCAATTTATCGGGCATTATATTCCTACCCCACAATCTCAAATACTACTATGACAAGCAATGTTCCATCAAAAGTATGACTTTATACGTCCCGAGCATCGGGACTTTTCCCCATTAGAGTGCGCCTATGGCGCACAAACTTAAAATAACCGTCCGTTTCTGAACGTTAAATATTCCATGTGTCATTTCAACCGCCTGTCCGGATAACAGAAACGGCACAATCAACGATTCTGTTCTACTTACATTAGTGTGTCATTGTCAGATGGATGTCCCATAATCAAGCCTGCTTCGCACCGCTGTATGTTATTACTAATCTAAATTAACTCGTTTTTGAATTACTAGCTCATGAAATCAGTAACACGCTGTAGCCGCAAGGATTTGACAACAATGTGCCATGAATCTAAAGATTGGTGGTCAAGCAAAAATAAGTCAATCTCCAGACTACCAGTTTTCATTTTTCCGGAATATGCAAAATAGAAAAGGAACACCAATTGAGGTATTCCTATGACTATATTCGTTATTCTATTTTCATGTTTCAGAGGATAATCAGATTTTTGCATATTATGGGTATCAACAGCCACTTTTATGCTCTTAAACGGCCATATTCTGTTTTGTAGAAGCCGGTGCAGAACAACCCTTTGTTCTGGTTGATTAATCAATATCATAGGACAGACAAGCTTTGGAGCATATGGTATCGACCGTTTTACTCCGCAAATTGGCCGTTCTAAAACGGAGTAACGACCGCTGGGCTCCGTAAAATACAATTTTTAATGTTTTTTGCTACACCCCTGGCAACTGTGGCTATACAACATATTTTTCTCTTTATCAGAAATGCACTCTTCTGATTAGTGTTCTGTATGTGCGTTTTGTTGCCTGTAAGTATGCATTTAATTGCAATTCCATATTTTTGAAATTACGTTTAAACTATGATCTCTCGGAATCTTGATTGATCATGCCGGCTACGCTGGCAACCGGACATTGAAAAGTAAATATTATCCAAAATGAAATAAAAATGAAAAAAAGAGTATGAGAAATAGACATAACTGTCGCTATGCCTGAAAAAAGAGTTATAATGAGTAATGGATTATGCCGCTTGTAGAATCAACTTTCTCAGGGCGGATTCAAAAGGCATATCCCAGGCATCCAGATGTTGTAACATCAGGATGTGATAGAGGCGGCAGTACCACATCTTAGTTGAGCGGTGTCTGCCGTCTTCTAATTTAAAGTCTAATTTCTCACGTTTATTTGAACGTTCTGCAGAAGTTCTTGCATTATACTCAAGCTTCCATTCATCAGAATCACGAGGTGGAATATTAAACAGGCTTGGATTATCCTTCCTTGCCACATGCACGGTTCTACCATACTTTGAATCAGAGCAAGGATGTTCACAAGAACATCCGTATTTTCTACTGGCCAAAGGACATCTGAATTTAACACGGTATTTGGACGGTTCAGAACCATCATGGTTCATACGTCTGCCTTCTCTGCATACAGGAACCCCATCTTTACCAATGGTGAAGTCGTTCTTGTAAGGCAACTTGACCCCGCCTTTTCCATTAAGGTCTATAAAAGATATGATATGTTCCCATTTGAAATATTCATAATAAGACATAGCATCATGTGCGGAATCCAGAAGAATCTTTGTGACATTGAAGTCAGGGAGGAAGCTTTTCATTCTGAAAAAGTTATGTAGGAAGCCATGTGAATCATGCATTGAAGCTGGATTCAGCAATGGAAAAACCGGAAGATCGCTTTCAGAATCAGAAGCAACAAGCATGTAAAGATCAAATCCATGGTAATAGCAGTCTCTGGAAGAATCCCAACCGATATCACAGTCTGGCTGGGAAAAATATCTGTCACATTTGCAGTCAGTGATGCCTTTTGAAGCGCAGTCGCATACACGATGTTTGCGTTCACGGTGAGAAGTCACAAGAGGAGTTCCATCACCAGCCAATGCAAGCGATTTGGTATCAATCAAGCCTTTCGAAATAGATTGTTCTAAGAATTCCTTTTTGTAAATGGAAAACAGTGAACCATAAGGCTGATCCTTGATGTCAAAAGAGGTGTGCTCTAATTCTGGAAGTAGTTGTTCTACTTTAACTTTTTCAACAGAATCAGCTTTCGAACCTTTCGCTTTCGGCTTCTTTACTTTGATTTTAAGCGGATGAACGTGTGGTGAAAGATGATTGTCATCAGAATCCCACAGACGAGCCAGAAAATCATAAAAGGTGCCAACACCAGGAGTATCACCGAATTCAAAGCCGCTTAAAATGGCATAAAGAGGGTTGATCTTAAGCTGTGCAGCCCAATCAGTCACAGAAGACACTTTGAAATCAATGGATAACAGATAGGAACGTTGCATGCAGGAAGGGGTTCTGGGTTTAGGACCAAAGACAGAATACTTATCTTTCATAAATTCATCAGTGAAGGAAAGATCGAGATTCCAAAAACGGTCAATGATATCCCATGTAGAACGGGCAATGGAATCAGGATTAGGATAATATTTACGAAGCTTTTCAACAATAAAGTTTTGGTAGTCGGCATGACTGCCACAGTTAACAGGTAACAAAAAAATCGCCTCCAATCGAAAAATGTGTGCCGCACGAAAACGAACGGTACTTATTGATCAATAGGCGCGAAGCGCCGCATTTTCCGATGAAGTTGTCAAGTGTTTTTGGCAAAAAAGTGGGGGATTTTAATAAAAAGGGAATCTGAAAGCCTTGAATTTACTGGCCTAGAGATTCCGAGAGATTATTTATATCATTGGAGGTTTTTTACACAACGCTAAAGCTACTCCAACCACCCGCAGAGCAGGTGGTTTATTTGTTCTCCAAAGTTCCATTTTTCGGAACAACGAAAAACTCCTCAATGGAGAACAGGGCCTTGCCCTAACAAAAAAAGCGCCCAGCTAAAGAGCTGAACGCTTAGATAACCAATGGTTCCTGACATCAGAATTCGTCAGAATATCACATAGGGAAATATTGAATTCCTTGAAAACAACCTGTGTTTTAGAAGCTCATGAGCAGGACTGTGAACCTCGAAAACGGCACTTCTTTCGGCAGGTCAATGACCCATTTTTTGACCCTTTTTGAGAATTTAGCCCCGAATTGCCCTCGAAATTGAGAGTTTTGAGTATTCGTAGTTTCTCAAAAATAATCAAAAGAAAAAATGCCCGAAAACAAGCGTTTTCGGGCATTTTGAACCATTTTGATATACCGTGAAATGCGGATTATCGCTTACTGAACTGCGGAGCGCGACGGGCTGCTTTGAGACCGTATTTCTTACGCTCTTTCATACGTGGATCACGTGTCAGATAACCTGCTGTTTTCAGAGTAGGTCTGTATTCAGCATCTGCCTGAAGCAGTGCTCTTGCAATACCGTGTCTGATTGCACCAGCCTGTCCTGTGGTGCCACCGCCATGAACGTTTACAAGTACGTCAAATTTTTCAACGTTCTCTGTAGCAACTAACGGCTGACGAACGATTACTTTCAATGTTTCCAGACCGAAGTATTCGTCGATGCTTCTTTTATTTACAGTGATTTTACCAGTACCTGGTACAAGGTAAACACGTGCGATTGATTTTTTTCTTCTTCCTGTTCCGTAGAATTTTTCTGTAGCCAATGTTCTTTACCTCCTTCTTAGAATGTCAGTGTCTCTGGCTTCTGAGCCTGTTGATTATGTTCCGGACCAGCATAAACAAAGAGTTTCTTATACATTGTTCTGCCTAAAGGTCCTTTTGGAAGCATACCTTTTACTGCAAGCTCAACTACCTTTTCCGGTTTCTTTTCTATCATCTCACGTAAGGTGGTTTCTTTCATACCGCCTACATATGCTGAATGATGATAGTAAATCTTCTGATCTAATTTTTTACCGGTCACTTTAACTTTGTCTGCATTTACGATGATTACATAATCACCTGTATCGATGTGCGGGGTAAAGGTCGGTTTATTTTTTCCTCTTAAAATTTTGGCAACTTCAGATGCAAGACGTCCTAAGGTAAGTCCTTCTGCATCAACTGCATACCATTTTCTTTCAATCGTTGATGGGCTGGCCATATAACTTTTCATTGGTTTTCCTCCTTAAAATCGTTATAAAACTTCTGGGGACCGGGCTGGCAGAGGCTTATTTCCGTCCTCCCGACGCAAATCACATATGCGGTCTGCGCTTCGCGGTTATCCCAGCATGCACTGTTAAGAATGCTTCTGTCTATATCCGCGATTATGGTAAAATGTCCGCCGGGGCTTTGGCGTAAACATTTACATACATTTCTTACTTTCCGTGATCACCGGCTGCCTATGTCAAGACACAGTACGGCTTTCGGTCACATTGAATCATTATATTATATTCAGGCAGATGTGTCAACTTATTTTTCAGCATATTTTTTCAGTTTTTTACATACCCGCTTTTTAGAGATAACTCAGGCGAAAATGCGCCTCTTCCTGATCATCTATCTCCATCACCATATAACTTGGTTTTTTGCCCTCCTGCCGCGGGAAAGAAATGCTGCCCGGATTCAGCACCAGCACCTCCTGGTTGGTACCGTCCATGAGCGGACGGTGGGTATGGCCGTACATCACAATACTGCAGCCCTGTGCCTTTGCCTCTTCCAGCAGATCCTGGGGGCCTACCGTCACAAAGAAATGGTGTCCATGTGTCAGCATAATCCGGTATTTTCCGAGCTGAATAACCCTGTCATAGGGCAGATTGGTAAAATAGTCGCAGTTTCCTGCCACCATATAAACCGGACATCCGGCCAGCTCTCTAATATACTCTTCACTCCCCTGGGAATCTCCCAGATGGATTAATGCATCCAGAGGCGCTTCTTTCCTGATTGCCCGTTCCACATTCGCATCGTGGTTATGGGAATCACTCATAATCAGAATCTTCATTCTCTTCCCGGCTCCTTTAGTATTTTCACCAGCTTTTCTTTCATTTCCCGCAGGGCTTTTCCACGATGGCTCAGTTCATTTTTCTGTTCCGGTGACAGTTCCGCTGAAGTGCAGCCAATGGCCGGAAGATAGAAAACAGGATCATAGCCAAAGCCATTTTCTCCCCGGATCTCATATCCGATCCTGCCTTCCATCACCCCCCGGCTGGTGAGGGTCTTCCCCCCCGGCAGAGCACACGCGATGGAACAGACAAAACGGGCTGTCCGCTCTTCCTCTTTTACCCCATTCAGGCGTTCCAGTATTTTTGTATTTTTGATATCGTAAGAGGTGTCCTCTCCCATATACCTGGCCGAATAGATCCCCGGCTCTTTGTTCAGATAATCAATCTCCAGTCCTGAGTCATCCGCCAGCACAATATCATTTTTCGTCATTTTCCAGATAGTCCGTGCCTTGATCAGAGCATTTTCCTCGAATGTTTTGCCATCCTCTATAATGTCCGCCTCCAAACCGGCTTCCTTCATAGACAGAATTTCCATTCCCATATCGCCCATAATCATTCTGATTTCTCTCATTTTGCCCTGATTGCCCGTGGCAAAAATAATCCTCTGTTTCATTTCTTCTCCTCCCGTAAAAACCATCCGTCCGTTAAAAATTTGCTTTCGGCAAAGACTATCCATCCCTTCTGGTCGAAGAGGTATATGCCTTCAGACACACGTTTGTCTGAAATTTTCCCTCCGTATACTCCCAACTGTCACCATACAGGCTCAGATATCCTTCTTTTCCATCCAGAGTCACGGTATCCGTATACTCATCCTTGCTCAATTCCACTGCCACCGGCTTCGTAGCACCCTCTGTGGTGATTTTCACCACCACAGCGAACCGTTCTCCCTCGGTCAGTTCCGGTGTCAGCGCCAGCGGAATGGTAAAGTAGCCGGAATTTTCTATGCGCCCGCTTCCGGCAAACACTTTATTTTGAAAGGATTCTGTGTCCTTAAAGTCTTCCACTACATAGATTTCATATTCCGAATGAAAGTCTGTGGTGTAAAAACCCACTGCTTCCAGCCTTTCCTCACCACGGGCCGTATATACATTGGCAAAGTAACAGCTCTCCGTCTCGTAGCCCTGCTGGCCCTGCCAACCGCACACATCGGTCTGATAAATCTGATCGTAATTGTCGGCACGCTCCACATTCGTATAGGCTACGCCTCCCTGGGCAATATTGGCGTCCTGATAAGATACATAAAATATGCCGCTGTCTCCAAAGCTGTCTCCCCAGGTATTCTGGCAGATATAAGCTCCATCCGTTTCCGGCTGTACTTTAAAATTCTCCTTTGGATAATTATCATCCCAGCCCAAAATCAGAATATCATGATTCGGTGTATCCCGATCGGGATAACAGTATGCATACGCCTGGGCATTATAGTACTCCTTCGCCGCCGATGTGGTCTTTCTATCCATATATAATGAGGTCTGTACCGGACCATATTCGTAAATCATCTGCTTGATCTTCTGGCGGCTCATCCCTTCCAGAAGCTGCATCTCCTGCACATGCACCTGCGTTTCCAGCCCCTCCGGTGAATATCCGTCTCCGTAAGGATCATCCGTTTCCAGCACCGGCCCTGCCCAACTGCTCAGATAAGCCATTGCCATGGTGTAGTCTCCGCCCTCATTCTGGGTAATGTGAAAACCGTTCTGCAAAGAAAGGTGATCCGCTGAAAAAACCAGGTGCTCCTCCGGCATCAGCGCCGCTTCCAGTGCTGATGTCACCGTGATCGCCCAGCAGGTTCCAAAACTCCCCTGGCTTTTAATCACAGGACTCCTGCCGATGCTTCTGGCATCGTATTCCTCTGGCAGAACGATCAGTTCTTTTACTGATGCGGCCGCCAATCCTTCGCCGCTGCCGTCAAACTGCTCCTGCAGACTGTTCTGGAGCTGCTTCAGCATTCCCATAGGGCCCGTTTCCGTTTCCCCGTCTGACAACGCCATACTGCTCCAAAGCGTTTCTTCCCCGCTCTTCTGTTCCTCCGCAGCCATCGCACCCGTCCCCGGAAAAACAGACAATGCCAGAAGCAGACTCAGGAAAGCCGGCCGGCGCTTGTATGTCCTATTCATATTTATCTTATTTATCCTTCCTTCTGGGCGGCTTTGGCCCAAGAAACTGATAATAATAAGTTTTAATCATTCCGTTATAGATCTTGCGGTTCTTATCCGCTTTCCTTCCGATGTACTTTTCCGCCTGTTCATAGGAAGTAATCAGATATTCCGACCAGGCGTCCAGCCGGCCAAATGCTCTGCCGATCTCCTGATACAGCGCCGGCAGATTTTCCTTGTCCTCAATACGTTCTCCGTAAGGCGGATTGGTAATAATAAAGCCGTATTTTTTCGGATGGTTCAGTTCCGCCACTGACCGCTTCTGGAAATGGATCAGATGATCCACTCCGGCCAGCGCCGCATTTTCCCTGGCCGCCTTCACCGCTTCATCATCAATGTCATAGCCCTGGATATCCACATCGATATCCGTATCCACCATCTCATTTGCTTCATCCAGCGCTCCATACCACAATTTCGATGATATCAGGTTTGTCCATTTCTCTGCGAGAAAGGAACGGTTCATTCCCGGTGCCATATTTGCCGCCATCATGGCTGCTTCAATGGGAAATGTGCCGCTTCCGCAGAACGGATCCACCAGAATACGATCCTTATTCCAGGGAGTCAGCAGGATCAGTGCCGATGCAAGCGTCTCCGTGATCGGTGCCTTTACCGTCATTTTGCGGTAGCCTCTCTTATGCAGGGAAACACCGGAAGTGTCAATCCCGATGGTAACCTCATCCTTCATCAGAAATACCCGGACGGGATATTCTGCACCGTCTTCCTCGAACCAGGATACTTTGTAGTGGTTCTTCATCCGTTCCACCATGGCTTTTTTCATAATGGACTGGATATCCGACGGGCTGAACAGCTTACTCTTGATGGAAGTGGCTTTCGCCACCCAGAACTTTCCGTCCTTTGGAATATAATCCTCCCATGGCAGTGCTTTTGTCTGTTCGAACAGTTCATCAAATGTCTCCGCGTGTACCTTGCCCACCTTCAGCAAAATCCGCTCTGCGGTGCGAAGAAATATATTGCCGTAGCAGATGGCTTCCATATCTCCCAGGAAGGTCACTCTTCCATCCTCCACCTGGCTGATTTCATAGCCCAGATCCAGTATTTCTTTTTTCAGAACCGCCTCCAGGCCAAAATGACAGGGCGCCATCAATTCTACCATTTTCATAAATTATCCTCCAAGTGAACATCAGCCCATCCTAAATTTGCCTCCGGCAAATGGACTGACACTGTATGTCAGGCTTTCATTGAAGACTTTACCCAATCACCATTGATTTGATTACGTTTCCGTCAAAATCCTTGATTTCAAACTTTCCATGCTCCAGCACTGCATAGCTGGGCACATTTCCCTCCTTCGGTATGGATACCGATCCCGGATTTAATAAAATGAAGCCCTCTCTCTTCTCCGCCTTCAGCACATGAGTATGGCCATGCAGCAAAATATCCCCTTCCTTCATGGGCGGAAGATGTTCTGCATTGTAGACATGTCCATGAGTGGCATAGATCATCTTATGTCCCAGCGGAAGCAGGCAGTAATCCGCCAGCACCGGAAACTGCAGAACCATCTGATCCACCTCAGCTTCGCAGTTTCCCCGCACGGCGTAAATCTCTTCTTTTCTGGCATTGAGCATGGCAATCACCTCTTTTGGAGCATACTCCTTTGGAAGATCGTTGCGCGGCCCATGGTACAGAATATCTCCCAGCAGAAGAATTCTCTCTGCCTGCTCTTTTTCATATGTATCCAGCATTTTTCTGCAGTAATACGCAGATCCATGAATATCGGATGCAATATATAATTTCATAGTACGAATCCTTTCTCTGTAAACTTCAAAGAATAATTTCTCTTAAGTTATCTTAATGCCAAGGAAAGAACCTGTCAATCATTTTAGAAACCTTTTTCCAGGTAATGCCCCCGGTATGCCCGGATTCCGCCCACTACCGTCTTTACCCGGTAGCCTCTGGCCGCCAGTTCTCTGGCCGCCGCCAGGCTGACCGCACCTCTGGCACAATAGAGCACATATTCCTTATCTTTTGGATAAATAAATTCCATTCTTTTCTCTTTATCGGAATGACAGGGAAAATTCACCGCCCCCCTGATATGTTGTTTTCGATATTCCTCCGGAGAACGCAGGTCAAGGATCACAGTCCCATTCTCCTGAACATACCGGTCCAGCTCTCTTGCCGGAATGGTTCCAAATTCCATAAAAGTGTCCTTTTTTTCTATTATATGTTTGAAGCCCCTCTGCGGTTTGCATCCTGGCCGGTTTCTCAAAAAGCCCACCCTATACAAAAAAACAGGCACCTGCTGTATCAGCAGGCGCCCTTCCAGGATTAAAAATCAATACTCAGAGTCCATCTCGTTGTAAGCATTTTTCGAAGTGGTTTTATCCGTTTCGTTTTTGCTGTTTGCTTTATTTTTGTTCTGGTTGCTGCCCGTGGTATTGGTGCTGTTATGGCAGTTGCTGCTGTTCTGATAACTGTTGCTGTTGTTCTGATAGCTGCTGCTGTTCTGATTTTTGCTGTTGTTCTGGTAGCTGCTGCTGTTCTGATTTTTGCTGCTGTTCTGATAGCTGCTGCCTGATGCATTGCTGCTGTTTCCTTCAGAATTGCTGTTCTGACTCTGATTTCTCGTATTTTTCGCCATTTTTTGCCTCCTGAATTTCTGTTTTATATTACATTTTTTATTATTTCTGATTTTGCGAAAAATATGTATTGCATTTTTATGGAAATTATATTATAATTTTGCTTGTAAAAAGAATTTGCCCTTAAACAATTTTTTTTACAAACCCCTTATTAATTATTTATACTCCCCTCGAAAAAGCAGATAGCTCCCCTATCTGCTTTTTCATTTTCTTCAGGAGTATTATTTGTGTCAAATTTGCGTGTGAACAGCAGCAGATTTTCACAGAAAGTCTGACACCCTCTTCATTCCTCTTTACTTTTCCCGGGATTTGTGTAATAATTTTTCTAATCGGCATCTACCAGGTGCGGCCCAATGCGCTTTGTGCCTGTGTTTGTGATATTGTTTTTCATTTTTCGATATCACTGCCCTAAAATTAAGAAAAGGCAGGTTATAAAATCATGAGCAATGTTATAGTTCCTCAGGGTTATCAGGCTGTATTGAGCCTGTATGATACCCAGAAGGCCATCGGAACCATCAAGCGTCTGTTCGCAGATACGCTCTGTGCCACACTGGATCTGCACCGGGTATCCGCCCCTCTGTTTCTGGAGGCTTCTACCGGACTGAACGACGATTTGAACGGAATAGAACGAAAAGTTACTTTTGACATCAAAGACACCGGGACAGAAGCTCAGGTAGTGCAGTCTCTGGCAAAATGGAAACGTATGGCATTAAAAGAATATGGCTATCGTGTAGGCAAGGGGCTTTACTGTGACATGAACGCGATCCGCAGGGATGAAGAACTGGATAATCTTCACTCCATCTATGTGGATCAGTGGGACTGGGAAAAGGTAATCCGCAGAGAAGACCGCAATCTTGATTATCTCAAAAGCGTAGTACGGGCTATCGTATCAGCCGTATGCGCCACAGAAATGAATCTGCACGCTATGTTTCCCCAGTTATTTTCCCTTCCCCTGCACTCCCCGGAAGTGGTATTCATCACTTCCCAGGAGCTGGAGGACCTGTATCCGGATCTCACCTCCAAGGAGCGGGAAAATGCCTTTGTAAAGCTCCACGGAACTACTTTCCTGATGCAGATCGGTGACAAATTAGCCAGCGGAAAGCCTCACGACGGACGCGCTCCGGATTACGATGACTGGTCCCTCAACGGAGATATCCTTTTCTGGAATGATACGCTTCAGTGCAGTTTCGAGCTGAGCAGTATGGGCATCCGTGTCAGTCCGGAGAGCCTCGACCGGCAGCTCACCGTATCCGGCTGCAATGACCGGCGCACCCTTCCTTTCCACAAAGCTCTGCTGGCAGGGGAACTTCCCCACTCCATCGGCGGCGGCATCGGTCAGAGCCGTCTGTGTATGCTTCTGATGGGCAGCGCACATATCGGAGAGGTCCAGGCCAGCGTATGGGATGAAACCACCCGGAGCATCTGCGAAAAAGCGGGTATCCCTCTTCTGTAAAGTATAAATCAAAAAACGATATGGAACTGTGCACACTGCAAAGCTCATATCGTTTTTTTGATCTCAGATTGTAAATACAAAGAAAGTCCTGATGGAATTTGGCAGACTGCCAAACTCCGTCAGGACTTTCTTTTTCACTATAAGGAATACAAGGTGTCTGTTTATTCCACCTCAGAAACCAGTCCCGGATAATCACTGGTAAACTTGTCATTGGTATCCACTTTATTTTCCGTGTCATTATCACTGTTGTCACTGATGCTTCCGTCACCGTATATGGTCTCATGCAGCTTCTCCAGTGTAGTCTCCCACTGAGGTACCAGCATATCCTGACTGTCCTCATAGATCACATCATACATATTGTCATACGGAATACGATCCTGTACGAAATTATACTGCAGGATCTCCGGAGCCTGCGTTACCAGATCCCAGATCTTACTTTCTTCTACATTATGAGTAACCAGAGGAAGCACATCTGTCACAAACTGAGTCAGTTGTGAAACACTCATCAGCTTGATCTCAGCGATTATCTGAGAAATTACATATCTCTGACGTTCTGTTCTTGCATAATCGGAATTGCCTACATAACGGTTGCGGGCATATGCCACTGCCTGTACACCATTGCAATGGTAACTGCCGCCGCCCGGCAGCACATAATCATCACCATACAGACCAAGAGTATTGCACATATCCATCATATAACCGTTGGCTACCGTTACCTCTGCGTCCGTCATAGTAAGATCAACGCCGCCCAGAGCATCTACAATCTCGATCATGTTCTCAAAATCAACTGCCGCATAATCTGACACATCTATCTTGTAGGTATCTGAAACTGTGGAGATCAGCAGCGGGCCCCCGCCATATGCATAAGCTGCATTTAATTTAGCATAGCCATAATCAGCAATATCCACATAAGTATCACGCATCAGTGAAATAATACTGACACGTTTTGCCGTATTGTTAATCGAGACCAGCATCATACTGTCTGAATTACCATTCCAGGACTTATCACGGCGGTCAACACCCACCAGCATAAAGTTGTATACACTGTCATCCTTTACTTTCTCTACTGTATTTAAACTGCTCATCTTCTCATGAATGGTGTTCAGTTCCTGTTCGTTCAGCACAACACCCTGCTTTTCTTCCGTACTCACAGTCTGCTTCGCTTCTTCCGGAAGCTGGTCCACCGCTACGGTCTTCACATCTTCGTCAGCCACATAATTTGACAGGCTGATGAGATTATGCCCCACATAGTAAATAACACCGCCGCCTATTGCAACAATACCCAAAATAATACTAAGACTGATACCAAGGATCTTTTTCCAGTTTGGTCCATTGTTCTTATTATTCATTAACGGGTTATCATCATATCTTCTTGACATTATTCTCCTCCTGTCAGCTCTCAGATTAATTCAGCTCACACTTATCAAACTTCATCTTTGCCTGTATTAAACAGCGTTAAAAGAAAAAAAAGATTTCTGATTGCTCAGAAATCTTCTCATGCGGAAGATGGGACTTGAACCCACACGATCTTAACGACCACAGGCACCTGAAGCCTGCGCGTCTGCCAATTCCGCCACTTCCGCGTCTTTCTTAAGTGAACTTCGCAATTCACAAGTTATATGATACCTCGATACATAAAAAAAGTCAAGCTAATTTTTCTTAATATTAAATTTTTATTTCCAAATTATAGAATGGCAAAAAAAGAAAGCCTCACCGGGCTTTAAAAATAAAGAATGCGGAAGATGGGACTTGAACCCACACGATCTTAACGACCACAGGCACCTGAAGCCTGCGCGTCTGCCAATTCCGCCACTTCCGCATTTTTTGTAAGTCCTGCGACTCACGAACCATATAATATCGCATTCTTTTGAAAAAGTCAAGCAGTTTTTCAGAAAAATAATTCTTGTTTTTTATATTTTTTTATTGACTAATGGGCATGACTTTGCTATAATAGCTTTTGTTCGCGGAAGTGTCGGAACTGGCAGACGAGCAAGACTAAGGATCTTGTGAGCAATGCGCTCGTGTGGGTTCAAGTCCCATCTTCCGCAGTATATTAAATACCCATAAGGGACTCAGGCCCTTGTGGGTATTTTGTTTTATGCAGACTAAAGTGTTTTTAAGCACCTTGGTCTATTTTTTTGCGTCCGAATGACAGATCACAATATTTTTTTTCTGGCTGAATAACAAAAACCCGTCTCATCCATCATTTGGAAAGAAACGGGTTTTATGATATGTTATCTGAATTAAGCCAGTTTGCTCTTAGCTACTTCTGCCAGTGCAGTGAAGCCTGCTGCATCATTTACAGCCATATCTGCCAGGACTTTTCTGTTCAGATCTATTTCTGCCAGCTTCAGCCCATACATGAATTTGCTGTAAGAAAGACCATTCATACGTGCTGCTGCGTTGATACGAGCGATCCACAACTGTCTGAACTGACGCTTTCTTTCTTTTCTGCCTGCATATGCGCTGGTAAGCGCTCTCATAACAGACTGTTTTGCTACTCTATACTGTTTTGATCTGGCTCCTCTGTAACCTTTTGCCAGCTTTAATACACGATTATGTTTCTTTTTAGCGTTTAATCCGCCTTTAATTCTTGCCATGTCCTATCTCCTCCTTCGTCCACTCTTATAAATAAGGTAAAATCTTCTTCATGTTCTGTGCATTTGTTGCATCAGTAATGGTTGCTTTTCTAAGATTTCTTTTTCTCTTGGTAGATTTCTTGGTTAAGATATGGCTCTTGTAAGCTTTACTTCTCTTTAATAAACCAGTACCGGTCTTTTTGAAACGTTTTGCAGCAGCTCTGCTTGTTTTCATTTTTGGCATTTTTCTATTCCTCCTTGTATTTCAATCATTACTAACGTTTTTCAGACAAAAACATGGTCAGGCTTCTGCCCTCCTGTTTAATCGACTTGTCAACCACCGCAATATCCTCGATCGCTTTTGCAAAATCCTCCAGGATATGTCTGCTGGCCTGCATATGAGCCATCTCACGTCCTCTGAAACGAAGTGTCACCTTTACTTTATTTCCCTTTTCCAGGAACTTTCTGGCATTGATCATCTTCGTATTCAGATCATTTACATCAATGTTCGGAGACATCCGCACTTCTTTTACTTCAATTACTTTCTGCTTCTTCTTAGCCTCTTTTTCTTTACGGGCCAATTCGTAGCGGTATTTTCCGTAATCAATAATTTTACAAACCGGTGGCTTCGCCCCTGGAGCAATCTTAACAAGATCCAGTTCTGCCTCCTTTGCAAGTTTCATCGCATCTCTGGAAGACATAATCCCCAGTTGTTCACCATCTTCTCCAACCAATCTGACTTCTTTGTCTCTGATTTGTTCGTTAATCATTAATTCGCTAATAGTCGTGCACCTCCATATACATTGACCTAAACGAGCAGATCTGCCTGCCCGATGCCTCAGCCTTCGCCAAACTCTCAGGAAAACCTGACACTTGACTCATTACATGCGCAAAAAAGTGGATAACACAGTTATCCACCAAATCTTATACAAAAAGCTTCTCATGCTTCTGCCATCGATATGAACCACAGGTCATTTGCTCATGCCCGGGTGAGAGTGGATACTCTGCTTTCCTGTTATTTATAACCTTATTAACTTTAACACAGGGGATCACCTGTGTCAATTACTTTTTTTACTATTTTCAATTATTTTACTCTTCCATCCGCCCTTTACAAAAATTCCAGCAGATTATCTCCCATGATCCTGGACTCTTCCTCTGCTGTCAGTCCGGCATTTTTCCGGATATCTTCCAGAAACAGGGTGAAATCTGCCCTCCGGCACTTAGAAGGATATAAAAGCAGAGGGAAATCGCTGCCATACAGGAGACGCTCTGGTCCGACCATGGCAATAACGGCCCGGATACTGCGGATATCATACAAAAGAGGATTGGCCGCCATATCATAACGGACATTTCCAAAGGCTTTCCGGTATCTGGGATTCATCTCATAAAAAGGAAGACCTCCGCCCATATGGGCCAAAATCAGCTTCAGATCCGGACTTTTTTTAATCAGCTCCGGAAGCGGGGCCAGAGAAGTCATATCTTTGCCCGGATATTTATGGCCTACCGGCTCGCCGCAGTGAATACAGACCGGCATATCATGCACTCTCGCCCAGTCCAGAACTGCCAGAAAATCCTGATCTTCAAAATCATAGCCGTTTCCTCCCGGTCCCAGCTCTCCGATGCCTGAAAAGCCCATATCTTTGCACCGCTCCAATTCCGCGAGGGCCTCTTCTCCAAATTTGGGATTAACGGAAATAAATCCCTTCAGACGATCCGGATATTTATGTACTGCTTCTGCCATATAATCATTATGAAGCCGCATCATGCCTGCGTCGTTCCAATACCAGCCCTGCATCACAAGTCCATGGACCCCGGCTTCCTGCGCACAGGCCAGAGACTCTTCTATATCCACCCATGCTTCCTCGGTTCCTTTTCCATTGGCCGGCTTTCTGGTCAGATTTGCAAAGGTCTCATCTCTGACCGCATATCTATCCCAGTTCCGGTAAATTTCCGGCGGGAATAAATGAACATGACTGTCCCAGATTTTAAATTGCTTCATTCTGTTTTCCTCCTGTGGTCTTTCTTCCGGAGGTTTCCATCTCAGCGCGGATTGACACCCGCCGCTGAGACTGGTCTGCTGCTCACCGCCTGTCAGGGCGAAAGCCGCTCCTCCAATAAATTCAAGAACGCCTCTGCTTTCCTGCTGCCCTCCGCCTGTAGAGGCTGGGGCATTCTCTCACTGAGATGTAAGAACTTATTTTATTCCTTGGTAAAAGTAGCGCATTCTGTCTCACCGCATCTGCAGGCTGCCGCACCGGCAATGTCAATCTGACCTGCCGTACATTTGCAGTCTTCATTGTAGCCGCAGTGACATGCCTCACATACAACACCGATTTCCTGACTCGGTGTTCCCACAGAGCTCTTCATGCTCTCTGCTTTCCGCTCCTGAAAGCTGTCACAGCAGGTTTCCTGGCAGGTTTCCGCTTCCGAACCCCCTACCTTGATATCACCTCTGCTGCAATACATTGCATTGTTATAGACACAATTTTGTACCGAACATACTAAAGATGGCATAATACTATCTCCTTTCTTTTCTAAATGACCGGATCTCCAAAATGCCGTTTTGCAACGGAATGCCGGATCTCCTTTTATCGAAATTTATTCTCCCAGAAACCCTGTTTTTATTGGAAGAACATAAATAGTATCTGCCGGTTTTTTTATTTTATACCTGAACAGGACTGCTTTTGCGAGAAATACAGTCTATTTTTCACTGTCTTTCTCTTCTGTGTCATCATTTCCAAACATGGCAGCCGCCTTCTGGGCCAGCAGCCTGGTATGTTTCTTTAAAAGAGTAATGCCTGTCCCAGCCACACCTGCCGCCATGGCAAGTACCGCTGCGGCCGCCGCTTTTTCCGCTTTATTCAAACGTCTCATGATTTTCTTCCCCCCTAAACTTAACACAATCTTAGAACATCAGCCCATTTAAAATTTGCTTTCAGCAAATGGGCTGACGCTGCATGTTAAGTTTTCACAGAAAACTTAACACAATCTTGGAACATCAGCTCATTTAAAATTTGCTCTTTTTATTTCAGAAGCTCATCGTAATGAGCCCGCTCTCCTCCGATGAACTTGGGTCTGGTGCGCGCACACACCACATGGGCGGCTCCCAGCATATTTTTCAAAATCCGCACCGGCACTGCCACTTCCTTCAAATGCATTCCAATCAGTGTATCTCCAATATCAATGCCGCCCACAGCACGGATATGCTCCACCGCTGCCGGATATTTCATCCGCTCATAGGCTGCTGTGGCAAAGGAACCTCCCGCCTTTGGCTGGGGCACCACATTTACCGGCTCCAGGCCATACAGCTTTGCGGCCTCCGCTTCCAAAATCAGGGCCCGGTTCAGATGTTCACAGCACTGGGCCGCCAGGTAGATATCTCTGGAGGAAAATATCTTCCAAAAACCGTCCAGCACGGCTTCTCCCAGTTGTGCATTGGAAAAAGAGCCTATTTTATGGGCCGTAATCTCACTGCTGGAGCAGCCGATCACCACCAGGTCTCCTGCCTTAAGCCCTGCCTGTTCCAAAAACTGCTCTGCGATCACACGGGCTTCCGACTCATACCATTCCAGCTTTTCTCTATTCAGAGCTTCATCACTGATACCTTTTTCTCCTGCTGTCATCCTTGTTTCTTCTTCCTTTCCAAAATTCCATTATTTTCCGCATATCATATATTTCCCACCATTTTTTCCTTCACCAGTGCACATGCTTCCCTTACAATATAATGTATCTGCATGATTGGATCCGATGGTGCCGCAATCCCCTCCGCCTGCTCATAGCCCAGCTTCCTGGCCAGCTTTACCGCCCGGTATACATGAAAATTATTTGACAGGATCCCTGTCTTCTTTCTGGCGCAGTCAGTCATGGCGGCTGAAAATTCCAGATTTTCCCTTGTGGTGGTGGACTTTTCTTCCAGGATCAGCCTATCCTCGGAAATTCCGCAGGTCATCAGATAATTTTTCATGCACTGTGCTTCCGTAATATCCTCTCCTGATCCCTGTCCTCCGGACAAGATCAAAATGGTGTTTTCATTTTTCAGTGCATAATTCAGCGCCTGCTGCAGCCGTTTGCTCAGCGCCCTGGAGGGAACCTCTCCCTTTACCTGTGCGCCCAGCACCACCACGTAATCCAGTCCGTCACTGCCCTGAGACAGCATTCCCGTCGCAATGCCTCCGCAGATTATGGTAAAGCACAAGGTCCCTGCCACCATCAAAATCATCACCGTATAGCGCAGCCACCTTGGCATCACCCAAAGATGATGATGACCGTAGCTGATTAAAAAACCGCATCCTATAAGTATGATCCCCGCCGCAAGCCAGAACCAGGCAAAATCTGCGGTAATCCCGGCATAAATGACAATCATCAGATAATATAAGATGCACAATGCTCCTACTGCAATACAGATTCCCATTTTTTATCTCCTTTTGACGCCCGAAGTACTTTCATAACATAGGACAAGCCTTCTAAGATAGAACAAAAAAGCTTTTGTTCCGCGCGCGAAGCTGCGCATCCGTATGCCGAAGGCTGTTCTCGTATAGGAGCACTGTCCTATACGACAAAAAAGGCACGCCTTCCTTTCAGAAAACATGCCCCATCTGCGCCCACGTTTCGCATCTGTCAAAGCATCCTTGCCTGATCAGTTTCTTCCGCAGCAATATTTATATTTTTTTCCGCTTCCGCATGGACACGGATCATTTCTTCCGACCTTCTTGCCCTTTACGATGGTGTTCATCTTTTTTGCATCGCGATAAAGAAGCTTCTTCTTTTCTTCGTCAAAAATCTGATCCCACATCGGAAGCTCATACAGCCAGTCCGCTTTCGCATCTACCATATTCTTATAGAGCAGTTCCTTATCGAAGCCAAGATTTACCGTGGTATCCTCTGTCATCTCTTCAATCGGATTCTTTACCTTCAGGCTGTCATTGATACCATCCAGGAAACCTGTCATCGCCTGAACAGACACATTAAACTTCTCTGCCAGATCTTTTACGGTACCGGATACAACCTCGTCCGGAGCTGCTAATAATTCTTCATAAATTCCTTTTTCTGTCAGAAAATACTCTGACCAAAATTTCTGCAGCTGCTGCTTGTCAGCAGTCTGAGAATATGCTATGTCACGCCATTCCTGTAATAAAGCCATATCGCTACCATCCTTTGTTTCTTTTTTATGTTATTTTCCATATTTCTTTGAAATCTGTGCTCCATTATAACCTATTTCCGATGATTTTTCAATCCCCCAGTTTCATGACTGCAATTATACAGTTGAAGTTCAGCCTTTCACCTGACGCACCGCTTTCTGGAAAGTGTCCTCCTTCCAAGACCGAACGGCAACAAATTCCACACACTTAGGTGACAAAGAAATTTTAAAAATTTATTTTTTATTTCTGTGAATACTTTTCTGAAATATGCCCATACTATGATTAATCTCAAATAGCTTCCTGGTGAAGCAGAAAGCTTTTGAGATTACCTTTTCAAATCATTGGATCCCCCTTCAATGAAAACGTACAAAAGATAAAAATACTACTTATCCTCCCCTTGAAGGTTCCGCGGATGCGCAAAGGCGTGCGTCTGCGGGACTTTTTTTAGAGTGAACCCCGCCAAGGCATTGCTCATACACTATATTAAACACCGTTACGGAGTCATCACATGATCCCATTTGCATTTGCTAAAATATCTGGAAGCAGCGCCTTTCCCAATCTGTCCGGAAATGCCATTTTTTATAGAAATCCAAAGTCCCCGGGTGTTCTGGTCAAGGTGGAGGTAACCGGGCTGCCTGATACCAATTCGCCAATTCGCAGCAATTTTTACGGTATGCACATCCATGAATTCGGAGACTGCACCCTGCCATTTGATAAAACCGGAAACCACTATAATCCCAGGCGCCTGAACCATCCTTACCATGCCGGGGATATGCCGCCGCTTCTTGGCAACAACGGCTATGCATTTTCCCTGTTTTACACCAACCGTTTTTCTCCCCGGGATATCCTTCACAAATCACTTATTCTCCATCTGAAACCAGATGATTTTGTCACCCAGCCTTCCGGCAACTCCGGAGACAAAATCGGCTGCGGAGTCATAGAACCGCTCCCGCCAAAAAAACAGGCATTCCGTTAATCTGAGGCATTATTTACCTTATAAAGAAACTGCCGCACCGGGCAGAAAGACGGAGCGCGGTCTGCATCCGTGTAGCTTTGCAGACCACGCTCTATTCTTCTGCCTGACGCGGCAGCTTCCTTATCTCACATTTCATCTTCAATCCTGATCCAGTAAGAAAATTCATCCTGATCCCCCGGCAAAATTGTATGTCCGTATTCCCTGCCTGCCAGATCCCCGGCATAATGCTGACTGTCACATCTGCCATACCATGGTTCAATACAGACAAACGGTGACTTTCCGCCTACCGGCGCCCAGACTCCAAACAGCGGAGCCTCAAAATCCACAGTCAGATAGGGGGTTCCATCCGGTTTTACCAGCGAAACGGAGTGTACCTGATTTTCAATCACCAGTGCATCCCGGTCAAACAGCGTTTCTGTGATCGGAAGCTTTTCCTGTTCCAGCTTATATTCTGTGATCTGCTCTGTAGCCAGACCATTCGACATATCAATTCCTCTGCTGCAGATTTTATCCACACCATGAAACCAGATGCTGTAATCTGTCTTTTTTTCCGACTTATTCAGCGGACAGTTAAAAGCCGGATGACCTCCGATAGAATAGTACATGGTCTTCTCATCCCGGTTTATCACCTGCCAGATGACCTTCACCGCCCGATCCTGCAGCACATAGCCAATCAAAAGTTCAAAGCGGAAAGGATAATTTCTCAGTGTCTCTTCCCCTTCCGTCAGGGAAAACCACAGTTCATTTTTTTCCTGCGAAACCAGCGTAAACTCTCTGTGCCGTGCCAGTCCATGCTGGGGCATGTCATACTGCTTTCCGTCATAGGAATACTTTCCGTCTCTGCAGGCGCCTACCTGTGGAAACAAAATAGGGGAGCTCCAGCCCCAGTGCTTCGGATCGGCACACCAGATATATTCCCTGCCGTTTTCCAAATTCACCAGCGAGACCAGTTCTCCGCTCTTTGTTCTCGCTCTGAGCGAAAGTTTTCCGTTGTTTATCTCATATACAGATGATCCATCTGCACTTTTTTCCGATGCCGTCATTTTCTGTTCTTTTTCCATTTGTAAACCTCCCGTTCAGGAACGTCAGTCCTTCTTAAAGTCTGCTTTCAGCAGCCGGGCTGATGCTGTATGCCAGGTTTTCACGAAAAGCCTGATACAAGCTCATGAAGCTATGCCTCTAAATCTTTTATCCTCAAAGCAATATACTGCTCCATCTCACTCTTTTTCCGTCCCAGCGCCACTGCCAGTTCCCCGTACAGCTTTTCCTCTGCACTGCTCAGATACCGTTCGTCCGTAGAGGTAATCTTGCGTCCCTGGGAAATTCTGCTCTGTTTGCGCAGATACAGTGTCTTGATAATCCTGATCCAGGATCTGCAGTCAGAAGACTGCAGCGCTGTCTTATAGCTCTGTTCCCTCTGCTTTTCTTCCGGTATCCACAATTCTTCAATCTGCGGAATAGAATCAATCAATTCCTCTGCCTGCTTTTCATTCAATATCTCACGCATGGGTACCTTCTGATTGTCCACCGGAGTGTAGATCGTTCCGCCCTGGCTGTTCATGGGCGTCAGCCGATAATATAACCTGTTGCGGTCCGCTCCTGATACTTTCAGATGCGTAACCTCCTCTACTTTGCACAAACCACTGTTTGCATAATAAATATACTGTCCTGATTTAAACATGCCATCCCTCCCTAATATATCAATTTTAACACATTATTGCACTATAAAGTAAGCATTATTTTTCATTTTCTTCATTTTTGTGAAAATTTTCAGAATATTCGTCTTTTTCCTATTGTGCATGTTGCTATTTATATGCCCGTTGAAGCCTGCGCATATTTCATAAACCGCATCCTTTAAGAACTGCTTTGCATTTTACATAATATCTGCTACAATATGGGTAACTTTTTTCTTCGAATGCTGCACATTGGAAGAAAATTTATCGTCAATACGGTTCAAAGGAGACTTTTCATGAAAAAAGCAAAACAGATACTTGCATGGATCGGCATTGTTATCCTGGTGGGCGTCTATGCAGTTACTTTTATTCTGGGAGTGACTGGAAATGCGGCTACGAAGGATATGTTCATGGCTGCCATCGCCTGTACCGTCATCATTCCCACTCTGATGTACGGCATGATACTGCTGGCCAAAGTACTTGGCAAAAAAGAAGAGACGCCGGATCTCAAAGACCAGTCCGGCACCGGTCACAAGCAGAAGGAGTGAAGGACAGCTTAAGCGGCGGGTATCCATCCCCCACCAAGCGGTAAGCCTCCGGCGGGACTGCCGAAGGCTGTTCTTGAATTTCCTTAATCCTTCTCGTAGTATCGATTGAAATAAACAGCGTAGGATGGTGAAGTATAAACCTTTTCATAATTTATGGCATTCATCGCCTCTTCATTATCCGCTGCGCTCAGCAGCACCACATAGCGCAGCTTCGCTTTCTGCGCCCGCTCCGCCAGCACTTCATAATCCGGATCATCGGAATTCACCTCCACATACAACTGTGTGCGGCCATTCCCGTTCTGCTCTGCAAGGCGGCCATACTTCTGCCGGATTGAGGCATCATACACCCTTATATAAGTAGCCACCGAATAGGGAGCTGCTATTTTTTTCAATTTAATCTTATTTTCCAGGGCATGCTCATTAATGGCATCCGCCACCCAAATCACTTCTGTAGGCAGCTTGTAATTATTTTCCTTCGCCTGAAAATATTCTCCATTGAATAAAAAGGTTCCATTTAAAGCAAGGGCTGCAGTACACAGCAGCACCGCCAAAATCTGTTTTTTTCTGCCTGCGATCATGACAATCAGATCCGTTCCGGCACTGGCAGCCAAAATCACCACCGGCAAAACCCAGAATGTCCTCCAATAAACGTCCTCGCCCACCATTTTCATAATAATCTTCGCCGTCACCGGACAGAAGATAACCAAAAGCATGATAAGCGTTGGCCAGAAAAGTGCCTTCTGATCCGGAGACTTCTTCGTTCCCGCAGCGAAATAGAGCAGGCACAAAAATAACAGCAGCCCGTAGCCTCCCGCCGCAAAATAATCTTTATAATGGGTAATTACCGATAAAAATGTATTCCACATAACTATGCTCCTTCTCTATTCCGAAAAGCGCTCTGCATTACAGAAATCTGCTCTGCATTGCCGGGGTCCTTTCGGTACTTTGCAAACCGCTCTGCATTGCCGGGGGCCCTTCGGTACTTTGCAAACCGCTCTGCCCGCCGGCAGGCACTATCGCAGAAAGACATAAACAACACCAACAACCAGCGCCGGGAAGCAGGAAAATCCCACTGCAAACAGACATTTCCAGTTTTTTCTGCTCAGGGTCCACACCAGGCCGCCAGAGCCCACCAGGATCAAAGACAGCGCAACTCCCATGGAAGTGAACATGCAGGCGGCAGTCACGGTGCAGATCAGACCAAACCAGGCCAGACTCTGTTCTTCTTTCATAGCGCACCACGCGCTGTAGCACAGGGCAGGCAGTCCGACTCCGGCCAGCACCGCTTTTCCCTGCCAGGAGCGGACGAAAAGGAAGGTTCCTGCCGAATATCTGGAAAAACCGGAAAAGCTCAGCAGGATCACCGCAAACAGCAAAAACAAAGCCTGTTTCTTCTTTTCTCCCGGATACAGCCTCGCCGCGATCAGGGCATAAATCAAATAGGCCAGCAAAACCATGTATCCAGGCAGCACGGAATGAGCCAGTACCGCAGGATGAAGGGAGCTCAGCTTCGACAGCACTGCCAGAAACAACGGCCATGCCGCCAGCACATACCGGGCCGGAAGCTTTTTGTACTCCTTTCCCGTATAGGGACTGTAACGGTACAGACTGTCCTTCTCCACCGCCGTAGTAGAAGTGGCCAGATAAAATGCATCATCCTCATCCACATGCTCTTCCACTGTCACATATGCCGCCTGGCAGCCGATGCAGATAATAGCAACCGCCAGCACTGCGGTCATTTTATGCCGGCAGCCTTTCAGCCATTCCCTCTCTTTGGCAAAGCTTTTATTTTTCACTATAGAAATCAGGGCCAGAATCCCGGTCAGTACCACCCAGCTAAAGCTGAGCAGTGTCAGGCTCCTCTTCAGGAATACCATGGGAATCGCCAGGAGTTCAAACAGGGCAAACAAAGAAAAAAGTCCGTAGAAAAATGCCTGCAGTACATTTCCGGAATACCCTTTCATTCTTCTTGTCCACAGACACCCCACCAGAGTCGGCATCACCACCAGCCAAATACTCAACATCAATAATTTCATCATCGTAACCGCTACCTCATTTTCAAATTCATATATGCGCAAACGCGGTTTCTGCGTTTTATGCATGCGCTTTGCTCCTTATTATAGCTTGTAATTGCCATGCCTTTCGGCAATTACCTACGCAAAGCGCAAACGCGGTTTTTGCGTTTTATGCATGCGCTTTGCTCTTTATTATAGCTTGTAATTGCCATGCTTTTCGGCAATTACCTACGCAAAGCGCAAACGCGGTTTCTGCGTTTTATGCATGCGCTTTATTATATCAATATTCCCTGCATTGCGCAACGCCCCGCTCCTTAAAAAGAGAGAAGCCATTTTCCCAATCCGCTCTGCAGCTATGAATGGATGAAAACAGCTTCCCGCCTTTTTCTCTGTACCTGATTGCTTATCTGTAAATAATATCTTCTCTTCCCGGTCCATTGGAAACCATGGTGATCGGGAAACCGATCTGTTCTTCTATAAATTCAACATATTTTCTGCAGTTTTCCGGCAGCTCTTCATATTTTCTGATGCCGCGGATATCGCAGTTCCAGCCCGGAAGTTTTTTCCATACCGGTTTTGCTTTTTCCAGCTTTGCGGTGGTCGGGAAATCAGTGGTGACTTCACCATCAATTTCATAACCGATGCATACCGGAATCTCCTTCAGATAACTCAGCACATCCAGTACCGTAAAGGCTACATCGGTAGTACCCTGAATTCTGCATCCGTATCTGGAAGCTACGCAGTCAAACCAGCCCATGCGTCTCGGGCGTCCCGTAGTCGCGCCAAATTCGCCGCCGTCACCGCCGCGTTTTCTCAGCTCATCCGCTTTTTCACCGAAGATCTCGCTGACGAAAGCGCCAGCGCCCACTGCGCTGGAATAAGCTTTGGATACCGTTACGATCTTTTTGATCTCATAAGGCGGGATCCCTGCTCCGATGGCACCATAAGCTGCCAGAGTGGAGGAAGAAGTTACCATCGGGTAAATTCCGTGATCCGGATCCTTTAAAGAGCCAAGCTGGCCTTCCAGAAGTACGGTCTTTCCTTCTTTGATTGCCTCATAAAGATAGGAGGATACATCACATACATAAGGAGCAATCATTTCCTTGTAGGAATGCAGCTCTTCCAGCAGAGCTTCCGGTTTGATAGCCGGTTTGTGATACAGATGCTCCAGCATCACGTTTTTCAGTTCACAGATGCGGACCACTTTTTCCTTCAGAAGCTCTTCATCAAAAAGCTCGCTGACCTGAAAACCAATTTTTGCGTACTTGTCTGAATAGAACGGCGCGATCCCTGATTTGGTAGATCCAAAGGACTTGCCGGCCAGACGTTCTTCTTCGCACTGGTCGAAAAGAATATGATAGGACATCACCATCTGCGCACGGTCGGATACCAGAATCTTAGGCATGGGAACCCCGCGGTCCACAATACTCTTAATTTCATTAAACAACACCGGCACATTCAATGCCACACCGTTTCCGATAATGCTGGTGGTATGATCATAAAAAACACCGGAAGGAAGTGTATGAAGTGCAAATTTACCATAGTTGTTTACAATCGTGTGACCGGCATTGGCACCGCCCTGAAAACGAACGATAATGTCGGCTTTCTCTGCCAGCATATCCGTAATCTTGCCTTTTCCTTCATCTCCCCAGTTTGCTCCTACTACTGCTTCTACCATTCCAAATTTCCTCCTATACATTAATCTCTGCTTTTATGCCAAGAAGTTCTTTATTCCGTTCCAAAACGGGATTCACCGTATTTTTCAGGAAGTTATCCACCTGAATGGCAGAACGTCCCGTATATCTGGATGGATCCATCGTTTTTTGCAGTTCTTCCAACGTCAGGTTAAAGGATGGATCCGCTGCAATCAGTTCCAGAAGATTGTTCTCTTTTCCTTCTTCTTTCACATTCCGCCCTGCTTCCATGGAAAGGGTGCGGATCTTTTCATGCAGTTCCTGACGGTCACCGCCGGCTTTCACTGCGTCCATCATGATGTTTTCAGTAGACATAAACGGCAGTTCTGATCTGAGCCGCTTTTCGATGACCTTCGGATAGACCTTCAGTCCGTCCGTCACATTCAGGCAAAGATCCAGAATACCGTCCGTCGCCAGAAATCCTTCTGCGATGGCCAGACGCTTGTTGGCGGAGTCATCCAGCGTCCGCTCAAACCACTGAACTGCGGAAGTCACTGCCGGATTCAGGGCATCAATCATCACATAGCGGGACAGAGACGCAATCCGCTCGCTCCGCATGGGATTTCTCTTATATGCCATGGCCGAGGAACCGATCTGTGTCTTTTCAAACGGTTCTTCAATCTCCTTCAGATGCTGCAGAAGACGAATGTCATTGGACATCTTATGTGCACTTGCTGCAATACCCGCCAGTATATTACATACCCTGGTATCTACTTTTCTGGAATAAGTCTGTCCGGATACAGGATAGCAGTCCTTAAAGCCCATCTTTGCTGCGATCATGGGATCAATCTTGTCTATCATCTCCTGATCTCCGTCAAACAGCTCCAGAAAGCTGGCCTGGGTTCCGGTAGTTCCCTTAGAACCCAATAGTTTCATGGTGGACAGGACATAGTCCAGATCCTCCAGATCCATGAGAAATTCCTGCGTCCATAAGGTAGCACGCTTTCCCACAGTAGCAGGCTGGGCCGGCTGAAAATGAGTGAATGCCAGTGTAGGCAGATCCTTGTACTTCTCCGCAAATTCTGACAACTGCGCAATCACATTGACCAGCTTCTTTTTTACCAGCTTCAGGCCTTCCGTCATAACAATGATATCCGTATTATCTCCCACATAGCAGGAGGTAGCTCCCAGATGGATGATGGGCTTCGCTTTTGGGCACTGTACACCGTAGGCATATACGTGGGACATTACATCATGGCGCACGACTTTTTCCCGTTCCCTTGCCACATCATAATTGATATCCTCCTGGTGAGCTTTCAGCTCTGCGATCTGCTCCTCTGTGATGTCCAGCCCAAGTTCCTTCTCTGTCTCTGCAAGCGCAATCCACAGCTTTCTCCAGGTACGGAATTTCATGTCCGGCGAAAAAATGTACTGCATCTCTTTGCTGGCATAACGTTCTGACAGCGGACTCTGATATCTGTCTGTACTCATTCCTGTTCTCCTTTTTTGGAACATCAGCCCATCCTAAATTTGTCTTCGACAAATGGGCTGACACAATCTTGGGGATATCTGCCCCATCCCCGTCAAAAACACATCGTTTCTATTTATCATATTCTCCCCGGATATCCTCTTTTGGAGGCTCCAGCGGGTAAACTCCGGTGAAGCATCCCTTGCAGATGGACAGGCCCTGCACCATCTGTTCCAGGCGGTCTGACTGAAGATATCCAAGACTGTCTGCACCAATAATCCTGCGGATATCTTCCACGCTCCTCTGATACGCGATCAACTGCTCGCGCTCCGGTATATCCGTCCCGAAGTAGCAGGGCCAGAGAAACGGAGGAGAGCTGACTCTCATATGCACCTCTTTCGCCCCTGCTGCCCGGAGCATATGGACAATGCGGTCGCTGGTGGTGCCACGGACAATAGAATCATCAATCATGATGACTCTCTTTCCTCTGACGGCTTCTTTCAGCACGTTCAGCTTTACCTGTACGCCGGATTCACGGCTGCTCTGCTTTGGCTTGATAAAGGTCCTGCCCACATAGCCGTTCTTTACAAAGGCCGTCCCATAAGGAATGCCAGACTCCATCGCATAGCCAAGCGCTGCCACATTTCCGGACTCCGGAACACCCACCACCAGATCTGCTTCTGCCGGTGAGTCAATTGCCAGATATTTTCCAGCCAGCATCCTGGCTTTGTATACGCTGACTCCGTCCATCTGGCTGTCCGGCCTGCCAAAATAAATATATTCAAAAATACATCTGGCGGGGCGTATGCCATCCTCCGGCTTCAGGCACTGGGACCGGTTTGACTCAATGCCGTTGTGGGGTGTGATGGTAACAATCTCTCCCGGCTCCACATCCCGGATAAATTCCGCGCCAATGGTATCCAGTGCGCAGGACTCCGAAGCCAGCACATATGCCTGATCCCGTTTTCCGATGCAAAGTGGTTTGAAGCCAAAGGGATCTCTGGCTCCAATCAGTTTGCGCGGTGACATAACGATCAGGGAATAGGCACCTTTCACCTTCTGCATCGCCATGGCAACTGCCTCTTCAACAGTGCTGGTCTTCACCCTGGCTCTGGCGATGTGATAGGCGATCACCTCAGAATCAATAGTGGTCTGAAAGATAGCGCCGTCATGTGCCAGCTCCCGGCGAAGCTCCGGTGCATTTAACAGGTTTCCATTGTGAGCAAGCGCCAGGGTGCCTTTGATATAATTCAGCACCAGAGGCTGTGCATTTTCAATGGTACTTCCTCCGGCCGTGGAGTATCGTACATGTCCTACTCCGATATCCCCCTTCATGGCGGACAGGCTCTCTTCGGAAAATACCTCATTCACCAGTCCCATCCCTTTTGTGCTCAGCACCTTGCCTTTCGGTCCGCCGGTATCGCTGACTGCGATACCGCAGCTCTCCTGGCCTCTGTGCTGCAGCGCCAGCAGACCATAATAAACAGAAGAAGCCACGTTTTCCCCGGAAAAATCATAGATTCCAAAGACACCGCATTCTTCCCTTAACTTATCCGAAATTTCTTCCTGTACATGTACCCTGTTATTCATCTAAAGCCTTTCCGTCAATCTGCTCTTACAGTCCGAGACGTTTGAATACTTCGTTGTATGCTTCCTCTACGCTGCCCAGGTCTCTTCTGAAACGGTCTTTGTCCAGTTTTTCATGTGTGGTGGCATCCCACAGTCTGCAGGTATCCGGTGATGTCTCATCCGCCAGGATAATCTGTCCTTTGTAACGGCCGAATTCGATCTTGAAATCGATCAGTTCGATGTTGGCCTGCATGAAATATGCTTTCAGAACTTCATTGATCTTAAATGCATATTTTGTAATCGTCTCAATCTCTTCTCTGGTTGCCAGATCCAGTGCAATTGCAAAATAGTCATTAATCAGCGGATCACCAAGTTCATCATTTTTATAGCTGAATTCGATGGTTGGTGCTTTGAATGCAGTCCCCTCCGGTACTCCAAGTCTCTTTGAGAAGCTGCCGGCTGCCACATTACGGATAATGACCTCCAGCGGTACAATCTGCACTCTTTTCACTGCTGTTTCCCGATCACTCAGTTCTTCTACGAAATGAGTCGGTACTCCTTCCTTTTCCAGAAGCTGAAATACCCGATTCGTCATACGGTTGTTCACAACACCTTTGCCGGTAATGGTTCCCTTTTTCAGGCCATTGAATGCAGTCGCATCGTCCTTGTAATCGACGATCAGAACATCCTCCACATCCGTTGTGTATACCTTTTTCGCTTTTCCTTCATATAGCAGTTCTTTCTTTTCCATCTGAATTCACCTTTCTTTATTAAGTGTCTGTACTTATTGGTATCTGTACTTTCTTCAAGGTTACTCATAATACCCGTGAAGATTATAGCCCATAACATTCCAGAAAGCAAGCCTAACATTTCGTTCCTCTCCGGTAGTTTTCCCGGAGTTCTTCCACATAAACCGAAAGTTTTTCCATGTCCATTCCTTCCAGTTCATTCTTTGCGGAGGCATGTTCACACACTTTAGAATTATATTCCTGGATTTTGGAGATCAGATATTTGTCCGCTCCCAGCTCCTGCAGCTTCTTTTTGTATTCTTCCTCCGACAGATACAGGGGGAGGGCACTCACATATTTTCGCAGCATTTCCTTTGTCCGCACCTGCTCCCATGCTTTGAAATAACATACGGACGCCTCCTTAAACAGAAACAGTCCTGCATAGGCGCAGCCCAGGTTGTTCCATATCTCCGCATAGAACTGGGCGCCCAGATTGCCGGGCCCCTTTCTCCCCAGGATCTGATAATATTCGTGCATCGCGTTGCTGTACATTCCGCATTTCACCAGATAGTCCCCTTTCAGCTTCTGTCTGGCATCCTCCGGCTGTACCTCCAGCCTGCTTATCTTTTCCTGCAGCCCTCGAAATTCCTCCAGAGACAGATAACCGATCTCTCTGAAAATGGGAAGAATAAAATTTCCAATGCTCTCCTGTTTTTCCAACTGGTCATACATCTGCCGGTATAATTTTTTCAGTCCCAGTTCATCCCGGATCCAGTCGCAGAGTTTTTCGTTCACAATGGAGGAATCAATCAGGTAAATATTTTCATACAGGTAAAAGCACAATTCCTCGATGGAATAAATGCTGGTACTGATGCTTTCTATATAATAAGGATTCTTCGCCTGTTTTACCTGGCATAAATCAAAACTCATGGATCTTCACCTCTCATTTCGGCTCTTGCTGTGAGGCCTGTTCCAACGGCCCTCCCAACCTTCGTACTTCACTTGACACTGTCTCCTCCCGCTTCCGGAAAGCGGATTTCCCTCTTCCATTTTTTACCGCTGGCCCGGTAGAAGCCCCCGAATCCCATATCCTCCACTTCTACGCAGCACCTGCTGGCAGAAGTGAAATAAACGGTCAGCTTCAGCCTGGAAGCTCTGGGCGGACGGTCCGGAAATTTCCTCAGCCGGAGGATATGACATACCTCCTGGCCTCCTGTCATTGGCTTTGTGATCAGGGTGATTCTGGTATCTTTATCCGGTATCAATTCGCATACGTGATGGGCTTCATACCAGTTTACCCCGGCAGTCACAATCGGGTAATACATCAGCTTTCCTCTGATGCGCAGGTACATCCCCATATTTTCCTGAATGATATCCGATCCCATAAACAGCAGATCCTGGGGTGTCAGCATACCGGTACGTTCCATCGCCGCATAGCAGGCCCCCTTGGTAAACAGATTTTTTCCCTGAAACGCATGACGATGCATACAAAGATACTGAAAGGACCTTTCCGCCCAGGCGCGGTCAAAATAATCCCCCACCAGATAGCTGGTAGTCACATTTCTCCGTTCAAATACCTTTTTCAGCAGTTCGAACAGCAGACGGTCCCGTTCTTTATCCCAGGCTTTTGCTTCTCTGCCATCCCGGATACGTTCACTGACGAGCTGCTCCCCGGCCTTTTCCACCGTCACCAGCGCCGGCCGGGTGGACTTATCCACATGAAGCACGAAGCCCATCATGGTTTCATCCACATATTCCAGCAGCGCCACATCTCCATTCCATAATTCTTTTTTTTGATTGATGGTATAGTAATAGAAGCTGGACTTAAAATCCTGAAGAAAGATATTTTTTCGTTCTATGCCAAGGCGGATCAGTGCATTTGGGATCAGCTCGCTCCAGTTCTTTGTGAGACTGCGCACAGTCACCATAATGCCCGCTTTCTTAATCTCTCCCTGGCCTGCCATCAGATCAAAACACTTCTGAAAAAATACCGCCAGCGCCTCCTCTGTGGGCATAAACTTTTCTTCTGTCTTCACTGCTGCCTGCCGTTTTAAGACAGCTTCCCACAGCCCTTCCGGCATCGGTATTATAAAATTCTCTTCTGTTTCACTAATGCTGACGGTGGCGGGCTCTTTCATGGCACTGTTAAAATAGGTGATCTGAGCGTGGCCTTCCGCTATGGAAATTCCCAGGACCAGATTTGATTTTTCCTGTATCATTGCAATCCCCGCTTTCTAAATCAATGTAAACACTTCTTTGGCCAGATATTCCAACTGCCTCCAGGTCTCCAGCTCCGTCCTTATCTTCTCTTCATCCCTCTGCTGCTGTGCCAGAGAAATACGGTTCAGCAGTTCAAAGCGGCTGTTTCCGTCTCCAAGCTGCGCCTTGCTGGTCAGAACCCGGCGGTCTGATTTTTTCACCTGACTGCCACAGGTCTCTTCTGTGTAGCACTCCAGTTCTTCTCCATAGAACAGCACAAATTCTTTCACATAAATCCCCTCAAAGCAGTTTAGCATCCGTTCAGAGCTGTATTCTTCCTGTCTGCCCTTCATCCGGTAGTACAAAAGCACGGTATTGTCGGGATTTCCCACATACTCCACAAAGACCTTATCCAGAAGCTGGTAGGGAAGCTGAAGATGAGGAGGGAACTTCTGATAAAAAGCGAACCTCATATTTTTCCCGTTGTATTCCTGCAGAAGACGCTCTGCATTCTCCTCCTGCCTGCCTTTTAACTCAATCAGACCGGAATAATGCTGCAGCAGAGCCAGCTTGCACACATCCTCCAGATCGGCCCCATTCTGATAGCCATGTTCCAGAAATGTGAACAGGACTTCATTTACCGGCAGTCCCCGGATAAAGTATTCATATGCCCGCAGGATCAGATACGCCCTGCAGATTTTCTTTCTGCCAAGCTTGTGCTGATAGGAGATAAAGATGGCCTCCGTCCCGTAGGATCCGGTTCTGGTAAATAAAAGAAGGCTCAGTATCTTTTCTTCCAGCAGCATGGTATCCAGCTCAAACTGATGCCCTGCGCTCCACAGCCGTTTCATGTCTTCGATGGGACCGTCATAGTACATCAGAAGATAATTCAGGATATTATCCCCATATTTTCCATATCCAAAACACTGGAAGCAGTAAGAAAGCAGCACCTGATTTTCTTCATACTCTCTGGCAAGCACGGTCTGACTGCAGATGCGGACCAGATGCAGCAGCGGCACCTGTTCGGAACCATACATCTCCAGGAGCATAAATGCTTCTTCGTACATCCCTTCCTGCGTCAGCAGGGACATCAGCGCTCTCTTATCCGCCCGGATAAACGGAGTATAAGAAATTCCCTTCAGATACTGGAACAGCGTATCATCCTTTGGATGCTCCATATAATAGCTCAAAATCCATTTGCGCAGTTTTTCCTTGTATTCCTCTTTCAGAGTTTCCATCTCACTGGCCCGCTTCAGATAGGGAAGAGACTGCTCCGTTACACTGGTGCTGTCCGTGCATGTTTCACAGATGTACAGCACCAGTCCCGGATGCTCCGGCACCAGCTCTTTGCAGTACTCCAGCAGCCTTGGATTATCCATAAAGCGTTCTGCCATGTAAAGAGACGGAGACACATAGCGGTTTCCTTCTCCATCCAGAAGGAAAATGCGGGCATTCTCCGTATAGATTTGCACCAGGGCCTTGCCCTTATTCAGCGGAACCACCTGTTCTTCCTTCCGGTGGGCATGAACCACCGCCACCGATTGGATCTCCGGATTTTTGCAGGTAATCTCAAACGTAAACAGCGTCCTCACCAGCCGCTCTGCCAGGGATTTGGTCAGAATCTGGCGTGACAGATAGGTATCATACAAAACCGCCAGATCTCCGCTGATCCGCCCCATACTCAACTGTTCAATGGTGAAGCGCTCTACCATCCCTCTGTAGTTGCGGTAAATCTGCGGATCGCTTTCTCTGTTCTCCGCCACGCTGCGGTAGATTTTCGCGCGCTTGCGGTAATCCAGTGTATTGTTGTATACAAAGTACATACGGATGATCTGGGGCATTTTTTCCATGCTGCACTGCTCCATCGCTTCCATATAATATTCATAAAGCCCTGTCACACGCAGTTCATACTGTATGCCAAGTTCGTACCAGGCAAAATGCTCCGGCTCCTTCTTATCTCCATTCATCAGGAGCATGCAGATCGCCTTCACCAGCTCTGCGGAAGGATATACCTCATAACAGGCCTGAAGGATCTCATACAGAATCCGGTTAAATTCGTGGCTGTGCAGGGCCAGATTGCTGATCTGCCTGGCCAGCTCTGCCGTCAGAACCTTTTCCTTTGCTGCAAAAAAGAGAAACTTTCGTTCAAAAGCATCCAGCCTCCGCAGCAAAAAGGGATCCTTGCGGACCAGCAGATACGCCTCCAGATACATGATCTGACTGCTGCAGCCGCATTTTACCTGCTCTTCGATGGCCTCCAGCTTGGCACCATCATCCCGCAGGAACCGATCCTGCAGGTAAAGAAGGATCCACTGCAGCTTCCAGTTATCCCGGTTCTGTAAAAAGAGCTGCTCTATCCTGGCTTCCACCTGATCCACATAAGAAATCTCCCGGTTGAAGAATGTAGTCAGATACAGATAAAATGCATAGCTTTCCGGCGTATTCAGCCTGTGGGGCTGCTTTTCCAGATCCTGCAGCAGCTTATATGCCCGTGTTTTCTTATCATCTGCAAATAATAGCTGAATTCGGAATAAATCCGCAAAAACACTGCTCCCTCCAGCCCTCTGATAACTGTTCAGCACATTTTCCGACCGGTCGATCCAGGTCTGCAGATCCGTTTTTTTCAAGCGGAAGCTGACATAAAGATTCTCCAGCTTTTTCTGCATAATCTTCTGAACATGATGCTGGCGTTTTTCTTCGCTCTCCACTTTTTTAATCACCAGCACTTCATAGTAAAGTGTCTGATAGCAGGTCCGGATCGTAATGCGCCCATAATTCTTGCCGGCATGAAGAAAATTGGTGTCCACAACATACTCCAGAGAATAACTGCTGCCCACAAATTCATCTGTGGTCATCGATTTTTTCTCCAGACGAAGGAATCTGGCATCGGAAGAAATCCCCAACTGCAGAAATCCCCAACTGCTTTTGTGCAGTGTCAGACTTTCCCTGACAGACTGCTCCAGATTCTTATACTGTATCTGCTCTGTCTCCAGTGAAAGCTCCACTGCTTCCTTTTCTCCGCATCCGACCAAAAACTCTTCCAGGCTCTGATAATGAAAATCCGGATTCTTCAGTCCCTCATACAGCGGCACATACCCCGGCTCCCGCATGGCCAGTCCCTTTGCAAAGGAATCCTGGAGAAATACCGGATATGCCTCCTGAAAATCCTGTCTGGCTAATTCTGCCAGTTCTTTCGAAGTGAGCACTTTGGAAAAATCAATTTCTTTTTCCTTTTTTTCAATCCGCACCAGATAGGGAACTTCATATTCACCCAGATCGGTACAGAGAGTAAAAAAGCCTTCGGAACTTTCCCCTTCCGCCAGGCCGCTGGTATCGATCTGATAATATATCTTATTATCAATTCCGTAAAATTCCAGGGGATCGAAGGTCACCCTGGGGTTGGAAGAATACAGAAATCCCTTCACTTTTTTATCCGCCGGATTCGCCGCCGTAAAGCTGCCATGCAGCACTTCATTTTCCTTTGCCGTCAGCTCAATCCTGGTCTCTGACAAAACCAGAGCCTGCGTTTCATATTCAAATTTTCCATTTAACAGTTGTTCTACACGTTTTCTCAATTTATCACCTGTCACAAAAGAAAGCTGAGCAAAAACAGACCTTGTTTCGCCACAGCTTTTCCTGAATTTTCTCTGGAATAAAAGTTACTCCAATATCTTTTTTAATTCGTCCATAAAGGTATTGATATCTTTGAATTCCCGGTAAACGGAAGCAAACCGGACGTAAGCTACCGCCTCCAGATTTTTCAGATGGTCCATCACGATCTCTCCCACATCCTTGCTCTCTATCTCCCGTTCTTCCCGGTTGAAGATCTCCGTCTCCACGGAATCGATCATCTCATTTATTTTCTGTATCGGGATCGGCCGCTTGTAGCAGGCCCGCATCACACCTGCCTCAATCTTGCTGCGGTCGTACTGTTCCCTGGTACGGTCCTTTTTGATGACCACCAGCGGTATCGTCTCCACTTTTTCGTATGTGGTGAACCGTTTGCCACATGCATCACAAAGACGTCTCCGGCGGATGGAATTATTATCATCGGCCGGCCTGGAATCCACTACTCTGGTATTATCCTGATTGCAAAACGGACACTTCATACTGTCTCCTCCTCGAACATCAGCAGCAAGAACGCAGAGACGTTCCCGAATCAGCAAATGAGCTGACACACTGCTCCATACTTCTGCATAAAGTATAGCGAATCCAGTGAATGCTGTCAATCCGATTTCGATGACATTTGTCGGAAATTGTTGTATTGACGTTACGAATCACACATTTAATATCTGCCAGACCAAATGCAAATGCCAATACTTTATTTTATATATCATCTCCAAGCTTATAATTATCTTTTATTGTCCAGACTTTGCGCTCATTTTCCATGCATGATTAAGAATCGCCATACTCATAAATTCCCATCCCCCTGCATATGCTGTGATAACCAATATACGCGCTGTCCTCTGTGGGACAGTCCGCGCCTTAAGGGGTTTTGGGATGCGTCTGTGTGAATTAAAACAAAAAGAAGTCATTAATATCTGCAGTTGCCGGTCCTTAGGCTGCATCAGCGATATGGAAATCGACTGCCGGACCGGAACCATTATCGCCCTGATCGTTCCCGGGCCCGGCAGACTGTGCTGGTTTCTGGGAAGAGATACGGAATTTGTAATTCCCTGGGAATGTATTGTACAGATTGGAGACGATATTATCCTGGTCCGGATCAAGGAGGAAGACTGTCGAAAAAGCTGTCTCTGAACATTTCGATTCTGTAGAATTACCATTATGTCAAGGGCTATTATTTTTTATATTTTTTTCAAAATCGTATATTTCCATTTCAATCTGAGAATCATTTTAATAGCGAATACAGGAACCAAAACAGGAGGATTTCTCAAATGCCATTGAACAAAGTGGAATTATGCGGTGTCAATACCTCAAAGCTACCGGTGCTCACCGCCGAAGAAAAAGAAACCTTATTTTCAAAAATAAAGGCGGGAGATACCAAGGCCCGTGATCGGTACATTAATGGTAATTTAAGGCTGGTTCTCAGTGTCATCAAACGTTTTTCTGCCAGCAATGAAAATGCGGACGATCTGTTTCAGATCGGCTGCATCGGCCTGATGAAGGCCATTGATAATTTTGATACAAGCCTTGGCGTGAAGTTCAGCACCTATGCCGTACCCATGATCTTAGGCGAGATCAGGCGGTATCTGCGGGACAATAATTCAATCCGGGTTTCCCGTTCCCTTCGGGATACCGCTTATAAGGCCATCTATGCCAAGGAAAATTATGTCAAAAAAAATCTTCGTGAGCCTACTATTCATGAGATTGCAGAAGAAATCGGCATCGCAAAAGAGGATATTGTATTTGCCATGGATGCAATTCAAAGTCCCGTCAGCCTGTATGATCCTGTCTATACCGAGGGCGGCGATACGCTCTATGTAATGGATCAGATCAGTGACAAGAAAAACAAAGAGGAAAACTGGGTGGAAACCCTGGCTCTCGAGGACGCCATGAAATGTCTGAATGAACGGGAAACCCATATCGTAAGGCTCCGCTTTTTTGATGGCCGAACCCAGATGGAGGTGGCAAATGAAATCGGCATCTCCCAGGCCCAGGTCAGCCGGCTGGAAAAAAATGCGCTGCGGACTATGAGGCATTACCTCAGGGCGGATTAACCGGCAATATCCCGCAGCAGGTTCGGCCCGCAGCGGGGACGGTTCTGGCTGGGGCCAGCAGGCGGGGCCAGCAGGGACGGTTCTGGCTGCTGCCAGCAGGGACAATTCTGGCCGGGGCCAGCGGGGACGGTTCCAGCAGGGAAAGCTTCTGGCTGCGGCGGCGGGGACGGTTCTGGCTGCTGCCAGCGGGGAAAGCTTCTGGCTGCTGCGGATACCTGCGAATGCCAGAACCGTCCCCCGTTAGTCCCCGCTCCTCCGTTGGCCCGGCCCCCGTAGGGCCAAGCACCTGTCACGCTTCTACTGAAATGTTGTCTTCTTCGATACATTCTTTCAGAGCCGCACGCCAGTCGGGCATTTTGTAGATGCCTGTCATTTCCATCATGAGGTTTTTCAGAACGGTATATCTTGCCTTGATTTCTTTGTTTGAGGTCAGCACCGGCACAAGCTGCATGGAGGTAATGCCGGCGTAGTCCAGGATCGCCTGTGCAAAGCCATAACGGCTGCTGGAACCTTCACAAGAGGCATGAAACAGACCGTATTCCTGTGTTTCCATCAGGCTGATGATGAATTTAGCCAGTTCCTTGGCACTGGTGGGTGCGCTGATCTGATCGTTTGGCACACTTAAGATCTGAGTGTCCTTTGCCATTCTCATGATATAGGTCAGAAAATTCTTTCCTGTTTTCCCGTACACCCATGAACTTCGGATAATGAAATGCTTTGGATTCAGACTCTGAACAAATTTTTCTGCTGCCAGCTTTGATTTTCCGTAATCGGTAGCCGGAACGGTCTGGTCAAATTCTGTCAGTTCCATGGCAATATCTCCGGAAAACACATCATCCGTGGACATCTGAATGATTTTTGCATCCGCTTTTCTGGAAACTACTGCCAGATTCCTGGCTCCCAGCGTATTGGCATGGTACATTTCCATAATCTCCTGCTGACTGCCTGTCTCTCCGTTATACCTCGTGCTGTTCACTACCACATCGGGATGATGCTTTTCTGCAAAGCTGCTGACCGCTTCCAGATCGGTCACATCCACTTCCAGATCGGTAGCCAGCACCTCGAAACGCTCCTGATCCATCATCCTGTTCAGTTGGCTTCCCAGACTTCCCTTCGCCCCGGCAATCCAAATCACTTTTTTACCTTCACTCATAGCCTTTTCCCTCCTTGGAACATCAGCCATCCTGAATTTGCCTTCGGCAAACGGGCTGACGCTGCATATCAAGTCTTTATAGAATATTTGACACAAGCCTGCACTGTATCTTGCTTTAAATTATAGCAGCACATCCCCTATGATGCGCTCCGCATTTTTATAGTAAATCTCATCCACCTCATCCTCGGAAAGTCCCGCTCTGCGCAGTGCCTGAGCCAGCTTTTCGTACTCCTGCGGTCCCGCGACAGCCAGTTTTCCGTGGATGCCGTCGAAATCACTGCCCAGTGCTGCCACTTCATGGCCTCCCACATTGCGGATATGAAGGATATGGGCCGTCAGATCTTCGATCCGATTCTCATTGCTGTTTTGATAAAGGAATTTAGGGCAGTGATTGATACCGATCACACCGCCCTTTTCGCCCAAAGTGCGGATCATGGAATCCGTCAGATTTCTGGTGTGGGGGCACAGGGCTCTTGCATTGGAATGACTGGCGATAAATGGCTTCCGGCTCAATTTTGCCACATCCTGAAAGCCTCCATCGGAAAGGTGGCTGACATCGATCAAAATACCAAGGCGGTTCAGTTCTCCAATCGCCTCTTTTCCAAAATCCGTCAGTCCCTTTTTCATCACCGTAACATCCCGGCTGTTAGGGTAGCCAAAGCAGTTGGGATAATTCCAGGTAAGCCCCAGCAGCCGCACTCCCTTTTCGCGGTACCAGGACAGCCGTTCCATGTTCCCCTGTACTTCCCTGCCATCCTCTATGGTAAGAAAAGCGCTGATTTTTCCGGCCTTTTCGTTCTTTTTCAGATCGTCCTGATTCCCTGCGAACGCAATCACATCTTCATGCCGCTGCAGCGTTTTGTAAAAACTGTTCATTAATTTTTCAATATATCTGCTGTCCCTGGGTATCAGCGGCCCCAGGTACTTCTTCATCTTCAGTGACTGCAGAAAAATAGCAAAAAACTGAGCTCTGGCGCCTCCCTGCCGCAGTCGTTTTACATCCAGCATGGTGCCCGGCAGTTGATACAGATCCTTCCTGTGCCGAAACCACGCCTGCATTAAGGTATCACAATGAAAATCGATAAATGGAACTGTACTCATATTCTCCTCGCTTCTGTCTCGAAATGCCTGACGCTCTTCATTATTTTACTATGCATGGCAGAGAAACGCAAGCGCCCGGGCAATTAATCCTCAAAGCTCTTCTTTCCAAGACGGACTTCTTCCATAAATGCCGCCAGGTCATCGCTCAGATTTTCAAAGAGATAATTTTTTCCTCCCGGATGATGTATCAGATATTGATTCTGTATCTCCAGACAGGTGGTCTGAATTTCCTTTTTCAGTTCTCTGGCCGACATTCTTCTGGCTCCCTGCCCCCAGATGATCACCTGCTCTGCCGCATCCGAAGTCGCCACCGTCACATCCTGACTTTTTCCGATCCGGTGAACTGTTTTTTCTATGTACTGATCCGCCGTCTCCGCCTCTTTCGTATAGACGATGTGTATGTTGTGATACTGCTGGATTTCTCCCATGCCCTCTTCGACTTTATATGCATCAAAAACCAGAATCAGGTGCATTTTCCGATATCCCTGATAATTGCAGAGGATATCTGCCAGCTTTGTTCTGGCAGCATCCAGACTGACTTTAGACAGCTCCTTCAGTTCCTCCCAGGCAAAGATAATATTGTAGCCGTCTACCAGCAGATACTCGTCCTTCTTTTCCCGGGGTGCGGCCGGTCTGGCTGTGCCGGTTTCTCCATAGCTTCGGCTGCTCCGGTTCCAGCTTCCGCGATCCTGGCGGATGGCGCCATAGGTACGGTTAAAGATTTCATACAGCTCTTTATCGTCCTGAATGTCCGCGCCGTATCCTCTATAGCCTCCCTGATTTCCATTTTGTCCCGGCAGCCTGCCGTCTCTGTCTTCCCCGCTTTTTTCAAGATTATCCACATCCTGGCTGTTTTGAAAGATTTTTTCCACAGAATCCAGGTGCATATAGTCTTCCACCTGATCCCATGGCACCAAAAATCCCGCTCCGTGTGCACAAAATACCGAGCCTGTGGGATTTTCCAGATCTCCCTCTGCCTCATAACCGATAGCTTCTATCACTTCCGCCCCATTATGACAGGGTTCGTATCCTTTCAGAGTGCAGAAAAGATGACCGCCTCCCCTGGTATAGGCAGTCACTTCCGTCTGGTAATCCCGCAGCGTGGATACCGGTGCGCTGCCGGTGAGCACTGCCATCTCTCCTTCCAGCAATGGAGCTGAAAAATCGCCGTACCGTTTCTGAATATCCGTCATGGCGCGCCCCACCAGATCGGAAGGCACCTCCAGCCGATATTCATAATATGGCTCCAGCAGAACACACTCTGCCTTTTTCAGTCCCTGCCGCACTGCCCGATACGTGGCCTGCCGGAAATCTCCTCCCTCCGTATGCTTCAAATGAGCCTTTCCGGCAGCCAGAGTGATGTGCATATCCGTCAATTCTGATCCGGTCAGAACACCGGGATGCTGTTTTTCCTCCAGATGTGTCAGAATGAGCCGCTGCCAATTCAGATCCAGTTGATCCGTACTGCAGATACTGTCAAACTGCATTCCGCTGCCAGGTTCTCCCGGTTCCATCCACAGATGCACCTCCGAGTAATGACGCAGCGGTTCAAAATGTCCAATTCCCTCCACCGGCGCCCCAATCGTCTCTTTATATACAATACTGCCGGAACCAAATTCCACTGAAATTCCAAAGCGCTCTAAAATCATGCTTTTCAGGATCTCTATCTGAACCTCTCCCATCACCTGCACATGGATTTCCTGCAGCCGTTCATTCCAGACCAGATGCAGCTCCGGAATTTCCTCCTCCAACTGCTTCAGCTTCAAAAAAGTGCCATGCACATCCGCCTGGGCAGGCAGCGTGATCTCATAGGTCAGGACAGGTTCCAACACCGGGAGCCATGCTTCCTCAGATCCCTGGTTTCCAAGCATCTGGCCGCAGACCGTCCTGGTCAGTCCGGTCACTGCGCAGATAGTTCCCGCACCGGCTTCACTGACCGCCCTAAATCCCGCGCCGGAATAAATACGGAGCTGATCCGCCTTTTCCTGCCACGCCAGGGACTGATCCGGCTCAATGTGCTGAAGCATCTGCTTCGTCTTAAGAGCACCTCCCGTCACCTTCAGATAGGTCAGCCGCTGCCCCTGAGTATCTCTGGTAATTTTAAAAACTCTGGCTCCAAAGGCTTCGCCATATTCCGGAAAATCCATATACTGCTCCAGACCATCCAGAAATTCTTTTACTCCGGTCATTTTCAGCGCGGATCCAAAATAGCAGGGAAACACCTTCCGTTCCCGTATCATACGCTGAATTTCTTCTGTGGAGATTTTCTCCGTTTCCAGATAATGTTCCAGCACATCTTCGTCGCAGACTGCCAGGTTTTCCAGAAAAGCCGCTTCCGGCTGGTCAGAATCAAAAGAAAGGCAGTGTTCCTCCAGACGCTCCTGTAATTCCTCCAGCAGCTTTTCTCGATCGGTGCCCTCCTGATCCATTTTATTAATAAATAAAAATACCGGTACCCCATACTGCTTTAAAAGTCTCCACAGAGTCAGCACATGTGCCTGTACCCCGTCTGCTCCGCTGATAACCAGGACTGCATAGTCCAGAACCTGCAGTGTCCGCTCCATCTCGGCCGAAAAATCCACATGTCCCGGCGTATCCAGCAGTGTCACCGGCACCTTCCCCAGCATCACCTCCGCCTGCTTGGAAAAAATCGTAATTCCCCTTGCCCGTTCCAGCTCATAGGTATCCAAAAATGCATCCTGATGGTCTACCCGGCCTGCTTTGCGTATCCCCCCGGTTAAATATAAAATGCTCTCTGCCAGTGTGGTTTTTCCCGCGTCCACGTGAGCTAATATTCCTATGTTGATTTTTGCTGATTTCATCTTTCACCCGTTTTCTCAAAATCATATATTGAACACCTGCGCACCCGGACTATTTCCAGACTGTCTTTCTCCATCCGGCATCCCAGCGCCAGCACCTGGACTCCTGCCCGTACCGCCTGACGCAGTGCCTGCCCAAATTCAGGATGTGTCTCATCATTTGGACGTATCTGAAGGATCCCGGGCATCTGGATCACAAATGCCAGATAACAGTCAAAGCCATCTTTTAATGCCGCTTCCAGTTCCTGGATATGCTTCACCCCTCTCTGGGTGGGAGCATCCGGGAAATATGCGATCCCCTCCCGCTCCAGAGTCACTCCCTTGACTTCCATCAGACATTTTTTTCCATCCTGTTCAAAGTAAAAGTCAATGCGGGATCTGCCCCAGGTGTATTCCGGCCGGATCAGGCTCACCGGCTTCATCCGTTTCCCCTCTTCTTGCGGCAGCCCAGGCTTTTGTGCCAGAAGCCATTCTCCCACCACCCGGTTTGGAGCCTGGCTGTCCATATTCACCAGGCCAAGCCCTTCCTTATAAACACCCACCAGGTCATAGGCGGTCTTTCGCTCCGGATTATCCGAATGCACCAGATATACCTTTGCTCCAGGCAGCAGCAGTTCCCGGCATCTTCCTGTATTTTTCACATGCACTTTTTCTGTTTTTCCATTGATCTCCACCATCGCAATAAAACGGTTTGGCCTGGACTGAAAAATGGCTTCTGTTATATTAGGGTATCTCATACGCGCTTTAAAAACTCCATATGTTCTTTTCCCAGCTCCTGATACAGCTCTTCTGCGCTCCAATGAATATTATAGGGCGTCAGCATGGCCTTGAGGGCAATGGGCGGAATCTGATTTTCCCGGTACTGTTTTAAAAAGACATCCAGTTCATCCTGACCTATTCCGGAAAACACCATCATTTCCATCAAAAATCCAGGCCCTGTATAGGGTTTTCGTTTCATTTTCATGCCCACAATCCCCGCCAGAGCTCCCAAAGTTTCCCCATACTGCGTCCGGATGACTGCCTGTACGGAAATATCGCACTTCCTGCACAGCGTTCTGATCTGATTCTCTTTTTCCATTCCAACCTGGAACAATAAAATCCGCTTCTGATTTTCCATCTGCTTCCATCCTCTCTGATCGGTCTTTATAGCTTTCAGCTCCCGGAACATCCCGGCATTCCTGCCATACTCTGTAATCTCACCTGAGATGATATCTCAGTGCAGGATTTCCTCTCCGCTGTGGATTGCTCTCAACTGCTCTCCCATGATCTCTTTCATCTGGTCAAAGGCTGCCTTCCCGGTACAATGTCCGGTATAAAATACCGTGTCCGTTTGTTTTAGTTCCTCCGCCGTCTGCCGGATGATCCTTTGATCCTCTTCTGTATAGCCTTCCTTTTGTGCCATATGAAAACCACTGATTACCGCCCCGGGATCCCCATGATAAATGGCACGGTACGCATCCAGAATATTCAAAATGCCATTGTGGGCGCAGCCGGACAGCAAAACATGATTGTCCCGTTCCGTTATCACCAGACACTGCTCATGGTCAAACTCATCCTGGCAAAAGCGTTCCTTCGTTTTCCGCTTTAACTGCTGATTACTCTTCGCCCAGAAACGTCTTCCCGAAATATGAGAAAACAGAAACAGTTCTTCATCAATTTTCCTGTTTCCTGTGAGAAGCTGCAGTTTCGGAAGGGATAAAATTGCCTTATCCATCCCGATATATCTTGCTCCCTCTTCCTGCCAGTGATAATACGCCTCACCGGCAGAGGCCTGCAGATAAATATCCGCTTCCGAATTTTGCTCTGCAAAAGCCAGCAGTCCCCCGGTATGGTCATAATGACCATGACTGAGCACCACCGTATCCACCTGGCCTAAATCAATTCCAAGTATTGCCGCATTTTTCAGAAAAGCATCCGTAGCTCCCGTATCCATCAGCAGCTTATGCTTTTCTGTCTCGATATAAAAGCTGAGTCCGTGCTCAAAAGCGCATCCCTCTCTGCCTCTTGTATCCTCTATCAGATTTATGATTTTCATACAGTCATCCCTTTGCTATTCTTCCCAGCCTTCCATGAGCCGGATCGTCACCAGGATATTGTGCACGGTTTCATTCTCCTTCAATACGATATCCCTGCCATCCGTGACAGCAGGCAAATGAGCTTCCGGCTCCTCCAATTCTACCGAAATCCAGTTATACGCTGCCTCACTGGCATCTTCTATGGCATCCAACAGGGTTTCTCCGGATGCATAGCAGCCTTCCAAATCCGGGAAATACCCCTTATACTGATTCTCGCTGACCTTTTCAAATACAGCCGGGTAAATAAATTTCATAATTGTCTCTCCTTTCGCAGAAGCAGCCCATCCTGAATTTGCCTTTGGCAAATGGGCTGATGCTGCAGGTCAAGTTTTTACAGAAAACTTTATACAGTTAAATCAATATAATATGGGCAGATATCCTCATACTGACCGTTTTTCAGCCGGAAGCCTCTTGGAATGGTTCCCAACTGCTGAAATCCTATTCTCTCATATAAATGTCTGGCATGCGTATTCGTCGCTACCACCGCATTAAACTGCATCACCTGAAAACCCAGTTCTTTTGCCTTTCGGATACAATCCGTCACCAGTTTTTCTCCGATATGCTGCCCTCTGGCCTGTGAGGATACTGCATAGCTCGCATTGCAGATGTGACCGCATCTGCCCACATTATTCGGATGCAGAATATATAACCCCAAAACCGTTCCTGTCGTCTCCTCTTCCGCCACACCACAATAGCTCTGCTCCGCGAAAAACTCTTTCCCGGTGATTTCATTCAGATTTTTCTCCTGTGGAAATGCGAGTCCATCCTCCACAACTTCATTCCAGATAGATGTCATTGCCGTAAGATCTTCCTGTCCATATTCTCTTATCGTAATATTTCTGTTCATTTTTTCTTCTCCTCTTGGAAATCAGCCCATCTTAAATTTGCCTTCGGCAAATGGGCTGACGCATTTTGTCTGGTTTTTACAGCTTATTTTCATACAAACTGCAAGATTCTTTCCATAAAAAATACCGCCACACAGGCACACAGCGCCACCGTCAGCAGGCTCTTTTCTTTCCATGCCGCAATCAGTGCCACTCCAAATCCCGCTGCGGCCGAAATAACGCTGGCGGTGGAAAACAGGATCGCCGGAAAGGTCATGGCCGCCAGACAGGCATAAGGTACATAGTATAAGAAAGATTTCAGAAAAGGACTGGTGATTTCCTTTTTTGACAAAACCAGCGGAAGCATCCGAATCAGATAGGTCACTCCTGCCGCAATTAAAATATAGATATAAATATTATGCGTCATACTTCCTCCCCCATTCCCTGCTGCTTACCGTTTTTCTCCTGGCTGCCTTCTCCCTTTTCCTCTTTTGATGCCTCTTCCTGCGCCACAGGAAAGAAATAAGCTGCCGCACCCGCCACCAGAATCGTGGTGATAATAATCACAAATCCTGAAGATACTTTTTTTAATACCGGCATCACCTGAAACAGACTGCTGATTGCCATTGCCGCAATCACCACGCCCAGTACAGTATGATTTTTCTTGGATGCCGGTATAATGATTGCCAGAAACATACCATAAATAGCGATACTCAGGGCGCTCACCATAAAAGCCGGCAGAAGCTGGCCGGAAATAGCCCCCACCAGAGTTCCGGACACCCAACCCGGTATCGCCACACACATGGCCCCATAATTATAGAAGGGACTGATCTTCCCTTCCTGGCTCACACTGATGCCGAAAATCTCATCCGTGACACCATGCGCGATGATGTAGCGGTGAAACCAGGGCGCATCTCTTTTCAGCTTCTGCGCCAGGGCAAAGGACATCAATATGTATCTTAAATTAATAATCAACTGGGTAAATGCCATTTCCCAGTAGGAACCTGCGGACCGTATAATCTCCAATGCGGCGAACTGGCCTGCGGAGGTTACATTGGTGGCCGAAATCAGCACCGCCTGCCCGGTGGAAATTCCACTGGATACCGCCATCATGCCAAAGGTAAAGGCAACGGCAAAATATCCGAAGCAGATGGGCAGACCATCCACCATCCCTTTTTTAAAGCTTTCCCGATTCATGTTTTTTTCTCCCGTTTCTTCTGTTTTCACCTGCTGTCATTTGAAGCTTCGCACACCCCGCAAGCCAGTCTATGACGAAAAAAAGACCGCTGCTTTGGCGGCGGCCTATCTATAAAGCAGTATACCTATTATAGCTTCCCTTGCTTATGCTGTAAAGAGAGGAAAATTACCACAATACAATTAAATCGGCAGATTTTTCTTTTTAAATACCTCAATCCCTGCCACAAAGAAAAAAATTCCGGCTGCATACATGACTCCGCAGGCAATCCACGCTCTGCCATTTCCTGCCGTCAGTCCATCAATATCAAAAAGTGTAAATGGTGTAATGTATTTTAAGACTTCAAATTTGTCCCCCACCTGGGAAATCATCTGAATCAACAGAGAATAGATGACAAAAGCGGAGCTCATTCCCAGGGCCAGCTTCGTCTCATTAAACAGGCAGGAGCCAAAAAAAGCAATCCCTCCGGTCATGATCCACAGTCCAAACATGCCGATATTGACACGGATAAACTCCGGAATGGCCAGCTCGCCGGGAAACATGAACCAGGAGGTAACCAGTATCACCGCCATCACATAGACCAGCATTACAAAAAGGCTGGTAAACAGGAAAATGGCCTGAGTCCCCACGATATTTTTCCGTTTTTCCGGAACCGCCAGAAGATAAGCCATGGAGCCGTTGTCCACGTACCGTGCCACCAGACGATTGCTCAGAATAATGATATACACCGCCGGAAATGCGATCAGAAGCATTCCATATAAATAACCGGCTACAAAGTCCAGCAGAGTAGTTCCCACATCCGCCATTCCAAACGCTGCAAATATCTGGGGCATGCTGGCTGCCATGATCCGCAGGCTGTCTCCCATTTCAGGATCAAACATGGCGATGATCATCACCGCATACATGGTCAGTACGCCGATAAAAATGATCAGTAAAATCCAGTTGGTTTTCCATTCCTTTTGATATAGTGTCCGATTAATCATTCTTTTCTCCTCCGTAAAAATGCAAAAAGAATTCTTCCAGTGACTGGGTGCGCACATCCAGATCCGTAACTGTATAGGCTCCCGCTTTTTTTACTGCGTCATCAACATTGCGCCCCACCTTCAGCAGCACCTTGCTCCCGTTCTGTTCTGCCTTTGGAAATTCCCGGGCATATGCTTTCGCCATGTCCTCCTGTGCAAAAGTGATCTCCATTCGTTTGTGCCGGCCGGAGCAGAGCTTTTCTATGGTATCCACTGCCACCAGCCTGCCCTGCCGGATGATGGCTGCCCGGTCGCAGGTTCGCTCCACCTCCTCAAATATATGAGAGGACATCAAAATCGTCTTGCCTCTCCTCTTTTCGCTCAGAATCAGCTCCACAAACCGGTTCTGCATCAGCGGATCCAGGCCGCTGGTGGGCTCATCCAGAATCAAAATCTCCGGATCCTGCATAAATGCACAGACAATGCCGATTTTCTGCTTCATTCCCTTGGACATTTTCTTTATTTTTCCATTCGCGTTCAGCTCAAACTGTTCCATCAGCTCCGGTGCCCGCCCAAGATCCTTCATCTTCTTCATCCTGGCTGCAAATTGAATAAATTCCATCCCACTCATGGAATCAATAAATGCGATCTCTCCCGGCAGATAGCCCAGGGACTTCTGGATTTCATCCGCGCAGGAAAAACAATCCTTTCCCATAATCTGCACCGTCCCCCGGTCAGGCCGGATAAAGCCCAGAAGCTGGCGTATCGTGGTGGTTTTCCCCGCTCCGTTCGGCCCCAGAAATCCCAGGGTCTCTCCCTGATTTACCGAAAAATCCAGATCAAAGACACCTCTTTGCTCCCCGTAATCCTTTGTAATATGGTCAATTTCAATCATCTTCATCCAAATACTCCTCTCTGTACACCAATCGTTTCAACATCCGGATCCAGGTATGGAACTCCTTCTGCAGCTCGTACAATTCCAGCTTTCTTCTGTTCATTTTCATGTCATGCATATAGCCGTCTGCCATCCATACCAGCATCTTGAAAATATAGACCTGATCGATCCCTTCTCTGAACTTATAGGTGTCCAGGTGCTGAAAATATTCCTGATACAAGTTCCTGGTCTGAGAAGTAGTCACCTGCTGCAGATCTTCCGATACCTCTTCCTTCTCCGAGTAAAAAACTCTCATAGCAAATTCCATGATATAAGGATTTTTTGCCAATATCTTTACTTTTTCCGCAGCGGAATATTCCAGCAGTTCAAAAAAATCCGTAATTTCCCTGAATTTCTGGCTTACCACTTCTCTTCGCATGATTTCGATCACATAATCATACAGATACAGAAATAATTCCTTTTTATTATGAAAGTAATAAAATAGCAGTCCCTTGGACACACCGGCCTTCGCTGCGATCAAATCAGTAGATGCCCGCTTATATTCATTCAATGCGAACACCTCCATGGCCGCATTCAGAATGCTCTGCTGTTTTTCTTCCGAAAGACTGTAAAATTTTTCATTCATTCTGTCACCTCCCGGGATCATCAGCCCATCCTAAATTTGCCTTCGGCAAACAGGCTGACCGCTTCGGTTTGACTGTTTTGGTTTGACTGCCCTGGTCAGTTTCCATAGTATCAGCATACAGGATTGACTATTTTTTTCAACCCCCCGGGCTGCTTTTTTTTTTCGAATTTTTTTGACTTTCCTGATTTATCAATTTTATCGTCTCTGCTCCGTCTATCCGTAGTCTCTCCTGTCGGATTCCCAAGAATTGCAAGTACAACTTAGTAAATAACCGTGTGGACAAAATTTGCCTACACTGCATTCAAACTGCGATACCCTAACGTCAAAATGGAACTTAGCCATAATTCAGTTGTTGCAAATTATGCAACAACTGCCACAGACTGAACAGCAGAAACAAAATTGTAATCTATAAATTATTCCTCATAATTTCCAAATAATTATCCGGGAATCCAATCAGTCCCATATCAATATCATCCTTATAATCTTCCATCACGGTTTCTACCGTCTGTATTAAAGACTTTTTACTTTCTTCATCTGGAAGCCTCTTTAACAAGACTAATGTGTATGCAAACAAAGAATTGTTTTTTATTTCCGGATGTTTTCTCAAGAATGATGTCGTAAATCTCGCTGGCGGATTAAAGTCAGTATTATACATTCTTGCTGCATGTGCGCATTTATTTCTCAGCACTGACAGACAATGCAAATGATTTTCCAATGTATCTCTACCAATACCTACCATACTTGCAATGGCATCTTTTTCTGAATAATACATAGAACTGTATAATTTTGACAAATTAGAAAAGGACATCAATTCTACAATAACCCACAATGGCATTTTACTTGAATATTTTATCTTATGATGTTTCACAATGAGACTGTCCTTGTAATAGTTTTTCTCCCTACTAAAGTTTTCCATAACTTCTTTGTAGCCTTTTTTATAGAAAAAGTTATTCTCATCATAATGCTGATCATAAGGTGATTCCGAACATTTAGCGATTGCAAAACCATAGGCAATCTGAGTTCTATAATATACCTCTGCTCTTTCAATATATCTTCGAAATGTATCACGTAATATTGCATCTACCTTGTAAAGATGATACACTGTCTCAAAAGTAGTCCCCTCTATGTAAGTACTCCCCGAAGGATCCTTTCGGAACTGCAAAGCATATCCGGTAAAGCGATAATAATTTACACGCTTCAAAATATCTTTTGCATTCTCTCTATCGGAAATGATAAGCCCATGTGATTCTAACTTATCTAACTGTTCATCAAAAGTTACTGGCTTCTTTAATTCCATAAAAATTCTCCTTAACGTAAAAAAGCTGAGCACAAGACTCAGCCTGGTCCCCAATGTCGTAAAGACTTCGGGCAACTCTGTTACAATTAGTATATGCGTATTTATGTAAAAATACAATGGTTTTTTCGGTTTTCGCAAAAATATTTTTCTGATTGCACATTTTTCCCTACTTTAGGTTCCTCTTTTTCCTCATTCGTAGTATTACCGTAGTCTCTCCCTTTTCTTTCTGCCACAATTTGCCTTGATACCGCCAAGTCTTGCGAAGGTCTGCAATCTGGACGGTTACCCTCCTATGATGTGTCAGCACCTTGATGCCTGGAACATACCCTCTGTTGAGGACTTTCAAAACGCTATCCAAGCCGCTTAGTTTGGATTAGCAATACTATTTTAAAGCATGGTCTTCGCTATGTCTATTTCTTATACACAAAAATATCTTCTTTTTTCAAATTTTATTCATTTTCCGAACTTTCCGTTGTAAGTTTTGCGTATTCCTCGTCAGAGATACGTTCAAACCACTCCAGTCCTGTTAATTCCGGATTCGTATTGACGGCGATGTGAGCAAATTCTGTGTCTGCACTGCCTCCGTGCCAATGCTTAACACCGGGCGGGCACAGCGCCACATCACCGGGGTGTAATACCTGCGCAGGCTGACCTTCAATCTGGTGATAGCCAATTCCGTCCGTGGCAATCAAAATCTGTCCGCCCTCATGGATGTGCCAGTTATTGATTACACCCGGTTCAAAGACCACATAGTGCAGTCCGGGTGCGCCTGCTGCGTTGCTTTCTCCTATAATAGACGATACATACGCCTGCCCGCTGAAGGTATCACTTGTCATCGGTTCTGCCGCCCGCTGAAACATAAACTCGTTGTCATCGGTAACGATCCGGCCCGTATATTCCTCAGACTGCAGATTGTCATAGTATTCATCTGTTACCAGTTCTTCCTCCGGAACCGCACCGTCTGCGGGCGCATAGCTGTTATCAAAAATCACCATTTGGGAGAACCAGCTATCCTGTGTCGCACCATGCCAGTGACGAACACCCGGCGCACATTCCACCACATCGCCCTTGCGGATGATCTGGGCCGGCTGTCCTTCCTCCTGATAATATCCAACACCGCCGGTTACCAGAATAATCATACCGCCGTGGCTGTGCCAACTGCTTCTTGCGCCCGGTTCAAAAGTCACATTATTGGTCGCAGGGAAATGGTACTCATCATCATTTGCAATCATAGGCGCAATATAGGCAGCACCGATGAAGGAATCAGAATTGATCTGCTGGCCAAGGGGAAATGTAAGTTCGCTGCTGGTCGTGACAATTCCCCAATCAGAAGATACCAAGGTAATCTGTTCGCTGCTGTCCTGTCCGGTTTCCGTTGCAGCCTGTGCCTGACCGCTGTTGTCTGTACAGGCGGACAGCGTCAGACTCAGCAGGAGCGCCAAGGTAAAAGCTCCTTTTTTTCGTGTGTTATTCATAAATACCTCCATCAATATTCATAGTCCGGTACCAGCAGGGATTGTAACGCTTGATCATGGTGATAAACCAATTCAGATTCCGTATCTAATAACATAGTTGCTCCACTCTCTCTCATGTACGGCTCCCAAGTCGGCAATCCCTCTGCCTCTGGCGTACCGGTTCTTGCAAAGTGAATCCAGGCCTGACTAATCTGTGTGGCGAGAGCCGTTTCTTCCCCACTTTCACCGGCATGGTCAAACACATAGGGAATTTCCGCTCCATGATAGGAATTTCCATAAGTAAAGACATAGGAATAAACCGGCGCCCCGTTCTGGTCAGCCTTGTGAGACATGATTTTCAGCAAGGGCAGACGAATGGTGGCAGAGTCCACCTGATCCGCTGTCAAATCAGGTTTATTGGGATAGGCTATGCGGAGCGCATCGGTCAGTTCTTCTGTCTGCTCAATGGGATCAGGGGGGAAAAAGCCGCTCCATTCGTTTAAGTTGCTGCCTATTAGTAATGGAATATTCGCACCGGCATCCGCAAAGGAATCCGCCGTCACAGGATTGGTGGGAAGGAAATCACCGTCAACGACCGGTTCCCAGTCCATGGAATATCCACCTCCAAGTGCGGCAGGAAGTTTGAGTTCCTCCCCAGTCTGCTGCAAAGCCTGCGCTGAGGCTGCCTGCAGTTCTTCCACAGAAACAGACTGAATATCTTCAATGTTATCAGCAGTGATTCCCAGAATACTCAGGATGTTCTCTGTGAGCTGCGTACTGGACTCCTGCGTGTTAAAGCTAACCCCCATCGTTTCCGTTGCACCGCTCTGCACAATCCCCTTGTCAAACAGATTTTCAGCATAAGGAGAGGTCATCAGCGCCAGCACTTTGGCTCCGCCGCCAGACTGGCCAAACACGGTCACATTTTCAGGATCGCCGCCGAAGGCTTCGATATTATCCCGAATCCATTCCAGCGCTGCCACAATGTCGGTAATTCCTACGTTTGCAGAATGCTGGTATTTGTCATCATAAGCAGACAAGTCCAGATGCCCGAATACATTCAGCCGATGATTGACTGATACCACCACCACATCCCCGCTACGGCTAAGTGCTTCGCCGTCATAGCCTTCCTCGTTGGCGGAGCCGGTGGAAAATCCGCCGCCATGCAGCCACACCATAACCGGACGTTTTTCCCCGTCATTGATGCCGGGTGTCCAGATATTCAGATTCTGACAGTTATTATCGGTTCCGGTCTGACTGACTTCACCGCCTATCCCTGAAATGCTTCCCTGCAAAGACATGGGGCCATAGCTGTCCGCTGCCAGAACGCCCTCCCATGGCTCCACATCCTTTGCAGGAACAAATCGCTCGGCAGCCTGTGCGTAAGGAACGCCGAGATAGCGGCGGATGCCGTTCTGATCCGTCCCCTGCACCTGACCTGCGGTAGTCTGAACAATACCATCAGCCTGCGCATTTTGCACTGAAGATGATTCCGGCTGCTGACTTTGTACAGAAGGTTCCGCCTGCTGTCCACAGACAGACAGAGAAAACATCATTGTACCTGCCAAAAGAACCGGCAAAAATCGTTTTTGTTTTTTCATTCTGTTTTAATTTCCTTTCTTTTCTTTTTCAATGATCCAATTCAAAATCGTTTCATCATCAAATAAGATATTTCCGCCTCCGTGGTAATGATAGATACCTTGACGATTGAAATACTCATTATCAGGAATCTGGGCTTGCAGAAAACTGCTGATTTCTTCATCGGACAGACCGGTTTCACGGTATGCATCCAACAGGCCGCTATAGGCGTCCCTCGCTTTCTGAGAACCGTAATACTCGTCATTTTCCGCCATAAAGATATAGACCGACACCCGGTTCTGTGCTACGGGCGCATAGGTTCCGTCCCATTGGGAGGCTCCGTGGAGATAGGCGGCATACAGATCCGGGCGCATGGAAACTGCCCTCGACATCGTTTCTCCGCCCGCTGAGTACCCTGCGGCATAGACTCGTGCTTTATCCACAGCGAAATGCTTCAGAAAATATTCGGTCAATTCGTTGGCCTGCCTTGCTGACTTCTCGCCCCAGTCGGTAAGCTGTGCGGAAACAACAATCATATCCTCATCCAACTCCGTCCATGCCCGAAAGCCGCTCCATTTTAAATTGCTGCCGGAAGAGTCCTCTCCGAACCACATCATGTCATAACCGGGCATGACCATCATCATGGGATAGTCCCTGCTTTCATTGTAGCCCTCCGGCAGATAGTAGCTGTAATGGATTTCCCCATCCGAACCATTCAAAATCTGTTCATTGATAAAACCTGTTTGTGATGTACCCGCACAAGCAGACAGAAGCATATTCAAGCTCAGAAGCAATGGAATAACGCACATCATCGCTTTTCCTTTCATCAAATTTGCCTCCTTCGGAAAGCGGAGACAGCACAAGGGAGCCGAAGCCTTTCATAGCTGCGGCTCCCTTGCCTTGCTCTTTGCTTTATTGGTTGATTTTGGGTTCGTTGATCCAGTCGGTCACATCAGCTTCAGAGGCTCCGCTTCTAAACCGCTGCCCCTCCAGCCACTCACCGCTGCCCGCCAGTTCTTCCAGCAATTCTCCGCTCTCGCCTAATCCGGAGCTGGCGGCAGTGCAGAACGGAATTACGGTTTTTCCAGTGAAGTCATTGGCTTTCACGAAGGTATCCACCGGCCATGCCGCAATGCCCCACCAGATGGGATACCCAATATACACCGTATCGTAGCTGTCCCAGTTATCCACAGTGGAGGCTGTCAGTTCCACCGCTCTCTCATCCGGGTTGTCATGCTCTACACTGACCCGGCTATTGTCGTCCGTCCAGTTTAAATCTGCATCGTTGTACGGCTCTACAGGTTCCAGTTCAAACAGGTCGCCGCCTGTTGCAGCGGCAATGGCATTGGCCACGCTTTCTGTATTACCGGTGGCAGAGTAATAGACCACCAGTGTACCGCCGTCAGGCCCATCTGTTACAGGCTGCGCAGATTCCTCCGGCGAAGGTGTGGCAGTGTCTGCCGTGCCGGCAGTTTCGCTGCCCTCCGGGGCCGTGGTTTCCTGACTCTGGCTGGGAGAGGAAGTTTGAGAAGCTGCGCTGCTGCTGCCGCAGGCAGTCAGGGCAAAAAGCGCGGACACCGCCAGCAGGCAGCTCATATATCTTTTTAAGGTGATTTTTTTCATAGGTAGTACCTCCAATCGTGGAATTTTTCATCCCTGTGTTTATTTCTCATTTGCCTGAATCCATGCTTCCACATGGTCAGCAATCACATCGTTGTTCCTATCCTGAAACATGAAATGGTCGTTTCCGGTAATGCCCTCGTCAGGCAGATGAATGACCGTACTGGTTGCCCCAGCCGCAGTATAAGCCTCTGTAAAGGCATCTGCGCCGGATGCCATCATCGACCACATCCCCGCCGCCGGAACGTCGGTAAATTCCTCGCCGATGTAGTCCCCATAGTAAAGGGCAACCGGAATTTCCTGTTCCAGCATAGCTGCATAGCTTTCACTGTCCGCCGCAGGAGCCATACCGGGTTCAATGGCTACAATGGAGGCAATGTGATCTGTATATCTGGCTGCCTCCCATCCGGGCATTCCGCCTTGAGAGTGGGTTACCAAAATGGATTCCTTACCAGTACGTTCATATACTTCATCAATGGCAGCCGCCACAGCCTGAGCAACCACTGTTATGTCGATGTTTTGGTCGCCACTCACGGAATCCATACCCGTATCCGGTGTCATTTGGCGTAAAAACTGATTCAAGGCATCTTCACCGACGGGAAACTGAGAACCTTCGTTATAAGTGAATGCACCTTCCCGATAAGTGCCAATGCGGAATTGGGTATACCAAGTCTGGTCAGAGGGTTCTGTGCTGATCGTACCAGCCACAGAGGTCTGTCCGGCTTCGCCGCGGCGGGGCTGGTCAATCAGCCAAACGCTGTGACCTTTTTTCAGGAACATATCTGACCAGCCCTCCCGTCCATCAGGGGTAGTCATCCAGCCCATGCGGGATTGACCGTAGCCATGGAGAAATACCATAGGCAGGCCGTTTTCCTCCTCCGGAATCTGATAGAACACATTGGCGTGGTCCACATGAGAGGTAGAGCCTTCTCGTGAGGTATAATAATTGTCAACATCAAATGTTCCATCAGAGGTTGTCACCGTGCCTCCGGCGGAAAAGATGCCCTGATCGGCAATCATCAGCGTATTGGTGCTGCTGCATTCGGCCAGCAGCGAAAAAGCCAGCACGCCGGTCATCGTAAGCGCTGCAATTCTACGTTTTACTGTCATAAATTGTTTCCTCCTATTATTAGTTTTTTTAAGGGGTGTTGCTTCGGTTTCCCGCACCCAATCTTCTATGGAGGACATCTCATATTTGAATTCCGCTCCATGAATAGAAAGACCAGGGGCAATATTATTTTACAGCAGGAAGTCTTGACTTCATCATCTGACCTCCTTACACCTGCCTGCCCATCTCATAAGCTTTCTGCATGGCAGGCATTCCTTGAATCGCACCGGCCTCATACACGCCTTTGCCATAGATTACGCCCATCTCTTTGGAGCCGTTTAAGCACCGGGCAAAGCCACGGAAACACTCCAATGTACAGTCCATGACGTCAGCACTATCCTCAGCGGCGGTCATGATGTAATAGAACTCTTTGTTTGGGATATTCGTCCACCGGGCCACGGAGCGGTCAATGACCGCTTTCATCTGAGCGTCGATGGAGTAAAAATAGACCGGACTTGCCATGACGATCACATCGGCAGCCTGCATTTTGTCAAGAATCTCCGTCATATCGTCTTTGATGGCACACTGACCGCCATTTTTGCAATAATAACAGGCATTACACGGTGCTACTTTCTTGCTGCGCAGGAAGATTTTCTCTACCTGATTGCCGCTCTCCTGTGCGCCTTTCAGAAATTGGTCACACATCAGGTCGGAGTTTCCGCCCTTACGGGGACTTCCAGATAAAATCAAAACATTCTTATTCATTGTCTTTTCTCCTTAATTGTTTTCAAATATGTTGAGCGTATTCTTTTCATCGTGGTTTTCTCCTTTTCGTTAGAAGCACTCGTTAAAGATTGTAAGGATTTCTTCCTGCGTCATCTTCTTATAGCTTCCATGAACAATGGGACAGGAATCTGCAATCTCCTTCAGCCGGTCACGGCTGTCCATCCCCAAATCTCGAAGGGTAGATGGCAGCCCCAACTCTCCAATGAATTTTGCCAGCGCCTCAACACCGGCTTTCGCCAGTTCACTCTCCGTTTTTCCCTCTGAAGCTATGTCCCAGACACGAGTGGCGAACCGAGCGAATTTGGTTTTGCCCGCCTCACATATATGGCGATAATAGACCGGATGCAGTACCGCCAGCCCAGCCCCATGATTGCAGTCGGTGTAAGCGCCAAGCTGATGCTCCATCATGTGACACTCAAAGTCGGTTTTCTTGCCCAGCTTGATGATACGGTTCTCCGCCATAGTTGCCTCCCACATCAGGTTGCTGCGGGCGGTGTAATCCTCTGGATTTCTGACCGCTGCCCGCAGGTCACGGATAACGCCCCGCATCAGTGCCTCGGCAATGTCATCGGACACATTTTCCTCATCCGGCTCGCTGAAATAAATCTCCATGATATGGCTCAGTGTATCAAAACCGCCGGACAGCATCTGAAACTCTGGCACGGAAAAGGTATAGACAGGGTCAAGCAGGGCAAATTTTGCGTTGAGGGCAGGATAATCCCTGCCGGTCTTGATCCTCAGTTCCTCATTGGTAATCACTGCACCGCCATTCATCTCGCTGCCGGTTCCGGATACGGTAACCACAATCCCCAGCGGAAGCGATTCAAAGTCAATGATGCCCGGATTTGCCCAGAAATGCTTCCACACATCCCCTTCATAGACAGCGGCCAGGGAAACCGCCTTACAGCAATCCATAACACTGCCGCCGCCGACTGCCAGAATGAGATCCACATGATTTTCTCTGGCCAGCTTTGCTCCTTCCTGTACCTTGGCATAGGTGGGGTTTGGCATGATGCCGCTGAATTCTATCACGTTTTTTTCTGCGCTTTGCAAAATGCCGATAATTTCATCATAGACACCATTCCGTTTAATAGAGCCGCCGCCGTAAGCCAGCATGACATTGGGGCCATAATGACTCGTAAGACAGCCCAGATATTCCTTAACACACCCTTTACCAAAAATGGCTTTCGTGGCGTTTTCAAAAATAAAGTTATTCATTGTGTTCATCCTTTCCATTCATATGGGCTTCCCAAAATTTGATTGCATCCTCGATCCAGCCCTCGGCATCTGTACCGATACCGAGGCCGAAGCCATGTCCAAGGTTCGGATATTTATGAAACTCTGTATCTATGTCCATGGCGCTCATGGCCGTGAGGCGGCTCTGCATCGTGCGCCAGCTTGCGATGCCGTCATTTTCCCCAACACAGGCATAGGTGGGCGGATCGTTCTCTGTGTAATCGCTGTGACCTGTGTATTGCATGACCACGGTTCCCGGTCTTGGCAGATCATTGCCCCCAAAGGCGCCGGGACCATAGGAACCGAGCCATGCCGCCATTCTGGCTCCCGCCGAGCCTCCCCAAAGGGAGTAGTCACTGGTGTCCACTTCCAGCGCCTCTGCATTTTCAAAGATAAAGCTGACAGCCCGTGCCAGATCCTCACAGGCAGTCTGTGCACCGGGACGGTATATAAGTGCAAATGCGTTATAACCTGCTTTGGACAGCTCCAGCGCATGGGGGAAACTGTCCTGCATAGCACCCACATAGGCAAAACCACCGCCTGCATTACATACCGCAAATCTTTTTCCGGGATTTCCCTTGAAGAAAAACAACCCCGTGTCCTCTTTATCAGGGTCAGCCGCCTTTTCTTCTGCCGTGTAAATATCGTAAAAGACGGTTTCTCCAGCGGCAGCGTGATCTTTTAGGTAATTGACGATTTCCACTGTTTTTTCAGGGCGTATGTTGTTATACCATGTGAGCCGGAGTTCGCCCAGAGTCGTTCCGCTATAATATCCATCGTCAGTAGGAAAAATCAGTCTGCCATAGTCCCCGAACGCTGAGTCACTGACTACATCAGCGATGGGTGTAGTTTCGTCATAGATTGTCATATCTGCCCGCTCCGCATCATGCATGGCCGGTGACCCTGTATCGGAAATACCGGGCATGATTTCCTGTCCGGCACAACCTGGAAAGGTCATAGACAAAAGCAACATACCTGTTGCAAAAATCATTTTCATTGTGCTTCCTCCTGTTCCGGTTCTCCTTTTGCCGCGCTCCGTTTTCTTTGCAGAAATCTTCCTGCATAATAGGCGATAAAAACAAATAATCCCATCATGGCCAGGTAGTCGGCAAAAAACAGTACAAGGGGCTGTTCAAAGTCAAGGAACACAAAATGCGTCCGCATCAGCAAATAGGAGAGAATGTCATTGCGGATAAAGGCGATTACACCATAGAGTACAATCAGGACAGCCGCCGCCCTGCGTATTCCTGTTCCTATGCCTGATGCGGCATTTCCTGCCTTGAGGTGCAGTACACGCATCATCATGCCCCAGTGCAGGCCAAGATGCAGGCTCATCAGCACAAATCCCCAGTAAGAACAAGGCAAATGAAGCGTTCTGGCCAGAGAACGAAATCCCCGAAGCGGTAAAAAAGGAAATGTATACCGGGACATGACGATACCGCTCATCATCACTGCCAGCATCATAAACAATAGCAGCACAGCGATCACCGTCTGGAGTATACGGTAAGCTGAGTACCGCCCCCTCCTTAAATTCCTGTACCATGAAGCGTTCAAAATATGATGCAGGACAAACAGCAAAAGCATTCCTATTCCCAGCCATTCGTGAAGCGCTTCTCCGATTAGCGAGTATGCCATCAAAAGAAGGAGCATCACAGTCATCATGCAGTCGATTGAAATTTTAAAGATTGTTTTTCTTGGCAAACCGTCACTCCCTTAGTCTTTTGTTGATGCACTGATTATAAATCCGTCAGCATCGGAACAGAAGTATCGTTTGGTTGTTCAGCATCAAGTCAAAGGTTGCAGCTAAAAAAGAGCGCCTGCAAGAAAAATCTTACAAGCACTCTTTTCGTTGATTCTGTTTTATGCTTCAGCAACAAGATCAAAAACCTTTGCTGCCGCCTGAACAAAGTTACTCACTGTTTTAGATGGGGTATGGGAATACAGCAGTCCAAAGGGAATCTCGTATTTCCAATCTACTGGAATAATCTTCAGCAGGGGATGGACATTCTCCCATTGGGGAACCGCCATCAGGAGGGCATTCTCATGCTCACACCGGTTGAACGCTTCCAGATTGTAAAAGGAAAAATCTTCGATTTGGATTTCCGGGTGATGCTCCCATAAATCGTCCCGGAGCTGGTCGGTATATTTGCTCCAGTTTCGTTTCATCAGCATCAGCTTTTGATCATGCAAATCCTCCACAGACAATCGTTTTTTCTGAGCCAGCGGGTGATAGATGGAAACCGCGAGGCAGATGGGAACCCGCAGAAGTTCCAGTGCCGTGCATCCTCGCAGAGTCAGCATGGTTTCATCAAAAATCCCAGCTACCACATCAATGTCCTGCCCCAGATTCTTAAGAATGCCACTGGCATTCTCCGGTGTGTTTTCAAAATTGATGATTTCAAATTTCAGGGCGGGGTACACCTCATGAACACGAGGCCATAACTCCATCAGGAACTGGCATGGGGTAATCAGCGAGCTTCCCAGCCGTATCGTGTTTTCGTTGCTCTGCATCGCATTTTTTGCCCGCACCTTGGCATCTTTGGCATATTGGATCATATATTTCGCGTCCTGATAATAAGATTTCCCGGCATCGGTCAGTGTTAATCCGCGTGGGGTGCGATGGAATAACTGTATCTCTAAGCTGCTCTCCAACAGGTTAATCTGCTTCATTACCGCCGTGGAGGAGATATACATACTCTCCGCCGCCTTAGAAAAGCTCCCCATATCAGCCACTCGAATAAATGTATCTAATTGGTGATTGTACATACAAACCTCCTCTCTGTTTTTCCTGCAATCAAGTATATCACAAAACCGGAGGAACTTCGATTTGAATTTTCTTTTTGCTTCCACACGGAAGAGTACCGGATACGGCACATATCAAAAGCCGTTGTCCGAGGAACACAGCGATGGAGAGTAAGAGTAGCACTTGGCTGCGGCTGAAGCAAAACGCGGACAGCTCGTCAGCCTTGCTGACCTAGTACATCGTTTCCTAAATAACTACCACATTAAGCTTGTCTATATTTCCGATAGCACCAGCCAAAAAGCCTCAGCGTAGCCCGCTACGGTGCTAAGTGCCGGTGGCACTTGTTTAGCACGGACCGAAATGGAATGAAGACCTGCGTTTTTTGGCCGTCACTCTCGAAAATCTATCCTGCGCTTTCTGGGCAGTTATTTAGTTTACGATGTACTAATGATTGATTGTCAGAGTATTACAGGAATAAAACCATGGAAAGCACGAACATGAATATGGTACCTACGATCATTGGAACTGCAGTCCGTCTGACGATTTCCAGAGGTTCCTGTTTTACACTGCCTGCTACGATCATGACCACCGCTGATACCGGTGATACAGCACGCAGCAGATTGCCTGCCAGTCCCATGGGAATCGATACCGCTACCACCGGGATGCCTGCCGCCAGAGCCAGTGGAACCATCAGAGGAACCATGGCAAAGAACAGTGCTGTACCGCTGCCGCTGAGCAGTACGATCAGTGCGGTCAGCGCCACCAGCAGCAATGGAAGGACAAATCCCATTCCGCTTCCCTGCATGCCCGTCATGGCGTTTTGCAGCGCCGAGATCAAGCCAATGGATTTCAGTCCGGTCACAAAAATGGTGCCTGCTACCAACAGAGCTACAATCGGCATTGAACCGCCCATTCCTTTAAAGAAAGATTCTGTGGCATCCAGTGTCTTTTTGCCGCTGCGGCTGCGAATCAGTTCACAGAGGATTGCAATTAAGAAGGAAAACAAAGCAGCCACTTCCACGCTGATATCTATCTTTGCACCCGTCAGTTTTTGTACTGCAAAGGTTCCGATCAGCAGCAGGATCGGCAGCAGCGGAAGAATGGCATAAACCGTACGAAACAAAGCTCCGCCTTCAATTTCTTCTATCTGATTTGCAGTATTTACTGCTGCTTTCACCGTGCCGTCCTTTTTGTCACAATGCTTCTGCCAGAAATAATGAATGAGTGCCATCAAAATCAGCGTTGGAATGGAAATCATGGCATGATAGCGGAACACATAATCCGTTGTTGTCAGTCCGGCATATTCTGCAGTCTTCGCCAGTTCTGTGGCAATTGCAACATTGTCACTGCCCAGGGGCGTCGGTACAATGGTGGCTGTAGTGGCGATAATGCCCGCTGCCGTCAGATTGCTCATGCCCGCCTGAAGCATGATAGGATACAGCGTTGCCAGCAGGATAATTGCCAGGTTAGATGCACTGGGCACTACAAGTGACAGCAGATTTCCCAGCAAAAATACGATAGGAACCAGGATATACACAGATTTGATCTTTGCAATCGGCTTTGTCAGCACGCTTACGGTCACACTGTTTGCCTTGATGGAATTCATATAGGCAGAGTAGCCTCCCAAAATCAGTATGATAAATCCGGCAGATGAAATCGTATTTTTAAACTGATCCGCGATCACCTTCAGCGGATCCAGCCACAAAATTCCGGTAGTTTCAAATTCTTCCCCGCCAATCGGAGTGCCCAGAGCAGCTCCTACAAACAGCAGTATAATTCCAATCAAAAACAGTGTGATCTTGATATCCATCTTCTTAATCAGCATCACGACCACCACTGCCACAGCCAAAATTGCAGCTATATACATAATCACATCAGACATTTCTAATTTCCTCCCTTTTTCTTTCTCAGATACATTTTCTCATGGATTTTTTAAACCATTCCCGGAATTTTTCTCCGTCGATATCAGTGCACACACTGGCATTGGGCTCTCTGTGCAGATAGCCCCTCAGATCCACCACCGTACATCCTGCTGTCATGGACCCCTGCAGTTCTACCCCCACATAGGTCTTTTCCACGGTAAACAGCTCCGGACAAAGCAGATATGCGACTGCACAACTGTCATACATTTTCAGGCCGGTCTGGAAGCTTCCGCCACGATACCGCTTAAACAGATGATACGCCATATCACCCACTTTGCCCATGGTGCGGATTTCCTCCGTATCCTGAGGATAAATCAGTGCTTTCTGTCCCACATCCAGCCCCGCCATCAGGATTGGAAGGCCGCTCTGGAATACCATCTGTGCCGCTTCCGGATCCGTTGCTACATTAAATTCTGACATAACGCCCTTGTTGCCTCTGCCGGCAGAACCGCCCATCATGACGATTTCTTTTATATTGCCCTTTACCTCCGGATACATGGCAAACAGCAGTGCGATATTGGTCAGGGTAGCAATCGGAACCAGTGTCACCGGCTGGGGACTTTCCATAATGACACGACGCATGGCATTTACCGCATGTTCCTCAAGCAGAAGGCTCTCATCCGGTTCCGGAAAATCATATCCCTCCATTCCCGTTTTTCCATGTACGTTGGACGCATCCACAAAATCCGCGATCAGCGGGCTGGCTGCTCCCTTCGCCACCGGAACCTTCTTCTCAAAAAACTGCAGCAGGCGCAGCGTGTTCAATGTTACATTTTCCAGCGAGACATTTCCCGCCACTGTGGTAATCAGTTTGACCTCCAGTTCCTCTGAGAACAATGCAATTGCAAGTGCCAGTGCATCGTCAATTCCCGGATCGGTGTCAATAATAACAGGTCTCTTCTCCATCTTAACCTCCCATTTCATTTTATGTTAACCGGGTGTGCAAAGCACATTTCATCCCAGCAGTGTCACAAAGTACAGCAGGCAGACCGCCGTCAGCACATACATCAGGGGGGACAGTTCTTTTCTTCTTCCCTCCGCCAGCTTCAGAACCAGATATGCCGGTACTGCCACGCAGATTCCGTTTGCAATGTTATTTGCGAAAATAGTAAATGCCACACACAGAAACGCCGGCAGATACTCGGTTCTGTCCCTGTAATTGATATTTTCCATGGCTCCCAGCATATGGATGCCGATGTAGATCAGCACCGGAGCTGTGGCAGCAGCCGGGATCATCAGCGCCAGAGGAGCCAGAAATAATGCAAAGGCAAAGCAGATGCTGGTAAACACAACGGTAAGTCCTGTCTTTCCTCCTGCCTCCACACCGGCAGAGGACTCCAGATAAGTGGTCATGCTCGGTATTCCAAACAGTGCCCCAAAGCTGGTTGCCACTGCGTCCACCTGAAAGCATTTGTCAATGCCCGGCAGGTTGCCGTCCTTATCCAGATAACCGGCCTTGGCCCCTACTCCCAGTACCGTTCCAAATGTGGAAAAGAAGTCCGGAATGAACAGCGCAATCAAAAATGGAAGATATTCGATGCGCAGGGCTCCGAGGAAATCCACCTGCATAAACTGGGAACCCAGCCCGGCCGGCAGAGAAAAAAACTGTTCCGGCAGCTTTGTCACGCCAAGGGGAATTCCAATCAGTGTGCCGATGCCAATGGTAAGGATCATATCCCCCGGCACTTTCCGGGATTTCAAAACCAGCAGAAGGAGAAATCCCAGCAGGCACACAACCGTTTTCGGCGATGCCAGACTGCCGAACGCCAGGCTGTTTTTTGCTTCCGCGGCCACGATCAGTCCACAGCTTTTTGCACCCAGCAGAGCAATAAACAGCCCGATCCCGGCGCTTACCGCCTGCTTCAGACTGACCGGTATCACTTTGACAACTGCTTCTCTCAGGCCCAGAAAAGAAATCAGGATAAAAAGAATGCCGCTCCAGAATATAATACCGGCCGTGACCGGCTGTGAAATCCCTTCATTCAGAATCAGCGATGCTACGATTCCCACACTTCCAAGCCCGGGAGCCAATGCAAACGGCCGATTCGCAAAAAATGCCATTGCGCTGCTGGTCAATATAATCAGCAGAACCATTGCTGTCAGAACAACATGACTGTCCATACCGGCATTTCCCAGCATATTTGGAATCGCCGCCAGAACATAAGCCATTGTTACGAAGGTAGTGACTCCTGCCAGACATTCCCGTTTTACCGTGGTATGGTACTTTGACAGCTCAAATCTTTTTTCTATCCACTGCGACATGCTCTGCCTCCATTTTTGTTTTTCAAAAAACCTCTCTTGCTTTTGCTTCTTCTTTATTGTAATATGAAAATAATTATATGTCTAATTCATGTTTTCAATAAAAATTATAACTTTAATGCATATTTAAAAACACAAAGGAGGGAATACACAATGGACCTGCAGAAGCTGATCTATTTCATCACAATAGTAAAACACCGCAATCTGACCAGGGCTGCTCAGGAGCTGTACATCTCCCAGCCGACACTCACCAAATTTCTGCAAAAGCTGGAAAATGAGCTGGGAGGCAGGCTGTTTCTGCGTACCGGCCACAATTACGATCTTACCTTTTTAGGACAGCGTTACCTGGAGTATGCCCAAAAAATGCTGACGCTACACCAGGACTGGAAAAAAGAACTGCTGGATATGCAGTCCTCTTATGAGGGGGAGCTGAACATTTCCATGCCTCCCATGCGAAGTGTCTGTATCTTTCCCCGGATTCTGCCGGAATTTCAAAAAATGCATCCGGGTGTGCATATCAATATCTATGAGCACGACCATTCCATTCAGGAAGCACTGCTGGAAAACAGCAAACTGGATTTCGCCATTTTCAACTACTGGAAAGCGCTGACCGGACTCTGCTATGAATTTCTGGCCAGAGAAGAGATTCTTCTCATCCTTCCTCCCCTGCATCCTCTGATCTCCCATGCCGTCCCTCGGCCCGGAAGCGCCTACCCATGGCTTGATCTCAGCCTTTTTGGAGATGTTCCTTTTATTCTTCATTTTCCTGATCAGAATACCGGCCGTTCCGCCAGACAGTTGTTCGAGCAGTATCATATCCAGCCGCCGGTTTATCTGCAGAGCAGAAACAGCCAGTTGTGTATCCAACTGGCTGCTTCCGGTGCCGGAGCCTGCTTCGCTCCGGAGACTTATGTTCATTATGCCCGGGATCTCTGGCCCATCCGCGTATTTTCTGCGGGTGATCCTCCCCTGACCAATAAGCTGGTATTAGCTTATCGGGAAAATTCCTACCTCAGCACGTATGCTCAGGACTTTATAGAAATTGCTAAAAAATGCCTTTAAAATATCTTATAACAATACTGTCCATCCGGCCCAATATCAAAATAATCTGCAAAAGAGACGTCAAAAATCCGTTCTGCTTTCTCTCCCAGCACGATCTGGTTTTTGATCAGGTACTGGTAGATTCCGCTGTAGGAGATATCTCCCTGAAGCAGAATGCTGTCCAGCTTTCCATCCCTTATAATTGCCCGCTTATAATTTCTGGAATCTTCACAGATCACGAACTGATCTCCCTCTATGACGGCGCCCCGGCCAAGGGAAAGCGTTGTCAATCCGTAAAAATTCATAGTATTCTTCATGGCATAGGTATCCACATAATTCATCTGAATGCCGCACATATTCCAGCCTGCGATCTGGCCCTGCTTCTGAGCATTGGGCCAGATACCGGATAAACCGGCTACATCTCCGGCTGCAAAGACATCCGGATCACTGGTCTGAAGACGTTCATTCACATTGATAAAACGCTCGCTTTGGACGGTGGAATCGGCTGCACATTCTATTGCCGCCCGAACTCCTGCCGCTACCACTGCCAGATCACATTCAACCCTGGTTCCGTCATCCAGGATCACTGCCTTCAGCATATCGTCGTCATCCAATACGGTTTCCGATGCCTTCCGTCCCAGAATGAACCGACAGCCTGCTTTTTCAAACAGCTGCTGATACGCCTTTCCCGCAGTCTCATCCAACTGGATCGGCAGGATGCGGTCGGCCATCTCTACTACGCTGACCTGAAAGCCCCGTTCCAGAAATGCATAGGCAGCATCCATTCCCACCAGACCGGAGCCTACGATCAGAATCTGTTTGGCATTGTGGCTCATCCGGTCGATTGCCTGGGCATCGGACAGGTCACGGAGGCCAAATACATTTTTCGCTCTGCGCATCTGCCCCACCGGCGGAAGAAAGCTCTTTGCTCCGGTGGCAATCAAAAGCTTATCATAGGCGATCCGTTCTCCGCCGTCCAGCAGCACCTCTTTTTGCTTCGTATCTATTTTTTCCGCGCTGCGCCCTTTGATCCAGTAAATTCTGTTGGTCTCAAAATAATCCTCCGGTACAAAGCTCAGTGCCTTCTCATCCCGCTCATGGCTTAAATACCGATGCAGCATGCATCTGGAATGAACAAACTCATCTTTTGAAATCATAATGATATCCGCAGCCGGATCATTCTGCCGGATTGTTCCGGCTGCACTGATGCCTGCAGCACCCACACCGATTATTACATGCCTCATCCGATCACCTCCTCCAGATAGATTGCCTGCCTGGGACAGGCGCCCACACAGGAGGGTTCTGTCCCGGCCGAAGTGCAGAAATCGCATTTCAGCACTCTGGTGCGTGTTCTATCCGGCCTGAGCACTCCATATGGACAGTTCATCACACACATAAAGCAGGAACCGCACTTTTCTCCGTCATACAATACCAGCCCCGTATCCGGATCCTTTTTCAATGCCCCGCTCATACAGGACATTACACATTCCGGCTGATCACAATGGCGGCAGAAAATGGGGCGATAGCTTCCGTCCTGCAGGCTCACAATGTGATTTCTGGATTCATTTTCCCGGCTGGTCAAATCTAAATCATAAATACTTCCCGGCGTGCTGCGATGAGCCTGCATACAGGCCAGCTCACAGTTTCTGCAGCCGTCGCATTTCGTTTCGTCTATCATGATCCTTTTCATATGGGACCTCCTACTGTCTTTATCCGGGTACCTCGTTCTCAAAACAACCGCGCCGGCTCCCAAACGCTGTACCCGAATATTTTATTATCAGATATTCAGACCGCCGCGTTTCTCCATAATAATCTTCTCCAAAATATCCGCCGTCTCTTTTGCATCGGAATTGATGATCACCTGACCGCCGGTCAGTTCTTTCATATCTTCGGTCAGTACCTTCACCGCAACCTTGCTTCCGGTCACAAATGGCGGCAGTCCCAGATGAAGCGGCAGTCCCAGAGCCAGTCCAAAGCAGCCGTCTGCCAGAGCCTGTTCTTCCAGCCACTGTGCTGCGGACAGCACCAGCGGAAGCTGAGGAAGATCCACATTTAATGCAGCCGCCAGCTCGGTAGCCACAATTTCCAGACGTCCGATGGCAAGACACGGTCCAAAGTTCAGTACAGGCGGAATGCCTAGCTTTTCGCAGACTGCACGCAGCTTCGGTCCTGCAAATTTGGCAGCTTCCGGTGTCATCAGGCCACAGTTTTCGATCCCTCCTGAGGAGCATCCGGCCGTCAGCACGATAATATCTTTTGCAATCAGCTCTTTGGTCAGCTCCACGCTGAGGACATCATGCCCGCCTGCTGTCAGATTGGAACAGCCTACCACACCGGCTACCCCTTTGATATCACCGGACACGATCAGGTCGATCAATGGCTGCCAGCTTCCGCCCAGGAAGTTTTTCAAAGATACCTCGCTGACACCGGTAAGTGAATGGTCATTGCCATGCTCCGGCATCAGGTTCAGGCTGACGCTGCCCCTTCTTTCCTTGTATGCATCCACAATTTTATCAATAATCGCTTTGCTCTGTTCTTCTCTATGATCAAAATCGAATTTCATCATCTCAGCATTGGCTTTCTTTGCCACACTGTCCAGACAGATCTGTTTAATTTTCAATTCGTCGCAGATTGGCTCAATGCCGGGCAGGGTGCAGTTAAATTCTGAAAGCACTGCATCGATGGCACCGGTAGCCAGGATCGCTTCACTGGTATAGTTATTTCCGGCATGTCCGTCAAATACTTCTGTATAATGGCTTCCGCGAAGCTGCAGATCCTGTCCTACACAGGTACATCCCACCAGCTTAAAGCCCTTTGCACCGGCTGCTTTTGCCTTGGCTTCCGCCTCCGGTGAAACCAGACGTTCCTGCAGATCCACAAAAATCGTATGCTGATGTCCGGTAATCATGATATTGATATAATCCGGATCAATGACTCTCAGCCCAACCGGTGCCATGCGAAGCTCCGGTTCGCCCAACAGCACATCATTGAGCAGATTTGTCAGCGTCAGACCGTAGACACCCGTGGAAACGCCCAGGCGCAGACAGTCTGTCAGCATATCTGCCGGATCTGAATTCAGGTTGGTAGAACATTTCACCACACCCTGGAATACCTCTGATTTCGCCCCTCCCGGCATGATGCCAAGCTCTTTCCAGCGTTTCACGCGGGGACCGTAAGCTACCTTCTCTGTCAGTTCCATTTTTTCATATTCCGGTTTGTAAAGGTCACGCAGCACCGCATCCGCTACCTGCTCCGCCTTCTCATAGACATCCTCTGTCCGGATTTCAAAAATATCAGCCAGGCGCTGCAGCGCATTCAGTCCTTTCAGCTCACCCTTTTTCTGAGCAGTCTTTTTCAGATTTAATGCAGTATTTTCCACCACATGGATATAACATCCGGAGCCGGAAGCCACGGCACGCAGAAAATTACGGGTCACAATGGTATCCGCATTGGCACCGCAGATGCCTCTCGGAGAATTTGGAGTGATCCGGCAGGGACCATTGGCACAGAGACGGCAGCACACTCCCTGCAGACCGAAGCCACATTTCGTCTTCTGGCTGTCCACACGGTGATGGGAAGTCTCCATCGGTAATGTCTTGATAAATGCCTCCAGCGGTTTATCTGCACTCTTGCAGGTGTTGCATCCATAACATTGGTTCATTTTTATTTTCCTCCTGTTGGTGTTTTGCTGATTTATTATTATTTCGTTGATTTATATTGAAGTTGTCCCTTCGAAAACCTCCGCCATTGTCCTGTCCTTCAGCTCCCGGTTCACCACCTGCTGCAGTCTGGCAAACTCCCGATGCACCTGGCAGGGATGCTCCTTTGAATTTCTGGAGCAGTGATATCCCGGTTCCATGCATTCTGTCAGCAGCAGATTCTGGTTTACCGCCAGAAACACGTCATAGAGCGTCAGTTCCTCTAATGGCTTCGCCAGAGCATACCCGCCGTTCATTCCCCGAAAACTCTGCAGAATTCCTGCTTTCTCCAGCTTTCTCGCCAGCTTGTAGGCAATTGAAACGGTAATCTTTTCCTTTTCGCAGATCTCCTGCACGCTGCTGGTGTCACCCCTCGACAACGCCCGCAAAATCCGCACTGCATAATCACATTCTCTGGTAAACAGCATAGGCACCCTCCTTTTTGAGTATTATATAATACTGTACTATTTTAGTCAAGTATTATTTTTGAGTGGGGGACGGTTCCTTCTCGGCGTTAGGGGGACGGTTCCTTTCAGCGGGGGCGGGGCGTTGAGGGGACGGTTCCTTTCAAAGAAGGAACCGTCCCCCTAACGCCCTGCCCCCCCCCCAACGGAACCGTCCCCCCCCCAAACCCCCTGCCCCCCGCCAAAAGGAACCGTCCCCCGCCAAAACCCCCGCGGAAAGAACCGTCCCCTAACGGATGCACTTTTTAATCCACACGAAAATTCGCTCTATGCTGTATGCGAACAAAAACACCAGCAGAATTGCGATTCCCGCAGTACCGTAATCATAGCCCTGAATACTGTTTGAAATGACGAAGCCGATTCCGCCTGCACCTACCATACCCAGAACGGCACATTCGCAAAAGTTGGTTTCAAACCGCATACCGGTCCAGGCGATGATCTGAGACAGTGAGGACGGAAGTACGGCATTGAGAAACACTCCCAGCCGTCCTACCCCGGTGGCTTCCAGCGCCTCCAGCGTCTCTGCCGGAATACTTTCAAAGCTCTGTGCAAAGGACTTGGTAAAGAAAGCAGTGGTATGGACACACAGGCCGGCAATGCCGGCAGCCGGCCCCATTCCGAGGCAGACCATCATCAGTAATACCCAGATCGTCGTGGGAACTGCTCTCAGAAAAGTAAAGATACACTGGATCAGTCTGGAAAACCAGCGAAGTCTGAAAATATTTTCCGCCGCCAGCATTCCGAAAAACAGTCCCAGCACCAGACTGTACAGGGTGGAAAGCACGGTGATGGAAAGCGTTTCCATCATGGAAGTCATAACCAGATTCATATTGGAAATGTCAAAATGCATCATTTTCCAGAAAATCGTTCCAATGCCGGGCAGCCGGGACAGCAGTTTTCCCCAGGATATGTCCAGAAAGAAAAAGCTGCCTACAGCCAGAATGGCGATTATCGTGAGAAATACCGGTATTGTCCGCTCTTTTTGAGCACAGTCCACACGCAGCTTCCCTTTTCTGGAATAACGCAGATGAAACTCCGGTGATGAAACAGTCGAATTCATTTGTTCAACTCCCTTCTCAGATAGCTGGTAATCAGATCCACCAGAATTACCATAACAGCAATTAAAAGAATAATACTGAATGCAATATGGTATTTAAAGCTCTTAATATAGGAAAAAAGTACCAGGCCAATTCCTCCGCCGCCCACCATGCCCACAATGGTCGATGCACGGATATTGACTTCCACACAATATAAAAACCAGGAAAGAAAGCCGCTCATGCAGGAAGGAAGGATGCCATGCACCACCCGCTGGGGAAAGCTGGTTCCAACCGCCTGCAGGCTTTCCAGGCAGTCCCGGGAAATATCCTCCATGGTTTCCGCAAAAGCGCGTACCATAAAAGCAAAGCTGGTGATGCACAGTGCCACAAAGCCCACACCGGTCCCAATTCCCAGTGAGGAGAAAAGAATAAAGGCCCAGACCAGTGCCGGTATATTTCTCAGGAACGTGGCAAAGCCGCGCACCAGTTTCGCGGTTTTAGGCAGCGGCGAAACACTTTCACTGGCAAACAGAGAGAAAAAGAATGCCAGCACGGCCGCCACGGTGGCAGAAAGGATTGCCATGGTCACGGTAACAAATACGCTTTCCATAATATTGTTTATTTTAGAAAGTTTAGGCAGCTTCGGCGGAAAAAAATCCTCCTTTAAAAAGATCCAGAAGTTGTCGGAATTTTTAACCAGCAGCATTGGATTGAATTTTGTGTAAACGGTCCCGGCAACGAAAAGGATTACGATGCAGATAAAAAACAGTTCATAGACCCGCTTTTCAGCATGCGAGATCTGCGGAATACGCTTCTTCATCCCCGGAACCTCCCATCATCAGATTTTCTTTTGATGTTCCATATATTTTTTCAATCACCTCATCGGTCAGGTCTTCCGGCTTTCC
>JAQVCW010000049.1 GCA_028689585.1 Lachnospiraceae bacterium | reverse complement strand
AAGCACGCCGCCAGCGTTCATCCTGAGCCAGGATCAAACTCTCTGATAAAATGTTTGATTTTTGGTCAAGATAACTACTTGGCTATCTATTTCCCTTTTTACTGTTGTTAGGTTGTGCTTTTCAGTCTTTTCACAGCAGAACAAAGTTCTGTGCATATCCGCTTCAAAAGCGGCTGTGACTGAAAGTCACTGTCCTTAAAAATTAAAACTTGTTTAGAATTTTTCAAGGTTGTTTCACTGTTCAGTTATCAATGTACTCTTTGGTTTGTTGTCCGCTTCATCGGCGCAACTCTGATATAATATCATGCGTGCAATGTTTTGTCAACAACTTTTTTATTTTCTTTTTAAACATGTCTTTCTGTTTTCAAGAAGATGTTTTAAGAAAAAAGTTCCATCGCAATCCGCGATGGAACTATATAATACCATTATATATTATAAGTGTCAAGAACTTTTTTCATTTTTTCAAATTTTTTATTACAGCTCAGCCTTTTACTTAACGCACAGCATACCTGGGGCAGCCGCCCGGCAAGCGTTCCCATTTCAAGGCCAAACGGCAGCAAATTCCTCTCACAAAAAGCTGGATACTGACTGAGCAACAATCTTCAGGAACAGATTACTCTCATTCAGGGATGTCAGCATACTGCTGTCATTGATCATTTGCATCAGATATGCCCCCGTACTGGTTGTGGCAAAAACTGAAATCAGGAGGAAGATTCCCCATACAAGAAATACTCCCTGTATCGCTCCAAGCGCCAGTCCCCCAAGACGGTTGATCAGATTCAGCACCGGCAGGTGGCTAAATATATCCAGCGCGGTAATCCCTGTCCATATCACCAGTTGTACTACTGCCAGTGTGAGAATAAAAGCAATTATGTTTAATATGATTTTGGAAAAGAACTGCACTATATACCCCTGAAAATTGGTTACCTTCAGTTTACCATATCCTTCACTGTTATTGTAATTCAGCATGGTTTCCTTCAGGAAACTCGGGAGCGGCAGATTCTTGATCAGCTCCGTCTGCTCAATTTTCGTCAAAAAAGGAGAAAGTCCCCCGTTCTCTTCCGGCTGATCTGCCTGTACCAGGGCCTGGTATTCCTTCATGTAATCCTGAAAATATTGAGATGCATAATTTTCCAGTTCCGCATCACTCAGCGTATCTACAATGGAACTGTCCATTCCATACTGATTCAAAAGCTCTTTTACCTTGTCCCGGTCAATTGCTTTCTGCCCGTCCGCCGTCTGGGAGGATGGCAGGATCTGCTCTGATATCTTTTTATTTACTGCACTTTCACATTGCTCAGAGATAATCTGATAGACCGGTGTCTTATTCTCCAAAAAATCTGTAATATAGGGCAGAGCCGCAGATACCAGGAACCAGGAAGCAGCCAGCGCCACAATTCCCGCCAGTTTTTTTACCAGCCCCTTCCGGTATCCATTCGCCGACCAGAGCAGCAATATAATCAGTACTACAATTGCCAAACCGTTCATAATAACTCCTCTAACTGATACGTATCGTATCCATGCTGTCATCCGTAATTACCAGGTATTTTCGAAAACCCGGTATTGCCATGAAATAGTTGATCTGTTTCTCGTAATCGGAAGAAAAACGCTTCACACCGGAGGTTGAATACACTGTGCAGTTTTTCTCATCGTATAGGAGGATCTCTCCACTGTCCATCATAATCTCGGTATAATCGCAGTCCAGCGTCTCCTGCATCGCCCGTCTTCCATTATAGCGATACAGTTCCATCTGATACCGTTCCGTTGTTTCATCATTTGAAAATACAAAACCAATATACTTGTCATCATGAAAGCTGCTGATGATCTCCCGTTCCAGCGTGATCTGCTCCTTTTCCACCGGAACATCCCCTTCTTCAAATACCACAAAGCCGACATCACTTTGTGCAACTGGAGTGGTATCGTCTGCATAATATATTTCCGGGAATATTCTGCCCGGATACTCCAGCGTCCCGGTCAGATGGCTCGTATCCACAGCCTCCACGGAAGAAAAATCATAAAATGCAATTTTGCTGCCCAGTGTCCCCTGATAGATCCCCAGATAGGAAACCATCATGTGAGATGCATCTTTTGAAATCGCCACATCCAGAGGATAACCGGAATCGTCTACCGTGGTCTTCACCTTCACCAGTTCGCTTCCGGACGCATCATACAATTCAAGCCAGGTCACATCCTTATCAGACAGAAGCAGCACTACTACTCCCTGCTCCGATATTTGAGCCTTCATAATAGGCAGTGTAGTTTCGAAATGGCCAATAGCTCCATCCTGATTCAAAACGTATACCTGATTTCCCTGCTGTTCCGCGATCACCATACTTCCCTCGCAGATATCAGTAATAGGAGTCTGCATGCTGTATGCCACACTCCATTTCATCTCATCATGCCGATTCACGCAGAACACACCATCCGGGCTGTATTTTAAAATATTTTCCCCCAGGACTGTATACTGTGTCCCCACAATATCCATATTTTCTGTGGTATCGGTGATCACATACTCTGTAAACAAATGATGGGAATTATAATAGAAGAAACTGCCTGCAACCAGAAGCACCAGCACAATTGCTCCGACGATTGCATATCCTTTCCTTCGCATACGCTCTTCTGCCGTCAATGTCTTCTTTTTTTCCGACAGATCCATCTCCTGAATTTCAAGTCCGTCTTCATCCTCTGTCTCCCAGGGTTTTAAAAAAGCAAGCTTTTCTATCAACCCTGAGAAAGTTTTTTTCCATTTATCTTTATCCATTCTGCCATTCCTTTTTCTGAAATACTGCTTAAAATAGCAAAGCCAACCGGTTTGCACCTAAGTATATCACATTTTTCTCTAAGGCAGAACTATTTTTTGCCCCGGAATAATCAAATTAGCATCGTCAATTCCATTTACCTGACAGATTTCCTGCACCATCTCCAGACTGCCATAATATTTTTGACTGATATCCGCCAGCGTATCTCCATATTTTATGGTATAAGCCGCCTGCTGCTGGCGTGTTGCCGAAGCCGTGATTTCATCCGTCTTTCCCAACGATTGGATATTAGCTTCCGCATCCTGTGCTTTCTCCGCGGAATAATTTCTCTCCGCCATAAAATCATTGGTAATGAGGGAGGAAGAGGCCGCCCTGGTTCCATCCGCCTGCGTTTCCCCCTGGGTTTGATTGCTTAAAGTTTCTGACGAGTCCACATCCTGATTCGTCAAAGCATCCGAGGATAACTGAGTCTGCTCCGCCGAGGTGTCTGCTGCTGACTGATCCTCACCTGCCAGAGCGTTCGCCACTGACTGGTCCAGACCTGCCAAGGCGCCTGCTGCCGACTGGTCCTCACCGGTCAAAGCGTTCGCTGCTGACTGATTCTGACCTGCCGAAGTATTCGCCGCCGTTGGAATGCTGTCAGACGGATCTTCCAGCTCTGCCTGAGCATTTTCCATCTTTGCTTCTGTATCCGTCTGATTATTTTCGGACAGGCTGCCACCCTTTTCTTCCGGAAGCATACCTGTCTCTGTCAGACTATTTTCCGCCTTCAGGCTTGCAGCATTCGACAGTACCTGGGACGCAGTGGGATATTCCGTTTCTTTTTCCGCGGAAAGCTGCTGGATCACAGCCTCAATGTCTTTCATTTTATCATAATTATGGATAATCGTGACGCCCAGCATAAGTACCGTAAGCAGCAAAAATGAACTAGCCAGATAACGAACCGTCCCCGTTCTTTTCCCGCTCATTTTTTCTTTCACTTTATTGCGGAAGCTGACAATGGCTTTATCCGTACCAGGTTCTTCTTTTTCCACACATTCCTTTGCCCCGTGTTCCGTCATATATTTCTGCATCTGTGGATTGCGTTCATAAAAAATGAAGTATCCGTTTATTTTCTGATATTGCTTTTCCTCCGTCCAGTACAGGCTCTCCTCACCCTCCTGAAGATGAAAGATCAGCATGGACTCCATGGTTTCTTCCCCCTCCCAGGAGGACAGCCGCGTGTTGTCTTCCAGTATCCCGATCACAAAGAATCCAATGATATCCAGATCCGGGTAATACTGTTCCTTCTCTTTGTCCATTTCCACATCTGCCGTCTCCTGCAGGATGACACCCTTTACAAACAAAAGAAGACTGCCCTCCCTTTGTTCCCTGGTTCCCACCAGCAGTCCCGTACAGCCCTCCTGCGTCATTTCTTTTTCGTTTTTATGAAGAAATGTTATCACATAGTCCTCTACATATATCTTTTTGTCCTGCTGTATTTCCCCAATCTGACGTACGTTTTTTGGCAATACAGTCTCATTGCTCATATAAACTCTCCTTTTTTAAGCCAGGTTCCGGTTCTCCTCTGCAGGCGCGAAAATTTCCCGGATTTATACTGTACATCTTATTTGATTTTGTCCGCAAAATTTAGTATTTCATGGTGTCAAAAAGGAAAAACATTTCGACAGCTTTCGCTGAATACTTCTGTCAAGGCATGGATATACTAGAAAAAAACAATTATTTCGGAGGAACTTATGTATTCTGCGCCATCCGTCCACTATATCAATGCAAGAGAAAAAAATGCCGCCCCTGAACTGGGACTGCATCTGAAAAATATTCTGTCTTCCTGCTCATCCGGCAGCCTTCCGCCCGTCATTCTATGCATCGGGACAGATCGTGTGACCGGAGACAGTCTTGGCCCGCTGGTGGGTACCTTTCTTCAGGCCTATGATATCCGCCATCCGCCGGTATATGGAACACTGCAGCTTCCGGTTCATGCCCTGAATCTGAAAAGCGCCCTGAATCAGGTCAAAAAAAAGCATCCTCACAATCTTATCATTGCGGTGGACGCTTCCTTTGGTTCCAAAAAACATTTAGGCTATATTACTCTGGGAAAGGGCAGTCTGCAGCCGGGAGCCGGTGTACAGAAAAAGCTGACATCCGTAGGTGATATTTTCATCACCGGAATTGTCAGTCCCCAGGCCCAGGCATCCCAACTGGCTCTGCAAAACACCCGGCTTTCCGCCGTGATGTCCTTATCCTGCTGTATCGCCCAGGGGATTTCCTACGCCTGCGATGCAGTGGTATCTGACCGCACCCCGGTTCCGGAACTTTTGCAGCAGTGCCTGTAAGGTAATCACAGCTCGACTCTGCCCTCCAGGGCCCGCAGCAGTGTAACCTCGTCAATATATTCCAAATCACCGCCAACCGGAACGCCGCTGGCAATCCGACTGACCTTAATCCCGGTAGGCTTGATTAGTTTGCTGATGTACATGGCGGTAGTCTCCCCCTCCAGGCTGGAATTGGTGGCAATGATCACCTCATTCACATCCCCCTGGAGGCGCTGCATCAGTTCTTTCAGCTTGATATCCCCGGGCCCGATGCCAAGCAGCGGCGAAACGGCTCCATGGAGCACATGATATACGCCTTCATATTTTCCGGTTTTTTCATATGCCGCCAGATCTCTGGCGCTTTCCACTACCATAATCGTCTTTTTATCTCTGGAAGGATTGCTGCAGATCGGGCATACCTCCTGATCGGTGAGCGTATAGCATTCTTTGCAGTAGCAGATATGCTTTTTTGCCTCTACAATAGCATCCGCCAGTTGTTCTACCCGCTCTTTCGGCATATTCACAATATGAAATGCCAGTCTCTGCGCCGACTTTCCGCCTATTCCCGGCAGTGCTGACAATTCCTCAATCAGTTTTGTTACCTGACTTCCATAGTAATCCATTTTCTGTATATCTCCGTTTCCTTAGTCAAAGCCGAAGGTCAAAATCCAAAGCCGCCGCCCAGGCCGCCCATACCTCCGGTGAGCTTGGTCATGCTGGAAGAAGCTTCCTCTTCCACCTGACGAAATGCCTCATTGGTAGCTGCCATGATCAGGTCTTCCAGCATCTCAATATCGTCCGGATCCACCACTTCTTCCGACAGTTTTACCTTCGTTACCAGCTTTTTGCCGGACACAGTCACTTCCACTGCTCCGCCGCCTGCGGATGCTGTAAATTCTTTTTCTTCCAGCTCCTTCTGGCTCTCTTCCATCTGCTTCTGCATTCTCTGGGCCTGTTTCATCAGGTTGTTCATATTTCCAGGCATTCCTCCTGGGAATCCACCACGTTTTGCCATTTTCTTATTCTCCTTTCAATCTGCTGCCGGAACGGACAATTCTGCCTTTGCGCTGTCTGACGAAACGTCAGCGGCACACTGCGCCGGTCCCTGTGTATTTACTCTTCTTCTGTCTCCACATCCATATGGATGAAGTCCCGAATCGCTTCCTCCACATCAATCCTCTGCAGCCGGACGTTCTGAACATTCTCGTCCGCTGACAGGATAAATTTCACTTCTGTTTTCTTTCCGGTCTTCTCCGCAATCGCCTGTTCCAGCTCTTCCTTTCTGGAAATATCATTGATATAGGTCTCTCCCAGGAAATCAGAAAATACAACAAAAAGCTGACTGCTGTCTTCTGATGCCGTGTTGAACTTCAACTGGGCGGAGCTCAGTACGACCTTAAACCGCGCAGAGGTATCCGCGATAATACTGTTCCACATCGTCCTGATCTGCTGAAGATCTTTGGGAACCGCTTTCTGATAATTACCGCCGCTTCCTCCCGGATTGCCTTCCGCCATGGGCTGCCCCAAAGCTGCTCCCTTTGCCAGTACTGCTCCCACGGCGCCTGCATCCCTCTGAGCCTGGGCCGCACCGGAGCCGGCAGGCAGGCCCTGAGGCACAAAGCTGCCGGTTTCTATCTGCTTCTCCAGACGCCGGATGCGTTCCAGCAAAGACTGTTCATCCCGTTCTGCCTCCGGTCTGCACAGCTTAATCAACGCCACCTCCAGCAATACCCTTTTATTGGAAGAGTAACGGATCTGATTCGCCAGCTCTGAAAAAATACGAATAAAACGCATCAGGGTATCTTCCCTGATCATGGCCGCTTCTTCTTTTAACTGCAGCAAGTTCTCTGCCGACACATCCAGAGCGTCATCCATCTGATCCGAAGCCTTCAGCAGCATCAGATTTCTCAGATACCAGGTAAAATCATTAACCAACTGGGTCAGATCCCTGCCCTGCATAATCAGCTCTTCCAGACTCGCAAACAGACCTGCCACATCGTCCTTTAAAATCATCCTCAGCAGATGGCTGAATACCTCCGTATCCACGGCGCCCAGCACTTCCAGCACTTTTTCGTAGGTCAGCTTCTGGCCCAGATAAAAGGAAATACACTGGTCAGCCAGACTCAGCGCATCACGCATACCGCCATCCGCCTTTTTCGCAATATAGTGAATGGCTTTTTCTTCCGCCTCCACCTGCTCCCGCTCCAGAAGATCCTGCAGGCGGGCGCCGATCTCAAGCTGAGTGATTCGTTTGAAGTCATAGCGCTGGCACCGGGACAGAATCGTCACCGGTATCTTATGGGCTTCCGTAGTTGCCAGGATAAAGATTACATAAGAAGGGGGCTCTTCCAGCGTTTTCAAAAGAGCATTGAAAGCACCCATAGACAGCATATGAACCTCATCGATAATATAAACCTTATACTTTCCCTCCGTAGGCGAGTAAGCTACTTCGTCCCGGATTTCTCTGATATTGTCCACACCGTTATTGGATGCTGCATCTATCTCGATCACATTCATGGAAGTTCCGGCTGTGATCCCTCTGCAGGCGCTGCAGACTCCGCAGGGATTTCCGTCCACCGGCTGCTCACAGTTCACCGCCCTGGCAAAAATCTTCGCCACAGTTGTCTTGCCGGTTCCTCTGGTCCCGCAGAAAAGATAAGCATGTCCGATCCGGTCCGCCCTGATCTGATTTTTCAATGTGGTTACAATTGCATCCTGCCCCTTCACTTCCTCAAAGGTGTCAGGCCGAAACTTTCGATATAATGCGGTATAGCTCATTTTGATGCTCCTTCTTTCTGTTCTTCCGCCCAGGTAAAAGTGACAGAGCGAAAAAGAGTGCCGTCGAAGTATTTTTTCAACTCCGCAGCACTCTTTTAAAAATGGATTCACAAATCCATTTCTGCTGCCGCTTTAGTCGCCAAAGCTGATGCCCAGAAGTTTTGCCTCCTGAATCAACTGGTCATCCGGGGATACCATTTTCAGCTTGCCTGACACCTCTTCCAATGGTACCTTCTTTGTCTCGCCATTCACAATCGCTACCATATAACCATATTCTTTTTCCAGAATCAGTTCGGCTGCGGCCACACCCAGTCTGGTGGATAATACTCTGTCGTACGGGCATGGGCTTCCGCCTCTCTGGGTATGTCCGGGAACCGTAATTCTCACTTCTGTTCCGGACTTGTCCAGTATCTGCTCCGCCAGTTCATAAGCCACGGATGGATACTTTTTCTCTTCCAGCTTTTTCTTCAGATCTTTTTTGCTCATAGCTGCATCTTCATCAGAAATTGCCCCCTCCGCTACCGCAATAACGGTGAAGCCTTTTCCCTGTCTGGTGCGCTTGTCAATTGCTTTGATCACCTTGTCGATATTGTACGGGATCTCCGGCAGCAGAATAATATCTGCTCCGCCTGCGATACCTGCATACAGCGTCAGCCAGCCAACCTTATGTCCCATAATCTCTACAATAAATACTCTGTTATGAGAAGCTGCCGTTGTATGAATGCAGTCGATGGCATCTGTGGCAATATTGACCGCACTGTAAAAGCCAAAGGTCATATCCGTTCCCCAGATATCATTATCGATCGTCTTCGGCAAATGAATTATATTCAGTCCTTCTTCTCTTAACAGGTTCGCCGTCTTCTGCGTTCCGTTTCCGCCCAGGATCACCAGACAGTCCAGTCTCAGCTTATAGTAATTCTGCTTCATGGCTTCCACTTTATCCAGCCCATTTTCATCCGGCACACGCATCATCTTGAACGGCTGTCTGGAGGATCCCAGGATCGTTCCGCCCTTGGTCAGGATTCCGGAAAAGTCACTGGATGTCAGCAGACGGTAATCTCCGTAGATCAGGCCCTTATAACCATTCATAAATCCATATACTTCCAGTTCATCCAGATTACTGGAGAGCCCTTTTACCACGCCCCGCATGGTAGCATTCAATGCCTGACAGTCTCCGCCGCTGGTCAAAATTCCAATTCGTTTCATAATCTGTCACATCCTTTTCCTTATAGTTTTTCATGAATATAGTATAACTTGTTTTCAGACCGGGCACAAGACATTCTCAAAGGAAATTCGCAAAAATCGAAGCTCCCGCCACAGTAATGATACCGGCTACGGCAATGGCAAGGCTGCTGATAGCGCCTTCCACTTCCCCCATCTGCATCGCCTTCACCGTACCTACCGCATGTGCCGAGGCTCCCAGCGCCAGCCCTTTGGCCACCGGCTCCTGAATACGGAACAGACTGTACACCATATCTGCTATCATATTGCCCAGAATTCCGGTAATGATGATCGCCGCTACAGTCACATTTACAATTCCACCCAGCTCCTCCGATACGCCCATTCCGATCGCTGTGGTAATGGACTTGGGCAGCAGCGTTACATACTGCTGATGGGTAAATCCAAACAAAGAAGCCAGCAGAAGTACGCTTCCCAGACTGGTCAGCACGCCTGCCAGCACGCCAATGCCTATGGCTTTCCAGTTTTTCTTTAACTGGGCCAGTTCCCGATAGAGGGGAATCGCCAGACACACGGTGGAGGGTGTCAGCAGATAGCTCAGGTATTTCGCTCCTGTACTGTAGTCTTCATAATCGGTTCCCGTCAGGATCAAAAATATCATTACAAGCAGAATAGAAATCAAAAGGGGATTTAAAATCGCCAGCTTCCATTTTTTCTTGATCAATAGTCCGATTTCATAGGCAAATACACTGATAAACATACCAAAAAATACGGAACCGCAAAGAAATTCTTTCATTTTTCCATGCCGCCCTTCTTCCGATCATGTCTTATCAGCCATTGTGTGATCCGCCCTGTCACCGCCATCACGGCCACAGTGGAAATCACAATAATCAGCAATAGCTGCAGCCAAATGCCGGACAGAGAATCCCACTCCGCCATCAGCCCTACTCCCGCCGGAATGAACATCATCGGCATTATCGCTACCAGAAAATCCGCTGCACTTTCCACTTCTTTCAGAGGAATGACACCGGAAAGCAGCGCCCCAAACATCAAAATCAGTCCATAGATACTAGCCGGTATGGGAAAGGGCAGTATAAATTTTAATAATTCTCCAAAAAAGGAAATGCCCATAATAATGCAGAACTGCTTCATGTATTTCATTCAAGTCTCTCCTCGCATGTTTGCCCTGGATTTTCTTTAATTAAAGTATACCAGATCTTCCGAAGGAGCATCCGCCGATTTCAGATGCTTCGCATACAGCACCGGCCCCTCCCCCCGGTATTCCTGTGCGTATTCATATTTCACTTCCGCGGTGATCTCCAGCCACTGCTTCTGCTTCAGCTTCTCTGTAAATTTCGATTTGCAGATATAGCCGATGAAACGGATATCATCCGCACAGCAGGTCATGGCATTGCGTCCCGGAATAAAGCAGTCCGCCGGAAATTTCCGGGGCTTCATCACTTTTCCCTTAAAGCGCACCGTCTTCCCCGCATAGCGCTCCGGGGTGTCCGTCATGTCCAGATACCATAAGCCAAAATCCACATCACTGATGTCGATCACATCCGCATTCAGGTCATAGGGCGGCTGCTCTTTTCCCAGCTCCAGCGGGTTTCCTTCTGTGTCCTCAAAGGACAGCATCGCCTGCTGATTGACACCTTTCACGCTTCTGCGGTACATCTGAAGATCCATCTCCAGAGAGCAGCGGTTGAAAATCACCATCTCCGTGTAAGAAAACAGATTGCTCAGAATGCTGCGCATATTATTCAGATACACGTCAAAAGTACTGCCGTCCACCAATGTTATGGTCTGGGCGATCTCCCAGTGCTTTGGCAGCCTGCTCTCCACAAATTTCTTTACATCCCACATGCCGTTAAATTCCATGAATACCCGATAGGGCTTATAGTATTTTTGACAGTATTCCAGAAATTCCAGATTTAAATCCTCTTCCTTCTCCACTGTCATTATTTCAATATTGTGTCTGGAATATTCTTTTTCATCGTATTCCTCTTCTCCTTCTTCACAGAGAAGAAGCAGTGTCTTCTCTCCATCCGCAAAATCAGGTGAAGCCAGCACTTCCTGAATAAATGTAGTTTTTCCGCTCTCCAAAAAACCGGTGATCAGATAAATAGGTACTTCCAGCATATATTTCACTTCCTTCCGCTGCGATATCACTCCGTCCGTTCCATCGCTGACCGGTTAAGCCAGCAAAAACAGTTCCGCCAGCTTCTCTTCCTGTAATTTGGATCCAATGACGCAGAGGCGTCCGGTATAATCCGGCTGTCCTTCTCTCAGTTCATATTCGCCCGGAACCAGATCAAAGTAAATCCAGGTGCCATCTGCCGCCGGAAGCATTCCCTTTGCCCGAAGGACCGCACCGTATTCGTCCCCTTCTGACAAAGTCTTCAAAATGTGTTCCATCTCTGTCCTTGTGTATTTTCTGGGTGTCTCTCTGCCCCAGCTCGTGAAGATCTCATCTGCATGATGATGACCGTGTTCGTGATGATGGTCATGACCGCAGCCGCATTCGTCATGATCGTGGTGATGGTCGTGGCCGCAGCCGCATTCGTCATGATCGTGGTGATGGTCGTGGCCGCAGCCGCATTCGTCATGATCGTGGTCATCGTGCTCATGGTCATGATGATGTTCATGGCATTCCCCGTCATGCTCATGTTCATGCTCATGCTCGCAGCATTCCCCGCCATGCTCATGATCATGCTCATGGCCGCAGCACTCCCCGTCATGCTCATGCTCGTGACCGCAGCACTCTCCGCCATGCTCATGATGATGCTCATGCTCTTCTTCATGGTCGTGATGATGGCCGCATACCGGGCATACCTCTTCCGCCAGAAGCTGATCTGCCAGAGATACGGATTTTTCCATCGCTCCCAGAATTTTTTCACCGCTGATCTCTTCCCATGGTGTGGTGATGATCACTGCATCCGGATTCTTTTCCCGGATCAGTTCTACCGCTTTATCCAGCTTACCCCCGCCAATTTTCTGGGTTCTGCTCAGAATGATCGTGCCTGCGCTCTCGATCTGATTATTATAAAATTCGCCAAAATTCCTGCTGTACATTTTAACCTTCATGGCATCTGCTACGGTAACCAGACTGTTTACCGCGATATCGCAGTCTTCGCCTACCCCCTGCACCGCTTTGCGCACATCGGAAAGCTTGCCCACACCGGAAGGCTCAATAATAATGCGGGACGGATGGAACCGCTCCATCACTTCTTTTAATGCCTTGCCAAAATCTCCTACCAGAGAACAGCAAATACAGCCTGAGTTCATTTCCGTAATATTGATGCCGGCATCCTTCAGGAAACCGCCGTCAATTCCAATTTCGCCAAATTCATTCTCAATCAGGACAATCTGTTCTCCTGCGAAAACTTCTTTGATCAGCTTTTTAATTAAAGTGGTCTTTCCGGCTCCCAGGAAACCGGAAATTATGTCTATTTTTGTCATAATAACCCTTCTTTCTTCTATCTATCACAGCGCAAGTATTATAATACATATTTTCAGAAAGTTCCAGCCCTTCTTTTTGACGGCCTTCCTCCCCATCGGAAAGCAGCATTTAAAGACCGCGCTGAAATTTTCCAAGAAATTCCTTCATCCGGCTGTGTTCTGCCTGGAATACCTGCTCAGGTGTGCCTGACAGTGCCACTACGCCTTTATCCATAAAAATAACCCGGTCTGAAATCTCCCTGGCAAATGCCATCTCATGTGTGACGATCACCATGGCAATGTGAAGATCTGCAAGGGATTTAATCACCTTCAGCACTTCACCGGTCAGCTCCGGATCCAGGGCGGAAGTCGGTTCGTCAAAAAAGAGGATCTTGGGATTTCGTGCAAGCGCTCTGGCAATCGCCACCCGCTGACACTGGCCGCCGGACAACTGGCAGGGATATGCATCCGCCTTATCAGACAGCCCCATTTTTGCCAGAAGCTCCCTGGCTTCCTCATACACTTCTTTCTTATTTCTTTTTTGATTGTGAATCGGAGCATCCGTGATATTTTTCATCACAGAATAATGGGGAAACAGATTGAAATTCTGGAAAACCAGGCCAAAATACGAATGAATCTGCTTCGCCTGGGCCCCTTTCGGATATACACCCTTTCCATTTTCATCGATCCAGGCCGCCCGCTCTCCCATATAGCTGATTTCCCCGCTGTCAATGGTCTCCAGCATAGTGGCGCAGCGCAGCAGAGTTGATTTGCCTGAGCCGGAAGGACCGATGATGGAAAGAATCTCTCCCTGCTCTACGGACAGAGAGATATCCTTGATCACCTCTAAATCACTAAAATTTTTCTTAATATGATTCATTTCCAAAAGTTTCACAATATACTCCTCCTATTGATAATAACTCAGTCTTTTTTCCATATACTCCATGCCGACTGCCACCACCAGATTGAAAATATAGTAAAATACCGCCGCCACCACAAAAGGCAGGAAGGTAGTCTGTGATGCCGCAATCTGTTTCGCCATGGTAAACATCTCTGCATAAGCAAGGGCAAAACTGAGGGAGGTATCTTTTACCAGGGTAATCACCTCATTCGTAATCGAAGGCAGGATTCGTTTGATTACCTGTGGAAGTATGATTTTAAAAAAGGTTTGATTCTTGCTGTAGCCCAGCATCTTTGCCGCCTCATACTGACCGGCCGGCATGGATTCAATGCCGGAGCGGTATATTTCTGCGAAGTAAGCCGCGTAATTCAGGGCAAATCCCAGCACAATGGCAGTAAAGCGATAGGAACCTCCGATATTCATCCCAAATAAATAAAACGGTCCGAAATAAACCACCAGCAGCTGCAGCATCAAAGGCGTCCCGCGCATCACCGAAATATACACCTTCACAATCGAACGCAGCGTTTTGTTTTTTGACATTCTGCCAAAAGAAATCACCAGCCCCAGAGGCAGTGAAAGGATCAAAGTCAGGAAAAAAATCCCCATGGACTTCAGCATTCCGTTCGCCAACTGCCCCAGCATCACCATAAAACTCATTTACCGTTCCTCCCATTTTCCAAACATCTGCCCATTTCGAATTTGCCTGTGGCAAACGGGCTGACGCTGCACGTCAGGTTTTCATAGAAAACTTGACACAGCCTTTCTGTTTTTTTACGAAATATTACACAGTGAAAGAACAATCCCCGCGGATCTGATACATCCCCGGGGACCATTATATTCTTTTATTCTGATACGCCTCTGGCTTCTGCAGCCATTTTTCTATGCTTCGGCAACTGCAACTGCCTCTGCTGCTTCGGTATCCGCTGCTTCGGTATCCGCTGCTTCGGTATTCGCCTCTGCAGCCGCTTCGGTATCTGCTTCTGCAGCCGCTTCGGTATCTGCTTCTGCAGCCGCTTCTGCCGCCGCATTTCCATCAGCAGTCAGGCATACCATATCTGCCAGCTCATACTTCTCTGCCAGCTCTGCAAAAGTGCCATTCTCCACCAATGTCATCAGATCTGCATCCACGATATCACGAAGAGCTTCATTTCCTTTTTTGAAACCGATGGCATACTGCTCTGAATTCAGTGTCTCGTCCAGGATCTTGAAGCCTTCTCTGCTCTTGATCTGATACTGTGCCACTCCCACATCCATGGCGATTGCATCAATACTGCCGGCCTGCAATTCTACAAAAGCACTGTTATAATCTGCAAACTGCTGCAGTGTCCCGAAGGTATCAGCCAAAGCCTTCTGTCCTTCTTCATCCTCCAGAAGTGTCAGCGCTGCCGATGCCGCCTGCACGCCCACGGTCTTGCCTGCCAGATCTGTCAGACCATTGATCCCTGCCGCTTCTGATGTAACAATCACCTGACTGTTGTCCACATAAGGAACGGACCAGGTATAATCATCTTCTCTGCCATCCAGGGTAAAGCCATTCCAGATACAGTCGATGGATCCGGAATTCAGTTCCATATCCTTGGAATCCCAGTCAATCGGAGTCTTTACCAGCTCCCAGCCTTCGATATCGCAGACTGCCTGAGCCAGTTCCAGGTCAAACCCGGTATATTCACCATTATCATCCATATATCCGTAAGGAGGATATTCCGCATCAAATCCAACTACCAGCCTGCCCTCTTCCGCCGTGGTCGTCTTCTCAGTGGCATTGGCATCCACTGCCGCCTCTGCCTCTGTTGCCTTCGCCTCTGTAGCTTCTGTTGTCTTCTCTGCTTCTGTTGTCTTTTCTGCTTCCGTTGTCTTCTCTGCTTCTGTCGTCTTCGCTGCCTCTGTCTCCGCCTTTTTACTGCCGCAGCCCGCTAATAAAGCTGCTGCCATAACCGTTCCCAATAATGCACAAAGCGCTCTCTTCTTCATATCTGTCCTCCATCGATCACTGCATCTCCTGCTTCGCAAAAGATAATACTCCAGCTCCGCCTGCATCCGGTCTATCCCAATGCAGTCTATGCTTTTTCATGTTATCACTCTACTACGCTAAATCGCAGATGTATCGTACCACAGCTATGAAAGCTTTGTCAACCCGGTTAGTCATAATATTTTTCTTCGCCCACGATCTGCACATGCGGGTAAGCAAAATCCAGATCTGCTTCCGCCTGAAAACGATGAACCAGGCTTCTTCGAATATCACTGCAGGCCGCAAAATTTTTTTCCACCGTCTTTGTCACTACAGATGCCCGCAGGCAGATTCCGCTGTCTCCCAGTTCTCTCACCAGTACCACCACCGGCTCCTGGTTCCCCGCTTCCGCCCTGACCTCATGGACAAAGGGGTGTGATGCTATTTCCTGAGATGTGACAGCCAGCGCTTTTTCCAGATTGGACTCATAGGGAATAGAAAAATCCAGAAAATTAGAGCTGACCGAATCTGCATCAAAATAGCTGTTGTCAATCATACACATATCCATCTTGGAATTAGGCACAATCACATGAGAAGAATTCACCACATTCTGAATAATCGTACTCCTCAGATCAATGGACTGAACATATCCTGTGATGCTCTGCCCATCCACAGTAATGCGTACCCGGTCTCCTATATTGAACGGCTTAAAAATAGAAAGGATAAAACCATGGACAATATTCGTCAGTCCCTCCTGAAAAACAAATCCCAGCACCACTACAATTAAAGAAGAGGACATCAAAATCTGACTGGCAAATCCGGAAAGCACCTGCGAAAGACTGCAGATTTTTATTCCGATAGTAATGATACAAAATGCCTTAATGCATCCCTTCAGGAAGCTCACATGTATGCTGTTCTTTCGCTTCAATGGTTTAAAAATCAGATCGATTACCTTAACAGCCACAATCAGAAGAACCAGAAGAAAAATGCCATAGTAAAGATTGTCTGACGTGATCATCTGGATAAATGACTTTGCCGATCCCTTTAAAGCCTCATAATTACCGTTATTTTCCATTTTTTCTGCTGCAGCTCCTTATTCTACTGAACCATATCCGGCACTGTCTTTGAACCGCCTGCTGTTGCCCCTGTAATGTGAAGTTGTTTTACCTTTTGGCAGATATTGTTGTAAAGCTGTCTGCTGACAGAAGCGGTGTAATGGGTGCCATCCACCGTCTTAAATCCAATGCTGAACATAAAATCATATCCGCCGATGCATCTTTCTCCAAAAGCAGCTTCCATCATACTGTTAAAGTATTGTCTGCGCGGGTTCTTTGCAACATCTTTTTCTCCGTTTCCGGGAGTGGCATCTGAAAAATAAAACTCAGTGGATGGATATTTTCGAATTAATTTCTGATAAAATTCAATATACATCCTGAGGTTTTCCAGATCATTATTCCCCAGTTGGAAAATAACCTTACAGCCGGGTTCCTGTTTCAGATATTTTTTCAGTATCGGAAACGCACTGCTTACCAGCCAATGATATCCCTGTCCGCTTTTCGCAATAAAAACCGTATTGGAGGAGTTGACCGCAACACTCATGTCCACAATACGGGATGCTCCCACGATAATATATTTGTCCTTAGAAGAAATATTTTTGATGTCTCCTTTTTTATCAATCTTTCTCCCACTTACCGTCGTATTGGTGACACAGGCCCCGGTTTTATTCACATAGCTGTTGCCGATCCAGCTATTCGTCACCAGTTCACCCGTCCGCGTGAAATAGTATTTTTTTCCCTGAATCCGATACCAGTCAGATTTTACCATCCTCCCGTTGCCGTCATAATAGTAATAATTCTTGCCTTTTTTTCTCCACTGACGCACCAGGATCTTCCCTTTGGGGTCCGCAAAATAATTGCCTCCATTCAAAGTGAATGCCCCTCTTTTCACATATCCATCCGCATCAAAATAATAAATGCCGTCTGCTATCATAGCCCAGCCCGATTTTTGATATTTTTTGTTACTTTTCTGATAACGGATGCCCTGCTTGTTTTGCACCCATTTTCCTTTTGTCAGCTTATTTCGCTTCGCAGCCGATACTGCGGATGAATTTGATGACGCATAAACCGGTTTTGCACCGTTTTGCAGCAAAAATCCGCTGACCAGAAACAGCAGCAGCAAAAACAGCAGATTCTTTTTTCCCCTATTTCTTTTTTCCAAATTCTTTTCCATATCCATACCCCAAACTGTTGAACATCAGCTCATCCTGAATTTGCCTCCGCAAATGAACTGACGCAATCTTTATTTTATGCCCCCTGTCTCCCCAGAGTAATACGTATTATAACTATAATACGTTCCTCCTGTTTTTGCAAGTTCCTTATTTCTTAAGTTTTAAATTACAGTTCAGCTTTCAATGTCATTTAGATAACATCCATGGTTAGATCTTATATAAGGGGTCTAACCTAATTTTTTTGCAAAAATTTTCCCTAAAGGGGTTGACACAATGCCAAAAATGTGCGGCCG
>JAQVCW010000048.1 GCA_028689585.1 Lachnospiraceae bacterium | reverse complement strand
GGTTCTTGGGGGGCCTGGGGGGCTTGAGGGGGCCAGGGGGGACGGTTCTTTTGCAAAAGAACCGTCCCCCCTGTCCCCCTCAAGCCCCCAAGGCCCCCCAAGAACCGTCCCCACGGCCCCTCATTTGAAACAAATTTTGATTTTCAATATCCCTTCTTCATAATCCGCACTGATCCGGCCTCCCATCTGCTCCGTCAGAATCCGGGCAATGGACAGTCCCAGGCCTGTAGAGCTTCTGGCATTTTCCACGGTATAGAACCGGTCAAAAAGCTGGGCTGTCTTCACCTGGTCCAGATGCCCCGCATGATTGGAAAAACAGATTTCCCCCTCCTGCGACAGCGAAATATCCAGATCCCCATCGCTGTACTTGACCGCATTGCTGATGACGTTTCCAAAAATCCGGGACAGGGCGTTCCGGTTCAGCCTGCGTTCCACCTTCTGTTCGGTCATATGCACCTGCGGCGTGATCCCGGCCCCCTTGATCACTGCATAATATGCAGAGAGACTTTCCTCTAACATATGGTTTAAAACAACCGGCTCCTCTTCCTCATCCCCCGTGGCGCAGGTCACGATTGTATATCGAAACAGTTCTTCCGTCAATTGTTTCAGCGCCTCCATCCGATTGCCGATGATATCCAGATACCGGACCGCCTCCTGAGATTTTTCCTCCTGCTCCAGTAATTGCAGATAGCCGCTGATGGCTGTCAGCGGCGTGCGAAGATCATGAGAAATATTGGTGACTGCTTCTTTCAGTTCCAGATTGCCCTGCTGATAGATATGGCGCTGCCTGCGAAGCCGGCGAAGCGAAACATTCAGGCTGTCCGCCAGCGCTCTCACGTCCCTGTCCCTGACGGAGCACCCCAGCAGAGTATTGGTATCATTATCCAGCCGCTCTGACAGAGCCTCTTTGATTTCCCGCAAAGACTTTTTCATCAGATACAGCTTCACTGACAGAGCCAAAGTCATAAAACCAAATAAAACACAAAAAAACATCCACCCATCAATCATGGCAATCCCTCTGTTTTACATTTTCCAATTCCATAATCGGCCTCTTCTGCACTGCTGTTCACACAGTACAATTCAGGAACGCCTCTGCGTTCTTGCTGCGAAACAGGCACTGCTGTCTCATTTACTTCAGATCCTTCTTCTGAAAAATCAGAATTCCAAGCACCGAAACTGCCAGCGCGGACACCACCGATGCAATCATCTGAAATACCGGCTTTACGACCTCCAGGTTGGCAAGCAGTATGGCCTGACCGGTGGGCAGTATGTTTAAAATTGTCTCATAAACTGACCGAATGCCGCCTCCCAGGTAGGCAGGATTCGGCGCGGGCTCCGTCATCTGCATTCCCTCCGCTGTGATCATCATTCCGCCCTGCAGTTCCGGTTCACAAAGCCGGTTATAAATCATGCTGCCACACACCAGCAGAGCCAAAAACAGCAGAAGAGACACGACTGCGGTAACCGCTTTGCCCGAAGATACCATGGAAAGAAATGTAAATATGGCAGAAAGTGCAAACGATATGAGCAGGGTAATCATCAGATAACAGCACAGTTGTAAAGCGCTCATATGCCACAGACCAAGCGATGGAATCCCCACCAGACCGCCGATCAGCCAGGCCAGCACATGCAGCATGGAAGCAGCGGCACAGGTCAGCAGATTCGCCAGGTAGATATGGCTTCGCTTATGCCCCACCACCACCTTATTGCGGATGGTTCCATCACTGTACTCTGTTCCCAGAAACAGGCTGATAAATGCGGAAAAGAAAACACCCAGTATCGGTACCAGATTAAAGAAGTAATCCTCCAGATAGTGAACCTCTTCTGCTGCATTTGCTGCCGCCTGACGGCACCCGTTCAGCATACTGATCACAGAAAGGGCAAATAAGGCAGACAGACTCAGCCAGAACAAATGATTTTTCCCAAGTCTTGCCAGATTGGCTGATAAAAGTCTACGCATGCTTCATCCCTCCCATCAGATTCAGATAATAGCTCTCCAGGCTCTCCTCTTTTTCATTCACCGAAAGGATTTCACAGTTTTCTTCCTTCAAAGCCATGGCCAGCCGGGTAACGTTGATCCTGGCAAAAATATCTGCTTCCGTATCGGAACGCAGACTGTATTCCACTCCCATTCCATCCAGTACCCGCGCCAGTATTCTTCCATCGGTCACCTGTATATAAGTGCATTTGCGGCAGGCGCCCTCCAGTTCCTTCGCACTGATTTCCCGAAGCATGGTGCCCCTGTCAATAAAGCCGTAATGGGTGGCCAGCCGGGCCAGTTCATCCAGAATATGACTGGAAATCAGCACTGTGATCTGATGCTCCCGATTCAGCTTTAAGATCAGTTCCCGCATCTCAATAATTCCCTGGGGATCCAGTCCGTTCACCGGCTCATCCAGCACCAGAAAATCCGGATCTCCCACCAGCGCAATGGCAATTCCAAGCCTCTGGCGCATTCCCAGAGAGAAATTCCTGGCTTTCTTTTTTCCGGTATTCTCCAGGCCTGCTAAAGACAGCAGTTCCCCCAGCCCGGCAAAAGAGGGCAGCCCCAGGATACGATACTGTTCCTTTAAATTGTCCTCCGCAGTCATATCCAGATAGATCGATGGTGTCTCTACCACCGCTCCCATGCGCCTGCGGGCCCTGCGTATCTTCGGATCTGTACCGGAAATTCCATAGATCTGATATTCTCCCGATGTGGGCTCCTGCAGCCCGCAGATCAGCCGTATTAAGGTTGTCTTCCCTGCGCCGTTTTTTCCAATGAATCCATAAATAGCTCCTCTGGGCACATGCATGGAAAGCGAATTGATCGCTTTGAAGTTTTTATAATATTTGCAAAGCCCATTTGCTGTCAGTACATATTCCATTTATAATGGCCTCCTTTTTTTCTGATGCCATTATGCTACCATCCCCCGGTTAAGAAAGCGGTTAAGAAAACAGTAAAGATTCCGTTAAGATTTTGACTCCTGCAGCTTAAACCCAATCCCCCAGACCGCTTCAATATATTCTTTTCCGGAAACCTCCCGCAGCTTTTTGCGCAGGTTGCTGATATGCACCTTCAGGGAACTCTCCAGCCCGTCCGCCGTGTCCCCGCCAATCCGGTCCAGCATTACTGATTTTGGGATCACCTGGTATGGATTGGAGATCAAAAGCTTCAGAATCGCATATTCCGTTCTGGTCAGATGCACCGCTTCTTCTCCCACCGTCACCTGACGAGAATCCAGATCCAGGACAATCTCCTCAAAGCTGCAGATATGTGTCTCCCCTGCCTGTCCCTTTCGAAGCTGCACCGCAATCCGGGCCAGCAGTTCCTTGATATCAAAGGGCTTTGTCACATAATCCGCCGCCCCTCCCAGCAGAAGTTCCACCTTGCTGTCAATCCCTGCTTTGGCACTGACTATAATCACCGGAATGCTTTTGATCTGAGGCAAAATCTCCTCTCCGTTCAGGCCAGGCAGCATCAGATCCAGCAGGATCAGATCCGGACGGGCGGAATTTAAGACCAGCAGCGCCTCCGTACCGGAATAGGCCCGGGAGATCTGATAGCCCTCCTTTTGCAGCACTTCCTCCAGCATATTTCCGATATTACAGTCATCATCAATCACCAGTATGTGCTTCATCATTTTTCCTTTCAAAAATATAATCTGCCAGCGTCTGATACAGCATCTGCGGTTCGATCGGCTTTGCCAGATGTACATTAATACCGGCATCCAATGACTGACTGATGTCTGAATCATAGGCATTCGCCGTCAAGGCAATAATTGGTATGATTTTCGCATCCGGCCGGTCAAGGCCGCGGATGATTCTGGTGCAGGCCAGTCCATCCATCACCGGCATACGGATATCCATAAGGATGGCATCATAGAAACCAGACGGCGATTGGACAAAATGATCCGCTCCAATCTGTCCGTTTTCAGCCCAGGTTACGTGACAGCCTTTTTTTCCCAGCAGTTGCATCACAATTTTTGCATTTAACGGATGGTCTTCGCACAGGAGAATCTGCCGCCCCTCCAGAAACGTTATCTCCTCGTTCTCTGTGCCCACTTCCTCCTCCGGACGCTCCGCAAGCGGAAAATTAAGATACACCGTTACTTCCGTTCCCTTATCGATCTGGCTTTTCACCGTAATACTGCCTTCCATCAGTTCCACCAACTGCTTCACGATGGAAAGTCCCAGGCCCGTTCCGTTGCCCTTATCCATATCACTGCGGCCCTCCTGGCAGAACGCATCATAGATATGAGGAAGAAACTCCTTGCTCATACCAATCCCGGTATCCCTCACGATAAATTTATCCCGTATCACATCTTGAGTCTGAGAGACCAGCTCCATCACAAAATCAATGCGGCCTCCGTTTGGGGTGAATTTAATAGCGTTACTGATAAGATTTACAAAGATCTGTTTCACCCGCTGTTCATCCAGCCTCATATACTGCCATTCGATATCAATTTTTTCAAAATGAAAGTCGATATTTTTTGCCTTCATCATTGGCTCCATCATCACAATAATGGAATTGAACAGTTTTTCTTCATTGCATACCCTGGGGTGCAGAGTAAACTTTCCGCATTCAATTTTGCTCACATCCAGCACATCATTGATCAACTGCAAAAGATATTTCCCGGTTTCCCGCAGTTGAAAAATGTACTCTTTCACAACACCCGGATCCTTCTGATCCTCCATCAGATAGGAAAGACCCAGAATTCCATTCATGGGTGTCCTCATATCATGACTCATACGGGCCAGAAAACTGCTCTTGGCTGAAAGGGCAGTTGCAAGCTCCCGGTTTTTCTTTTTACTTTTGCGGGCAAACACAAGCAGCATAATCAGCGCCACGATCAGCGCAAAAATACCCGCCACGGCCAGAGAGACCTGCACCGGACTCCGGTAGATCAACGCCAGAAGATAATTGGATTCCGGTCTCTGCTCCTGTCCCCGAATATAGAGTTGATTCATTTCTTCCTCTGTGATCATGGAAGCCGCCTTAGTCAAAATGGAAGCCAGGATATCGTTGTGATCTTCCGCGGCAAAGCAGAACAGATTGCTGTATTCTGTAGACAGCTTTGCAGACAGATCACTGAACTGGTACATGCCCAGATAATATTCTGCAATATAATTATTAATTACCGTCATATCCGCACTGCCGGCCTCTACCGCCTGCAGGCATTCTTCATAAGTATCAAAAAGGAGAAACTGCGCACCGGTATACTGTTTTTCCAGATATTCCGATGTATAATGAAATTTTTTATTGGCGGCAATGATACAGTTGGTCAGATCTACCGTAGTTTCCTTTTTCTGAATCATATAGTAGTTGATATCATTCATCGGCGCGGACAGACTGTAATTCCACTCATCCGCATAATTCTGGTCATAAAAGAACCCCGCATAAATATCTGTCGTTTCTGTACCCTCCAGACAGTCCGGTATCGACACCGCCCGATACTCTACCCCCAGCTTTTCACAGATACATTTTGCCAACTCAATATAAATGCCCCGATAAATACCATTCTCCATATTGGACAGATAACCTTCGTCCGGCCAAAAGGCAAAGGTCAGAGTATCCACTGAGGCCAGATATTCGCTCTCCTCCAATGTCAGCGGAATCGTAGTCCGCTCCGGAAACCAGTCCTCATACAGGGCAGACAAAAAAAGGGGTTCATCCAGTTTAATTTCCGCCAGCGCTTCATCCAGAATCTCAAGCACCGGATTTCCAAGGACCATACTGATATAATTAGAGGTATTTCCAAACCGCGACAGCATTTTCATGCTGCTATCCATATCCATAATGTTGGAAATCAGCGCATCTGCTTCACCGGCAGCCAGTTTATCGCGGCATTCGTTAAATTCACTGCAAAAAATAAGCTGTTCCTTCGTCACTCCGATCATATCCAGATATTTCTGAACAGCATTGACCTCATAAAAATTTTCTGAAATGGCAATCTTCAGTGTGCGGATCGTATCAAAATCCTGATAATACAAATCATCGCGGGTATCTTTTGTCAGCAGGGCATTGTAGGTGTCCAGAACACTGGTGGCATTGTAGCTGAGGGTAGTGGAAGGGCTGACCGGCACGGTTGCAGGCATCCGCAGATCCGCTTCTCCCTCCAGCAGCATCTGCTTTGTTTTTTCCCAACTGTCTGCAGGAATATATTGAAACTGAATCCCTGTATACTGGGATATTTTTTTCAGCAGCTCCACGCCATACCCCACTTCATTGCCCTGGGCATCATACTCAAAAAAACCCTTCAGCGGATAGTAGGCAACCCGCAGGACTTTTTCTGTAGTATCTGCCGCAGTTTCTGCTGTAGTATCTGCTGTAGTTTCTGCTGCAGCATTTTCTGTGCTGCTCTCCGTTATGCTATTTGCCGCACCAGACTCTGTGCTGCTCTCCGTTATGCTGCCTGCCGCACCATTCTCTTCTGCATTTGCCGATATCCTGCCCGCTGTAAGCAGAATGATACAAAGTAAAAAAGAATATATGTATTTTAATGATCTGTTTTTCCCCATGGTTGTTCTCCCATCCCCACAATCGGCCCATCCTTTATTTGCTTTCAGTAAATGGACTGACGCTATTTATCAGGTTTTCATAGAAAAATTCTCCCTATCAATGCAATTTTCTCATGATATATGAAGATTGTAAAGCTTCAGGCGCAGTAAATTTCTAAACATAATAATTATACGTCGAATTTGCTGTTTTTTCAATTGTGTGCGAAAAATTGTTCTTCTGAATGTTACAGTTCAATCTTGAAATGAGGACGCTTTCCGGGCGGCTGCGTCAAGTAAAAAGCTGAAATGTAACTCTAAATAATGCATTGCATATCCTTTAAAAAATGCCGTTCTCCGGCAGCTTTTTCCTGCTTCTTTTCAAGTGTAACGCAAAAAAACGATGCGGAAGCCCCCGCATCAAGGGGCTCCCGCATCGCATTTGTAATCATATAAATTTTTCTGATACGAAACCGAAATCAGTCCTTTGCCTTCGGATACTCGGTGCAAAGTACACGATAAGCCGGTTCATCCTCTTCGATGGTTGGGAATCTTCCCAGCGGCTCATAAAAATAATTATCGGTATGATCGTCATTGACTGCGGATACTTCACCGATCAGGGAAGGACCGCCCTCCGGAATGATGAACTCGTGATACTGATAAGGAACCAGAGTGATGGACTCTCCATTGTGAATTCTCACCGGCTCTCCTGCTTTTACTTTGTAATGACGGCCATCTTTGTAGATCAGAACGTCATTTACCAGATCTTTTTCAAAGATTTCTCTTCCGTCCTCCTGGCGATGTACTCTGGTCCGGTCTGCATTATAAAAAGTGAAAATGATATCATTGCCGCCGCGGTTAATAATATCTTCTACCTTATTTTCATGATAATGCATCGGGGAAACCTGTCCGCTGTCACACATCATGATCTTTTCAGCATATGGTTTTGCATACTGTGAATCACCCAGTTTGCCATTGCGGATCGTGATCAGTGCCAGACCCAGCGTATCAAAGTGTCCTTCACCATAATCGGTCACATCCCATCCAAGCTCACAGTCACGGATCTCATCATACTCATGGCTCTTCTCAGCCCATTCATCTTTGGTAAAACTAAGATATGGAGGCAGTTTAAAACAGCAGTCATCCATAAGCTTCTCGAATTTTTTAATTACTGCATTGATTTCTGAACGTTTCATTTGTTGTCTTCCTTTCCCGTTGTGCATTCTATGTATTTTTATAGTATTTTGAAATGCCGGAACTGCTTTCTTTGCTGACCTTTTCCTGTTCTTTTCAGGCTCGGCTGTCCACGCACTTCATGAGGTAAATTTATTATACCACTTCATTTAGTAAAGTCAATGCACAAATTAAGGGGGGGACGGTTCTTTCGGTTCTTTCGTTTCCTTTTTGTCCGGAATCCATCCCACGAACCGGCCTTTGTTTATCTGTTTTTATACTCAAGGAAATCAAAATCAGCACAATGTTCATGCTTTACACGGTCTGCACAGGTGATGCCCACCATCGTTCCTGTAAATTCACCATACTTACAATATTCATCCGAAAATATGGAGGTATCAAAGACTTTTCCGATGGGCTGATACTTTTTTCCATCGTAGCTCCAGTGAAAACTGGTCTCACGCCCGTTGATCCGAAGCTGCAGATAGATGGGGATATCCTCCACCGGGATTCTGGTATCCAGATATTCCGTCCGCTTTCCATTTTCCAACTGCACGATAGATAAAGCGCTCTGGCCCAATGTCTCGCTGTAATATTTTCGAAGATTGATATAGTCCATATTGTCATAGTAGAGAATCAATCCTGCACTATGCTGGTATACCTCGGGAGTGAAATCCATTTTCGTAGTGACTGCGGCATGGATGCTGGTCAGCTTTCTCGCCAGTATACTGACTCTGTTCAAAGAAGTTCTGGCCTCCTGCCCGCGCAGCCTGACCCATCCTTTTCTGGCTGTCACATCTGCGAAGGAAGAGGGCATAATCCTGGGGGCATAGTACCAGTTCCCCAGCTCTGGTTCGTCAAAATCATCGAAGTCCGGAATCTGCGCCATCGGACATTCCGGCAGAGCGCCCGGCTCCCATTGTTCGTCTGCCAGGTTGGAGCCATCTGCTTTTCGAAGCCATCCGTCTTCTGTCCATATCATTTTTGTGATAGCCGTCTCACGCCCCAGCGTACAGCGAAGCTCCGGCAAAAATGGTCTGGAGCAGTGAAATACCATGTACACTTCTCCCGTTGAAGTCTCCACGTAGCTTCCATGACCTGCTTTTTGGAGCAAAATATCCGGATTGTAGTATTTCGGTTTCAGATGATCCGGGTCTTTCCGTTCATTTGACACCGTTGGATTCGAAGTTAAAATCGGATTCGCCGGATCCCCTGTGTACGGTCCCCATGGATTTTCAGAGCGTCCCATGGTTACGCAGTGATTATACCCGGTACCGCCTTCGGCACACATAATATAGTAGTAGCCATTTCGCTTCGTCAGATGGGGAGCCTCGATACAGCCCCGATCCGTGCCGCCTCTCCAGATGGACTTCGGATATCCGATCACCCTTTTCTCTTCGGGATCATACTCCACCAGACAGATTGCTCCCGGCTTTTCATAGCCTTCCCGGGTTTCCCATCCAAGAGATACGATATATTTTTTCCCGTTGTCATCATGGAAAATGGACGCATCGAAGCCTGCAGAATGCAGATACACCGGTTCACTCCAGGGGCCTCTGATATCCTTTGCTGTGATCAGGAAATTATCCACGTCAAAATATCTGGCATTCATAGAATTCATCACGCCATATATCACGTAGAATAAATCTTCTTTTTCACAGTAAGTCAGACATGGGGCCCAGATTCCTTTTGCGGAAGAAAGTTTTTTTAAATCTACTTTTTTATCATCCGTCAGTACATGGGTATACAATTCCCAGCTTTTCATATCCTTCGAATGATAAACCGGCAGTCCCGGAAACCATTCAAAGCTGGAAACTACAATATAATAATCATCTCCCCTGCGGCAAATGCAGGGATCCGGATTGAAGCCGGGGAAAATAGGATTTTTCAGCATAGAATACCTCTTTTCTTGTGCGCGTTCTGCCCGAAAGCGAATAGCCTGATGCTCCTCAATACAGTTTCCATTATAATCTACTTTTCAGAAAAAAAACATCTTTTCTTTCTGATACATAAAACCACAGCACTGACCGGAACTATCACGATCCACAGTGCCATATAAATCACCATCCCAGCCTGGCTTTGCATCAGCATCAGTGGAAGAAACATTCCGTAAAGGTTTGAAAATGCATGCAGCAGAATAACATATTTGAGATTATTTGTCCTCACCATTACCGCGCCCCACACCATACCCAGGATAAAGGTATAAAACATTTGTGCGATCCCCTGGGAAAACACATGCGGCAGCGCAAATAAGCACGCACTGATCAAAATTGCTTCCCTCTCACCAAGCACTCTCAAATGTTTCAGCACCAGGCCACGGAAAAAATATTCCTCCGCAATGGGATTAAACAACAGCAGCAGGATGATATAAAATACAAAATAATCGCTGACCTGACCGGCAAGCTGATTCCCCACAGTTACCCCGGATACCGTCAGCAAAATATTTGTAACGAACATGAGAAAAATGCTCAGTCCCGATTGAATAACCAGAATTTCAAAAAGCTGTCCAGGCTTGAGTTTCCGCTGTCCCAGTCCCTCTGGCGCTTCCATCTTTTTCATAAATATGCCGACAATCGGCAAAAGAATTCCATATGGGATCACCATCGTTGTAAGAATCTTTACCAGAAGTCCCGGCCACGTACTTCCCAGCTTTTCCACTCCGCAGGTGCACAACTTCATGACAGCGAACCAGCCTGCAACACATAAACTTATCTGTACTGTAATCCTGATTTTTTTCTTAATGTCCATATTTTTCTTCTTCCTCCATCGTCTTCTTATAGCGCATGAGCGCTCTGTTAAATTCTTCCTCTTCCCGCTTCACCCTGGGATACAGAACAATGCAGGACAGCAGAAATGTTACTGCAAATACAATGCATATAAATATTACATCTTCCGCCTTATGTTCAAACAAACTTCCGAAATTCAACAGAACAGCTATGGTCAATGCCAGATAAAATGGTGCAAATATAATTCTTTTCGTCATAAAGGACAAGCGAAGCATCCATTGTTTTCGATCCAGCAATACTCTGACGTATGTAATCACTCCGCAGCCAACGATCAGTCCAAAAATCTTCAGATACTGCTCCGGCTGTACTTCCATACGGTCTATACAGCTTCCCAGGGAATACGCAACGCAGGTCATGGTGTAAATAATGCTGAACTTTGAAATCAGTTGTTTTAGAATCATCTTATTTATTTTCATTTGGTCTCCTCCTTACCGGAACATCAGCCCATCTTAAATTTGCCTGCGGCAAATGAGCCGATAAACCTCTATATTTGTAAAACCTCTTTAAATTCATTCACATACATACGGGAAACAATGAGCCATTCCCTGCTTTTTAATTCTATTTTCAGCCGTCTTCCCTCTTCGTGCTTAATGGATGTGATCTGCCTCAGATTTGCAATCGTCGTTTTGGATATCCTCCGGAAACAGCTTTTCGGACAGATTTCTTCCAGTTCGTACAGTTTATATCCGGTTTGATATACTCCATTCTGGGTGTATGCAAAAACTGTTTTATCCACGGATTCAAAATATAAAATTGTTCTCACGGAAATTCTTTCAATGACATCATCTTTATTTTTCCCACTGATCCAGATAACCTCTTCCTTTATCCTGCCGATCAGTTCTTCAATCTCTTCATCTCTATTTTTGCAAAGAATATGAACCTGTGTTTCTGCAATCCCTCTGTCCTCTTTTACAAATAGCTTCATCTCCTCACCTCCCCCCGGAACATCAGCCCATAAGCCATTCTAATCTATTTGAAATCAGTTTACCACAAAAGCATACTTAGCTGCCATCTTACGATACCAGGATGCCAAAGGCCGTTTTTCGTGCAGGCTCACCCTATATAAAAGCAAAAAAAAGCCCGCCCGGAATCCATCTGATTCCGAACAGGCCTTTTGAAAGGGAACCGTCCCTACTCAACAAACAGTTCATTCTTTTTTTTCTCTTCAAATACCTTTGCCATTTTCATAGCCGCCCCTGCCAGCATCAATTTATTCAGGTGCTTTGCATGCTGGGGACAGACTGCTATACACCGCATACAGGAGATACATTTTTCCTTATGGATTTTACCGGGGTTCTCTGCCTCAATCGCCCCAACCGGACATTCTTTGACGCAGATTTTGCAGCCATTGCATTTTTTATCGGTATCCGGTCTGAATGGAACACCGCCATATTCCCGATAATCCTTATTGCCAGGAACCTTCACCTCCGGAAGCGCTTCTCCGGACTCGATTTTTCCCCATATGTATTTCGCAAAATCCATAAGAATATTTTTATCTGCTTCATCCGGTCTTCCTGCGGCAAACTGCCGCATAATGGAATGTTCTGCCACCGCAGCCACAGCCGCCACCGGAAGAAACCCTGCTTCCTTGACGGTATCTTTTAATTCAAGCAGTGTGTCCTCATATGCGCGGTTGCCGTATACGCACAGCAATACCGCTCTCGCATGATTTCCCTTCATCTTTCTGATGCGTTCGACGGCAGCAGCCGGAACCCTTCCGCCAAAGGACGGAACTGCTATCAGACACACATCTTCCTCTGTGAATGTGAACGTGCTGTAGTCCATATCATTCGATAAAAGACTTATATTTTCTATTTCCGCCGCTGATTCGGCTGTTAGAATCTCTGAAACCCTCCGGGTACCCCCCGTCGGACTAAATGTGATTTCATAAATTTTCATACAATATCCTCTTTTTTCCAGAAAATGACGGGGACGGTTCTTACGTCCGGCCAGCCGACGGGCCAGCGATGGGGACGGTTCTTCCGTCCGGCCAGTCGACGGGCCAGCGACGGGGACGGTTCTTCCGTCCCATTGAAGTTTTAATGGTCAATAATTCAGGGCGGGACGAAAGAACCGTCCCCTAATTTTCCCGCGGGACGAAAGAACCGTCCCCTGTTTTTCGCGTGGGGCGAAAGAACCGTCCCCTAATTTTCGTTGGTAGACACAGTTGTATTTGTCTCTCTGCTTGCTATAATATGATCCAGCACAGCATAAATTGCCACGATTGTCTCCAAATGCGCTTCGTCCACTACATCCACCTCATAACTGTCGTGGAGTGACACCCATTTCTTATGAGAAGATGCCACAATCGATCCCTGCTCATTTACCACATCAAAATCATGCTGCAAAAAGTTGCCGGTGATCTTCCAGTCCAACCCCTTAATATTAATCTCCTCATGCACTATTTTGAAAATCTCTGTGTTAAATTCAAATTTTGTTCCATCCACCATATCTACATAATAAACTTCATGAAAAGAAAGCGGTTTTCTATGGATATCTGCGACCTTTTCCTCCGTTTTTGCATTGATCAGAACGGTCTTGTCATGAATGGAAATAAAGCGGCTTGTCACCTCATAAATCTTCTCCATATTTTCATCCATAATATCAATTTCATGCTTCAGGCTCACAATTTTACTTTTTAAAAAAATCTTCATACTTATCCTCCTTCATTGCTGTCAATTAACCGGCTGCTAAAATAGTTATTTCGTCAATACACTCCCTATTATAATCTATTTTCCCCCAAAAAAACAGGATAAGATTCAAAAACGCCTTGCAATGAAAACCTTGCAAAAGGTTACAGTTCGACCTTGAAATGAGAACGCTTTCCGGGCAGCCGCCCGGAAGCTGTGCGTCAAGTAAAAGGCTGAACCAATTTACAGCGGCATGCCTGTCAGGGCGTCTGTCGGTAACATAGTTATTTCAAAATCGCCATAATAATTCTGGCACTCTCCTGAACTGTGAAATTAGCCATGTTAATTTCCAAATCATAGTTTTTCCGGTCTGACCAGTTTTTTTCCGTACACGTCCTGTAAAAGTTCTTCCTGTCCCGGTCTTTCTTATCCATCAGCCGCTTTGCTTCCGGCTCAGATACCCGCTCCGTTTCCATTATGCGCTGTATCTTTTTTCCATTGTCCGATGAATAGATATATACACCTTTTCCAAGACCGTTTTTCCGCAGCACTTCTGTAGATGCCCGCCCAATAAACACACAGGGGCCCCGCAGGGCAAGACGCTGAATCGTTTCGCCCACGGCATATAATAATTCCTGTATTTTCTGCGTATTGGTGTCATAATTGATATTCGCGTAAGTAGCCAAATCATACAGAAAGCTGCCGGTTCTGCGTTCATCATATTCCTTCAGCGCATCCAGAGAATAATCAAACTCACTGGCCGTCTTTACCAGAAGCTCACTGTCATAATAGGGAATGCCTGCCAGCTCTGCAACCTTTTTCCCGACTGCTCTTCCGCCGCTTCCAAATTCTCTTTCAATTGCTATTGATTTCATTTTAAAAATCCTCCTTTTTCACAGAAAACTTGACACAAGTTATTGAACATCAGCCCATTTTAAATTTGCCTGCGGCAAATGGGCTGATGCTGCGTGTCAAGTTTTCACAGAAAACTTGACACAAGTTATTGAACATCAGCCCATCTTAAATTTGCCTGCGGCAAATGGGCTGACGCTGCATGTCAAGTTTTCACAGAAAACTTGACACAAGTTTCAAGATGCTTTATCAAATTGGCTGTTATACAGATCTTCGTAAAAACCTTTCTGCGCAATCAGTTCTTCATGGGTGCCGCTCTCAATCACATCGCCGTCTTTCAATACCAAAATCAGATCCGCGTTTTTAATCGTAGACAGTCTGTGGGCAATGACAAAGGAAGTCCTGCCCTTCATCAGTTCATCCATGGCTTTCTGAATCTGCTGCTCGGTTCTGGTATCGATGGAGCTGGTGGCTTCATCCAGAATCAGGATCGGCTTATCTGCAATCATGGCTCTGGCAATAGTTAGCTGCTGTTTCTGTCCCTGAGACAGACTGACCTGATCGTTGAGCACTGTGTCATATCCTTTTGGCAGCGTTCGGATAAAGTGATCCAATCCTACCGCCTTACAGGCTGATTTCATCTTTTCTTCTGACTGGTTTTGCGAACAGTAAATCAGATTTTCTTTCACCGTTCCTTCGAACAGCCAGGTATCCTGCAATACCATACAGAACTGGGAATGAATTTCACCGCGATTCAGCGTGGATGTATCCACACCATCGATACAGATTTTGCCGCTGTTGATTTCGTAGAACCGCATGAGCAGATTGACGATCGTCGTTTTTCCGGCTCCGGTGGGCCCTACAATTGCTATCTTCTGCCCCGCCTTTACATCTGCGGAGAAGTCATGGATGATCGTCTGCTCCGGCTCATATCCAAAGCCTACATGGGAAAATGTTACATTGCCCTGGGTGTTGGTAAGTGTGCCTGTCTTTCTGCACTCTTCTTCCATCTCTTCCTCTTCTATAAAGTTAAATACCCGGGAGGATGCGGCTCCTGCGGACTGCAGTTGCTGTGCTGCCTGTGCCATCTGGGACAGGGGCTGCGTAAAGAATCTGATATACAGCATAAAGGATACGATCACACCAAAGGAAATCTTTCCGTCCAGCGCAAGTGCCGCACCCACCACGCAGACAGCCACATATCCAAAATTCCCGATAAATGTCATGATCGGCATCATCAGGCCTGACATGGCCTGGGCTTTATAACCGCTGTCTTTTAACTTTCCGTTTAATTCATCGAATTCCTTTTTCGCTTTTTCTTCTCCATTATACGCCTTTACCACCGTATGTCCGGAGTAAATTTCTTCGATCTGTCCATTGATATCACCCAGATTTTTCTGCTGCCTTGTAAAGTATTTCTGAGATCTTCCCATGATGACCATCATCAATACAAATCCCAAAATCGTTGCCAGCACGCCGGTCAACGTCATGATCAGATTGGTCTTTACCATCATAATCAGCGAACCAAAGAACAGCGTAATGGCCGACACCATCGTTCCAACGCTCATGTTCAGTGACGTTCCGATCATATCCACATCATTGGTCACACGGGACAGCACATCTCCGGTGGAGTGATGATGAAAATAACTCATGGGCAGCCGGTTGATTTTTTCTGAGATATCACTTCGAAGCTGTCTGGAAATCTTCTGCGTCACAGTTGCCATAATCCAGCCCTGCAATGCAGATAAAATAACACCGATCCCATAGAGTGCCGCCAGAAGCCCGCCTATGCTCAGGATTTTCTTCATATCAATTTCCGGCTTCACCAGACTGTACACCGACTCCGGCAGTTCATCCAGGACCTCCAGCGCCGCGGATGGATCCGTCTGATCCATGCCGGAAAGCAGAGACATCATATCCTTTTGATCCTGCACCGAAATCGTGACTTGATCCACTTCAATCTCTTCCTGCTTATTTTCCGCCCCGTTTTGCATAATTTCTGCAGAAATTTTTCCCAGCATCTCCGTATCCGGTGCGAGTCCGTCTGCAATCACGTCCGTCATTTCAGACAATTTGTCTGGTCCCGCCAGGGTAAGAACCGTCCCCCCTGCCGCGAAGATGACTGCGATAATCATCACACCCCAGTGTTTTTTACAATACCGAAGCAGCTTTCCCCAGGTTCCTTTTTCCAATTTATCACTGCCCACAGCACCGGTACTCCTCATGCCGCCTGATCCTCTCATGCCGCCAAATCCGCTCATGCTTCCTGCTCCCCTTAAGCTTTTGGCTCCTCTTATGCTTTCCGGATCCCGCATCCTTCCGGCTCCTCTCACGCTCTCTGTATTCTTTTCTGTATTTTCTATCTTTCTATTTTTCTTCTCCATTATGCCAGTTCCTCCTTTGAAAGCTGAGAATATGCAATCTGCTGATAGACTTCGCAGGATTTCATAAGCTCTTCATGAGTACCTTTGCCTGCGATATGCCCATTGTCCAGCACTATGATCTGGTCTGCATCCCGGATGGTTCCAATCCGCTGTGCAACGATGAGCTTTGTTGCATTTGCACAGCGGCTGCGAAGCGCATCCCGAAGTTTGCGGTCCGTTTTATAATCCAATGCAGAAAAGGAATCATCAAAAATAAATATTTCCGGATTTTTGGCAATCGCTCTGGCAATTGAGATCCTCTGTTTCTGCCCGCCTGAGAAATTGTCTCCGCCCTGAGCCACATAGCCGTGATACTGCCCCTCCTCTTTTTCTACAAAATCCTCTGACTGGGCCACTGCAACCGCAGATTTCATCTCTTCTTCGGTAATGGGCCTTCCATTCTTGTCACCATAAGTGATGTTTGAAGCAATATCTCCTGAAAACAGAATTGCCTTTTGTGAGACATACCCTATTTTGCTCCGGAGATCTTTCTGCCGGTATTCTTTCACATCCATTCCGTCTACCAGTACGACGCCTCCGGTCACATCATAAAACCTCGGGATCAGATTGATCGTGGTGCTCTTGCCGCATCCTGTGGATCCGATGAATGCCACCGTCTGACCCTTTTCTGCTTTGAAGCTGATATTTTCGATCACATTTCCCGCCGCATCCGGGTAACGGAATGAAACATTTCGGAATTCCACTTCACCGGTCTTATCGGTATCTGCTCCTGTTTTGGTTCCTTCCAGAATTGTGATCTTAGTCTGCAGCACTTCCATAATTCTATTTGCTGCAACCGTCGCTCTTGGCAGTATCATAAAGATCATAACAAGCATCATAAATGCCATAACCACCTGCATCGCATAGGCGGAAAATACCACCATATCTGAGAATAAGCTCAGTTTTTTACTCATAAGCGCATTGCTGATCAAAATCGCCCCCACCCAGTAAATAGCCAGCGACAGACCATTCATAATTCCCTGAATGCCCGGCATCAGAAATGCCATAGTACGAAACGCAAACAAATTGTTGTCCGTCAAATTCTTATTTGCCTTCTCAAATTTTTCCTGCTGATAGTATTCTGCATTGTAGGCCCGCACCACATTCAGTCCGGTCAGATTTTCTCTCGTTACCCGGTTCAACGAATCCGTCATCACCTGCATCTGCCTGAATTTCGGTGTCGCCAGGGAAATACAGATCAATACGATAACCAAAAGCACGATAACTGCGGCTCCTGTAACGGCGGTCCACTGCCAGCTTTTATTGTAGATTTTCAAAATGGCCCAGACTGCGGTGATCGGTGCTTTGACAATGGCCTGCAATCCCATGACGATGACCATCTGCACCTGCTGTACATCATTGGTAGTTCTGGTAATCAGGCTGGCCGTGGAGAATTTTCCGATTTCCTCCATGGAAAATTCCTGAACCTTATGAAAAAGCTTCCCCCGCAAGGTCGCAGCAAAATTTGTAGCCACCTTTGCTGCCATTACCGCAACGATAACGGCTGACGCCAGACTGCCCAGTGCACAGAGGAGCATCTTTCCGCCTGTCCTGATAATCTCGCTCATTTCACTGCCTTCCGTCTCCACCAGCAGCGTAATGGATGACATATAATCCGGCATTTTCAAATCCAGCCCTACCTGTAAAACAATAAATACAATTCCGGCCAAAATGTACAGCCAGTCTCTTTTTTCCATGTTTTTTAAAAGCTTCAGCATATTGTACCAAATCGCTGGCGCGATGGCTAGCGTAGTTTTTGATACAATGCTTTGCCACCTCTTATTTTTTTCAATAAAAAAGTAGCAGTTTTTGCATATATGTTTTATTGTTGTATTACCCCTA
>JAQVCW010000022.1 GCA_028689585.1 Lachnospiraceae bacterium | reverse complement strand
ATAGAAGATGATCTGGACTTTTCTTATTCTCTCTGTAAACAATTAGAAGAACACGATTTCGAGACAGACACATGCCAGAATGGAAGCGACGCCCTTTTCTATATAAATCAGGAAACCTATCATCTCATTCTTTTAGACAGAATGCTCCCCGTATTGGATGGTATGCATTTTCTTCAGATTATACGGCAACAAGGAATTATGACTCCTGTAATTTTTATTACCGGGTTAGGCGAGCTTTCCGAAAAAATAGTCGGATTAAATGGCGGCGCTGACGATTATCTTGTAAAACCGTTTGCTTTCGAAGAACTTCTCGCCAGAATTTACTGCATTCTGCGCAGACCTCCTGCCTTAAAAACAAAGCAGCCAATTTCTCTGGGTGACTTAACGTATCACCCTACAGATAAAAAACTTTGCTGTGGTTCAAAATCTTGTATGCTTACAACAAAAGAAAATGCTCTGCTTGAGCTTTTTCTAGACCATCCCAATCAAACACTAACAAGAGATTTCATATTTTTTGAAATCTGGGGGACAGCTTCGGATGTAGAGGATCGGAATCTTGATAATTTTATCTATTTTCTTCGAAACCGAATCCGTTCCATTGGAAGTACTGCTGTTTTAAAAACAATCCGTGGAACCGGATACCAGCTTGTCGTTTAACTATACATACGCTACTAACACTTACTAAATTCAGATGGTCATATGTGAGGTTTTTATGTATCGAAAATTACACTTACAATTAACTTTGTTTTGTTGCATTGTGATTAGCTTTATTCTTATTACCATGACCTTTTTGAGCCTGAAAATAATAGAAGATAACCAATCCCTGAAACAATTCAATGATTTTCAAAAAAACATGAACAATATTTATCAAATACTATCTGAGCAAGATAATATTTCACACACATGGCTCAAAAAAATATCTATTGATAACGAGCTGCAATTTTCAATATTAGATAATGAAATACCCATTATTTATGAGTACAAAAACGATATTAAAAACAATGCCTCTATTTTTAAGCAAGCACGTGAAATCGCAAACACATCTTACACACTTTCAGATGTGTCTGTAAAAAGCAGTAATTACATGAAACATATAGAATTTAAAATGGACAATATTGACAGCAAAAGTTATCTGGCATCCGTTGGCTATATTCCAAAAAAATTTGGTATTCTAACGGTAACAATCCTGTATGTCATTCCTTCAAAAACCTCCATCCTGAAAGGACTATTTCTTCCTATTGTGCTGACCTCTTTTGCTGCAATTTTTATATTAAGTCTCTGTTCCTTTTTCCTGATTAAAAATCTAATTCGGCCTTTGATAAAGAATCACAATCAACAGGTTAGCTTTTTTGCTGCGGCTTCCCATGAACTCAGGTCGCCATTAGCGGTTATCATGACCTCTTTACCACTTTTAAAAAAACCATCTATTGAAAAACAATCGGCTTCTTACTCTTTAATTGAAAAAGAATGCCGACGTATGCAGCGGCTAATCAACGATATGTTTACACTTTCTTCACTTGATAGTGGCAGCATTTCTATTCACAAGAAAGATACTTTTATCAACAATTTATTAATTGAAAGTTACGAAAAATTCGAAAATATTGCTGCAAGGGAAAATATCCATATCGATTTTCATTTACCAGATACTTTGATTCCGGAAATTGAATGTGATTCCGAACGAATCGCACAGGTATTTACCATTTTGTTAGACAATGCTATTTCATATACTCCACAGGGCGGACTCATACAAATAAACCTGACACTCCAGGCGAATCAAATTGTAATTTCCATTGCTGACAATGGTCCTGGAATTCCAGATGAAAAGAAGGAAAAAATTTTCCATCGCTTTTATCGTTGTGATGATTCCAGAACCGACAAAAATCACTTTGGTCTTGGATTAAGCATTGCCAAAGAAATTATTGATTTACATAACGGAACTATATATGCCGGCAATTCAATCCTGGGTGGCGCAGAATTTACTGTAATCCTTCCCTCCATCAAACAGCATCCTTAACACCTTTCCGATCATAATATAAGCAAAGCGTCGGCCTGCAAATTCTGCTACCGACGCTTAACCTATACACACATACTATTTTTTTTGTTCTGTATTCTTTTTGTAATATTTGAAATTAAATTGGTAGTTAATGTCATTGCAAGAATGGTTATGCAGTCCGACCTTCCTGTATAATAAAAGAACCCGTTTAGGAAAGCTATCACCGCTAGGGCAACATTAAACTTAACCACATACCCCTTTTTCTTCCTATCACTAAATTTATGCCGCTCTGTAAATACCGGACCTAAATATAATGAAATACATATTAGAGTATAATTAAGATACAAACTGCCACTCCCTCTTGGAATATATTTCTCCCCCCAAATTACTATTCCGTACACTATCACTGACAATAGAAAACAATTTTGGAACTTTCCCATATGAATACCGCCGCCATATCTTCTCAGAGGCACAAACATAGCCAGAAACAACATTCCATGTAGAAACGTCCTTTTTCCTCCACAACACCCAATCAGAATACAAGCCAAAATGACTATGAACATTTCAATAAATAGCACAAAACCGTAATGATATACCGGGTATTCGCTTTCTTCAATTTTTCCCTGTATCATTATATACCGGGTCAAATAGTGCGCAACCCTATTTATCATGCTTCGCTCTCCATTCCCCTATTCCTTGCGGTTCTTCCGGCTCATGGAAAATCAGTATGCAAAAAGGATCCACCATTACCCTTATGCACAATGTACATAACATTGTCAATACATTCGCACTTACAAATAAACCTTTTTTCTTCCTCATATGTTTACTCCTCCTAATGTTATTTTAGAAAATTATACTACCACATCTGCATTTTATTTCCTCCGTGTCATTTTCATCGAAGTATATGTCAAAAATTCCGTCTCATATTTCATATAATAAAAACTGCTACAGTTTTATCCATAACAGTTTTTCCTACATTCCATATAGTAGCACAAGAAGTTTAAATTCATCATCCGACAATTCTGTTGACACTAAACCACAATACTTTGCTGCAGCCTTTTCTATCGATCCAAGGCCAAGTCCATGATTTTTTCTATCTTTCTTTATCGTTAAATATTTTCCACTCGAATCTTTTTTTACAATTCCATTAAAGCTATTACATATTTCAATCAACAAATTATAGTGATGAAATGTGATTCGCACCGCAATATATCTTTTACCGATTTCCAACTTAACCGTAGCATCAATTGCGTTGTCTAGCGCATTTCCCAAAATCATGCTCAAATCCACATTGTCAAATACAGTATTTGCTGGTATACAAATTTCACATTTAAATGTAATATCCTTTTCCAAACATTCTCGATATTTATAATTGATGATAGAATCAATCACCAGATTGCTCGTTTCACATATTTTATGCTCATTTTCAAAACTGCTATAAACATCCGAAAGATATTCTTGTACTATTTCTGTATCTCCCTTTTTTATATATTCATTAATACAAATCAAATGTCCCTTTATATTATGCTTTAACTCCATAATCTCCAAATTCATCTGCTCTCTTTCCTGCATCTGATCCATACATAACTCTAACTGCTTTTCAAATATACAGTTCTGTTTCTCAATCTCTGCTTCTTTCGACAACTTTTCATAAATTACATAAAACATTAAATTGAGCAGCAAAATCAAAACAATGGAAACTGTGCTTATATAATGAAATCCTTTTTCTTTATTATAATCTAAAAGATACAGGTTATAGATTACAAATATACTACAAATTGGTAAAACAAGCAATGTCCCGACATACCGCAAATTTATATCATGCAAAGAACATATTTCCATTTTACTTTGAATAACGATTAAAATTGCAAAAAGAATGAGCTTAGATATAACAGAACCTAACTTTTGAATTCCTGGTATATTCATATCTATAGCAATTAACCCATACCCTGTTAGCAACTCCACAACCATCCACATTGCCACCAATGCAAAAGAAAGCAGAAAGCACGTTCCCGTTGCCCCTTGATATATCGCTCTACAAATAGCAAACAGAACTATCACATTAATCAAAATTGCTACAGCAGAATTTTCTATCAGAACAGGCATTGCTATTTGTATTACAAAATATGCCATCCATATCAAGGCAAAATATGTACCTCTTTGCCTCTTTCTTTTCAAAAAGGTATCAAAATACTCTATGATAATATATATAAACAGGAGGTATATTCCATAATTCAAAATTTTCTGCATCATACTTTCTAAAAACCTTTCAAAATTTGACTATATCTTTCTCGTATTGTTTTTTGACGTTCCTCACTAATACAAAGCATTTCTCCGTCATAAAGTTCAATTTTAGAAAAACAGATTTTTTTAATATAATGGAAATTCACCAAATACGATTGATGTATACGCAAAAATGGAGTATTACTATCGCCCACTATATCTTCTACCACATTTAACTTTCCATTAAATTTATCGACGTTGCCATCCTTTTGCTGAATTTTAATACTTCTCCCATCACTTTCAAAATACACAATATTGCTATAAAGGATTTTTACACTATTCTTTTTGAAGTTATACCGAAAATATGCCCCCGGCTCCAATATGCGCTTATATGCTTCCATAAAATATGCATCAAAAAGTTTAAAATCAATCGGCTTTTTAAGAAACCGAAACGGTTCAACCTCAAATAGCTGTATTAAATACTCCTCATGATTTGAAATATAAATTATAATCGCATACTTATCTATTTCTCTAACCATTTTCGCCGCAGTAATTCCGTCCATCATGCCCATCTCTATATCCAAATAAACAATATCATATCTCTCACCAAGTCGATAATTGGCTTCAAGGCTTTCGCCATTATAAAAAGCATCTATGGATACCATTAACAAGTTCTCTTTTCCTATCTCCTCCAGTCTATCCTCAAGTCTCGCCACTACTCTTTTATCATCATCACATATTGCAATTTTAATCATTCGCATCAAATCCTTTATCATTGCATTGCTCTGTTTCAAGTAATCGTTCTAACAAAATCTCTAAAGTTTTCTTATTCACTTCCCCCAATTTATCATATTTTTTCAGAAATTCTCGATACTCTTCCCATTTACTATCTAAAGAATTCCTGTCTTCATATCTTTCTTTGTAATCCGAGCATCCCAGCAAGTAATCAATAGACACATCAAAAAATTCTGCCAGATTAATAATTAAATCTGCTGGTGGTGAATAATTTTCCGCTTCTAATCTACTGATTGTTTGTCGTGCAGTTCCAATCTGATTTCCTAATTCTCGTTGACTCATCCCTTTCTTCATTCGCAACTCTCTAATCCTATTCATCTTCGTCATATCCAATACTCCTTCTTGGTATTGAATATATTCTATCTAATTTATCGTCCTTCACTCACTCATATATAATGTACTATTCACTTATATATGAGTATTTTCATAAGTGAACGGTTTCCTGCTTATGAGAATACATTTCATATCTTCATTACTTTATATTAGCAAAGTTCCAAACCATTTTTCGTTAAAATGCACAAATACCACTCTATATGACATAATTCCTATTTTTCATATATTTCCGTCCCTCTCTTTTAACATTTTCCGTCCTGTTTTTGGATTTATCTTATTCTTCTGTATCATGTTCCGTCTCCTATTTATCGTATTCCCCTACTTCACTGCAAATAAAAAGATGTCGTCTGGCATCATTTCCATTGCAGGTAGAAAGCGTCAGCAGATGATCCCCGGCCAGCTCTTTCCCTGTATGTTCCGCTATTGCTTCCCGCAAAGAATCAAAATCCACTTTACTGTACACCGTCCTGAAATATTTTTCATCCGTTACATCCAGATTATCAATTATTTCATAAACGAACATTCCTTCTTCGGTATAAAGATAAATCATAGCTGTATCTGCCTGCATCTGCTGGAAAGAACCAAACATACTCCCATCCTTCATGTTATGTCCATAGAGAATTGTGTTGTCGTCTGTAAAATCAGTTTTATTGATACAATCCATAAAAATACAGCCGGAAGCATGTTCTTCCCTTGAAAATGTGTGTGTCAGATAATATTCATTATCCGCCCCCTAAACCACCGGATAGTCGATTCCCAGCTCTTTGCATCGAATCTACGCTGTAAAATCTCTATTCATTTTTTTCAGAGAGCTGAAATCTATCTCTGGATTCCCTTTTTCTTTCCCATCCTCTGTACCATCCGTTTCTTCTTCCTCTTTGATATATTCCTGCAAACCTTTGTATTCCATGACTCCCGCCTGATACATACGCCAGATGCCCAAAAGTGCGCTGACACAAAATCCCAGCACAACCAGATAGACTGCCAGGATTGTAAGTACTCTGATATGCTTCATTTTACTTTTTCTCTAACACAAAAGATGCCAAAGCCTCTTTCGCCGCTTTGGCATCTTCCTCATTATTTCGTATTATTTTTCCGGCGTCCAGCCCTTATAATTCTCATAGCTGTGCTTCTTCTTTGGTGTCTTCTCCCACAATTCCTCTGCGCATGGCTTCCATTCTGCCGCATACTCTGCGCACTTTCCGCAGAGGTGCTCTACGCTTTCCGGAGACTGCATGTCCGTGGATTTTGCACCGGTCTCATGGATCATTTCCTGGAGAATCTCCGGATTTTCCAGCATCGGGCATGGTCTCAGGTGGTTCTCATTGAACGGCTGGCGATCCCGGTATGCCATGAACAGCGGCTGCTGCAGACATTCCAGCAGAGATTTTTCTTTGATATTGGCACCGGAGTAGTGAATGAATACGCAGGGCTCCACATCTCCGTTTGCATTGATATGGCAGTAGTTTCTGCCTCCGGCGATACAGCCGCCCACGAACTCTCCGTCATTCTGGAAGTCCATGGCGAAAATCTGTTTGCCGCCTTCCATTGCGCGGATCTCACGTACCCGGTGGTACATGTATTCTCTCTGCTCTCTGCTTGGCATCAGCTCCGGCGCCGCTTCATTGCCCACCGGCATCAGATGGAAATACCAGGTAAAACGGCAGCCCTTTTCGATGATCATATCCAAAAATTCATCAGAGGTAACCACCTCTACATTTTTGCTGGTATAGCAGATGGAGGTGCCGAAAATCTGTCCGGATGCTTTCAGCAGATCCATCGCTTTCATTACCTTGTCAAACACTCCGTCACCCCTGCGCAGGTCATTGACATCGGAGAAGCCTTCCAGGCTGATGGACAGAGAAAGATTGCCTGTCCGCTGCATCTCCTTGCAGAACGCTTCATCCACCAGGGTACCGTTGGTAAATGCATGGAATGCACAGTCATGGTGCTTTTCGCAGAGTTTTATGATATCGTCCTTGCGCACCAGCGGTTCTCCGCCGGTATACATATAGAAATAAATTCCCAGCTCTTTCCCCTGAGTCACGATCCGGTCCAGATCCTCATAGGTCAGGTTCAGCCTGTGGCCATATTCTGCTGCCCAGCATCCGGTACAGTGCAGATTGCACGCACTGGTGGGATCCATCAGCAAAAGCCACGGTATATTGCAGTTATGTACATTACGCATCTCACGGATCATTTTGGTCCCTCTGAAAGCAGCTTCATAGCCCAGATTCAGCGCTGTCATTTTCACCACATTGGGATCCACTTCATCCAAAAGACGATTTACGTACTGCATCCATTTCTGGTCCGGATTTTGGATCATTTCCCGGACTTTATCATAAGTAGTTTTCTGGAAGGTATCGCCCATATATTTTTCAGCCAGGTCGGTAATCTCCAGAAGGCCTTTTTCTCTGTCTTTATTTACATGCTTTAAGGTCATGCCAATTGCGGTTCCAAATGCTGCTCTGACGGCCTTATGTGTCATCTCTCCCATTTGTATTTCCTCCTTTGAACATCAGCTCAGTCAGAATCTGCCTCCGGCAGATGAGCTGACGCAATCTTCCTTTTTCTGCTTCGTCCTCTCCGTCTTTCCGAAACCATCCTCCCTACAGGCAACGGACAAAAATGTCCACGCCTACGATCAGAAAAATAATTCCTCCGACGCCATAGAGCTGTTTTCTTCCCAGACAGCCCTGATGATAACCCAGATAAATACCGGAAATCACCGCCAGTACCGTGGCACATGCCAGAATCGCACAGATCCGGATCATCCGGACACCCAGAAAACCGCATCCGATACCGGCAATAAAAGTAAAGAATGCGATCACCGCTGCTTCCAGACAGATCCGTTTAAATTTAATCTCTGCCTGACGTTCCACAATGACCTCACGCATCCATGCTCTTCTCAGCATATATCCCGCTATGATCAGCAGAATGATCGCTGCTATTACATAGCACATTTTCTTCAGATCCGCCGATGCTGATCTCTGAAAAAATGGAACCAGCGTGATGAGATAGCCTGCCGAAATAGAAGCTATCTGCCAAAGGAAAAAGATTCCGCATACGCCCAACAGTTTTTTCATATTTACCTGCTTCAGCATTGTGCCTTCGTATTCCGATACCAGAAATACGTTCAGTGACAACCCGATTACAATCAGCAGACATTCCCATATGTTCACCCGTCTCACCTCCATCATCAGATATCAGTTTATCGTTTCTCCAAAAAGATTGCAAAATACATCTTTTTTAATGTGTATAAAAAAAACTACATTTGCGCACAAATGTAGTTTAAATGCAACTGTTCAGCAGGTCTGTGCATTTACTGCACAGACCGTGAGAAAGTGATACAAGAGTGAGAAAATCCCATCGCCGAAGGCGATTTTAAATGGATTTTCGAATGTAACTGTTCAGTACCTGAACAGTTACGTTTAAATGTAAAACATCATTAAAATTGCAGTCTCACTCGAAGCGCACAATCTCCCGTTTCAGCCGTCCGATGATCTTCTTTTCCAGCCTGGAAATATAGGACTGGGAAATGCCCAGCAGGTCTGCCACCTCTTTCTGGGTCTTCTCCTCCCCGTCTCTGGTGTTCAGGCCAAACCGAAGCTGCACAATGGTCCTTTCCCTCTCCGACAATCTGGAAATCGCCTTGTTCAGCACCTTTCGTTCCGCTTCTGTTTCCATATCCCTGTAGATTACATCCTCATCCGTTCCCAGAATATCGGAAAGCAGAAGCTCATTGCCATCCCAGTCCACATTTAACGGTTCATCGATGGACACCTCCATCTTGGTCTTGTTATTTCTCCTCAAATACATTAAAATTTCATTTTCAATACATCTGGAAGCATAGGTGGCCAGTTTTATATTTTTTCCCGGATTAAAGGTGTTGATTGCTTTAATCAGTCCGATCGTCCCTATGGAGATCAGATCCTCTACTCCTACTCCTGTATTATCAAATTTCTTTGCTATGTATACCACTAATCTCAGGTTGTGCTCAATTAAGGAAGAACGTGCTTTTCCATCATTTACGGTTCCCAGGGCCGCTATCATGCTGGTCTCCTGCTCCGCATCCAAAGGTGCCGGCAGCACCTCCGCTCCTCCGATATAGTGGGTGTCATTCTGCCTTGGAAAGAACCACCCGCCAAAACTGTTCACAAAACGAAACTGAAATCGATTGGGTACCACTACTTTTGCCACCATAAATTTTTTCCTCCCTTTAGTCCGTAACTGTTCTCTGCCCTTATTCAGTTACCTGCGTTTCTTATCTTACGCAAACCTCCAGAGGATTTACAATGATCTGATACTGTTCTGTCCGGCCAAGCCTCTCCCCGCTGACCGCCAGTACCGGTTTGTCAATCCTGATCTCTTCCCCCTTGTACTTTATATACATAGCATCGATTACCATCCCCCACATCCATCCTCTGTCTTTTCCGATGGAGTGATAGGGAATGTATAAACCGCCATTTCCCTCTTCATTTCTGTTTTGAAAGCGCTTTATTTTCTGTGCTGCCTGTGGATCCAGGATACTCACCGGACGTCCCGTCATTGGCTCGATCAGGTGGTTGCCCGTATCAATTAGTCCTGTCAGCAACAGCCTGTCACCCAGATCTTCCAGAGTGATTTCGGTCCGGTATTCCTCCAGTACCATCCTCTCCCTCTGTCTTCTGATCAGAATGCTGATTATCATATAGATAAGTGCCGCTGCCAGAAGTGCCGGTGGTTCCCATATAGAAAAAATAATCTGCGACAGGCCCCCAAAAAGTCCCGCCGATATCAGCAGATATACGGTGCTGCGGCAAACGCATTTCACAAAGTTCCGTTTCCTTCCTGCTGCATCCATATGCGGTGCAGGAGTCCGTTTTCTGCCGCAAAACCCCAATGCTGCACAAAAAGCTGCCAGGATAACTGCCATTATCCCACGGCTGATTTTTCCGCCTCCTATCCGAAAAAATAAACATGCGCATTCTGCCACAGCTCCCAGAGAAGATACCAGCCAGGTTCTCTTCCAGGATATCCGGATACCCAAAAGTACTCCACAGATACGCAAAACCAGCGCCAGGATCAGCAGCTCTTCTAAAAAAAGCTGATCCAGATAGATTCTGTAGTACAAAAAAATACCCCCTGCAGTCATTGCTCAGTTCTTTTTTCTTGAGCACATTATAGACTACAGGGGGTATCCTTTTTTGTCAAAACAGCGCCTGGAATTCAGGTTTTTATCCGATGCATTCCGACATTATCTGCAATACGGTTTTTAATTTTTCTGCGGGCAGCTGTCCGGGTGCGGAGGACTTCCCTGCCGTTCCAAAGGTGATGGCCGAACCGGTATAACCGCCCATCACCCGGCTGAATGCACCGTCCCTTCCCATGGACATGGTGACACAGGGCCGGTCCGCCAGCCGCTCTTCCATGGTAACCGCCGCTGCCAGCAAGGTCAGCATATCCTGCCTGCGCTGCGGCATAACCGCGATTTTAGTAATATCCATATTCAGCCTCTGCATCCTGCAAAGCCTTCTGCAGATTTCGTCTTCCCCCGGTGTCTCATGAAAGTCATGATTCGATCCCAGCACGCAGACACGGTACTGATGCAGCTTCTTTACCAGTTCCTCTGTCAGGCACTCTCCTCGAAACAATTCGACATCGACAATATCCACCATTCTGCTTCCTGCTGCCTGTAGATTTATTTTACGGTATGCTTCCGGCGTGATCGCCCGGTTTCCGCCCTCTGCAAAAGTTCGGAAGGTGAATAAAAGCGGCGCATCTTTGATCTGTCTGCGCAGATGCTCCAGCGCTTTTGTCATGGTCTCATTTTCCTCTGCTCCCTGATAAAAATCAGCGCGCCACTCCACCATGTCATAAGGCACGCTCTTAAGATGCTCCAGCGCGCGGTCCATTTCCTCTATATTTGCTGCCACAATGGGGACGCAGACCTTCGGCACTCCGGCTCCAATCTCTGTATTACGGATTTTAACTGTTTTTTTAGACATGATCGTTTGAAAACTCCTTTTTTAAATTTCTTTTCTTCCCGCGGATGATATTTTACTGTTTTTCTTATTTTCTCAGGAAACACAGCACCATCACAAAATTTCTCTTATCTTACCACAGATGCAGGTTCTAAATCAAGAAATATGAACTGTTGTATTGATGTAACCGAAACTGCATGGTAAGATAAAAAGCAAAAGGGCTGTGGCACTCAGATGCCCCCGGACACTTAGTGCCACAGCCCCAAAATAAAACGGAGGTTTCCCATGGATCATAAAATTACAGGAAGTACAAGACTTGGAGGACTGCTGGGTTCCCCGGTGGCTCACAGCATTTCTCCCATGATGCACAATGACAGCTTTCAGGAGCTGGGACTGGATTATGTTTATCTTTGTTTTGAGGTTGGACCGGAAAAGCTGCCGGAAGTGATAACCGCATTTCGCTCTATGAATGTTTATGGTTTTAATCTGACCATGCCTGACAAGGAGGCGGTGATCCCCTGTCTGGATGAACTGTCTCTGGCAGCGCAGATGATCGGAGCGGTCAATACGGTAACCTGCCAAAACGGAAAAATGACCGGCCACAATACCGATGGGATCGGATATATGCGGGCGGTCGAAGAGGCCGGTTACTCTGTCCCCGGAAAAGAAATGACACTGCTGGGAGCCGGCGGCGCCGCTTCTGCCATCGCGGTCCAGGCCGCCATTGACGGCGTCAGCCGGCTTCACCTGGTCAGCCGCCGCGGCCGTTCCTGGGAAAAGGCCGGAGCGCTGGTGGATCAGATCAACCAAAATACCTCCTGTCAGGCGGATCTGACCGATCTTGCGGACACCGATGGGTTAAGAAAAAATCTGGAGCGCAGCGCGCTGCTCACCAATGCGACCTCCGTGGGCATGGCCCCTCACGCTGATCAGACGCCCATTGGTGACTGCTCCCTGTTCCATCCGGAGCTGATCGTATCCGATGTGATCTACAATCCCCGCAGGACCAGACTTCTCCGGGAGGCCGAAAACGCAGGCTGCCGGACCTTCAACGGAATGTATATGCTGCTCTATCAGGGGGAAGCCGCTTTCCGCATCTGGACCGGTCAGAATATGCCTGTTGAATTAATTAAGTCCCGCTATTTTACTGAAAAAGAATCATATGAATGACCGGCATTTCAATTTTGCAGGTTACAGTGAATAGAAAGATGCATCGCTTGGCCGGTCCGGATCGATCACGGAAGATGCGTCAAACAGATCGCTGACTTCGTCCTTTCCTCCGTAGACACACTGCCAGAGCCGATAGCCGTCCAGGTTTCTTCTGCCCATCCGCAGATATTCATCTCCGATCTGCACATAATACTGGGTGGAATCCACATTGCAGAAGATATCGAAGCCCTGGCTCTTCAGATATTTGAATTTATCTGTGGATGCATAATCCTGATCCCAGTTCGCCAGATCCTGGCCGTGGGCAAAGATGATGGTATCGCTTCCACCGATCAGCGGAGCCACGTACTGCTCCCACTTATCAGTATCTTCTTTGATCTTTTCCAGCGATGCGTCACCGATATGCATATGTCCCCAGGTGTGGCTGGCAAAAACCCACCCATCATCCTTAATGGCCTGAGCCACCTTCCTGGCCTCTGCGCATTCCGCATCCCAGTCAAAATCGGGATGCGCATCCAGCCATTGAGCCTGATCTGTCATCAGATGCTCCTTTACCTTATAATCGATGTCGGTCCGGTAGCCCAGAATGCCATTATACCCGGTCAGTGCGATCGTCCCCTTGGCTCCGTGCCAGGAGAAATCAGGATGCGCTTCCAGGAACTTGTCCAGAATAGGGATATAGTCATAGTCCCCTGTCTCAACCGTTCCGTCCTCCCTGATATATTCGCAGACCGGCTTTCCGTTCTCATCCAGCACTACTTTGCTGGCAATTCCCCGGTTGTCATAGGCATGATAATAGCTCAGATCATCAAATGACATAACGACAGGTATCTTCCCATTGGGCACCATTACACTCTTGGGAGTCACATGCACGGTGCCGCTCTCATCGGTGGTTTCATCGATCATCTCATGCATATCGATCAGAATATATCCCTTGTCATACATCTGCTGAAGCATCTGATTAAATTCATATACCGTAGTCATCCACTGGCAGAAACCGGGTGTCATCGAATCCCAGCCGCTGTCCCCCGTCAGAGAAAATGCCTTGGACGGATCTACTACCAGCGAATGGAAAAATACATGAGTGACTTTCGTTGGCTCCCAGGCAGTCAGTTGGGACGCATCATACTCCGTCTGCGTTTCTGACTGGACCTCTGTCACCGCCTCCGTCTCCCCCTGCGCTCCATTTTCTGTCCCGGCAGTCTGCGGATCCTCCCCTTTTTCGGTCACCGCTGTCTGCTGATCCGAGACAGTTCCCTGAGTATCTGTTGTTCCGGGTGTATTCTGCTTACCAGAACTGCTTCCAATCGTCCTGAATATAAGGAAAGCGGCCAATGCCACACAGGCAAGCAGAAAAATTCCGAATATCAGCCTCGTCATGAGAACCTGTCTTTTTCTTTTTTTCCTGCGCTCCCTTCGTATTTCCTCCCATTCTTCTTCGCTTCTCCCCATCTCATACTCCTCCTTTGCGTATCTCTTATGACGCAAAAGGGCAGATGACTTTTCTATCATCTGCCCTTGGTATTGTCATGTATCAGTTTCTCTTCAGAAAATCAGGTATCTGAATATCTCTCTCAGCGACTTTACTTTCCGGGGCTCTCAAACGTCCTGCACTGCTGCTGCCTGCCGGTGTCTTTGGAAGCGCGGAAGCTGCCGGCTGCTTCTGGAAAGTAAAACCTCCTGTCGGTCTGCTCTCCTGCTTCGGATAGCGGTAATCAGGTACAACATTTCTATGCATGCCGGAAGTTTTCTTCTCCTGCTGAAGACTGCTGTCCTCCAAACCGGTGGCGATCACGGTAATGCTGGCCTCGTCAGCATAAGTATCATCGTACATAGCGCCGAAGATAATATTTGCTCCGTCTCCTGCCAGTTCCTGCACATAGCTGGCTGCATCGTTGGCATCCATCAGAGAAATATCTCCGGAAATATTGATGATTACATGAGAAGCTCCCTCGATGGTGGTCTCCAGCAGCGGGCTGGCCACAGCCTGTTTCACTGCTTCCAGAGCCTTATCGTCTCCCTTGGCCTGTCCGATACCAATGTGTGCAATGCCCTTATCGCTCATCACGGTCTGAACATCTGCAAAGTCAAGGTTAATCAGAGCCGGCAGATTGATCAGGTCAGTAATGCCCTGCACTGCCTGCTGCAGAACTTCATCCGCCTTCTTTAACGCTTCAGGCATGGTTGTCCTGCGGTCTACAATCTCCAACAGCTTATCATTGGGGATTACAATCAGGGTATCCACATTCTCTTTTAAACGCTCAATGCCGGACATTGCATTGCTCATGCGGACTTTTGCTTCAAACCGGAAAGGCTTGGTCACTACGCCGACGGTCAGAATGCCCATCTCTTTCGCAATGCCTGCTACCACCGGAGCCGCACCGGTGCCGGTACCGCCGCCCATACCGCAGGTAACAAATACCATATCTGCTCCCTGTATGGCCTGTCTAAGATCTTCTGTGCTCTCTTCTGCGGCCTGCTGTCCAATCTCAGGCTTCGCTCCTGCGCCCAGTCCTTTGGTCACTTTCTCACCAATCTGAATCGTAACGGGAGCTTTGCATAACGTAAGTGCCTGTTTATCTGTATTTACACCGATGAATTCAACACCGCCAATGGTATCCTCTACCATTCTGTTCACTGCATTATTACCGGCTCCGCCTACACCAATGACAATTATCTTAGCCGCGGACTCCGTTTCATTTGACATAATCTCTAACACTGTGTTTCCTCCTTATAATGTCCCCAGTATTAACCATATATACCCTATATAATATAAGCATTCTTCCGATTAATCAAGTGCAATTTTCACTAATTATCACTTTTTCCAGTAATTTGCTTATATTTTACTGTGCCAGGGTACCTGTGGCGGGATCAATTTCATTCATATACGCATCAATCACGTTTCCGTTTTCATTCACGGAACAGCCATCGATGGGATTGCCGCTGGCATCCACTACCTGTCCATTCACTACATGAGCATCGTAGCGGAGCGTTCCTGAGGAATCAAATACCATAAATGCCGACAGACCCGTGGTCTCGCCGCTCGCCTCACTGTCTTCGGTACTCACCGGATCTCCGCCTGCATCTGTCTCTCCTGTGGTTCCCGCATCACCGCCGGCCTCTGTCTCTCCTGAGGTGATGGGATTGCCTTCGGCGTCTGTCTCTCCTGTGGTGATGGGATTGCCTTCGGCATCTGTCTCCGCTTCTGTTTCTGTTTCTCCGGTCTTCTTAAAGGTGATCGCCTCATTCTTCCCGGTAAAGCCCGACATATTCAGAGTACCGGTCTCTCCGGCCAGCTCCTGATAAATTGTCACAAGATTTGCCACCTTTTCTTCCAGATATTCATCCTGGCCCATTTTCACGGCTACGCTGCCGATGGTCAGCGTAATATTCTGGTTCTCATCAAATTCCACATTGTCCGGTATCAGATTGGCCTTGACCAGAAGCTGGGAAATACTCAGCATGGTCCGAAGCTGGGCGGCATTGCTCACCAGCAGCTTCTGATACAGCACCGGCTCTTCCATCTCCACTCCGGAAATCACCGGCACCCCGTCATATACATCCGGCGTAATCTCCAGCACTGTGCCGTTGGAATCAAAATAGGCATTATTTCCGCCATATTTTACATAACCGGTCAGCGTCTTTTCCTTCACCATTATTCTCACCTTTCCCGGGGAAAGCAGCTTCGCCTGGACGCTGTCCAGATATGGTGTTCTCGCTTCTGAGACCGCTTTATTATATTTCCAGGCAAAATACAGCGTGTTTTCCGTCCAAAAGTCATGGATCAGATCTGCCTGGATCTTTTCTGCCGTATGCCTTGTATTTCCCTGTATCTCCACTGAGCGGAAGCGGAACCCTCCCAGCAGCACCACTGCCGCCAGGATCAGCACCGCCAGCCCTATGATAATGGCTCTTAGCCGCATTACTCTTTTTTTTCTTCTTATTCTGCCCATTCATTTATCCCCTGTATTTTTAAAATCTGATTTTCTGCTCATCGCCTGCAAAGGCGGGTGTCACTCCTCCACTGAGATGTCTGCTCCCAACTGCTTTAAATTTTCGCATATATTTTCATATCCCCGGCTGATGAATCCACAGCCGCTGATTTGTGTTCGTCCTTCTGCGCCAAGCCCTGCCAGAAACAGCGCTGCCGCACCTCTTAATTCTTCCGCTCTCACCTGTGCTCCGTGAAGCCCCGGCACGCCCAGGATTATGGCCTCTCTTCCTTCTGTCGTAATCTGCGCCCCCATGGCACGGAGCTGTTCTACCGTCTTGAATCTGGCTTCAAATACATTTTCCCGAAGCCTGCATCTCCCCTCTGTCACCGCCAGCAGTGTCATCATAGGTGACTGCAGGTCAGTGGGAAATCCGGGATAAGGCGCCGTCTCTAAGAATTCAATTCCTCTGTGGGGTTTCCGACAGTCCACTGTAATGTCTTTTCCTTCTTTTTTTATTGCTATATTCATTTTTTCCAGGCAGTCCAGCAGCGCCTGCATATGCTGTACCGGCATCCTGCCCAGTGTGACCACGCCATTGGTCACAGCCGCAGCCAGAAGGTATGTACCTGCTGCGATCCGATCCGCGATCAGCTCATGCTCACTGTCCTTTAAGGCACTCACTCCGGTTATCTCCAGACTGCCCTGGGGCAGAAGCCTGATGCGGGCTCCCTTTCCCCGGAGGAAGCGGCAAAGTTCCTCTATTTCCGGTTCTTTTGCTCCATTATTTATCACGGTAACCCCTTCTGCCAGTACGGCAGCCAGGATAATATTCTCAGTAGCTCCCACACTGGGAAGCTTCAGGGTAATTTCCACTCCCCTCAGGCGCTTTGCTCTGGCCGCGATCCTTCCTTCTGCCTCATCGATCCCGGCTCCCATGCTGCGCATGGCCTCCACATGAAAATCCACCGGCCTTGCCCCGATCACACAGCCTCCCGGATATGGAATATCCGCCTGACCGCATCGCCCCAGCAGCGCCCCCAGGAAAAAAATGGAGGAACGCATCCTGCCCGCGGTCTCCTTTGGCAAAACGGTGCCGCTCAAAAAGGACGCATCCACCGTCAGGCAGTCTTCCTCCCACCAGACCAGGCAGCCCAATTCCCGTAAAATCGCAATCATATCTTCCACATCCTGCAGTCTCGGACAATGTCTGATTCTGCTGATGCCAGCATGCAGGACACAACCAGCCAGAACTGGCAGCACTGCATTCTTAGAGCCCTGTATCTCAATTCTTCCGCTAAGCGGCTTCCCGCCGATTATTTCTACACATTCCAAGCCCATCCCTCCGGCCGGGTACTACTCAGACAGCTTCGTCCTTTGATACCATATATATTAGTATATGCTGAAATTTTCTTTTTGCCACTGGCTGACGGATAATGCCAGCCCCATCTCCGACAAAAGAAACAGCACGGAGGTTCCGCCATAACTGATAAACGGAAGGGTAATTCCCGTGTTCGGTATCGTATTGGTCACGACTGCAATGTTCAGGATCACCTGAACTGCAATGTGTCCCATAATTCCGGAAACCAGCAGAGAACCAAACAGATCTGCCGCCCGTGTAGCAATCACCATAAAACGCCAGAGCAGAAATACAAAAGCGCCGATCAGCAAAACCGCTCCTGCCAGACCAAATTCCTCGCAAATGACAGAAAAAATCATATCATTCTGAGCCTCCGGCACAAATCCCAGCTTCTGCATGCTCTGACCAAATCCTTTTCCGAAAATACCGCCGGAGCCGATGGCATACAAGCCCTGAATCGTCTGAAATCCCTTTTCGAAATTTTCCGGATCCCGCCAGACGGCCAGCCGTTCCAGACGGTACTGTTCCATACTGAGGAAAATAGTCATAAACCCAGCCCCGCCCAGGGTAATCCAGATAAAAAATAAATATTTCGGATTGGATACAAAAATCAGTATTACCGCAATTCCAAGGATGATGACTGCCGTGCTCAGGTTATTGGTGCCCACCAGCGCCACGATCGGCAGTACCGCTCCCATTACGATAAAAATAATGCCAAGTCCCTGGCTCTTTTTTCTGGTACTGACCAGATAGGACAACAGCAAAATGACGGCCAGCTTGGCATATTCTGCCGGCTGAAAGGAAAGAGGTCCCAGGGAGAGCCACCGTTTGGAGCCGTTGTAGGAGCTTCCCACCAGGAGCACCGCACCGGAAAGAGCCAAAGACACCAGGTAAGCGGGAACCGCCAGCCGTGCCAGCCTGTGATAATCCAGCCGGGACACAAAATACATGGCCCCAATGCCAAGAGATGTGGCAAATATCTGTTTTTTCAGGTAATAGGCAGGATCCTGAAATCTTACCTGCCCATTGTATGCGCTGGTACTGTAAAGAATTATCAGGCCGAATGCACTAAGCAGCAATACGACTGCCAAAAGGCTGTAATCAGGTTTACCGCGCTTTAACGTCAAATAAAAGGCTCCTTTTCCCTTAAAGTTGAGATACCAGCTCTTTAAATACCTTGCCCCGGGCTTCGTAGTTGGGGAACATGCCCCAGCTTGCACAGGCCGGTGAAAGAAGAACTGCATCTCCCGGCTGTGCCTTTTCCACGCAGACAGCAAAAGCTTCTTCAAAGGTATCCGCCATGATAATGCTGTTAAAGCCGCATTTTCTGGCCGCCTCTGCTATCTTTTCTCTGGTCTGGCCCAGCAGGACCAGATATTTTACCTTTCCGTCAAAGGATTGAATCCACTCTGTATAGGAAGAGTCTTTGTCGTAGCCGCCGCCGATCAGCACCGTTGGGCGGTCCATGGCCTGGATCCCCTTAATGGCAGCATCCGGGTTGGTTCCCTTGGAATCATTGTAATAGACAACGCCGTTTTTCTCCGCCACGTATTCAATGCGGTGTTCCACTGCCGTGAAGCGGCGCAGAACGTGCTGAATTTCCTCCAGCGGCACGCCATAGGCCAGTGTCATGGCTGCGGCTGTCATGATATTTTCATAGTTATGCAGACCCGGAAGCTTCAGCTCCTTTACCGAACAGATTTTGGTAATCTGCTCTCCATCCTTATATTCTATGTAATCCCCATTCAGATACATTCCTTTTTCCAGAATGCGCCTGCTGCTGAAAAAAATCACCTTTGTATGAAGATGGCTGCCAAATTCCCGCAGAATATCGTCTTCATAATTTAACACGCAGGTATCCTCCGCGGTCTGGTTTTTCGTGATGCTTTCCTTTACCCGGATATATTCCTCCATGGTGTGATGACGGTTCAGATGATCCGGCGTGATATTGGTGATCGCACTGACCTTAGGATGGAACCGGTCCACAGTCTCCAGTTGAAAGCTGCTGATCTCTGCCACGGTCACGGAATCTTCTGTCATCTTCAGAGCTTCCTGCGTATAGGGTGTGCCGATGTTTCCCACCACAAATACATTTTTCTGGTGGTATTTCATGATCTCGCCCACCAGCGTTGTGGTAGTGGTCTTTCCGTTGGTTCCGGTAATCGCCAGCACATCTCCTCTGCTGTTCTCGTAAGCCAGCTCCACCTCGCCCCAGATCGGCACCCCTGCCTCCCGGATCCGGTTCACCACCGGCAGGTCTGTAGGAACCCCCGGACTTAATACTGCCAGATCCAGCCGGTCCAATACTTCCCGGGGAAGTTCCCCGATCACAATTTCCGCCTGACTGCCGCCCGGAAGCTTTGCCCGCACTTCTGCTTCCGTGAGTTTTTCATTTCCATCGTAAAGCACCGGCTTTGCCTGCACCTTTTCCAACAGGTTCACTGTTCCGATACCGCTGACTCCAGTACCAAATACCAGCACTGTCTTATCTTTCCATTCCATTTTTCTTATGCCTCCTGTATTATTGCAGCCCGATCATGGCGATCAGGCAGAGAAATACCGTGATTACGGTAAATACTGCATCGATTCTGGTCTCCGACCAGCCGCAGAGCTCAAAATGATGATGAATCGGAGCCATTTTAAAGAAACGCTTTCCGCCGGTCTTCTTAAAATAAGTAACCTGTATCATCACGGATACAACCTCCACCACGTAAATCAATCCGACGATCAGCAGAAAAATCGGCATCTTCATCATGTACGCAGAGCCGGCTACGAAGCCCCCCAGCGCCAGTGATCCGGTATCCCCCATAAACACCTTTGCAGGATGTACATTAAATAGAAGAAATCCGAGAAGAGCCCCCAGTACGGCTGCCGTCATGGGCTCAATGCCGCCCTTCAGCGCAATGGAGACCACCGTGAAAAACACCGCTACGATCGAAGTAACGCCGGTCGCCAGGCCATCCAGGCCGTCCGTAAAGTTCACACCATTGACCGTACCGATAATGGCGATATAAGCAATGGGTGTGGCCGCTATCTTTACCCACTGTCCGGACAGGACATAACCGTGGGTGAAGGGGATCAAAAACTCCAGGCAGGAACTGTCCATCCTCCAGAGATATACTACAAAAACAGTGGTTACAATGATCTGCCCCAGCATTTTCTGCTTCGGCATCAGACCGTCGGAACGCTTCAGCACCACCTTCAGGTAATCATCCAGAAATCCGATAATTCCAAAACCCAGCGTCAAGAACAGCACCGGAATGATTCTTGGATATCTGCCAACGTAGATCAGCGAAGTGATCAAAATGCTGATCAGGATAATCAGACCGCCCATGGTAGGAGTCCCGGCCTTCTTCAGATGGGACTGAACCCCTTCTTTCCGCTCGGTCTGCCCCACCTTCAGCTTCTGCAGAAACGGGATCACTACCGGACTCAGAGCTACACTGATGGCAAAAGCCAAAAATAATGGTATTAACGTGTCTGTACTAATTAACATATCGCACCTCTTCAATTTCGTCTTTATTCTGTGTTATTCCAGTGAAGGGTACCGCCCTTCACTGCATACTACAAATTAGTATAATTCTTTTTCCGATATTCTTCAATCTTTTTCTGTGGGAAGTTCTGACGTATCCTGCTCAATTCCCAGATAGGGAAGAATATTGGTGAAAATACGCTGAATTACGGGGGCCGCTATGGTTCCTCCATAGTAGATTCCCTGAGGATGATTGATAATGCACAGGCCCAGAACCTGAGGGTTGTCTGCGGGAGCAAAGCCGACGAAGGATGAGATGTAGATATTGGCGCTTCTTGGCAGAGTTTCAGAGGTGGCGGTTTTTCCGCCTACATGGTAGCCGGCGATATAACCGCGCTTGCCGGAGCCGTCGGAGACTACGTGTTCCAGGATGTACTGCATGGTTTCGGAGGTTTTCTCCGATACGATCTGTTCTCCCAATGGATACTGAAAGACCTGTGTCAGCGTTCCTGTTTTGGTTCTGGTCTCGACGCCAAAGTGGGGGGTGATCCGTTTTCCTCCATTTACCAGGGAGGCCACTGTGGATGCCAGTTGAATAGGCGTGATCTGAAAGGACTGGCCAAAGGAGATGGTAGCCAGCTCTACCTGCCCCACATTTTCCTGCTTATGCATGATGGTAGCCGCTTCCCCCGGAAGGTCAATGCCTGTTTTATCCAGCACTCCAAACTGCTTCAGGTAATGGAAAAAGCGTTCCACACCCAGGCGCAGCCCCACTTCGATAAACACCGGATTGCAGGAGTTCTGAGCAGCCTCCAGAAAAGTCTCCGCTCCGTGACCGGTGGTTTTATGGCACCGGATTCTCCGGTCTTCCACGATTTTAAATCCGGGACAGCTAAAATGGTCCTCCAGAGAAACCACCCCTTCCTCCAGTCCGGCGGAGGCCGTTATGACTTTAAAGGTAGAGCCCGGCTCGTAGGTGTCGTTAATGCAGCCGTTCCTCCACATCTGGTTCAGGGCTTCCTGCTCCAGCTCTTCTGCGGTTTTGGCGGGAGTGCTTCCGGAAGCACTCTCTGTATCCTGCGCTTCGTCCGTCTCCCCTTCCTTCTGCAGTTTGCTCTGTGTCTCTTCCAGCAGAGCGAACGGATTGTTCAGATCAAATTCCGGCACGTTGGTCATGGCGTAGATTTCCCCGTTCTGGGGATTTAACAGAATGATGGATACGCTGTCAGCCTGCTTCTGTTCTCTGACGCGCAGTGCCTCCTGCTCCACATATTTCTGGATATTGTAGTCCAGACTGATGACCAGATCCTGACCGGCGATGGGTTCCTGCCGGCTTTCCCCTGCTTCCGGAAGTTCGATTCCCCTGGCATCGGTCATCGTCAGAATTTTTCCCGCAGTTCCCTCCAGAATAGAATCGTATTCCACTTCCAGCCCTATGATTCCCTGATTGTCCCCTCCCGTAAATCCCAGTACCTTGGAAGCCAGAGTGCTGTAAGGATAATAACGTTTATAATCTTCATCCACCTTCACACCGGGGAGTCCATAATTTCGTATCTTATCCCCGATTTCTTTTTCCACATTGGATTTAATCCGCTCCATGGAGCTGTTCTTTTCCACCTTTTTGCGGACAGATGCTTCCGAAAGTTCCAGTTCCCGGCAGAGCATTTGTATCACTTCTTCCCCGTCTTCGATCTGACTGTGAATAACGGAAATGGTACAGACGGTTTTATTATCCGCCAGCACCGTGCCGTTGACATCCAGGATACGTCCTCTGGCCGCCTTAATGGGGCGCTCGCGTTCATGGAGATCTTCTGCTTTTTTGCTGTAATATTCTGATTTTTCCAGCATAAGAAAGCCCAGCCGCACGGCCAGCCCCAGCAGGAGCAGGGCGCAGATCAGAAATACCAACAGGATTTTTCTGCGGTGAAAGGTATATATTTTTCCCGGAGGCATAAAATAACCCCATGAAAGGTTTTTTATAATCTATTTCACCTTTCCTGAGGTTATGATTTTTATTTTTTTAAACTGTACTCTTCCGGCTGCGTGCTCTGCCCTTCTTTTATTCTTCCGCGGCCTTCAGATCATCGCTGGTAACTCCGTCCCAGGTCGTTCCGGAAGCATCACTGTCTGTATTCTCCAGAGGCGTGGCCATATCCGGGTTATCCACCTTCGGATCCAGCACCTCTTCCTTCTCTTTCAGCACAGTCACATTGCCATAGGCATCCACCGGATTTCCTTCTTCATTGACGTATGCGCCATCGATCGGGGTTCCGCTGCCGGAAACCACTGTGCCGTCCTCATTCACATACGCATCATTGTAGAGATTTCCATAGGAATCAAAAGCCTGGAAGGTTTCTTTCACAGTTCCGCTCTTAACCACATCCGCTTCGGTAATTCCCAGATAAGCCAGCAGCTCCGGTGCCACTTCTTCCGTAGGATACAGACCCATATATGGAAATACTTCCGTCGCAATCTCGCGGAACAGAGTCTGCGGATAAGAACTGTCTGCCTGATTCGCCACATTTGGCTCATCTATGATTACATAAATTACCACCTTGGGATCATCGATAGGCGCTGCCCCGATAAAAGATACCAGGTACTTTCCATTTGCACGCTGTCCCGTTTCCGGATCGATCTTCTCCGCGGTACCGGTCTTTCCTCCGGTCAGATAGCCCGGCACCTGAGACTTCCGTCCGGTACCCTTCTGCACTGCAGTCTTTAAATATCCCCTCACCAGAGACGAGGACAATGAAGAGATCGGCTGGCGCAAAACCAGTGAATCCACTGTCTTTATTACACTTCCGTTGGCATTCTCAATCTGTTTTACCACATGAGGCTGATAATAATAGCCGCCGTTGACAACTGCTGAAAACGCGGAAATCTCCTGAATCATATTGCAGGTCAGACCCTGACCAAAGCTGCAGGTAGCCAGCTCCACTTCATGCATCGTATCCGCAGTGTAGACGGACCCGCTGCTCTCATTGGGAAGATCAATTCCCGTCCTGCTTCCAAAATTAAACAAACTCTGATATTTTACGAAATTGGAAATTCCCATTTTAGCACCGATCTGCATCAGCGCATCATTGCAGGAATTCACAATGGCGTATTCCAGCGTCTCATCACCGTGACCATATATATTGTCACATCTGATCGTGGTATCGGTAATAAACTGAGATCCATCACAGTAATAGTGATCTGAATCCACCGTTGCCCCGCATTCCAAAGCCGATGCCACCGTAATCGGCTTAATAACAGATCCCGGCTCATAGGCATACGATACACAGAAGTTGCTCCACATACTGTTCAGCGCCTCTACATAGGTGTCATTGTCCATGGCCTTGATCTCTGCGCCGGTATAAATTCCGGTCAGATCCTGCGGATCATTCAGATCAAATTCGGAATTGGTCCCCATCCCCAGAATTGAGCCGTTGTTGGGATTCATCACCACCACGCCCACATTTTTGGCACCTTTTCCGTTGCTTTTTTCATCTCCATAGGTATCGTCAAATTTCTGAATACATTTTTCCACTATCTGCTGAATACTCATATCCAGTGTGGTCACAATCGTATCTCCGTGCTCCGGTTCGATGGTAGTTTTCTGAAATTCCGAATCTTCATTCAGATATCCGAATGTCCTGCCGTTGGTTCCATTCAGCAGATCATCATAATAGGACTCGATACCGACTACGCCCTGATCAATATCATTGGAAAAGCCGATCACATTGCTGGCCAGCGTGGAATAGGGGTAGTTTCTCTGATATTCCTCTTCGAACCAGACGCCCTGTACATTGGACAATTCTTTTCTCTGAGTGTCGGACAGTTCTCTGTCCGCATCCAGAGAGACATAATCCTCGTAGGCCTGCTTCTCTTCTTCTGTAGCTTTTTCCTTTACCACCTGATACTGGCTGTCTTTTGTCTTTTCATTTTCGATCCTGTCTCTGACATCCGCCTCGTCCAGTCCCAGTGCTGTACACACTGCTTTTATGGTAGGCTCGATATAGTTTTGGTTGCTGTTAATGGCATAGCAGTCCAGCACCACATTGTAGACCTTGTCGCTCTTTGCCAGGATAATTCCGTTAGTGTCCTGAATCTCCCCGCGCCGATAGGGTATGGTCTTGCTGTCGTAGCTTTGCTGGGACAATACCTGCTTTGCATACTGGTTTCCGCTCTTTGCCGTGATATAAGTAATCCGTACCAGCAGGACAACCAGCGCTAATAAAACGAATGCAAATACAGCCAGAAGCTTTATTTGCATTTTTTTCGTAAATCTTCGTTCTTTTCTATTATTTGTCAAAAAAATCACCTGTTATTCTGCCGGGATTGCCTGATACTGCTTTACATAATCACTTTCAGCGCCTCCAAAGGTCCTGATCTGTGACTGTGTCGCATATACCATCCCCAGTTCATTCATTGCCACGTCTTTTACCTGTTCCAAATTCACAGATGAAATAATGCGGTTGTATTCGGAATCATTATCCAGCTTCAGATCACTGAGCTGAGTCTCCAATGCTGTCACAGTTTTCTGACTGGCGGTGCTCTGAGACTGCAGCTTGAGGTAATTAATACATACCATCACTGTAATCACTGCCGCTGCGGTCAGAAATACCACATAGCCCAAATTCATCTGCAGTGCTTTTTCGCGATTTTTTCTGGTGGCGGAGCTGGTCGAAGCCTTTTTCGGCTCGGCATAGTTCGGCATAGGCTGAATCTTGCGAACTGTATTGCCGTCCACATAAGTATGAAATTTTTTATTTGACCTGTTAGCCGGTCTCGCTTCTGCTCTTTCCATATCTGCCGCCTCTATTGTACTTTCCGTTCAAACACGCGAAGCTTTGAACTTTTTGCCCTTGGATTCTCTTCCTGTTCCACCTCGGATGGAACAATCGGTTTTTTCGTAACCACAGTACCTTTTGATTTTTTCCCGCACACACATACCGGAAATTCTCTCGGGCAGGTACATGGGTTTTCCTTTTTACGAAAAACCGTCTTTACAATTCTATCTTCCAGCGAGTGAAAAGTAATAATACAAATTCTCCCGCCGTCATTCAATAACTCAATCATATCATCCAGTGAATCCCTCAAAACATCCAGTTCACTGTTGACCTCAATTCGGATGGCCTGAAATGTCTTTTTGGCCGGGTGTCCGCCTACTGCTCGTATCTTTGCAGGAATCGCCGCTTTTATAATTTGAATTAACTCCCCAGTCGTTTCAATTTGTTTTTCTTGTCTGGCACTCACAATATGCTTTGCGATGTTCTTTGCGAACTTGTCTTCCCCATAGTCTCTGATGACGCGGTAAAGCTCCATCTCACTATACTCATTCACAACATCTCTGGCTGTCAAAGACTGCCGCTGATCCATTCTCATATCCAGCGGTGTATCTTCCCTGTAAGTAAACCCGCGGTCTGCATCGTCCAGTTGGTAGGAGGAAACCCCCAGGTCCAAAATGACTCCATCTACTGATGTAATTCCAAGTTTGCCAAGTTCCATTTTCATATTGCAGTAATTGCTGCGGATAATGGTAACCCGGTCTGTAAATTCTTCCAGGCGCCTGCCTGCTGCTTCTATCGCTGCTGCATCCTGATCGATCCCGATCAGTCTTCCATTTTTGGTAAGCCGCTTACATATCTCATAGGAATGTCCGCCGCCGCCCAAAGTACCGTCTACATAGATGCCATCCGGTTTGATAAGCAAATTTTCAATGCTTTCTTCCAAAAGTACAGATTTGTGTTTAAATTCCATACAAGCCTCCCTGACTGAAAGCATTCGCCATCAGCATTTATGATGTTATATGCTTAAGCCTAAATCTGTCATTTGTTCTGCGATATCGTCCATATCATCATAAGCATTGTTTTCCGTCCATTTTGCCTTGCTCCAGACTTCTATTCTGTTAAGCATACCGGCTAAAACCACATCTTTTTCCAGACCAGCAAACTCCCTTAACGTTCCCGGTAAGAGAATTCTCCCCTGCTTGTCCAGTTCAACAGGTGTTGCACCAGCAACAAAGAAACGTGTAAACTGTCTTGCGCCCTTCTGAGTAAGTGGTAAGGAGCGCAGTTTTTCTTCGAAGTTCTGCCATTCATTTTGGGGAAACACAAACAGACAACCATCTAATCCCTTTGTTACAATAAATTCGTCGCCCAATTGCTCTCTGAATTTTGCAGGGATAATCAGTCTGCCTTTGGTATCAATCGTATGATTGTATTCACCCATGAACATAAACGACTACCTTCTTTCGATTTGCTGACCAAATGAAGTGTCTGCATGACACTTTTCCCCCATTTAGATCCACAAGTCACCACTTTCTACCACTTATGCTCCTATATTAACGTAATTTAATAGAAAATACAAGGGGAAATTCAAAAAAATAAAGAAAGTTTGATGAGTGGCAGCTTGCTCCAAAGCTGTGGGATGCTATACGCTTTGAGGTTGACCACCGCAGAGAGTTAGGACAGTTTGTTCTCACCGGCTCTGCTGTCCCTGCCGGCACCAAAGAGATCACCCACTCCGGCACAGGTCGCTTCACCCGGCTTACTATGAGACCGATGAGCTTGTATGAATCGGAAGATTCAACAGGTGATTACGCATATTGCCGTAAAGACGGTGTATATGTCGTTCCTATCGGTTGTCTCAAAAATTGATGAACTGAATAAATGACAGGAAAAGCGTCTCTGCGGAGGCATTTTTTACCAAAAATCTAAAAATGAAGGAGGAAAAGAATGCGATCTTTCTGCTGATGTCCACTTCCAATCATGTGCTGGACTTGGCTGCAAGGATTATCATGGGGATAATTGCCTTTCTTGCCACTTCTTTAAATGTCTATTGTCCCCTCTTTGTGGTTCTTAGGATTTATCCTTTGGTTTCCATCTATATAACAATAAAAAAAAGAGTCCTCCATACAGAGAACCCTTAAAAAATGTTTAAATATTATTTTTTATTTCTTTTACCTTATCCAGCGTAATGCCCGCAATTTCTGCAATTTCTGTTTCGGAAAGAACACCTTTTTTTAATAGCTTTTTTATCATCTCTGTTTTTTCCTGTTCTCTTCCTTGTTCTATTCCTTTTTCAATATTTTCCTGATCCCGCATCAACAAAGTCATGTATTCCCGCCTCCATTCTACGTTTTCTTTTACTTTTGCAAGTTTTTCCTGAAGTTTCTTTACAAATGCATCATCACTTGGTGTTCCGTCTCCGACAAATTTCAAAAATGCTTTTGCGCTTTCTGAAACATCTCCTTTACTGCCATTTGTATTAAAAAATATTTTTTTAGCTTCATCACCTAAATATACTTCCCTATCTTCCCTGCAGATATTTTCGAAAGTATATTTATATAAATCTTTCCCGAATAAATCAAAGGTACAAATGAATATGACATAACTTGGATTCAACGATTTGTATAAAGCACCCTTTTCTATCATATTCAAATCAATCATCCCTTGATAATAACGGCTCCTTTTTGGCAGCTCTTTGGTATCTGTTGTCTGAATCTCTACGTCATATACCGTATTATTATCATCTGCGACATAAATATCCAAACGAACACTTTTTCCATCATATGAAATATCAATCGTTTTTTGATCTTCCGGATATTCAATCTTAAGAATTTTTATATTCAGAAGAATCTCCAGCATTTCTTTGCATAACTCCGGATCACGCATGATTTTCGAAAAAATAAAATCATTGCTCAATCCCAAAGAACGCCATTTTTTTATAAACTCCTTCACCGTATATGATACGTCCATATATACCCCCTGCTTTTATATAAATTATAGACTATGGACTCACTGAAATCAAGCGATTGATTCTTAAGATTCACTGCTTTTTTTCCGTTATTTTAAAGGTCAGTTCGGTCATGCTAATCATCAAAACAAAAAAGACAATGAGATACACCGGAAGTATTGCGAAGCCGGTCAGATTGCCGAGAAGTCCGAATAACGTTGGAATGAACGTCGAGCCCACATAGGCTCCTGCCATTTGGATCCCGATAATCGCTCCGGAATTCTCCGCGCCGAAATTGACCGGTGTGGAATGAATAATGCATGGATAGATAGGTGCGCAGCCAAAGCCGATAATAATAAATCCCACAAGCGAAGCAATCGGGCTCCCTGCCGGAAACAGCAAAAAAATAAGCCCGAAGAATAGAGTGCCGGTTCCCAGGAGGATCATTTTTCTGTCACCAAGCTTATTCATGATAAAGCCGCTTAAGAATCTGCCGACGGTCAGCCCTATGTAAAACAGCGAAGCAAACCCTGCCGCTCGATCTGCGGTTATGCCCCTGACCTCAACCATATAGGTACATGCCCAGCACATCACCGTTGCTTCCGCAGCACAATAAGCGAAAAAACCGATTAAGAGGTAAGGAACACCCCTGATTTTCAGCGCATCGATCAGTCCGATACTCTTTGCACTCTCTTCCTTCTCCTGCCGATTGACGTTCCAGACGGGGAGCGTAACAAGCAGAAGCAGACCGATACCAAGCTGAAGAAAAGCAATAATGCGGTATCCCCCATTCCAGGTGGAATTCGCCAAAGCCCAGCTCATAACAAATGGACTGACAATCGCTCCTATGCCCCAAAAGCAATGCAGCCAGCTCATATGTTTTGAGGTGTAGTGAATGGCAACATAGTTATTCAAGGCAGCATCAATGGCTCCCGCGCCAAGACCGTAAGGAACTGCGAATACCATAAGCATCCGGAACTGATTCGAAAAGGAGAAACCAAGCAAAGCAATCGCCGTAAGAAATACGCTGATTACTGTCACGATACGGGTGCCAAATTTCCTTGTCAGCTTATTAGACAAAAGGCTGGATACAATCGTTCCTCCTGATATGACCATGGTAATCATTCCCATAAAGGAGGTCGGGACATTCAAGTCATTATGTATCACAGGCCATCCCGAACCAAGAAGGGAATCCGGCAAACCCAGGCTGATAAAAGCCAGATAAATAAGTGCAAGCAAAAGTAAGTACATATCAATTTCTCCCCGTATCAATTATTTTTTCAATTTCCAGTGGTAATTTTAACTGTCTTACAGTATGATTATCATTGGTATTTTTATTTATTTGCATAATTAATTATACCAAAAAATCGCTCAGACTTCACGGTCTGTGCGATTCTTCTTTTAGGGACTTATTTTACAGTCCCAGCGTTAAACATTTCATATTATACTTTGAATACATGAAAATGTAAAATGATACGTTGAAAATATCCCTTTGGTATCCGTTTTTTATTCAATTGGGTAACTTTAAAACAGGCATTCTGTTATGCTGCCGGTTCTTCCACTTCGATCGCTTCTGCGCGGTACTGGTCAATCATAACCTGAATTTTGCTGTTGCCTTCCACGCCTGCCAGATCATAGAGATATCCGTTGAAGTCATCCAGTGTCCATACGCCTTCGGTATATACGAAGTTCATATCCAGGCGTCCCAGATACTGATCCTGCTCACCGCCGCCCTGTAAAATCGGGGTGCTCTTGAAGCCGTCTTCTCCCGGATAGTACATGGGGCTTGCAATGATATAATGATCATCTGCACCAACCACTGCGCTTACTCCATCTACGTTGGCAATCTTGGTGTCCACTGCCAGTCCGGTATGGGACAGTACCACATTGATATCGGTCTGCGGTTTTACTTCTTCCATTAGGTTCTCCACGGTAATCTCGCCGCTTTCAAACACCTTATCAGAAACCTCCTCCCACTCTCTGTTCTGAGGTTTCAGGGAGGTCACTCCGATGATGCCGATCTTCAGTCCGCCCACTTCTTTGATGATGTACGGGTCCACATTTTCAATGTAGGAGCCGTCTTCTTTCATCGTTACGTTTGCACACAGAGTCGGGAACTCACACAGATCAATCAGATTCTGAAGCTGCTCGTTGCCTTCCTCGATAGTTCCGCCCTCAGTCGGGATACGAAAGTCATTATTTCCAAGCACCCATGCATCATAGCCGATTGCGTTAAGCAGGTTCATTTCCGGTATCCCCTGCTGCATCTGAAATTCTCCTCTCAGGAAAATATCTCCTCCATTCAATACCAGAAGGTTATCACATTCTTCCCTTGCTTCATCAATCAGCGTCTTAAACTGGGGAAGGCGATCCACACGTCCGTGGATATCATTGTCATACACGATGGAAAGCTGGTATGTATCCCCTTCTTTTGCTGTCTCTTCCGGAGCTGCTTCTGTCTGAGCTGTCTCTGTCTGAGCTGCTTCTGTCTGTGTCTCCTGTGCTGCAAAGGAAGCTGCACCTGAAATGGCCATTGCTGCTGTCATAGTTAAAATTGCCGCTTTTTTTCTCAGTTTAAACATAAGTTTCTCCTTTTTCTTCCTGTCCTTTTCATTTTGTCAATTACTGCTCTTCTTTTTACAACCGCATTATAACAAATAATTGTAATATCCAAAGCATGAGACAGTAAAACTTCTGTAAAAATCAGGAGAAACTCAAAAATGCTTCCGGCAGCTTCAAGAATATCTCTGTAAGCCGCCGGAAGCATTATCCCGGAAAAAAATAACGTTCACAGCACTGACCGCTTCACCCGGGCTCAGCCCGGGATCTCCGTCAGGAGCTCCAGCTTGAACCCTTCCCACATATCAGCCGATACATTCCAGTCCCGCAGATCGGTAACGATCTTATGGTAAAATGCCTGACCGCCGCGAACGATATCGTAGGTGCGGGCATCTCCTCTGGCCTCCAGATGGCGGCCAAAGCTGCAGTTGATCACATCCTCCGGGCCGTAGCTGTCATAATCTCCGTCCGGATAGAAAATATAAAGCCGCGGAGCAGTCTCTTCCAGGGAAGCCATTTCGGAAGGAAGCTCTCTTCCCAGATCTTCCAGTATTTTCACCCCTACCGATTCATAGCAGGTGAATACATGGGCATACCGCCACACTGTCCTGGTAAAATCAGATACCCGAAACTGTCCCAGCCATTCTTCATCCATCATGCCGTCTTCCGCCTCTCTGGAAACAATCAGCACAATGGGGAATACCCTCTGCTTATCCCGCAGCGCCCTCTGCAATTCCGGCACCTGTTCTTCCCTGAGGATACGGCGCCGGTTGGCGCACTCAGTTCCATTGAAAATACCGATGCTGTCCACAATGGATTTGTAATATCCCGGATAGCTGAAAAACATGCCATTGCTTTCCTGGATAATGTGGTGTTCATTTTCCGGCTCCGCATAGCCATTGCAGACCTTCAGAAATACCCTTCCGTCTTTCGCCGTTTCCAGATTGGCCTCTGAATACCAGATCCGTCCGCCCACCTCCAGGTCCATATGACGTACGTGCATATTCATCCGCCGCTGCCGGCGGTCAAATTTTATGGTCACATGATAGGCCAGGACATCCGCATGATAGGCTGAAATCTCCTGTGGCATATCTTTGAACAGATCTCCGTATTTCTGTACGATCCAGCGGTAAATATATTCGGAAGCCCTTTCAAAAATCAGCTCCGAAGTAATGGGCTGGTCGGTTTTCATCCTGCTGCCGTCGATCTGCGTCAGCATCTGGAACACCGCATGTCTGGTCAGCGGCTTCAGCTCGTAGTGGCGGGACTCGGCCACGCTCTCTTCCCTGCCATCGTTGTATACATCTTTTTCCTTGAAGATCGCACTCAGGCGGCTGTCGTGAAACTGGCTCTCATTCAGCAGTGAAATAATGGTATTTACATTAATCGGGATCTTTCTGCTGCGCCTCAAAAGCTGTTCCACCAGAGTTGTCTTGCTTGTTTTATAAATCCGCTTCGCCAGATTATCGTTGTTCACCGCATCTTCATTCAGAAGCTGCTCCACCTCCGGATAAAGAGAAGCTTCCCCAAGCTTCAGCCGGAAATGGCTTTTGATCATGTCGCTCCAGCGCCCGGACTTATACAGGGCATGGCCCAGATCCTCAAATAAGGTCACCATGGACTTGTCACACAGCTCCAGCGTCGCCAGAATGCTGTTGAAGTACCTGGAAAATCCCCGGTAATTTCTCCACAGCTCCTCTCCCTTATACCGCATATCATGCTCAATCTCATGCCAGCCTTCGAAAAACATGGTCTTGATCTGAATTTCAAAAGTGTCATCTATGTACATATCCCAGGTATCCGGCGATATCTCTGATTTCAGATATTCCGGCAGGCGGAATACACCATTCAGCTTCGTTGGCTTGAACTCCTCTTCACTGCGCTCGGAGGTAGACCATTCGATTGCCTCAAAGGTATGCTCCATAATATTCCTGCAGATATCCACATCATCATCAAAATAGAGATTTACACGGACACCCACCAGATCCTGCAGCTTCCGCTCTTCTCCGTATTCCTTCAGTTCAAATTTATGCGCCATGGAGGAGGCTGTCTTGATCCTGGAAAACACCCGGAAATACAGCCCGCACTGCTCCAGTCGGTCACTGATGATCCGCTTGAGATCCTGCTCCACAATGGCCGGAACCTTTACTCTCCTGGCTAATTCTTCTTTTGTATAAATCACTTTTTCCTGTTCCATTCCTTGTATCACTCCACCCGGTTATATCTTCTTTGTTCTATCCCGGTTCCAAAAACATGCTCCTGGTTTTGTCCCGTCTTAAAAACATCCCTAATAGTATAACAGATATTTTCAAAATACAACAGTCCTCCTGCTCAACTTTTTCCCCATTTCATGTAAAATTGAAGTAAACTTCCGGTGATTTTTCCGGCTGCCAGAAATATTACGATCCAGCTAAGTCCCTTCGTCAGCTCCAGACGCCGTATAAATACGGGAAATACATGGATCAGCTCCGCCAGTGCCAGGATCCATCCTCCCACAAATATACCGCAAAAGCTGCCGATCAGCAGCAATGCGATCAGGCCATACCGTCCAAATCCAAGCTCCGGCCGGTATACCGTCACCAGATTTCCCAGCACACCTCCCGCCAGAACTGCGTTCTCATAGAGGCATACCTTTTTGGCGGTATGACTGATGCCGATAAAACGGGTGACGATCCCCAGTCCTACAATCAGGGCCACCACCCCTCCTGCCACCAGAAATCCTCCCGAAAATCCAATTATGCCGCAGAGTATTCTTCCCATCATCCATTCATCCATGCTGCCTCCTGCTCCCGTCTGCTTTTCCTATCCTGACGCCTGCATTTTCTGTTTTCCATATCCCTGAGCCAGAATTTTCCGCTTTCATCCGCCTAATGACTGCTTCCCGATTTTCTGTCCCTGGCTTCTATCAGCGTTTTATCAATATCATCCTCGTATTTTCGCATCTCTGTCTCCAGCGGCGTGGGATCCGTACTTCCGCGCATCTTGGCAAAATGGTTGAAGAAGATCAGTATCCCCAGGCCCACGCCCACCGAATAGGCAATTTCCAGCACCGTAAAGCCGTCCGAAGCCTCTCCCGTAAATTCCTGATAGAGCTGCCCAAACAACTGGGTGATTCCGATATCATTGTTAAATGACATAATGGAAAAGGCCGCTCCAAAAAAACAGAGCACACATACAAACCCGGTCTTTCCCCACTGCCAGAGAGGGGACGGCGTATTTTTCCGCTCCAGTGTCACGATAAAATCCGCTTCTCCCAGATTGTTGACTTCCGTTCCCGGAAATTCCTTTGAAATTGCATCAATGATATCCATGATGGAAAAGATATACCGGCCAGGCCCTTGTATGCCCGGAGCCGGTATTTTCAAAAGCTTCACCTTCGCTTCCAGCGCTTTGTCCTCACACTTCACCTCTCCCAGCTCCTTCAGACAAAAGCTGCGCTTCACCACTTTTACATTTTTATCGATTTTTAAATATACTGTATTCATCCTTCACCTCTGCTCAGTCCTGCCCTCACATATTCATGCAGTTTTTGCCCCGTTCACAGAGATTTTTTACCAGTGTGCCATTTTCGCTCATATCATCGGAGCGCATATTCCAGAACAGGCAGAAAATCCCTGCCGCCAGTCCCAATATAATGATCCAAAGTCCGCATCTGCACATAAATTTTTTCATTTCCATGATCTCCTTTATTCTTTCATTGAATGTCAGTCTGTTTTGTCATGGATAGTATTTGTTTTTATTCCATTTTTATACTGAAAAAAGCAATCCGCTTTACTGATTGATGGCCGCATCGCCTCTCATTTTTTTCAAAATCTTTTTCTCCATCCGGGAGACCTGCACCTGGGAAATCCCCAGCTCTCTTGCAGTCTCCACCTGAGTTTTATCCTGAAAATAGCGGAGACTGATCAACTGCTTTTCCTGCGTCTGCAAAAGCTTCAGCAGTTCTTCCAAAAGCATGTGGTTCAGAAGCTTTTCATTCTTATTTTCTTTTTCCTCCAGCTTGTCCATCAGCAGCACCGCATTGCCGTCCCCCTGATAGATGGTCCGATACAGAGAATCTACTTCAGCGCAGGACTCCAGCGCCAGCATCATTTCTTCCCGTTCCAGCCCGCTCTCCCCCTCCAGTTCCTCCATCGTGGGTTCTCTGCCGATCTTTTTTTCCAGCCGGTCCCTCACATTGTAAACATAAGCTGCCGTTTCTTTCAGGGAGCGGCTGACCTTGATCATCCCGTCATCCCGAAGAAAGCGCTTGATCTCACCGGCGATCAGCGGCACTGCATAGGTGCTGAATTTCACTTCATAGGTAAGATCAAACTTGTCAATGGCCTTGAGCAGACCAATACTTCCGATCTGTATCAGATCCTCCGTCTCGCAGCCTCTTCCAAAAAACCGTTTCACTACAGTGAATACCAGCCCCAGATTTTCCTCCACAAGCATTTCCCTTGCACTTTTATCCCCCTGGTGTGCCTGTTCAATCAATGCAAGTGTGTGCTCCATGTCCCGGCTTGTCACCTCTCATATTTATTTTCTGTCCGGAGTATCTTTTTTGTCATTTTGACGCAGGTGCCTTTTCCCGGCTCAGACTGCACCTGGAGACTGTCCATGAATGCTTCCATAAAAGAAAACCCCATTCCTGCCCGTTCACAGTCACTTTTGGTAGTAAACAGCGGTTCCATCGCTTCCTCCACGTTCTGAATCCCCACTCCCTGATCCATTACTTCGATTTCTATGGTCTGCTGGCGGATATGGCACAAAATGGTGATCTTATTTACCTTTCCTTCATATCCGTGGATAATCGCATTGGTCACTGCCTCTGACAGGGCAGTCTTTACATCAGCCACTTCCTCCAGTGTGGGGTTCATCTGTGTCAGAAATGCGGCTACTGCCACTCTGGCAAACCCCTCATTGCAGGAACGGCTGTCAAATTCCAGTTTCATTTCATTTTCTACACTCATGCTGCTCCCCCTCTATAATAATTTTGACTGCTGCGGTATATCTTCATAAATATCAATCACTTTATAAATTCCCGACATGGTCAAAATCCTTCGTATTCTTTCATTTACCCGGATTGCGATCACATTTCCCCCCATAAAGCGCAGATTTTTATAGCGCCCCATGATCATTCCGATCCCTGAGCTGTCCATGAAATTCGTCTGGGCAAAGTCAAAAATAATACATCTTATGTTCTGATTCTGTATCAGCCGGTCCGCATCATTTTTCAGTGCTTCCGCATTGTGATGATCTACCTCTGCCGGTAAATAAATGGTCAGACTTGTACCTGTCACTTTAAAATTGTTCCCCATAATATAAATATTCTCCCTTCTGATCAAGTACGCTTCTGCGCTCTTGCTGCGCCGCCGAATGCCGAAGGCTGTACTCGTATAGGTGCACTTTCCTATACGAATACAAAAGAGACCGCAGCAAATGCTGCAGCCTCTTTTCGGAGGTTTCTCTATCGTTTTTTTCCTTCTATCCAAGAAGGTTTCCATACACATCGTAATTCAGGCCGGTATTCGGATCCGTCCATGCCACATCCGCCGGGTCATAAGATGCCCCTCCCGTATTGTCTGTATTGCCGGAGTTCGCATCTCCCGGATATACGTCAATGTCCTGCCCTGTGGTGCCGCCCTCACCGCTGCTTGCAGCACCGCCGTTTTGCGTGGAAGCTTCTCCCTGGGAAGTGCCGGTATCCGTACTTCCGGTTCCGGAGTTATTGGTGATATACTGCTGTACCTGTGAAGCCTGATTCGGATACTTGGTCACAATTTCGTTGAAATAAGTATTCGCATTTGCGTTATCTCCCAGATTATAATAAGCAAAGCCCAGATAATACAATGCATCATAATAATGAGTATTGGTTCCCTCCGGATCGGACTCCACCGCCAGCTTCAACTGCTGGGCTGCTGTGGTATAATCGCCTCCCGAATATGCTGTGGTGCCTGCCGAATAGTACTGGCTGAACATGGAGCTGCTCACCGCCTTCAGCAGATCATCATACAGTATCTTGGCATTTCCATCAAAATCTTCCGCATTCAGCTTTGCAAGCGCATCCGCTGCAGAGGTCTGGCTGTCCATAACGTACAGATCCGCCACTCCCAGCAGTTCTTCATAACCGGCTGCTTTGCTCAGGGCATCATCACGCTCTTTTTCCGCTGTATCCGTCTTCGCCACATAGGAATCAATCTCCTCCTCCAGATCCTGGAGGGCTGCAGTCCCTGTAGCCAGCTTCATATTGGCATCGGTCACCTGCTGATTCGCACTCTCCTGTACGCTCTGACGGCTGGCAGGCACTACCAGAAACCACACTATGGCTCCGCCCAGCAGAATACCCAGCGCAATGTTGATAAAAGTCGCCACGGTAGAACTGTCCCTGAATGTGGTGGGCTGAATGATTGTCTCATTGCCGCTGACATAGCGCAGCGTACCGCCGCTTCCTTCCTCCTGCTCCGGCTTCTGGCGCTTGTGGCGGGTTGTCAGGGTGGTGGATTTGCCTGTCACCTCTTCAATCTCGGTCAGATAACGCAGAGTGGTGGTATTTGTATTATCCACGGCTGCCGCTTTTCGCAGAAGTCTTCTGGCTTTTTCATACTCCTGATGCTTCAGATACAGCAGCGAAAGAAGCTGATAGGCTTTTACCAGCTTGGGATTCTGAGAAATCACCTTTTTTAACTGGATAACTGCCATATCCTCATTATCCTGACGGCAGTATTCAATGGACTGATTATATTTGCGTATCGTCTGATTGATGGTATCCAGGCGGTTCTTGTTATTCTGCAGCTCCGTAATATAGTAGTCCGCCAGATTTTCCTCTGTCTTCATATTCTTGCTGATTACCCATTCACAGAGAGCAGACACCACTTCGCCCGTTTCATAATAACAGAGCCCAAGAAGATTTCTGGCGTCAATGTTTTCTTTATTAAATTTCAGACTTTGTTTCAGGCAGGTGATCGCTCCGGACAGATCTCTCACCGATGCCTTCTCCAGTCCTCTGTTGTACAGTAAATTGGAAATCCGCCCAATTCTCTTTAAAAGCGTAATATCTGCTCCGCAGCCAGTGCAGTAATCAATGGCCGCCAGGGGAGTATTACAGTAAATACATCTCATAGAAGCCCCCTATTTTCTTTTCTTCTTTTCATCCTTCTGCATTTCCTTCAGAATATCGGTCACATCCGTGAGATCACGACTGTAGATCGCATCCTCCGCTTCATTCACATCCATGCTGGGATGAAACTTTTTCAGTTCTTCTTCGTAATTAATCATCCAGTCTCTCCTTTTTAATGCTGCTGCACTTCCTGCTCGCTGATGATCGCCTTGATCTCCCCAATCAGGTATAAAGAGCCGACGCAAAACAGCATTCCGTCCTTTTTCTGTTCCATTGCACAGGCAAAAGCGTCCTTGACATCATCCTTCGCCGTCACCGGTGCATCGGTATATTTCCGGAAAATATCAGCCAGTGTCTCATCCGATACCTTTCTGCTTCCTTCAATCTGGGTAACTGTAATGGACGTAAAATTCCCGCCCTGACAGATTTCCCGGATCATCGTCTCATATTCCTTCTCAATGACTGCAGAAAACAGCAGTGATACCGGCTTCTCTTTTTGAATTCTCTGAACCGTCTTTAAAAACTGTGCAATCCCGTCTGCATTATGGGCTCCGTCCAGCACCACACCCGGCAGAACTGTCTCCATACGGCCGCTCCAGCGGGTTTCTTTTATTCCCTTCTGAATCGTCTGATCTGAAATTCTTTTCTCCGGATCCAGAACACGGATCGCCATCATAGCCAGGGAACTGTTCACGATCTGGTACTCCGCCAGATAGGGAACCGTCACAAGTTTGTACCCATAATACCTGTTATTCAGCACAAAATCAATGCTTTTATCCGTTTCTTCCAGAATTTCACACATTTCTCCATAGAAAGGAATGGCCGGCGCATGCATCGCTTCCGCTTTTTCCCGAATCACTTTTTCTACCGTGCGGTTCCTTCCGTCATAGATAACAGGGACGCCTTCCTTAATGATACCTGCCTTTTCCCCGGCAATCTGCTCAATCGTATCTCCCAGATATTCGGTATGATCCAGACTCATGGTGGTCAGGATACAGGCAATCGGATGCTCCACGGTATTTGTGGCATCCAGCCGGCCTCCCAGCCCTGTCTCCATCACCAGATACTCCACCTTTTCCCTGGCAAATATAACCATGCCCACAGCAAATAAAATTTCAAAATAGGTGGGATGATAAAAGCCGTCCTTTACCATCTCGTCCATCACTGCCTGCACCTGCAAAAATGCCTCCAGGAAAACTTCATCGCTCACCGGGTTCTGATTCACCTGAAACCGTTCATTGATCCTGATCAGGTGAGGAGAGATGAATAACCCGGTGCGTTTTCCCGCCAACTGCAGAACAGATGCGGTAAATGCACAGACGGAGCCTTTTCCATTTGTGCCTGCCACATGGATAATTTTGTATTTTTCCTCCGGATGCCCCAGTCTCTTCAGTAATTCTTTTGTATTTTCCGGTTTATTTTTCTTTGTAAACTTCGGTACTTCTGCTATGTAATCTACTGCTTCTTCGTAATTCACTGTCTTATCCTTCTTCTGTTTATTTTCCTTAAGCGTAACCGTTTTGCAAATACACGGACCTGCCGGACAGTTACAGCCTATGCTTCATTATAATATAACTTGGACAGGATGCAAGCATATTTTTTTCGCAAGTTTCGCCATACTTCTCTATGGACACATTTTCGGAACCATGATATACTAAATGTCAGATATTTGGATCGGTTAATCAGGCCAAATACTAAGAAAAGCCAGATTCCTCCAGATAGAAACACTAAACTGCAGTATATAAAGGAGAATAATATGATGAAAAAGAAATTATTGATTTCTGCTGTCATTTTGGGTGCCAGCGCAATGATGCTGACCGGTTTTGACAGTGAAGCTACCGTAGACGATGTAATCAAAAACTATACCGAAGCAGGGAAAAACGCAAAAGAATTCAGCGCAGCAATCGATCTGGCTGCCAAGGCTTCTGTTTCCATGACTTCTGAGACTTCCGGCACTTCTACCATGTCCATGGGTATGTCCGGCAGCCTGAATGCAGCATACCTGATGGATCCGCTTTCCATGAGCGTGGACGGATCTCTTACCGTAGATGCCATGGGCGTAGGTCAGGATATGGCGATGCAGATGTACACGGTGACGGGTGATGACGGCGGATTAGATTCTTATGTAAAGGTAACGTCTTCTAATGCTGAAGAAAGCACCGGATGGGAATATTCTTCCGTAGCGGCAGACGAAGTAAAACAGCTTACAGACCTGATGACCGGCAATGATTTCGATCTGAGCCAGCTTCCGTTCACCTTTACTTTGGGTGACAGCGCTGTCGATGTAAATGGAACTTCCTGCTATCAGCTTCTTGCTACCATGACCTATGATGAATTAAAGCCTTTCCTCATTGAAGCCATGTCTGCTGCAGGTGAAGAAGATGAGCTGGATGAAGATGGCTGGAGTATGGTAGATGCCATAATGTCCGGCTTTGTAATCAACATGGAGATTGACATCGCTGATGATACTTATCTTCCTGCAAAGATGCATATCGATATGGATGGCAGTGATTTCACAGCGATCAGCCAGTTGTTCGCTTACTCCATGGCAGAATCCGCTGAGGACGGTTCCCTTACTCTTCCGGAAATCGCTCTGGATGTATCCAGCCTTTATATTGATGCCGTATACGATTACACCACTCCGGTAGACATCACGGTTCCGGCGGATGCTCTGCTGGCAAAGACTACCGACAATGACAGCAATGTATCTTCCATCGGAGACATGGTAGAAGATATCGCAGAAGATGTATCTGAGGCAGACTGATCCGTCAGGATACGATCATTAAAAAAAGACTGAATAAGCAGGGGACGCATATATAAAGCGCCCCCTGTTTTTTTCTGTCTTACCTTTTACTCATTCCGCTCCCGGTTCACTTTTTCCACCGCATTCACTATATTTTCATATCCGGTACACCGGCACAGATTTCCGGCCATATGCTTTCGGATCATCTCCCGGCTCAGCTTTTCTCCACGGCGAAGCAGCACTTCTGCCGACAATATAAAGCCCGGCGTACAGAAGCCGCACTGCACTGCCCCCTCTTCCAGAAATGCTTCCTGGATTCTGGTCAATTCTCCATTCGGCCCCAGCAGGCCCTCCAGCGTGGTAATCTCTCTGCCATCCGCCCAGGCTGCCAGGTAAATACAGGAATCAATTGTCTCGCCATCCAGGATTACGGTACAGGCTCCGCATTCTCCCACCTCACAGCCTTTTTTTACGGAAGTCAGGCCAAGGCGGTTACGCAGCATATCCAGCAGTGATTCCCGTACGTCCACGCACAGGGTTTCCTTTCTGCCATTTACTACACATTGAATCATTTTCATCTGCTCCGGCATTTATCGGACCTCCTTTCTGTGCTGATCGGACTCCGGCTGCATGATCTCCTGCTGCTGCCCCGTTTGTTCCGCTTCTATCTGAACTTTCTCCTGCTGCTTTGGCCCCCGCAGCCTCACTTCTTCCTGCGCCCTGGCTCTGAGCACCGCTTCCCGGAGGGATCTGGCCGCGATCTCCCCGCCAATCTGCAGCCGGAATGCCCTGGAAGCTCTCCAGGAATCCCTTGGATTGATTTCCTGACGCACCAGGCCGGCCGCCAGTCCGTACAGTTCCTCCCGCAGCGGCTGCCCCTTCAGCGCTTCTTCCGTCTTTGGTACCCGAAGAGGCACGGCAGCGGCTACACCGAAGGTCATTTTTACATCCTCCAGCACATTTTTTTTCAGATCTATTTTACAGACGGTACTGCAGCTTAACGTGGCAATATCCATGGCATTTCGCATGGAATATTTGATATAATGCCCTGCATACCCTTCATATTTTTCTCTGGGCACTACGATGTGTGTCAATACCTCTCCCTGCGCCAGATTTACTCTGCCAGGGCCCAGATAAAAGGACTTCATGTCGGAAAAACGAACCCCTGCTTTTCCTTCGATCCTGAGCCGGCATTCCAGAGAAAACACCGTAGGTGCACTGTCCGCGCTGACTGCTCCGTTGCAGATATTTCCGCCGATGGTTCCGATATTGCGCACCTGCGGTCCGCCCACCTGATCCACCGCTTCTCCCAGAACCGGAACCAGTCTCCGAATCAGCGGATGACTGGTCAGATGGCTGAAGGTCATGGCCGCACCGATATATAAATCTCCATTTTCTTTCAGTGTCACTTTCTGCAGCAGGGGAATGCCCCGGATAGAAACCAGGCCGGTACCCGCCAGCTTTCCTTCCCGTATCTTAATCAGCACATCAGAACCGCCGCAGATAATTTTCGCCGCCGGATGGTCCTCCAGCAGTTGTACCGCTTCTTCTACCGTACCGGCTTCCCAGTATCCTTCCAGATCATACATCTGCCCCGTCCTCCTTCTTCCCTTCCGATCCATTTCCCACTGACGCAGAAAGCAGCCCTGCTTTTTCAAATGCTGCGATCAGCCGCTGTGGTGACAGGGGAATTTCATTCACCGCCACCCCTGTGGCATGCAAAAGCGCGTTGCGCAGCGCCGGTGCCGGTGAGATTGCCGGGGGTTCTCCCAATGCCTTATTTCCATAAGGCCCCACCGGATCCTCCAATTCTACAAAACCGGCAGTCAGATCCGGTGTGTCCATCATAGTCGGAAGTTTATAATCCAGAAGATTGCCATTTAACACGCGCCCTGTTTTCTCATCCAGCAGAAGCTGCTCCGCCAGCCCATACCCCAGCCCCATGGACATGCCTCCGTGTACCTGCATCCTGGCCAGCCGCGGATTGATCAGCCTGCCGCTGTCATGGACGTTGATAATGTCCAGAACCCTGATCTTTCCCAACGCTATATCTACCTCAATCTCAGCAAACGTGGCTCCAAAGGAAAGAGAATTTTTCTTCACCTGCTCTGATACTTCTGCCGTGATTGCGGAGGAATGTCTCAGGCTGTAATAGCTTTCCTGCGCAAGCTCCTCCAGCGCAAGCAGAACGTCACCGGCGGCATTTACGATGCAGCCATCGCACAGATCCGCCGGCAGCCAGGATGCGCTGTCCGGAGCGGTCCCGCCGTCTGCCCCCGGCACTTCTTCTGTTTCCCGGGCGGATGTCTGCAAGGCTCTCCGGCGTTCCCAAAGCAGCTCTTTGGCATATTCCAATATCTTCTCTTTCAGCTTCTCTGCACACTCCCGCACTGCGGTTCCGGTCACAAAGGTCTGTCTGGAGGCATAGGCCCCTGTATCAAAAGGTGTCACATCCGTGTCCTGAACGGTCTGGATATGTATCTTTTCCATGGATATATTCAGTGTCTCCGCCGTCATCTGGGTGAATACGGTATCCGCTCCCTGGCCGATTTCCGTGGCTCCCACCATCAGCGTCACGCTGCCATCCTGCTGCAGAACCATCCTGGCTCCGGCAATTTCCAGAGAAATAGGCCAGACACCGGTCTTATAGCTGAAAATTGCCATGCCCACCCCTCTCCGGATATTCCCCGTCTGACCGGCATATTTTTTTCGTTTTTCCTTCCATTGAATATAAGCAGCGCCTTTTTCCATGCATTCTGCGACGCCATTGGTATTGGCCGCAATGGGCTTCAGCCAGGGATCCGCAAAGTATCCTTTCTGAATGTTCTCCATCCTGAAATCATAGGGATCCATACCGGCCTTTACTGCCGCATCATCTGTGATCGCCTCCGCCGCAAAGGCATACTGCGGAATGCCATAGCCCCGCATGGCACCGCCCACCGGCGTATTGGTATATACGGTATATGCCCTGGCCCGCACATTCGGCACCTGATACAGATGACGCCAGGAGGTGGCGCCGTTGGCTGCGATCGCGTGTCCGTGGGATGCATAACCGCCCTGGTTGGATACCGCCAGCATATCTCTTGCCACGATATGTCCCTGTGCATCCAGCCCCATTTTCAGATCATAATATATTTTATGCCGCGTTCTGGTATTGGCAAAGGTCTCTTCTCTGGTCAGTTCCAGCTTCACCGGCCTGCCGCCCACCTGTGTGGTCAAAAATGCATTCAGCGGTTCATACAGCACATCCTGCTTATTGCCAAAACCGCCGCCGATATATGGTTTGATCACTCTCACCTGCCCCCAGGGAATTCCCAGCGCCTGCCCGATCACCCGCTTTACGATATGCGGAATCTGCGTCGAAGTCACCACCACAATTCTGCCCTTGTCCATATAAGCATAGGACACCGGAGGCTCGATATGACAGTGCTGAACGATGGAGGTTTCGTATTTTCCTTCCACCACAATCGCTGCCTGCGCCAACGCCTGATCTGCCGAACCGATTTCATATTCTGATTTCGCCAGAATGTTGTCCGGACATTCTTCCTGTACCGGCGGCTTTGTGCCCTTCATCGCTTCTCTTGGATTGATGCAGGGCTCATATTCTTCATAAGTTACCTTTATGGCCCGAAGGGCTCTGGAGGCTGCCACTTCATTCTCCGCCACCACCGCTGCAATATCATCTCCATAATACCGGATCCGGCCGGTCAGCAGCCTGCGGTCTGCCCGGTCCTGATGCGCCGTCTCCACCGACCAGGGATGCCCCGGTGTGGGATATGAAATCTTTGGCACATCCTGAAAAGTAACCACCTTCACTACTCCTTCTATCTGTTCCGCCTGAGAAGTATCAATGGCTGTTACCCTGCCGTTGGCAATCGAGGCATGATATACCTTCGCCACCAGGCAGTTTCCGGGAGCCAGATCTGCGGTAAACATCGCCCGGCCCGTCACTTTTTCATACCCGTCCACTCTGGGTACACTCTTTCCCACTACCATATCTTCACCTCCGGCTATACCCTAACGCATCCTTTGCATTTTCTTTGCGTTTTCTTTCCTTATTTTATACCATATTTTCAGACATATCGCAAGATGAATGGCAAAAGTGCAAAAACACCTGTGAAAATAAACTGCTTCCTAAATCTTTTTTACATTCTTTATGCCTGCTTCATTTTTCTTTCATGTTTTCATCACAGATTAAACACAGACACCTTCTATACTCAGGGACATAAAAGAAATGAAGCCCGACTGACGCAGGAGCGTCGGTGATATCGGGCTTCGACTAAAAACTCTCTTAACAGTTGTTAAGTTCATCATACATTTCTCTCTTTCCTCAGACTTTCTGCCTCGATGCAGGAAGTCTTTTTTATTTCATGGGATGAACTTGGGCGCACTTACCGTTCACGGCAGACGCGGCATGCCTGCCAGGGCATCTGACCGTCCGGCACGGGAAAGACCGCGCAGCACTGTTTCGGAGTCCAAGAGCATCTATGCTCTCTGAAATGCTGCTCAGACAGGAATAAGAGGGCCTAACTCGCCACAGGCTCAGACAAAGGCCCTCTTATTCCATCGCCGCATTCCAGAGAGCAAGATGCTTAGAACTCCTGCAAATGTGCGGCTGCGGTCTTTCCCGTGCCGGATGGTCAGATACCCTGGCAGGCATGCCGCTGTAAATTGGCAGTGAATGGTAAGTTCATCCTGCGAAATAAAAGCCTGCGCATTTATGCGCAGCTTCGCGCTACTCGGTGTGTACCATACCCTTCCATCTGCCCTGGGCATAGCGGATCATGCAGACTGCGGCTGTGATCAGCCAGGTCAGACCTGTGGTATACCAGACAGCCCAGTATCCGAAGAAAGGGATCGCGGTCAATATCAAAGAAAAGCCAATGCGGCCTACAACCTCGATCAGACCGCTGATAAATGCAAATACCGAATCTCCGGCGCCGTTCATTACGCTTCTGGTGATGTAGATCATTCCCAGAGCAATGTAGAACAGGCTGGTAATGCGCACTGCACGGCTTCCGATCTCAATGACCACTGCATCATTGACAAACAGGCGGATAAAGTCATTGCCGAATAAATACATCAGCGCACACATAATGACGCTGAAAATAAGCACCAGCAGGCTGGCTTTCCGATAGCCCTTCTGTACACGTTTTACATTTCCTGCACCCAGGTTCTGACCGGTAAAGGTGGCTACTGCCATGCTCAGGGAATTGTAGGGCTGCTGTACCAACTGCTCGATCCTGGAAGTTGCGGTATATGCCGCGATTACATCTTCCCCAAAACGGTTGATGACACCCTGCAGCGCCACGCAGGAAATCGCGATCAGACTTCCCTGCGCTCCAAATGGAATCCCAAGCTTCAGGCATCTTTTGATCAGTACGGAATCCGGTTTGAAGTTTTCCCGCGTCAGCTTAAAGTAAGGATTCTTCTTTACTGCATAGATGATACACCCAAAGGCAGAGATTGCCTGGGCCAGTATGGTAGCCAGCGCCACTCCGGCTACCCCCATATGAAATACCAGTACGAATACCAGATCACCTATCACATTCAGAATACTGGCGATGATCAGAAATACCAGCGGTGTCTTGGAATCACCCAGGGACTGCAGCATCACCGCAATCCCATTGTAAAGCACCACGGAAATAATACCGCCGCAGACAATTCTGGTGTACAGCAGCGCATCTTCAAAAATAGCCGCCGGTGTATTTAAAAGTTCCAGGATCGGTCTGGAAAACAGCACCGAAACCAGGCTGACGATAACCCCCATCCCCAGCATCAGATAAGCGGAATTTCCAATGGCATCCTTCACTCTTTTTTCATTTTTCATGCCGAAGTACTGAGACATCAGCACCCCAGCTCCCATTGCAAATCCATTGCACAGGGCAAAAAAAAGAAATGTCAGCGAACCGGTCATGCCTACCGCAGCCAGCGCATTCTTTCCCACGTAATTTCCCACAATGATGGAGTCCACCATATTATAAAACTGCTGAAAAATATTCCCCACCAGCATGGGCAGAGAAAATCGAAGCAGAAGCGACATTTCATTCCCCCGCGTCATGTCGCAAACTCTTTGTTTTTCCATTTTTATCCTCATTCCCTGAACAGATCAACCTGGCATCAGCCCATTTGCTTTCAGCAAACAGGCTGACACCGTCTCTCATCAAAAGTATAATGTTTCTTTTATATCCTCATTTCATTTTATTCAGCCTTTGAAAAAAGTCAAGTAAATAATTTCCTGTGTTACTATTCACAGCCAATTTATGTTTGACACATTTTATACGTTTCCATGGCTGTAAATAGTAACATTCACAGGCTCATTCCGAAATTTGCTGTGCAAATTGGAGCCTGCTCACTCCTGCATCACTTCCTTACGACTCAAACAGCAGGTGTTTGAGTCTGCTGTGAACAGTAACAAATCTGTCCATATCAGTCCGGGATCTGCCGCCCTTCATGGTCACAGTGATATTCTCCCCTATGTATCAACTGTGAAATTGGAACCAGTTCATATCCTTTGCTCTGCAGTGTGGTTATAATGGTATCCAGAGCCTGAGCGGTATATTTCGCACCATTGTGCATGAGAATGATAGAACCATTTCCCAGATGCTTGTGCTCTGTAACGGTCTTGATAATAGAATCCACGCCGTAATCTTTCCAGTCCAGAGAATCCACATCCCATTGAATTGGATAATAGCCGCATTCTCTTGTTGTCTGGATGACTTTATTATCATAATCGCCATAGGGCGGGCGAAATAAAGTCATATCCGTGCCGGTAAGAAGCTTCACCTTTTCATGTACTTTTTTAATTTCCTGCATACAGTCGGCAGCGGATAACTGACTCATATTTTTGTGATTTTCACTGTGATTGCCCAGATCGTGTCCGGCGGCAGCTATTTTTTTCACATCTTCCGGGAAAGAAGCCACCCATCCTCCGGTCATGAAAAAGGTAGCTTTTACCTGATGGGATGCCAAAATCTCCAGGATTTTTGAAGTATCTTCATTGCCCCATGCAGCGTCAAAGGAGAGGGCAATCTTGGGCGCATCCGTCTGAACACAGTAGATGGGCAGCTCTTTTTGAGGCTGCATATTGCTGACCGTGACAATCTGGTCTTTCGTATAGAGGGAGCCGGCCAAAAATAAAAGAGCACAGAGACAGACCAGACCGATTCCCCGCAGATGGTGGCTGGCAGACTCTGTAAGCTTCCAGTGTTTCCTGAACAATTTCTTTTTTTCAGTCAAGGCGGTATCCTTTCTTAAAAATCATATCCTGATCTATTATATGAAAGGGATGCATATTATTTGCCAGAAAGATTACAAATGATTAACTGTGTTTATTTCTGTTGACTATCCTCTCTCCAGATGCTATCATGAAGCTAACTGAATTTGTTTCGTTCTGACGCACGAGGGTTCGTCCCGAGTGGAAAGGCGATGGATCGGTATCGGATATTATGGTATTACTCCACGTCTCTTTGACGTGGTTTTTTTATATCATAAAAGGAAGTTATGCTTTGCCTATTTTTGTTCTGCTTACGATAAATTTTATTCACACAAAACAATTGTTTACAAAGGAGATTTATGGAAACACGCATATCCGTTATTAATATCATCGTGCATGATACTCAGAAAGCTTCTGAAGTGAATGAGATTCTCCATGAATATGGCCCCTATGTGGTTGGCCGTATGGGTGTCCCGTATCCGGAAAAAAAGATTTCCATCATCTGTCTCATTCTGGATGCACCGCCCCCCGTTACCAGCGCACTGTCCGGTAAGCTGGGGATGCTGTCAGGCGTTACCGCAAAAACAGTTACCGCAAAGGTTTAATTTGTTTTTTGAAAAAGAAGGGAGCATTTTATTATGAAAAAGAAATTTTTATCTGTACTGTTCACCGCTGCCCTGTCCATGACAATGGCAGTCGGCAGTTTTTCCTCCGGCGCTTTCGCTGAGGAAACAGAGGCCGAGACTGCTGCCCAGGCTGATACCGCAGACGAAGCGGCAGAGGCAGAAACCGCTGCCCAGGCTAATGCTGCAGGCGAGGCGGCAGACGCAGAGACCGCTGCCGAAACTGATACCGCAGATGAGGCAGCAGACGCAGTCCGCATCGGTGCTCTTTCCGGACCTACTGCTATGGGGCTGGTAAAGCTGATGCAGGATGCCGAAGACGGCATTACTGAAAATACCTATCAGTTCGCTGATCTTTCCACCGATCCTTCCACCTTTGTGGCTCCGTTAGCCAAAGGTGACATTGATATCGCTGCTGTTCCTTCCAATCTGGCATCTGTCATTTACAATAATACAGACGGAACCATCGAAGTGCTCGCAGTAAATACCCTGGGTGTGCTGGACATTGTGGAGCGGGGCGATACCGTTGAGTCCTTTGCTGATTTAAAGGGCAAGACCATTTACGCTACCGGTCAGGGGGCCACTCCGGAATATTCTCTCCGCTATCTGCTGAGCCAGAATGGCCTGGATCCTGATCAGGATGTTACGATCCAGTGGTGTGCCGATACCACGGAAGCCCTTTCCTACATTTCCTCTGATGAAGCGGCTATCGCGATGATTCCTCAGCCTTTCGCCACCGTTGCCCAGACCAAGGTAGATGGTCTTCGCATTGCCCTGGTCCTGAACGATGAATGGAATAAGCTGGACAATGGTTCCTCACTGGTCACCGGTGTCGTAGTGACGCGAAAAGCATTTGCAGAGGACAACCCGGACAAAATTGCTGCTTTCCTGAAAGAATACGAAGTTTCCGCAAATTACGCTCTGACCAATATTGATGAAACTGCAGCGCTGATTGAAAAATATGGTATTGTACCCGGCGCCGTTGCAAAAAAAGCTCTGCCAGACTGCAATATTACTTATCTCACCGGCAGCGATATGAAAGCTGCACTCTCCGGTTACCTGCAGATTCTCAATGATCAGAATCCTGCATCCATCGGCGGAGCAATGCCTGGCGATGATTTCTATTATGAAGCAGAGTAATCATAACAATTCAAAAATTAATTTTCTGTCAAAGGCGGGAGCGGTGATTGCCGCTCTCGCTTTTTGGCAGATTGCTGCTATGAGGATACATCAGAAAATCCTTCTGGTTTCTCCGTGGGAGGTTTTTCTCCGCCTCACTACCATCTGGCAGGTAAAGGGCTTTGTCTCCTCCATCGGTTTTACTTTTGGACATATTGTCCTGGGCTTTGTGCTTGGCCTGGTTTCAGGAATGCTTTTCGCTTTTTTGGCGTCCCGCTTTTCGCTGGTGGATACCCTGCTCTGGCCCTGGGTTGTCACGATCAAGTCGGTTCCGGTGGCTTCCTTCGTCATCATCTGCCTGATTTGGCTGTCCGCCGGAAATTTATCTGTTTTTATTTCATTTTTAATTGTTTTTCCGGTGGTCTATCAGAATCTTCTGACCGGTCTTCGCAGCACCGATCCCAAGATGCAGGAAATGGCAAAGATCTTCCGCCTGCCCTGGTACCGCAAGCTGCTCTTTATCAGTCTGCCTCAACTGGAGCCCTATCTGCTCTCCGCCTGCAGCTTATCCATCGGAATGTCATGGAAAGCCGGTGTGGCAGCGGAAATTATCGGAACTCCTGACGGTTCCATCGGACAAATGCTCTATTACGCCAAAATTTATCTGGATACCGATGATCTGCTGGCCTGGACCGTAATCATCGTACTGATCAGTATCTGCTTTGAAAAACTGTTTGTATTCTGCCTGAAACGGCTGTTTGCACTGCTCTATCGAATTTAATTTCACGGTGGCTTTACCCTGGAAGGAGTTTATATGCCGATAAGAATTACAAATCTATGCAAAGAATATAATGGAAAACCGGTCCTCTCCCACCTGAATCTCACCTTGGAGAGCCACACCAATACGGTGCTTATGGGACCCTCCGGCTGCGGTAAAACAACGCTTCTGCATATTCTTCTGGGACTTACCCTTCCAGATGCCGGCGAAATCATCGGTATGCCTGCAAAAAAAAGTGCGGTTTTCCAGGAAAACCGCCTTTGTGAACAATTTTCCGTACTGGCAAATATCCGCCTCGTAACCGGAAAATCTATTCCGCTTTCTGAAATTTGCAGACATCTGTCTGCTGTCGGTCTGGGGGAGAAGCATCTCCTGTCCCAGCCGGTTGAAGAGTTCAGCGGAGGAATGAAGCGCCGTCTTGCCATTGTGCGTGCCGTGCTGGCAGATTCCGACATTATTCTTCTGGATGAGCCCTTCAAGGGTATGGACTCTGCCACCAAACTTCTTGTCATGGATTACTTTCGAACCTGTACCGCAGGAAAAACCACGCTTCTGGTAACCCATGATGAAACAGAGGCAGACTATCTCCGGGCAAGGTGTATTTCTCTGTACCCACCTGCGGATAATACAAGCTACACATGAAGCTTTAAACTGCCCACCTGCTGCACACTTATTATTTCTCTGTTTTTCTGCCGTTTTTTTGCTGCTTTCCTTCCATCATTACCACATTTTCCTGCCGGATGTTCTTGTTCGCGGTCAGCTTTTCCTGAGGTACAATACCATATTTCTGCATAATATAATCTATGATTTCCATGGAAACACCTTCTTTAATTTTCCCTATCGAATTATATATATGCAGAGAGTCCGGCAAACTTTCCATCATCCCGTTCCTTTTATCTTTCGCCGCAAAGTTAAATGTCAAAAAAAGCACCGACGGACAGAAGCTTTTCAGCCTGCCAATCGATGCTCTCCCTGATCTCCAGTGACCTCTGCAAAAAACCCTCCATCCGCAAGAACTTTAGTAGGTCTTTATAAATTCTGCTATATCACTGATCACCTGTGGGTCCACATGACTCTTCACCTGATATTCCGATGCATCTCTTTTTCCCTGCGTCGGCATCATCAGATGATTCAGCCCCTCATACAGATGAAATACCACATTGTCCCGGTCACCGATGGTATCCTCCCAAAGCGTATAATCCTTATCCGGATATACCTGGAAGTCCGCATCCCCCTGCAGAATCAGCATAGGCATGGTCACCTCATCGATAAAATTCATTCCCTGATATTCATCCATTGACTTCCAATACCCTACCGGAATGCCTGCCAGCACAGTATCATCCGGAAGATCGGAAAATCCGGCCCGGAGTGTGTCAAAATCTTTCGCCATCTGCGCTTTCTGTTCTTCTACTGCCGTCTTTTCTTCTTCTGAAAGAGTGGTCTCGTCCAGAGCTGCAAAGGCTTCCGCCGCCTGATCGTAACTGACTTCCCATAAGGGGCGAAGAGTTCCTGCCATAGAAATCACACCGGATAATTCCGGATGTTCCACAGCAATGGCCGGAGCCATCAATCCGCCAAGCGAATGTCCCAGTACAAATACCTGTTGGTTATCTACCCGTTCATCCGATTCCATCAGCGTAATCGCCGCTGCCAGATCATCCAGCATCTCTAACCGAAGATTCATCTTGGACAGCTCCGGTGCTGCCTCTGGCTTGGCAAAATACCGTTTGTCATAGCGAAGCGTAGCTATCCCCTGTTCCGCCAGTCCCCATGCAATATCCTGAAATGGCTTGTTACCGCTGATTTCTTCATTTTTATCCGTAGTGCCGGAGCCCTGAACCAGTATCACTACCGGCGGCTTTTCCACATCCTTGGGCAGCGTCAAGATTCCATCCAAAGGAAAATCCGGATCCGCAGTGACTGTCATTTTTTCCTGGGTATATGACGCATCTGCCTCTGGTTCTTCTTCTCCCACCGCTGCATAGGTACACTGCATTCCGGCGATCCTGCTCTCCGTATCATATACCAGGCGCACATTCAGACCATTATTTTCAAAATGCTCCAGCACACTGACGATATAATAGCCGCTGCTTTCAACTCCCTTCACCGACACCTGACCAATGTAATCCCCCAGGTCTTTGGTGGCTGCTTCCCATGAGGCCTGCAGATTTTCCAGATCAAGCTGCGCCGACATGGCCTCATCAAATTTTACCTCCACGGCCTCGTAATCACCATTCACCAGATCAGTGGCTGTTTCCTGGGCATCCGTCTTCAACGCCTCTTCATTAAATCCTGCCGCTGCCAGTTCCGCCCCTGCTGCACCGCCTCCAGCCGCTGTCAGCGTAACTGCCGCAGCCATCAGCAAAAGTGTCTTTTTCCATTGTTTCATATCCCTTCCTCCTTTTTGGACATCAGACATCCTGTCCATGGAATAGATTTTAGAATATTTTAGAGAGGAATGCAACTTGTTTCTTCGAACTGGCTCTGATACAGCCGGTAATAGGCCCCTTTCTTTGCCATCAGTTCTTCATGACTGCCATCCTCCTGTATTCCCTTCGCGTCAATTACAAAAATCCGGTCGGCGCTGCGGATGGTGGACAGGCGATGGGCTACCACAAAGGAGGTCCGGTTCGCCAGCATATGGCGGATGCCGTCCTGCACCAGCAGCTCGGTATGGGTATCAATGCTGGATGTAGCTTCATCCAGGATCAGTATGCCCGGGTTGGAGATCATGGTACGGGCAAAAGCCAGAAGCTGACGCTGTCCGATGGACAACTGGGTGCCCCGCTCGCTGATTTCGGTATCGTAGCCCCCTTCCAGCTTCATGATGAAGTCATGGGCGTTGACTGCTTTGGCCGCCGCCACCATCTCTTCGTCTGTGGCGTCCAGCTTTCCGTAACAGATATTCTCCCGGATCGTGCCGGTGAACAGAAAGTTATCCTGAGTCATGATGCCCATTTGAGAGCGCAGGCTCTGCAGCGTAACATCATGCACTTCATAATCATCCAGATATATTTTTCCGGAGGTTACATCATAGAAGCGGCTGATCAGATTGACGATCGTGGTTTTCCCGGCGCCCGTAGGCCCTACCAGCGCAATTGTCTGACCGGGTTGTACCTGAAAGCTTACATCCTCCAGCACGTTTTGTTCCGGTTCGTCACTGTAGGCAAAGGTAACGTGATCAAAACGCACCGCTCCCTTCACCTTTGGCAGCATCACTGCCCCTTCTTTATCAATAATATCCGCCGGCGTATCCAGAATATCGAAAATACGCTCTGCCGCCGACAGATTTGTCACCAGCTTGTTATAAAAATTAGCCAGGTTCCGGATCGGGTTCCAGAACATCCCCAGATAGGTAGCAAATGCCAGAAAGGTTCCTATCCCCACATTTTCAGCTCCTACCACTTTAATTCCGATAAAATACAGCAGAAATGCGCCCAACCCCCAGGTAATCTCCACCAGGGGCCCAAACAGATCGGCTACCCGCACCGCATCCACGAAGGACTGGCACTGTTCATCCGCCAGCCGGTAAAAATCATCGCGCGTTTCTTCCTCTGCTGCAAAGCTCTGGATCACTCCAATACCGGCCATATCCTCATGAATAAAGGCATTCAGATTGGAGGATTTTTTCCGGTAGACCTGCCAGCGGCGGTGTGTCACCGTCTGAATGACGAACATTCCCACCGTCAAAATCGGCAGGGTAAGCAGAGCCGCCAGGGCCAGCTTCCAGTTCTTAATCAGCATGATCACTGCCACGCCCGCTACCGTCAGCAGCTCCGGAACCAGTTTGGTGATGCTGTCGGAAAGCATTTCCTTCAGGGAATTTACATCTCCGATGATCCGGGCCAGCACCTTTCCGGTGGGCCTGCTGTCAAAGAAATGAAAGCTCAGCGTCTGGATATGAGCATACAGCTCTTCCCGAATGATCACCAGCACCCGATTGGTCACTTTTGCAATTCGAAGCATCCACAATCTGGTACCCAGAGTAAAAATCACATACAGCCCAAATCCGAACAGCCCAAGACAAAGAAGCCTGGTGATATCCCGATTGGCTACATGCACATCAATGGCTCTCTCAATCAGCAGCGGTGAAAACAGGCTGATGGAAACTGTCACAAACAGTAAAAGCCCTACAATCACCAGTTCTTTTTTATATACGATCAGATACCGGTACAGACGCCGCAGGGTATCTTTTTTTGAAACTTCAATTTGTGCTTCATCTTCCCGCACAGAATTTACAGACATAATAAAACCTCCTGACTTATTATTAGCAAATGGACTGACAACATCTGTTAGAAGCATCCTTCCGCCGTTCTCTTTTTGCTATTTTCCGCTTCTTCCAGACCGCCGTACTGCACGCACCAGGTCTTATAGTACTGCCCCTTCTGTGCCATCAGGCTCTCATGCGTCCCCCTCTCCAGGATTTTCCCGTCCTGCAGAATAAGGATTTCATCCGCATGGCGCACCGCAGATATCCGGTGTCCGATAATGATTTTCGTAGTATCCACGCTGCGCAGCTCCTTCTGAATCTGCTGCTCTGTCTCCATATCCAGAGCTGAAGTGGAATCATCCAGGATCAGTATCGGTGCTTTCTTTGCAATTGCTCTGGCAATGCTGATCCGCTGTTTCTGTCCTCCGGAAAGCCCTACTCCTCTCTCTCCGATCAGCGTTTCCTCCTGTCTGGATAAGCGGCTTACAAATTTCTTTGCATCAGCCTGCTCCAGCGCAAGTTTCACAGTATCTGCCGGCATTCGCTTCTTCTGGCCCATTTTCACATTCTGCTCTACCGTATCGGAAAACAGAAATGCATCCTGCATCACCACTGCGGCTGAGCTGCGAAGCTGATGCAGTGACAGCTTTCGGATGTCCACACCATCCAGATAAATCGTTCCTCTGGTGGTATCGTAAAACCGCTGAATCAGGTTGACCAGCATCGTCTTGCCCGCTCCCGTCATGCCCATCACGCCAAGCGTCCTGCCCGGCTCCAGGGTAAAGTTCACATCCTCCAGAATTTTCTGATTATCCAAGGTCAGTCCCACATGCTCAAATCTCAGGCCGCCCTGTACCTGTTCCAGCAGCACCGGCTCTCTTTCCTGCTCCAGAACTGAGGTTTGACTCATAATATTTTTAATCTTTTTCCAGGATGCCGCCGCAGAAGCAATGTCATTGGACAGCCAGCCCAGAATTTCCATGGGCCAGATAATGCTGTTGGCATATTCTGCAAACGCGCCCAGAACTCCTAACGTCATTTTACCCTGAATTACCTGGACTCCGCCCGCCACCACCAGAGCCAGCAGCAGCATTTTTCCCAGGAACGAGATCAGCGGCTGATATCTGGCTGCCAGAGCAGACTGTTTCATGTTCAGCTTATAATAACGGCTGTTCCTGTTTTTAAATTTCTTTTTTTCAAATTCTTCGCGGGCAAAAGCCTTTACGGTACGCACTCCCGCCAGATTTTCCTCCGCCACCGTATTCAGCGCCGCCGTTTCATCGCTGATCTCTTCGTAGACCTCTCCCAGCCGGTTCTCCATCCGCAGTGCCAGGAAACCGATAATGGGCATCAAAATCACCGGTATCAAAGTCAGCTTCCAGTTCAGCCGGAACATGCAGATCAGCACAATCACCGTATTCACCGCCGCTTCTACCGCCAGCGCCCCGATAAAACCAATGGCTACACAGATTTTATCCACATCGTCCTTGATTCGGGTCATCAGTTCTCCCGTATTATGGCGATGAAAGAAATCTACGGACATGGACTGCACATGATCAAATACATCCTTGCGCATCCGCTTGGCCGCTGTATTTCCGATCCAGTCGAAGGTAAATTCTTTTACATATCCAAAGACGGCCCGTCCAAAGCCAATTCCGATCAGCCCCAGTAAAAGCGGCCACAGCAGCCCGGACTCCCCGCCCAGTATCACCCGGTCAATGATGGACTGGATCACCCGGGGCGCCGTCACATCCAGCGAAATAACCAGCAGCATGGCCCCTGTACCTAAAAGATACCATGGCCAGAATTTTTTCATATATGATGTCAGTTTCAATTTTTTCTCCTTCTTTCCCCTTAAATTAACAATAAGACGCAAAGAGACCGCAGTCCCAAAACAAACTGCGGTCTCTTTGTGTCTTAACTTTCCCTGTTCTGCAGAATCATCTTCAAATGCCCCGGCCCTCAGCCGGTTCTCTCAAAAATAATCTCCCATGAAATTCAGTCATGGGTGCAGCACAGATAACACGCTCCGGGAGGCAATCAGTCCGAACTGTCTTTCTCTGTTATTCTTTTCATGCATATTAATTCTAAAATCAACGGTAATCATAGTTTTCATAAAACTGCCTCCTTTCTATTTTAACGATCAGGGTACGCACTGTACACCCGAATATTTACAGGTTCTTATTTCTCATGTACACAGAAATTGGTTTTATTATACATTTGTTTGTTTCGTATGTCAATCTAATTTTTTATCCATCATTCCCCGGAAGTTACTCTTCCCGGCTAATTCGAAAAACAGCTACCGTGTGGGCTGGGTATCTCAAAGGAAACCATGAGCGGGCGCTTTTAACGGCGGTGAGATCCACCGTTTACGTAAACTTAGACGCGAAGGCTTTCCTGAGCGTCTTAGGTTGAAGTTAACGGTTAGCTCACCAGAGTGCTGCACGCGTTTCCGTGAGATACCCAGCCCACACGGCAGCGTTCTCCTATCAGCCGGGAATAGTAACTCCGCGAATCATTCCCCGAAAATAGCCGCACTGCTCCTCACAGTGTTTTCTGCTCTCAGCCAGACGCAAATTCAGGTGAAACACATGACCAGTTCCTCTGCTCCCCGGCTGTCCATACATTTTGTACTGGCAGGGAATGCCCCTGCTCTTGAGATATTCATAAAAAGCAATGCTGTCTTCCTTTAGGAAATCTCCCTTTGCTGTAGTTATGAATGTGGGCGGAAACGCCGTGGAAATATGGGAAAGCACCTCGAGGCGGTGGGAATGTCTCTCCCATCCCTTTCCCAGATAGGCCTCCAGTAGCGGAATCCGTCCCTCTTTGCAGTGACGGCTGATATCAAATACTCCGCAGTTAAAGCCGGCCGCACGCACCCTCAGCGGCTGCTTTAATCCGGGGAAACCAAGCTGTTTCCAATAAGCTGCATTCGTCAGCGCCGTCAGATACTGACTGGCTAACTGAGCCCCTGCAGAATCTCCGGTCAAAAACAGATTTTCCAGATCCAGGCCGTACTGCCCTGCATGCTCCGCCGTCCAGGCAAAAACACGCTGCACATCCCACAGCGCAGCCGGATATCTGTGCCTTGGCGCCAGCCTGTAGGAAAAATTCACCACCGCAAATCCCTGCTGCGCCAGATGCATACAGTAGTATTGATATCCTTCTTTATCTCCGTAAACCCAGCTTCCTCCATGTACATTGATAATGACCGGCAGCAGTCCCTGCTCTGCCTCACCGCCTGCTGCCCGGGACTTCTCCCCGCATTTTGGCCGGTAAACGTCCAGAAGCTGGTACACCGGATCCTCTCCGTATGGAATATTGTCATACCGCACGATGTCCTTTGGAGTAGTCAGACCTTTGTCCCGCCGTCTGTCTCCCATGCTGAAAATCAGCCGGATCAGCCGGTAATCCACTGCCGGTATATTGGACTTTTTCTTTTTTGTCAACTCAGCTCATCTCCATTTTATTTCGATATCTTCTGTGCCTCCTGCACTTCCCGATAAAACTGTATGCCATACATAAATGCGGCAAACAGCATCATAAGGCAGATCCCTATCATAAGTAAAAACGAAATTCTCTCCGGCAGACCGGGAAATAAAAGATAGATGCCAAGTCCCAGAAACAAGGCTGCCGTACAGAGCTTTCCATACCAGAGCGCCCCTCCTGTAGTCTTCCCAATTTTATGCAAAAGCCACAGTTCCATCCCTCCCATATAAATTTCTTTCACCACCATGATAACCGCAATCACTCCTGCATAGGGCTCTTTACCAGCAAGGCATAAAAATAAAATGCATAACGTCAGCTTATCCGCAACAGGATCCAGCATCTTGCCAAGCTCTGTAACCTGATTGAATTTTCTCGCTATCTTTCCGTCCAGAAAGTCCGTCAAAGCGGACACCGACAGCAAAATTATCTTCGTCCAGTAATGCTCCTTCCATATAGCCCATCCGATAAAGGGCAGAAGCAGAATGCGAAAATATCCCATGAGATTAGGAATTGTAAAAAAATCAGCTTTTTTAATCGGAATAGAATTTATATTTTTCCTTATTTTTGTCAACACACTTCTCCCGTCTTACGCGTGACGTATATTCGTGTACTCCGAAATCTCTCTGCTGATGGTACACAGATCCTCTGTATTCAGATCATGAATATCTTTATGTCCCGTAACTCTGGCAAATACCCGCAGCTCCTCCAATGAGACGTTCAGATAATTAGCCACCCGCCGGGCGGATGCATCGATTTTCATGCGCTGGCGCAGTTCCTGATTTTGAGTGGCAATACCCACCGGACAATTACCGCTTCCGCAGATACGATACTGCTGGCAGGCCGCCGCTATGAGCGCGCCGGAAGCGACCGCCACCGCGTCTGCTCCCATGGCAATTGCTTTGGCAAAATCAGCCGATACTCGCAGTCCTCCGGTGATCACCAGCGAAATGTCAGAATGAATGGAATCCAGATACTTCCGGGCACGATACAGCGCATAGATCGTAGGAACCGTAGTCGCCTCCCGCAAAAGCAGCGGACTGGAACCGGTCGCTCCGCCTCTGCCGTCAACGGTGATAAAATCCGGCTCGGCAAACACACAGTATTCCAGATCACGTTCGATCCGGCCTGCTGCGATTTTAATTCCCACCGGTCTGCCATCCGATTCGCTGCGCAGAGTATCCACCAGCTTCTTCAGATCCTCCTTTGTGGAAATGCTCGGAAACTTGGAAGGGCTCTGGATATCCTCTCCCGGATTTCTTCCCCGCAGGGCAGCAATCTCCGGCGTCACTTTTTCTCCCGGCAGGTGCCCTCCCATGCCCGGCTTCGTTCCCTGGCCGATTTTGATCTCAATTGCATCTGCCCGCTGCAGATTTTCCTTCGTCACACTGTATTTATTTGGAATATATTCAAATATGTATTTGTAGGCTGCATCCCGTTCTTCCGGCAGGATCCCGCCTTCTCCGCTGCACATGGCAGTCTTCGCCATAGCGCTGCCCTTTGCCAGCGCTATTTTAATCTCCCTTGATAATGCCCCAAAAGACATATGAGATATGTACACCGGTCCGGATAAAATCATCGGCTTTTTCGCATTTTTTCCGATTACCGTCATGGTGCGTACAAATTCTCCGTCATCCAGCGGCATAGGATTGAGCTGCGCCCCCAGCAACAGGATATCATCCCAGTTTGGCATAGGCATCTTCGTCCCCATGGAGCCGCCAATGGTTTTGCCGCTCACTGCCATCTGATGTATCTCCTCCATATAGCGGCAGGAAGGATCATGACGGGCAGTGGCCGGATCATAAGCCAGGCTCTCTTCCAAAACAGCCTCTTTTGATTCCGGATCCCGGGACACTTCCAAAACAGCCTCTTTTGGTTCCGGATCCCGGGACACTTCCTCTGCGCTTTCCTCCATCCGGATCAAATTCGATACCGGCTGTTTGCAGACAGGACAGATCTCCAGTTCCCCGATGGTTCTGCCTTCTTTTTCTTCATCATAAATATAACCACACACCCTGCACTGATACTTTGCCATAAATACCTCCTCCTTCTTGAACATCAGTTCATCCTGTCAATGTGTTACAGTAAATCCAGCACGCTTTCACACCCCCAATGCAATGCCAGTTGTTTCAGGCCCTCCAGCACCTCTCCCTCTGAATAATTGCATTTCTCCAGAAAGTCCGAACCCTTTTCGCTGGCATACTCGTAGAAGAAAACAGCCTCTGCCAGATCCTCTTTATCCGAATAATCCAGATTATCCAACAGCATATTTTCCGCCTCATTCACATTTCCGCTGTCGATTAAATCCTTCCATTTCGACATTTTATCACGGGAAATATCATATTTGTTCTCCTTTGGCAGCTCCACCTGAACATATTTTCTGCCCAAAGCCAGGCTGATCAATACCCGCACCATTTCTTTAATGATGCGCATGATATAATCTTTCTCATCTTCATATACCACAGACTGCTCCCCTCTTTCTCTTCCCCGCACTTCCTATTTTGTTTTAGAATAGTATACCTTAAATACTACCTCAATTTCCGCTCATTTGCAATGATTAGATTACGGCTTTCCTCCATGCGGGTGTAACGTCCATAAACGCAGCTGTTCCTCTTCGTTAAAATAAGAGGTTCATTCTTGACTGCAATCAAATTTTCGATTATAATAGTTCACTGTAAAACTGTTTTTAAATAAACAAAATTAATTAAGGAGGATTTACTACCGTGAGAGAAATAACGGACTATTTAGTGAATAACCGTCGGTTGATCAAACTGCATGAAAATATGCTGAAAGATATTTGCGAGGAATACGAGCTTTCTCTGACGGAAGCGACTATTATCAGTTTCCTGCATAATAATCCAGAAAAGGATACTGCCGCCGACATTGCAGAGCTGCGGATGCTGTCAAAGGGAATTGTATCTCAATCCGTAGAAAGTCTAATTCAGAAATCACTTCTTCAGCGAGAACAGGATGCCGCCGACCGAAGAAAAATCCATCTATCTTTGATGCCGGCCGCCCAAACAATCACAAAATCCATAGAGATTATACAGAAAAACCTTTATGATGAAATTTTTGCCGGATTATCCGAAGAAGAACAGGAATTATTCAATCAAATTCATAATCGTATTATGGAAAATGCAAAAGCTGCTATGAATAGGAGGAATAAGCAATGAACAAGGAAAAAGATTTATTAGGTACCGAACCGATTGGAAAATTACTGCTGAAAATGGCACTGCCTACCGTAACGGCACAGATCATCAATATGCTCTACAATATTGTAGACCGGATTTATATCGGACATATTCCGCAGGTGGGTTCGCTGGCACTGACCGGCGTCGGTGTTTGTATGCCGCTGATTATGATTGTAACGGCATTTTCTGCCTTAGTCGGATACGGCGGCGCTCCGCGTGCTTCCATTTACATGGGGAAAGGCGATATAGAATCGGCAGAAAAAACGCTTGGGAACTGCTTTTCCATTCAAATCATCATTTCCGTATTATTGACAACCATACTTCTTATTTGGAACCGTGACTTTCTGATGGCGTTTGGTGCGAGTGAAAACACGATTGAATATGGCGTCAGCTACATGAATATCTATGCCATCGGCACAATCTTCGTTCAGATTACATTAGGAATGAACGCTTTCATTACTGCACAGGGCTTTGCAAAAACGGGAATGCTGTCGGTGCTGATCGGCGCTGTGGCAAATATCATTCTTGATCCTATCTTCATTTTCGGCTTTCACATGGGCACCCGCGGTGCGGCACTGGCAACGATTATCTCGCAGGCCATGTCCTGTGTCTGGGTACTGGCTTTTCTGTTTGGAAAAAAGTCGCATCTTAAAATCAGAAAAGAAAATTTACTGCTGAAAGCAAAAGTTATCCTGCCAAGCCTTATGCTGGGTCTGTCTTCGTTTATCATGCAGGCAAGTGAAAGCATCATTTCCATCTGCTTTAATTCATCCCTGCTCCGATACGGCGGAGATGTTGCTGTCGGTGCTATGACGATTTTAACAAGTGTGATGATGTTTGCCATGCTGCCTTTGCAGGGACTCGGACAGGGTGCGCAGCCAATCATGAGCTATAATTACGGGGCAAAAAATGCCGCCCGGGTAAAAGCCACTTTCAAACTTCTTTTGAAAACAAGCCTCTGTTACTCCACGCTGCTCTGGCTGGCGGTTATGCTTTTCCCGCAGGGCTTCGCCGCCATGTTTACACCGGATCCGGCGCTGATAGAATTCAGCAAAACAGCACTGCGCATCTATATGGCCTGTATGCTGCTCTTTGGCATACAACTGGCCTGCCAGATGACCTTTACCTCCCTTGGGAATGCAAAGGCCTCCATTTTGGTTGCTGTTATGCGGAAATTCGTCCTGTTGATTCCGCTGATCTATCTCATGCCGCTGATTTTTCCCTCCGACAAAACAACCGCCGTTTACATGGCAGAACCGGTTGCCGATTTTCTGGCGGTCAGCTTTACCGCTATCCTTTTCACCTTTCAGTTCAAAAAGACTCTTTCTGGAATATCCGGAAAGAACATAACAGCCGCAGCACAAGGCGAGCAGCAGAAAAAGGAATAAAATAATGAAAACACTTTATGAAACTAAATTAGAAGAGCGAAAAGAAGCATTGCAGGATTTCTTCGTCAAGAATGAAGGAGAAGCTTTTTCGGATGAGCTTAAGGACTGTGCCGATACCATTGCGCAGACGGACATAAGGATGCAGGAGCTAAGACAGCGTATCACATCGGGAACATAAGTGTGCTTCGCACACTTCGCGGACCAATTTCTTTAGCAGCACACTTTTGTTCCGCGCGCGAAGCTGCGCATCCGTATGCCGAAGGCTGTTCTCGTATAGGAGCACTTTCCGATACAACGGTTCCGGTATCTGTAGATGATATAAACATTGAGAATGAGGAACTGGAGTTTTTTAATTATGGTGTCCGTAAGGTGTGGCACAAAGGAGAACAGGAATGATCCAAAACAGTATATTAAAAAAATGCGTTCTCGCGATTCAGAATTAAATTCCAACTGGGGTACAATTTGTACCCTACTTGCTTTGAAGTCTTCCGACGGTAAAATGCATCGTTCTATGACTGCCAGTACAGAACATCCGCTTCGTATCATCCAAAAAATAAGCCAGCAGGCAAGGATTGATTGAAATTTCCTTGCCCACTGGTTTTTCTGTTGGGTGGCAGGAAAGTCAAGATTCTAAACTAAGTCTATTATATTTTATCAGTTCGATACTTTTCCGTTGTCACTAAAAGGTCAATATACCCTCGCAAAACAGTGGTTTTAAGTGGCAGATGTCTAACAACTTGGTTCATGCTAAGAATTACCTCATTATTCGCTGATATTCTGTTTTAGATACTCTGCCGGTGGAATCTTTAGAACGTCCCGAAACGCAGTGCCATATTTACTCTGGTTTTCGTACCCAACCTGACCTGCAATCTCTGCTATGGATGCCGTGTTAATCAGATATTCTTTCGAGAGTTCGTCTATGGTGGGACGCTCCTGCAAATCTGAAATCAACTTTTTATGAATATCTTTTACAATCTCCACCTGCGGTTTTCTTTAAATTCTTGTATTTCAATTTCTGCTTCGCTTAAAATTTTTTGCGTTCCGTGTTTACTTACAGCTTATCATAGGAAACCAGCTCGCTCATTGAAATGCGCTGCTGGCCGAAACGATTGATGTCTGCCTCTCCCTCGTCCGAGTAGCCGATGACCAGAATGTTGATCGGTTCCATATTGGTCGGAAGATCAAATTCCTTGCGGAGAACATCAGGTTTGAAGTAGCAGACCCAAACAGTTCCCAGACCAAGCTCCGTTGCCTGAAGCATCATGTGGTCGGTCAGAATAGAGGCATCAATGTCGCCGGTCTGCTTCTTGTCGAAGGGGCGTATCCACGCCTTATCATGATCTGCGCAGACAATGATTGCCAAAGGAGCGCCGTAGATGTTTGCGGCCTTGCCAATCTTTTCCAATCCCTCCTTGCTCTGAACGGCAATCAGATGAACCGGCTGGCGGTTTGCAGCAGTAGGTGCCACATGAGCCGCTTCGAGAATTTTATCCAGTTTTTCTGCCTCCACCTTCTTATCCGTATAGGTACGCACGGAGAAACGCTGTTTTGCAATTGTAATAAAATCCATAATTTTATATCCTTTCTTAGTATATGTTTTTAGTTATGTCAACCAACAACTATATTGCAGCACCCATGAAAGAATCCGCAGGAATACACTTTTCAGGCAGATGTTTATACTATAGCTTTCGGTTGATGTTCTCATCCGCTTATGCTATTATTATATCAGCAATTATCTTTTTAACAAGAACGCACTAAAAAGTAATATAGTACCCAAAAAGATAGTGTAAAGTGAGGTGATGATATGAAATGTCCAAGTACCTTTAACTGTCCGGTGGAAGCCACTCTGGATTTAATTGGCGGCAAGTACAAAGCATTGGTACTGTTTCATTTGGTTGATCATGTGCTGCGCTTTAGCGAACTTCATCGCCTGCTTCCACAGGCCACTCCTAAAATGCTGACACAGCAGCTACGTGAACTGGAGGCAGACGGCCTGATTCAAAGGACAATTTACCCTGTAATACCGCCTAAAACAGATTACCGGTTAACAGAATTCGGAAAGAGCATTATTCCCGTACTGAATTCCATGTGTGACTGGGGATCTCAATATTTAGGCAGCTTAGGAAACAAAGACAACTGCTCAAAAAACACTGCATCTGATTCTTAACCTTGCCTGTGTAATTTGAAACACTATTGGCAAAGAGGTGCGTGCGGAGCTGTAAATTTTCTATAAAGGTTTCCAGCTCCTTTATGCGCTCCTTTTCACCAGCCGGGACAAAGAGTCCTGTCTGCGCACGGCTGAATATGCTCTTTGTAGGCTTCAAAATCGTTCATAGGATTTCCCCCTTTCTGAATATGGTAAGGGGCGGCAGCACTCTTTGCTGTCGCCCCTTGATTACCTACCAGCGAAACCGGGCGGGGCTGTCAACGGCGGGCGAAGCCCGTTCATCTTGACCGTTGTCTGGCTCGGCTGGTTTTGCTATAAATTGCTCTCACTATGAATTAACAGAACGTCTAAAAATAATCCATGTGCTTATGAAGTAGCAAATCAACAAGATTACCAAGATCCCCATTGTTGCCCCAATCTGTAACATCAATGCACCAAACCCAATATAGGCTGAAATTTCTGCTGATATAGTTTGGATAAAATAAGTTATTACAACAGCAGCTACAATGATTGCTACGATAATTGGCAGCCCGAACCAGACGCTTAACTGTTTCAAGATAAGTTTACTGATATGCTTTTCCTCTGCACCTAATTTTCGGAGTACAGAGAAACGATATTTATATTGTCCTGCGTCTAAAAGCTGTTGCAAAGAAAGTACGGTAAGACATATTATCATCAATACAACAGCACCATAAAGCATTGCAGCCTGCAAAACAAAATTATTTGCTATTGTACTGTTCGTCTGTAATGTACTGAAACGTATTCCATACATAACGCCGCTTTCTGCTTGCTCTGGATATTCCTCTGTAAAAAGTTTTTCCAGTTCCCTTGCATTTTCATAAGAGATGTTTTCCGCTGTTGTGATATAGCGGTTTTTTATTACTGGTAGCAACTTTTCACAAATACTGTCTGGAAGTACATAGAGTATATCTGTATAGGAATTGTACGCTGTTTCTCCGATTGCGTCCTCATAATATGACTGCCCGGAAAGAGTTAATTCTCCTGCGTCTGTCATAATACTGGTATGCTCTTTCAAAAAGTTATCCCGTTCTTCCTCGGTGGCGATTGCTTTCCATTGTGTTGTAAATTCATCTTTCCCCAGAGAAATCTGTTCATAACCCAGCATTTTCCGTATGGTGTTATAATCACTTAAAGAAATTGCGGCAATCGGGAAATCATATTTTTGTCTGTTGTGAAAATCTTCTTTCGCTGGCAGATATAAATTGAAAGTGCAATCATAGTCGGTATCTATTTTGTGTTCTGCCAGAAAATCAGTAATGATTTCGTAACTGTCATGTGGCAGATTTTTTTCTTCGTACACATCATTGTACTTTGAATATACTTGTACATCATACATGGAACGTATATCCAAATAACCAGACGACCAGCCAGTCAAAATAGGTGCTGCAACGAACATGAAAATTGCTAATACCAAAGTGATACAAATGATTACCATAGTCTTACTGGTTGTATTCAGCTTTGAGATAATCTGTCCCAAAAAGAAAAGTGCTTCCTCACGGTATCGGTGTTCCGGCGATTTTTCTTTCCATGCCACAATCAAACCACTGATAAGATAAATTAAGGCACAAATGAAGAAAAGCAAGTCAATCAAAACAAAAAGCAGATATTGATTGAGTGTTCCACCACCTAAAGGCAGATAATATTTATTTGTTAATGCTGCAACGCTGGCTGCTGTAAAAGCGTTCAATACAGAACATATCAGCAAACCAGCAATAAAACATTCCCTTTTTTTCTTTCTGATTATGCGAAATATCGACCAAAGCAAAGTGAGCAGCGGAAAAAGAATATTTCCCCAAAACATAAGCTGCACTGGAAGCGCAAAACGGGTATCATAATAAAAAAACACCTTTTGTATTCCTGTAATCAATCCCCATACTGTAAATAATTCAAAGAGGACTACTACAACAGAAATGAAGCGGCTCTTTTTTAGTTCGGGTTCATTCTCTTTCTCTGCGGAAAGCATATCAATAATTTTTGTCTTCTGAATGGTACGGGTATTGAAAATTCCTACCACAAAAAAACTTGATACAAAAAACGCCACTGTCAATAAAACGGTATCCGGAAATAATGTCCATGAGATTTCATAAGGCTTTCCATAAGCAGTAAGGAGCATTGCAGTAATAAATTGAGAGCAGAATACGCCGAAAATAATACCAATCAAAATTGAAAACATTCCCATAATCAGTGTTTCTGCAAAGAAAACCCTGCCAATGGTTTTTTGTTCCATTCCCATAATAGACTGGACGGCAAACTCTTTTTGCTTTCGCCGGAGCATATAATGATTAACAAATCGTATCAAAAATAATAACAGCAATGTTATCATGCAGATTGCGACTTTCATTCCGTCGCTTAACAGAGTAAAATCGTACTCGGTACCTATATCCGGGTTATAATTGCTGCTGGAAATAGACAGGAACGCATAAAACAGAGTAACACAGATTGTCATTGTGACAATGTAGACCAAATAGTCTTTTACAGACCGCTTTGCATTTCTGAAAACAAGTTTAGCATACATGGCTCTGTCCCCCTCCAATCATGGTAAGGACATTCAGAATTTTATCAAAAAAAGCACTTCTGCTGTCGTTGCCCTTACGAAGTTCCATAAAGATTTCGCCGTCTTTCAAAAAAAGAATACAGCTGGCATAACTGGCGGTAAAAGCGTCATGGGTTACCATAAGAATTGTTGCGCTAAGCTGTTCATTGATACTTTGAATCGTAGACAGCAGCATTTGTGAGGAATGGCTGTCTAATGCTCCTGTCGGCTCATCTGCCAATAAGAGCTTGGGATTGTTAATAATTGCTCTTGCACAGGCACAACGCTGTTTCTGACCGCCGGATACTTGATAGGGGTATTTGTTTAGAATATCACGGATATTAAGCTTCCCGGCTATATCCAAAATGCGGGATTCTACACTCCCTGCAGGCACTTTATTAATTGCTAATGCCAGTGCAATATTTTCTGAAATCGTCAAGGTATCCAATAAATTAAAATCTTGAAATACAAAGCCTAAGTTTTCCCTGCGAAAGCGGGCAAGGGATTTTGGTTTGATTTCTGTTACATCTGCTCCCTCTAAAAAAATATGACCTGCACTTACCGTATCAATCGTAGAAATACAGTTGAGTAAGGTTGTCTTTCCAGAACCGGACGCACCCATAATTCCGAGAAATTCTCCGGCTTCGACAGAAAAGCTGATATCTTTAATGGCTTTGGTAATATTCCCCTCATTGCCATAATATTTCTGGATATGTTCCAACTTCAAAATTGTATTCATCTGATAAACCTCCTTAAATGATTCATATCCTTATTGTAAATGGAGTATATCATTTTTTGTATCAAGTTTTCTTACACAGTTCTTACAAACATGTAAGAAGTGCAGGACATATCAGCCCTGCACTCCGATAACAAAATCATTCACCTGAAAAGAAAGTGAAATCGTTGTTCCTTTATTTTCTGAATAAACAGTAAGTTCTATTCCCAATTTATCACAAAGGCGTTTACAAAGATACAAGCCAATTCCAGTAGAATTTTTCCCGGTTCGTCCGTTCTGACCTGTAAATCCCTTTTCAAAAATACGGGGTAGATCACTTTTAGGAATACCTATCCCGTTATCGCTGATAGATAAAACAATTTTGTCATTTGTTTTTGTCGCCCCAAAGTGTAAAATAGGCTGTTCTGCATGGTATTTGATTGCATTACCGATAATCTGATTTAAGATGAACCGCACCCATTTTTCATCCGTGTAAACCCTGTTTTCTATATCACTTATCGTGATTGTCATGTTGCTTTGACGCAAGAGATACTTATTATCTGCGATTGCACTATGCACAACATCACATAAATTGATTTCACGAACAGAATAGTCTTTTTCAGCGTGTTCACTTCGGGCATAGTAAAGTGCCTGTTCTGTATATTGATTGATATTCTCCAATGCTGTCAATATCTCTCTGGAAAAGGGAGAACGGTTATTCTCACATAGCAGTTTCATTGCCGTAATTGGTGTTTTTACTTCATGTACCCATTGTTCAATGTATTCTTTATATTCTTTTCGTTCTCCCTGTACTTCGCCAATCCGTTCCAGCATAGATTTTTCAGCCATTTTCATAATCTGGTAAAAAACCTGTTCATCAGCTTGTTCCGGCACTTGCATGATTTCCGGCAGTAAATATCGTTCTTCTAATTGCTCTGTCATATCCAGCAATTTATTCAGATACTTTTTTCGTGAGAAATAAAAAGACAGCAGACATAAAACAAGGACAATCGACCAGACAGTAAGAATAAACAAGACTGTTTGAATATTATTGTCGCTTGCAATTAAAAACAAGGCCAGGGCAATCATACCCAGCAGATTGATCAAAATGACGGGTAGTTGATTTTTTAGATATTGTTTTCCACTCATAATGTATATCCTTGTCTGTGTTTTGTCTTAATAAAATCTGTAAGCCCGATTGCTGCCAGTTTGTCACGAATACGGGTAATATTTACACTTAGAGCGTTATCATCAACGTAAAGCTGATTGTCCCAAAGGAAATCTACAATATCATTTCTGGAACAAATTTTTCCGGCATTCTTAAAAAGGTAGTAAAGGATTTTTAATTCATTTTTTGTCAATTCTGTTTTCTGTCCCTTGTACTCTATAAGGCTGCTCTCCAAATGCAGGGCAACTCCTTTCCATGTAAAAATTTCTGTTTGAGGGGAAAGGTACGCTTTCTTTAACAATGCGGCAATTTTAGCAAGAAGAATAGCGATATTGTAAGGCTTTGTGATAAACGCATCTCCTCCCAGCATAATGCTGTTCAGTTCGTCCATATCTGTATTGCTGCTTGTTACGAATACAATCGGAATATCTGAAAAACCACGAATTTCCGAACATATTTCAAATCCGTCATTTCCCGGCAGTTTTATATCCAGAATGACCAGATGTGGAGCAAATTCTTTTAGCTGTTGGATTGTCTGGGAAAAGTCCGTAACTGCAAATACCTCATACCCATTCCCGGATAAAAGGGTTTTAAGCTGCGTTTGTATAGTAAAATCATCTTCAATGATTAGTATTTTCTTCTTCATCAAGATACCTCCCTGACACTTTATTATACAGTATCAGAAAGGTTTTCTCAATCCATCTTGAAGAATAGTAACGGAATATTGGGCTGCTGTCTATCAATTTTTTTTGTTACTTTATGGCACATGAGGACCATTAACCTTGCCTGTGTGTTATCCCAACGCCTTTAATTCGGTTCGATATTGATCCATGACAGCTTCATCCACTGTATCTATGATACCTTGCAGTTCGCTGATTACACGATCCCGCTCCTTGGGCAAATAAGCGGTAACCGGATAATAATTTGAAACACTATTGGCAAAGAGGTGCGTGCGGAGCTGTAAATTTTCTATAAAGGTTTCCAGCTCCTTTATGCGCTCTTTTTCACCAGCCGGGACAAAGCTTCCTGCCTGCGCACGGCTGAATAATTCTGTATCAGGAAAAAGAGTAAGCGAATCCACGGATATAAAATAAGGATTGATTTGACTGAATAAATGTGCGCTGTTAATGGCGTTTCTTTGTCCGCCATTATGTCCGGCCAGGCCAGTCATGTAAACAAGATAATATTCGATACCCGCTTCATCCAATTTACGGCATTGTTCCAATATATCAACTGTCGTATATCCTTTATTGACAAGCGCCAGCGTTTCATCATCTCCGCTCTCCGTTCCTATCGTCAGGCCATTGATTCCCATTGCGCGCAGTTTTTTTAATTGCCAGACTTCTTTATCCCTGATATCCCGAATACTTGCAAACATCGCTATTGTCTGGCATTTAATTAAATAGTCACGGACTGTCAGCGCCATCATTTTCAGCTTCTCATAACTCATAGCAAACGGATTGGCGCCTGTAAGAAATATTCTTCTGGCATTGGGTTGATAATGTTTCAGTTCCTCCAGATCTTCTTCAAATTCTGTCAATGGTGACATTTTAAATGTTTCATCCTTATAGAAACTGCAAAAGCTGCATTTATTGTAAGTGCAGCCTGAAGTAGCTTGGATAATAAATGAAGCGGACTCGTAAGGTGGCCGCCACGTTCTTCCAGTGAAATGCATGAAAAATTCCTCCTTTATACTAAAGCTGTTTTTAGTATAAGGGAGGAATTTATTTTATAAAAGTACGGTCTTTTTTTACACATAGTATCAAATTATATACCAATGTGTGGTGGCCGTGTTTGATATTACTCCATTTCAGATCTGCTTGTGTTGTCATCCGATGAAATATAAGGATTCACATACCCTGCCGGACAAAGATGTGTTTCACTCCATGCCATCATTTCATGTAGAATTGGAACAAAGCTTTTTCCGATTTCCGTTAAAGTGTATTCCACTTTTGGAGGTACTTCTTTGTAGATCTCTCGATGTAAAAATCCATCCTCCTCTAATTCGCGTAGTTGTTTCGTCAGTGTGGACTGCGTAATGCCATTCAGCCGGCGCATCAATTCGCCAAAGCGCTGCACCTTATAAAAAGAAATATACCAGAGAATTAAAATTTTCCATTTACCGCTTAATACAGACTGCAGCATACTCATCGGTACGCACCGGGCCAGCGAATCCTGGCTCCGAAATTTGTTATCTGCCATTGCGTTCCCTCCTTTTTCACTATTATATCCTTAAAACACTCAAAAATCAAAGTACTGTTATTTTTAGTACTATGTATAAAAAATAAAACTATAGCCATAAAAAGACCGTACTTGAACAAAAAACACTTGTGCTGTAATCTTTGATCAGAAACGGAGAATATGAAATCCGTTCAACCATAAATTACCATCACGAAAAGGAGAAAACAATATGCATTTTACTGGTACTATTTGGAGACCTCCCTATGAAGCGAATTCGCTTCTCATTGAGGTCACGGCAGGCTGCACACATCACAAATGTAAATTCTGTACGCTATATGATGACTTGCCGTTTAAGTTTCGGATGACCCCTCTGGAAGACGTGGAAGCTGATCTTGCTGAAACGCAGACGCAACTGCGTTCATGGCAAAGCCGTCAGGTGAAGCGTGTTTATTTGGTCGGTGCAAATCCCTTTGTATTAAAATTTGAACGCCTGAAGGAAATTGCAAATTTGATTCACAAGTATTTCCCCGAATGCGAAACCATCGGCTGCTTTTCCCGTGTAACAGACATTACGCTCAAAACAGATGAAGAACTGCGTGAACTGCGCCGCCTCGGTTATGACGGTCTTACCATCGGTGTCGAAACCGGGGATGATGCGGCCCTTGCGTTTATGAACAAAGGATATAAGGCGCAGAAAATTGTAGAACAGACACATCGCCTCGATAAGGTCAATATCACCTATAACTACTTCTATCTGACCGGTGTGTCCGGCGCAGGCCATGGGGTAGAAGGCGCTTTGGAGAGTGCTAAAATCTTCAACATGACCCGTCCTAAAATTATTGGTTCCTCTATGCTTACCATTTTCCCGGAATCCCAGTTATATCAGGAGATTCAGGATGGCAACTGGGCTGAAGAAGGAGAACTGGAAAAGCTTCAGGAGCTTAAAACTTTGATCGAGCATTTGGATATTCCCACATTCTTTGCATCGTTGGGAGCCTCCAATGCTGTATGGGTGCAGGGAAATCTGCCAAAAGACAAGAAGAAAATGGTCGCTGAACTGGAGAAGGTGTGTAATCCTGATAACGAGGCCGCTTTACGGCATTATCGAACAAACCTGCAGCATCTGTGATCATGCAGCCATTTTCCTTCTGAATTTAGATGAGCAATTTTTTATCGCTGGGTTTGAAATATTGTCCGGTAAAGGCTGCAGTCAAAGAAGCGCCTCCCTGGATACCGCTGGCGGGCATTACTGCCGCTCAGTTGTCCCACTGGTATCAAAATCATAACTATTGCAGCAGATGTGGTAATTCCCTTTCCTATGGAGTAACAGAAAGGGCGTTCGAATGCCAACGCTGCCGAATAATTGAATATCCTAAAATCGCCCCTGTTGTAATCACTGCATGTTGTAATAGTTACTTTGACGTAAGTATCGTTTCTAATTTTTCCATTTTCACATGCCGTTGAAGCGGCGGTTTTGAAATAATTTTCAGAACCGCCGCTTATACCAATACTATTTTTTCATACCGCCTGTCTGTATTGTAATTCGCTTGCATCCATATTCTGTTTTAAGCTTAGTCAAAATACTTGGTAAAGACAATTCACTTTGATAGATAATGTGAAGATTATGTTCATGTACCTGAAAAGCCGGGTGTTCTGCTCGGCAACTCCTTTGTGTTTGCCCCCAGTTTTTCTTGCACTCGTCCAGAATTCAGCGACCATAAATCTGTTGTTTTCTCTATCTCATAATATTGCTGCACTCCTTCTTTTACCCCAGTGATTTTTGGGAAATCTTTATCTACATCCAACTCCTCTGACACACCGGTGCCTATTTTCCCATCCACAGACATAAGCATAAAAAGCGTTGTTATTGGTCTATCCATTATGCTTTATGCTTTCTGTGTTTCTATGGCCATCTGTGCTTTTACAGCCCTCAATTCTTTGTGAAGATGAAGCGCCATAAACACCGTAATCATTGCCGAAAGAACATCTGCTGCTGGCTGTGCAAAAAGGATCCCATTCAATCCCATGAGATTAGGGAGTATCAAAATTGCAGGGATAAAGCAAATTCCCTGTCTGCAGGCACCCAGAATACATCCCTCTTTTGCTTTTCCCATAACCAGAAACAAGAAGGAATAAACCGTATAAAAACCGAAGAGGATAAAGGAGATGCCATTTGCGCGCAGTGCAATCTGCCCCACACGGATCATTTCCATGTCACTGCTTGTAAATTGCGCCATGATACCATTTGAAAAGATAGCCGCAGCCAATCCAAAGATCACACAGAAAGCGGTGGACCAAACAATGGATATCTTTATTGCTTCATGCAGACGATCAAATTTTCCGGCTCCATAACTGTACCCGGCAATGGGCTGAAAGCTTTTTAAAAAACCAAAAACCACAAGACTGCCCAAGGACATAATTTTGGTGACCGGCCCCATGGCTGCAAGTGCAGAGCTGCCGTAATCTTTTGCCGCTCCATTAATCATGGACATGGAAACGCTGGTAAGTATCTGGAATACTAAAGTTGGAATTCCAATTTTCAATACTTCTGACATAATGTCCTTTGTAAAACTGTACTCTTTGATGCTGAAGCTAAACATACTGTTTTTTCGAAAAATATAGATCAGATACACCACAGTGGAAACCATCTGAGAAATCGCTGTGGCTATCGCTGCACCTGCAATACCAAACCCCAGTGAATAAATAAAGATTGGATCAAGGATAACATTCAGGACAGCTCCGGCCGTAAGCGCACACATTGCCGTCTTTGCTGCACCTTCACTGGATACAATGTTATTCATAGTTACATTGAACACATTAAAAATCGAAAAAATAATGTAGATACTGGTATAGGAAATAGCATACGGCATTACGCTTTCCAGTGCGCCAAGCTGCCTCAAAATCGGTTTCAGAAAAATTACGGAGATGATGATTACAATGGCTCCAATGATAACACTGCTATATAACGCGGTGCTCGCCACTTTTTCAGCCGTTTCTTTATCACCTTTTCCCAAAAGTCTTGAAAGGTATGCAGCCGCACCATTTCCGAACAGCAAGCCCAAGCCTACGATGACCTGTCCCAGCGGATACGCAACGGTAATTGCCCCCATCGCATCGGTTCCCAATCCTCCAACAAAATACGCATCAACCAGATTGTACAACGCATTGATTAACATACCAATCATAGTTGGCAATCCCAGAGCTAAAAGTGCTTTGGGAACCGGTGCACTGCCAAGCAGTACCATTTTTGAGTTTTGTTTGTTCATTTTCTCTCTCCTTTTGTAATAATATATAGTACTATAAAATACAGTACTTGACAACGGTGATTATAATACTATAATTTATAGTAGTTGTCAAGTGTGAAAGGAGAAACTATGGCCACTATCGATTTAATTGTTTTGGGGATGCTAAAGGATCAGGCTTTGAGTGCCTACGATATTCAAAAGCTCGTGGAATATCGCAATATTTCCAAATGGGTAAAAATCAGCACACCCTCCATCTACAAAAAAGTGATTCAACTGGAAGAAAAAGGTTACATTGAAGGAAACACTGTTAAGGAAGGAAGAATGCCGGAAAAAGTAATTTATTCTTTAACGGAAACTGGTAAGCATGAATTTGAAAAACTTATGCTGGAAATTTCGGAACAACCCATTCGTATTTTCCTGGACTTTAACGCAGTGATTGTGAATCTGGATAAGTTAGATGCCAGTTACCGAGAACAATGTCTGCAGCGGATTGAAAGCAGCGTCGCAGAACTAAAGCAATATCTGGAGGAGAACCTAAAGTTAAAAGAAGGCGTTCCCGATATTCCCGAAACCGGTTTGGCTGTTTTGCAGCAACAGTATATTTTAGTTCAGGCAATCGAAGCATGGCTTGCATCACTGAGGCCAGCAGACGAATAACGCAGGATATTGCCATCACCCAGATTGCAAAAGCAGAAAACGAAATGAAAAAAGTGGAGGAGCTGCAATGGTAGAAACTTATAAGATGTTGTTCAAGCGAAAATCCTTTCACCGGTTCCGGGGAGCCGGTGAGATTTCTACGGATGAGGTTGCGGGGCTGGATCGCTTTCTCAAAACCGTAAAACCGTTAGAGGAAAGCATCCATACAAAGATTCATTTGTGCCGGAACGTGAGACAACCTGCTCCCGTGGCGCGCAGTACTGCGTTTTGTTTTATAGTGAGCCGCACGGGAATTATCTGCACAATATTGGCTACATAGGTGAGCAAATCGACCTTTATCTTGCCTCCAAAGACATCGGTGCCTTGTGGTTCGGCATGGCAGTAATGATCGCACGCCCGGACTGCTCCGAGAGAGCCACATCCATGACAATCAAGCTATAATTCTTCATCCGCATACGAAACAGACCTTCTTCGGCGGTATAGACATGTCTCACGCTGATGACCTCATTCTCAAAGGCATCCCGGATATGTTCAAACACTTCCTCATCTCGGTCAATGACCAATATGTTTTGTTTCAATATGCCCTCCTTTCCAAACAAGGTGTATTATATATCGT